>NZ_APND01000002.1:0-230000 GCF_040361215.1 Salinisphaera dokdonensis CL-ES53
ATAGCCTGCGAGAAGTTTAGCCGGTGGGAGCGTTTTCACACAGCCTGGGTCGTTAGCGGCCTTCAAGTCAGTATTCCTCCAGCCGGTAACGCAACGCGCCGCAGCTCGAACCCAACCGACGTGCGGTCTCCAGTATGTTCTAGCTGGTTTACGGAAACGTGCGCCCTATCAGTCTGCGTTCGTTGTCGGCCAACGCGCTGGCGGATACGGAAGCACCCGGTAGTCATCGCACCGCTCGGTGGAGCGCCAAAGATTCGGCCTACGCAGTTCGGCTTTGAAACGCGTTTTCTGAGATTTGGTGCAAAAAAAACCGGGCACTATCTCGATCAGATAGTGCCCGGCATCGACAGGTGGGGCAGACAAGTCGATTCTTTAGATCAGTTGATGGCGCCGCCTTCGCTGGCCATGCTGCATTCCGAAAGGGCGTTGTTGGCCGAACAACGAATCTTCTTCAGAAGATGCTGTGTTCGATGGCTGTACCAGTTCTGATCCCAGAGCTTCTCTCGCGTATTGCGAAACATCTCGCGATATTCGGCATCACGATCCCCGGAGACTTGCACCCAGTATTTGTCCGGGATGTCGGCATCGGCCCGTTCTACACGCCGCAGGGTGCTGTCGAACATGTTCTGCATGACCCAGGTGCGCGATTTCTGGCCGAAGTCATCAGCAAAACCATCCTGATGTATGACGATTTGAGCGGACAGCATACCCAGTACGAAGTCGGCGATGCCGCCGTTCTCACCCAAGCCCTTGTACAGCTCTAGCGCGTTGTAGGCGAAGGAAGGCGCATAGGCCAGATCCACACTACCGTTATTGAACATCGGGCCGAACGACGCGATCGACGCACCAACCGGAGACGCACCGGCCACGTTCGACAACGTGGATGCCTGCTTGTCGTACGACATCACCGCGATCTTCTTTCCCGCGAGTTTGTTGAGGCTATCCAGACTGCTCTTTTCGCGAGCGAACAGAAACGCCTTGCCGAGTGGCGTGATGCCCGCGACTTCGTAGCCGTCCTGTTGCATGTATTGGGCCGCTTTCGGGCTGGACATTACCTTGATGGCGGTGCGTTCCTGTTCGTAGGTCTGCAGCCCGCCTGCCATGTCGAGGCTGCCCGCAAACTTCACGAAATGAATATTGCGTACGCCTGTGATGGCGGTCATGTCGCATTTGCCGGCTTTGAAATCGTTGGCAGCGACCGCCTCATCCGTGTAGGCGCGGGGATTGAGGTCTACACCCCAGCTACGCGCCTGCACGATGTAATCCTGGAACGACTGATAGATGAAGCCGTTCGCCCCGATGGGGTCATAGATGCAGAACGTTTTCTGCTCTGATTGAGACCAGGCCGGTTGAACGGCACCCATCAGAAAGAATGCGGCACACAGGGTTAACCCTGTCGCTGCGCGTAGACCTGAACGTGCTCTCAGCATGCATATCTCCTCTTAGTGCTTTATTGCTTTATGCCGGTTATCCGAGGCCGGCGCCTCGTCTTTTAGCCAACCCGAAATTTCAGGGCAGCCATAGCCACATGGACTTGCTGGATTCAGGAGCCCGCGGGGATGAAATCGACCTTTTCGCGCACCGCGCATTGCGGGCATGCCCAAGAATCCGGGATACGGGACCACGGCGTGCCCGGCTCGAAGCCTTCGCTCGGGCAGCCTTCGCGCTCGTCGTAGACATAGCCACATTCCACGCACGCGAAGCGCGACGTGCTCGTCGACGGGTGCTCTGGGTTCTCGCCAACGTGTTCTTGCGAGGTCGCGTCGGCCGGCGCCAAGCCGGGGTCATTCGTAGCGGCATCCAACGGTGCCGGGTAACGATTGAACAGCGTCTCGCGCTTGCCCGGCTGTAGGTTGGCGTATCGAAGATCGCCCCGATGATGCGCTACGACGCGCGGGTCCATAATCCGGAACCACAGCGGCGGAATAAACGCCAGCACGATCATGCCGGCGTAACCCGTCGGCAGCTGGGGCGCATCCTCGAAATGCCGCAACGCTTGGTAACGACGGGTGGGATGCGCGTGATGATCGGAATGCCGTTGCAGGTGGTAGAGCAGCACATTCGTGACGACGTGATTGTTGTTCCACGAATGACGCGGCTGACACCGTTCATAACGGCCGTCTGCTGCACGCTGTCGTAACAGCCCGTAGTGCTCCAGGTAATTGACGACCTCGAGCAACGCGGCGCCGAAGAACGCTTGTATCAGCAGGAACGGCAGCACCGCCCAGCCAAACGCGACGGTGAGCGTGCCGTACAAGACCACGGTCATTGCCCAGGCTTGGAGATTGTCGTTGTGCACACTCCAGACCGACTTGCCGCTGCGCTCTAACCGCAGACGCTCAATCTCCCATGCCGAACGAAGGCTGCCGCCCATCGTTCTAGGGAGAAAAGCGTAGAAGGATTCGCCCATTCGGGAGCTCGCCGGATCGTGGGGCGTGGCCACGTGCCGGTGATGACCCTTGTTGTGTTCGACGAAGAAATGCCCGTAGGCCACTGGAGCGAGCGCGATCTTGGAAAACCACCGCTCGATCGCCGGCTTCTTGTGGCCGAGCTCGTGTGCAGTATTGATGGCCACACCGGACACGATGCTGGTTGACCAGGTCAGTCCGACCAACGCAACCCAGCTCAGCATCCCGGTTCCGACGAGCCACGCCGCCCAGATCGTCACCGCGTACTGCACCGGAATGAACAGGTACGTACACCAGCGGTAATAGGGATCGGACTCCAATTGCGTGAGTACGCTTTGGTCGGGGTTCGACGAATCCTCGCCAACCCAGTAGTCGGCAATCGGCACCAGCAGGTAAAGAAAGACCGGCGCAAAGAACCACATCGCCGTCCAGCCCGTGAGTTCAGCCAGGCTCCCGCCTATCAATGGCAGGAATGCTACAACGATGCCCCAAAGCCAGAGGTATCTCTTCGAGTCGGTAGTCCGACCCAGGTCGGCGGCGTTAATACTCATGGTTTTCTCCGTAGGCCGTTTATTGCTTTGACGATGTTTTCAGCCTTATCGCGCTCTAAAATTAAACGATCGATCGTTCAATTACAAGGATGATATTATCCAGCCCCACTCGATAAGATGACTTCATGGCACGGCGCCCAGCCTCCGAGATGGGGGACACCCACACCCATCTACGCAACGTTTCGTTTCGTCTGTTCGGCCAGTTTGGCTACGACGGCGTATCGCTGGTGGCCATTGCCCGTGAGGCTCGCCTGACCAAGTCAGCGCTGTACGGTCATTTTTCCGGCAAGGGCGCACTCTATTCCGACTGCATGATGCAGCTCGTGGCCTTGTTCGACGCGCACGTGCTGCAGTTCGCCTGCTCGTCCAGCGATCCGCTAATGCGTGTGATCCTGCTGTTCAAGGGGTTGCAGCACCTCAGCATGGATAGCCGCATAGCGGACGGTGTCGGCGGCTACTGGCTCAAGCCCAATACCGCCGCGGTCCCCGAAGCGCGAGAAGTGCTGACATCTTTCGAACAGCAGGCACGCAAACAGATCGGTACCTACGTCATCGCCGCTCAGCAAGCCCATCGCCTGAAACAGAACGCGCCCCCGGAAGAAATCGCGCGGGCCTTCATCGCGATTATGGAAGCCGTGGTACTGCCGCTCGGCGAACGCGATACGAGCGGGCAAGCGCAGTTGGTCAGCGTACTGGCCAAGATCTTCTTCGAAGCCTATGCGCCTGATGAAGAGACCCGCTTGACCGCGTCAAACACCATGCTTGGGCATTAGCATTGCTCGATCGAGAACGGCCGGAACCGCCCGAATCAGTCGTGGGCTAAATACGCGGCCAGACTAAAAGACGCTACTGATACCGGCTCCTATTCTCTCTGCGGGCCGTTAGCGCCCTTCCAACCCATACTTCTCTAGTCGGTAACGCAGCGCACCTCGGCTCAAACCCAGCCGGCGCGCCGCCTCGGATATGTTCTGGCGACTTTCGGCGAGCGTGCGCTCGATGAGTACTCGTTCGTTATCGGCCAGCGTGCCCGCCGATGCTGAAGCGCTCGTTGGAATCGAGTCAGTAGCGTCACGAGATAGCGAAACCCACGGCGCGGGTAGCTGCAGGTGTGCGGCTTCGAGCACATCCTCGGCATGCACGAGCACGGCGCGTTCGATTACATGGCGCAGCTCGCGCACGTTGCCGGGCCAGTCGTGGCCGAGCAGCGCATCGCGCGTATCACTCGCCATGCGTGGTGCCGGGCGATCATGTCGGGCCGCGGTACGGGCCACGAAATGCTCGGCCAGCGCGATCATATCGTCGCCACGTTCACGCAGTGGCGGCAAGTGCAGCGTAAGGACGTTGAGGCGATAGTAGAGATCCTGACGGAATTCGCCGGTCTGCATGAGTGCGGCGAGATCGCGATTGGTCGCGGCCACGAACCAGGCATCAATCTCGCGCTCCGTGTCGCTGCCGATCTCGCGCACGGTGCGGGACTCCAGCGCCGTGAGCAGCTTGGCCTGTAGACCCATCGGCAGCTCACCGATCTCGTTGAGAAACGCGGTGCCCCGCCCCGCCGCCGCAAGCAGGCCACGACGGGCGCGATGCGCGTTGGTGAAGGCGCCCTTCTCGTGGCCGAACAGCTCGGCCTCGATCAGATCGCGCGGCAAGGCAGCGCAATCGACCTGCACGAATTCGGCCTCGGCCCGTGCGGACCGGCCATGCAGCACGCGCGCGATCCGGTCCTTGCCGGTGCCCGTCTCGCCGGTGATGAGCACGTTCGGTGGCGCATCGCTCGTCGCCAGCGCGGCAATACGGTCGAGCTGGGCCGCGACCGTACGCATGGCCGCGCTATCGCCGATCAATGCGCTGTCTTCGGTGGGCGTTGCCCCGTGCCTGGTATCCGCAGCGCGCGTGGCGGGCGTCTCATGGGCCAGCGCATCAGCCGCAATCCGGTGCAACGCATCGAGATCGAGAGGTTTCTTGAGGAAATCGACCGCACCGAGACGCATAGCGGCGATGGCATCGTCGAGTTCGCCGAACGCGGTCATGACGATAGCCGGTATATCGGCGACTTCCGCGCGCAGCCATTCGAGAAAATCGAGGCCGTAGCCATCCGGCAGCCGTAGATCGAGCACGGCCAGATCGGGCCGGCGACGACGCGCGGCGAGCTTGGCGTTGGCCAGCGTCTCGCAGACGGCGACGGTATAACCGTCGCGGCGCAGGCGTCGATCCAGCGCACGTGCCAGCGCGCCTTCGTCTTCCAGCAACAGAATATGCGGCGCGCTCATGCGTGTTCGCCCCCGGGCAGCCGGACGCGCACGCGGGTGCCACCGCCCGGCGCGCTGTCGTAGTTCAGTTCGCCATCGTGGGCGTGGATCACCTTGTAGGCAAAAGGAATGCCCAGGCCCGTGCCCCGGCGCTTGGTGGTCGGCAACGGCGCGCTGGCCTGCGGATCGGGCACGACGGCCATGCCCGGGCCCTGGTCGCAGATCGCCAGTATCGCCTGCTCGCTTTCGACCGCGGTCGTCACCTGCAAACACGCCCCCGGCGGCGATGCCTCCAGGGCGTTTGCGAGCAGACCATGCAGCGCCTGTTCCAGCAGCGGCGCATCGACATCGACGTGCACCGGCGCGCGTTCCCGTTCGAGCGTGATATTGGCGGCCGCAAGCCGACCGCCGAGCGCGGCGATCGCGCCGTCGACGATATCGTCCAGCGCATGGCGCTCGCGCTTGAGATCGAGCGGGTGCAGATAGGACAACAGCGCGTTCAGCCAGCGCTCCAGCCGGTCCGCTGCGTCCATGATGTCGGCGCCTGTCTCCTCGATCTCGTCGGCCGGCGCCTGGCGGTCAAGCATCTGAGCGTTGGCACGGATGCCAGCCAACGGATTGCGGATGTTGTGCGCGATTACTGGCACGAGCGCACCGAGCGCGGCCTGGCGTTCGCGTTCGATGAGCGCGCGGCGCTTGTGTTCGAGTTCGGCGGCCATCGCATTGAGCGTGTCGGCTAGTTGGCGCACCTCGGCCACGCCGTTATTCGGCAGGCGATGACTCAGGCGCCCGCTGGCAAGCTCGGATGTGCCCGCAACCAGCCGTTCGAGCGGCTGAAGAAATCCGCGGGCGAAGCGCCGATTGAGCCAGATCGCCAACGCCACGCCCAGTATCAATGGTAGCCAGGCCAGCCACGGTGCGAGCCGATTCCACAGGCTGAGCCGTTCGGCCAGTTGGTCGCGCTGGATCGCGACCTGGCGGGTGAGCTTGTTGTAGGCCGCCTCGAAATCCTCGGTCTGCCAAACCCCGGTGGTCGCTTCGTCCGCCCCGCTATCGGGCGTCGTGACGACACGGTTCATCGCCGCGAGAATCAGCCCGTAAGCGGTTTCCATGCGCGCGATGCTGGCCTGCTCCGCCGACGTATCCGCGTACTCACGCATGCGATAGAAATGCTCGTCGATTCGATAGAGCCGTTGCCAGTAGTCGTCGCGCGGCGCGCCCTCTCGCACGGCATCCACGGCCTTGATCTGGCGGTAGAGGTCGCCACGCACCGCCTGGGCTTCCACCAGCAGACCGTTGAAGCGAAGCGACGTCTGATAACCCGTCTGCCAGAAACTCGCCCAGAGGCCGCCCAAGCCTGCGGCGACTGTCAGCACGACAATCAAGGCCAGCTGGTAGCGGCGAATCAGGTGCTTGAGCGAATCGGCAGGACGTATCCACATGCGATGAGTCTAGATTGCGCAGCGACTACCTGTCTCGTCGGCACGAATATGGCCACTATTGGCCAACTCGGCTGGCCACTATTCGCCGATCACTGGCCAATTGGCCAAGCTGACTCGAAAACCCCGATTCCAGCCAGGAGTTCTTTTTTCAGATCAGCGCCTTGCAGCCACCTCGGACACAGACCGCCACTGGCATGGTCGATGCATCATCGTGTAGTGCCTATTCACAATAATGACAGGAGATCGCCATGAAACAGTGGACCACACCCAAGGCCCATGACCTACGTCTGGGTTTTGAAATCACGATGTACGTCAACAACCGCTAACAGCGATTGTCTGACATGCGGAAGGGGGCTTTTGAGCCCCCTTTCTATTGCGCGACCCCTCGCAGAACTCGTCCTCATGGCTACCGATACCGCCAATCTGCCGACCCGTCACGACGGTGAGACGCCGGCGCGCCCGCTCTGGCTGCTTGCCGAGCTGACCTATGCCTGCCCGTTGCAGTGTCCGTATTGCAGCAACCCCACCGAAATGGCGCGAATCGGCCGCGAGATCGACACCGAGGCGTGGAAGAAGGTGCTGCGCCAGGCGCGCGAGATGGGTGCTGCCCAGCTGGGCCTGTCGGGCGGCGAACCGCTGGTCCGCCAGGATCTTGAGGAGATCGTGGCCGAAGGTCGGCGGCTGGGTTTCTATTCCAACCTGATCACGTCGGGCATCGGCATGGACGATGACCGCGTGGCGCGCCTTGCCGAGGCCGGGCTCGATCATATCCAGATCAGTTTCCAGGCCAGCAACGCCGAGATGAACAACTTCCTCGGCGGCACCGACAGCTTCGAGAAGAAGAAGGACATGGCCCGCTCGATCAAGCGCCACGGCTACCCGATGGTGCTCAATATCGTGCTGCACCGGAAGAACATCGACGATATCGAAGAGATCATCGCGATGGCCGAGGCGCTCGATGCCGACTACGTGGAACTGGCCAATACCCAATACTACGGCTGGGCCTGGCACAACCGCGATGCGCTCATGCCCACCCGCGAGCAGCTCGCCCACGCGGAGCGTGTGACCACCGCATACCGTGAGCGCGGCGGCCGCATGAAGCTCTATTTCATCGTGCCCGATTACTACGAGGACCGGCCCAAGGCCTGCATGAGCGGCTGGGGGGATATCTTCCTCACCATCGCGCCCGACGGCGTCGCCCTCCCCTGCCATGCCGCGCGGCAGCTGCCCGGACTCGAGTTCCCGAACGTGGTCGATCACGATATCGATTGGATCTGGGGCGAATCGCCGGCGTTCAATCATTTCCGCGGCTACGACTGGATGAAGGAACCCTGTCGCAGCTGCTCGGAAAAGACCAAGGACTTCGGCGGCTGTCGCTGCCAGGCCTATATGCTCACCGGCGACATGTATGCGGCGGACCCGGTCTGTGCCAAGTCACCCGAGCATCATCTCGTAACCGACGCGGTCGAGCGCGCCAACAACCGGCCTATCGAGGGGCCGACAGCGCAGCCGATTGTGTTCCGCAATCCCAAGAACTCCAAGCGTCTGCACGCCGAGCATCGCGAAAGCTGAGCCAGGCCAGGCAAGGCGCACAACCGCGCCGCAATAGGCGCGTCCGCTCAGTTGAGCCGCACCCAGCCCTGAGACGCAGCCAGGCGTAGGAATTCGTACACGTCGCCGGTGACATCGGCGCCGTCGAACGCAGCTGAGAGATCGTCGCAAATCACTTGCACGCTACGCTGCCCATCGCAGCGCTGCAGGATTTCCGCCGCACTGGGATTGAGCGTGATCATGCCTTCCGGGTAGAGCAGCACATGGCAGTCCTGCGCCGGCTCGAACTGCATGCGATGACCACGCGCGATCCGCGGCACGGCCTCGGCGTCTATCGCATCCGGCGCGCTCATCGGCTCGCCTCCGGGCAGCTGTGGTACGGCGGCCGATCCTCGACATAGGCCATCCACATCGCGTCGAGCATGGTCCATAGCACGTCGAGCTTGAACTGCAGAATGGACATGGCGTGCTCCTGCTCGGCCCGGGTGGTGAAATGATCGAGCGTGACCCGCAGGCCGTGCTCGACGTCTCGCCGTGCTTCCGACAGGCGCTTGCGGAAATAACTCAGGCCGGAATCGTCGATCCACGGGTAGTGATCCGGCCAGCCGGTCAGGCGTTGCTGGTGGATTTCCGGCGCAAACAACTCGGTCAGCGATGAGCAGGCGGCTTCCTGCCAAGTCGAACGCCGCGCGAAATTCACATAGGCATCGACCGCGAAACGCACGCCGGGCAGCACGTCATCGAGCGAGGCAACACGCTCGCGATCCAGCCCGCAGGCTTCGGCCAGCGCCAGCCAGGCTTCGATGCCGCCGACCTCGCCTTCCGCACCGTCGTGGTCGAGGATGCGCTGCACCCACAGCCGGCGTGCCTCGGGGTCGGGACAATTCGCGAGCACATTCGCATCCTTGATGGGAATGCTCACCTGGTAGTAATAGCGGTTGATCACCCAGCCGCGAATCTGCTCCGGCGTGCAATGCCCTTCGTGCATCATCCGATGATAGGGATGATGGATGTGATACCGCGCGCCCAAGCCCCGGAGCCGCGCTTCGAACTCGTCGCGCGACCAAGGCGTCATCTCGTCGCGCGTGCTCATAACTGGATTTCCATGCCGTCATACGCCACTTCAACGCCCTCGGCCTCGACCGTCGCGCGCTCCGGCGAATCCGGATCGAGGATCGGGTTGGTGTTGTTGATATGGATGAGCACGCGGCGCGTGGACGGAAAATCCGCGAGCCAGGCCAGCATGCCGTTCTCGCCGGACTGCGGCAGATGGCCCATCTCGGCGGCGGGCTTCACGCCTACGCCCTGGTCGATCATCTCGGTTTCGGTAAAAAAAGTGCCATCGACCAGCAGGCAGTCCGACTCGCGCGCAATGTCAGCGATGCTCTCGTCCGGCGCGCCGAGGCCGGGCGCGTAGAACAACGTGCCGCCGGTGGCATCGTCGGTGACGATCAGGCCGATGTTGTCGCCCGGATGTGGATCGCCACGGTGCGGCGAATACGGCGGCGCGGCCGAAGACAGCTCGACGGCCCGGAACGACAGCCCCGGCACGCCGTCGATCGCAAACGACGCCGCCGCGGTATCGATCTCGTGCCAGTCCACACCGCAGTAGTGCTCGAGCACGTTGAACAACGGCAAGCCGGTGGTCAGATCTTCATAGACCGGACGCGTGGACCAGATCGGCAGGGTATCGCCCTCGCGCAGGATGATCAGGCCCGTAGCGTGATCGATCTGGCTATCCATGAGCAGGATCGCGCCGATGCCGGTGCCACGTTTACCGGGTGCCGGTCGCAGGGCGGGGAAATCCAGCACCTGCTGGCGCACATCGGGCGAGGCGTTGACCAGCAGCCAGTGCTTGTAATCGGCGCTGACGGCGATCGACGACTGGGTTCGCGCGGTCGCACGCGTGGTGCCTTCATGCAGTTGGTGGTTCAGCCCGACGTTGGTGTTCCACTGCGGGAAACCGCCGCCGGCGGCCGATCCGAGCACGCGTACATACATGGCTTTCGTCCTTGCGCATCAATAGGTCTGATCCGACTCTCAAGGCAGGAGTCGTGCCAGACCATGATCGCGCACAAGAGCGCACGATCGGGCGCGGATCAACGCTCGCGCGAAGGCGGAATCTCGTGCTTCTTCATCTTCCGATACAGCGTGTTGCGGCTCATCGAAAGCTGCCCCGCAGTATTGGTGATGTTCCAGCGATTCTCGTCCAGCGCCGACAGCAGTGCGGCACGTTCGGCACAGTCGAGCGGATTGGCGCTGGCCGAGTCGGCACTGCAGCCGGCGGTGCCGGATTCGCCGCGATGCGCATCGACTTGGTCGGTGAGCTCTGCCGGCAGATCGGACAGCCGGATGATCGAGTCCTCGCAGAGCGCGAGCGCGGTACGCATCACGTTGCGCATCTGGCGGATGTTGCCCGGCCAGTCGTAGCGCACGAGTGCGGAGAGCGCGTCTTCGGCGACCTTGATCGCGACTTCGCCGTCGTGTTCGAACGCGACAACGCTGCGCAACAAACTGTGCAGATCCGCGCGCTCGCGTACCGCGGGCAGCGTGAGCGTGATGCCATTGAGGCGGTAGTACAGGTCCTTGCGAAAACCACCGGACTCGACCAGATCGGCGAGGTCCGCATGGGTGGCCGAGATCACGTTGAGATCGACCGGGATCGGCGTTTCGCTACCCAGGGGCACCACTTCGCGTTCTTCAAGAACACGCAGCAGACGGGTCTGCAATTCGACCGGCATATCGCCGATCTCGTCCAGAAACAGCGTGCCGCCGGACGACTGCAGAATCTTGCCGCGCATGCCGTCGCGCCGTGCGCCGGTGAACGCTCCCGGCTTGTAGCCAAACAGTTCGGACTCGATCAGCGTTTCAGGGATTGCGGCACAGTTGACGGCCACGAACGGTGACGCCGAGCGCCGGCTCACGCCGTGAATCGCGCGGGCAAAGACTTCCTTGCCGGTACCGGTCTCGCCGCGCAGCATGATCTGAACCTGGCGATCGACCACGCGCCGTGCACAGCGCACATTCTCGGCCATGCGTGGGTCCGACCCCTGCAGGTCGGCAAAGCCGCGCGTCTGATGCCGGCGCGCGGCACTGATTCGCAGCGCCGCATCGTCGTTATGGGCCGCCGTAACACGCTGGCTACGATTGACCTCGGCTGGCGAACGCGCACGAGCGTAGTAACGACGCCCGCGCCGGTGCTCGTGCAGCGGCCAGACGGTCTGTGTCTTGGCGCCGGCCCGCTCGGCGAGCGCCGCCGCGTCCATATCGAATATCTCGTCGATGGCCCGGCCCGTCAGCTCTTCACGTCGATCGCAGCCCAGCTGCATCGCCGCACTGTCGTCGACAGCCACGATATGGCCGCTCTCGTCCACGGCGATCATACCGTCGTGAATAAGGCTGACGAACTCCGGCCGGCTGTGGAAACGCAGCACCAGGTTTTCGCTGTTGGCGTTGAGGAAGATGCACTTTTCGATCAGCCGCGCCGACATGCTCACCAGGGCCACGGTATGGGTCTGGCCGGCACGCGTGCCCTCACATTGCACGGACGAGGCGTCGAGCACCGCGAGCAAGTTGCCCTGCGCGTTGCGAATTGGTGCCGCCGAACAGCTTAACGAGGTGTTGCGGTTGGCGAAGTGATCGGCGCAGTGGATGGTCACCGGACGATGTTCGACGATGCAGGTGCCGATACCGTTGGTCCCCTGGCGAAACTCGCTCCAGTCGGCGCCGTCCCACAGGCCAGCCGCACGAAAGCTGGTACGCAGCGCCTGCTCGACCCGGTTATAGAGAATCACGCCGTGGGCGTCGGTGAGCAGCAACGCATAGCCGGAACCGGCAATCTGAGCGGCGAGGTTCTCCATCTCGGCGCGGGCGATCGAAACCACCTCGCCGAGCTCGTCGCGATGTTCGCTGAGTTTGCTGCGAGAGACGACATCCAGCTCGATCCGGGCCGGATCGAGACCATAGTCACGAATGCATCGGTCCCACGAGCCGGCCACGAGATCCGGCGTATTCGGCCGGGCACGGGCAGACATCGCAGACGGACGCTGCGTCGCTGGGTTGATCATCTGCTCTCCTCCGTGAAGACATGGCCGGGCCACGCTTCTTAATTATTATTTTGTCTGCGTCTATCGAGGTCTTTTATTGACGCGCAGTCTTGCCTTGTTTTAGCAGTTTTGGCGACGCTGCACAACTCGCCGCCGCCGATCTGGCGCAGCGTGCAACACGGCTGTCCCACATGCGTGACAGTCGCCACACACGCCTTTGCCGGATCGCCTGCAAATGCCGCGTTTACGGCGCTTTCCCGCGTGGCCTGAATCTTGCGATTCCCCCGGCAGGCGCGCAGCTGTCCGCAAGTCGACAGCGGGCGCTCGCAACGCAAGCCACGGCGGTATCCAATCGCCGGGTGATTACAAAAATGACCGGAGGAGTAAATAAGATGAGTGCTGTAGCTGCTTCTGAAGTATCGCTCGAACCGAGCGTCCAGCAATTTATCGATAGCCCGCGCAAGATGCTCATCGGCGGCCAGTGGGTCGCTGCCGAGTCGGGCGAGACTTTCGATGTGTACAACCCGTCCACCGACAAAGTGATTGCCCAGGCGCAGTCGGCGTCCAAGGTCGATGTCGACAAGGCCGTGAAAGCGGCCCGCAAGGCGTTCGACGATGGCCCCTGGACCAAGATGGCCCCGGCCGAGCGCCAGCAGATCGTCTGGAAGATCGGCGATCTGATCATGCATTACCAGGAAGAGCTGGCTCAGCTCGAATCCCTGGACAACGGCAAGCCGATTTCCATCTCACGTGCCGCCGATGTGCCGCTGGCCGCGGAGATGTTTCGCTACATGGCCGGCTGGGCGACCAAGCTCACGGGGCAGATGATCACCCCCACGGTGCCTTATGCGCCGGGCGCGGAATGGCATGCCTACACCCGTCGCGAGCCGGTCGGTGTCTGCGGCCAGATCATTCCCTGGAACTTCCCGCTGCTGATGGCGGCCTGGAAGCTGGCGCCTGCGTTGGCGACCGGCAATACCGTCGTCATGAAGCTGGCCGAGGAGACCCCGCTGTCGGGCCTGAAGCTGGCCGAAATCATGCAGGAAGCCGGCGTGCCGGACGGCGTGGTCAACATCATCACCGGTTTCGGTGAAGAAGCCGGCGCCCCGATTGCGGCGCATCCGGATGTCGACAAGATCGCGTTCACGGGCTCGACCGAAGTCGGCCGGCTGATCGTCGATGCTGCCAAGGGCAACCTCAAGAAGGTATCGCTGGAACTGGGCGGCAAGTCGCCGAACATCATCCTAGACGACGCCGATCTCGAGAAGGCGATCCCCGGTGCGGCGAACGCCATCTTCTTCAACCACGGCCAGTGCTGTGCGGCCGGCTCGCGTCTTTTCGTGCACGAAAAGATCTACGACCAAGTCGTGGAAGGCGTTGCGGATTTCGCCCGTAACATCAAGCTCGGCCCGGGTCTGGACCCGGAAACCCAGATGGGGCCCCTGGTTTCACGCACGCAGTTCGATCGCGTGACCGGCTTTCTCGAATCCGGCAAGAGCCAGGGCGCGACAGCAGCGGCCGGCGGCGGACGCGGCGATGGCGAAGGCTACTTCGTACAACCCACTGTGCTCACCGACGTGTCGGATGACATGAAGGTCGTACAGGAAGAGATCTTCGGGCCGGTCGTGACTGCCACGAAGTTCACCGACGTCGACGCGGACCTCGTCCGTCGTGCCAACGACACGGTGTTCGGCCTGGCGTCCGGCGTGTGGACGCAGGACGTCGGTCGTGCCCACAAGCTGGCCGCGAAACTGCGCGCCGGTACGGTATGGGTCAACTGCTACAACATCTTCGATGCGGCGCTGCCGTTCGGCGGCTACAAGCAGTCGGGCTGGGGCCGTGAGATGGGCGAGCAGGTGCTCAATAACTACACCGAGTGCAAGGCCGTGACGGTCGCCCTCTAAACCGGGCGTGTTGCTGCATCCTTGTCTCCCCCAAGGATGCCCCCGAGCCGGCTGCGCCCTTTGGCAGCCGGCTTTTCTTTTACTGGCCACCGCTTAGACGTGACGGATACGCTATCTTGTAGATAGAACGCGCATCACGCGCGCAGCACCACAGGTGCAAAGGGCCGGCATCCGATCCGGCCGGTGGAGGAGAGAACACGCATGACGAGCCAATCGATCCGGGTGCTGCTGGTCGACGACCACGCGGTCGTGCGCGCCGGCTATGGGCGGCTGCTTAAGATGGCCGGCGATATCGAGGTTGTCGGCGAGGCCGACAGCGGCGAACGCGCCTATGCCCTATCTCGCGAGCAGGATTTCGATGTCATCGTCATGGACCTGTCCCTGCCGGGCATGAGCGGTATCGAAGCCACCCGGCGTATCTGCAGTCGCAATCCCGGCACGCGCATTCTGGTGTTCTCCGTCCACGAAGAAGAAATCTTCGTACGCCGCGCGCTGGCTGCCGGCGCCACCGGTTATATCGGCAAGCGCGCCGTTGCCGACGTGCTGATTGATGCCGTACGCCAGGTCGCAAAGGGCAAACGCTATATCGGCGCGGCACTGGTCGACGAAGAGGCCGCGCCCGCGGAAATCGACAGCCCCCTCTCCTGTCTGTCGTCGCGTGAGTTCGAGATCTTTCGGCTGCTCGCCTCGGGCGCCAGCGTCAACGCGATTGCCGACGAACTCTTTCTCAGCCCCAAGACCGTGGCCAACCATGCCTCGCGGCTGCGCGCGAAACTCGGCGTCGGCGGCACCGCCGACCTGACTCGTCTGGCGATCCGTACCGGCGTCGTCGGGCTGTAACCACTCCCAGTGATCGGCCTAGATCTGAAGCGACGGTTGCGGCTGCGCCAGCGATTGATGATCGCGGTCACGCTGCTGCTCGCCGCAATTCTGCTGGCGGCCGGCTGGCTGGTGATCCACAACGCCCAACGCGCCATCGCCGAAGAGATGGATTCAAGCGTGGCGCTGGCCAGCGACCTTGTCGAAACCAGTATCCGCAGCGACGGAGAGGCCCTGGCCGCAGCAAAGCGTCTGGCCGCAATCGGCCATCTGCGCCATCTGTGTTTGTCCCTGGTACCCCTGACGGGGGACGGTGGCGAATGTCCGGCCGGCGACGGCGCCGATGCGCCCGCCTGGTTCGCGGCGATGACCCGGCCAAACAGCCTGCCGAATCGGCGCATCGTCGTCGCGCCCGATTACGCGATCCACATACTCGCCGACCCGGACGACGAGATCGAAGAAGCATGGCAAGACACACGCGGCCTCCTCGCCCTGCTGCTGGTCTTCTACGGCGCCACGATCGTGATCGTCTATCGCCTGCTTGGCCGGGCAATCGTGCCGGTGCAACGCATCGACGCCGCGCTGGCACGTATCGAGCATGGCGACTATGCGATCCGTCTGCCACATTTTTCGTTGCCCGAGTTCGACGGCATCGCGGCCCAGTTCAACCATATGGCCGAAACACTGGCCGCCGCCCGTAGCGAGAACCAGCGTCTGCGAGAACATTCTCTGCGCATCCAGGAAGACGAACGCCGCAGCCTGGCCCGCGAACTGCACGACGAACTCGGCCAGAGCCTGACTGCGATCCGGGCCGACGCGGCCGGCATCCTCGCGCGCCGCGAACGCCTGCCCGACGGCGTGGCCGAATCGGCCGAAGCGATCGCCGAGGTCGCCGCACGCATATACGACCAGACCCGACTGATGATGCGCCGCCTGCGCCCGCCCGGGCTCGACGAGCTGGGCCTGGATGCCGCTTTGGAGGAACACATCGCAGGCTGGCAGCGTACGCATCCAGCCATTGAAATCGCCTATACCGGCGATGACACGCTTTCCGATCTGCCTTCGCCCGCCGCGATCCATGTCTTTCGGCTGGTACAGGAAGCATTGACCAACGCCCTGCGCCACGGCCAACCCAAGCGTATCGACGTTGCGCTTGGCACGAGTGCCGGCAGGCTGCGGCTGACGATCACCGACGACGGCCGCGGCTTCGACCCGGCCGCCCGCCGTCCCGGCCTGGGCCTGTCCGGCATGAGCGAGCGTATCGACCTGCTCGCGGGTCAGCTGCATATCGACAGCAGCCCCGGCGGCGGCACCCGTGTCCGGGCCGACATTCCTCTAGTCTGATCGGCCGCAGCTATTGGCCAGGCATCCGAGCGAAATTGGGAAGATTGCCCATTGAGCTGCCAGGCATTGCGGGCAAGACTCGAAGACGGTGCGAGATTAAAAATAAAGGGGGAGACATGCACTTCAGAAAAGGGCTGTGCCTGACGCTTGGCGCGGCATCGACAATGGCGGCTACGAACATCCACGCACAGGCGCTCGAACTCGGTGGCATCGATGTCATCGGCGCGACGCCGTTCGCGGGCAGCGAGGTCGACGCCGACCGCTACCCGGCCAATGTGCAGCATGTCGACGCCGACGAGGTGGAACGCGCCGAGACGCTCAACCTCAACCAGTACATGCAGCAGGAACTGGGCAGTGTCCACGTCAATGACGCGGTCAATAACCCGTTCCAGCCGGATCTCAACTATCGCGGCTATACCGCCTCGCCGCTCCTCGGCCTGCCGCAGGGGCTTTCGATATATCAGGACGGCGTACGTATCAACGAGCCGTTCGGCGACACCGTCAACTGGGATCTGATTCCGCAGGTCGCGATCGATTCCATCGACCTGATTCCGGGCTCCAATCCCTTGTTCGGCCAGAACACACTCGGCGGCGCGCTTTCGGTCAAGACCAAGACCGGCTTTACCTACCAGGGCGCGGAAGCCGAAGTCTTCGGCGGTGATTTCGGTCGTTTCGGCGGCCATTTCCAGGCCGGCGGCAACAACGGCACCGACGGCTGGTACTTCGCGGCTCAAGGCGTCTCAGAAGACGGCTGGCGCGATTTCTCGGATTCCGATGTGGCGCAGCTGTTTACCCAGTTCTCCACCATCACAGACAACGGCACGCTGGATTTCTCCATCACCGCCGCAGACAACAGCCTGCGCGGCAACGGTGCGATCCCGGCCGAACTCGCCAAAGCCGAAGGCCGGGAGTCGATCTTCACCTATCCGGACGAAACCAATCCGGAAATGGTGATGTTCAACCTGCGCGGCACACGCGACTACACGGACGATTTCTCCATCGCCTGGGGCGCCTACTACCGGCGCAACGAGATCAACACCTTCAACGGCGACGGCTCCGAGTTCGAGGACTGCGAAGACGGCGGCAACGCCGGCCTGCTTTGTGAAGAAGCCGAAGACGGCGGCGAAGAAGAAGTGGTCTTCGATGCCGACGGCAACGCGGTACTCGCCAGCGACGACGTCATCGGCGGCACCGAAAACACCTCGCAAACCAAGGAGAACGGCTTCGGCCTCAACCTGCAGGGCCGCCAGCTCGGCGTGCTCGGCGGCGAGCTCATCGTGGGCACCAGCCTCGATTACGCGAGCAGCGATTTCTATCAGCAGACCGAGCTGGCCAGCCTTACCGACGAGCGCGGCACGGTCGGCAGCGGCATTGTTTCCGGCGAATCGCTCACAGGCGTGTCCGCCCATAACAGCACGGCCAGCCTGTTCTTCCTGCAGCGCGTGCCGGTCACCGAAACGCTCGAAGGCACACTCGCCGGACGCTACAACCGCACCGCGATCTCGCTGCACGACACCTCACCCGAGGTGGAATTCGGCGACGACGATGACGACGCAACAAGCCTCTCCGGCGACCACGAGTTCCGCCGGCTCAATCTGGCCGGCGGCCTGACCTGGCAGATCACCGACAACCTGACCAGCTTCGGCAGCATCTCGCAATCCTCGCGCGCGCCGACGCCGGTCGAGCTGACCTGCGCCAACCCGGACGAACCCTGCCGGCTGCCCAACGGCTTCGTGGACGATCCGCCCCTGGAACAGGTCGTGACCACGACCTACGAGCTCGGCCTGCGCGGCGGCAACGACAACCTGCAGTGGCACGCCGCGGTATTTCGTTCCGACAACCAGGACGACATCCTCTTCATCTCGGCCGAATCTCGTTTCGAGGGCTACTTCGACAACGTCGGCGACACCCGTCGCCAGGGCGTGGAGCTGGGTCTCGACTGGGCATTCGCAGAGCGCTGGCGCCTGTCGGCGAACTACACCTATATCAACGCCGAATTCCGCGATCCGTTCATCACCAATTCGCCCAATCACCCGCAGGCCGACGAGGACGCCGCACCGGGGGAGGATCCGACCCAGCAGGTCGAATCGGGTGATCGCATCCCGTTGATCCCGGAACATCTGTTCAACGTCGGCATCGACTGGGCGCCCACCAGCCGCCTGCGGCTCGGCATGGACGTGGTCGGCAACGGTGACCAGATCTATCGGGGCGACGAGTCGAATACCGATAGCGAGAACATCGACGGCTACGCGATCGTCAACGCCAATGCCGCGTTCAAGATCACCGACCGAATCACGACCTTCGTGCGGGTGAACAACCTGCTCGATTCCGACTACGAGACCTTCGGCCTCTACGGCGAAGCCGACGAAGTGCTCGAAGGCGATCGCTACGAGGACGCCAGTCGCTTCATCGGTCCGGGCGCACCACGTGGCATCTGGGGCGGGGTACGCGTGGAACTCTAGCGCGCCGCCTTTTCATTCACCCACCAGTCTCCTCCGCAGGCGACCGGTCAGCGATACCTCTCCCTACATCTCATCGCTGGCTGGCCGCCTGTTTTTTTTGGCAACCTCCACACACCACTTTCGAAGGGACACGTCATGACCCACAAACTAACGTGCTTATTAGCCACCCTGCCGCTGGCACTCGTCACCACGGCCGCAATAGCGGGATCGAAGAACGATACGGTGCCGCTGGAGCAATGCCTGCACGCTGCGCAAAGCGTGCGCCAGGGCGATATCGTCAAGGTCGAGTACCTGAGCGTCAGTCCGGTCGGCGCCCCGACCTACGAGATCGAGATCCGCGATGACTCGGACAAGGAATGGGAGCTGATGTGCAACGCGCGCAGCGGTGACATCTACGAGCTCGAGACCGAAGCCGAGTCGGCCGATGACGAGATGTTCGCCAGGCACGCCAAGATCAGCGAAGAAGACGCCATCAAGACCGCCCAGGATCGCTTCGGCGGCGAGGTGGTCGAAGTCGAATACGAGATCGAATCGGACGGCTCGCCCAGCTACGAGATCGACCTCGCGCAGGACGGCCAGGACACCGAGTTCAAGGTCGAGGTGGACGCCGTCTCGGGCGAGATCATCGAGCTGTCGGTAGAGCAATGGCAGATCGGCCAGGAGCCTGAAGAAAAGGTCGACGCTTCGAACTGATCGACGGGCCCCGGATTCGCCGTGGATGAATCCGGGAACCGCTTATCGCCCGCCGATCGGCTCATCGAGCCGCTCACGCAACCATTGTGCGACCACGTCGGTCGCAGCGTTGTTGAACGCGCTCGTCGTGGCATAGACCGACAGGCCGGCGGATTGGCGTAGCGTGTCGGGCACCGGGCGAACCAGCTGCCCCGCTTCCAGCAGCGCGGTCAGCCCGCGCCCCCAGCCGAGAATCACGCCCTGCCCCGCGACGGCCGCCTGCACCATCACCGGATAGCTGTCGAACATCTGGGCCGGTTCGCGCAGGGGCTTGTCCACGCCAAGACGCCTGAACCAGTCCTGCCAATCCAGCCACTGATCACCCGGCGGCTCGCGAAAGTGCAGCAGCGGCTGTTCCGCCAGCGCCGTGAGCGTCAGGGAATCCCGCGCAGCGAAGGACGGCGCGCACACCGGAAAGATATCGCCGAATGCAGTGAACAGCGGCTCGAGCCCGCCCGCGGGCCGGTCCGAACTCTGTACCGCGAGGTCGAACTGGCCGCCTGCCCGGGTGAGCGGCTCGGTCGTGGCGCTTACCTGAATCGAGATATCCGGATGCTGGGCATGGAAATTCGGCAGCAGCGGCACGAGCCAATACATCGCGACATACAGCTCGATCAGTACCGTTACTTCGTTCTCACCGCGCCGAGCGCGCAGCGTATCGGCTGCATTGCCGATCTCGGCAAGCCCGCGCCCGATCGCCAGCGCCAGACCGCGGCCCGCGCTGGTGAGCACCACCTGGCGATGGCGGCGCTCGAACAGCACCACGCCCACATCCGCTTCCAGCGCTCGGATCTGACGGCTGATCGCTGCCTGACTGAGATGCAGCTCCTCCGCCGCTGCCTTGAAGCTTTCATGGCGCGCAGCGGCCTCGAACGGGCGCAGCGTGGCGAGCGGCGGTAATGAACGACCTGAGAAACGCATGACTTCACTTTACCTGAGCGTAATCGTGCTTTCGAAAACAGCGTATGACGATTGACAGGACCGCGTCGACAATTACGCCTATCAATACCGAAACCCCCGAGTCAGATGCTGCGTTGGATAGCCGCACCACAGAACCAGCCGATCGTACTCATGGTGTTGTCGTCGTTCCTGATCTCGATCGGCGATGCACTGGTCCATGGCTTCGGCGGGCAGATCGGCATCGGGCAGATCTTCGTCATGCGCGGGCTGTTCGCGCTGCCGCTGCTCCTGCTCATCATCCGGGTGTGGGGCAGTTCGCTGCGCCCGCATCGGCCCGGCTGGCTCGTGATCCGAAGCCTGCTCATGGTCGCGATGTGGTGCCTGTTCTACATGGCGTTACCGACGGTGGGTCTTGCCCTCGCCTCGGCTGGCCTCTACACCTTTCCCCTGATTCTTGCCCTGCTGGGCTGGATGGCAGGCACCCAGAGCGTGAGCCGACATACGATCGCGGCACTCGTACTGGGGTTTGGCGGCGCTGTGATGGTTGTCCAGCCGGCCGGCGCCTTTTCCGCCGCGAGCCTGCTGCCGATCGGCGCGGCGGCCTGCTATGCGCTGCAGGCGCTGATCACGCGCTATCGCTGCGCTTCGGAAAGCCCGTGGACGATGGCTCTGGGCATGAATCTCGCACTGGCGCTGGCCGGCGCGATCCTTCTGGGCATCACCGCAATCGGCGCGCCAATCAATACAACGAACCCGGGTATCGCGCTGCTCGCAAAGGACTGGCATACGCCTGACATGAGCCTCTGGCTCGTAATGGCAATGCTGGCCGCGATCGCGGTCGCAGGCAGCGCGACGATGGCCATGGCATATCAGAACGGGGACCCACCCACGATCGCGACCTTCGATTACACACACCTGCTGTTCGCCGCGGCCTGGGGCGCGCTGTTCTTCGACGAACGGATCGGGCTGATGACGTTGGGCGGTATGATCGCGATTGCATGTGCCGGCATCGTCACCCTACGGCATCAACGGACATCACCACGCGTGACGCAACGTCCCTGGCGTGCTCAGCCTGCGCGAGCCCGAGAATGGGCAAACCGCTATTCCGGCCACCCAATCGCTTCAACCAGCGGGCCGCTCTAGCCCTTGCGTCGAACCAATCCGCGCTGCGGGTCATAGCCCCAAACGGCCGCGGCGAAGAACACGACCAGTGTCCCGGCGACCACCGCCAGCGCCACGCCGTTGATCTGGCCGTACATCGCAAAGCGCACCAATTCCACGCCGTGGGTGAACGGATTGATACGGGACAGCTGGTAGATAACCGTCGCGCCCGACTCTTCCAGTTTCCAGAGCGGATACAGCGCCGGCGACAGGAAGAACATCGGGAAGATCACGAAGTTCATTGTGCCGGCGAAGTTCTCGAGCTGCTTGATATAGACCGACAGCAGCAAACCGAGCGCACCGAGCATCAGCCCGGTGAGAATCAGTGCCGGCAAAACGGTGAGCAGTCCCGGCCACCAGGGCAGATCGACTCCGAACAGCGCGCAGACGACGAGAAACGCATAAGCCTGCAGCACGGACAGAAAAGTACCCGCGAGCAGCTTGCAGGCCAGCAGGGTCGAGCGCGGCAGTGGCGCGGTAAGCAGCAGTCGCATGAGGCCCATCTCGCGGTCGTAGACCATGGCCAGCGACGACTGCATGCCGTTGAACAGCAGCACCATGCCCAGCAGGCCGGGCACCACATAAACCTGATACTCGATATAGCTTTCGTAGGGGGGCAGCACCGAGATGCCGAACACATTCTTGAAGCCGGCCGCGAAGATCAGCAGCCACAGGCTCGGACGGACCACCGCCGAGGCCAGCCGGCCGCGCTGGTGCAGGAACTTGACGGTCTCGCGCGAGGAAACCGCGGTCAGCGCCTGGAGCACGTGGGCAATGCGGGCCATGGATCAGGAACCTTTCTTGTCGTTCGCGAGCGTGCAGGCGGACTCGCGCGGATCGAAGCCGAGCGTGTCGAGATAGTTATCCGGGTGCAGGAAGCCGTCCAGCGGCGCGCGGGCAACCACCCAGTTGCCGGTACCCAGCAGCATGGGTTGGCGCAGCTGGCCGTCCCAGTCGCGAAAGCCCATGCGATAGCCCTTGAAGCCGTCGAGGTTGATCTCGTCGCCCCGCACATAGCTCGCAAGCTCGGCGTAATCCGTACTCTCGGTACGCTGGACGGCCTCGACGATCGATTTCACCGCAACCCAGGCCGCCCAGTCGTAACCGGTCATGTGCCGGTCGGCCTTCTTTTCCAGCCGGTTGTTGAGCTGGCGTGCGCCGTGGCGGATCCAGGCCCAGTGCCACGCCTGCGGAACCAGCCCCGCGCTGCCGACCACTGGCCGCGGCTTCTGGATCGCGAAATTGGCGTTGCGGGCGAACTCGCTCTGGGTATCGGCGATATACACCGCGTCGTAGTCGACACCGGATGTCAGCAGTTTCGGGTTGTTCTTGTCGCGCTCGCGCGGATTGTTGCCGAGCACGAAATCGCGCGTGCCGACGATCTTGAGGCCGAAACGCTTGGCCGAACGCTGGAAAGACTTGGCAACCACCTTGTCCGCGCGTTCCGGGCCCACCAGCAGCAGCACATCGTTCCACTGGCGCGAGACCAGATACTGGGCGAGCGCGTCATTGCGCATCGCATCCGACGGGATCGTATGCAGCAGGTTCGCCTGGCAGTGTGCCCCGCGCAGGCGATCATCGTGGGCGGCGACGTTGAAGAACGTGATCTCGTCGCCGGCGAATTCCTCGGCCACGCGCGAGACCGTGCCCGCAGGCAGGTCCAGCAGGATGAAGCGTGTGCCCGCATCGCGCATGGCGCGTACCGAGTCCAGCACTTCGCGGGTGTTGGCGACCAGCTGCTCTTCGAGGCCGAACTTCACGCCGGCGGCCATGCCCGGAAAACGCGCTTCGTCGATGGCCACGCGGGCGCCGTCGACCGGCCGGCCCCAGGGCTCGCCCTGGTATTCGCGCTCGATACGCGCCTCGGAATAACGCGGATCGTCGTTCCAACCGATATAGCCGAAGTCGAAGGCTTCGAGATCCTGCTGGGCCACGGCCACGCCGGGCAGCGCGAACGCTGCGGCGCCTGCGACCAGGCCCAGCAACGCAACGCGCAGCAGCGACGCGGTCAGCGATCGGTTGTCACGACGCGCCATGGTCACTCGGCGGCCGTGTCGATGACCACGCTATGCGGCACGCGCCCGGCCGGGATCGAACGCAGCGTCTTGCGCTCGGCGATATCGACGATCGACATGTCGTCGGACAGGCCGTTGGTCACATACAACTGCTTGCCGTCGCGGCTCTGGGCAATGCCCCAGGCGCGATCGCCGACCAGCACATAGTCCTCGACCTCGTGTGTCTTTGCGTTCACGAAGGCGACATGGTTTGCCCGGCCGAGGGTGACATAGGCGTTCTCACCGTCTTCCGACAGCTTGATGCCCACCGGGGTCACGTCCTCGGGGCGAAAGCCTTGTGGCTTGAAGTCGATGGTGTCGCTGACTTCGTTGGTCTGGGTATCGATAAGGGACACCGAACCCGAGAGTTCGTTGGTCACCCAAAGCGTGTTGCCGTCTGCCGAAAGCGCGAAACGGCGCGGCCGGTTGCCCACCACGATATTGGCGTCGATCTCGTGGCTGTCGAGGTTCACGCGGTGGACCATGTTGGCCACTTCGGACGTCACGTAGGCGGTCTTGCCGTCGGGGGTGACGAGCACGCCTTCCGGCTCCTGGCCGACATCGACCTGCGAGACGATCTTCTTCTCGCCGATGTCGTAGATGGTGAACTGGGCATCGTCCTCGTTGGAGATGTACAGATGCTTGCCGTCGGGGCCGATGGCGAAGATCTCGGGATCGTCGATATCGGTGAGCCGGTCGGTGACCTTGCCCTCGGCGACATCGATCACGTCGATGGAATCCTCATCGCCGCAGGCCACATAGAGCTTGCTGTGGTCGGGCGAGAACGCCAGCCAGCGCGGGCGTTCGGACACCTCAATGGTATCGATCTTCTCCAGGCTTTCGCCGTCGAAGACGGTGACGACATCGTCGTCTTCGCTGGAGACATACAGATTGCCGGTGCCGGCCGCGAACAGCGCAGGGCTAGCTGCGAGCAGTGCCGCAGCCAGGGCGAGCCGGCCTTGCCTGGATCGATTGAAACGCATTACACGGTCTCCTCTTTTTTCTTTGGCACCTCGCCGGTGAGCTCGAGAAAAGCATCCCCCAGCGACGTCGTGTTGGTTGTCTCGCACAGCGCGCGCGGCGTATCCACCGCGATGCGCTGGCCCTTGTGCACCACGATCACGCGGTGCGCGCGCTCGGCTTCATCGACCAGATGGGTCGCCCAGAGCACGCCCATGCCGCGCTCGGCACAGAGCTTGTGAACATAGTCGACAAGCAACTCGCGCGAGCCCGGATCGAGCCCCACCGTGGCCTCGTCCATGAGCAGCAATGCCGGCTCGTGCAGCAGCGCACGCGCCAGTTCGATCTTGCGGCGGTTACCGCCAGACAATGCGCGCGCGGCGTCCTTCGCCCGTTCGGCCTGGCCGATACGCGCGAGCTCGTCGTCGATCCGCGCTTTCGCCTTGGCGCCCATGCCATGCAGGCGGGCATGGAATTTCAGGTTGGCGACCACGCTCAGGTCCAGATCGAGGGTGGGCTGCTGGAACACCACCCCGAGCTTGGCCAGGGCCGCGCGTGAATCGCGGCGCATATCGTGGCCGGCGACCTCGATCGCGCCCTCGTCGGGCACGAACAAGCCGGTGAGCAACTGGAACAGCGTGCTCTTGCCGGCGCCGTTCGGCCCCAGCAGGGCCACGAACTCACCCTGCTCGACCGCCAGTGAGAGCGTATCGAGCGCCTTCAGCGAGCCATAGGATTTGGTGACCGCATCCACCTTGAGGGCGGCTTCGCTCATGCGTTGTCCTCGTCTTCGTCGGCGTCGGAACGGGCGTTGTCGAGTATGCCGGACAGCAGCTGCGGATACCGCGCCAGCAGGGCCTGCTGGGCACTGGCGACCTCGGCGCTTTCCAAGTCCTTGCCGCGTGCGCCCTCGACCGGATGATCGAGCATGACACGAGCCGGCGTATCGCCCAGAAACAGCACGCGATCGGCCAGCGCCAGCGCTTCGCGCAGATCGTGGGTGACGAACAGCACCAACGGCCGCTGGCGTTCACACAGTCGCAACAACGAACGACGCAGGCGATTGCCCGTGGGCATATCCAGCGACACGAACGGCTCGTCCATGAGCAGTAGCTGCGGCTCGACGACAAACGCTCGGGCGAGTGCCACCCGTCGCTGCATGCCGCCGGATAGATGATTGGGCCAGAAATCGGTCGCATCGCCCAGGCCCACTTCCTCGAGCAGGCGTGCGGCGTTCGATTGGTAATCGTGATCGCGGGCCATGCGTTCGGCTTCGGCCAGCTTGACGTTGTCGAGCGCGCTCAGCCACGGCATCAGCCGCGGTTCCTGAAACATCATGCCCATGTGGGCAGGCGATTCGCCGTGGTTGCTCAACGGTGCGCCGTTCCAGGTGATCTCGCCGTCGTAGTCCTCGTCGAGGCCGGCCACCAGCGACAGCAGCGTGCTCTTGCCGGCGCCGGAGGGCCCGACCAGGGCAATGAACTCACCCGGCTCGGCTTCGACCGTGCATTCGCCGAGCACGGTCTTGCCATCGAAGCGTTTCTCGCGGATATGGATACGCAGGCCGCTCATGTGCGCCACCGCGTCAGCCGATCCTCGAGCGGGCGCATCACCACGGCCTCGACCAGCAGCACCACGCCGGCAAAGGCCAGCGTGTAGGCCAGGATGCTGGTGATATCGAAGAACTGGTAGAACAGGTGCAGCTGAAAGCCCACGCCGTTGCTGCGCCCGAGCAGTTCCACCACCAGCACGATCTTCCAGATCAGCGCGAGACCGCTGCGTGCCGCCCCCATGAGATAGGGATAGAGCTGTGGCAGAAACACCCGGCGCAGGGTCACGAGCTTCGGCACCCGATAGGCCTGGGCCACGGCAAGCAGTTTCGGATCCACCGCGCGGGCGCCTTCGCGCACCATCACCACCACGGTCGGGATCTTGTTCAGCGCGACCGCCAGTATCGCGGCCACGTCGTTCAGGCCGAACCACAGATAGCACAGGATAATGGTGACCAGCGCCGGGATATTGAGCCCCAGAACCAGCGCGCCGTCGAAGACCAGGTCCAGCTGCTTGTAGCGGCCCATGATGATGCCGATCGCGGTACCGATCGCCATCGCCATCAGAAAGGCCACCGCCACTCGCGCGAGTGTGATGACCAGGTGATACGGCAACTCGCCCGAGAGCGTGTGCTCGATCAGGCTGTACAGCACCGCCAGGGGGCCGGGCAGTACGTCGCTTTTCGCGATCAGGGCCACGATCTGCCATAGCAGGACCAGGCCGATCAGCGAGGCGGCACGTACTAGGACCTGTTGCCATTTCATACGAGACCGCGCCAGCGGCTGTTGGGCTGTAAGCCAAGGCGCCGCGAGCGCTGTGTAGTCGCTCTACATGAGCGAGCGGCAACGCTGGATTGCGGCCCAACAGCCGCTGTCCCGAAGGGTTGGGGCCCAAAATCGCGCCATGCGGCGTTACTCGCCTTGATCGTGGCTGGCCACGACCTGCGGCTCGCGCCTTGCCTGACACGATTTTGGGCCTCAACGCGGGCCTCGTATGAAACGGCAACAGGTCCTGACCAGCGGTAGTTCATGGCTGGCGATATCCATCCCAGAACACGTCTGCCGACAGTTGCTCGACGCCGCCGGTGAGCTTGCCACCGCTTTCCTGGGCCAGCAGATCAAACAGCTGGCCGGCGGCCGCGATCTCGGGCGCGCCGTAGTGGTCGATGATGCCCGCGCGATAGCCGTCGCGAATGGCTGCAAATACAGCCTCGCTCTCGGGTTTGATCAGCGGCTTGAGCGGTTCCCACGCCTCGTCGGATTCAGCCAGCAGGCGCTTGGCGTCGCGGCTGGCGGCAAAGAAATGCTGCAGGTCTTCGCGATGTTCGTCGGCCCAGTCCTCGGCGAATACCCAGCCGAGCAGCGGCGGCACAGTATCGATACCCAACCCGGAGAGCATGTCCTGCAGGCTCACCAACGGCTTCATGCCGAGTGCCGAAAGCCGCGCGTTGTAATGCCAGAAGTTGATCGCCGCCGGGATGTCGCCGTTCAGCATGAGCCGGTTGATCATCGGCGGCGCGGCGAAGGTCGGTTCCGTCGACCGTTCGAGACTCATGCCTTCGGTCTTCTGGGCATAAGCCCGCAGCAGCAGCCATGTCTTGTCGACCGGGCCGCCGGCAATACCGAGCTTCTTGCCTTCGAGATCGGCAAGACTCGAAACGCCCGAAGCCGGGTTGACCATCACCGCGCCTACCGCCAGCGAATAAGGCGCGAACTGGTAGTTGCGGTTCTCGGCGCGCTGGCGCGCGGCCCAGAGCCAGTCCGAGACAATCAAATCGACGCGATCGCCCTGGAGGGCGACAGCAAGCGCGTTCTCGGAGGCGAGCGGCACGATCTCGATTGCCACATCGTGCTTATCGGCCAGGCCGTTTCGTTGGACGGTGTCCAGCTCCCAGTTCACGGTGCCGAACTTGAGCACGCCGATCCGCAGCGGCTCGTCGGCGTTGTCCGCTTCATCGGCGGAGCAGCCGGCCACCAGCAAGACGAGGACGATCGTCCACGCAAGCCAGCGGCGTGTTGCAACACGCTCGGGTGTAGTCATTGAAACTCCTGCCTGTGTCCCGGCCCGGGCCGTATCGACACAATCGCTATTGGCCGGCGTGCGAACCACCGACTGTATTCTTTTATTGATTCCGCGGCCGGCGCAACGGCAGCGCGGCGACGGAAACGGGATATGCCCCCGTTTATGAGACTAAATTGCCCGCTAAAGGTTCATCAGCGCAAGCCCCAAGATGGTCGTAGGAGCCACCGCACAACCATTGCACAATGGGCCAAGACACCCGCGCCGAAGGCCTGTTTGCAGAGCGCAGAAAAATCGACTTTGACGAACTTGCCCGCCTTTCAGCGAGGGCGTAGCTTGTGGATCATGAGATATCGCGCAATCGGTGTGGCGACTACGCTGGTCACGACCGGCCTTGTCCTCGGCATGGCTTCGGGGGTGGCAAACGCCGCTGCACCGACCGGCGCAGATCTCGCGAGTGCCTGCACGGCCTGCCACGGTAGCGACGGTCAATCGCAGGGCGCAGTGCCCTCGCTGGCGGGACTGAAACCACAGACGTTCATCGAACGCATGCAGGCCTTTCAGAACGGCGAAGGCACGATCATGAACCGGATCGCGCCCGCCTACGACGATGCCCAGATCGCCGCACTCGCTGAATACTTCGCCACGCGTGACAGCGCAAAAGACGAACACCGTCATGCCCCGTAACGATCGGCGCCGCGTGCTGCGGGGGCTGGCCGGCGCGGCGGCGCTCAGCACGCTCGGCTTGCCCATACATGGCAGTGGCCGCACCCCGGCTCAGGTCGTGATCGCCGGCGGCGGATTCGCTGGAGCATCCTGTGCGCTCGCGCTGCGCCGCTTCGCGCCCGATGTACGCGTGACGCTCGTCGACCGGCAATCGCGATTTATCACCGGTCCGTTCTGCAACACGGTTGTCGCAGGCATGAATCCGACGTCGGCCATCACCCAGGATCACGAAGGCTTGAGTGCTGCCGGCATAAAAGTCGTGCATGCCGATATCGAAGGCGTGGAACCCGAGGCGCATCGCATACGCCTGGCGGATGGCCGCAGCATCGCCGGCGACCGGCTGGTGATCGCCCCAGGTATCGACTTCGACTGGCAGGCGATCGACGGCTACGGCCCGCAGCATGTCGATCGTATTCCCCATGCCTGGCCCGGCGGCGCAACACAGCTGCTCACCCTGCGCGATCAGCTGCGTGCCATGCCGAATGACGGCCGCGTGGTGATCTCGGTGCCGGACAATCCCTATCGCTGTCCGCCCGGCCCCTACGAGCGCGCCAGCCTGATCGCGCATTTTTTGGCGCAGCACAAACCAAAGGCCGAGGTGCTGCTGCTCGACGCCAAGGATCACTTCTCCAAGGAACCGCTGTTTCGTACCGGCTGGGGCGCACGCTATGGCGAGCGTGTGCAGTGGCGCGGCGGCCGCCGCAACGGGGCGCGCGTGGTCGAGGTGGATGCAGCAAGCCGGCGCGTGCGTACCACGGGCGGCGACGAGTACGACGCCGACGTGCTCAATATCATCCCGCCGCAGCGTGCCGGCCGGCTGGCGAGCGACGCCGGGCTGACCGACGCCGCCGGCTGGGTGACGGTCGCCCCGCACGATTTCTCGGTGCCCGGCCATGAAGGCGTACACGTGATCGGCGATGCCACTCGCGCCGAGCCCATGCCGAAATCCGCCTATGCCGCGAACATGCAGGCCAAGATCTGTGCTCATGCGATCGCGCGCGAACTGGCCGGCGAACCGGTCACCGATACGCGCATGATCAACGCCTGCTACAGCCTTGTGGCACCCGATTACGGCATCAGCGTGACCGAGGTCTATACGCTCAACGGCGACACGATTGCCGCGATACAGAACGCCGGCGGCATCTCCGCGCTGGCGGCCGACGAGGCCACGCGCGAGGCCGAGTCGGACTACGCGCGTTCGTGGTACCAGAACATCGTGCGCGACAGCTTCGGCTGATTGACCCATTATGAAGAGCGACGGCCGCCCAGGCGCCCGCTCTCGAACAAAAAACGACTAGAACAACAAGAACGACCGGCGCGTCCCCACGGCGCCGCGGTGCGGAGGATGAGCAATGGCGGTATCGCTGACCCGCTTCAAGGCGGCCCGGCCGGGCGCGGCTTCGGGACATGTGTTCCAGCAGTGGCTGATCATCACCGGCGTGCTCGTGTTCGCGGTGTGGGTGGCACAGCAGTACAACGTCGTGACCACGCTGGTCAGCGGCGACGTCACGCGGGTGAGCCTGCTGATCAGCGTGATCTTTGCGGTGACCTGGGCTTATTGCGGTATCCGCAGTGCCTGGATCTCACGCGAGACTGCGCACTTCGAGACGATCACCGACGGCGTTGACGACGGCAACAGCCTCGCGCTGTCTCACGACGGGCATCTGGCGTTGGGCGGCCGATCACAGCCGGACAGTGCGGCCGGCGCCTATCTCGCCTCGCTGCTGCATTTCTACTCACACCGCGGCGCCGAGCCGCCGGACACGCTCGTCGACGTACTGGGCGAGCGCCTCTCGGGGGCGCACGAGATGGGCTGGTTCATCTGCGGCGCGCTGATCAAGCTCGGCCTGCTCGGCACCGTGATCGGCTTCATCGTCATGCTGGCGACTGTCGACAGCGCCCAGTCCTTCGATGTGGCCGCGATTCAACAGTTACTGGTCGGCATGAGTCAGGGCATGCGCGTGGCCCTCTACACGACGCTCGTGGGCCTCACGACGAGCATGATCCTGAGCCTGCACTACCTGCTGCTCGATCGCGCCGCAGACCGCCTGCAGGCGCGCATCGTGATCTTCGCGCAGCGCCAGCGCCTCGGCTGACCTAGCCACTAGCCGACCATGGCTTTTCGCCGTAAACGCCGCCAGAGCGACAGCGATCCGTTCACGGATCTGCTGTTCAACGCCCTGCTGGGCTTCACCTTCATGTTCCTGATCGCGGTTTTCTTCTTGAACCCGCCCGCGAAGACCGGCGAGATCCCGGCGAAGGCGGAATACATCATCACCGCGACCTGGGAGTCCGGTCGGCCGGACGATGTCGACCTGTGGGTGGAAGGCCCGGGCGGTGACAAGGTCTGGTATCTCAACCCCGAGGCCGGGCTGATGAATCTCGACCGCGACGACCGTGGCCTGATCAACGACGAGATGATCGTCGACGGCGCCCGCATCACCAACGAACTCAATCAGGAGATCGTGACCATCCGCGGTCGCGCGCCGGGTGAGTACACCGTGAACGTGCAGTACTACGCCTCCGAAACCGGGCGACCGATCACCGCCGACGTGACCGTGAGCCGGGTCAATCCAAGGCTGCAGATCGTGTTCAAGGATCAGATCGGGCTCGACTATCCCGGCGAGGAACATACGGCCGTACGCTTCACCGTAAATCCCGACGGCGCGGTCACCAACGTCAACACGCTCGAAAAGTCGATCGTGCGATGACGCATTACAAGCACAGAAGAAACAGCGAGGACAGGCGATGACACAGACCCTCTGGTTGCTCGGCGGCGCGTACGTGGCGCTCGGCGTGCTGGTGCTCGCGCTCAATATCCGCAGCGGCTGGCCGCTGTGGGTACGCCTGAGCTGCATCGTGCTCGTGAGCGCGCTGTATTTCGTCACCTGGCACTCGCTGCAGGACTTGCGCGGCTGGCCGGCACGCATGACGCTGCCGCACCATTTCCTGCTCAATGCATCCTCGGTGGTCGAGCCGGACGATACCCGGGGTGCCTCCGGCCGGATCTATCTATGGGTCACGCCGATCGTGGACGACGAACCCACCGGCGTGCCGCGCGCTTTCACCCTGCCCTACGACCGCGGCATGCATACCAAGCTGCAGCGCGCCCGTGATGCCATGCGCAACGGCGAACTGCAGATGGGCACCGCGAGCCGCAGCGACGGCGACCGCGTGGACACCGAGGCAGGCACCTTCGCGCCCGATCACCAGAACATCGAGCTGCGCGATCTCCCCGAGCCCAGCCTGCCGGAGAAATGATCGTGCGCCGCTCCTCGATACTCGTCGCACCCATCGCTTTCGCGCTCGCTGCAACGCTGCTTGGCGGCTGTGGTTCCCAACCCGATGCCGAGTCGCTTTATCCACTCGAGCCAGGGCTGCGCTGGCAGTACAGCGTGGAAACCCAGCGCAAGGGCAGCGAGCCGGTGCGCAGCACGCGGATCATGGAGAACGTCGAGCGCAGCTATTTCGCCGGCGAGGATGATGTCGCCATCCGCCGTAACGAAAACGGCGCGCGCTACTACATCGCGCAGCGCGAAGACGGCTATTACCGGGTCGCGAAGAAGTCCGTCGCGCGACACACGCCGGTCATGGACCAACCGCCCACCAAGATTCTGCCCCTGCCGGCCGAGGTCGGCGCGAGCTGGCGCGAGCCGGCCCATGCCTACATGCTCGACCGCGCCACCACGTTCATCAGCGAACACGCGCCGGAAAACACCATCACGCTGGAATACCGGATCGAGTCCGACGACGTGACCGTGATCGTGCCGGCCGGGCGTTTCGACAACTGTCTGCTGGTGGTCGGTGCGGTGACCTTCCATCTCGGTTCCGGCGTGGGCTTTGCCCCCTCCGACGTACCGATCGAGCAGCGCGAATGGTATTGCCCGGGCGTGGGACTCGCGCGCCTGGAACGCGACGAGCGCCTGACCAGCGAGAAACGCTTCATCACCGGCGGGCATATCACCATGAAGCTCACGCGCGCGCCGGGGCAATGACGCCCCAGCTCACCCGTAATGCCCTCGGCATCGAGGCCTAGCGCGTGCCGTCTCGTTCCAGGGCAGCCCGCTCGATCGATGGGTAGAGATGCGAGACCGAGCGCCGGTATTCCCCGGGCTCGACCGCCAGCGCGGCCCAGCGTTCGGGCAGCGGCAGGAACATGACCTCGGCGGCACTCGCGCCCCGGGCCGCGGCCTGCTCGAAACCCTGCAGCAGCCAGGTCAGATAATCGCCGGTCTGGGCAAGCGCTTCGCCCCCGTCGACCACCGGGCCGTGGCCGGGCACCAACGTCTTGAAGTTTCGTTGCTGCGTCGCGGCGAGCGTTTCGTGCCAGGCCGCGATATCGGCGTTCGGCGTGGTCGGCGCGCGATCATGAAACGCGATATCGCCGGCAAAAAGCACGCCGGTACTGTGATCAAAAACCATCAGATCGCTTGCGGTATGTCCGCGTGCGGCGACCAGCTCGAGTTCGTGGTCGCCAAACGTCACACGGTTTTCGGTATCAGCCGCGGCGTCCGGCACCACGGCGGTCGTGCCCCGCATGGCAGAGCCGACCAGGTTGTATAGATTGCTGGCCAGATCCGGGCCGATCTCACGGATGGCTGACGTGGTTTCCGCCAGTGCAGCAATCGGCACGTCCTCGAACGCGTTGTTGCCGAGGAAATGATCCGGGTGTGCGTGGGTGATATAGACCTGTACCACCGGCTGGTCCGTGACGTCGGCAATCGCGGCCCGCATGGCTTCGCCGTAGAGACGCGACGGGCCGGTGTCGATCACCACCACGCCGTTGTCGGTGACGATGAAGCCGGTATTGGATATCGCGCCGTGGTTGTCGAAGCTGAAATTCTCCTGCGCGCCGAGGAACACGTACGTGTCATCGGCAACCTGCTCCGGCACCAGCTCGTAGTAACCGTCTGCGGCATTCGCCGATACCGGTACGAACAGGCCCAGGGCCGCAGCCCCTATCAGTAGCCGCCAGACCTGCCGCGCACGCATACGAACACTCATGATGCCGGCTCCGCGACGGTCGCCTCGAAGCGGTTGCCGTTGTTGTCACGCCCGGCGAGCGTGAGCGGACCACGGGCATCGAGATCGAGGGTGATGACCGGATTCTCCGATACCGGTTCGTAGGGCTCGAGTCGGGCGAGTGTCTCGCCGCTATCGTCGGTGATGGTGACTTCGGTGATGAAGAATTCGGGAATACCGGCCGCGAGGCCGGTATCCATGGGATGCACCACGCGGAACTTCAGCCGGTCGCCGCCGCTGTCACGCGACCAGAGCCGTGCCTCGGTCTCGCCGAGCCGGGTCTCCCATATCGGATCCGCGCTGGCGACGCTTGGCGCCGTGCAGCCGCCGCCCTGGGCGTCTACCCAGGTGCCGCCGATATGCCAGGTCCCGTCCGCCGTACGCATGGCCGCACGAATCGGCGTGGCCTGCTGCACCTTGAAGCTGAAGCCGATCGCGGGGTCGGCCTTTACCGGGTAATAGTCGAGCACCTTGGTGATTGGACTCATGTCGGCAAATACCAGCACCTGCTCCACGCCCTCGAGATCCGGCGCACTGACCTGTACCGGGGTGTTGAGCGAATCCTCGGCATAGTCTGGCGCGATCACTTTCACGCGCTCATCGAACACGATGGACGCATCGCGAAAGTACTTGCGGGCCATGTAGCGCCACTGCGACGAGTCCAGCGGGTCGTCCGGCACCTCGGCGGCAGTAGCGCCAAGTGGCATCAGAACGATCAACAGAGCCAGCAAGGGGAGAAACACTAATCGGGCTACACGCATGGTCACTTTGCCTCCGCGGCAACAATCCGCAGGCGCGGGAACGGCGTTTCGGCCATGCCCAGCGCGGTTAGGTCGCCGTCGCCGATCGGGCGGGTGTCACCCGCTTCCGGCTTCGACGCCAGGATGTTCATGTCCACCGCCTGGGCTTCTCCGACAATCGTGTCGCCCTCGCGGCGCAGCCGATAGTAGCGGCCGTTCCAGAAATCGATCCCGAACTCGTCGGCCTGTTTAACCAGAAACAGCAGATCGTATTCGAGATCGCCCAGATCCTCTTCAGTGATACGCCGATCATTGGCATACGGATACGGCAGGTGACACTGTAGTTTCGGCGGCGCAGCCAGACACTGGAAGGGTCGCATGGAAAGGAAGTGCGGCTGGAACGGCGCGTCGCGATAAACCATCTGGTAGCGCCCGTATGCCTCGATAGCCAGGTCGGCCACCGGTACGGGCTCGCCGCGAGCGGGCAGCAGCACGGTCAGCATCTCGCCCGCATGCGCCATGCCCGACATCAGCGTCAGGCATAGCACACCGGCGATCCAGCGGTTCATGACACGCCGCTACAGCGCGGCCGTACGTGCCGCGGTTTCGGGCGCGGCCGGGGCCCGATAAGGCACACCGTATTCCTCGAAGATGGTCTCGATGGTGCCGTCCTCGCGCATCTGCTGAATGGCTTCGTTGATCGCCTTGGCCAGCGCCGGGTTGCTGGCCTTGATCGCCACGCCCACGTCCCAGTTGGTCTGGTACATGCCGCCGAGCTCCACGGTACGTGTGGTGACGTTCAGTTCCTGCAGCATCGTCACCGCACCGGCGAGCTCACCGACCGGCGCCATCACCGCGGCGACTTCGCCGCTGTTGAGCGCCCGCATGGCCGCCGGTACCGATCGAAAATGGACGACGTCGTCACGCAGCGCACCGCGGTAGGCAGAGGTCAGGAAATAGTCGCCCAGCGTATCCAGACCCACGCCGATCGGCTTGCCCTTGAGCGCGAGCGGGCTGTCGACATCGCCGCCGAGACGTTCGGCGTCGTAGGCGAAACCCATCGTCTCGTTGTAGTACGGCGCGAGGAAGGTCGCCTGGTCGTTTTCCTGCTGGAACTCTGGCGCCATGCCGACATGCAGCATGGCATCGGCGGTGCCGCCGCCCAGGTAATGGCCTTTCCAGACCTGGTTGCGGATATCGTCGCCCATGCTTTCGTCGGCGACGAAGGTACGCAGGTTGAAGCCAACATCCAGACGCTTTGCGAGGGCCTTGCCAATGGCCACATCGATGCCGGTGACGCCGCCGCTTTCGGGCTTGTAGGACCAGGGCGGAAACGCCTGGTAGACGGCAATCTCGATGGCGCCCTTCGCACGGATCTGCTCGAGCCGGTCGGGTATGTCATCGTCAGCGACGCGACGTGCACTTGCACCGCTGTCGCCGCGGGCGACTGCCGGGCTGGCTGCAGCCGGTGCCGGCGAGCGCTGGGCCGCGGTGTCGTCCTCGGACTTGCCGCCATCCCATTGTTCATACAGTTCGTCGAGATTCTTGTCCTTATATTCATAGTGGCGCTTGTCGACATAGGCACGGATCGCCCACATGGACTGCTGGTCGAGCACGCCTTCAAAGGGCGGCATGTAGGTCATGCCGTTGCGCTGCACGCCGGCGCGCACCTTGCCGATGAAATAGTCGTCGTAGTCCGGCCCCAGCTCGCGCAGATCCGGCGCGATGCCGCCCGAGATCATGTCGATGCCGTGGCAACGGGCGCAGTTGCCGTCGTATGCCGCCTTGCCCAGTTCCATCGCCTTCTTCGAACCGCGGTAGGGGTTCTCGTCGAGCCAGTTGCCGTCCTCGATCTCGGGCAACGCGCTGGTATCGACGTCACCGGCCTCGCCGCTGGCCGCGGCGTGCGCGTTCGGCGCGACCAGAAAGCCTGCCGCCAGCAGCACGGCGGCCATGCTCGCAATCCTTGTCATCATTCTCTCCTCCTGCGACCTCGTCTGCCCTGCGGGCCGGCTCAGCTGCCGTCTTCGGCCTGTTCGTAGAGCTTTGCGAGATCCTTGTCGTTGTATTCGTAGTGGCGCTTGTCGATATACGCGCGGATCGCCCACATGGCGTCCTGGCTGAGCGTGCCTTCGAACGCCGGCATGTAGGTCATGCCGTTGCGCTGCACACCACCGCGTACCTTGCCGATGAAATAGTCGTCGTATTCGGGGCCGAGTTCGCGCAGGTCCGGGGCGATACCGCCCGACACCGCCTCCAGGCCATGACAGCGCGCGCAGTTCTGACCGTAGGCCGAGCTGCCGATCTCGATCGCCTGCTTGTTGCCGCGATAGGGGTTCTCGTCCAGCCATTCACCTTCCGGCAACGACTTGAGACCCTCGGTATCGACGGCCTGGGGCACCACGTCACCGTGGGCGAGCGCGGCGCCCGAAAGAAAAACCAGCGTGCAGCCCATGGCGAACACGCCGCCCAGAAAATTTGAAGTGCGGTTCATTGTCTTGTTCTGTCCTGTGGAGAAAACGGCGGGACCGCTATCGGCCCCGCCGCAATAACCCGGGATCGGGTTTTTCATCAGGCCTTACATGTTGGCCAGCGCATCCGGGATCTTGAATACCCAGACACTGCCGCCCTGGTTGAGGAACTTGACGCGCTTGGCGACTTCCCCGCCCCACAGCGGTACGGCGCCACCCCAACCGGAGGTCACGGCCACGTACTGGCTACCATCCTGCTTCCAGGTGATCGGCTGGCCGACCACGCCGGAACCGGTCTGGAACTTCCATAGCTCTTCACCGGTACGGGCGTCGACGGCCTTCAGGAAGCCTTCCGGCGTGCCATAGAACACGAGGTTGCCGGCGGTGGTCATCGTGCCGCTCCACAACGGCGCGTTGTTCTTGGCTTCCCACTTGATCTCGCCGGTCATCGGGTCGACCGCGCGGACCGCGCCGATGTAATCCTCATACAGCGGCTGGATGTTGAAGCCGGCACCGAGATAGGCCGCACCGGCCTTGTAGGTGATCGGCTCGTTCCAGATATCCATGCCCCATTCGTTGCTGGGCACGTAGAACAGACCCGTGTTCGGGTTGTAGGACATCGGCATCCAGTTCTTCGCACCGAGGAACGACGGCGTCACGAACACGGAATCGCCTTTCTTGCCATCGGTCTCGGAGGGATCGCCCGGGCGCTTGCCGGTCTCGACCGGCTTGCCGGTCTTCATGTCGATCTTCTCGGCCCAGTTCACCTTGGACACGAACGGCTTGGCCTGCTTGAGCTTGCCGTTGGTGCGATCGAGCACATAGAAGAAGCCGTTGCGGTCAGCCGAGGCACAGTACTTGCCGCCTTCGGCGTCGAACGGCACGCACATGTTCACGCCGTCATAGTCCCAGGCGTCGTGCGGGGTCTTCTGATAGTGCCAGGAGATCTTGCCGGTCTCAGGCTTGATCGCGATGATCGAAGACGAGAACAGGTTGTCGCCGGGACGCGTATGCGCATTCCACGGCGCCGGATTGCCGGCCCCGAAGTAGATCAGGTTGGTGTCGGGATCGTAGGTGCCGCCCAGCCAGGTCGCTGCGCCGCCCTGCTTGTACATGTCGCCCGGCCACGTCGCGTTGCGCGTGCCGCTGATACCGTTCTCGGACTTCTTGCCGTCCTTCCAGATATGGCCCATGTTGCCTTCGACGGTCGGTCGGCTCCAGATCATCTCGCCGGTCTTCGCATCGCGGGCTTCGACACGACCCAGCACGCCGAACTCGCCGCCGGACACACCGGTGACGACCATGTTGTTCACGATCAGCGGCGCGGCGGTGTAGGAATAACCTTCCTTGTAGTCGCCGATCTTCTCGCTCCAGACCACATCGCCAGACTCCTGGTCGAGCGCGACGAGCTTGGCATCGAGCGTGCCGAAGATGAACAGGTTGTCGTAGAGCGCGCCGCCACGGTTGACCACGTCACAGCAGGGCATGATGCCTTCCGGCAGCCGCTGCTCGTACTGCCAGAGCTCTTCGCCGGTCTTGACGTCGATCGCCCAGGCGCGCGAGTAGGAGCCGGTGACGAACATCTTGCCGTCGTAGATCAGCGGCTGGGATTCCTGGCCGCGCTGTTTCTCGCCGCCAAAGGAGAACGACCACGCCGGGTAGAGATGCTTGACGTTCTCGGTATTCAGATCCGTCAATGGACTGTAACGCTGGGTCTTGGTACCCATGCCGTTGTGCAGCACATTGTCGGTTGATTGCTGGTCGTTGTTGATGTCGTCCCAGCTGACGCCGGCGGCGGTCGCGGCGCCCGAGCTCAACAACGCGAGTGCGCCGAGCCCCAGCAGCCCGCTTCGCCAACCGCGTGCGGTAATGGTTTTCATGGTCTCCTCCTGCCTTGGATTTATTATTCGCCCCCAAGCCTCTCCTGTGGGCTTGGAAGGCATGGTCGCAAGAAGAGTGCCAGCGCTCGGCCGTACGGTTTGGACCAAGACGGACACCGCAGATGACCGTTCATCGGACTGTTTTGAATACGTTTATTCGTTTTCGAAAAAAACGTGTCGCACAAAATAAAAGGCGACGAGGCTCAATTGCCCCGTCGCCTTTTTGGCGATCCATCCCGATGTGTCACAAATTCAGGACAGAGTGTCACCCTGACCGCTAGGTGGTCACGGCAGCTGGCTGAGCAGCTCGTCCTTCTTCGATTGATAATCCTGCTCGCTGATCAGATTCTTCTCACGCAAGCGCTTGAGCTGGGTAAGTCGATCCTCGATCCGTGTCCAGTCGCTGCTGGCCGCGGCGCCGCCGGACGCTGCAGCTGCGGCCGTGCCGGTCGAGCTGCTGGAGGCTGCCGCCGGCGCTGGTTTGGGAGTCGGCGCCGCCGTGGTCGATGTCTGAGCCGCCATCGGCGCGGTCGATTCGCTCGCGGAAGCCGGCTCAGCCTGGGGCGCGCTGGCGGCTGCGGGGCCGTACTGCAACGGCTTGGCGGAGCTGCTGGCGCTCGCCTCGATCACGCGGGGCGCCGACTGGCGAGCCGCCTCGATGGCCTGAGCGGTCGCGCTCATCTCGATCCAGTCACGCCGGCCTTCATGCCAGGCCCAGGCGTCGCTGGCCACCAGACGTTCGCCGCCGACGCGAGCCGACTGTGCCCGTGTGCCGTACTTGAATTCGTTGATCGACAAATCGCGGAATTCGCTGAACGCCTGATCGAACTCGCCGAAGATGAGATTGAGTTGATCGCCCTGGTAGAACGCACGGCCGGAAGTCGCATAACGCGAACTGCCGGAGAACAAACCGTTCTGGCCACGCCGATAGACCACGAAGCCCACATCCTGTCGCGGGCTGGCGCGTACCAGTGCCTTGGATACCGCAGCACCCAGGCGTTCGAGGCGCGACGGCGATGAAATCGTCGATGCCGAGCCGTGGTCTTCACCCCGCACCCGCAGCGACATCAGCAGGGCCGCGAGCTGCTGCGGTTCGAAGGCCGCCGGATGATCGTTGCGCCGTGCGGCGCCGCTGTCCTGCGGCACAAGCTGCACCAGCATCTCTTCGGTATTGACCACGTTCACATAGGCCGGCGGCGCACCGTCGCCGCTGGATCCCGGCGCCGCCGGCAAGCCACTGCAGCCGGCTGTGATTGCAGCCACGGCCAGTACGCCGAGCACTCGTTGATATCGCATCTCGCTCCCTCTCTCGCGAATTATTTCGATTCTTCTTTTACTAGGATGACAACCCGCTACGAATACTATGCCCGCCCACGCAGGCCGTCACCTGTCCCCAAAAGAAAAGGCCGGACAGCAATCCACTGCCCGGCCCTGCACGATCCCGTTGCTACGGGTGGGCCGTCCTAGAAGGCAAAGAAAGCGCCAACGTTGACGTTGTTGGCGTCGTACTCGTCGTCCTGATGGTTCTGCGATTCCGCATAAGAATACTCGGCCGTCAGGGTCAGGTTCGGCGTCAAGCTGTAGTAGTAACCTGCCGTGACTTTCTGGTTGGACTCGAACAGATCCGGGACATTGGTCTCGTCAAAGTCGGTCTGGTCGAGATAGGAGACACCGTAGTTCAAGCCGAACTTGTTCTTGCCGGCCGTATACGTGACCTGCGCCAGACCACCGTAGGAATCACGCTTGTCGCCCTGCCCGTCGAAGGAGTCGAACAGATAGGCCACGGAGCCCAGGCCTTCGGTGTAGTAACCCGAGATCAGGAAGTCGATCGCGCCGAGATTCTGCTTGTAGTTCAGATCCACGCCATAGACGCGCTCATCGTCGACGATCTGGGTGCCGGCGTCGATCAGACCATCGCCGTCGGTATCGACATCATTACCATCGACCTCAAGCGTCACCGCGTTCAAGGACACGAACGCGCCGTCCCATTCGTAACGCAACTGGCCGTGGAAGCCGGGCAGGCTTTCACCCACGCCCACGGTCGAAGGCGAACTCAACGAATCGATCGTCTGGAATACACCGGCCGTGGCCGTGAAGCCGCCCATGTCGGGCGTGGTGTAATTGATCTGGCTGAGCGTATCGGTATAGATGTAGCCGAAACCGATCGAACCGAGCGTGGTGTTGCCGGGCGAACCGACCGCCAGGGTCCCTACGCCGACCGCCGGAATAGTCATGTCGTTGATGATCGCGTCATAGCCGAACAGGCCGAAGTCACGACCGGCTTTGACGGTACCGAACTCGGAGTTACCGAACTTCAGGAACACCTGACGAATATCGAGGCTGGTCGAACCCAGGCCGACATTATTGCCGGGTGCGAGGTTCGGTGAGCCGCCACCGCCGCCCGCGTCATCGTTGGTCACGATGCCCGGATAGAGGCCGAAGGTGCCCGAAATGTCCCAGCCGTTCTGCTGCGTGGCGGCAGTGAAAACAAGCGCGGCCGGCAGCAGGCCGGTACGCACCGAGGATACGTTGTCATCGATCGGGCCATTGATATTGCAGGCGCCGACCACGGAGCCCGCGATTGCACCACCGAAACTGATCGGTGCGCCGGTATCGCAGGATGAATAGACATAGTTTGCATTGACGTTGCCGTTGACCGAGAACGTCCAGTCCCCGGCTTCCATGTCGATGGCCTGGGCCGCAGGCACCACGCCGATCAACGCCAGCGATCCCGCCGCTGAAAGCGCCAGTTTTCTCAAACGCATGGGTATCTCCCCTCATTATTTGTCATTATTATTCGGTGATCCCGCAGGCCCGCCGCGCCTCTTTTTGCCGAGACATCGATCGCACCCTTAGCGGCTACCACCGCGTTTTACCAGCGTTCCCAAGAGCGCCGGCTTGGCAAATAAATTTGCAAACGCTATGCCATAGCGGCCTTAGTCAGTAAATTCGCGCTAAATCGGGAGATATTCCATGGCTAAGGCGCCCGGCTGTAACAGAAAAGCATCAGCCACGTGGCGTTTGCGCGAGACAGCGTGCCGCTTTCGATACAGTTCGTGCAGACCGCAGCATGGGCGCTGCAGCCCGCAGCAAAATCAGGCTTTTAACCGCAACGCCTGTAGGCGCTGGTCGCCGGGCGGGTGGGTCGCGAACACCGCGGCGTACCAGCGATCCATGGTCGGCGCGTTCAGGTTGTTCGCCAGCAGCCGCTCCAACGCCGAGACCAGCGCGGCACGCTCGGCGTGGGTCGCGGCGTAGTCGTCGGCCTCGTACTCGTAGCGTCGCTTGCGTGCCGACTGCCAGGGTTTCAACGGCCAACCCAGTGCCGGCAACAGCAGATAGGCCGCCACGGCCAGCACGACCGGCGATACAGCCACGCCAGCGACCGCGACCAATGCGCCGAGCGCCAGATAGCCGCCCAGCAGCAATAATGCCTGGCTCCCGTAGAAGCGCTGCAGGTGACCGCAGCGATAGTGACCCAGTTCGTGGGCCATCACAGCTTCGAGTTCCGCCGGGCTGAGGTGTGCGATGAGCGTGTCGAACAGCACCACCCGTTTCTGGCGACCGAGGCCGGTGAAATAGGCATTGGCAAGGTTGGAACGGCGCGAACTGTCGACCACCAGCACATCTTCGAGCCGCGTACCGCAACGCTGCATCATGGCCTCGAGCCGCTCGCGCAGCTCGCCACACTCGAGCGGAGAGAACCGATGGAACAACGGATCGATCAGATTCGGGCGGGCCCAGAACAGCGCAGCCATACCGCAGATCATCAACAGACCGCTGAGCGGCCATGCCATGGAAAACGGCAGCAGTGCGAACGGCCACAGCGCCCAAATGCCGGCCAGCGCCGCAATGGTCGTGTTAAGCGCGAGACGGCGTGCGCTGTCGCTCGCCATCTCGGCCGGCCCGCTACGCGATACGCCACAGGCCCGGTCGATGAACCACCAGCGCGCCCAGGGCAGGATCTCGCGCAGCAGCTGGTCGCCGACCGCAAACAGGATCACGAAGCCCAGCACGCCGACCACGCCCCCGACTGCAAGGTTGTCGAACAGGCCCGCGAGCAGGCCTAGACCGAGCCAGAACACCACCCGCAGCACACCTTCAAGGTTGGCAAGCCACTGGAACAAGGCACGCCGTTGACCGTAGACGCGCCGCCGCGCGGCGTCCGGTGTTTCTGACTGCGTGTCGGCGGCCAGATGCCGCCACTGGCGAACACAGGGCACGCCCTCGAAGGCCAGTCCAGCGACGAGCCAGAAACCCGCGACCAGCAACAGGAAGTCGGGATCGAGCATGGTCACGCAGCGCGCGTCAGGCGACGCCGGGCCGGACGTGCCCGCGCAAAAACCCATCGGCCTGCACGGCTAACGTCATATTTGACCTGCTCCACTAGCGGCGTAGTGTTGAACGCAGACCGGCGGTCTGCCCGGTTCAATAACCGACCTGAACAATCAGGCATACGAACAGCATAGCGAGGAGCACCCATGAGCATCACGATACATCCCTCCGTGGACAAGGGCATGACCCCGGCGGCGGACAATTTCTCCGGCGGCACCCTGCGCTGCAAATGCAGCAGCAACCCGGTCGAGGTCAGCGTATCGTCGCAGTGCGCGCACAACCACGTCTGTGGCTGCACCATGTGCTGGAAACCCGAAGGCGCGACGTTTGCACAGATTGCCGTGGTCCCGCGCGACAGCGTCAAGGTCTCCCAGAACGAGGACAAGCTCAAGGTCGTCAACGAATCGGCCGCGATCCAGCGCCATGCCTGCAACGAATGCGGCGCGCATATGTACGGGCGGATCGAGGACAGCGGCCATCCCTTCCACGGGCTGGACTTCATCCATACTGAGCTTTCCGACGAGGACGGCTGGGAACCGCCGCAGTTCGCGGCCTTCGTGTCGTCGATCATCGAGGCCGGCACCAACCCCGACAAGATGGGCGAGATTCGCCGCCATCTGCACGACCAGGGCCTCGAGCCCTACGACTGCCTGTCGCCCACCCTCATGGACGTGATCGCCACCCACACGGCAAAACAGAAAGGCGTGCTCTAGCGACCGCTTACAGCGCATACCGGCCGGGCGCCCGCCCGGCCGGTATGCGCTGCCCCGCCACGGGCGCATGGGAACCCTGCGCAAAGGTGCTTTTCCCCAACGGCCTTCAGGGATATTCCGTATTCCCGGCCCAGCGCCTGAGCGGCATGGTAGCTCGCAAAGCATTCACACGAAGACTGCGAGCGTTTCATGAAAGCATTGACCTGGCACGGCACCCACGATGTCCGCGTCGACAACGTCGACGACCCGACGATCGAGCACAATCGCGACGCGATCATCAAGATCACCGCCACCGCCATCTGCGGCTCCGATCTGCATCTGTACAACGGCGTCATGGCCGGCATGCAGGAAGGCGACATCCTGGGCCACGAATTCATGGGTGAGGTGGTGGAGACCGGCTCGGCCGTGAACAACCTCAAGAAAGGCGACCGCGTGGTCGTGCCGTTCACCATCTCCTGCGGCAGCTGCTTCTTCTGCAACAAGCATCTGTATTCGCTGTGCGACGAGTCCAACCCGAACGCCGATCAGGCCGCCGAGGCCATGGGTCATTCGCCGGCCGCGCTGTTTGGCTATTCGCATCTGCTCGGCGGTATTCCGGGCGGCCAGGCCGAATACGTGCGCGTGCCCTATGCCGACGTCGGCCCGATCAAGGTCGAATCCGACCTGCGCGACGATCAACTGTTGTTCCTGTCCGACATCTACCCGACCGGCTATCAGGCAGTCGACAACTGCGATATGGAAGCCGGCGACACGGTCGCGATCTGGGGCTGTGGCCCGGTCGGCCAGTTCGCCATCCGCAGTGCCTGGATGATGGGTGCAGGCCGCGTGATCGCCATCGATCGCGTACCCGAACGCCTGAAACTGGCCAACGAGAAGGCTGGCGCCGAAGTCATCAACTTCGAGGAAGTGGATGTCTACGAGAAGCTGCTGGACATGACCGGCGGCCGCGGTCCGGACTGTGCGATCGACTGTGTCGGTGCCGAGGCCCACGGCCAGGGTGACCCGGAGGCGGTGCGTCGCAGTGCCGATTCCACCGAAGACAACCACCCGCATGCGATCAACGAAATGATCATGTCGGTGCGCAAGGGCGGCCGCCTATCCATGCCGGGTGTCTATACCGACAAGGTCGACGGCTTCGCCATCAATGCGTTGATGAACAAGTCGCTTTCGGTCAAGAGTGGTCAGACCCACATGCAGGGTTATCTCAAGCCGCTGCTCAATACCGTCGAGCAGGGCCTGATCGATCCGTCCTTCATCATCACCCATCGGCATAAGCTGACCGAGGCGCCCGAGGCCTACGCGAACTTCAATGCCAAGCAGGATGGTTGCATCAAGGTCATCATGACGCCGTGATTACGGCCGTCAGCCAGACGCGGGTCTGAACGACCGGCCAAAAAAGGGGGCGAGAAATCGCCCCCTTTTTCTTGCCTGCTCTCGTACTCGCTAGCGCAGGATCAGCACGGGCATGCTCGCCCGCCGGATCATCTCGGTGGTGGTGCTGCCCACCAGCAGATGGCGAATCCGCGAATGGCCGTAGGCGCCCATCACCAGCATGTCGATATCGTGCGACTGCTTGTAGGCGCGCAGGCTGGTTTCCACCTCGCCTTCCAGAATCGCGATGGTCACGCTGGCACAGACACCGTCCAGTGCCGCCTTGGCATCGTCCAGTTTCTTGCGGCAATCGGCACTCGCATCGCCGACGAACACCAGATGGCATTCGATGCCTTTAAACAGGGGACTGTTGGCGATGCGCTCGATCATGGCGCGCGCCGTACGGCTGCCATCGAACGACACCACGATGCGCTCTGGCGCCTTGAAGTTCGGCGGGGTGATCAGGATCGGGCAATGCAGCGACCGGATCACGCGTTCCAGGTTCGAGCCGAGATGCTCGTGGGCGGTGTCCGCGGTTTCGCCGCGCTTGCCCAATACCAATAGCCGCGTCGACGGCTCCATCTCCACCAGGGTCTCGGCCAACTCACCGTGGCGCTGGCGCGACATGGCATTGGCCACACCGTCGGCCGCAGCGCGTTCGCAGGCCGCGTCCAGCATCAGCCGGCCCTGTTCCCGCTCGATACGCGCGCGCTGCTCGTCGAGCTGGGCCAGCTCCTGTAACAGATGCTCTCGCGAACCGAGGCCGATCTGGCCGCTGACATCGGACTCCGCGGCCCGCCCGGTCTTATCGATGACGTGCAGGAAGGTCAGCCCGATATCCAGGCGCAGGCTCGCCCAGGCGGCCGCGTCGCACACGCTCTGGGCATAGGCCGAGCCGTCGATACAGGCAGTGACGTGGCGCTCGCTCATGAAGTCTCCTCGAGTCGTCGTTATTTTCTAGTGGCCGCCGAGCAGCTTCTCGGCGTCGGGCTTGTCGTGAACGGCAATGCGATCGACCAGCGTGGCGCTGGCCTCGTTGAGGCCCACGATATCGACCTCGGCGCCTTCGCGCCGGAATTTCAGCACCACCTTGTCCAGCGCGCCCACCGCGGTGATATCCCAGAAGTGTGCACGGCGCAGATCGATACGCACATGGTCGAGCGCTTCCTTGAAGTCGAAACCGGCCACGAACTGCTCGGCCGAGGTGAAGAAAACCTGCCCCACTACTTCGTATTCGCGCCCACGCCCGTCGGCGCTTTCGGTGCTGCCGATATAAAGCAACCGCCCGACCTTGTTGGCAAAGAACAGCGACGACAGCAGCACGCCCACGAACACGCCAATGGCTAGGTTGTGGGTGGCAACCACCACCACGACCACCGTGACCATCACGATATTCGTGCTCAAGGGGTGCTTGCGCATGTCGCGCAGCGATTCCCAGCTGAAGGTGCCGATCGAGACCATGATCATCACGGCCACCAAGGCCGCCATCGGAATACGCGACACCCAGTCGGACAGGAACACCACCATGATCAGCAGCACCACGCCCGCACAGAGCGTGGAAAAGCGCGTACGCCCGCCCGATTTGATGTTGATCACCGACTGGCCAATCATGCCGCAACCGGCCATGCCGCCGAGCAGGCCGGCGCCGAGGTTGGCGATGCCCTGGCCGCGGCATTCGCGGTTCTTGTCACTGTTGGTGTCGGTGAGGTCATCGACAATCGTGGCCGTCATCATCGACTCCATCAGGCCGACCACGGTCAACATGATCGAGTACGGCAGGATGATCCAGAGTGTTTCCAGATTGAGCGGCACTTCCGGCCACAGGAACACCGGCAGCGTATCCGGCAGCTCACCCATGTCGCCGACGGTGTTGATACCCATGCCGGTCGTCATATAGACGCCGGTAAGCACCAGAATGCAGATCAGCGGCGACGGCAGCATGCGCCCCACCACGGGCACATAGGGAAACAGATAGATGATGCCCAAGCCCGCCGCGGTCATGGCATAGACATGCCAGGTCACGTCGGTCAGTTCCGGCAGCTGGGCCATGAAAATCAGGATCGCCAGCGCGTTGACGAAGCCGGTGACTACCGATCGAGATACGAACCGCATCAGCTCGCCCAGCCGCAGTATTCCGGCGAATATCTGCAGCACGCCTGTGAGCAACGTAGCCGCGAGCAGATACTGCAGCCCGTGCTCGGCCACGAGTGTGGTCATCAACAGCGCCATCGCGCCGGTCGCCGCCGAGATCATGCCCGGCCGGCCGCCGGCGAAGGCGATCACCACACAAATACAGAAAGACGCATAGAGGCCGACCTTCGGATCCACCCCGGCGATGATCGAGAACGCGATCGCCTCCGGAATCAGCGCCAATGCGACCACCGTGCCGGCGAGCACGTCGGCGCGGATGTTGGAGAACCAGGTCTGTCGTATCGATTGGATCATCGTCTCTCGTACCTGCTTGACGATACGGCGCGCGGCGGACCCGGCCGGTCTGCGCGGCGACCGTCTCGACGGCGCCTTTCGGTATGGCGGCCGTATGTGTTCGTTCCGGATGAGCAAACGCCGGGCCGCGAGCCGTGGGAGTCACGGTGCGGCGGTCGCGAAAGCGACAGGCGCGGCTACGCTCGGTCTAGTCCCGACCTGTGGTTACGCACTTTGCGTTACGGGCAGGCCGTTCGAGCGCGCGAATACTAACAGAAGCCTCGGCCCCACGCGCTCCGGGACGGCCTGACCTGACTCGATTTTTACCCGGGCAAACCGGGCCATTCGAGGCGTTATCGGCCCGAACTGGCCCGCCAGTAGCGCTTGAGATGGGTGTCGGCGCCGCCGAACAGCAGCGACAGCGCAGTCAGACGCTTGAAGTAGTGGCCAACGTCGAGTTCGTCGGTCATGCCGATACCGCCATGCAACTGGATCGCCTGCTGACCGATATACCGGGCCGACTGGCTGATACCGGCCTTGAGCAAGGCCGCGGCCGGCGCGGGTACCGTCGCTTTATCGCCGTGCTCAGCCACCGTCTGTTCGAACAGGTTCTCGGCGTTGGTAAGCGCGATATACATATCGACCATGCGGTGCTGGAGCACCTGGAAGCCCGCGATCGGCATGCCGAACTGCTTGCGCGTCTGGGTATAGGCGATGGTCTTGTCGAGCAGCGTTTCCATTGCACCGAGCGCTTCCGCCGCGATCATCAAGCAGCCGGCATCGATGGCACGCTGCAACAGCGCCCCGCCCGCGCCTTCGGCGTTCAGCCGTTGTGCGGTCGTTACGGCAACAGCTTCGAAGCGCACGCGGGCGGCGCGATGGCCGTCCACCGTCTCGAACCCTTCGACCGTGACGCCCGGCGTGTCCATAGCTACCACGAACAGCTCCATACCGGCGTTGTCCGCGATTTCGCCGGCACTGCGTGCCGAGACGATCACATGCGTCGCCTGCGGCGCGTTCAACACGGTGATTTTCTCGCCGTCGATCCGCCAGCCCTCGGCCGTCGCCTGGGCGCGCGTCTCGACATAAGCCGGATTGCCGCGCGATTGCATCTCCTCCCAGGCCAACACCGGCAGAATCTCGCCGGCGATCAGGCCCGGGAGCAACGACGCTTTCAGCTGGGCGTGGCTGCTGTGTGCAATAGCTTGCCCGGCCAGCCCGACCACGCCGAGATAGGGCTCGACCACGAGCGCGCGGCCAAAGCGCCGCATCAGACCCAGCGTGTCGGCAACTGTACCGCCGAGGCCGTCATCGGCCTCTGCGAAGGGAATGCCCAGCCAGCCAAGCTCTGCGAACTGTTGCCAGTGCGCCGGCGAGTAGCCGGCCGTGGATTCGACCAGGCGCCGGCCGGCATCGAAGCTGTAGTGATCGCGCAGGAACTTGTCGACGCTGTCGTCGAGCATGGCGCGCATTTCGGCAGAGAGTGATGACATGGTCTGTTCCGGCAGATCGCGCCGCGCTCAGGGCGCGAGCAGGGTCTTGGCGATGATGTTGCGCTGGATTTCGCTGCTGCCACCGAAGATGGTGGCCGCGCGGTTGTTGAGATATTTCGGCATGGCCGTGAGCGTGTCGGGCGAGCCCATGGGCGGCGTCTCGCTGCCGACCATCAGCGCATCGATCTGCAGCGTAAGCGCCGGCGTGCCGACCGTGTCGATCGCCAGTTCGTTGATACGCTGCAGGGTTTCCATTGCAGTGATCTTGATCATCGAGCTCATCGGCCCCGATTCGGGCGATCCCTTGTCCAGGGCGGCGAACTTCACCTCGGTGGCATCGACCATCGCGACCTCCAGCGCCAGCTGCGAAAAACGCTGCTGGAAAACCGGGTCGTCGCCGAGCGCCCCGCCGAAGCCATCGCCGGTCTCTGCTGCGATGCGGCGAATGAAGGCCAGTTCCTGGCGGAAATGGGCCGCGAACGAGGAACTGCCGCCACGCTCGTGCTCGAGCAGGTATTTGGCCACACTCCAGCCGTCGTTCTCCTCACCCAGGCAGCTGTCCAGCGGCACTTCGACATCGTCGAAGAACACATCGCACTGCTCCGGCAGGCCATCCAGGCCGATGATCGGACGGATCGTCAGGCCGGGCCGATCGAGATCGTCAAGCAGGAAGAAGCTGATGCCCTGCTGTGGCTTGCCGCCGGGCTGGGTCCGCACCAGCAGAAACATGCGATCGGCATGATGGGCATAGGTCGTCCAGGTCTTGCTGCCATTGATCACGTATTGATCCCCGCGGCGTTCGGCGCGACAACTCAGGCTGGCAAGATCCGAACCGGCATTGGGTTCTGAATAGCCTTGGGTCCAGAAATTTTCGCCGGACAGGATGCCGGGCAGATGGGCCGCTTTCTGGGCGTCGGTACCGAAGCGCATGATCGCCGGGCCGACCATCGAGAGCGCCTGCGGCAGCAGCGGTGGCATCTGGGCGGCGCGGCATTCCTCCTCGAAGGCTTTCTGCTGCGCTACGGGCCAGCCCGGGCCGCCGTATTCGAGCGGCCAGGCCGGCGCCGACCAGCCCTGTGCGTGCAGCAGTCGGTGCCAGCGCATAGTCGGTTCAAACGGCGGAAAGAAACTCGTGGTCTTGCGACCGGCCTCGCGTATCTCATCGTCCGCGACGCGATCGATAAAATCACGCACGTCGCGACGAAAATCGGTGAGGTCTGGGGTGTCTTTTTCGGTCATCGAAAATGCTCCGCAGCCAGTCTGGCGAGCGAGACAACGCGCGCCACCCTGTCCGGCCAACGCGCCGAAAACAGCGGCGCGGCTAGTCCGCAGTGTGGCGCGGCCCCAACCCCCTGTTCATCGTCGGACCCGACGATTCGACGGTTCAGCGGCTGTCGTCCGCCGCGGGCGCTTCGCCTGTGGTCTTCGCCCGTCGACTGACACGCTCGGTGAGATTGACCGGCTGCATATTCTCTATCGAATAGCCCGAAGGATAGGTTCGCTGGCGGCGCTTCACGGTTTCGCCTGGATAATCACCGAACGCGAAGAAATAATTGAAAAACCCGACCACACGCAGCGCGGCCTCCACGGCCCGGCGCCGCCATGCCGGCGGCCGCTTGTAGCCGACCGCATCCAAGAACTGCACGGGCATCAGACAGGAAACGATCGGTTTGACGGCAGGCCGCATGAAGGCGGGCAGCCAGTTCTCCATGATGCGTACCGTGGCATCGCTGACACGGGCACTGCTATCGGCGTAGACAAAGTTCTTGTCTTCGTAGCGTTTCACGAACGCATCGAATTCGGCTTTCGTTTCGGGTATGTCGGCCAGGCTCATTCGCCGACCGATCTCGAACCAGAAATTGAACCAGGCCTGTTTTTCGTGCGGCGTCATCGGCCGCCGACCATGACGATCGGTCCAGCGGATCGGGAACTCGATGAACGACCAGAGCACGAACAGAAACTCGTCGTTATGAATCCTGTAGTGCGCATGGGTCTGGTTCATGCGCTCGATCGCGCGCCGGCCTACGTCGCCGCCCCAGCCGGATTCGATGAAATGGCCGATCAGCAGCGCCGTGTCGTCGTAGCGCTTCTGGCCGTGCTTTTCGAATTCTTCGGTCCGGTCCAGCAGCTTCGAGACCGGTTCGCTGCCGTAGGTATAGAACAGCGCGACTTCCAACGCGCGGTTGATGTCCCAGGAGAACTCGTAGCTGCCCATCAGGTGGACGATGCGCTGGACATCATGTTGCGCATCCAGCGCTGCGATCTCGCGCCGCACAGCGGGGTTGTGAAACACACCCCATTTTCTTGCATAAACGCGGCTCATGACGCCTCCGCCAGCGGGTAAGGCGGCGCCGGCCGATACGCGAATACACAACGCGCAACGGCCGGGACGCCCCTCCCGATTCTCTGGTTGCTACAAGCCGTAGCTGCTCACATCCACCTTGGAATAGATCTCGTCCCAGTAGAGTTCAGCCAGATCGTCGGCGTTGTCGACATCGGCCACCCGGTCGACCCACTTGGAGAGGATGCCGCGGAAGGTCTCCACCATTTCGTCAGACCGCTCGATGCCATGACGCTTGGCGTAGTTGTCGGCGATGGTCTGCGCGTCCTTTTCGATGAAGGCCTGGGTCGCGTCGCGGAGGCTGTCGTCGGCGTCATGCACCTCGATGCCTGCGTCCGGGGCGTTGTCCAGTTCTTTCGTGGCGCCGGCCTGATAGTCCCAGCTGATCTCGGCGCCCAGTACGGCGGAAGCATACAGCAAGTCCTTGCGCTGCTTCTCGCTCAGGCTCTGCCAGACTTCGCGGTTGACGTTGTTCACGCCCGTGCCACCGAACACACCGCCCGGCACATCCGGTGTGATGTGCTCGACCACCTCCGAGAGCTTGAAGATGTCCAAATCCACGCTGGAGCTGATCGAACAGTCGAGTACGCCCTGGTTGAGCGCTTCATAAGCGTCGCTCACCGAGATAGTGACCGGCGTGGCGCCGACCGCTTCGGCCCAGCGTGCCCACTGTGCACCGGCGCTGCGCACGCGCTTGCCACGGACATCGGACTGGCTCACGACCTTGTCGTTACACAGCAGCATGTAGGGCGCGCTCGCCGAGGCGCCGGTGAACACCTGGTTCTGGGCGGCGAATTCCTGCACGCACTCCGGGCAATCCTTGAAGATGAATTCGGACATCGCGCCGACATAGGCCAGCCCGGCCTTGCTGGGTTCGACATCGTCGAGTTCCAGCAGCATGGTCAGTTCCGACACCAGATTGGTGTTCGGGAACTCGGCCGGGAAATAGGAGAACAGCACGAAGCCGGAATCCGCCATGCCGTCGCGGATGCCGGGTGCGGCCTCGCTGAAGCTCAGCAGCGACATCGAATAGACCTTGGCCTTGAGATCGCCGTCGGAAATCTTCTCGAGCGCGCTGGCATATTTCATCGCTGCATCGGAGCCGATCGAATTCGGCGGATAGCCGGTCGCGTAGGAAATGCTGCGGGCCTGCGCGGGCAAGGCAACTGCCAACGCGAGCAGCGCAAGCGATGCGGCAATAGTGGACAGGGATCTGTTCATGTCATCTCCTGGATCGCAGCGGCGACAGCCGAACCGCGGTTGTTATTTTGTTCGTCGAAACGGCCTTTGGGGGCATGGTCATCGTTGCCCTTCGCAGCCCCGGGATCATCGTCTTTTCGGACGATTCGAGTCGCCCTAGCCGATCCGCCGACCCTTGTCGGCCCAGTAGGGTTCCTTGAGCTTGTACTTGAGGATCTTGCCAGCGCCGGACAGCGGCAGCTCGTCGACGAAATCGAAGCTGCGCGGGCATTTGTAATTGGCCACCCATTCCTTGCAGTGCGCCACGATGGCTTTCTCGTCGGCACTCTCGCCGTCCTTGAATACGACCACGGCATGCACGCGTTCGCCCCAGGTCTCGTCGGGCACGCCGATCACCGCGCACTGGGCGATCGCCGGCATGCGCAGCAGCGCATCCTCGACTTCCACCGAATAGACGTTCTCGCCGCCGGTGACGACCATGTCCTTGATCCGGTCGACCAGAAACACATAGCCGTCGGCGTCCAGATAGCCGGCATCGCCGGTATGCATCCAGCCGCCGCGCAGCGCCTCTTCGGTCTGTTCAGGCTTGTTCCAGTAACCCTGCATGACCATCGGCCCGCGCACGGTGATCTCGCCGACCTCGCCGCGCTCGACTTCTTCGTCCAGCGGATCCACGACGCGGATCTCGGCCATGTGCGAGGGAATGCCCGCGGCCGACAGCTTGTCGGCATAGGCCGGATCGGTATGACACCAGGTCGGCAGAAAGGCGACCACGGGCGACAACTCGGTCATACCGTAGAGCTGCAGGAATTCGGCCCTGGGCAGATTGTCGATCGCCAGCCGCAGCAGGCTGTTGTCGATCGGCGAAGCGCCGTAAAGCAGCGTATGCAGCGACGACAGATCAAACTCGTCGAAACGCGGATGATTGAGCACCGCACGCAGCATGGTCGGCACGAGAAAGGTCTCGCCGACCTGCTCGCGCGCGATGCCTTCCAGCACTGCAAGCGGGTCGAAACCGGGCAGCACGATCTGCGTGCCCTGGCGCAGCGCGACCTGCAGGATCAGGCCGATACCGGCGACATGAAAGAACGGCGCCGAATGTAGTGCGACGACCCGGTCGCGGCGACAATCCGGCAGGATCGCGCCGAGCGAGCAGCTGTATAGATTGGCATGGCTGAGCATCACGCCCTTGGGCGCGCCGGTCGTGCCGCCGGTGTAAAGAATGGCCGCAAGGTCGTCGTCGCCGCGCAGCGCATCCTCGACCGGCGTGGCGGCGGCCATCAGTTCCCGATAATCCAGCGCGCCTTTGGGGCAGTCGTTCTCGCCGATATAGACGATCGTCTGCACGGCCTCCGACTGCTCGCGGATCGGCTCGATCATCGGCAGAAAGGCATCGTCCACGAGCAGAATGCCGGTGCCGCAATCATCGAGCGAATACACCGCCTCGCGCGCGCTCCAGCGGATATTGACCGTATTGAACACGCCGCCGCCCCAGAGCGCGGCGAATATGAACTCGATGTAGCGGTCCGAGTTCAGCGCCAGAATGCCGACGCGATCGCCCGTACCCATGCCCAGTTCCTGCAGCACGCCAGCGAGGCGCGCCACGCGATCGACATGCTCTGCAAAGGTATGACGACGCTCGCCGAATACGATGGCTTCGGCGTCGGGGCGCTCGCGTTTCGCCTTGTGCAGCGGTTGGGTCAGATACATGGTTGCGCTCCTCGTAGGGCCGCGTCGCCGGCTGAACCGACGCACGGGTCGTCGAACATGAACTACCGGCGAGTATTGTTCAGCGCGCCACCGCTTTGATCGTCGGAACCGACTAGTTTCCGGGGCGTGCTGTTACAGCGAGCGCGAAATCACTTCCTTCATGATTTCGTTGGTGCCGCCGTAGATACGCTGCACGCGCGCATCGATATACATCCGGCCGATCATGTATTCGTTGGTATAGCCGTAGCCGCCGAACAGCTGCAGGCATTCGTCGATCACGCGGTTCTGCAGATCGGTGGTCCAGAGCTTGGCCATGGACGCGCCGACGGTATCCAGCTTGCCGGCGAGCAGATCCTCGATACAGCGGTCCAGATAGGTTCGCGCTACACGTGCCTGGGTGGCGATCTCGGCGAGCTTGAACTTGCTGTTCTGGAACTCGAACACCGATTGGCCGAAGGCTCGGCGATCCTTGGCGTAGTCGATGGTGGCCGCCAGCGCGCCTTCGATCGCACCCACCGCGTTCACCGAAATGATCAACCGCTCGTAGGGCAGATCACCCATGAGCTGGTAGAAGCCCTTGCCTTCCTCGCCGCCCAGCAACTGGTCGCGGTGCAACTCGACCTCGTCGAAGAACAACTCCGAGGTGTCCTGTGCCTTCATGCCGATCTTGTCGAGCACGCGGCCCACGCGATAGCCATCCAGGCCTTCGGTCTCGGCGATCAGGATCGACGTGCCCTTGGCGCCGGCCGACGGATCGGTCTTGCAGACCACCAGCACCAGCCCGGCGAGATAGCCGTTGGAAATCCAGGTCTTGGAGCCCGATAGCTTGTAGTTGTCGCCGTCGGCGACCGCACGGGTGCGGATCGCCTGCAGATCGGAACCCGCGTCCGGCTCGCTCATCGCGATCGCGCCGACCAGCTCGCCGCGCGCCATGCGCGGCAAATAGCGCTCGCGCTGCTCGGCGGTGCCGTGGTTGAGCAGGTAGTGGGCAACGATGCTGTGCACGCCGGTGTTCATGCCGGTCAGGCCGCGCCGGGCCATCTCCTCGAGAAAAACCGCCTCGTGACGGAAATCGCCGCCCGCGCCGCCGTACTCTTCGGGGATATCCGAACAGAGCAGGTTCAGCTCGCCGGCGCGCCGCCAGATCTCGTGGCCGACGTGGCCACGCTTGCGCGAAGCCTCGTCGTCCGGCGCCATTTCGGTATCGAGAAAGCGCGTGACCATGTCGCGGAACAGCTCGATTTCCTCGTCTGCCCAGGGGCATTCATAGGGTTGGCTCTGACGCATGGCATACCTCGTTGTCTAGTTTGTATTGCGGCCGCGCGGGGCCGGGCCGCCCACCATGACAGGCGCCGAATACGCAGGCGCAGCTCAGTCGAAATGGGTCGGCAGGAACAGCACGATATCCGGCACCGTCATCAGCAGCGCGAGCACCACCAGATCCATGATCAGGAACCAGAAGATGCCGCGGAAGATGGCGCTGGTCGATACCAGATCGTCGACCACGCTCTTGATCACGAACACGTTCATCCCGACCGGCGGCGTGATCATGCCGATTTCCAGCATCTTGGTGAGCACGACGCCGAACCAGAGCAAGCTCAGATCCGCGGATTCGATGATCGGCAGCACGATCGGCAGCGTCAGCAGCATGGCGCCGATTGGCTCGAGGAACATGCCGAGCAGCAGATAGACCGCGACCAGGCCCAGCAACAGCATGAGCGTGCTGGTGTCGCTGCCGATCATCAGCTCCGACAAATAATCGCCGGCCCCGGACAGGGTGAGAAAACGCGTGAGCAGGCTCGCGCCGATCGCGATCACCAACAGCGCGCCGGTGGTCAGCAGGGTTTCGAGAATGGCGTTGCGAAAACGCTGCCAGTTGAGCGCGCCCTTGAGCAGCGCCACCACGCAGGACAGGAATGCACCCACTGCCCCCGCCTCGGTGGCCGTGAACACGCCGCCGAACAGACCGCCGAAGATGCCGATCATGATCAGCAGCACCGGCCAGGTATCCTTGAGCGCATCGATCTTTTCGGTCAGCGGCACTTCTTCGCGCACGTCGGGCGCCAGCGCGGGATTCAGTTTCACCCGCACCATGACGACGACGATATAGCCGATCGCAGTAATGACACCGGCACTGATACCGCCCAGGAACAGGCCCGCGATCGAGACCTGCGCGATCACGCCGTAGAGGATCATGATGATCGACGGCGGGATCAGCGCACCGATAGTGCCCGCGACCGCGACCGTGCCGGTGGCCAGCCCCGGGTTATAGCCGTGGCGCACCATTTCCGGCACCGCAATCCGGCCCATAGCGGCAGAACACGCGACCGACGACCCGGATACCGCCGCGAAGCCGGCCGAGCCGAAGATCGACGCCACGGCCAGCCCGCCCGGCACGCCGGACAGCCAGATTCGTGCCGCTCGGAAAAGCCCCTGGGTGAGTTGGGCATGAAAACAGATGAACCCCAGCAGCAGGAACATGGGCACCGAACTGAGCACCCAGTTGGCCGCAAAATGATAGGGAATGAGGCCGACCGAGCCCCAGGCCACGCCCCAGCCCATGAGGTACCAGAGACCACCGAAGGACACGCCGATGAGCGCCACGCCAATCGGCACCCGCAGCGCGATCAGGGTAAAGAGAATGCCCAGCCCGGCCAGGCCGATCTGTACATCGCTCATTGGCGCGGCTCCGGCGGATAGCTGGGTGGCGTCTCGCCGGGCGCGGCACGCGAGCTGTCCAGACCGCTACGCAGCCCGAACAGATAGACAATGAACTGATAGACCAGCACCAGCGTCATCAGGCCCAGCCCGGCCGGCAGCACGAAATAGCTCGGCCACACGGCAATACTGGCATTGCCTTGCACTACGGACGCATCAATAGCGTATTTCGACAGCGCAACTTCCCAGGTGCGAACCGCGACCAGCGCGAATACCGCCGCCGAGAGCAACAGCGTCCAGCCTTCCAGATGGCGTTTGATCGGCCCCGGCAGCATCTCGGTCACGACCTCGACGCTGATATGCGCATTCTTCTGCGCCGCGAAAGCCAGCGGCACGAAGGCCGCAACGATCATGTAGTAGTGCGACACGATCGTAATCGTGCCCGGGATCGGCGTACCGAAGATAAAGCGCCCGGCCACGTCGGCGGTGACGTGCAGCATCATCAGCGCAATCGCCAGCCCGCCGAGAATGGTCATGGCATCGGTGAGTCGCGACAGCCAGCGGCCAAGGGTATACATGGCCGGCCCCTAGACCACTTTGCCCGGGCGATGCCCGCCGAACTGGTCGCGCAGTTTTGTCTTGAGCAGCTTGCCGGTGGCGGTATGCGGCAGTTCGTCGACGAACACGATATCGTCCGGCAGCCACCACTTGGCGACCCGTTCTTTCAAATGCGTCATCAGTTCATCGACCGTGATCGTGGCACCCGGCTTGGGCACGACGATCATCAGCGGGCGTTCCTGCCATTTCTCGTCGGCGATCGCGATCACGGCCGCTTCGGCCACGCCGGGGTGCGAGAAAGCCGCCCCTTCGAGATCCTGCGATGAAATCCATTCGCCGCCGGACTTGATCACGTCCTTGGCACGATCGACCAGCTGTAGATAGCCATCGCGGTCGATGGTCGCGATATCGCCGGTCGGGAAATAACCTTCGGCGTCGAGCACGTTGTCGTCGCGGCCATAGTAGCCGCTGGCAATCCATGGCCCGCGGATATACAGATGCCCTGCCTGCTCGCCGTCGTGTGCGAGCGTGTTGCCCTCGTCGTCGACCAGCTTGAGTTCGACGCCCCAGATGCCGCGCCCCTGCTTGATCTTGACCGCTTCGCGCGCTTCGTCGTCGAGCGCGTCGTGCTTAGGCAGCCAGCGGTTGGCCACGCCCAGCGGGCTGGTTTCCGTCATGCCCCAGCCCTGCACGACCTCGACGCCGAACTCGTCTTCCATGCGCCGAATCATCGCGCGCGGCGGCGCGCTGCCGCCGATGCCGATGGTGTCCAGGCACAGTGCCTCGCCGGATAAATCCGCGTGCGCGTCGAGATACTGGAACAGCATCAGCCACACGGTGGGCACGGCCTGGGAAAAGGTCACACGCTCATCGCGCATCAGGCTGTAGATATTCTCGCCATCGAGACGCGGGCCGGGCAGCACGACCTTGGCGCCCGCGATCGCGGCCGCGTACGGCATGCCCCAGGCATTGGCATGAAACATCGGCACCACGAGCAGCAACACCGAACGGGCGCGTACGCCGAAGCTGTCCGGCGCCATCGCGATGAGCGAATGCAGTACCGTGGAACGATGCGAATAGAGCACGCCCTTGGGGTTGCCCGTGGTGCCCGAGGTATAGCAAAGGCTCGACGCCGTACGCTCGTCAAAGACAGGCCATTCGTAATCCGCCGACTGCTCGGCCATCAGCTCTTCGTAACAGAGCAGATCGACGCCCTCGATTTCCGGCATATGCGCGCGATCGGTGAGCACGATGAAATGGGTCACGTGCTTCAAGCGCGGCGCGAGTTCGGCGACCAGCGGCGCGAAGTCGAGATCGAACAGCAGCACCTTGTCCTCGGCGTGATCGAGGATGTAGTCGACCTGCTCGGCGAACAGGCGCGGATTGACCGTGTGCAATACCGCGCCGCTACCGGACACGCCGTAGTAGAGCTCCAGATGGCGGTCGGTGTTCCAGGCCAGGGTCGCGACCCGGTCCCCTTCGACAACGCCCAACCCAGCCATCAGGTTGGCCGCCTGTTTCGAGCGATCGCGCAACTGGCGATAGTTCATCCGCCGGATCGGCCCCTCGACACTCCGGGTCACGATCTCGGTGTCGCCATGAAACTGCGCCGCGTGCTCGATCAGCGATGAAATGAGCAGCGGGCGGTCCTGCATCAGTCCCAGCATGCGGGTCTCCTGTACACGGGGCGCATCGGCATTACGGTTCTCGGGCGTCGAACGCCCGAGTATTCAATCCAGAGCCTTACGACTACAGCCGTTCGACGATGGTGACGTTGGCCAGGCCACCGCCTTCGCACATCGTCTGCAGGCCATAGCGGCCCTCGCGCTGCTTGAGCGCATGCACCAGCGTGGTCATCAGCTTGGTGCCGGAGCCGCCCAGCGGGTGGCCCAGCGCGATCGCGCCGCCATTGACGTTGAGGCGTTCCGGGTCGGCGTCGAGGGTGCGCGTCCAGGCCAGCGGCACCGGTGCGAACGCTTCGTTGACCTCGTAGAGGTCGATATCGTTGAGCGACAGCCCGGCTTTCTTGAGCGCGCGCTCGGTGGCCGGGATCGGCGCTTCGAGCATGATGACCGGGTCGTGGCCGATCACGCTCAGGTGATGAATCCGCGCCAGCGGCTCGACGCCCAGCTGTTTCAGGCCGCGTTCGTTGACCACCATCACGCCACTCGCGCCGTCGCAGATCTGGCTGGCATTGGCGGCGGTGATCCGCCCGCCTTCCTGCAGCAGCTTCACGCCGCTGATGCCTTCCAGCGAGGCATCGAAACGGATGCCTTCGTCCACGGTATGCATGGCATCGCCGCCGTTGCCGTCGTAATCGCGCACGGGCACCGGCAGGATCTCGTCGTCAAAGCGCCCTGCTTCCGTGGCACGAACGGCTTTCTTGTGGCTTTCCAGCGAGAAGGCGTCGAGCTCATCCTTCGACAGCTCGTATTTCTTGGCCATCATCTCCGCACCCGCGAACTGGGTGAAATCATCCACACCGGGGTAGCGTTTCTGAATCGCCGGGCCGAAGTAGTGACCCATGCCCTGCTTGGCCGGCAGCGCGACCGACGCGCCCATCGGTACGCGGCTCATGGATTCGACACCGGCTGCGATGACGATGTCCTGGGTGCCCGACATCACCGCCTGGGCGGCAAAGTGGATAGCCTGCTGCGAGGAGCCGCACTGGCGATCAACCGATGTGCCCGGCACGGATTCCGGCAACCGCGAGGACAGCACCGCATTGCGCGCGATGTTGAGTGCCTGCTCGCCGAACTGGCCGACGCAACCCATGATCACGTCGTCGATCATTGCCGGATCGGCATCGGTACGATCAAGCAGCGCGTCGAGCACCTGACCGGACAGATCGGCGGGATGCCAGCCGGACAGGCGCCCGCCACGGCGGCCACCGGCAGTACGGGTCGCGGCGACGATATAGGCTTCACTCATGGGGTTTCCTCGCCAAGGCGCGCCGCAGCTGTGCGGGCGCACCTCGTGGTTGGTGCAAACGGTACGGGTTCATCCTCGGTCGCGGGCCGCAGGGCCTGCGTCGTCCGAAGCGACGATTTTGATCGGGGTCGGGCGTGGGCCGGCTAGCGCGGCGCCATCCGGATCGCGCCATCCAGGCGCACGCTCTCGCCGTTCATGTAGCCGTTGTCGATCAACGCCTCGACCAGCGCCGCGAACTCGTCCGGCTGGCCGAGCCGCTTGGGAAACGGCACCGAGGCCGCCAGCGCGTCCTTGACCTGATCCGGCAAGCCGGCCATCAAAGGCGTTTCGAAGATGCCGGGCATGATCGTGTTGATACGGATGCCGTCGCCCATCAAGTCACGCGCGATCGGCAAAGTCATGCCGACCAGCCCCGCCTTGGAGGCGGCATAGGCGGCCTGGCCCATCTGGCCGTCCTGCGCCGCGACCGAGGCGGTATTGATCATCGCGCCACGCTCACCGTCGACACCGGGTTCCAGCGAAAGCATGCCCTGCGCCGACTTGGCGTTGCAGCGAAACGAGCCGATCAGGTTGATCTGGAGCACCTTCTCGAACTCCGCGATCGGAAAATGCTTGGCCTCGCCCGTCTTCTTGTCGCGGCTGGCCGTCTTGAAGGCATTGCCAATCCCCGCGCAATTGATCAGCAGGCGTTCCTGGCCGATCGCCGCGCGTGCCTTCTCGAAACCGGCATCCACGGATTCCTCCGAGGTCACATCGACCTGGCAGAAGATGCCGCCCAACTCATCAGCCAGCGGCTCACCGGCGTCCTTGTTGAGATCGAACAGCGCGACGCGCACGCCCTGGGCGGCCAGCCGGCGTGCCACGGCAGCACCCAGCCCGGAGGCACCGCCGGTGATCACCGCGCTTACGGAAGAATCGAGTTTCATGAGACATCCTTGCTCGAAGACATAGACCAATCGCGTGCAACACCCGGCGGGCGCGACGCGTCGTATGTGCCGAGTCTTTCGAAAGCGCCCCATACGCCGCATCGTCGAAAGCGACGAAATCGCCATTACCGCGCGTGGATGGGCCATGCTGGCGTCGTTGGAAACAGTCAGAGCGCTTGGCCCAACGCACCGGTTGGCCCGAGCTTCCATGCGTTGACGTGGCTGCAGAACCGGGTAAAGGTAGTCGCCGGCGAACGATCGTTCAGGGCTCGATCAACGACGCGCAAGACGTCGATCAAAAGCCCCGGCCACCCAGGCTGGCGGCGATCACAAACCGCATCACGAACAAGCGGCTGTACGCGCCTTCGGAGGAGACAACATGACCACGCCCAATCGTGGCCGCCCGACGGCGGGCGCGCTGACCAGCAAGCTCAACCCGCCGACCGTGCACGCGGCCCAGCTGCTGCGCGACGAGATCGCCGCGAGTCTGCAGGGCGATGGCGCTGTGAAGCTGGTGCTGTGCCAGGGCCCGGCCGGCTTCGGCAAATCCACGCTCATGGCCCAGTGCATGGAAAAGCTGGCCGCCGACGGCACACGAACCGCCTGGCTCACCCTCGACGAGGCCGACAACGATATCCAGCGTTTCCTGCCCTGTCTGGAAGCCGCCATTGCCAATCTGCTGCCGGCTACCGCCGACGAACCGGCCGCGGGCGACGACAGCTCTTCAGCGGGCGACACAGCGCTCAACCTGATCGCCGGACTGGCCGATCATGACGACCACTTCGCGCTGTTTCTCGACGACTTCGAGCGGATCCAGGAACCCACCGTGCTGGGGCTGGTGCGTGAGATCATCGACCATCTTCCGCCGAACTGTCGGCTGGTGATCGGCTCGCGTTCGCTGCCGGACCTGCGCCTGGCACGCCTGCGCACCCGCGGCCAGCTGGTTGAGATCGACAGCAAGCGGCTACGATTCTCGCTCGCCGAGACGGAGCAGTTCCTTAACCACCATCGTGGGCTGGCGCTTGGCGCCGACGAGCTCGCCGAGATCCACGCCAAGACCGAAGGCTGGGTAGCCGCGCTCTGGCTGGCCTCGCTCGCGCTCGAGAAACATCCGGCACCGGTCGATTTCATCACCCGTTTCTCGGGCGAACATCGCGCGGTCGCGGATTACCTGGCCGAGGATGTACTCGCCCAGCAACCCGAACGCGTTCGCAAGTTCCTGCTGCGCACCAGCATCCTGCGTTACCTCAGCGTGCCGCTGTGCAACGCGCTACTGCCGAATGCCGACAGCGCTTCGCTGATCGACCTGCTCAACGAAGCCAATGTCTTCCTGGTGCCGATCGAAAGCGAAGAACGGCTCTACCGCTACCACAGCCTGTTTTCGGATTTCCTGCGCCATCGTCTGGCCGCGGAATGTCCGGACGAGATCGCGCCGCTGCATCGCGCAGCATCAGCCTGGTTCGAGGCCCAGCACCGGCCGGTGCCGGCTATCGATCATGCCTTGGAAGGCGGTGATTTCGACCGTGCGCTCACACTCATGTCGCAGCACGCCGAGCATCTGCTCGCCCAGGGGCGCATGCGCCTACTCGGACGCTGGTTCGACAGCATTCCGGCAGCCGATCTGGCGGCCTGGCCGTTGTTGCAAGCGATCCATGTCTGGGCGCTGTGCTTCAGCTGCAGCCCGCATACCGCGATGGAGAAACTCGAACAGACCGGGCTGGAATACTCGACCGACCCGCGTATCCGCCCCCATGCGCTGGCGCTGCGGCCATCGATTCTCGCGATCATGGACGACTTCGAGCAGGTCTATGCGATCGGCAGCAAGACGCTCGACGCCCTGCCCGCCGGCGAACCCTTTGCCGAGACGACGCTGGTGAACACGCTCGCCAATGCCTATTCGGTGATGGGTGAACACCAACGCGCGCGGGCGCTGCTCGACGGCGCCCGCGATGTGCAGGGCGTGCACGAAAGCGCCTTCAACGCGATGTTCTCGGAATCCGTCGAAGGCATCATCGACCTGCAGGAAGGCCGTCAGCGCCAGGCCGCCGCACGTTTTCGCCTGGCCGCGCGCATCACCCGGCCGCGCTCGGCGTTCTCGCCGATCGGCACCAACGGCAACGCCTGGGCCGGCGTGCTGCATGCGGCCACGGTCTACGAATCGAACGATCTGGATACGGCGACCCAGCTGCTCAATGTCTATGCACCGCTGGCGCGGCATATCGGCCTGCCCGATCACATGATCCTGGCCGATGTGATGCTCGCGCGTATTGCCTTCATCGAAGGCGACATGGACAAGGCGCTACAGACACTCACCGTACTCGAACGCACCGGCCACAACCGCCAGCTGCCGCGCGTGGTTGCCACCAGTCGTCTGCATCGCGCCCAGCTCATGTTGTTGCAAGGCGACGAATACGCAGCGCATGTCGAGATCGAGCGCGCCAGCGACCAGGCCACCTGGGGCCGCCTGCGCCACCTGCGTCTGCTGGCCAATGATGTCGACAACGACCGCATCGGCCAGCTGCGCTGGGAGGCGTTTGTTGGCGACGCGGCGTTCGCGCTACGCGAACTCGGTCCGTATATCGCTGAATCGCAGGCCGAGACCCGCCACCGGCGCGCGTTCAAGCTGCGTCTGCTCCAGGCCGTGGCACAGCAACGCCAGAACGATCTACCGACTGCGCTGAGCACGCTCGAGCAAGCCCTGAAGGAAGGCTGCCGCGAAGGCTATATGCGGCTCGTGCTCGACGAAGGCCCGCGGGTCGGCGCGCTGGTGGTGCGGCTGCAGTCGGACACGCTGGAACGCAAGCTCGACCGCCGCGAGCCGCTGTTTGCCGAGTATCTGCAGTCGCTACTGCAGGGATTTGGCCCGCGCGTGTTCAACGAATATCCGATCGAGGACGACCCGAACGCCACCCTGCTGGAGCCGCTCACGCGCAAGGAGATCCGCGTGCTCAAGCTGCTCGCCGAGGGCAATTCCAACAGTGCGATGGCCGAGAAGCTGTTCGTCTCCGACAGCACCATCCGCACCCATCTGCGCAACATCAACGGCAAGCTCAATGCCAGCAACCGCACCGAAGCGGTTGCGATCGCTCGAAAGGTGGGCGTGGTCTAGATTGGCTGTACAGCCGCGCCGCCACTAGGGCGGCGCGGCGTCAGCGCTATTGCATGCCGTAGCTGGAGGCGTCGACCTTGGAAAAGATCTCGTCCCAGTAGAGCTGTTCCAGCGCATCCAGGCTATCGACATCGCCTACGCGCTCGACCCACTTCTCGAGCAGACCACGGAAGGTGGCGAGCAATTCCTCACCGCGCTCCACGCCGTGGTTCTCGCGGTAATACTCGACGATAGTGTCCAGGTCCTGTTCCGCGAACGCCTTGCTGGCCTGCTCGAGCGACGCGGTGGCTTCGTGGCGTGTCGCGCCTTCGTCCTCAGCGGCGGCAAAGGCTTCCTTCTCTTTCTCCAGATAGCCGTAGGGTACGGCCGCGGACAGACGCGCACCGGCGCGCAGCATCGCCCGGCGCTGATCGTCCGTGAGGCCGCGCCAGGTATCGCCGTTGACGCTGGCCGCGCTGGCGGCGGCATAGACACCGCCCGGCACCGCCATGGTGATATCGGTCACCGCTTCGGTCAGGCGCAGGTTCACGAGCTCCGGCGCCGAGGAAATGGTGCAGTCGAGCACGCCCTGGCTGAGGGCTTCGAGCAGGTCGTTGATCGTCATCGATACCGGCGTGGCACCGAAATGCTTGGACCAGCGCGACCAGTGCGAGCCGGCCACCCGCAGACGCTTGCCGGCGAGCTCGGCTTCGTTGGTCACCGGCTTGTTGCAGAGCAGGCCGTAGTCGGAGCTGGCCGCATTACCGGTATAGACCTGGTTCTGAGCCGCGTATTCGTCCAGGCACTCGGGGCAGTTGAAGAAGGTCAGCTCGGCCATCGCGGCGTTGAACGCGAGCGCGCCCTTGCCCTGAAGCTCGGCCTCGTCGAACTGGGTGAGCTGCATCGACGATTCGTTGACCAGATTCGTGTGTGGATACATGGACGGGAAATAAACGGTGAGCAGATAACCCACGTCCGCGATGCCGTCACGCACGCCGTCCGACGTTTCGGAGGCGTCCAGCAATGACAGCGCATAGACCTTCATCGACAGCGTGTCGTCGGAATAACCCGGCAGCGCCTCGGCGTAGTCCATCGCCGCCTGTGCGGCGACCGAACCGGGCGGAAACCCCGTGGCGTAGCGCAGGGTGCGGGCCTCGGCCGTGCCGGCCAGCATCAGGCCTGCGCATAGCGCCAGCCCACCGATCCTCGAAACGATTGCGTTACCCATTCCCGCTCCCCTGTATTGGTTGTGTACACGCAGCGGCAGGCATGCCGATACGTGCCATTGATACTAGGCAGACGCCGGGGCGTTGTTGTCGTCGATAGCGACGATTTGTGCGCGTCCTTCCGACCGATGAACGCCTAAGCTATTGCCGCCAGAGCGGCCGAAGGCCACGGAAGAACCCAGAATCGCGACAACGATTTAGGTGGCCAACTGCAGTGATACGTTAGGAACGAATCAGCATCTACGAGCGTACACCTTGGCGAAATCCTCACCATCGCCCGGCGTGAGGGAATCGCGCCTTACGCAACCGATGCCGGTTCCATTCGACATGCCAAAGCCATTTCGTTTCCAACGGATGAAGTTCGGCCATCCATTCGGTATTGGAAACACAGTTTGCATGTGAATTATCGCCTCGCTATGGCCTTCGCTTTGTGGCGACTCTATTACTCGATACCTTTTGAATTCGCCGTCTACTTGGTCCAGTACGGCGTAGTGCAACGCATGCCTTGGAGATACTCGAAAGCCACAAAACTCGTTAGCGTCTTTAATCAAAGTGCGCTCATCTAACGAAGGGCTTGGGAATATATTGGCGCGACAATTTAGGTATTGGTGTTGGTTGAGCATTCTTATTTCTTCGGGATTTTTAATCCTCACCCAGCTATTACTTTTGGGAATTGAATAAACATTGTGATCGTATGCAATAAACATCAACCTTGGAGAAATAGGCAAAAGAATTATGTCGCCCGCCGAACGCAGCCCAAATGCCTCTCCACGATATCGACTATCCGCCTGAAACCATCGATTCGCAAGAACTGCGGGATCGTCAGATGTAACAAATGGAACGTTAGTTGCGTTCTTAACAAGACAACTTCGCAGATCGCTGACGATATCAATACATTCGGCGAACGTCTGCATGGCTATGGTCACAGCCTCGCGGACCTCAAGTTGAAATGAGGCATCAGCGCCAGCTGTCGATCTCAATTCACTACTCATCTCAACAGCGCGCCTCGAAGCAGCTTCTGTCCTCAAATATTGAAGCAGCCAGAACCTTTTTAGTATTGAGTCATGCTCTTCGGTAAGAGAGTAGCCCTCTTCTCCAATCAGACGAATTGCCTGCGCGTAAGTCCGTTCCATTAACTGCAGGGCTTCTTCCAGCTTTGGATCTTTGCCGTAAAAATAAGAGCGGGAACATTGATGTTTTACTGCCGCCTTTTCTATTAGCCGATGTCGGTCTAAATTAAAAACACTTATAGACTGGTTGTTTTCGTCCAATGTGAATGGCTTCAAATAGCATCGGGGCACGAAATGTTGATTCTTATTTGTAGCCATCAACGACACTCATTGCAGACGCGATACATCGTGTGTCCTTAATCACGTAGCGCTTCTAGCTTACGCGGATCAACGCCCCAGCCCGTCAGCACGTCGTGCGGATCGCGATCGGTGGCGCTCGCGGCGCCGGGCGTATCGGCTGGCGTACGGGAGAAGCGTGGGGCCGGTGCAGGTTGCAGCACACCGTCGACTTCGACGAACGCTTCACGCTCACGATTGTGCGGGTGCTCGGGGGCTTCGTCCCAGTCCAGCACCGGGGCGACACAGGCATCGCTGCCTTCCAGAATCTCGCACCACTGGTCACGCGTGCGGGTCTTGAGCAGCTCGGCCAGGCGCTGCTTCAGATCCGGCCAGGCAGATGGATCGTTCTGGCGTTCGAAGGCCGGATCATCGATGCCGCAACGCTGCAGCAATTCGGCATAGAACTGCGGCTCGATTGCGCCGACCGCGAGGAACTTGCCGTCGGCACAGGTATAGCTGTCGTAGAAATGCGCGCCGCCGTCGAGCATGTTGGCGCCGCGTGCATTGGTCCACTGACCGGCCGCTTTCATGCCGTACATCATCGACGACAGCAGCGCCGCGCCGTCGGTCATCGCGGCATCGACGACCTGGCCTTCACCGGAGCGCCGGCTTTCGAAAACGGCGGCAAGAATGCCGAAGGCGAGCATCATCGCACCGCCGCCGAAATCGCCCACATAGTTGAGCGGTGGCGGCGGCGGCCCATCGGCACGACCGACGCCGTGCAATGCGCCGCTGAGGGCGATGTAGTTGATGTCGTGACCCGCCGCTTTGGCCAGCGGGCCGTACTGGCCCCAGCCGGTCATGCGTCCGTAGATCAGGCCCGGGCGCCGGGCCAGGCAGGCATCCGGGCCGAGGCCCATGCGTTCCATCACGCCGGGGCGAAACCCTTCGATGAGCACGTCGGCCTGTTCGATCATGGCCAGCACGGTTTCGGCGGACTCCGGCTGTTTCATGTCGAGCGCGACGCGATGGCGCCCACGCGCGAGCACGTCGAAGCGATCCCGCTCGGGGTGAGACGCACCGGGGCGCTCGATGCGCACGACTTCAGCGCCCATGTCCGCGAACATCATGGCGCAGAACGGACCGGGGCCGAGTCCGGCCATTTCGATCACCTTCATGCCCTGCAACGGTCCCGGCATCGCGGCCTCTCCTTTGTCGTTCTGATGTGTCGGTGTCGTCGCGCCGGCCCATCGTCCGGCGTCGGCGTTGCGCTAGCCGCCCGGCGCGGCGCCGGCGGCGCGTGCATCGTCGGCGGATTCGTCGGCAATGAACAACGGCGCCATCGAAGCGCGCAGCGCATCGTCGATCGGCGTGGGGCGGCGTTTATCACGATCGATCAGCACCATGGTGCTGCGCGCGGTCACCAGCCGCTCCTCACCCACCGCGGCCGCACCGGCCAGGGCGAAGGAGCTGTTGCCGATACGGTCGATACCGCAGACGACCTGCACATCCGCGCGCCCGCGATGCCAGCGGTGATAACTCAGATCCACGCTGGCCACGAGCATACCCAGCGACGGGTCGTTGCGAATCGGGCGTAGCGAACCCGCACGCGACTGCTCGATATAGCGTGATACCGCCAGCTCGCCGAGAACCACGTCCGGATCGAGATCCGCATAGCGGCCGGATATCTCGGATTCCGCGGGATAGCCGCTCAGCGGCACGTGTTCCGGGGGAACTTGCGGCCAGTCGTTCACCGGCACGTCATCCGCTGCGCGATTGCTTTCGAGCGCCGCATACACGTCATCCGGTAGAGCGACCCAGCGATCGGTGTGCCAGGCGCCCATGAGGCAGTCCTGTACGCCGACGCATTCGCCCTGCTGAAACAGCCCTGTGACCAGCTGATAGGTATCCGGCGTGACCGCGACGAGCCGCGTGGCGCACACCACATCGTGCGGATAATGCGTTTCGCGCAGGAAATGGGTCACGGTACGGCGCGGGCGCAGCAGCTCGGCGTCCGAAAACAGATGCGCGTGGCCGAGCACCGCCAGCTGGTAGCGAATGCGTGCTTCCACGTGCAGCCCATGGACCGCCACGTTGTTGGCATGCCGGATGGTATCCAGATGTGCGTACTGCAACGCCAGGGTGTGACGAAAATCGTAGCGATCGGGGTCGCTCTGCCAGGCGGGGGTCTTCACGGGCATATCCTTGAAACAAAAAGCGGAGCGCTGCGTGGCCGTCGCTCGCAGGCGAACATCGGACTCACAGCGCGATCGCGATTATGGACCGCTGGCCACGAAAATTTCATGCCCGACCATCCTCTTGCGCGCATCAGTCCTTCCACCGATTCGGCCCCAGGTAGCCGAACAGATAACCGCCGGCCTTGCGCATCTGGATCTCTTCGGCGCCCTCGGTGATGCGATAACGCCGGTGATGGCGATAGATATGCTCGAACGGTTTGTGCCGCGAGTAGCCCATGCCGCCATGGACCTGCATGGCCCGATCGGCCGCCTCGCAGCACAGCCGGTTCGCGCGGTAGTTGCACATGGCGACCTTGTCCGACAGTTGGGCCTCGATCTCGGGCTTGGGCAGCTGATCCATTTCCCAGGCGGTCTTGCGAATGAGCAGGCGCAGCATCTCGGCTTCGCTATGCAGTTCGACAAGCGGAAACTGGATACCCTGATTGCGCGCAAGTGCGACGCCAAACGGCTTGCGCTCGCGCGCATAGGCCACGCTTTCGCGGATGCAGTAGGCCGCCGCGCCCAGACTCGACGCGGCCTGGCGGATGCGGTTTTCGTGCACGAAATGTTGCGCCAGCGACAGGCCGTTGTCCGGCGGGCCGAACGCGGCGCTTTCCGGCACCCAGACGTTGTCCAGCGACAGCCGCGCATGATCCGTGGGCATGTTGAAGGTCCACAGATATTCCTCGATCGTCAGCCCCGGCGTGGGGCACGGCACGAGGAATGCCGTGATGCCTTTCGCGTCGCCGTTCTCGCCGGAGGTGCGCGCGAACATCATGCAGTGGGTCGCCACGTGCATGCCGGTGATCCACATCTTGCGCCCATCCAGCCGCCAGCCATCCACGCCGTCGCGCTGTTCCGGCACGGCACGCGTTTCCATATGGGTCGCGTCGGAGCCATGGTCCGGCTCGGTAAGACCGAAAGCCAGATGATGGGTACCGCCGAGCATGCCGGCAACGAACTCGTCTTCCTGCTCGGGGGTGCCGAAATCGCGAAACATGAGCACGAACGGATTGTTCGCCACGATCGAGTGCTCGTTCTGCAGATCGTTATGCAGACCCAGCCCGCGCGCCGCGAGATGCTCGCGGATCACGGTCATCGCCAGATGCGAACCGTCCTGACCACCGTACTTTTTCGGTAGCGGAAAACGCAGGTGTCCGGCTTCGTCGGCCAGCCGTTTCGCCTCGCCAAGCAGGGCTTCCCATTCCGGGCGCGGCAGGCCGCCCTTGTCGTAGTCGGTGCGGGCCCACTCGCGACGATGATCGAAGAAGCGGATGTTGTCGTCGCGCTGCTCGAGCGGCTGGATGACGTCTTCGATGAAACCGTCCAACTCGTCGAGATAGGCCGCGAGTTCCGGCGGCAGATTGAAGTCCATGATGGTTTCCTTCTATGAATTCGGGCTATGCATCCGGAGGCGCGTCGGCCGGGCTGCGCTCGAGCGCGCGCCGATAGCCGGCATAACGCGGCTGATCGACACGGAGCTTGTTGCGCGTGACCCACCACAGGAAATCGGTGAGGCCCGGGGTTTTGATGGTGATCTCGCCGGCGGCAATGCGATCGCAGAGCACCTGGGTGAGCGTGGGTATGTCGCCGCCCAGATGGAGCAGACTTTCCAGCCTCTGCTGCTCCTCTTCGGCCTGCGCGGCAGGCTGTTCGAGTTCGCGCAGCACGCGATCGACCACGTTCGCCGCCACGCGGGTCTGGAACTGCAGGCTGCCGTCGAGCGCGGGCACCACGTCGCGCCGCAGGAACTCGGCCACGGCGGCAAGCAGTTCGGTATCTCGGGGTGTGTCCTGCATGGCGGTCGCTCCGGTTCGGCTAGGACGCCAACGGCGCCAGGCGGGCCAGCAGATCGATCTCGGTCTCCGAGGCGCGCCGACCTATAGCACCGCGCTCGACCGTGCGGTCCGTACCATCGCTGAAGGAGCGCGCCATCTTCTGGCAGATAATTCCCCACTTCAGGCAGCCGAAGACTTCCCAGAACCAGACCGTTTCGGGGCAGACCGTCACCCCGCTGGCCTCCTCGTAGCCGGCGAACAGCTGCTCGCGGCTGCCGAAACCGCCGACCGGATGATCGATTTCGCCGAAACGCCAGGAATCCACGCAGAGCCAGCCCAGATCCGCCATGGGGTCGCCGATATGGGCCATCTCCCAGTCGAGCACCGCTCGCAGGCCATGGCGATTGATCATGAGATTGCCGTTGCGGAAATCACCGTGCACGAGGGCCGGTTCTGCGGGTTCGCGCGGCAGGTTCTGGCGCAGCCACTGAAACGCGAGCTCGAACACGGGCCGCGGTTCACGATAGCTTCGATATTCGCGGTACTGACGATCCAGCCACTGCGCGACCGAGACCTGCTGTAAATACGGCGCGTCGACCGTCGGCACGCGATGAATCGCGGCCAGCACCTGGCCACATTCGCGGGCCAGCCGATGCCGGGCGTCGGCATAAGCGTCATCGCGCAGTATCCGCTGCGGCAGGGTTTCGCCGTCGATACGCTGCATGATGTAACCCGCGCCCAGTTCGCCGTGCGCATCGAGCACCTGCCATACACCCGGCACCGGCACATCGTGGGCAGCCATGAGTTCCAGCAGGCGCGCCTCGTCAGCGAGAGCGAGTGTGCCCTCGTCGGCGCCGCTGATCGTGCCGGTCAGGCGCAGCACCAGAGCTTCGACACCTGCCGGCGAGGCTAGATCGAACGACCACATCGGCTGGCTCGCGCCGCCGGTCAACCGGGTCAGCTGTTCGACCTGCGCGCCCGGCACGCGCTGCTCGGCCAGGGCCTGCAGCACGGGTCGCACATGCGCGTCGGTCAGCGGCGTATCAGCCATGCCAACGCTTGCCCGGCGCTTCCGCGGCCGCAGTCATTTGCCAGCGCTCCGGTTCTTGAATTCGGCGATGGCGGCGCGGGATTCATCGCTATCCATGCACAGTTGCTGGGCCACGGTTTCGCTTTCGATGGCCTGCGCGAGCGTCGAGGTCGCGGCGGCACGCAGTAGCTTCTTCGCTTCTGCGCTGGCCAACGCAGAACGCTTGGCCAGCTCCGTGGCCCAGGCCTCGGCCGCGGCTTCGAGTTCGTCTCCGGCAATCATCTTGTTCGCTATGCCGGCGGCCAGGCAGGCCTGCGCGTCGAGGCTGCCGCCTTCGACGATCAGCTCGAACGCGCGCTGATAGCCGAGATGCTGATACAGCAGCCAGGTCGCACCGCCATCCGGGACCAGGCCGATAGCGCTGAAGGCCATATAGATCCGCGCCTGTTCGGCCATCATCACCAGATCGCAGGACATCAGAATGGCCGCGCCCACGCCGGCTGCAACGCCGGGCGCGACGCCGATCACCGGCTGTGGCATGCGCGTGATCTTTTCCAGCACCGGCCGGTAGCCTTCCAGCAGTTCTTCCTCGACCGTATGGTCCTCCGGCTTGCCTTCCATGAGGTCGGCACCGGCACAGAAGGCACGCCCGACTGCGCCCAGCAGCACGACCTTCACGGCCGGGTCGCGCTCGGCTTTCTTCAAAGCCGCAAGCAGCGCGTCGCGCAGGTCGGCGTTGACGGCATTGAGCGCTTTGGGCCGGTTCAGGCGAATCCAGGCGATGGCGCCGGCGACTTCGTAGGTGACGGACGGTTGTTCCTGCATCGGTTTCCCCTGCCTGCCGGGCGATTTCACACCCGGCATGACCAGATCGGATCAGGCTTCGATCATCGCGGTAGACACCTGACGTCTGCGTCGTCCGAACCGACGAATTGCGCCAGCCGGCTTGGGCATTTTCGTCGCAACCGACGATTGCGCCCGTCCGCCTGCCCGACGAACCATGGAACCGAATCATCGCCGCCGCCGCGCGGTATCTGTTCAGGGAGTTGATGCATGACCCGTACGGTGCAGCAGTTGTTCGATCTCACCGGCAGGACCGCGCTGGTCACCGGTGGCTCGCGCGGCCTCGGCCTACAGATGGCTCGAGCGCTCGGCGAGGCCGGCGCGCGGCTGGTGATCGTGTCGCGTCATGCGGATGAACTGGGCGCCGCAGTCGCAGCCTTGGCCGACAATGGCATCGATGCGACAGCGCTCTGCCACGACCTGTCCAGCGAGGCGGACGTCATGGCACTCGCCGAAGCCGCGCTGACAGCGCTTGGCGAGATCGACATTCTGGTAAACAACGCCGGGGCCACCTGGGGCGCGCCGGCCGAGGACTACCCGCTCGAAGGCTGGGACAAGGTGATGAACATCAACCTGCGTCATCTGTTCCTGCTCACCCGCGAGGTGGCCAAACGCAGCATGATCCCGCGCGGCGCCGGGCGTATCGTCAATATCGCCTCGAATGCCGCACTGGGTGGTAACCGCGAAATGATGCAGGCGATCGGCTACAACACCAGCAAGGCCGCGGTGGTCGCGATGACCCGCGCGCTCGCCGCCGAATGGGGCACTTACGGGATTACGGTGAACGCGATTGGCCCGGGCATTTTTCCCAGCCGTATGTCGCGCCATCTCACCGAGTCCCACGGCATCGACCAGCTGGCCGCGAAAGTGCCGCTGGGCCAGCTCGGCGACGACGAAAGCCTGAAAGGCGCCGCCCTGTTGTTCGCGTCCGATGCGAGCAAGCACACCACCGGCCAGTTCCTGGTCATCGACGGCGGCATCAGCGCCATGATCGCCGGCTGATTTTTTCTTTAGACTCGAAGTATTAAAGCCGCAAGGACACCTTATGACCGCACCGCAATTCTCGACCATCTCGCTCGATATCGAAGACGGCATTGCCACCATCTGGCTGGACCGCCCCGAGAAGATGAACGCCTTCACGCCGCAGATGAAGGACGAGCTGATCGCGGCCTTCGACCATACCGACGCCAACGACGATGTTCGCGCGGTGATCGTGACCGGTCGTGGGCGTGCCTTCTGTGCCGGCGCGGATTTGTCCTCCGGCGGCGACACCTTCGACTACGACAAGCGTGAAGGCGTGGACGGCCGGCGTGACGGCGGCGGCCAGACCACCCTGCGTATCTTCCGCAGCCTCAAGCCCGTGATCGGTGCGATCAACGGCGCGGCCGTGGGTATCGGCGCGACCATGCAGCTGCCGATGGATATCCGTATCGCCTCTGAAAACGCCAAGTTCGGCTTCGTGTTCACGCGTCGCGGGATCACGCCGGAAGCCGCTTCGTCTTGGTTTCTGACCCGCACCGTCGGCCTGTCCACCGCGCTGGAATGGTGCTACTCCGGTCGTGTCTTCCCGGCTAGCGAAGCCCTCGAGCACGGGCTGGTGCGCTCGCTGCACGCCCCGGACGATCTCTACCCGGCTGCCGTCGCCCTCGCCCACGAACTCACCGACGAGAGCGCGCCGGTCTCGATCGCGATGACGCGCCAGATGCTCTGGCGCATGCACGCCGCCGGCCATCCGATGGATGCACACCGCGTCGACAGCCAGGCCATCATCTCGCGCGGGCGCTCCGCCGATTCGCATGAGGGTGTGTCGTCGTTTCTGGAAAAACGCCCGGCCGAGTTCCCGAACAAGGTCTCCACCGACATGCCGGGCTTCTTCGACTGGCAGGACGAGCCGCCGTTCGAGTAGCTCACAGGGGCCGAGCACCGCGCTGAAAGTATCGAGCCGATGCATGAGCCCGGCCTCGTATTCCGAGGCTCGGGCCCTTGATCAGCCTGGCGCGGCAGTTGGGCTTACTTGCGATCGAGCACTGCATGGGCCTGTGCGATATGGCCGACACGCCAGACATCGTGCGTACGCGTCTGCGCATCCACCATCGGGCCCTTCAGGCCATGACGTTCGGCACGGCGTTTCAAGGCGCCTACGGCGGCATCGCTCGCGGGGCAGCCGTTCATCCGGGACAGGAAGCGCTTGGCCACCGTGCTCGCCACCGCCAGCAGCACCAACACGCCTGCCGGCAACAGACCCTGCAGGTTCATCGAGACGTCGGGGTTGAGCAATACCGCCATGCTGTTGAGCAGGAATGCAGCCAGGGCAAGTATCAACAACCCGCGACACGGCACCTGCCGCAGGCCAAGCGCAAGACTCAGCAGGCGCGACGGCGATTGATCCTCGAACACAAACGGCGCCTCGCCCGGCCAATCGGCCACATTGCCGCTATCCAGCGGCGGCGAAAGCTCGCTTATCAGCATGCGTTCGCTATACATATTCAAAACCTTCTTTATATGGAACCAGCGCGCGACAATTCGCAGCGCTATAGCCCGCCGGTCATGCCGACCCGCGGGGCAAGGAAATCGGAGAATGGGAACGGTGTCGGCGCAAGCGGAAACGCTGCGCCGATCGAGGACGCGCAGCATCGCAATGATCAGGACGCGTGGCTATCCGTAATGGTGACGACGAACCGAGAAAAACACATGCCGCAAGCAATTCGCCGCTCGATAACGAAGACATTAGTCCTTGCCTCGTCAGAGAATGGTCGACTGGGCAGCACGAGTTGCTTTCGGCTAACTTCTGAATCAGCTGCAATTGAAGCCGACAAATAATCAGAAGCGTTCGCGAGCACCGGCTTTAGCGGCCGATTTTCTCGTCGACGCGCTCCGTCGCACCTGTCCCAGCCTCAGCCAATTTCTTTCAGTAATGTTGCGAGCAAGAAGGATTGCGCTATCTTTCGAGAGTATATTGAAGACAAGTCTGGCGCAGCCAAGAGGTGCGGTTCATGTCAGTTAAAAATGGAGACGATCGAGGCCAAAGACTCGCTACTTGGGTCGAAGCAGAGTTCGCCAAGTTCAATACTGAGCAGCAAACGGTGTTCGGTCAGGCCGTGATGATGCTAACCGCCGCAGCGGCGAGCCTGCCGCCCCGCGTCTGTGCGTCCATCCAAACGTCGGAGCCAAGATCCAGCACATGCGATACGCCAGCGTCTCAAGACCGGCGGCCGATCCCGAGCGAGCACAGGTGGCCGCCTAAATCCGAGCTACTGAAATACCTGGAAGACACAAACGCCCCCCTTCGGAGCTTTCTCGAATGCGAGAAGCATTCGAACAAACCAAGGCGAACAAACGCCCCGCATCGTCAGTTCGGAGACGATGCATCCAGCACGTTGCTACGCGGGGCGCTAAAGCGCTTGCAAAAATCACTGGCAAGAACAGCGGCAGACGCCGCAGCCGATTCAGACGACCATGTCTCGCGCGGGCTTCTCAGCAAACAGGAAGCAACGGCGATGATGGACGCTTATACGGAAGCGCCCGACCCTGCACGGACCAAAGGCGAGGACATGCTCGACGCAAAAGCCATGGCACGCTTGCTAGGGGTTTCACGTACGACGGTCTATAAGCGTTTCAACGACGGTCGCATCATCGGCCTGACGCGTGAGGCCGGGGGTCGCGTCTACCCCAAGACACAGTTTGACGATCATGACTCGCCTCGTGGACCGAATTGGCTACCGATCATGGAAAAGATCGTTGCCAATCACGGTAACGGCTGGCGTGCCTGGATCTGGCTAAACAACCCGCGAGATGAGTTTGACGGCCAGAGCGCTCTGGATCGCTTGCACGCTGGGGATGGAGTGGCGGTAGAGATCGCGTTGAATCGGGAGGACGAGGGCGCTTTTCGCTAGTGGTCCATCGGAAGACGCGCTTGCGCTATCGGTGGCGGCCTTGACACCCGATGGCACTTTCAATCGCATACCCGCCGAGATACGGTATTCTTTGTGGCTTTCGATGCCGCACCATCGGCAATTGAATATGGGTGCAGCGCTGCTAATCTTCTCGATCATCGCCACGGCGGGAGTGCTGGTTTGGGGTGCGCTAGAGCACCGTCAATTCATCAAGCGCGACTAGCTCTGACGGCCTGCCGGCGGCATCCGCCAGAGGTTTTGACATGGGTGTAATCCTCGTTTTAGGAACCATGGCGGCTACCGTTGCCGCCCTGATCTACATCGCGCGAGAACATCGCCAGTTCATCAAGCGCAACTAGCTCGGCGACACGCCGATTTCCTCAGCGCCCGCCGCCGGGCGTGTTTTTTTGCCCATAATAGGCCTCACGTCGTTCGGATTTCCCGACCACTTGCGGCACGGGCGATCTAGAGGCGCGTAACGCGATAAGTACATGCGCACCCCGCTAGTTGCATTTTATGATGTCTTGGCGAAGGCATTCCCCCAATGCGCCAGCAACTGGGGCGACACACCCCGCCGCTTGAGTGACCCACCCGTAACGCGCCAAGCGATACGCAATGTTCGAGGACCTTTTCCCTCGCGGCCAGCGCGAGCGATCACACGAGACCGTTTGCATCTAGGAGCGCTTCCATCGCCGAACCATCGCGTCGTGTAAGGTTCGGCACATAGCGGGCATAGATATCGAAAAGCATTTCAGTACTCGTATGTCCCATCTGGCGCGCGATCCACTCTGGGTTCTCACCGGCGGCCAGCCACAAGGTCGCTGCGGTATGTCGCGTTTGATAGGGCGGGCGCTTTTCGAAGCCGAGCTCTTCGAGTAATGGTTGCCAGATACGATTGCGCACGTTGCTGTGGCTCAGGGGCTTGGACCGGGTGTTTGGAAAGACCAAACCGCCTCGCTCCCCCGTAACTTGGAACTGGTCACGCAGCGCTTTTTTTACAGGTGCTGACATTTGAACATCGCGGCGCGAAGCCGGCGTTTTTGGCGTGGTAAAAGCACCTCGCACGAACGTTTCGCGCACCCTGATCTGGGCACGCTCGAAGTCCACGTAACGCCACTGCAGCCCGTCTATTTCGCCGGTGCGCAGGCCTGTAAAAAATCGCACAGTGAAATAGGCTCGAAAGTCAGATCTAACGTGCGCGAGAATCTGCTGAACCTCGTCCAGGGAGAACGGCATGACGTCAGTTTTCGGAACGTGTAAACGCTTGATCGAGTGCAACGGGTTGGCCCAGTCAAACTGCACTGCCGCCTCATCCAGAATACCGTTCAGAACGCTCAATACATGGTTCGCACGCTGGGCCGAGAGCGTTTCGTTACGCCCCCGACCAGGCTGACGAGCCAGCCAGGCACGGAACGCGAGCAGCGCCCGACGATCGATGCTCACGACGCGACAGTTGTCGAATCCCGGGATCAGATAGCCGTCGAGAATTCCGTTTACGGTTTCCAGTTGGGAGGCCTTCCAACGATGCGATTGATTGTCTCGCCACTCACGGGCAAATTCAGCAAAATTTTCAGGCGCTCGATGGGTGGCGTTCAAAGCATTGCGCAGATCTTCGAGGCGTCTCTGGTTGGGCATGGTCGGCTCTTGTATATGTGGTGATGCCACCATCAGCCTTGCCCCGCGCGCCGCAACCTGGCCTCGTCCGTCTTCGAGAAATCCCGCGCTCATACGCGTACCGCCTGGGATGGAGGCCGCCGCACCAGGGCTCCCGGACGGTGACGCAGTTGCGTCGCTGTCGTCTTTCCGACCTGGTAAACATGCGCCACTAGTTGCCACGGGCATTCGAGGTCGGCGCAGTCAGCCAGCCAGAATTCGGCTGTGTTGAGATACGAACGAACCGTCTCGTCCGGGCTGGCATGGCCGAGCACCTCGCTCGTGGTGGTCAATGCAAACGGCGAATTGGGGTGGCACGCGAGCGCCTGCTGAATCGTCGCGATTCGCGCAGGTTCGAACCACGGGTGGCGCGGCGACCAGATAATCCTTCTTGGCGCGATTCGATCGGAGCGGAGTACGTTCAGCAGGTGCATCGCAAAAGCATGTCGCAGCGCATGCAGCCTTATGGTCGGGTCACCCGAGACCCGACGCAGCGTTAATCGAATCGGCCCAAACAGGCCGTTGGCGGTATAAGGACGATTCGTGGCGCCCGGCTTTCCAATGAGCGGGGTGTCATGCGTACCGGTCACATCGATGCGCGTCTTTCGCCAATGCAATAGCGCTCGCCGCTCGCGGTCGTCCAGGAACACACCGGCGGGAATCGTCCGCGTGCCATTTTTCGTTTTGATGGTCCCGAATTTGTTGTCGGCGACCTCAATCGCCAGCGTTTCGTCGCCGATAATTTGATCGACGCACAGACGCGCTACCTCCCCAGCCCGCAACCCACATCGATACACCAGTGTCAGCGCTAACCATCGCTGGAACGCGCGTTGCCTACCCAGGTCTGTGAATGATTTCGGGGCCGCTATGATCTCGCGTGCTTCAATGAATTCACGTTCGCTGACGTACTGCGGATGACGAGTGTGGGTTTTGTAAGCAAAACAGTCGGCGCCGTCCGGCGAGCCGCCGACTTTCAGCGGGTTGATCGATAATTTGAGCGCGAACTGCAGAAATCGCGCGAGCGAGCGGATGGCACTGACCACTACCCGGTCGTCGCTGCGTTGCCGCACTACCAGACTATAGGCACGGAGCAATCGTTCATGGATTGCCACCGGTTCGCGCCAGTCGAACCCCTCGTGCGGCGGGATCACAGCTATGAGCGCAGGAACCAATTCGCGCCAGTAATCGTGCAATGTTTTCACTCTCAGTGGCTTCGAGTAAGGCGGGGCGCCACTGGCAAGCGCGCCCAGCCACTCGATGATTTTTGCCTCCCAGACTGGCGCCTCCGCCCGCAGCTGGCGAATGTTGTCTGCGAGCGCTTCACTGTGAGAGCGCTCGGCCGCATCAGTGCGTAGGGCCTGATCGAGGATCGCGGCAACCTCACGCAATGCCGTCGGCCATACCATCCGCAGAGCCAGTGATTGCTCGGCCGGGCCAGGGATCGATAAGGTTGAACTCACCTTCTCGTCGAGCAACATTTTGAAACGGGGTGACGGCACTGACGCCGGCTGCAACTTGTCGGTCGCCACCGCTGCACACAACCCGCCGTATTCCAACGCGAGGCGCTCGCGCAGGGCATTAACGTATTCGCTCCACCGACTAATCGGCGGATTCTGTTGGCTGAGTTTCAATGCGGCGTCGAGCCTGTCGTACAGCCACACGCCGGCGACGCGGCGATCGCGTGCTCGAGAGATCCGATCAAACGCCGGCCTCGCCATTTCGATAAGCGTGACCGTCAGACCACTGAGCAGTACCCGTCGACCATGTCGTCGCAAATCCAGCGTGCGGGCACCGTCGTCGCGCGCCACATCCACCCATGCGAGATCCCCCGCATGCTGCGCTCCGTCGCGGATAGCGCGCAGCGCTCGCAGAATCAGTCGCGCGTCGAGAAGCCCATCGTTGCGTGACAGGCTGTAAATGACCCACCCCATCGAGGCTCGCTGGCCCCCATCGCCACACTCGGGTAGACAACTCGCGGCACGGGCGTCCAGCAACTCCAATGCGATCTGGCGAGAACGCGTGTTGTAATCCCAACGACGTTGGGCGCGCGCGGAAATAACCTCCGGGAAAAGCTCGATATGCCCTCGCCCCGTCGCGTTCCAGCGTTCGATCTTTTGGTTGAGTGCGACCACCACTGCCGCGTAATGCTCGATATCGGCCTGACAGCCTTCGGTAATCGCATCGCCCAGACGACTCCGGATCGCATCCGTATCGTCCAATTCACCCCGTATCCATTCCGGTGCGTGCGCCTGGAGGTATCGATCGACCTCGGCTTCTAAATCCAATGTGCCCATGGGTCAACCTACCCGACGCGGTATGACCCGCCAGCCCAGGGCACGCAGCTTCTCGTCGACCGCCTTCGCCATCGACTGCAAAACGGGCCGAATAGGCATTGTGGCCGTAGGCGCCGCCACATCGCGCCCGTGAACCTGATGCCCCATCCACGCGTCGATCTCGTACTGAAAAAATCCCTTGTCGTTTAGGAATGTGCGTAGAGCCGACCGAAAACCGTTTCGCTGCATCTGGGTGTAGGTCAGCAAGTCGCGCGGCCGAAGGGTGTACCCACCGGCTGTCGCGGATCCGCCCGTCGAGTCGTCGAGCGCACAGATACCCGGCTCGCGAGCACGCATGAACGTGCGCGCCTGCGCACGTGCTTTTGGCAACCGCGTCGGCGGGGCGTGCCAACAGCGCCACCCCGGATTCGAGGACATCGCCGCCCAACGCTGCTGTAGCTGGCGCAGCGCTTCGACCTGATCCAGCAATAACCGCGGCATCACCAGTGCGCGCGCCATAGAAAAATCATCAGAATCTTTATCTGAACACACGATTGGCTGACGCGAACCGGCATACAGACGCGCCTCCAGCATCGGTAAGCCATGCGGCCGACACCCGGTGGCCGCGAGGAACATCGCGCCGGTGTATTGCACCAGCCGATCATGGGCGCTGCGCCACAACAAGGGCTGATCCAGATCAGCAGAAGCATCAAGCGCGGTGTTCACATAAAAGTCAGCCGCTAGCCTTTGGGTTTCCTGCAATGGGACTCGACGGCTACCGATCGCCGGATCGATAGGCGGCCGACTCGCATCGCCGATACGGTCGGCAGCACGCTCGGGTAGTAGGCCTGCGAGCGTTTCTTCCAATGGTCGCAGCGCCTCGGCATGTGCCCTGCGGTAGGATTCGGACGTGACCGCGGTATAGGCGATTGCGTTCTGGACCACGATCGACGAGCGCCCTGTGAGCCATTTAGCGTGAGTCACCGCGTCTGCAGTGCCCGTGATGAGCCGCCGCCACAGGAAGTGCTCCAGGGCGCCGGCCTGGGCCAAACCGCCTATATCCCTGCACGTCTCAGCTAATGCGTCAGTCCACCATGTGCGCCACACGCGCCGATCCAATTTCAACCACGGAAAGATGGAAGCCCCCTCTGGGGGGGCAGCATTAGACGAGGACAGGACAGCCCCCAGGCACCTCGGCATCGAAACACATGCGAAATCGGCCGTCGGCGATTGCCGGTCAGCGAGTCCATGCGGAGCGGCGGGCATTTCGACACGCGAACACCGCAGCCCGATCCACCCTCCCCCAATATCCACGGTGATCGGCCGCTCCCTTATCGGCTCATGCCAATCAAGGGCGATTCTGGTCCGCACGACCTCGCCGAATGATCGCCCGGTCATCAGTATCATGACGGTGACTGCCAGCAGCCGGCACTCACGCCTAGAGGCTCGGTCTCCGCTCTCTATCCTGCGATGCAGGCGGGCGATCGTGATCGCTGCCTGCGCCTCGGTCAGATGTCCCACGCCAGGCGCCAGACCGAGCCGATTCGCGCGCGCTATGGCTTGTTGTTGCCACCGACAATTGAAATTTATATCGCTGCGTCGATACGCGCCGGTACGGTAAGCCCCGCCCTGACTGAGGGCATAGCCGGCGTGCGTTCGTCCGTCATACGGCGCATCGATATCGATATCCGATGGCCGCTCTGGCGGGTAAAAAACCCGACAACCGCGTGAGCCGGTGCCTCCAGCGCCGCCCGGCCCCACCCACGAAACAACGGGTTGCGGCGGCCGAGCCTCAATATCGCTATCATCAGATTGCGCATTGATATCACCGCCGTCGCTACCGCCGCGCCGGCCGGAACCCGAGCGCTCGACCAGTTCGCGCTGGTCGCGGGCGTATGCGATGGCCTGACAGAGATTCTCGATATGGCCGGCCGCCCGCTTTCGCAGATCGCCCTGCAATCGCCGCCTGGAATCCCTCAACCGCTGGCTCGCATCGCCTAGTTCCGCGACCATGGCAGGTAGAACGGCCGTCGCATTCTGAACATCGGCGCGCGCGTAGAACCGCAGCGATACCAGCCAGCGCACATCATGGGAACCGGCACGCAGCTCCATTCGAAATTTAGCGACAGCTGCCACGATCTGAGCCTGCAGAAGCGCAAATCGCCGTTTTTCCAGAACCTTGTCGCCCTGATGCACCGCCGCGGCGAGCGGATAGTCGCCCATTTCACCGTACAGGCGGTCGAGGTTTGCGACCAGATCCGGGCCGAGGTCTGCGTACTCGGGCTGCTGGCTTATCGCCTCGACCGCGATTTTCCAGGCGCGCGCTATCGCCGGGAATTCATCTACCCGGGCCCATGCCTCAGCCGTCAGAATCTGTGGCCATCGATCCACGATGGCGATCAAATGTCGGATCGTGATCGGTAGATCCCGCGCACTCGGATTCATCGGAAATAGTTCAAAGAAAAGATCCACCTGCGTCCGAGACAGCGCCATATCGCTGCGTACTGATGCGTAGCTTCGAGAGAGGAGCTCGGCTCGCGTTGGGTCGGGATGACCCTCGAATCCCCTATCTCCCGCGTCACTCATCCCCAGCCTCCGGGCCGAGTGATTGCGGCCGTTTAGGCCCGCCACGCCGGCGCGGCGCGAGTCCTGACGGGCGAATTCCCAACGCGCGCTCCCATGCCGAAATCGAACCCAGAGAGCTGAGGTGCGCCACGCGCTGGATGTAATAGCCGATACAGCCGCTGAGCTGCCTGCGCGTGGGCAACGGCTCGAAAATCAGCCATCCAGCGAGTTCGTGCTCGAGGGCCGCCTCGATCGGCCCCGTATCCACCAGGGCTGGGACGCACTCGCCGCGTAGATAGCGCCGCGCGAGGCACCAAGATCTGATGTTGCCGGTCACGACGTACGGCGGTCCCACGCGCCGCCCCGTAGCCTCGACCAGGGGTGGATGCGCTTGCAGATACCGACGGACACGCCGGCGTATATGCTCCGACCGCTCGAGATGCTGACCATGAATAGCCAGCGCAGCCTCGGCATGGCCGCGGGCCCGGTACTCGGGATGCAGATCGACGATATCGGCGACCGCCACGATGAGTAGCGTCGGAGTTTTGGAATTGTCTGCGCACATTGAGAGAAACTCTTTTGTTGAACCTCGTCTCTCTAAAGCGGTGGCGCGACAACCGATTTGCCCCCAATCACGAACTTTTTTGCAAATAATTTTCCTGCGCGGCAGATGAGCGTGCGTAACCCGACCCGCGACCCGGCGCGATGACACACTCGTCAGGCCATCAGTAAATACCCTCGGACCCCGATCGGCCCCTGGGCGCGAGCGCCGTCGCTGCCCATTGATCGCCCCGAGGACAAACCAAAGAAACTGATCCGCGTGTAGCGGGATTTCGAGAAAAAGCGAGGCAGGGGAATCTACGGGGTTTGGCATGGCGAAGACCATGTTGGTGGCTCTCACCCCATGAAAGCGCTCGCAGAGGAGTGTTTCGGCCCGGATTCACCCGAATTTTCTACGACAATGGTCGTATGCCCGATAAGGCGACCCTATAAAACGCCGCTTTCCCCTTATTTACTAAGCCTTACGAGCGTTCGGCGAACCCGTCACCGGATGCGCATGTCGTACAGGCGGCGCCGAAAATCGCCACCCTGTCCTCGCGCCAAACGGCACGACGGGCTCTGCACAGGCCGCAAACGCGCGTGCGCCGTCGCCGGCTGCCATGTGCGTTCGCACCACAAAACCTGATCTGCGTATTCCATAGATCACTGCTGCGCGCGGCGGGCCGTCCGCCCGCACGCGGGCCGCGGTCCTATGTTCGACGATTTTTCAATAGCGGACGCGGTTGGGTTATCATCGCTGCTAGGCAGCGGACACTTCGGCTGGAGAACAAACATGCTCGAGACTTTCAACAACATCGCAATTCCAACCGTGATCGTTGTCAACGTCATCGCGCTTGCCTGGGCCGTGTACAAGATCACGCACTGACCTAGAGCGGAAACCCGGCCGGTGCGGCCCAATTTCCGTGCCTCTCGTTCATGCACAGGTTCGGACTCTGGGGACCGTCTCAATAATCTAGCGCGGCGTTCGCGGTGCGTGGCTAACGGGGATGTATCCTGACAAGGCCTCCTTCGCCGGCGGTACGAGTTGGCTGTCACACCAAGCGACATTCACCCGGTCTCGTTCGCAGCCTCAAGTGCGAGGGAGTGTTTGAGCCGTTCGACAGCAGGACAAGGGGCGCTCCGCCACGGAACAATCCGGGGCCCGATTCTTTTACACGCCTAAATCCACCCATCCTGCCCGCCGTTCTTATTCGGGTAAGGTCGCAGCTCTTCGATTGACGCTTTACACTTTTGACATCAGTCGGAATTGGTGGACACTAATCGTGTGAGTCGTTCAGACAGGGCTAGGTCGTGGATTCCAAAAGTCGAGAAGATCGGATAGATACACTGGCGACCTGGCTCGCGGCCAACATGAGAACGCTAGACCGTCAGCATCAAACTGAACTCGGTCAGTTCCTAATCTCTCTCACGACGAAGTATCTGGACGCATCGACCCGGCCGGGCGAGCCCAGTGCTCGTATGAACGAGCCGAGTCCCGGCGCAACCACGCACGCGACCCAGCCTCGGCCCCAGGCGCACATGGGCACGCACCCGGCTCGCAACACGCAGGCGGTCAGCTCCCACGCCCGAAAGCGCTCTTCACACGCGTTCCGCGGCACATCGGATCGCGAATCAGAACAAGTCGAGCTGAGCGCGCCACTGCGACAGTTTTTCTCCATTCGTGACAACGGACTGCAGCAAAACTATCCCGACGCTTCGGCCGCGGGAACGACGCTCTCAGCACAGGCGCTACGGGTACGCATCGATGCAGCAATCGCGAGAATGCTTGCATGGGCACACTCGCAATCCGAGACAGACACGCGCCTGCAGCGGGGCGCGCCGGATGACGACCCGGACGATATCCTGTCACATGGGCAGGCACTTGAGATGCTGTATCAACGGGCGAGCGTGCCTGCGAAAGAGGAGACTGCCGGGGAGGAGATGCTCAGCGGGCAGATGATGGGCGATTATCTGGGTACGTCGCGCCAAACGATCAACACGCGATATCTGCAGGGTACGATCATCGGCCTGTCTCGTGAGGTCGGCGGTCGCGTGTATCCGAAAACCCAGTTCCACGAGGATGGAACGCCTCGCGGGCCTGTCTGGCTTGAAGGCCTGAACGCCGTAGTCAACGTGCACGGCAATAGCTGGGCCGCGTGGATCTGGCTCAACACTCCGAAGGACGAACTGAACGGCGAATCCGCCCTGGATCGATTGCGTTCCGGCAACGTCCAAGTCGTTAAGGCAGCCCTGGGGCGTGAACAGGACGGCGCCTTTAGCTAATGCCCATTTCGGATGCGCGTGCTGCGCAAACTTGTGACCGCCTGCACTTGCGCGCGCCCGACGTACTCGTACCAGGCAACTTTTAGACTCGGCCGAACACTTGCCGCGCCCGCGATAACAACCGTTTATCGGACGTTACTTTTTCTTTAGTTACTTAGGCTTACAGACATACGGCAGGCGCGTCACTGGACGCACGAGAACACAACCCCATCTGCGTATCTCGCAGATGCGACGCCGAAAGCGCCACCCTCTCCCCGCCCCAAACAACACAACCAGATCTGCACAGGCCGCAGACGCGCGTGCGCCGTGGCCGGCGGACGTGCGCTTTCGCACAACACAACCGAACCTGCGCATTCCACAGGTCACGAGCGCCCATCTAACTCGCTCAGTCGCTAGCCAGAACACAACCGTGTCTGCTGCCGGTACAGATCACCGGAGTTAATTGATCGACAGTTCCTGCTGGCGCAACACAGTCCGCCCTGCTTGATTGACCGAAAACTCGCGAAGATAACGGGCGTCTTCGCGCTGATCGACGGGACGACACGGGCTCTCTATCGCCGCGCTCGCAGACTGCAATCTGCCGAGCGTTTCAGCGGTCGGCGAAATCCGTGCTTCGCGACGCCGGCGTAACGCGGCTAAAGCTGATCAATCAAAAGATGTAAGTGCCGGAAAGCGAACGTCTCGACGGGAGTGATTGTAAACGCAGACGTTGGCGTCGCAGGTCTGCTGGATCGCCACGATTTGGGCATCACGCTGTGGTCGAGCGGAGCGGCGACCTGGATCAGCTTGTCTGAGCTTGGCGTTGTAGCACGCCAACGATGCGATCGATAACACCTTGCAGATCGGCCGGACACCGTGCACGTCGTGGTGAGGATCGATGAAATCGGTCATCACTGGGCGGTCGACACTGATAACGAATAACCGAGCCAAAGTTATGGATCGATAGCTGATTAACTCAACTCATCGACAAGACACGGCGCGGGCTTGGGTAAGCATCGCGCTCCAAGCGGAACTGAAACAGCGCGATCAGCCGCCGGCAAATCAATTAACGCGGCCTCTAGTGTAGCCCCTAGTTTTCCCGTTACTCTATCCAGTCGGGTCGCCAAGCGACTAAACGAAAACAATTAAGAGCAGAAAGCGCGAAGACCAAGAGTTTTGAGCGCCCTCACTGCTGCGCTGTCCGGGGGGACGCACCAGCATGGATCATGAAAGTCTGCAGGCAGCAGCGAAAGTCATCACGTCGCCTACAACATCATTTATTGTTGTTGGCGGAATATTCGCCTGGGCGATCATCGCTTGGATCATCTTTCGGGCGCGAATGCGTCCTGTTATACGCGGGGTGAAATCCGCGCTGGCGACGCTTGGAACGTCTGAGCCCAATGAAGCGTCATTTGCTGAACATTACGACAACATCGGCGAACAACTCGCCAACAACCGGATCGTGTCTCACGCATGGAATGAGTTCCGCGAGATCCTGCTCCCAGACGGATGGTCTGATCCGCCAAAGGTAAGGAACGCCCAGAGTCCCGGCGAGTATTTCTATCGCAGCAGCGTCGTAGGCGGACGGGTCAATCTGCGCTTCTACAACTCACTGCCTAACCTGTTTACGGGTCTCGGTATTCTGGGCACCTTCATCGGCCTTGTCGCGGGCATTTACCTTGCCGGCAATGGACTGGGCTCGGACGACCCCGAGCTGGTACAAGCCGCATTACGGGAGTTGCTGGGCGGTGCATCGCTCGCCTTCATGACGTCGATCGCGGGCCTAGTCTCATCGATCGGCTTCAATGTCGCCGAAAAACGCCGTCTACATGCACTGGACCGTCTGACAGGCCAGTTCGTAGCTGCGCTTGACACCCGGCTAGCGAGAGTAACCGTCGAAGGGCTGGCCAGCGAACAGCTTGAGCAATCGAAACAGCAAACGCTTACTTTTAAACAGTTTTCCAGCGAGCTGGCTTTCCAGATCGCCGACGAGCTGGGCAAGAAGTTCACCAGCGATCTGGGCCCGACACTGGAGAAACTGATTGGCGCTGTGGAGGATATGCGCGACCAGCGCAAGGACGACACCACCGAGTTGCTTGAAAAAATGCTGGGTGAGTTCCAGCAGTCACTATCCGGTTCGGCCGGCAAAGAACTGGAAGCCCTGGGTACAACGCTCGACCGTTTGAACGACAAGCTCGGCGACCAGATTTCCACCATGACGACCCAGCAGGATCAGATGCGGGCTGAAGGCTCTCGTACGCTTGCGCAGTTGCGGGATACGCTCGGCGAAAGCACCAAAGAGTTCCATGCCGAGATGACCCGGACGTTGAGCAACCTCAACGACACGCTCGGGGCGGCCGTGAAAGATGTCGCCCAAGAGCTAAGATCTGCGGGCCAGGACGCGGGCACTCGGTTAACTGAGATGGCCACGCGGCTGAAGGTCACCATAGAGAGCATCAACGAAACGATTCAATCGTCTGCTGCGGCAGCTGAACAGCATCGTCAGATCGCTGAGAGCAATCGCGAAACGATCGCCGAAATGTCCGAAGCGGCGCAGCACTTCGGACGTCTGGCCGAGCCCGTGGCGGAATCGGCCAAGGCGATTGACGCAAGCTCGGCTTCAATGAGCAACGCAGCCGACCAAGTCAATTCTGCACAACAGAATATCCACCAGTCGGTCGAGCGCATCGAATCCATCCAAGCCCAGCTGGCCCAGGACTGGCGAGGTTATGAGGAACGTTTTTCGAGTGTCGACGACAGTCTGGCCAAGGTCTTCACGGAACTAGAATCCGGCCTCGCGCAGTACACGGCAACCGTGAACGGCTTTGTCGGCGGGCTCGATTCGCACACTTCCCAGATCACTCAGAATCTTGCAGGTTCGGTTCAGGAACTCAATGAGACATTGGAGGAACTGCAGGACACGCTCGCTGATAAGCGACGCCGGGCATGAGATACCTCGAAGAGGACATGCTCGAAGATGAAGGCGCCGGCTATCTCGTGTCGGTCAGCGATATCATGGCTGGCTTATTGTTCGTATTCATCATCACGCTTATGGCATTCGTGATTCAGTTCAACGAAGCCAAGCAGGAGCAGCAGCAACAGGTCGACCAGCTGACCAACAACGACGAAATCAGAGCCGATCTCCTTCAGCTAATTCAAAGTGAGCTCGACAAGAGCGGGATAACAGTCACGATCAACGCCGACTCGGGTGTGCTGCTACTCGGCGAGGACACCGTGCCGTTTGAGACAGGCCAGCAGACGCCCGAAATCGCGGGCATCGAGAACCTGAAGTTGATCTCTGAAAAGCTGGCCACGATTATTCCCTGCTACGCGCAAGCGCAACCGGCCAAACTCGAATGCGCGCCTGAGAAACGGGGCAAGCTGGAGTCTATATTCATCGAAGGCCATACGGATGACAATCCGATCATAGGCCGGCCCCACTACTCTAACTGGAATCTATCCTCTGACCGTGCGATCACGAGCTTTCAAGTGATACGCGATGAAGAGCCCGATCTCGTGACTCTCGAAAACACTCGAAGCCAACCGCTCTTCAGCGTTTCGGGCTATGCAGCACAGCGCCCGCGTATCGATCGACCAGATCTCAGCCCTTCGGACGGCAAACAGAGACGTATCGAGATGCGTTTCATAATGACGCCACCTGATGGGGCGGTGGAAGTAGAGCCCAAACGAGACCTGCAGGACGGAGAGCTGCCGTGACCCAGCCTGCGTTAAAACGGGCGCTAGGCGAGAGATCATGGCCGACGACGCTGAGCTCTCCCAAAGAGCCGAGTGAACTCTCGCGGGCAGCAAAACACATAGAACGTCTGCTTGGGCAGGTCGTGCCGAAACAGCCGACACAGTACGACCTCCTCGAGACCTACGCTGCGCTCAGCAATGCTAAAGAATCTCGCAGCCGAATGGACGACCTGCCCCGGCGACACATGCGTCGAGGGCCCTGGGTTCTCTTCAGGTCCATGAAAGAGACACAGGAACCACTGGCGCACGACGGCCACCTGCTGACCAGCTACTACGCTGCACTATCCAGCCACGGCAGCGACCGCACTATCGGAACCTTGGCACACGTCTATCTCCGAGATTACCCAACGCAAGCGTTTGCACGGCAAACTACTCAGAGTTTCCTTGCACAAGAGCTCAGACAACGAGATTCACCGCGGATCATCAGATTCCGGCAGCGTTGCGAGCATTATTCGCTCCTCGAACAAGAGGGCGCGAAAAGATTTGCCAGCCTGCTTAATAGCGTCAACGACTGCGGCGCTCTGCTCTCCGACGCGGGGCTGGAAGGTGAACTCGCAGAACAAGGATTTATCGTGGATGCCGCCGAACAGTGGCTGCCTGTAATCAGCCGCCAACTGGAAGATCGCGACAACGATAGCTCGCTAGGCGGGGACTTGGTGCAACGCAGCCTGCAATTCTACCAGGCGCGCGACGGGGACAAGTCGCTTCGATTCCCCGATCTGAGAATCGAACTGGCGAATGCGCTGCTGCTGCCGTTTCGCCAGATCACGCCTTCAGCATCCATTCGCGAGCCCATCCAGCGCTTCCTGATGGACATTCTTGGCGATCCTAGGCTGGCGCGAGGTCAATGGCATGGCGTTGACCCCGAAGCAAGGGAGGTATTGCTTCGTTGGCTCGTGAATACCACGCTCAAGGATTTCTTCCGAATCGTGAGTCTCGCCAGCAAACGCGATGCAAACGCCGACCGAATGTGGCCGTATCGAGACGCCTTCTGGAGCGCCTATCTCAACAAGAAAGTCATCGATAACGCATGGGTGGTGCTTGGGTCTGAAATCCGGCAATCGGCACAGTCCGCACTGAGCCAACTCGACAAGAGCGCCTATGGGGCCCTGTCGTCCGGTAGCGGTTCGCAGCCAAGCCACGCGGTACTAATTCTTCAGATCGGGGAGCTGATTATCACTGAGTGGAGCCATAGCGGGAAATATCGCGCCTGGCATGTCGACGACACTCAGGGCCCGAAGTTCTATCGTCCGCGTTACCGTCGAGATCAGCTGATCCAAAATCCGCTATTCGAGGGCAGCCATCATCATGCAGAAGGCGGCTCGTGGCAACGCGCCCTGGCCCGAGAAATTCACAACCGAACCGGTATTCAAGTCACTGAGAAGGAGTTCATGCCCCGTGGCTAGTACGCTCGAATGGACCGCGAACGCATCCGGCATTGTTTTCGAGATGAAGAGCGATCAGGGCGCGCTACCTATTTCTCACTGGGCTCGCACGGCGGCAATTGATAAGAATAGGCAGCCACTTAACCTCGCACCGTTGACGCGGGCGATCGAGCGCACCCTGCTCGATGCAGGGGACCAGAGTTCACTGACGGTTTCAAACGTCGAGATCGAGGCGTTGAGCGAACGTCAGCTTTCTCAGATCGGCCTTCCGTCTGCGGCCCCTCTCCGGTTGCGATTAGGCGGCGAAGGCACGGTGACGTCGTCTCAGTTTCGGCTGAAACATCAGTTGGTACGTTCCAACGGTACGCCGGTCATGGGCGGGGCCCGTAATGGGGTATTGCTCAGTGCCGGCGGCAAGCAGATGACCCTGCTTTACCCTCTTTACTCTCTTCTGAGTGGAATCGAGGCTTTCAATGCGGCAGCAGGGGCGGACAACGCCGAATCGCGTCTGCTTCGCTGGGCCGAGCTCAAAGAGCTGCTACCAGAAAGCGCCCAGATCGATGATCACTTGAAGACCGTTAATATCGTTCGCGCCGACGCTTTTACCCTGGATACCGATACGACCGGACGCATTGCGCCTGTGCTGCGTCATCGGATTCCACCCGAGCAAGATGCCGAAGGTGACGGGTCCGATGCAATCGGGGTCGATGAACTATCAAGCTTCGAAGATGCGTTGCCACCGAACCCGCACAAGAGCTTCGCACAACGTTTCGAGCAATCCGGCAAAGTCACTTCGCGCTATACCGCTGAAGGTCATTGGTTCATTGTTCTGCCGCCGATAGTCGAGCGCGGACTGGAAGTCGTAAAACGCTATCAGACCGCCTCGACAGAGGAGCGCCTGGCTTTCCTCGCAAATCCCAAGCGCGCACTCGTGAGTGCCTTGGAAGATGATTTTGATAGCGAGGCGATCGACTCCCTCTTCGAGGAGACGCCTACATTCCTGAGTCAACGGGTCCAGTGCCTCGGCCATTGGCACCCAAAGTCCTTCTCCTACAGCCTGCCTAGTGCAAGCCAATGGTTCCCAGAGGAGAGTGCCGGCGCATTTCTTATTGAACTGGGCGACAGGCTTATACCAATTGCAGGTAGCGAAGCGACGTTGGTACTCAAGCAGATGAAAGACGCGCTCACCGATGGCGAGCAGGAGATCACACACGGCGGACAGACAATTCCCGTATCGGAGGAAACCATCGATCGTTTCGAGTCCGCTGTTGCTGCACACACCACCCAGCAGCCAGCTGGCCCGAGCATCGAGGAACCGCCTCCCAATCGGGAACAAAATGACCCCCGAGACGATTCTGATCTAAAGCCCGTTATCGACGACAATCTTGAATCGTTAGGATTTTCACATCGTCCTCACGCGGCCCGCGGCAAGGCCGGCGGCTTGCCGGCCGTCCTCAAGACAACCAGGCTGTATCCGCATCAGAAAGACGGATTGCGATGGCTTCAGGACCATTGGGCACTAGGCTCCAACGGCGCTCTGCTCGCCGACGACATGGGTTTGGGCAAGACACTTCAGACACTGGCTTTCTTGGCTTGGGTTCAGGAACAGAATGCTCACCGGCGAGACGCCGGACCATTCCTTATCATCGCGCCGACGGGCCTATTAAAGAACTGGGAAGCAGAAGAGATCACGCATCTGGCACGACCGGGGCTTGGTGAACTGCTTCCAGCTTATGGCAAGGGTCTGAAGCAGCTTGCTGGCATGACCTCCAAAGAACGGCGTGAGCGCATGTCTTCAGCCGATTGGGTGATGACAACCTACGAGACGTTGCGCGACAAGATTCAGTATTTCATGGACATAGCCTGGAGCGTGGTTGCTTACGACGAGATCCAGAAGATAAAGAATCCAACATCGCTTATCCACGACATGGCCAAGGCCGTGCATGGCGATTTCTTTCTGGCGCTGACCGGTACTCCCGTCGAGAATCGCGTTTCCGACATCTGGTCGATAATCGACACCATCGCTCCAGGCCAGCTAGGCAGTCTCAAGGATTTTCAATCAACCTACGAGCCAGGCAGCAAGTCCGATAGCATCGACCAGAGCGGCCCGCTTTCGACACTTCGACAGAATCTGTTGGAAGACAATCCGCCGCCGAGAATTCTAAGGCGCATGAAAGCAGATCACTTACGCGGGTTACCAGAAAAGGTCATCCATCGATTGCAGCAACTCATGCCAATCGAACAGGCTAATGCCTACGACCAAGTGCTAGGCACCCTTCGTGGTACCGAGCCAGCACCCGGCCGCGTTTTAAAGGCCTTGCAGCAACTGCGACGCATTAGTCTTAGTCATCACGATCTATCGGCCGATGGCCTTACCGATACGACAGTCCATCAATCAGCACGAGTGAAAGCTCTTATCGGAGAGCTGGACCAAATCGCTGCTAGAGGTGAAAAGGCGCTTATATTCATCGAATATCGAGTTTTTCAGGACCATTTGATCGCCTATCTCCAAAACCGTTACGAGATGTCGATTCCTCCGCGGCGCATCAATGGGCAGACTACCGCACAGAGACGACAAAAGATCGTCACAGACTTCCAGAATGGGCCGGATGGCGAATTCGACGTTCTTGTCCTTTCGCCGAAAGCTGCTGGCGTTGGCCTCACTCTCACCGCTGCAAATCATGTGTTTCATCTATCACGATGGTGGAACCCTGCGGTCGAGGACCAATGCACTGACCGCGTATTTCGGATTGGCCAGAATCGGCCGGTGCACGTCTATTACCCTATTGCCGTACACGCCAACTATCCGGAAAGCAGCTTCGATATCAATTTAGACCAACTGCTTGAACGAAAAAGAGGCCTGAGCAGCGACCTGCTTACACCTGCCGACTCAAGCGCCGGTGAACTCGATGACTTGTTGAACAGCAGTCTTTCCTGATCGCGCCGAGATAATTTGAATGCAACTCCGGATGACCGAAGCCTTCGTCGCCAGCCTGCAAAAGCTAGACCGCCAGTATCAGAAAGCCGTAAAGACAACGGCATTCGACCTGCCGATCAACCGTCACGTCTCTGCATGCAGTTCCACCGCATTGACCATGCTGAGGGCGGACCGTTGGGGGCGTCGTCGCCGAGCAGCCGTTGCACCGGCAACCGGATGATCGATGGGAGAAAGTCTCGCTCGGAGCCACCAGAGCCCATTAAAGCTCGTCTGGTAACGCTTATCTTGGCTTCAGCCCATTCCAGCACGGCGCTCGGCCTCGCCAGTCTCTGTGTTCTAACGCGACAGTGAGACGGCCCGGGCGCACCTAGACATGAATCACGCAACGATCGGACTCGGTGACCTGCCGTGCCAGATCGCACAGATGCTGGTGATGGGTAAAAAACAGTACCTGGGTTTTCTTCGATAACTCAACGAGAACGCGCAGCCCGGCCAGCGCACGTTCGTCATCGAAGTTCACGAACAGATCATCAGCCACGAACGGGAGCACGGTGCCTCGCTCGAGGTACTCTTCGAGGGACGCCAGGCGCAGCGCGAGAAACATCTGGTCTTGGGTACCCTCACTCATCGCCTGCACGCGCACGGCCTCGCCGTCACTCCGGCGCCCCGCGATATGCATTTCCTCGTCCTCGAAGACGGGAACAAGCTTGTCGAACGACCCAAGCGTCAGCGTCGAAAATATCTCCCCAGCCCGCGTGATCAGCGGCTGGAGCTTTTCCAGCCGGTAGCGCTGTGCGGCCCACCGCAGAAGAATGGACGCGGTACCTACCCGTGCGTACGCTTCGGCGGCTTCTCGCATGTCCGCTATCGCTTGAGATCGCTCAGAAGCTGCCACCGCATAGGCGTCGTCGCCGCCTACGGACTCGAAAGCATCGCGCGCTTCGTTTCGGGCCTCCAGCAGGCGCGGCTCTTCGGACTCCAGGTCCGCCGCACGATCCTGGATCTCGGAAGCCGTCTGCGTTAGTTCGTCGGGTGTATATCGGCTGCACTCGTTTATCAGCTCCTGCAGCCCCAAACCGTCGCCGTGGGCCACGGCCGTTTCGTGAAATTCGTGCTTTTGCGCCCGGAGCCGACGTTGTGCGTCCGATCGTTCGATGGCCACTGAAAGCGCGGCGGTATCGGTGGTCCCGGCCACGGCGTGCAGTTCCTGCAACGTATCGCCGGCCTGGCCCCTGGTCTTCTCCAAGTCTCCGACCCGCTGCACGGTGGATTCCAGCTCTTTCGCCCAATCGTCGAGGTTCTGGCGCGCCTGGCGTGCGCGGGTTAATCGGTTTTTCAGTTCGATCGAGGCCGCCAGCGCCGATCGATCGTGCAGGTCACTCGCCAACTCCGTCGACAATTGGGCGACGGCGTCCCCGAATGCCTGCGCGCGCGCCTCGGCCTCGGCGATAGCTCCATCGTGCTGACGCCATTGGGCGACGGTCTGGCGCAGGCGCGTCAACGTGGCCAGCGGCTGTTGCGCGTCGCCTGCGGTCAGCGTCGCATCGAGACCGAGCCGGGCCAAGGCCTGCGCCCAATCCTTTGCCCAGGCGCTCAGCTGGGCCTGGAACGACTCGGCTGATTTGCGGCGCTGCGCGAGTTCGGGATCACGCTCGGCGAGATCACGGTGCAGATTCTGTCGTTCCTGCTCGCGTGCATGCTCGTCTTTCAGCAATTGCTCGGCCCGTGTCATCAGCGTCGCGAAGCCTTCGTCATTCAGCGACGCCGCATTCACTCCCGCGTTGCGAAGCGCCGTGCGCAACCGCTCGCAGTCGTGGACAAGACCGGCCTGAAGCGTCTCGACCTTCGAAGCCGCGGCCTCGCGATCGCTGATCCTGTCCAGCAGTTGGGCCCGCACGTCGAGCCAGTCGTGCATCGCGGCCGGCGGCGCGGGTTCAAACGGGGCGCTCTGCCACAGTTGCCGCCACTCGTGTGTCAGGCGATCTCGGGTTTCCTCGGCCTTTCGCACCTTGGCTTCCAGCATTTCCAATCGCTCGGCCTGGACGGCAATGCCGCGTGCTTTTTCCTTCAGCTGGCCGGCGGTCTCGGCCTTGTCGAAACGGCGATCCGCGGCTGCATCAGCGGCTCGGACCGCACTCTCGTAGGCGGTGACGAGGTTCGGGTGATCCCCGATATAAGAATCCAGATCAGCAGGATCGGGGGCCGTGTTGTCGATATACTGGCCCAGGAGGAAACGCCAGCCCGCCTCGCGTTGGTCACGCAGATCATCGAGTTCCGCTTCCGTGGCCAGTCGCTCGCTCTGCAACACCTGCTCGTAGGCCAGACGATCCAGACGCAGCGTCTGTGCCGCATCGTCGCCCGCATCGCGAACGTTCGAAAGTGTGACATCGGCGTCCTGCATCGATCCGACGAAGGCGTCGACCTCGTATGCGGCCGGCGGCTCGAACGCGCGCAAGGCGGCTTCATCGATACTTGGCGTCAGCCGATCGAGCAGACGATCGATTTCGTTCTGGTAGCGGTCCTTGCTCTCCCGTGCCGCCTCTAGCCGAACCTGCGGCCCGGTATCGCTTTTGAGCGTGGTAACGAGCGCATCCAGACCTTCGACGTCTTCAGACCCACCCAAGGCCTCGAGCCGTGCCCGCATTTGCTGCTGGCGAACCCGCGTCTCCTCTTCGCGCTTGGCCGCATTGTCCGCCCTTTCCACTTTCTCGCCGTAGGCGCTTCGAAGATTCACGGCGTGGTCAAGATCGCTCTGATTCGGCAATCGCTCAATGAGGCCTTCGATCGACTCCGGTGCCCAACGCAGCGATGCCGCATCGTTGTGCAGCGATCTTTCAGTGCCTTCCAATTCGATGCGCGATCGTGTCAGCAGATCCGCGTCATCCGTTATGCGAGTGCGCTTCTCAACCAGCTTGTCGATATCCGCCGCGCGAGCCAATAGCGGCTCGTCGCAAGGCGTATTTGCGATCCTTTCCTTGAGCGCGTCTACGCGCAGATTCTGCTCGCGCATGCCCGCGTCGGCACGATGGATGTCCTTGAGCGCCGCGTTGAGGACCGCACCGGCATCTTTATCCAGCGCCGCCACTTCACCGAGGCCCACGAGCTCTTCGTCGAGATCCAGATAACGCCGGATATGCGGCATCACGCGGCGAATCCGCTCCAGCCTCGTCCGCTCGGCCCGTGTCTCGCGCAGACGCTTCTTCAGCTCTTCATAGTCGTCATCGGCCGTCTGGTACGCCTTTCTCAGTTTCTCCCACTGCGTTGCGCTGACCTCAAGGTCCCGCATCGTCTTTTCTGCCGCTTTCAGCCGGTTCGCGGCCTGCGTATAGGCACGACTCTGCTTTTCGCGTGGACCCCAAAGACTGTCGGCTTCAGCGGCGAGTGCCTGGCGTCTCGCCAGCAAATCGGTGATGCCGGCGCCCGCCGAAAGCAGACCGGTATCGCCGTCCCCACCCTGGCCTGGCAGCTGCGCGGCGCCTTCGCGAAGCCGTTCTTGATCCAGACTGAACATACGCTTGAAGAAATCCAGGTCGGTATTCGGCAAGGCTCGGCTCAGCGCCACCTCGATGGTCGGCGCAGGGGTATCGTCGCGGTCAAGCACCGTATTCTTGCGGCCCTTCTTGCGCACGAAATCCAGCGTCCCTGACTCGGCTTCCAGGACCGCACCAATACGCAATGCGCCGTAGGGGTGAAGAAAGGCGTAGTCCGAGCTCTGACCGAAACCGTATAGGAGGTCAGTCAGTGCGGCGCGCGTCGTAGATTTACCCGCCTCGTTCGGCCCGTAGATCACGCGCAGGTCAGGTTCGCCCGCGGGCAGCTCGATACTCTGATCCGTGAATCGGCCGTAGCGGATCAGATCAAGACGACGCAAACGCATCAGCGATCCCCGTGGGCCGTCAATCGGCCCATGAGATAGTCGCTGGCACCCTGCAGCATCGTCGCCGTTTCGCCGTCGATTGCCGCCTGCAGAATCGGCTCTTCCACCTGCGCCTGAACGTCAGCGGGCAGGCCTCGCACAAGCGCACCGATATCGTCGTCCAGCATTTTCACGAGTTCCGGGTCATCGACCGCGCCGTCCATGAGCCGTCGCAGTTCCCCAAGCGCGTCTTCGCGTGCCCGCATCGCCTCGGCGGTCACGCTCGGCTCGGTGGCGACGACGAGCTTCTCGACGTACGCCACCCCGGCGCCGAGACTTTGCGCCGCATTGCGAGCCTGGGCGATCAGTTCGGTGCCGCGAGCGGTCAGATCGCCTTGTAGTGCACTGGTGCCGACGAGCCGGATGCGCATCGCCAGCAAACGGCCTTCAGCATGCTGCGCCACCGCCGACTGAACCGCCTCACTGATCGCGTCATAGACCTGATTAAGTCGGTCGCAATCATCGATGGGCACGTCCACCACAGCCCATCGCACGACGTCGCAATACAGTGATGTCGTGTCCACGACCCGGCCGTCCTCGACCACGACTTCGAGCGCCTGCTTCGGGCCGGTTTCACGTATAGAGCGCCCCTGAAGATTCCCGGGAAACACCACGTGTGGCGCTTCGCTGAGCAGCTCGTATGCGTGGACGTGGCCGAGCGCCCAGTAGTCGTAGCCCTTATTCTGCAATTCGGCCAAGGTACAGGGCGCGTAGTTCGCATGGCCGGCCCGGCCGTTGAGCGCCGTATGCAGCAGGGCGACATTGAACATGCCCGGTACGGGGGCCGGATAGTGCGGCACCAGATTCTCGGTGACGTCACGGGTCTTGTAGCTATAGCCGTGGATGGCGACGCCGAGATCGTCGAGCGTTTTAGTGGACGGCTTCTTGGAACCGAACAGATGCACGTTCTCGGGCAGCTTCAGGTGCCGGGTCATCTTGCTCTCGGCATCGTGGTTGCCTTGGATCACGAACACCGGTATTTCGGCTGACTTCAATCGCGCCATCTGACGGGTGAAGCACAACCCGGTTCGGTAGTCGCGCCAGTCGCCATCGTAGAGATCGCCGGCGATGAGCATGAAATCAACGGCCCGGTCTGTCGCTTCCGTCACGAGGTTCTCGAGCGCATGCCGGGTGGCTAGACGTATCTGCTCGGCGGCAACCTCGTCATCCGTGGAAAGACCGTTTAGCGGGCTATCCAGGTGGATGTCAGCCGCGTGGATGAACTTGATCTGCGTCATGTCCGTCGGAATGAACCTGATCGTTATTGCCGGCCTCGAACATACCAGCGGGGCGAGGCTTCATGTTAGTTCAATGGTGGCCGAGTCACGTCTGAGGTAACGGCGCGCGAGCATTCCAAGACTTCGTTTGGGCTGAACCGCCGAACTCGATACGGTTCTTCTTGAACCCGTTGCGGCTCCCGGCGAACCCGCGTAGCAATACCGAACTCGGAACAGCTACTGGGCAAAGATCCGTTGGCCGGCATACCGAGTCCGCCAGCGCGCGGCGACTTCGATGTCTGAATACTCGGCGGCAGCAGCCGAACGCACCAACCAGTAACTGAAGCAATAAGCCATGAACCAAAATTCGAACAAAGTCGTCAGTCTTTCCGCCTACCGCTGCGCCGGCACCGGACTGAATGCCTTCGATGAGGCAACGATTCGCTATGTAACGCGCCGCAGCCCAGAACTCATCGAAATCGAAGGGATGCGCTTCAGTGATCTCGGCCAATGGCTCGTCGAACAAACGAGAGTGCGCGACACGATGATGGTTCAGGCTCGGATTCGATTCTCAGGAAATGCCCGCGGCCGCGTGGAATTGCTCACACTTGGCACTCGGCCCGCCTCATCGATGTTCGACGCGATGCCGTTCGAGGTAAGTTCGACCAAAGGGAGCACCGCTATGCTGCACGCTTACGATTATATGGTCGGCCAGAATCGCTATCCGGCCGACACGATCATCGCCGTTTTTCAGGATGGCTGGGTTGCGCTCGAGTCTGCGGACGCATATCACGGCACTTTGCCCAAGCAGGCTTATGAAGCGACGGCTGACTGGCCTGCTTAAGTTAGGCAGAACAGGAAGCGGCCCCGTGGGCGGGCCGTGCCGAATTGTTCTAACTGGCTCTTTTCACGCCCGCGAAGACCTCGGGCGACATAGGACCCGGCCCGATCGGGGAGACGATGCCCGGGCGTGCCTGTCGTCGCGCTCGGACGACGCAACCGAGCGGCGTTCATTTGCCGCGGCGCGTCCAGAGCCACCGGCTGAGGCACAACCACGTACTGCTGTAAGGTCTTGCGGCGGTCGTGCTGTATCCCCTCGGTCGGGCGAAGGCCGAAGGCGGCTTTGGTGGAAGATGTCGGGAACGTCGAACATCTCGCCTATCGCGGTTATTGTGTCCAGTTCTCCAGCTTCAGACCATCGACGCGTTCGAATTCGCGGACATTGTTCGTAACGACCGTCAGATCGGCCGCTCGTGCGTGTGCGGCAATCCACAAGTCATTAGCGCCAATGGGCGTGCCGGCGTCGGCAAGCGTGGCTCGAATATCACCGTAATGTTCGCCAGCTTCCTGCGGCAAGACCAGAATCGGGATCATGGCGATCAGGACATCGAGATTCCGGCGCGTCTTGCGCGGATGCTGGCTGCGCGCCGCGCCATACAGCAACTCGCCCCAGGTAATCAGCGATAGTCCAACGCTGCCAGGCTTTTGTTTCTCAAGATGGGCGCGTACCCGGGCGGGGCGCTCGCGCTGAATATAAATACAGATATTGGTATCGAGCAGATAGCGCGGTGCCATTACAGGCGCTCGCGCTCTTCTGGCAACGGATCGTCGCGGTGTTCCAGTGCGTCGATCATATCGTCGGGCAAATCGGTCAACGCATCGAACGCCGCCGCCAGGTTCGGGCGCTTTTCGCGCAACACGATTTCATCGCCCCGGCGATAGATCTCGACCTCTTGACTGTCGAAACGAAACGCCTTCGGTAGCCGAACGGCCTGACTGTTACCGGACCGGAAGATTTTGGCAGTGGTCATGGCGGCCTCCCTCGATGTATATACGTACCAGGATATACTTCGTCAGGCGCTGTGTCAGCCACTCGCCGGCCACGCACCCCGGCTACTAAGCGCTTCCGGTGTAACGTTTATCCTCTGGGAAGCCGCGCGCCAGTCGCGCCGTATCGCCCCGGCGCAGCGCGCTCGCAATTCGTGGTATATCGCCGCGAACCAGCAGGCGGCGCACCGTTTCGTTCGTGACGGGCTGGGCGAGCCCGCTACGAAAATGGCGTGCAGTCCATTCCACCGTATGGATGTAGGTGCCGAGGGTCGTTCTCGGCGACAGGTGGCCCATCTGCCGGGCGAGCGTGTACAACATCGATCGACACTCGCCCTCGCCTGCCGGGTCGAGATAAGCTATCCGTATCGCCAAACTACGCGCCGTCTCATCAGTTCGGTAGGCGCTCGGAAGCCAGCGGTCGAAGCCGTCCCGATTAGCGTGCGCGCATAACGCCCAGTAGTTGGCGAAACCGTGTCGTAAATGGTGCATGCCCAAAGTGGGGTCGTTCGTGACCTGTCGCAGATCGCGAATCGTGCGCCGGATCGCATGATGCTCTGACAACGGCTGGTTCGGATCGCCATCCGGATGCACGAAAACGGGATCATCAGCGCCGGCGCCACGTGCTCGTCGCCAGTCGCAATGCGACACCAGAGCAACAAGCGTATCGGGGGGCAAAGCCGGCGACAGGTCGAGCGGCCGCCAGCCTGCTGACGTTTTGGGCGTGCTGTACGAGTTCTTGCGAATCTCGAGGCGAGGCGCCACTCGACCACGCAACTGGCCGAGCACCAAATGCGCCGCCTCGCCTCCCCGAAGGCCCACGTGGAACGCCAAGGCCGCAATCAACGCCCGCTGAATTTGCAGTTGATCGGGGCATTGCCAGCGCTGCGAGCCCAACATGCGTTCGATCAGCCGCTCGAACTCGACGGGTGGCACGATATTACGATTCACGAGGTTCGAGCGTGCAAAGCTAAAGAGCTCGAGCGACTCGAGCGCAATGCGCGGAACCTTGTATACGCGTCGCAAAAACTTATGGAATGCATGCAACTGTCGCGACGAAAGCGCGGAGGCCTGGTCGGGGGCCGGCGCGTGCACCGCGAGGACCGTCTCGCAGACGTCGCGCCAGTCGTCACGCGTAAGCTCATCGACGCGATGGTGTCCGAATTCATGAATCAGCGCCGGCGCAAACGCATTGACGTACCCACGTAGCGTGCCGGGCTGTGGTGCCCTGTCTTCGGACAGGCGCCCATCGACCCACCGCCACAGCGCTTTTTCGATCGTATCCGACGATCGAGGACCTGCCGCCAACGCGGGATCGATAGCGCGTATGGCGCGCCGCGCGTCACGTGCGGAAACAGGGCCGCGCGAATCGTCGAGCGCTTCGCGCAGTCGGATCAGACGTACGACGGCATCCGAATTACAACTTTCACCAGCCAGAAATGACCGCGCACCGCCCGCAATCCGTCCAGTAGCGTCAGAGCCGTCAGATTGTTTGCTTGGCTTCAGTCCTGCTTTGCTTTCGAGCGGCCGACCGGTCACGGCGCGTCTGTACGCCTGTGAGTACATCGTTTGATAGCCGATTTCGCCAGTCATCGCGCTCACGATGTATGGCGGCACGCGCAGTCGCGCCCAGATCCGCAGGCCAGCGAAAAACTCGCCCGGCGTGGCCGGTACGGAGTTCGAAAAACCCTCTCTCGCAGCTAGTTTTCGAAACCGCTCAAGGCACGTCGCGGCATCCAGACCTCGGCCGAAATGCTGAAACCCTCGCTGGCGCCAGGCCGCACATAGCAGAACAAACGGCGGGGTGGGTTCGATCCTTAGATGCTGAGTCCAATGGCGGCCCAGGGACCCACGCGACACGGCCAGTTCAAGGAACACTCTGCCCTCGATATGCCGCACCCCCTCCGGCCCGATTGCCAGAAACGCGTCCAGCACGCGTGCATCCCAACCGCAGTCGAACAGGCAGAATCCCATTGCGATGGTGGTTTCCAACGCGTTGCGCCGGGATGCGTCCATGCGCGGCAGAAATTTCTCGAAATCGACGATGAGCCCGTCAATTTGTACCTGAGCCTGGTATTCCGCGGGCGAGATCCGGCCGTCGCGGTAGACCAACGTGTGCGGAATCGCGGGGATACGGATTCGCCAACGGTCACGCGCGTTACCGCGCTCGATACCCCTTGCCAGCCACGCCGCGGTGTCCTCCAAATTCAACACGGTTTCGTCGACACAAACGGCCTGCTCAAGCGCTACGCGCTGCGCCCGGGTGAATTCCTCGGCCTGGCCGCTAAGCCCAGCGGGCCAGTGTTCTTCCAGTAGCATGAGGAATCGCTCATGCGCCGCGGCGTCTGCAACGTCTTCGAGAAACCCCCAGAGCGCTTGGTCAATGGCTGCAATGGCGGTCATCAGTCGCTACCTCGCCAGGCGTGATCACGTTTCTCGATGGCAGCGCGGGCTCGATAAGCCAGCCCGAGCGGCACCGCGGTCGAGGCATCATCCAGAGCGCTCGTGCCCAGCACCCAGTGCCCGAGATAAGCGTCGATGGCAGCTGCACCGACACCTGCAGCGACCAAATTACTGCGAAGTCGATGACGACCCGCGTTCAACGGCAGCCCGTCCGGTAATAGATCGGGCCGTAGGCGTTTTACCGAGGGCACTTGAAAAAGACGTGCCCGTTCGCGCATCGACTCTCGCCGGCGCGCTATTGCAAATTGGTCCGTGTCGAGTTCGACGAACCAGGGCAAACGGTCGGGATGCTGCATCGCCCGCGACCGGCGTACGCCCTCGCCCGGCGAATAGGGGGTGTCTATTAATCGCGTCAGCCCTCCGAGTACCGTCGGGTAGCGCAACGCGAGTTGGCCGCGCTCTCGTTGCAGCGCGCGTAGCGCCTGCGCGGACCATTCCGGCAGACACACAATGCGCGCACCGTCCCAGTCGGCGCCGGCTTTTTCGGCAAGTAGCAGCGTGTTGCTGCCGTGCCACTGGGCGTCGAATGCAATTGGCTCTCGCACCCCGCGTACGCCCACCCCCAATAACAAAGCGAGGTGCGCATGTCTTACTGCGGCATTCATCTCAGCCACGACCCGTTTACCGAGCGCCGCCCGGCCCGCGCGGCGACGCCGGTTGGTATCGCGTGCGACGGCGGCGTCCATGGCCGAATCGCTCGGTGTCACTCGCGACCCGAATCCCGATGACGGCGTTCGCCCAGTTTCCAACCAACGTAGCTCCGAGCCCTCGAGATCGGGCGCCTCGCAGTACGCTTCGTCCAGCAATTCATCAATCGCACGCTGCCAGCTACGAACCAGGAATTCGGTAGTGAGATGCGTGTAATAGATTTGCGATCTGGCGTGAGCCGGGACGCGGCCGGTGATCGTCGCGGACGCACACCAGTCGCCGGCACAGACACGGGCCAAAGCGGAGCCGCAGACCCGAGACAGTTGCGATACCCCGATGCCGTGATCAATAAGACCGGCTGCACCGAGGATCTGATTGATAGCAGCACGCGCGGTGTCCGGCGTGCCCGTCCATAGCTGGGCACCCGACGTGGCCATACGGCCGAGTGCAGCCAATCGCCCGCGAGTGGGCCCCGGCATAGCCAGCCGCAACACGCTTGCTGTTGGGCGCACGGATCCGCTCGCCGGCGTTGTGAGATAAGCCATGGCCGTGGTCGCCGGGAGCGCGACCACACCCTGGCGGTGATCCACACCTATCCCGCGTGTACGCCATGGCAACGCAGCGAGTTCAACAACGTCACGCCCGGTCCATAAGGCCAATTCAGCGAGGCACATAGCTGCGCGGGCTTCGTAAGGCGACTGCTCCCACTGTGTGTCGATGGAGTTCAAAAGTGCAGCAATATCAATTGCCGCAAGCGCGGACGGCGCACTATGCTGGGTATTATTGTGACGTTTTATCGCCTCGGCCTGATGACGAGAGGCGATTGCCGCTTCCGCGGCGCTGCAATACGGACTGTCCAATACACAATTTTGGCGCGCGTGATAAACCGTAGCGTGAGTTTCGGGGTGATCTCCGCCGGGCGCGTCTCCAGCACTACGCGTGCCGCTAGCTCGCTCACCTGGGGAGCGCACCACCGCGCCGCAAACACCACCGCCCGAGCCGTTCCAAGTGCGCCGCGGCGGGCCGTCGCTGTACGCGTGCAGCCAACCGTACTGAGACATGGGGGCAGACTGGGCCGGTGCCGAGGGACGATCGTTATGAACCCGGCGGCGCTTGCCGTGAAAAACAAGGCGCACAAGTTGGGTTAGTTCTCGGACGACTCGCCATCGGGCCGAGTTCTTGATCGCGCCCCGGCCTGCGGCGTCTAGCCACGCCTGCCACAGCCCGGCATCGTCGAAGCCTGCCGGCGCCGCCACGATCCATCCATCGTAATGGCCGTCATCAAGAGCGCGCGCGTAACGGCCTACGCGTACAAAAAATTTCTCGTGCTCGCCGTACGAGGCGGCGGATTTAATGACCGCAGCAATGAGTAGACTGGTCAGAGCAATCACAGGCGATCGATCATCCGGCGACGGCGTATCGGTGTGCATGCACACCGCCCACACCGGGTAGCGCTCGCAATAGCCGCGGGCGCGCGTGCGCCCGGTGGTCGAGGCCGGCATCGCGACAGCAGCCGCCAGCGCCTCATCGTCGAACAGCGCCGCACGGAGCGTGTAAGCGATATCGCGCATGCGAGCGGCAAACGCCGCATCCACCGGCCCGACCCCCACTGTCGGGTCTGCGATCAAATCGAGCGCAGCCCCCCCGATTGACAGCGCCTGAAGAGCACCGCGGGCGGCCGGCGGGCATTGCAGAAGCGACAGCAACAGTTCAGCGCCCGGCGCGTCATCGGCCAACGCCGCTATGCGGTCACGCATCGTCATCAGCTACCCCCAGATCCATCCGTCGTGTCTCCGGATCAAGCGATTCGCGACGTTCCTCCGGCTGCGCCGGGCGCACTTGCTCGGGCGTCAGGCCGTACCACTCGCATAGCAAATTTTTTCGCGGTATCAGTGAGGCCAACTCGGGATGATCACGGCGCAATTGCGTGCAGGCCTTGATCGCATGGCATGCGCTATCCGAGCCGCGCTGTATGCCCATAGCGCGCGCGATGTCCCAAGCGGCTGCGGCGCGGCACTGCGCGGCCGAGACACCGCGAACAACCACTACCGGGATGAGCACACGGGCGTGGCGTGCCGAGATCCAGGTGCGCAAACCCGAAATAATCCGATACCGGGATCCTGCGACTACCGCAATCGGGAGTGGCCCGATCGCGAACTCGATGCCAGCGTCCCCCAGATGCGATGCCAATGGTAGGGGTGGCCACGCGCCCACGGCGAGCCAGTTCTGATCGAATGCGTCGTAAGCGGGATGACGTGTCACCCGTCCGGGCTCTGGCTGGACGATTTCGTAACGGCGTGATCTCGGTACCGGAAGAGGCAGCGAGGTTTGCTGTGAGATGTTCGGCATTGGGCGGTCTTTTTTTGGCTTTCACCCCTTAAAGGGGATAGCCGAGGAGCGTTCTGGCCCAATCCGCCGATTTTTTTCCTGCGACCATAGTAGTAGTCGCCACTGAGAACGCTTCGCCTGCGATCGGCTTACGACATCACCTTTAATTCGCCCGCTCGACGCGCGGCTTGACATATAGACGCAAACGCCGAGCATCCAGCCACTTGCGGCGCGCGAGGCGGGGACGAGCCTGCGATCACCACATCAAGTATCCAGGTGAATCCATGAGCCCTTCCCCCAACTCGCCCTACGAGGTTCATCGAGGTGTCGCGCACGCATTCATGGCACGGGTGAAACTCCGCTACGGATGCTGGCGATTCGAGCCGCGCATGCGCCAAGCGCTGTGCGGACGTATCGACCTATCGGATCTCGACTCTCTGGTTCAGGCGATTGCCGGAATTCACGATGGCCGTTGGCCACCGCGGCTGTTGCGATGTTCGAGCACACGGCGCGTCACTCTGAATCGGCTCGACATCCTGCTCCGCCGCTACGGGGTACTGGTATGAATCACGTGAACCCAACACCCCGCCAGCGGCGCGAAGCCGCGCTCAACGGTCCCTTGCTCGGCCACGCCTGCGCCAACACCGAACGTGCCCGTCGCCGCGATATTGCCTACTTCTGGGCCTGGTGCGAGGCCGCGGGCCTGGGCGGCGAAAATTACCCGGTCGACTACGCAATACTCGCGCAATTCGTCGAAAATCACTTGACCGCCTTGGCGCCCGAGGTGCATCAGCAACTGCTCGACCGGGATAAACGCCGTAAGGGCGCGCTGCGTGTAGGCACGATCCGCCGCATGCTGTCGACCCTAAGCGTCGTGCATCTGGCGCTCGACGAACCCAGCGCCTGTCGTGACCCGCGTCTGCATTATCGTCTGCGCGCAGCCAAGCGCCAGGAGGCGGCGCCACGCAAACGGCGGGCACTGACCCGCGACCTGCTCGAGTTGGTCGTCGACGCCTGCGGTGACGACGCTCGCGGGCTACGCGATCGAGCAATACTGCTGGTGGGCTGGGCGGCGGGCGGTCTGCGCCGAAGCGAACTCTGCGCGTTAGATATCGAAAGCGTACGGCGGACGGCGGACGGCGGACGGCTATGTGCTCAAGCTCACGAGCACGAAAACCCAGGTGGCCGGCACCGAACTGCCCCTCCGCGGGCGAGCAGCCGACGCACTTCGCTTATGGATGAATGCCAGGCACGACAACGAAGGCTCCCTCTTCGTGGGCATCCACCGTAACGGTCGCCAGCTCGCCCGACTAAGCGGGCGGGCAATCGATCGGATCGTGAAACTGCGTGCCGAAGCCGCCAGAATCGATGTCTCGAATATCGGCGCCCACAGTCTGCGTGTGGGTTTTTTAACCGAGGCCGGTCGACGGGGCATTTCCCTTACAGATGCGATGGAAATGTCTCGGCATCGCACTTTGCGAATCGCGATGGATTACTACGAGCGTGGGCGGTTGGAGCGGAATGCGGCGGTCGATTTGCTCAACGACATATAAGTCGAACCAAAACATCTCCTAGTGCTTTGGGTACCGATGTTTGCATGCTCTTCGGTAGAGAGCATTTCGCTCTGCACTTTCCGGACCGGCGAACAAACGCGGCGCAGCGAAGGATCGGTACGCAGGAGATTCATCGTCTGCGATTTGTAGAACAGCGAAGGTTGCTCGGCGTTGTGGCTTCCCATCAATAACGCAACTTAAGAATTCGCTCGGCTTGAATTATCAGACAGGTTGGAGGGGGTTTCAGCAGGCCCCTAGAGAAACCGCTGAGCGTTGATAAAAAAGTCGAAATTGAATCTCAACGCAGAGTTACACTGAGCACAACGTTACATGGTGGCTGCTCGGATTTAGTTTCGGCGTAGAAGTGATCCGGCTGTACAGGTGCGAACGCGGATCTCGAGCACTCTTCAGTCAGCCCATGCCAGTATTCATAGCCGCAGCAATACAAAAGCCGGCATTCTGTCCGCACACAAGCCCTACTACAAAACGTCCAGACTTTTCCCGGCAATAACTCCGACGAATGCACTCTCGCCACCACCTCCGGTATTTAGCCGAACAGCTGGCATCGCGGCCCGGCGGATCAAGTGTCGATCGTCTCGGTACAGCGCTCCACGATGCGCAAGTCGATCTAAATCCACATCAGGTCGATGCGGCGCTCTTCGCTTTTCAGTCGCCGTTACAAGACGGCGTAATCCTCGCGGACGAGGTGGGGCTTGGAAAGACGATTGAAGCGGGACTCGTGATACTACAACGCTGGTCCGAGAACACCCGCCGCATCTTAGTGATATGTCCTGCAAGCCTTCGCAAGCAGTGGGGCCAAGAGTTACGGGAAAAGTTCTTTCTGCCGTCGCAGATTTTTGACGGGCCAAGCTGGAACACGGCAATTCGAGGCGAACAGAGAAATCCGTTCGAGCAGCCCGAGATTGTCATCTGCTCCTATCAATTCGCTGCGGCTCGAGCAGAGGCCCTCGGAGAAATTCTCTGGGATCTTGTCGTGATCGACGAGGCTCACCGCGTTCGCAACGTCTACAAAACAGACAACAAGATCGGCCGTGCATTACGCGGCGCCCTTCGCGGGCGAAAGAAACTCCTTCTTACCGCTACACCGCTCCAGAACAGTCTTATGGAGCTATATGGCTTGGTCAGCTTCATCGATGAATATGCGTTCGGCGACGAACGTAGCTTCCGCCTGCAATACAGCCGGCTTACCGACTCCGGCAGTTTCGATCAGCTGCGACGGCGTCTACAGCCTTACTGTCATCGCACGCTGCGTCGCCAGGTCACGGAATACATCAGCTATACGCAGAGAATTCCTATAACCCAGGATTTTATCCCCGGCAACGACGAGCAACAGCTCTACGAGTTGGTGTCGGCATACCTGCAACGGGAAAAACTGCACGGGCTACCCTCGGGCCAACGCAGTCTGATGACGCTTGTCCTTCGGAAGTTGCTGGCATCCTCGACATTCGCAATCGCTGGTGCGCTGGACTCCCTTCTGCGCCGACTGCATCTTCGGCTAAAAGACGACACCCATGCGAAGCAAGTCAATCTGGACACCGAGCTGGGCGAGGATTACGAGGACCTGACAGAGACCGCTGAAGAATGGGAAGAGAGCTCAACGTTACTCAGCGCCACGGATCGAGAAGCGCTAGAGGCGGAGATCCTCGAGTTGACCGACCTAAGAGATCGAGCGATAGGCATTACGGAGAATGCGAAGGGCCAGGCGTTGGTGGAGGTTCTCCAAGTCGGATTTGCGAAGACAAAAGAACTGGGCGCTGAAGACAAGGTCCTCATATTCACCGAGTCGCGCCGTACCCAGAATTACCTTCACCGGCTGCTGAACGACCACGGTTACGACGACATCGTTTTGTTCAACGGCAGTAACACTGACCCAGGCACGCGCGAAATCTATCGTGAATGGCAGCAGGTGCATCAAGGGTCTGACCGTATCAGCGGATCTCGCACTGCCGACACCCGTGCTGCGCTTGTCGATGCATTCCGGTACAAAGCCCGGATCATGATCGCGACCGAGGCCGCCGCAGAAGGCATAAACCTTCAGTTCTGTTCGCTCATCGTCAATTACGATTTGCCATGGAACCCACAGCGCATAGAGCAGCGCATTGGACGCTGCCATCGCTACGGACAAAAACATGACGTAATTGTCATCAATTTCCTGAACCGGAATAACGCAGCTGACCAACGCGTATTCCAGCTGTTAGCTGAAAAGTTTCAGCTTTTTTCTGGCGTATTTGGTGCCAGCGACGAGATCCTCGGCGCCGTGGAATCAGGCGTCGATTTTCAGCATCGCATTGTCGATATTTACCAGAACGCTCGCAATGCTGGCGAGATCAAGCAGCAGTTCGATCAGCTGCAGCTGGAACTCGAAACGCATATTGACGCTGCCATGCAGCAGACCCGCCAGCAACTGCTTGAACATTTCGACGCAGACGTCCACGATCGCCTGCGCATCAACTTGGCCGAGAGCAAGCACTACCTAGGGAAGCTGGAACAGAATCTCTGGCAGCTTACACGGGGCGTTCTCGCAGACCATGCCCGTTTTGATGATTCGCAGAATAGCTTCCGGCTGGAAAACTGTCCGCCGGGGCTCGCTACATCAAACACGCAAACCCTACTGGGCACCTATCGGATGACCCGCTTCCCGGAAAGCGGGCACAAGTACCGGCTACAGCATCCACTGGCCCAGTGGGTTATCGATCGCGGAAAGGCGCTTGAAACACCAGATGCCAGTCTGGTCATCGATTATTCTAGCCATCGGGCCGCGGGCGGCGCCCGCCGTTCACGAATAGAAGCTCTGACAGCCCAATGCGGTTGGCTACAGCTTGAGCGCCTCGATATCGATAGTGCCGGCGGCCACGAGCGGCACCTTCTACTGGCCGCTGTAGACGACCACGGACAGGCTCTGGATGAAGAAACGACCGCTGACCTGCTACGTGTCGCTGGCGAAATCAATACGGGCTCAACCGGTCCCGCGCCAGAACAATTGCAGGCGGCCGTAGACCGCTGCGCCGACTCCGTCCTGAGCGCAGTCAGCGAGAGAAACCAGCAGTATTTCCTGGATGCGATCGAGAAGCTCGATAATCGCGCGGCCGATCTCAAGAATGGACTGGAGCAAAGCCTCAAAGAGCTTGATCGAGACATCCGGGCGACCAAACAACAAGCGCGCTCGATCGCAGATCTGGAAGGAAAGATTGAGCTCCATCAGAAGATCAACGGCCTGGAAAAACGCCGGAACCAACAGCGGCGCGATCTCTATGCCGCTCAGGACCAGATCGACGAAGACAAGGAACGCCTGATCGACGACGTGCAGTCGCGACTGAAACAGCAGACAGAGCGTGAATCCATCTATCGCCTACGCTGGCACATCCAGACTCAGTAAGCCGCTGCCTTGCAGGCGCCCGTTTACTAAAATCTTTATCAATACATGTTTTATGTAGTTTATTTGCTCGCATTAAACACTGGTATGCGACAGCAACTCAGTTTTTATTTGTCTATTTAGATACAGAATAGTAGTATCTAACTCCCGTGCAGAAAACTGATGCAGGACTCATGGCTGCATCGCAAAATCCACCCGAAATGAAGCCGACATCGGCGATCAACCGTCTCTTACTCGCCGCCCCTTATGGCGTGCCGATGACGAGCGACTGGCTCACCGAGCACGGCATCACACCGCAGATGCTCTGGGGCTACAAGAAAAGCGGATGGCTCGTGCCCCTGGGCCGTGGCGCCTGGATTCGCGCGGGCCAGCCCGTCGATTGGAAGGCCGCCGTGTACGCGTTGCAAAGACAATCGCCCAATAGCGTTTGGCCCGCCGGACAAACTGCGCTCGCACTCCTGGGCCAGGCGCATTACATCCCGCAGGGCAACGACCCGGTCATTCAGCTCTCAACCGTCAGAGGCTACCGACTGCCTACATGGTTCGAGCGCCTGCCCTTCGGTTCCAACATCGTCAAATGCAATGCGACATCGCTATTCGACGTTGTGGATATCGGCCTGGGATCCTGGCGGGGGTCCGCATTCGACCTCGACATCAGTTCGCCAGAGAGAGCAGCAATCGAACTATGCGACATGACGCCAGCCAACGCTGATCCTGAAGAGGTGATGGAGCTCGTTCAGGGCCTGCCGGCGTTGCGCCCCGCCCTGCTGCAAAAACTGCTGACCGCCTGTCGATCCATCAAGGCAAAGCGCCTGCTACTCGTCCTGGCAGAGATTCTCGAACACAGCTGGCTGAATCAGTTGGACATCACACAACTAGACCTTGGAAGCGGCAAACGAAGCCTTAAGGTGCCAGGCAGATTCCATCCACGTTACAAGATCACGGTACCCGCCGCCTGGGAAGAGCATGAGGGCCATGCCCGATTTTAGCGAGACATATATAGGTCAGACGCGGCTTCTGCTGACAGTACTTCCATTCGTCAGCCAACATCCCAGTTTCGCGCTCAAGGGCGGCACGGCGATCAATTTCTTCTACCGCGACGGACCACGCTTATCGGTGGATATCGATCTTCACTATTTACCAGATCATCCACGCGACCAGGCAATCGCAGGCATTCGCTCGAATATGGCAGCGATCGGACAATCGCTGGAGCGTGCGTTGCCCGGGTGCCACTACTCGCTGCATCCAACCACCTCTAACGCGCGCGTTGCCTATCAGAACGCCACTATCAAGATAGAACCCAACGGCGTGATCAGAGGGCAGCTGCTACCCCCAGCAGTCCGGACCCTCAGTACCCGATTGGCCGACCGGTTCAACACGGCGCCGCAAGTCGCCTGCGTGGCGCACGCCGAACTATTCGCCGGAAAACTCTGCGCCGCATTGCAGCGACAACATCCGCGTGATCTGTTCGACGTACACCTGCTGCTCACCGAAGAAGACGGCCTCACACGCGATCTGATAGATGCTTTCATCGTTTATCTCATCAGCCAGGGCAAACCGATATTCGAGTTGCTCGCACCGAATATGCAGCCGATCGACGACTTGTATCGGCGCCAATTCGCCGGCATGACCGCCCAAGCCGTCACGCTAGACCAGCTGAAAGAAATACAACACACATTACCCGAGCTCATAAGGGCCCAGCTTACCGAGGACGATCGATCCTTCCTGCTGGGCTTCAAACGCGGAACGCCCGACTGGCAGCTCATCCGTCACGCTCACGCCGAGGCGCTACCAGCCGTACGCTGGAAGCAATTCAATCTGGAACGTATGGTGGCCCGTAAACGCGAAGACGCCACACAACGATTGGCGCATCTACTTTCAATGTAGCGCGAGGATGAGGGGATTTGGGGAATGGCCGACGAGGATCCGCGAACACTGAGCTTTTCGATCTATCTCCTCAAGACCGACATAGCGTCGCCCGAGGACGCGATGAAGACGGCCGCCCTGCCCGCTCCGGAGGAAATCGAACTGGCGAACGGCTCCATGGCAACCCTCTATATCAAGCGCACGGCGCCCAAGCCGCCAAATTGGATATCGCTGTTCACACCGCATATCGATCTAGCACATGTGTACGGCCGGAGCAACGCGGCCGTCCTGATCGTTCCCGCTGTCGAGCGCCTATTCGCCGTCACGTTTGGCTATGGCAAACCCATGCTCGATCCCAGCAGCTGGGAAGAGAACTTCGGTTTGCTCGTGGTTGCCAACAGCATCGACCCGGACAGGATACGCGTCGCCGACACCCGCAATCTGGGCGCCATCGGCGGCCAAGTCCGCACACAGGCAAGCAGACACAGCGGCATCGGCGAATTCGGCATCAACCCCGAGAGCGACATGCTTCGGGCTCTTGTCGGCAAGACCGGCTATGACGACGAGGCCACCACCCTAGCTGGCTCGGATGGGCTGAAGGTATCACTTAAAACCACGCTCGAAGACCTGCCCGTCCTCTTGGGTGAATATCTCGATCTCTACGGGCAGAAGACCTACCGAGAGAACTTCGATTGGATCGACCATCTCAGGCAGATCAAGTCCCCATCGGAGATCGAGGCGCTCGACGAGCAGCTGCTCGAACAATTGAACGCCGGTGACATCAATCAGAAATGGCTCGCTATTCCAGAACTGATCGAGTGGGCCAATATCTCCGGGTTCCGCTACAGCAAATCGGTTCGGAATGCCCTGCACGATGACATCGAGCTCGAAACGTTTCTGGCTAAAGTCTCGGCTGGCAAAACCCTAACCAAGCAATACCTGACGGCCAAGCACGTGGTCGCTTTCAGCACCGACACCGACCAGCCACGCGATCACTGGCCGGTCTGGCGCTGCCTTTACTGCGAACTCGCTTACGACGGCCATCAATACATACTCAGCGGTGGCCACTGGTACCGAGCCGACGACGATTATATTGCGAGCGTCGATGCAGCGGTGGCCAACATTCCGACGTCGGACGTCGTATTGCCAGACTACGATCACAGCTCGGAAAACCAATACAACGTCGCAGTCAGAGACAGCGACCCAGATAGCTGGGCCCTGATGGACGCCAACAATATCAAGCACGCCGGAATGGTGAGCGCCATCGAGTTCTGCGACCTTATGCATAGGGACGGCAAACTGGTCCACGTAAAACGCTACGGCGGCTCATCGGTCCTCAGCCATCTGTTCAACCAAGGCGTTGTAGCGAGCGAACTATTTGCCAGCGACGCCGAATTCCGGTTGCAGGTCAATGACAAACTACCTGCAAGCCATCAGCTAGCGGATGCGACCGTACGCCCGAACCCCAACGAATTCGAGATCGTCTATGCCATCACCAGCAAATACGACGCCCCACTCACGCTGCCCTTGTTCAGTCGCATCGCCCTCAAGAATGCAAACCAACGTCTACGAGGCTTTGGCTACCACGTCAGCCTCTGCAAGATCATGAATCGCCGCAACGCCACGCCCGCCTGACAAGCCAATACAAGACTGCTCATGCCCAAGAACAAAACCAAGCTCGAACTGACCTGGATCGGCAAGGATCAGCGACCACGATTGGAGCCGCGCATCTTGCTGGAAGATCCGGAGAAGTCCTACCACGCGAATGAGCGTGTCAGTGATCAGGATATTTTCGATAATCGTCTGATCTTCGGGGATAATCTCTTGGCGCTAAAGGCATTGGAGCAGGAATTCGCGGGTAAGGTGAAGTGCGTGTTTATCGATCCGCCCTACAACACTGGCAGTGCCTTCGAACACTACGACGACGGGATAGAACACTCGCTTTGGCTATCAATGATGCGCGACCGCCTGGAGATTATTCGAAACCTTCTCTCAAATGATGGGTCGCTCTGGATCACTATCGACGACAACGAAGGTCACTATTTGAAGGTCTTGTGTGACGAAATCTTTGGAAGAGCTGCCTACCTAGGTTCAGCGGTGTGGGAGAATTTTTACGGTCGCAGCAACGCTGCTGCTATATCTCCGGCGCATAATTACGTGCAGATATATGCGCCTCTCGGCAATGATTGGAAGAGAGTGCGAAATCTTTTACCTCGAGATGAAAAAAGCAGCTCGAAATATAAAAACCCGGATAAGGACCCTCGCGGCCCTTGGCGTGCCGGCCCTATTTTTGCGCCCGGAGAACGCCACGAGGGTTTGATGTACGAGATAAAGACTCCCTCTGGCCGGAGCGTCAAACCACCGCGAGGTAGCCATTGGCGGATGGTTGAAGCGGAATTTAAGAAACTATTCGATGACGGGAGAATCCTCTTCGGGAAAGACGGCAATAACACTCCTGCGATAAAGCTATTCCTAAACGAAGTCCAAAGCGGCTTAGTTCCGCGCACATGGTGGCCACATACCGAAGTAGGACACTCGCAGGAGGGAAAGCGAGAGGCCCAAGCGCTTTTTGACGAGGGGAATTTATTCGACACCCCAAAGCCGGAGCGTTTAATTGAACGAATCATCAATATAGCGACGAATCCTGGCGAAATCATCCTCGACTCCTTCGCCGGATCGGGCACTACTGGGGCAGTAGCTCACAAAATGGGGCGCAGGTGGATCATGGTTGAGCTAGGTGAGCACTGCCAAACCTATATTCTTCCAAGGCTAAAGCAGGTAATCGACGGCACAGACGCTGGGGGTATTACCCAGTCCATCAAATGGCAAGGCGGCGGCGGATTCCGCTACTACCGACTAGCGCCATCCCTGCTTACGAAAGACAAGTGGGATAACTGGGTCATCAGCCCGGATTACGATGCCGCGATGCTAGCTCAGGCCATGTGCAAGCACGAAGGCTTTACCTACGCGCCCGATCCCGAAACTTGGTGGAATCAGGGCCATGCTACGGAAAAAGATTTTATCTACGTCACCACGCAGACGCTGACGCACGAGCAATTGTCTGCTATTCACCAGGAACTCGATGCGGATCAAAGCCTGCTGATCTGCTGCAGTGCATTTCGCGCCGACCCGGATGCGTTTGAACGCATCACGCTGAAGAAGATTCCGCATGCGGTGCTAGGGCAATGCGAATTTGGCCGCGACGATTATTCGCTGGAAGTCGCCAATCTCCCCGACGCGGCGCCTGACGCCGGCTCGGTGGATGATTTGTTCGTCGGAGACGACGCATGAGCCGCGAATCGCAACGCCACGCGAACGCCGTAGCCAACCGGTTGAGCCTGCGAGAGCCCCTGCGCGAGTCACTACATCTGCTTGATCGCGTCTCGGACCTGATTCGTCTGGACAAGAGCCAGGACGTTGCCGCAGCGCTGGAAACCCTATCGGCGGAATTTCCGGAACTGGAAGACTTCGAGCGGGATTTCCCGTCGTTGTGTTTCGCGATCGCCACTGGCGTCGGCAAGACACGCCTGATGGCAGCGTTTGCAGCGTATCTTCATCGCGCCCACGGCATCCGGCATTTCTTCATCCTTGCGCCGAACCTGACGATATACGAGAAACTGATCTCCGATTTCGCGCCTGGCCACGACAAATACGTTTTTCAGGGCATTGCCGAGTTTGCACAGAACCCGCCCGAGATCATCACCGGCGACAACTACGAATCCGGCCGAGGCGTACGCCGGGATCGTGAGGTCACAAGCGATATGTTCGGCCGCGATCAGGCCATTCATATCAACATCTTCAACGTCAGCAAGATCAACACCGAGGTGCGTGGCGGGCGCTCACCGCGTATCAAGCGGCTGAGCGAGTACATCGGCCAGAGCTATTTCGAGTACTTGTCGGATCTCGATGATCTGGTGCTGATGATGGACGAGTCCCATCGTTACCGGGCCAGCGCTGGCGTCGCCGCGATCAACGAACTCAAACCGGTGCTCGGGTTGGAGTTGACTGCCACGCCGCGCGTCGAATCCGGCGGCGGACAGGAATTCCGCAACGTGGTCTATCGCTATCCCTTGTCTGCGGCCATGGACGATGGCTACGTCAAGGAACCGGCGGTCGCCACGCGAGAGAATTTCGACAAAAGCCAATATACGGACGTGCAACTCGAGCGCCTGAAGCTTGAGGACGGCGTACGCGTACACGAAGACGTTAAAGTCGAGCTGGAGGTCTACGCTCGCCAGAACGGCAAGCCTGTCGTCAAACCCTTCATGCTGGTCGTTGCTACCGACACCACCCACGCCGACGACCTCGTTCGCCAAATCCAGGCTGATGATTTCTTTGGCGGCGCCTACCGCGACAAGGTGATCCAGGTGCACTCCAATCAGCGCGGCGAGGAAAAGGAAGAAACGATCGAGCGCCTGCTGAAGGTCCAAAGCGCAGCCGAACCCACCGAGATCGTGGTCCACGTCAACAAGCTCAAGGAAGGCTGGGACGTCAACAATCTGTTCACGATCGTGCCTCTGCGCGCCGCCAAGTCGCAGATTCTCACCGAGCAGACGATTGGCCGCGGCCTGCGCTTGCCCTACGGCCAACGCACCGGTGTAGCCGCCGTCGACCGGCTGACGATCATCGCCCATGATCAGTTTCAGGCGATTATCGACGAGGCGAACAAGCCCGATTCGATCATCCGGAAAGGCGTAGTGATTGGCAAAGACGTGGCGGAGGAGCCCAGAAAGACCGTCACTGTGGCACCCGTATTCACAGCCGCTTTGTTTGGCGAGGCTGCCGACTCAGATGCGCCCCCTGTCGCTGCGGGATCCTCTTCGCCGGAAAGTACGCCTGTTTTTCTGACGGCTCGAGAACGAGATATTGGGCGAGCTACCCTCGCTGCCGTGAAACGGTACGAGACTTTGTCCGGATCTGGCCTATTGCTCGGCAGCGAAGTACGGCAAAAGATTGCCGACGATGTGCGCAGCAGTCTTCCGCCGTATCAGCGTCCCCTGGAGGGCGTAGATACGGACGACGCCGACAAAGAACCGGATATCGAGCAGGTGGTGAAGACCACACTCGAATACGTGGTGCATCACTCGATCGATATCCCGCGCGTTATCGTGCTTCCCAAGGGCGAAGTGCACTATGAGTTCACGGATTTTGACCTCGACTGCCGAAATATCAGCATGCAGCCGGTGTCGGTCGATATCCTCATCGAGCATCTTCGTAACCGGACCCGACATTATCTGAGCGAGGGCGATAGCAAGACCGTCGAGCCGCACCCGGAAAATTATATCGTCCGCGCCCTCTTGGATTTCGACGACATCTCCTACGACCATCATGCAGCCCTGCTCTATAAGCTCGCCGGGCAGGTTGTGGCGCACCTGCGCAGTTATCTGCCGGACGAAGATGCCGTGCTGAACGTGCTTCAGTATCACCAGAAAAATCTGGCGGGGCTGGTACACACCCAGATGCAGCCGCATTACCACGAGGCTGTAACTGAATACGAAGCGCTTGTCAGTAGCGGTTTTACGACCCTGACGACTGCCACCTATGGCGTGCCCGAGAATGAAAACGTTCGCGACTACCGCCAGCAGCCTCGTGATCTAAGTCGTATCCGCCAATATCTATTCGGCGGATTCAAGCGGTGTCTTTATCCGGTCCAGAGATTCGACTCCGACACAGAGCGGCAATTTGCTGTGCTGCTCGAGAAAGAGCGCGAAGAGCTGAAATGGTTGAAACCAGCAGACAACACGTTCCAGATTCGCTTCAGCCACGAAGCGCCGCCGTACGAGCCTGACTTTGTCGTGGAGACCGATTTCGTGAAGTATCTCTGCGAGCCAAAACGTGCCGATCAGATACAGACCGACATCGTGCAAGCCAAAGCGCGGGCCGCCGTCGAATGGTGTGAACACGCCAGCCGACACGAGGCCGAAACAGCCTCCGACAATGTGGGCAAACCTTGGCGTTACCTTTTGATTCCTCACGATGCCATCACCGCCACAGTGACGCTGAAAGCACTCAGTGAGCGTTACGAGGTCAAACCGACCGACTGACCGCTTGGCCGGAATATATAAAAATAAGAGCGTTACGGGGGACAAAACGCCATGGCATCATCACTCAGCTGGCTCGATTTCGATCATGCCGCGCGCGAGCGTAGTCAGGCGCTACTTGCGTTCTTCAATGAGCCCGGAACGCGCGATGAGCTAGGCATCGGCAATATCCGCGACGCGCTGGCTGATCGGCTATTTCCGGGCACGTCTACGATCCAGACACGGCTGCGGTATATGTTGCTGGTGCCTTGGGTCTACCAACAGCTCGAAGTGGAACGCGTGCCGGGCGCTCGATTTCCCGAGCGGGCCCGGCAACTGGAGATCGAGCTCATCGGCGCCCTCATCGCCAACGGTAGCTCGGAGGAAGGATCTCACCACAGCATCATCGGCGCGGCGTCGCGAGCCAGTCTGCAACGGCTACCGAGTTCGGTCTATTGGGCGGGGCTTGGACGCTGGGGTATCCGGCAGTTCGCAGGCTCGCAGAACGACTACCACCAATCGATAGACCCGATTTATGCGGCCCGCCGTGCGGTCGGCCGGAAAGACAATGGGGAGCTGGATGGCCTAAGCACCACCACATGGCACCCCAAACTGCCGAACCCTTCTCCCCGCTTCCCCAGCCAGGAATCTCTGAGGCTAACGCGGCAAGAGGCCGAGTTTCTCCGCGACCAGGTGTTGCAGACACACCGCGGCTCGTATCTGGCGTGGTTGATAGGCCTCGCGATACCCGACGACTCGGCTTTCCCGTGGGAATACACGCGTGCCGCCGACCTACCGCCTGAGATCGCCGACAACGTGCGCCAAGCGCGGTTATTTTCACGCTTGATGCACGGTGCCAGCCTACTCTACAACCTGTTGCTCGCGCGCCTGCAAAGCAGCGAATACTGGATTAAAGCACATGGCGAGGCGCTGGCACGGTGGCAAGAGGGCACGAACTGGGCCGAACTGGCCGATTGGGATCTAGACCAATTTTTCGAGCAGATCTCGTTTACTGGTTATCGAATCCATGGAGGCGCTCAGACCTTTGTAAAGCAGTGGCGTGATACAGCCTGCAAGCACCGGAACGACATCGCCCAAGACACAGATGCTGCGGCGCTCGTACGAAACCGAGAGATCGCGCTCAAGAAGAGCCTGTCCCGGTTCACCAACCCGTCTGCTCTAGCTCGCTGGTCGGGCAGCTCCGGCGGTAGCGCTCTCGAGTATCGCTGGACAACAGTCCGCCAATATCTTTGGGACCTCCGGCAAGGCCTGGACAGCGAGTCATGATGCTTGATCCGAACACACGCAGCCTTTTGACCGACGGCCTAACGCCCCCGTCGGGCATGGTTTTCGATACCGGGGCGGCAACGACGTATTCGCTCGACCCAGCCGCCCTTCTAACACTGCCCTTGCACTTGGCGTGGCTGGCAGATGCGGGGCAATCCGACGAGAGCATGGACCCGATCCGCTTGCTTGAATCGCTCAGACGAGTAGCGGATCGCTTCACGGTCTTTCATGAACACGGCCGACTCGCAGTGCCATCTGCCCCGAATCGATTGTTCGGCCTGTTGGAACCCATGCTGCACCCATGCATTGCGCCGCTGGGCGGGGCTTTCCATCCGAAAGTTATTCTGCTGCGCTTCCGGAGCGAGGATAACGATACTCGTATCCTTCGGCTGCTGGTGCTCTCGCGGAACCTCACTTTCGACAACGCCTGGGATCTCGCCCTGCAACTCGACGGCGTGCCAAGCCCAAAAAGCGAGGCCGAAAACAACGATCCGATAAGACGGCTGTTCCACCTCGCTCGATCGGCTTCTTCCAAAGAGATCGCAAAGGCACGTGCATCGCTTTTCCACGATCTACTAGCCGATCTGGACAACTGCCACTGGGATTTACCGGCTGGCTTCGATTCCGTGGCCTTTCACTTGATCGGCGACACAGATGACCATTGGGAACCGGGGACCTGCGATCGCCTGGCTGTCATCTCGCCATTTTTGGCGGACACTGCGCTGGCGCGTATGGCACAGAACACACAGCAATTTTCCTGGCTTGTGTCGCGGCCTGAAGAGTTGGGTGCCTTGAGCGAATCGGATCGTATGCATGCAGAAGAGCTTCTGGTGCTCTCAGAATCGGCCACCGAGCCCGATGAAACAGCAGATACCGATACGCTGGCGGGCGCCGGGCTGCACGCCAAGTGCTTAGTTCAGGAGCGAGGCACGCGAACGCACTTGTTCGCTGGCTCAGCGAATGCAACACATCCGATCTTCGGCCTTCATTCCCGCATTCGCAATACGGAATTCATGGTCGAGCTGTCCGGCCCCCGGCGCGACGTCGGCGGCATCACGGCAATATTCGGCGATGGCGGCTTGCGCGACATCTGCCAACTCTACGAGCACGTCGCTGCCGAAACGGATGCCGAGCAAGCCCACATCGAACATTGTCTTGAGACAGCGCATCGAGCCGCGACAAGCATCGACTGGCGTCTGCGATGCGAGGGTAGCGTCGATCAGTGGCATCTCACTCTAAGCACCGGCGAGCCACTATCCAATGAACTCGCCGATATCATCATCGACGTGTGGCCATTAACTACCGAGAGCAGTCGGGGCGCGCGCGTACCTGGCGAGCTGCCAATCAAAGTCCGGCTTGGGCCGTTCCAGACCATAGAATTGACCTCGCTACTCGGTTTTGAGCTGTCATATCGCGGCCAGTATCGGCGGTTCGGTCTGGAGATCCCGGTGACGAACATGCCGTCGGCCTCGAGACGCGATCAGGCCACCATGCGTCACGTCGTGCGTAATCGCTCAGCCTTTCTACGCTACCTGGCCATGCTTTTGGGCGAAATGGGTGGCGATGTCAGCTCAAAAGCACTCGCGGCCAGATTGGGCTCGGCAAGCACGCCAGTTGGTGGGAGCGCATCTAGCGAAGCCGTGTTTCCGCTGTTCGAGCAGTTAGCACGTGCCTACGCTCGCGACCCGGCTAGCTTGCGCGCCGTCGCACGCGTTATGCGGCAACTCGAGGACACATCTGACCAAGACGGTGATCCGGTCGTTCCGGACGGCTTTCGCGATCTTTGGACTGTGTTTGAACAAACACTGGCACTGGAATCGAACGATGCGAAAGGATGAAATGTTTTCTGCGGCGCCGATACTGGCCCAGCTGAAGGACTTCCAACGCGGGGCGGTCGAACACGCTTATCAGAGACTCTATGTCGATACAGATGCGACTCGGCGGTTTCTGATCGCTGATGAAGTCGGGCTTGGCAAGACGATGATTGCGAAGGGACTGATCGCGAAGGTGGTCGAGACGCTGCAGCATACGGTGCGGCGGTTGGACGTAATCTACGTTTGCTCGAACGCGGATATCGCGACCCAGAACGTGGCGAGGTTGAACGTCTCGGGCGAGCAAGCTTTCGCGAAGGCCACGCGCCTAACGCTCTTACCGCTCGAAGTACACGAACTCGAAAAACAGTCACTGAACTTCGTCAGCTTTACGCCCGGAACCACATTCGACATGGGGAACCGAACAGGCCACAAGGCCGAGCGGCGATTGCTGTATCAGATGTTGACTTACCGCCGACGCGAACGCTTCTGTCGCGGGCTACAGAACTTGCTGCAATCGCCGGTACGGTCGCACGACACTTGGGTCGCCTACACAGCAGACTGGCAGACATTCGATCCGACCATCGCCCGCGACTTTCGTGACGCTGTGTGGTCTCAGCCCGATTTAGCCCGAGAAATCCTCGCGTTGACGGCTAGGTACTACGACCGACGCCGAGCGATCCCGTCCGACATCAACGAGCGCCGGCTAGCCTTGCTGGCCAGGCTGCGAAAGACACTCGCCAAGCGATGTCTCAATGCGCTTCAGCCTGACCTGATTATTCTTGACGAGTTCCAGCGCTTCCGAGAGCTCATGGATCCGAAAAATCCGGCTGCCGAACTGGCAACGGATCTCTTCTCCTATCGGCACGATGCGAAAGTTGGCGATCCTGCGCCTCGCGTCGTCTTACTGTCAGCTACGCCGTACAAGATGTATACGCGCGACGAAGATGACGAAGACCACTATGCCGATTTTCGCGCGACGCTCGGTTTCCTGGCCAATGGACAACAACACCGCCTAACTGCCATAGAGCAGGACCTCGCCCGGATGCGCGACGGCATGGTCTCGATTAGCAATGACGCTGGCTTCCATGCTGCGCGAGACCGTCTACAAGACAACTTGCTCAAACTGATGTGCCGCAACGAACGCGTCGCACGCACCCAACGCGCCGATGCGATGGTGTCGGAGTGGCGCAAGCCCGCCAGATTGACGTCTCAGGACCTTGGTCAGCTGCAGGCATTGACGCGTATTGGCGAAACGTTTGGCCACCGCGATCTTGTCGAATACTGGAAATCCAGCCCCTACCTGCTGAATTTCATGAAGGGTTACCAGTTCAAAGAACGCTTCGACGCCGCTCGTGCCAGCACAGAGACGCAGACGCTCGTCGACCTCCATCGCGACCACCTTCTCTCTATCGCAAAAATCCAGCGGTTTGAGTCGATCGACCCTGGTAACCCCAAGCTTCGAGCGTTGATCGAGGAGATGGATGACAACGGCCTGTGGCGCCTACTCTGGCTACCACCTTCGCTTGCCTATTGGCGACCCGCCGGCCCATACAGCGATGTGCCCTCGGTTTCCAAGGAGCTGATCTTCTCAAGCTGGAACGTGGTCCCAGACGCCATCGCGGCCATGATGTCTTACGCCGCGCACGCACAGGTCTTCGCGGGGTATGACCGAATAAGCGAATACTCAGAGTTAGGAACGGTGCCGCGGCGATTGAATTACGCGCGACGTGAGACACGCCCGGCCTCGATGAACGTCTTCTCGCTATTCTGTCCATCGCCAACGCTCGTATCACTGATCGATCCCGCTGAGCTTGCACTCCAGAACGACCACGCCACGCCCGATCTGGATCAGGTGCTGGCGCACGTTGCGGAACATGTTCGCCCGCTGATCGAGACTCTTCCGCCGCCTTCAGCACCTATGCCCGATAGCCCGCCTTATTGGCGGCTGGTGGCCTATCTCGCGGGACAAGATACGGGTACCGACTACTTGAACTGGTGTCGCGACGGGATGCTGGCATCAAGCGAATCCGAGGAAGACGATAGCGCAGTGCTGGTTGAACATGCCCAGTTCTTTGCCTCTGAAGCCGAATCAGATAGCCATACCCGCGTGGGTTCTGACAATGCCGATATCGAAACGCTGTCTCGCCTCGCACTGGGCGCGCCGGCTAACTGCGCACTGCGCGCGCTTCATCGTTTGGATCCGATGATGTCGTGGACATCTCGTGCGCTGCTCGATGCCGCGGCCATCGTTGGTGAAGGTTTGCGGTCGCTGTTCAATGCGCCGGACAACACCGCCTTACTTCATCTGGACGAGCACGCGGGCGAGGCTTATTGGCAACGCGTTTTGCGCTACTGCCTCGACGGCAATCTACAGTCCATGCTCGACGAGCACGTCCACGTTTTGTCTGAATCACTCGGCGGACGCGACCAACCTGCCGAAAAGCGGGTCCTTAGAATCGCGGCGGAAATTCGGGACGCATTGTCTCTACGCATGACACGGATCCAGGCGGATACACTCGACGAAGCGGACCCGACTCTCAACATCCGTTGTCGCTATGCGATGCGTTTCGGCGAAACCACCGACGAAGAGTCCGGGAAGACGAATCGCAAGGAACTTGTCCGTATCGCGTTCAACTCCCCCTTCCGGCCGTTTGTGCTCGCATCGACATCGGTCGGTCAGGAGGGGTTGGACTTCCATCAATGGTGTCACTCGATCGTGCACTGGAATCTGCCCTCCAATCCGGTAGACATGGAACAACGCGAAGGCCGTGTACATCGATATAAGGGCTATGCGGTGCGTAAGAACGTTGCACGATCAGCGCTTAGTGATGTCGACGGCGTCACCACGAAGCCGTTTTCCGATCCTTGGAAAGCGCTTTTTGCTCATGCGCTTGCCTGCCGGCCGGCGGGCGCCGGCGATATGATCCCCTATTGGATCTACGAAACCGAAGGTGGGGACAGCGTACGCCGTCGAATCCTCAACCCACCGCTCAGTATCGACGAAACACGCTACGAGCGACTGCAGAAAAATCTCGCGCTGTACCGCATGGCCTTCGGTCAACCGCGTCAGGAAGATCTGCTTCGACATCTCGAGTCACGGTTTACCCTTGAAGAAGCGCAAGATCTTGCAAGCCGCTGGCAGATAAGCCTCTCCCCCACCTTACAGAGCGAGAGCTAAGTCAGAAGTGCCACTATGCCGCCCCAAAGGGGACCATCGAAAAGTCCACTCCCGATTGCCCTAACGTTGGGGCCGTCGGGCTAACTCACAGATGACGATCCCGCGGCCCGGGCTTTGCTTAGTCCGATAACAACCAGTTATCGCCCCCACCCTTCACGTGCCTATTAACAACGCTCCGCCGGTTGGTGAGGAGTAAAATCGTAGCAGAACGATGCGCCCCCTCATCGCGCGAGAGATGGCGCACGGGCGTTTGTGAGGCGCGCGATGTTTTGTTCGCGTTGGATACGGTCGGCTCCCTTACCGGCGCCAGAAGGCTCGTAAAGATATAGAGGCTCCCGAATATAGACGGGTCGGTCTGCTCTTTCGATAATGGGGAGCATGTAGGCCCAATCGTTCGCCAGTTCGACATAGGCGCCATCGAGCTTAAGCATCGCATCGGGCACAGCGTCGAACAGGTGTTTGCGAAAGCTCCGCAGGTGCTGCCAGACATTTCCACCGCGGTTCGATCTCGGCTCTTCCAGCTTGGCTGGATAGTGTGCCGGCTTGTCCGTTCGCAGCATTGTTCCAACGGTGGCGTCCGCACCCGCTCCGTATGCCTCCGTCAGCCTTGCAAGTACGCCAGCGCCTAACAACGCGTCGTCCGCATCGAGCGTCACGATGATAGACGCAGGATTGCCACACATCTCTCGTACGGCAGTTACCAAATTCGCCAGAAGGCCCTTCCGCCGCTTGTTCAGCACCAAGGAAATGCGTTCAGCATAGGGATGACAGAGCACCTCGATTTCGCGCTGGGTTGCCGAAGCCGAACCGTCATCGATAACAACGGCACCCCATCGCTCTATTGATTGATCGGTAACGGACTCCAGGCAACGGCGAAAGCGACTCGGCGCAACGTCGCGACCGCAGATAACGAAAACAAACTCCTCAAAACGCTCAGGCCTTTTCCACGCTCGGATATCGCCTACGCAATCAACCTGATCGTATTGTCTTTCAGGGAAGATCCCGCGCTCCACCTGACCCATGATTTCGAGCCACATTTCCGGGTCCGCTTTCAGCGCGTTGGTCGGATGGACATAGTAGGTCTGCGCACTACCGCCTCTGAGACTTGTTGCGGTGGTTTCGCTTAACCGCGCGTCCAGGGATCTGTGCCATGGCAACGCGAGCCCGTGGTTACTTATCTCGTTCGGTAACGGCCTCAGGTCTCTGAGCATGTCCAGGTCAATCAAGCCGAGCCTGGACTCGACTCTCCAGCAGCCGCTTGCCGATCTCGCGGTGAATGGCGTTGACTGGCGATGAGCGATGTTGAAGGCGACAGTTACAGCCTGGTTTTGCCTAAGGGCGCTGACCATTTCATGGAGGAAATCGTGTCGTCGATCTTGTCTCCCAATGAGGCAGTCCGAATCTGCATGCAGCACATAACGCGTCCGTATGACGGAAAAGCCGGCGAGCGTGGCGGCCACTTGCGCGCCGTTCTCTGCGTGCGACTGCGTGCTGGATAGACCAAACCACTTTTCGTTGATCGCGGCAGCGCCGGCATTGTCGACTGGCGCCTTAACCACCCGGTCGATCCAACCCTCATGCCTCAGAGTGCGAGCTGAATTCTCGACCTCGACCAAGTTCCCTGCGGCATATTGTCTGGCAAATCCCGTTTCGCGCTGATCTATTACCAGAACGCGTTCCGCAAACGCCCTTGGTGTTTCCAGTTGCCGGACAAGGTGTTTGACTTGCGCTTGCAAGGTGGGGGCTTCCATCGCGCAGACCTTGATCATCAAGCTCACCGGCGGCAGATATAGCAATGGCTCTAATTCAAGCACCAGCTGGGAAGCAATCGGCTCGAACCGGTCGAGATCGATGTCAGGTTTTTCAAACCGTCCAATAACGTTCAAGCCAGCGAGCCGAAGAGCACGCCGCAGGACCCGTTCAGGACGATACACGTCGCACCGATCCCGACCTGTGCCGTGAATCCTTTTTTGCCAACAGAACACGCCTTCGCCATCAACGCTCGGGCGGGATATCGGCACCGACTCTGAATTAGACGTAAAAGGCGAATACGCCGGATGGCATACCGAGACTAGAACCCGCCCATCCGCGCTTACGGCAGAGCGAAGATCCCGCAACAGCTCACCGAGTTCGTCGTCGTCATCGACAACACATATGACACGTCTGCAGATGACGAGATCGAAGGGGGCTTTCCGCATTGCGGTCAGCCGATCCGTAGTGGCCTCCAACCCCTTCGATAAACACGCCACGCGATCAATCGACGTCGCCGGATCGAACGCCACGACGAGCGATGAGACCGCAGTCATGGCACGCGCCTCTTTGCCTTTGCCACAACCATAATCCAGCGTCTTCGCCGGCTTGAGGGTGAGGCCTCGTGCCACCAAAGGATCGGACGTCCCGTCCATGCCGCAGACCAGATCGACACCCTGTCGAAAGTACCGGTACCCGGCCATGAAAGGGCCCGCATGCCCGATTCGAGCCAAACGCATGATCCGTTTAAGATCGGGGCGATGCCACCAACGCCAGGTCAACCAGGCGCGCTCGCACATGCTCTCGAATGCCGCCGGCTCATAGGGGCGAATATCCGCACCATAATCCACAAGCTTGAGCCGGTCGCCGCGAACCCTGAGGTTGGATGGGTGGAGATTCCAACAGACCACACCGTATTCCCGGCATTCTTTGATGAGAGCGACCAGCCCCGGACCGTGTCCGCCACGATAGGGATTGGTGGCTTCGTAGGGGTAAACCAATACCGCCCTACCTCTGATGACTCGAAACGCCTCAAGCGAATACAGGGCGCCAGCGTCAGTCCACTGCCCAATCAGACTATTGAGATAGTTTCGCTGGGCACCTTCCGAGACGCCGCTGGAACGGTCGAACACCTTGAAGACACGTTTGCGGTCCGTAAACACCACAGCCTCTGCGCCACAGCCCAGTATTTCGACGCCGCCCGCCTCAGGCAAGAAACGCCCTACCCACTCCCTAGCCAGATCGACCCGGCGGGTGCTCAGAGATGGTCTTTTTGCAAGCAAGCTATCAACGCGGCTTTGGTGAGCTATCAATTGACTCGGCAACTCATCCACAAACCTCACCATCGTCGCTGCGTCCACCTGACCGACCCGGGCTTCGACTTCGCTCAGTGACGCAGCCTCATACTCGACTTCTACTCGAGCCAGAAATTCCTGGATTTTCTGGCTGGATTTCCGTCTTTGTTCATCGGCGGTGAACCAGTGTTGGTTTAACGCTTGGCGTATGGTCTTCAACAGGCCGCGAACGCGCCAGAAGGAAAGCCTCAATGCTGCGAGTCGCTCACTCGCGTATTTATCGAAGAGGGGTACTAACTGAGCAACATCGAATGCATTCAGCTCAGCCGTACCGATCGGTAATTGCTCGCGAAATGCCGTGTGAAACGCATAACCGATAATATCGTCAACGAGCTTGTCGACATCAAAAAGACTGTCGGTTTCGGTTGCTCGATCCTGCCGAACGTAGAAAGGCGCGACGTTCACCTTCCTCAGGAAAAAATTCCGCTGTATCAAAGCCCAGTTCATGTCGGAGCGGCGAGCCGCCCGGCCTAGGACCGTCGGTGACACGTTCGACGCATCGCGAAGCGCCGCGAGGTCGAACACGAGCGTGTTGCCACCACACTGGACCCCCGGTTTCAGGTCGCCCTGCCCGCCGGCAAGCAGCGGTCTGAACACCTGTTGCCCGCTGAGAATACCCGGCACCGACTCGGCGAGCCGGCGAAATACCTCTCGGCACGTCTCATCCTTGCGTTCACGAGCGATTATAAAAGGCGTCTCAAGGCGATCGGTCTCAGATCGCGACAGATCATAATGTGCGTCGCCGCGACCGGCGCGCAGGGCAGAGTTCTCCCGCTCACTGCGCTCCCATGCCTCATCCGCGCCAGTCTGTGCGAGCGCTCTCAGGCTTGCGTCCAGATCCACCATCTGCCCGCGCATCGTGGCGGCAAATGGCAGGGGCGCATCCCCACAATACTGCCCGATTGCGATATCCACGCGGCTGGCACGCAACCATTGAAGCAGAGGGCCAACCTCAAGCTTTTCGAAAACGTGCTGCCCATCTCGTTCTACGAGCCGTTCCAAACGAACGTCGTCATCAAGTACCCAGACGGCGTCGACCCCCAGTTGATTGCCGTATGCGTAGAGGTACGACTGCAGCGCGCTGCGTGCTTGGGAAATCGGAAGCCGACCATCAGCGTCTCCCTTGCACGGAGACCTTCCCACGCCGTCGGCGGCCAGTTGCTCCTGATCAATGATCAGGACGCCCAGACCATCGAGTGTGAAGCGCTCAACTCCGGCCTCCAACCATTGCCTCCGAGACGGGCCGGAGCCGTTTTCCAACAGCAAGACATCGAGCGTCTCGATACCCTGCTCTTCGGATGCTCGCAACAGGTCGTTCAGAAGAGCTTCTGCATTCTGAAAACGGGCCGGATCGACAATGATCCCCACCAACAGCTTCAGCGCACCATAGGCCTTAGAACCTCCATCCTTAGCAGCCTCGGTAGCATCTTCCGTTCGGTCGCCGAGTCCGCTTGGCGAATTTTCCTCTCGAGGCGACCAGCCGAAGAGTGCTTCAGCCCGCTGCGAAAACCAATATTTCTGCGCGGGGCTCATGCGCGGGCGATATTTAGCGAGGAATACGTCCAACGCTTTTAGACGTGATGGAGATCCATACGTCGAGAGACGAACCCATTCGGTCGAGGCATGATGTTCGGCTGTCACTTCCCGACAAGGTTTATACCGCGCATCAGGGCCCATATCGGCCATGCGAATACACAGATCCCTGTCGGTGCACGCTGGAAGTGCTTCATCAAACAGCCCGGCCTCGAGCAATAAAGATAGCCGGACAGCTAGCGTCGTTTGCTGGATTCCCGGGTTGCCCACGAGAAAGTCTTCGGATCGCAACTCGTCAGGCGGGAATATGACCTCATGTTGACCTGGCGCGACGACTCGATAAAAGGCTGAACTGACCCAGTCCAGTTCCGAGACCTTCAGCTCGGCAGAAAGCTTCTCAACATGGCACGGTAACCAACAATCGTCATCGTCCAGAAAGAACACAATTATGTTCTGAAAACTTGGCTCTGCATGTTCGCCAACACGCCGCACAAGGTGGTCGAGTGCCGTATTCCAAGCACCTGCCGCACACGGGGTGCGGCGATTCGACAGAAGCTCGGTCGGGTCTCGGCTCCAAAGATTCTGTGCAGCCAAGGCCGCGACGATTTCCCGCGACCTTTCGGAGCTCGAATCGTCGACAATAATGAGTCGATCGGGAATGCGCGATTGCTGCGTAATGGAGTGAAGCGCTCGCTTGAGGAGTTGCGGCCGATCGGCGGTCGCTACGATCGCTGCAATCTGGAAATCACAAGTCATCAGTCGGCATACGGTTCTGGGGCATCGCCAAAGGTATCAACTTAAAGGCCCGCCGACCGCAACGTTGCGATTCGGTGCTACCGCAGCAGCTTACCGGCAGTTCCACGCGTGTAACTTATCGCGCTACGCATACGCCAGAACCGATTTTATTTCGGCAAAGCACAAGGTATGCCTGCGTTCGCTGATAGCTAAGGACGCATCTTTTGAATAAGATCAAGAAACTTGGCTACCAAGAAAGGGGGACGAGAGCATGACTAATTCGTGTCTTACGCGTTGGCTCGCACTTTTAGCGGCGGTCTTTCTCGCTACAGCCAACAACGCCTACGCCGCAGACGCTAAGCTCAAGGCCGACCGTTTTTTCGAGTCAATACAACCCGACGTCGACGTTAGCGGCTTCGTTGTGGTCGGACTAAGCACCGGTACATTGATCTCAGGCCATGATATTCCGCAACTGCATCTCAAGCCGGACAACTCCATGGCCGGTATGGATGTTTGTCTAACAGTGCAATCCCGAGACGGCATCTATCTATCCCGTAATACCTACGTATTGCCTGCGGTCGCGGACGGGGGGCCAGTTGGCCTCTCTTATGAAGCATCGACCTCGCTCGATCTGCTGGAGAATTACGGCGACCGGCAACTTGCGGTTTCTGTGCTGACAGGTAGCTGCCAAGACCCCCATGGGCTATATCTACGGCCACACGGCGGTCGTCAAGCAGGGAGGGACAATTCGCTTAATCTCATGATTAACGGATTTGGCGCCACTGACGTTTTCTACTCCATACCATCGCTGAATCTGGATGCCGATTGCGACCCTCTCCGCGACGGACGAACAACTGTCTTCGACTTCTGGTGCCAGATTGAACTGCCCCAACCACAAAGCGATCGCCTGACAATTCGAGTAGAGCGCGAGCGCTACGGTCGCGCTCTACCACCGGCAACGCTCACAATTGCCGCAGACGCACAGTGATCAAGATCTCATAAAATCTCGACCGTGAAAAAAGAAATTGCTCCCTCGGATCCTACGACCCACCGGCCAAATCGGCTGGTAGTGGATCGATGGCATAAAATCGTAAGAGCGACCGATCAAGTCGTTGATACGAGCGATAGATTCTGGCTTTTCTTTACTGCATGCTTCTTGCGTGTCGCCCAATGGTTCATCTTTTTTTTCTTGATATGGATTGGCTACTACGCGCTTACGCACGAAAGCGATTGGCCATTCTCGCTTCGGGCACAAACACGGCTGGCCGTGATCCAAATTGACGGCTCAAGGGAAACCGCATGGGATATTTCAGATGCGACGCTATGCGTTCGTGACAAGCTACCCTCGCGCGCCAGCGCCGTTCGCGAGATTACAAATAATGAGACAGTCGCCGCTACGTGTGGCGGAACGCGTTGGCACGCTTATACGTCGGCCACACCAGACGGTTATGTGAGCGAACTCTCGCTATCGTTCGGCGGTGCTGACGCAACCAAGCTGGGTCCCTACACAACACAGTTCGAGAGCTTGGCGGACAATCGTTTCACCGTACGCATTACGCCGATGTCGAACTCCGACGCCCCACCTCTAAGGATCGTGAATGCCAATCATGTGGATGCGGTAATCCACGGTCCAGTCATGCTGGTTTGGCCCACGCCGGCTAGCGGCATATCGTTGATCTTCCCTTTCCGCGGAACCGCCATGGTGGGCAAGGACGTGACCACGCGTCGAAAAGCGCTCCTCGAACAAGGCCGTATCGAGATATACAGCGCCTCTGACGAAGAGGCGACCGGTCAGAGCACCATCAGTTCGGTCGACTTGTTTCCAGGCGATTATGTTGCGATTGCCGACGAAGACTCGCCACAACGCTCGGCTGCATCGGGTTTCATCCGTCTTTCTCCAGATGCTCTGACTAGAGATTGGCCGGCGTTTATGATTACGGCATTCGGCCGATCAGACGATGTTCGCGTTGAACGTTACGGCGAAGCGGGCATCGATTTTCAGCCGAGCATGTGGGCACAATTAACCCATGACCGCTGGTCGGTCATCCTGACGCTTATCTTATTTGGCGGATTGCCCGCCCTCGCCACATTAGCGGAAGCGGCACGGCTTATTCGTCGCACCGGTACATTCGACCGCGATACAAAAAACAGAAAATGACCTCTATCAAACGAACGTTTGCTGCGGCAGCGTTATTCATCGTATGCACAAACGCCATTGCAGCTTCCGATCAGGCTGTGGTTCGAAAATTGGCCGACGTCCCCCTTGAGGTCGGGCAGGCCTTGATAACGCATTATCGCGACCGCTGTATCGCCGTGTTACCGACACATGTGGTAAGTGAAGCGCAATCACCTTCGCTCAGATATGTCGGCACACGGTCAACCAAATTAGGCAACTTAACCGATGTCGTGGATCTCGGCGACGACCTAAGCCTTGGGTTTGTGACCGGCGGTATTACCCAGAATTGCGGCCACGGCCTCGGATCATTCAGCCGTGCTGTCGATGCGCGACTGTCTCAAAGCACGCAAGGCGCGCTGCGTTTCGTCAATGGCGACGGCTCGCTCGGCTTCGAGCCCGTCGTGTGGCTTGACGACGATCGCCGCGAGTTTATACGCGTCAAACCAACATCACCCAGCAGCGTGTTACGCAAAGGAATGAGCGGCAGTCTCCTCATGGGAGATGACAATACGCCTATCGGGATGTTGCTTTCAGTAAGCACCCGGAGCGGCGTAGGCAAAGTCGTGCGCATGGATCGCCTTTTGGAACGGGCTGAACTCGCTCTCTCGAAGACGAAATCCCGCACACCCGAGGCCGATGCCAATGATTTAGGTCACTCGTCGCCCAATCAGTCGAGCGCGCATAGCGCAAAAAAAGTCCTGACGCTTGTAGCTTGGTCCGCTCCTGCTGCTACGCCTGCCAATCAGGCGGAGAATCTCGTTTCTGACGATATAGATTTGCCACCATGGTTGACGGCGACGGTCCATGCACCTGTCACTCTAGATTTCAGAGTGCAGCCGGGAACCACACTTCGGGGTATCGTGCTTGACGCTTCATCGGTTGCAGCAGACCTACGTCCGAGCGCCGCCGAGTTGATACTTGCAAATAATGAAAATATGCACTATGCCCGAAGCGTTTGGGGCGGACCGCTCGATTTTGGAGAAAAAAACGATGTGACATTAAATTTCGCCCCGACAAGACCGCGTGTGGTCAGGTTAATTCTACACCCCTCTGAACGCTCGAAAATTTCGTTTAAAAGCATAAAAGTCTTACGCTAACGAAGTTTCGCGGTCCCTATAAAACGTATGCTGTTAATCGACACCGGGCCTTGCAACACTGCCCCATCCTTAAGCGATAGAGTTCCTGCACGATACGATGTCTTAAAAACAAAATTTATACCCTGTACTTCGGCACCACCTCTGCGACCGTTGGCATTTACCTCCATGGAATCATGTTCAGGGTTTTTTGAGGTTAATTGAATAACCAGCCGCGGCACCTCGTTCCCCAGCATCTCGCGAGCCTTCTTCTGAGCATCTTCGGGCGCGTTTTCGTCGACGCTCAAGTCGATATATAGAGCATCCATATTAAAAATCGTACCCTTTAATGCCAGCGAGCGAAGCAGGTTGTCTGTACTAGACAATCCCGCTTCTATAGCTAGTTCACGATAGACAGAATTATCGCTATTCATCATTAGCTCGAATGCCGACAGACGTAGATTCCTGTCAGGGCTCTCCATTACTTTCTTCAGCTCTTCTATTTCGCGAGAGTCTGCGCGCGCCTTCTCAATCAACTCTGCCGCGGTCATAGACTCCGCGCTAGCAGCGCTCGTGTAGATGAGCAAAACGAAAACCAACAGCGGCCACGCTTTCTTTAGCATCAGATCCCCCCCGTACAACACAATGAGACTATGAGTTAACAACAGTCGCCGCATTTTTGCCAGCCGCGAATCACGTATGGGATATCTGCGGGCAAGCCAAAACTTTCATATCATTATAGTTTCGCGCGTAAAATCTGTTGGCAAGTCGAGCGTTATCTTACTCTTGGCAAGCTGACGAGCTTCCAACCTAGACGCCCGCGCGGCACACCGAGCCCGCATCGTTGCACTCACCGCAAATATTGCAGACCTCGTAGCCAGCTGTGTTTATTCAGTTTCTTCGAGCCAGTGCCAGTTCGTGAGGAGCGATGTCTGACGATCCAGCCGCGGTCGGCGGTAAGGATTGCAAAGCAAACCGCCTTAGCGTGAGTTCACGGTAAATTGCGGCGCTGTCACTACCCTCCTTCGCCTAGGCGCTCTAGTCGGAACAGGCCGCTACCCCATGTACACATAAAACTGTGTTGATTGAGACGCTTGAAGAGCATCACACCTAGGTCCGCCGCACCGTTCGCTAGTGAAGGGCGCGCCCTTCGCGAGGGCCGCTGTAGGACTAGCTTTCCGAACTGGTCACGACCTCCCGGTCACCCGCCGGCAGCCGGTAACAACCAATTAACGGCACGCGAGATCGACCTGCGCTTACGAGCGCGAGGGTGCATCTGCGAGATTCCGTACGACGCGGCTTCGTTCAAGGAAAAAGAAAACAGTACCCGAGCGGGCCGATCGGCGCGGCACTAGCTGTAGCGGTCGACCACGCGCTGGTACTGGCTCGGCGCCGCGCCCAGATGATTGCGAAAAAATCGCGTGAAATGGCCCTGCTCGGGGAAACCGAGGGACTCCGAAATATTGCCTAGCGAGCCACTGCGCGCCGAACTGAGTGATTCGCAGGCTTTCTTCATGCGTATCATGTTGTGCATCAGATGCGGCGTGATACCCGTGTTCTTGCGAAACAACGAGAAAAAGTGGGCGCGCGACAAATTACACCGCGCCGCCAGTTTCTCCATCCGGATATCTTCAGCGTAGTGATCCATAAGATACTGGTTGGCGCGGCGTATCCGGCTATCGTAAAAACTTGCCGGCGCCATGACCCGCATTCTGGCGAGATGACGATAGTCCGAAAAAGATTCACAAATCGATACTGTTAGCTCGGACAGCAGCTCTTGCACCAAGTCCTGGTCGCTGAGCGTCAACGACATCATTTCCGCGATAAGAGCGTCGGCAATCCGACGCATTGGCCGGTTCAACTGCACGCCGCGCTGCAGAAAGAAATCCGGCCGTGCACTCAAGGCCAACGGACGCTGTAACGCGGCAAGCCAGCTGGGCTCGATATATAACGCCAGAATCAACGTACGCGGCGCGTCGGGTTGGTGCGCGTAGTAGTGCGGCTCCCAGGCGTTGACCAGCACGGCGGTTTCGTCCGTGAGCAGCTGCTTCTCACCGTTCACCGAGAAGTACGTGTCCGCGCCCGTCGCCTTGAGCAGCACATGGCACTCGGAGTGGGCATGCGGTACCAGGGGCTTGTCCATATCCAGCAGGGCAACCCGACCGAAGTCGCCGTGCAGCACACGCTGTGCGATCGACATCGCGATATCCTCCGTCGGTGCTCCGAGCACAGCAATGCGCTTCGGCACCGATCTGATTTGTCAGACAGTCACATTACCACTCACCCACGCAGCGCGTGCCAAGGCGCGCGGGCAGCGCCTTCAACACACCGGGACTCAGTGTGTTCCGGTGGCGGCCGTCGACTGCCCCTCGCCGCTCGCGCTCGCCGGGCGCTCGAGTATCAGCGAGACCAGCACGCCAAACACCAGCGCCCAGAATGGCGCACTGATACCGAACAGCGTCATGTTGCTCATGGCCACGACCAGGGCCACGAAAGCACCGGTCTGGTGACCGAGCTGACGGGAGAAGGCCTGCTGGAACGCCAGCAGGAGCACGCTGATCATGGCCAGTCCGCCCACCACCATGATCAAGGGCTTGGGTAACGCAAGCACGAACGGCACGGCGGCACCGGCCACCAGACCGAATACGCCGAACAACACCGCGTTGACAATCGTGGCGCCAAAACGCTTTTCCTTGTCGTCACCGGCTTCTTCGGACGAGCAGATCGCGGTCATGGGCCCGGCGATGTTGGCATTATGGCCGCCGAATATGCCGGCCAGAATGCCGCCGATGCCGCTGATTATGGTCATCGCGTTCACCGGCGGCCGGTAGCCTTCCGCCATGAGCACGCCGGTCGCCTGGGCATTCTCTGCGCCGATGATCAACAGGCTCAACGGCAACGAAATAGCCAGGAAGCCATTGAGAGTGAACGCGGGCGCGGTCAGTTCGGGCCCGGTGAAAGCGAGCGGCACGTCGGCCGGCTGCAGCATGCCGAAGGCAAGCGCAGCCACAAGCCCCACCACGAGCGCGGCCAGCACCGGCGGTACCGAACGCAGCAGCCTAGCGGCGAGCAGATACGCCAGAACAGCCGATCCGGCGACGGCAGGCGCGTTGCCGACCGCATCCACCGCGCCCGTGCCAAAGCGGATCAATGCGCCCGCGATCATCGCCATGACGATCGGCATGGGCAGCCAGCGCATGATGCGCCCGATCACGCCCGACAGCCCCAGCGCCAGGATCACGAAGCCGCTCATGATGAATGCGCCAACCGCCTCGTTGAAATTCACCGTCCCCAGCGCGCCCACTAGAATCGCTGCACCCGGGATTGAATAGGCGCCGGTGATCGGCTGGCGATAGCGCAGCGCCATGACCAGGCTGATCAATGCGCCGAGAATATAGACCGACATCAACCAAGCCACCGTCTGGCCACCACTCAGGTGGCCCGAGTCGGCCGCGCTGATGATGATCAGTGCCGGCCCGGTACAGCCGAAGATCGCCGCTACTGTGCCGGCGCTGAAGGCCTTGAGCGTCAATGCCCCACCTAGTGCGCCCAACCCCTTGCGGAAGCTGGGCTCGCCCGCCATCGCGGAATCCGATGCTATTTGTTGTTCGTTCATCATCTCCTCCTCGCTCATCCGAAGTTCTCGCTAGACCGGTGGCATCACAACGCGTCTCAGCTGCCGCGGAAATTGGCCTTGCGCTTTTCGCCAAAGGCTTCAACGCCCTCACGGAAGTCGTCCGACGTACGCAGACGGGCATAGCAATGCCCTTCCATCTCGATGGCCACTGACAGCGGCGAGTTCTCGCCGTCGTTGATGAGTCGCTTGGCGGTCCGCTGGGCCAGTGGCGAAAAACGACGCAGCTCGTCGACCAGTGCATCGGTCGCGGTTTCGAGCTCGGCGTCCGGCACGCATTCGACGGCAATGCCCCAATCCAGGGCCGTGGCACCGGAAATACGCTTGGATCGCATGACCATGTGCTTGGTGCGGGCGATGCCGATCATCTTCTGCAGTCGCGCGGAGCCGCCCGAACCCGGAATCTGACCAAGATTCTGCTCAGGCAACGCGTATCGGCAGCTTTCGCCGACGACGCGGAAATCGCAGGCCAGCGACAGCTCGAACCCAACGCCGAAACAGTAGCCGTGGTTGACCGCAATCACCGGCTTGCTGCAGCGCTCGGGCGCGGCTACGTTGTCGGCCAGCTTGGAGACATGCTCGGCCGATGCCTCCAGAAAGCCGCGGATATTGCCGCCACTGGAAAAGTGCTCTCCGACCGCGCGCAGCACGATCACCCGCACGCCTTCGTGTGCATCGAGTGCTTCAAACACGGCGCGCAGCTGCTCGCGCTGGGGCATGGAAATAACGTTGAGCGGCGGGCGCTCCAACACGATATCGGCGCGCTCGCGTTCCACGTCCACGCTCACGCTAAAGCCGTCGTGATCAACCTCGAGTGCGCGTTCGATGATTTCCTGATCCATGAGTAGGTTCCTGTCGTTTGATTTCATGACGGTGTGGTCGCGCCCTCGACGACGTAGCGCTCGGCGACCAATTCGCGGCGCAGCACCTTGCCGACAGCGGATTTGGGGATTTCTTCGACGAAGACATAGCGACGCGGACGCTTGAAGTTGGCCAGGCCCGAGCTGAGGCAGTGTTCCTGCAACGTCTGCTCGTCCACGGCCTCGCGACGCTTGATGAAGGCGGTCACGATCTTGCCCCACTGCTCGTCCTCAAGGCCGGCGACTGCGACCTCGGCGACAGCAGGATGCGTGGACAGCGCGTTCTCGACGTCCACGGGGCTGACGTTCTCGCCACCTGTGATGATCAGGTCGTCCAGGCGCCCGGTGACAAACAGATCGCCCTCGGTATCGAAATAGCCGGTATCCCCGGTAAAGAACCAGCCGTCCTTGAGGGATTTCGCATCGGCTTCCGGACGTTTCCAGTAGCCTTCGAATGCTTCATCGCCGGCCATGTCGGCGACAATGGCGCCCTCTTCGCCGACGGCCGCCGACGTGTCCGGGCTTTCGGCCCCGATCGGCACCACGCGGATGCGCTGGTTGAGGGCGGCCCGTCCGGACGATCCCGGTTTGCGCGCAGCCTGCTGGTCGATGGTGTAGGTATAGACCTCGGAGCTGCCGTAGTGATTGACGAACAGCTCGGGCTGGAAGGCGGCCGCCACGCGCTGCATGAGGCCGTCGCTCATCGGCGCGCCCGCGAACCCGATCTTGGTGACGCTCGCCACGCGTTCTTTAGAGAAATCCGCGTGCTCGAGCAGCATGTGATACAGCGTCGGCACGAGATAGAGATTGGTAACCCCGGCGCTCTCGATGGCGCGGATCGTGGCCGCCGGATCGAACCGCGGGATACACACGAAATGCCCATCGATGACGGCCATCGCCAGCAACGAGCGCACCCCCATCGTGTGATACAGCGGCATCACACCCAGGGTGCACTCGTCCTGTCGATAGAGATTCTGGGCGACATGCGCGAGCGCGGCCGCGCGCTCTGCGCGATGCCGGCGCGGCACGCCTTTCGGACGGCCGCTCGTGCCCGACGTATAGAGCATTAGCGACCAGTCATCGGCCTCGGAACGCAGGATGAGTTTCGACGGCGCGTGCGCGGCCAATGCCGAGAACGACTGGGCGCCATCCGCCGACACGTCGTCGGTCACGATCCGGGGCAGATCGCCCACTTCCCGACACTGGGCCATTGCCTCGGCACAGGACGCATCGTATGCGACGGCCTTGGCCTCGGCATCGGCGATGCAATAGTCGATCTCTTCGGCCTTGCTGCGCCAGTTCAGCGGCGTGACGATGATGCCCGCGAACTGACAGGCCCAGTGCAGCGCAGCCATCTGCCAACGGTTCTGCATCACCACAAGCAAGCGATCGCCACGCGCCAAGCCGAGCGTCTCCAGCCCGTTGGCAACGGCCTGGGTCTGCTCGAACCATTCGTGATAGGTGAACCGCACCGCGCCATCGGTAATGGCCGGCGCCTGTGGCCGGCGCTCGACGGCAGCCAGCAGCGTGCGTCCGAGATCAAACATGCGGCGTCTCCGGTTGGGCGCCGCGACGTTGGGCGGCGACTTCGAGTACGGCGGCGACAATGCCCGTGTAGCCGGTGCACCGGCATAGATGACCCGAGAGCATGTCGCGAACGTCCAACTCGCTCGGCTCGGGTGTCTTGTCGAGAAATTCGGCACAGGAGTTGAGGATGCCGGCCGTGCAGAAGCCGCACTGCAGCGCGTGGTGGCGCTTGAAGGCGGCCTGCAGATCGCCGAGCGCGTTGCCGTCGCACAATCCTTCGACCGTATCGATACGCCGGCCCTCGGCCTGTACGGCCAGCATCAGGCAGGCACGAGATGCCACCCCGTCGACACGCACGGTGCAGGCACCACATACCCCATGTTCACAGCCCAGATGCGTACCGGTCGCGCCCAGTTCGTGACGAATGAAGTCACTCAGAAGCATGCGCGACTCGGCCTGGCCCACGCGCTCGCGTCCGTTAAGAATCAAGCGCACCCGGTACGGGGTGGACGCCGAAATACGGGTCATGGCTTGTCCTCCGTCAGTAGCTTGTGCCCCAACTCGCGGACCAGCTGACGCCGGTAAGCGGCCGAGGCGTGGCCGTCGTCCTCGGCGCCGAGCGACCAGGCGAACGTGTTCAGTTCGGTGCCGAGATCCCCGTCGCGCGGTATCCGCCGCACCAACGGTCGATCGGCCACCCCACCGGCGCCCAGAAAGATTTCGTCGGGGCCGATCGCGGCCGCCAGCGCCACCAGCGCGAAATCGCCGTGACGCATGGCCACTTCGGTGAAACGATAGTGATGCTCGGCGTGCGCCAGCGGGAAACGCACCTCGGTGAGCAGTTCATCGGGCTCGCGCGCCGTGGTGAGCAAGCCCTGAAAGAACTCTGCGGCGGGCACCACGCGCCGACCACGACGCCAATGCCGGCGTTCCAGCACGATCTCGCCGCCAAGCACCGCGAGGCTCAACGGCAACTCAGCACTGGGATCGGCATGGGCCACCGAGCCACAGACGGTGCCGCGATTGCGCGTCTGGAAATGGCCGACCCAGGGCATTATCTGGGCCAGCAACGGGACACGCTCGGTCAATCCAGGCCAGGCAACGAGTTCGGCCTGGCGCGTGTTGGCACCGATGCATAGCCGGTCGTCCCGTATCTCGATATAAGCCAGATCGGTGACGCCGCCGATATCGATGACCAGCGTCGGCTCGGCGAGGCGCATGTTCAGCACGGCCATCAGCGATTGCCCGCCGGCGAGCACGCGTGCATCGCTACCCGTATCTGCAAGCAGTTTGAGTACCTCGCTGCGGCTTTCGGGCCGCGCGTAGTCAAAGGCTGCCGGCTTCATTTTTTGCTCCGGCCGAAGAGGCTGAGAATCATGTCGACGATGCGCCGCCACCAGGCGCCGGCGCCCGATCCGCCGCCGAGTTCCGCCGCCAGCCTGGAAAAGATCTGACCGATGATTACGCGCGCTGCGCCCTGCAGCATGCGTGCGCCCACGGCCGCGAACTTGCCGCCCACGGCGGCCTCGTAGTCGTAGTCGAGCCGTGTGCGATTGCCTTCGATCGCGGTCAGGCGCACGCGCGCGCTGCCCTCGGCCGTACCCATGGCGCTACGCCCGACACCGCCCAGCTTCAGTGCATGCGGTGGGTCAAGCTCGCTGAGATTCACGTCCGCCTTGTAGCGGGCGCGAATCATCCCGACACCGACGGTGACATCGGCCTGGTAGGCGTTGTCACCCACCGCCTGCAGGTCGTGACAGCCCGGGATGATCTTGGCCAGCGTCTTCGGATCCAGAATGGCGTTGAAAACCGTTTGCGGGTCGCCCGGCATCTCGACGCTGTCGCTGGCCTGCAACGCGGAGCCGCTACCGGCGGCCGGTTTGATCGGTTCCAGGCCTTCCGGCGCGGCCGGCTCGTCGATACCGATCATCGCGCGAACTCGCGAGGGGGTGAGCGGCAATTCGATCTCGCGCTCGCCCAGCGCATCGGCCACCGCATTGGCGATACAGACCGGCGTGCTCATATTGTTGCCCTCGCCGGCCCCCTTCGCGCCCAGAGGGGTGAACGGCGACGGTGTTTCCATGTGCAGTATCACCGGCTCCGGCACTTCCATGGTGGTCGGAATGAGATAGTCGGCCAGGGTTCCCGCCTGAAAACTGCCATCCGCGCCGTATTCGAACTTTTCCATCAGCGCCGCCCCCAGACCCTGGGCGAATCCGCCGCGCACCTGGCCATCCAGAAGGGCCGGGTTGAGAATCCGTCCGGCGTCGTGAAGGGTGACGTAGCGGTCGAGGCGCACACGCCCCGTTACCGCGTCGATCTCGACCCCGCAGTAGTCGAACACGAAGCCGTAGCACAACGAACTGTTGATATGGTCACCGGCGTCCGGCGCCTCCAACTGCGGCGGGCTCCAGAACGCGGTCTCGCGCAGACCGCCGGCCTCGTTTCCCGGCAACAGCGCCGGCGCCCAGTGCGCGGTGCCAGCCATGCGCCGAAACGAGGCGGAATGACGATCGTCGTCGGCGACCGTCACCTGGCCACCGGCGAACCGGATACGGTCGGCGTCGACCTCGAACTGGTGTGCCGCGATCGCGGCCACACGCTGGCGGATACGGCTGGCCGCCTCATGCACCGTGCCCGCCACCGCACCCGCGAAACGGCTGGAGTAATTGCCGGACGCGTTCGACCAGGGATCTTTCTGGGTATCCAGTTCCACGTTGACGGTTATCGCCTCGAAATCGAGACCGAGGACATCGGCGACCACCTGGGCGGCGACCGTGCGATGCCCCTGACCCTGCGGCGTGGAGGACACGTGCACGGTCACGCCGCCGAGTGGATCGACGCCCACCGTGGCGGTAGCCACCGCGCCGTTCTTCGGACCGGCCTTTTCACGCTCGGCCGGCGTCATTGCAGTGGTGATATAGCCCATGTTGGAAATCGAGGGCTCAACCACCGCGCAGTAGCCAATGCCGTACAGACGGCCCTCGCGCCGGGCCGCGTCACGGCGCTGCTTGAGCTCTTCCAGGCCGCCGTCGGCAACGCCTTTTGCGATCGCGCTCTGGTAGTCGCCCGAATCGAGCAGCGAGCCCGCCGGCGCGCGGTAGGGAAAGGCATCCGCCGGCACAAGATTGCGCCGGATGACCTCGAGCGGGTCGAGATCGAGCTCGACCGCGATGCGCTGCATCAACCGCTCCAGGGCGTAATAGACTTGGGGCCCACCAAAGCCGCGGTTGAGTCCGGTCGGCGTCTTGTTGGTCAGCACGACGCGATTGCGCGCTTCCAGGTGCTGGATGTCGTAGGCGCCGGTGAGCGTGCCGTGCATGCGGTAGAAGGTCGCCGGCTCCGGGGCGCGTAGATAAGCACCGCAGTCATCGAGCTGGTCGTAGCGCAGCGCGCTGATTCGCCCCTCGGCCGATACCGCGGCCTCGATTTCGGTCACTCGGTTGGTGGCCGACGACGAGGCCTGTAGATGCTCGAGCCGGTCCTCGACCCATTTCACCGGGGCCCCGGCCTTGCGTGCCGCCAGTGCCATGAGCACCACGTAGGCGAACACGCCCTGCTTGATGCCGAAACTGCCGCCCGAGTCCGGCGGCGTGCGCAGACGTAGCCCGGAGGCGCCGACCTTGAGCGCGCGTGCCATCACCGAGTGCAGCGCGAACGGGCCCTGGAAATTGGCGGTGACGTCGTAGGTGCCCGCGGCCACGTCGTAATCCGCGATCACCACGTAGCATTCGATAGGCGTGCAGGAGCTACGCGGATAACGCACTTTCAAGGCGATACGATGAGCGGCCTCCGCAAACGCCTTATCAGGCTCCCCGTAGGAAAAGTGCCGATCATTAACGACGTTGACACCTACGTCCTCGTGCAGAACCGGCGCCTCTACCTGCGCAGCGGCTTCGGGATCTATGACCGGATCGAGCAGATCGTAGTCCGCCTCGATGGCGTCGAGCGCGTCTTCAGCAACATAGCGATCACGCGCGACCACTACAGCGACTGGCTCGCCGACATAGCGCACCTTGTCGACCGCCAGACACCAATGCTTCATGGGCTGGCGCACGCCGACCGCGAATGGTGCCGCCCACTCGCGCACGTCCTCGCCCGTAAGCACGGCATGCACACCTTCCATTTCAAGCGCGCCCGAGACCTTTACCGAACGCAAGCGAGCATGGGCATGCGGTGAACGAAGCACCGCCGCTTGGAGTGTGCCGGCGGTTGTCGCGAGATCATCTCCGAAACGCCCGGCGCCGCGAAGCAGCGCCGCATCCTCAGCGCGCTCGCGAGCCCGGCCTACTTCGGTAGGCGCGACGCCTTCCTCGACTGACTGTTCGGCCTGCATATCCTCCTCCAGGCGTCTCCGTTTGAAGTCGGAATAACGCCTGAAAAACAGGCTACGGTCGCGCAACGGTCATTGCTTTGTCGCAGTGACCGAATATTTGTCGCGGGCTCTATGCATTTGCCGCAGAGTCTGATTGGGCACATCGCAGGCTTGCCCGCGTCGCGACCAAGCCTGCCGATTGGCGACCTGGAAGGTGACAATTAAACGGCCCGCGTGCAGGCATTCAACGCGGTGAAGGCCGCAAATTCATCGACGGCGCTAACAGCTGTGCAGACACCTTCGGTGCGCAATACTTCGGGGCGTGACGAAAGCCCGTTATCGGTGGTTATCGGAAATCCGATAATTATTGGATTTCCGATAATGGCGTATAACGCGACACCACAGACAACGGCGTTGATCACCTGAATCGCCCACAGCCACGCCCGTGCGGGGCGGGCCGCGGTTCGAAGCAGCAAGCCAAGCAGGCACTGCTCTCAATATCGCCGTCCACTCGAAACGCTCGATATCCGGCTGGGCGGATTGCGTCGCGATACAAGGGCAAACAAAAGGCGCGTCGGCGTTCACGATGCCCGCACGGATATTGAGCTGGTCGCGATCCAAGGCGACCCGGATCCTGCAACCGGCATGTATGAGGCATTCTCACGGATACCGCCATCTTGGGTCAGCGCACTCGGCATCGGCGTGAACAACCTGGTGGGTTTACACACCTAGGCGTTCTGCCGAACGCAGAAAATATCACTGGAGTGATAAATAAACCATATCAGCAGAGCAAATAAATCAGCGCTAATATCATTTAACTGATATAATTCTTTTATCGCTAAACCCAATAAATGCCTCGGTGTTTGTGTCATGAGAATCACCACGCTCAAACAACTTGGCGCTTTCATTCGCGACCGGCGTCGCCAGCGCAACTGGACGCAGCAGGAGCTCGCAAACGCATCCGGGACGCTGCAGTCCTGGCTGTCGGGCGTCGAGAAAGGTAAAGGCAATCCCGAGTTCGGCAGGCTCATGGCCCTGTTGAGAGCACTGGATGTCACGCTGGATCTCCAGCAACAGCCCTGCGCGTCGATACCCAAGCGCCCTCCCGCCGCAAGTGCACAAGCGACTTCCGTGCAGTCGCTTCGTGCCCGATTCCAAAAAGACGGCACGAAGTAGTCGACATGAAACAGACCGTTGACCTCTTCTTGAATGGCATCCCGGTTGGCGCCGTCACCCGACTAAGGGCTGGCCGGTTCGAGTTCGAGTATGCAGCGTCATATCGCGCCGACGAGACCAATCATCCGCTATCGCTATCCATGCCGATGACGGCGGCCGTGCACCGTGATTCACGCGGTGAGTCGATCGTCCGAAATTTCATGGCGGGCCTACTGCCTGACGACCGCGAGGTTCTGCGCCGCTACGCCGTCCATTTCGATGTGCCTGATAACGACCCGCTGGCCGTACTCGAGGCCATTGGTGGTGATTGCCCCGGCGCGGTGAGTTTTGGGGTGCCCGACCGGGAGCGCGACCTTAAACCACTCAATGATCCGGCACTCGCCGAGCTCATCGCAGGCCTCAGGCGTGGACGTACGCCCGAAATCTTTGGTCGGAACCCTGGCTACTTCTCCCTGGCTGGTGCCCAGCCGAAAACCGCTTTGGTCTACCGGGATGGGCAGTGGTACATGCCCCTTGGCGACGAACCAAGCACGCATATCGTCAAACCGGCGATGCGTGACCTCGAAGATCAACCGCTTAACGAACACTTCTGTTTGCAGCTCGCGCGCGAGGCCGGCTTGGCTACCCCGGACTCCTGGGTCGAGCAGGCGGGTAGCGAGCAGGCGATCGTGGTTGAACGATTCGACCGGCTCGCCGATGACGGCTTCGATACGCTGCGCATCCATATCGAGGATATGTGCCAAGCGCTAGGGTACGCCCCGAACCAGAAATACGAGGACGAAGGCGGCCCGGGGATCCGCGCGATCGGCGAATTGCTTCGAGACAACGCAACGGATCCGGCCACCGATCTCGAACAATTCATGCGGGCGGTGATGTTCAACGTGATCGTGTGCGGAACCGACGCCCACGCGAAGAACTACTCCATCTGGCATGTGGCAGGACCCGAGCTTGCGCTCACGCCGCTCTACGACATTAATAGCGTCTACCCCTACTTTCTACAGCGAAAGGAACGGAAGCTGGCCATGGCCGTCCGGGGCAAGAAAATCCAGTACGACATTCGGCCAGAGCATTTCGAGGCCGAGGGCAACGCCTTGGGTCTGCCGGCCGAACGAGTCAGGAAATGGCTGCACGAAATGGCTGAGCAATTACCCCAGCAAGCTCGGATTACGCGAGATCAAATGCCCTACGAGTCGCCGGTCATCGACCAAATCGTCGACGGGATGACTGCTTACGCAAAGCGCCTTCTCGGACAGTTACGGCGGTGACGAACATTTCGCGTCGCCGCAGCGGCGGCGCCACCCGAGCCATGGCCGCGCGCCTCACTGGCGGGATCTTTTCGGCGCCGGGCCCTGTGCGAGCCTGGTCTCGATCAGTTCTCATACGCTTGCTGCCAAAGGTCAGCCGGTAGCAGATCAAGCCGAATTTTTCGTGGACGGCGATACCGCGGTCGCAGTGATGCGCCCATGCCTCGTTTCAGGCCGTCCCTGGGGCAACTATCGTCAGCACCATATTGCCAACGCAACACTTCGCAGCGCGTCGGGGGATGGTTGGCGATACCGGCTCCGGCCAATCGAAATCGCCGTGGCCGTAAAGCGCGAGGCGCCGCAGCGTATTTCTCGAACATGACACGCGGGCCCTAAGCCCCGAGGCGAGACATTGGTCGACCGCGCCACCCGTTTACACCTGAACGGAATTTCTCGCTGTTGCGAAATGTGACCGGATTTGGGACGCCGCGTTTCGCGATACCGCGCTGCGTTATTTCCTACACCTTTCGCACAGGCAGACTGCGTGATCGGCTGGCGCCGCTAGTGATCTGATTATTAGTGGATTCTTCTGGTCACCGCGCCCGCGTCATCGACACGCGTCACCCTTGCTGGCTCACCCGTTTACACCTGGACGGAATTTTCTCACCGCTGCGAAATGTGACCGGATTTAGGATGCGGCATCTTGCGATTGCTCGCTGCATTATTTTCTACACCTTTCGAACAGGCAGCCTGCGCGATCGGCTGGCGCCGCTAGTGATCTGATTATTAGTGGATTCTCCTGGTCACCGCACCCGCGTCATCGACACGCGTCACCCTTGCTGGCTCACCGGTTTACACCTGAACGGAATTTTCTCGCCGCCCCGAAATGTGAACGGATTTGGGACGCCGCGTTTCGCGATACCGCGCCGCGTTATTTTCTACACCTTTCGCACAGGCAGACTGCGTAATGGGCTGGCGCCGCTAGTAGCCTGATTGTTAGTGGCTTTTCCTGGTCGCCGGAGCCGCTTCGTCGGCACGGGTCACCCCCGCTGCCTCACCGTTTACACCTGAACGGAGTTTTTTCGCCGTCGCGAAATGTGAACGGATTTGGGATGCCGCGTTTTGCGATACCACGCTGCATTATTTCGTACACCTTTCGCGGAAGGCGGCTGCGCAACGGTATAGCGCCGCTCGAAAACTGATTATCAGTTGGTTTTTACCGCTCCCCGCCCTCAATTCTCCCGTACGCGTCGCCCTCACTGGAGCACCCGTTTACACCTGAGCGGAAATTTCTGGTCGGACTGTAATGTGACCGGATCAACGCTGACCCCGAACTAAAAGGCACCGTCCAGACTGACGCCGCGCCGACGGCCGGTTTCCATAGCCGGGGACGAACGGCCGATGACCGATCATGCGCGCCTGGCCACTACAGGGTTGAAGTGCAGCGCGCCTCGGAAATGAAAATCGACACGCCCCAATCCATGATTGGACCGCTCACAGTTCGCCGCGATGCGCGATGGCTCAGGATCGGATTCGATACCGGGACGTCGACCGACGATATTCAGTCGTCGAGACCGACGAGTCACGTCAGCCGGCGACCATCCGTCAGGAGAGCGTTGACCGCCGCGTTTCCAGTGCACGCTGCATGCCCGTTTGAGCGGTGGCGCAACCGACGGCGCCGACGGCAGTTCGCACGGGGGCTGGTTAGCCAGTGCGCGGGAATCTTGAAAATATCAAAGGGGTGCGTTCAGTGCTTCAGAGGCGCCGAAATCCGCGCCAATAGAGCGGCCTGATTTCAAGCCTTTGAGCAGTAAAGGGATTGGTGCGCCCGGCAGGATTCGAACCTGCGACCCTCGGCTTCGGAGGCCGATACTCTATCCAGCTGAGCTACGGGCGCCCTAGCGCCGCAAAGGATACGCACACCACCGCGTCGCGTCCATGCGTAGCATGAGTACGTATCCGTGCCGAAAACAAAATCCGTTATACTGCGCGCTCTCAAGCGCTCGTTCGACCACGCAGACTCAAAGCCTCGCTATGACCGCCAATTCTGACCAGACCTTCTTTCGCGCTTTCACGATTGTGCTGGGCGTACTGTTCCTGATCACGATCGTGGCCATCGTTGGCGCGCGGATGATCACGAATTGGGGTTCGAACGATGACATGCGGCCAGAGCAGCTCACGCGGGTGGAATCGCGGACGGAGCCGGCCTACGCGGTCAACACCGACCCCAACGCGACCTCGATGGCCGCAGCCGGTGGTGAAAGCGGCGGTGGCGAGCCGATGTCCGGTTCCGAGGTTTACCAGAATGTCTGTTCCGCCTGCCACACTTCGGGCGTTGCCGGCGCGCCGAAGACTTCGGACACCGCCGAGTGGAAGAAACGCCTTTCCGACCAGGGCAAGGACACCCTCTACGAACGCGCTATCAATGGTTACAAGGGCATGCCGGCCAGGGGCGGCAACCCGGATCTGAGCGAAGAGGAAATGCACAAGGCGGTCGACCATATCCTCAGCGAGGCCGGCGCCGCCTGATCGGGCGCTGCGATCGATGGCCGAGAAAGCCGCCTTCAACGGGCGGCTTTTTTTATGTCCGGAACCCGGTAACCACCGAGTTGGCTATTCGCCGCTGGCCTCACCGAGCATTGCCTTGAGCGCGGCCAGCTGGTTGCGGCCATGCTCAGCATCTGCCTTGGGATTTCGCTTGCCGGCGTTCGGCCACTCGATCTCATCCTTGGGCAGTTCTTCGAGAAAGCGGCTCGGCGTGCTGTCGGTATTCTCGCCGCCGCGACGGCGCTGGCGCGCATAGCTCAGTGACAGCGTCTTGCGCGCCCGGGTGATGCCGACATAGAGCAGACGCCGCTCTTCCTCGATCTTGTCCTCTTCCATGCAGGCGTGGTGAGGGAGCAGCCCTTCTTCGAGTCCGGCGAGGAAGACATGGTCGAACTCCAGCCCCTTCGCCGCGTGCAGGGTGAGCAGGTGGACCTGATTTTCGACGTCTTTTTCGCTCTGGTTCGCGAAATCCATCAGGCTGAGCCGGCGCACGACTTCGTCGAGGCCGCGCGGCGTACCGTCGCTGTTCTCTTCCATATGGCCGAGCCAGCCGAGAAACTCGTCGACGTTCTCGAGGCGCTTGCGGGCGGCGCGGGTGTTGGCTGCGGTATCGCGTAGCCAGTCGCGGTAGTCGATATCCGCGATCAGCTGCACGACCAGCGTCTTGGCCGGCATGGATTCGCCGTCGCGTGCCAGGCCGGAGGCCCAGTCCACGAATTCGGCCAGACGCCGCCCTGCGCGATCACCCACACCGCCGGACAGCCCTACGCCACGGGCCGCATCGAACAGGCTCAGGTTGCGACTGCCCGCATAGCGGCCGAGCGCTTCCAGCGTGGCCGGGCCCAGCTCGCGGCGCGGCAGGTTGACCACGCGCAGGAATGCCGCGTCGTCGTCGGGATTGACCAACAGCTTGAGATACGCCGCCAGATCGCGGATCTCGCTGCGTTCGAAGAACGACCGCCCGCCGGACACGCGATAAGGAATATTGCGTTCGCGCATGGCCTTCTCGAAGGCGCGTGACTGGAAGTTGCCCCGGTATAGCACCGCATAATCGCCATAGGCGTTGCCGGTGCGCAGATGATGTGACGAAATCTCGCTGGTCACCCGTTCGGCCTCGCCGGCCTCGTCGGCACAGGCCAGCACGCGGATACGGTCACCCGGCCCCATCGCGCTCCACAGGTTCTTTTCGTAAACGCGTTCGTTGGACGAGATCAGCCGGTTGGCCGCCGACAGCACGTGCCCGACCGAACGATAATTCTGCTCGAGCTTGATGACCTTGAGATGCGGAAAGTCGCGTGACAGATCGGCAATATTGCCCGGCCGCGCCCCGCGCCAGGCATAGATGGACTGGTCATCGTCGCCCACCACGGTAAAGGCCGCACGCACGCCGGCAAGCAGGCGCATGAGCTCGTACTGGGCCGCGTTGGTGTCTTGATATTCGTCTACGAGCAGATAGCGAAACCGATTCTGCCAGCGCTCGCGGGCGGCCGCGTCCTCGCGCAGCAGCTGTACGGGCAGGCTCAGCAGGTCATCGAAATCCACCGCGTTGTAGGCCTTGAGACGGCGCTGGTATTCGCCGTAGGCACGAGCGATGGCCTGTTCCGAACCGGCCGCGGTCGACGCGGCGGTTTCCGGATCGATAAGCGCAGATTTCCAGGCGCTGATGGTGAAGCGCGCCGTCTTGCGCTGGTCGGCGTCCTTGCCGACCAGGTCGGCCAGCATCTTGTCGGCATCCTCGGCGTCGAAGATGGAAAAACGCGGCTTGTAGCCAAGCGTCGCGTGTTCCTGGCGGATCATCCGCAGACCGAGGCTGTGGAAGGTACTGACCGTCAATCCACGTGCGGCGTCGCGGTCGATGAGTTTGGAGGCGCGCTGCTTCATCTCGCGCGCGGCCTTGTTGGTGAAGGTCACCGCGGCGATTCGATCGCCGGCATAGCCGCGCTTGATCAGGTGCGCGATCTTCTGGGTGATCACACCGGTCTTGCCGGAACCGGCGCCGGCGAGCACCAGTAGCGGACCGTCGAGATAACGGACCGCGGAGTCCTGCTGCGGATTGAGTTTCGGGGTCGCCATGGGCGGCAGAGTCTAGCAGTTCGGCGTGGCCATTCAGACCGCCGATTCGCGGTCCTGCAGACATAAAAAAGCCGGCCCCGAAGGGCCGGCCGGTGCAATCTCCCGCGGGCGGGTGATTTAGAACGACTTGGCGACCGTGCCTACCGCGGTGGCGCCACACAGGTTGTCGCCGCCGAAGCATTCGTCGTAGCTCAGATCGGTATCGACATAGGCAACCGACCAGTCGAGACCGAACATGGACGTGCCAAGCGAGATCGACCAATCGGCGTAGTCGGGCGTACCAAACGCTTCGTTATCGTCGATCGTCTGATAGCCGGCATGAAGCCCCAGGGCCAGATAATCCGTCAGCGGTACGTCGACCGTGCCGTTGTAGTAGAAGGCATCGCCGGACTCACCGAAGAAGTCGTCGCTATAGGACACGCTCAGGCCCGCGGACAGCGTTTCGCCGCTATAGCTGATGCCCGGCGTGAATTCCCAGTAATCGATCTCGGGCTGGTTACCCGCAGTGCTTGCACCGGGATAGTAGAAGTACAGCGTGTTGAAATCGAAGGAAAGCGTATCGGTTATATCGAATCCGTAGCCCGCATAGAAGTCGAGCTCGGCCTGCGCACCGCCGTCGCCATCGATCGGGTTCGAGCTGAAGCCGTCGACGTTCGACGCCCAGGTACCGATGTAGACACCGGAATCCCATGCATAGTCGAAGCCGCCCTGGAGGGCGAAGTCGCGATCCGTTTGCGAGATGCCGCGGAAACGGTAGTCGGTGGTGAACGCGACGTTTGCACTGGCTTCTGCCGCGATGGCGCCAACGCTGGCCATGGTCATGACAGCCGCCGTCGAGGCGATTAGAAGTTGCTTCTTCATCTTTGGTATTGCTCCCTTTGCAAAAATTCTCGGCTTGAGAAACCCCCAACTCGGGCCATGGCCGTAAGCGGGACAGCGGCGTTAATGCATCAGGCGTGCCAAAGCTTACCCAGCCAGCGTTTGAAAGGCGCTGGAGGCAGGGTCATGACAAAGGGAAGAACGTGCTCAGGAGAAGGATCGGCGCGTTGAAGCAAGCGCTTGGGCGATTGCCTACGCCTTTGTTGCAGAAGATTAAATAGCAGAAGCGCGATCGAGCTGGCGATAACCAATGGCCTCGGCGACATGCGCCGGGGTTATCTGATCCGCCCCACCAAGGTCGGCGATAGTCCGGGCCACGCGAAGCACACGATGATAGGCACGCGCCGACAGGCCCAGACGGGCAATCGCCTGCTCCAGAAGCGTGCGCGCACCGTTTTCGAGCGGGCAGTGCCGGTCGATCTCGGCGGGCGACAAGGTCGCATTGCTGGCATGCCCACGGCTCATGGCTTTCGACCGCGCAGCCACCGCTCGACCTCGCACGACGGTACTGGACTCCGCGTCCGAGTGATCTGCACTGCCCATGAGCACGTCGCGGGCTACCGCTGCGACATTGAGATGCATGTCGATCCGATCGAGCAGCGGGCCGGATATCCGGCCGCGATAGCGCTCGATACGTTCCGGCGTGCAGTGGCAACGCCCGGAAGGATCGCCCAGATAGCCGCAGGGACAGGGATTCATCGCCGCGATGAGCTGGAAAGCAGCCGGAAACTCAGCCTGGCGCGCCGCACGCGAGATGACGATATGGCCGGATTCGAGGGGCTCGCGCAGTACCTCGAGCACGCTCCGATCGAACTCCGGCAGTTCATCCAGAAACAGCACGCCGTTATGGGCCAGCGTGATCTCGCCTGGGCGCGGCGTAGAGCCACCGCCGACGAGCGCCACGCCGGATGCGGTGTGATGTGGCGCCCGGAATGGCCGCTGGCCCCAGTCTTCCGGCTTGAAGCCACCCGCCGAAATGGAGGCAACGGCTGCGACCTGCATCGCCTGTTCGCTGGTCATCTCCGGCAGCAGGCCCGGCAATCGCGATGCCAGCATGGTTTTGCCCGCCCCGGGCGGACCGATCAACAGCAGGGAATGGCCTCCCGCCGCGGCGATCTCCAGTGCTCGCTTGGCCTGGTGCTGGCCGCGGACGTCGGCAAGATCTGCAGTGCCGATTCGCGAAGCGCTCGTTGCAGGCGTGGGGGTCGTCCACCCGACATCATCACCCGCGAGGCTGGTCGTCACCTCGCCGAGATGGGTCGCCGCGCGTACGCCATCGGAATCGGCAAGCGCGGCTTCGGGCCCGTTCTCTTCGGGCACCACGAGTTCTCGTCCGGCCTTCGTCGCGGCCAGCGCTGCCGGTAATGCACCACGTACGCGCCGCAGCGCACCGGACAGCGATAGCTCGCCGAGAAACTCGTAGCGCGAAAGCGCTTCGCCCGGGATCTGGCCCGATGCCGCGAGGATACCTAGTGCGATCGCAAGATCGAACCGGCCGCCCTCTTTTGGCAGATCGGCCGGTGCGAGATTGACGGTGATCCGCCGGGTCGGAAACTGGTAACCGCTGTTGACGATCGCCGCGCGCACGCGATCCTTGCTTTCCTTGACCTCGGTCTCGGGCAGGCCAACGATCGCCAGCGCCGGCAAGCCGCCGGCCAGATCCACTTCTACCGCAACCGCGGGCGCATCCAGCCCGGTCTGGGCGCGGCTGTATACCGTCGCCAGAGCCATCCCGCGCTAGGCGTTGCGTTCGGCCTCGAGCGCAGCGACCTGGCGCTCCAGCGTGTCGAGCTTGCCCCGCGTATGCGCGAGCATCTCGCGGGCGGCTTCGAACTCTTCGCGGGGCACTAGATCGAGCTTGGCCAACTGGCTCTGCAGGATCGCCCGGAAATTGGCGTGGATCTCTTCGCGTAGCGGCGCGACCTGCGGCGGCAGGGCCTGTGACAGGCGGGCCGCGATGTCTTCTATCGAACGCATGGCTGCTGGGGTCAACCTCGATGACTCAAAGACACAGCATGACGGTTGCGTGTCGATCAGGCAAAAGGTGTTCGCACCAAAATGGTGCAGCGCCATTTTTGCGCGTTCGGCGCCGATTCCCGGACACAGCTAAATTGGCGTAACTCCATGATTTTTTTGTGTTGGCACGGTGAGTGCTTAGACCCGTTCGCAATCTCTCGCTTGCACGTCCCGAATGCTTGAATGCGAGGCAACGGGGTGCTGATAACGCATGACAGGAGCACGTCATATGAAATTAATCGCAGCCGTAATCAAGCCGTTCAAGCTCGATGAGGTCCGCGAAGCGCTTTCCGAGGTCGGGGTGCAGGGCATCACCGTTACCGAGGTCAAGGGCTTTGGTCGTCAGAAAGGCCATACGGAACTCTACCGCGGGGCCGAATACGTGGTCGATTTCCTTCCCAAGGTGAAGATCGAAGTGGCGATCGAAGAGCCGGAGCTCGAAGCCGCGGTGGAGGCGATCTCCAAGGCGGCCCATACCGGCAAGATCGGCGACGGCAAGATCTTCGTCACCGAGCTGGAACAGGCCATCCGTATCCGTACCGGCGAGACCGGCAAGGACGCGCTCTAGGCAGCGGCGTCGCCCGTCTAAAATTTCGAGGGAAATAACAAGTCATGGAAAACAATATCTTCGAGTTGCAATACGCAATCGATACCTTCTACTTTCTGGTCTGCGGGGCACTGGTCATGTGGATGGCCGCCGGCTTCTCCATGCTGGAGGGCGGCCTCGTTCGTGCCAAGAACACGACCGAAATCCTGACCAAGAACATCGCGCTTTATTCGATCTCCTGCATCATGTACATGATCTGTGGCTACATGATCATGTACGACGGTGGCCTGTTCCTCGCCGGCATCTCCGGCGGCGACAACGTCGTCCAGGATGCGCTTGCAGCGTCGGCCGAGGCCGGCTTCGACGGCGGCTCGGTCTATGCCGACGCGTCGGATTTCTTCTTCCAGGTCGTGTTCGTGGCGACCGCCATGTCTGTGGTCTCGGGTGCCGTGGCCGAACGCATGAAACTGTGGGCATTCCTTGCCTTCGCAGTGGTCATGACCGGCTTCATCTATCCGATGGAAGGCTCCTGGACCTGGAACGGCGATTCCGTGTTCGGCCTGTTCGTGCTGGGCGACCTCGGCTTCTCGGACTTCGCCGGTTCCGGCATCGTGCATATGGCGGGCGCCTCGGCGGCCTTGGCCGGCGTGCTGCTGCTCGGCCCGCGTAAAGGCAAGTTCCGCGCGGACGGAAGCGTCGGCGCCATCCCGGGTGCCAACCTGCCGCTGGCCGCACTCGGCACGCTGATCCTCTGGATGGGCTGGTTCGGCTTCAACGGCGGCTCGGTGCTCAAGCTGGGTGATATCGCCAGCGCCAACTCCGTGGCCATGGTGTTCCTCAACACCAACACGGCGGCGGCCGGTGGCCTGGTCGCTGCGCTGCTGCTTGCTCGTGTCATGTTCGGCAAGGGCGACCTCACCATGGCGCTCAACGGCGCGCTGGCCGGCCTGGTGGTGATCACCGCCGAGCCCTCCACCCCGACCCCGCTCGTCGCCACGCTGTTCGGCGCGGCCGGCGGCATCCTGGTGGTGTTCTCGATCGTGTTCCTCGACAAGATCAAGATCGACGATCCGGTCGGTGCCATTTCGGTCCATGGTGTCTGCGGCTTGCTCGGCCTGATGGTCGTGCCGCTGACCAATACCGACGTGACCTTCTCCGGACAGGCGATCGGTGCGCTCACGATCTTTGTCTGGGTGTTCGCGACCAGCTTCATCGTCTGGGGCATCCTCAAAGCCGTGTTCGGCATCCGGGTCTCGGAAGAAGAGGAAGTCGAGGGCGTGGACCTCGGCGAGTGCGGCATGGAAGCCTATCCGGAGTTCACCTCCGGCGGCAGCCGCCGCTCCGGCGCCTGATACCGGCGACGGTATTCACGGCAACCAGAGGCCCCGGAAACGGGGCCTCTTTTTTTGTGTCCGCCACACGGGCGTGCCCACGTCGATTCTTCTCAAGGAGCCGGAAGCCACGAAGGGGCTGCGCGTCGGCATCGAGAATGAACAGGTCGGTCTCGATATTCACGAGCACGAACAGCGCGGCTATGATCTGTAAACGAGTGAATCCACTCCGGTTGCAACAGGTCAGCTGTTAGACTCGGTGCTATCAAGAACGAGGAGTTCATCACAATGAAAATGGTTACCGCAGTCATCAAACCGTTCCGTCTGGACGATGTCCGCGAAGCGCTGGCCGAGGTCGGCGTGCACGGCACGACGATGACCGAGGTCAAGGGCTTTGGCCGCCAGAAGGGCCATACCGAGCTCTATCGCGGCGCCGAATACGCAGTGGACTTCCTACCCAAGGTGAAGCTGGAGGTCGCGGTCGCAGACGACCGCGTCGACGCCGTGGTCGAGGCGATCATCGACGCGGCCAAGACCGGCCAGATCGGTGACGGCAAGATCTTCGTGCATACCCTCGAACAAGTGGTTCGTATCCGTACCGGCGAGACCGATCGCGACGCCATCTAGCAGGTGAACCGCCAGCGCGTAGCCGGCGCCACGGCGGCGCCGCGCTTCGAAGCCGAGGCCCTGGCCATCGCTGCGATTGGCCCGATCGACTTCACCTTGGCCGCTGGCGACTGTCTCGGCCTTGCCGCGCCTTCGGGCGCCGGCAAGACCCGGCTATTGCGTGCCATGGCCGATCTCGACGCCCACGCCGGCAGCTGCCGGCTGGACGGACACCCCGCCGAAGTGTTTTCTGCGCCCGACTGGCGGCGCCGTGTGATGTTCCTCCCTGCCGAATCGGCTTGGTGGTTCGACACCCCTCGCCCCCATATCCGACCTGATCGACTGGCCGCGCGCCTAGCCGCGCTCGATCTCGATACGCGTCTGCTCGATCAGCCGATTGAACGAATCTCCTCCGGGCAACGACAACGCCTGGCGCTGATCCGCCTGCTGAGCTACAACCCGGATGTGCTCCTGCTCGACGAGCCCACTGCGAATCTCGATGGCCCCAATATCGAGCGCGTGGAAGCACTCATCGACGAATACCGGCAACAGAACGACGCCTGCTGCATCTGGGTCGGCCACGACCGCGGACAACTCGAGCGTGTCGCCACGCAGCATCTCGTTCTCGATGCCGCAGGCAAACCCACAGATACGCCGTGCAGCTGATCTCCCTGTCATTTTTCGATCTCGGGCTGGCCGCTATCGCGGTGCTCGCGCTCGCCGGCACCGCGTTTGCCATGCGCCTGGGCGTTACTCGCACGCTCCTGATCGCGGCACTGCGAACGACCGCCCAGCTGGCGCTGGTCGGCCTGGTCCTCGAAGCCGTGTTCGCCCAGCGCCAGCTGATCTGGATCGCGCTCATGGCATTCGTCATGCTGTTGCTCGCCGGGCGCGAGGCCGCGGCACGTCAGAAACGACCGTTCGCCGGCGGCTACGGTTTCGCCGCCGGCACGGCGTCGATGTTCCTGTCGTCGTTCGTGACCGCAGTCGCGACGCTGCTGATCGTGATCCGGGTCGAGCCCTGGTATACGCCGCAGTACGCGATTCCGCTACTCGGCATGCTGCTCGGCAACACCATGACCGGCATCGCACTGGCCATGGACCGTCTGACCCAGGAAGTCTGGCGCGGCGCCACGGTCATCGAGACGCGCCTGGCGCTGGGCGCAACCGCCGCCGAAGCCATCGCCGACATGCGCCGGGATGCCATGCGCGCGGGCATGATCCCCATGCTCAACGCCATGGCCGCGGCCGGCATCATCAGCCTGCCGGGCATGATGACCGGCCAGATCCTGGCCGGCAGTCCGCCATGGGAAGCGGTCAAGTATCAGATATTGATCATGTTCCTGATCGCTACCGGGACCGGGTTCGGCACCCTGCTGGCCGTCTCGCTCGGCGCCCGGCGGCTGTTCGACGATCGCCACCGGCTGCGCCTGGACCGGCTGCGCCCGGTCTAATCGCCTGTCGGCCTGGCGGCCTCAGGCCTGTGGGCTGAGCATCCGCCCGAGGTATTCCTTGCAGCGCTGCCACAGCCCGCGCGCCTGCCATTCCTGCAACGTAACCTTGTGGCAACGCTCACGATCGTCGTCAAAATCCGCGCCCAGCGCAGCGATTGTCGGCGCATGAATGATCGAGATCGCAATCTCGTCATCCTTGCCCATCGATCGATGGTTGAAGTTCGCCGAGCCGGTCACCGCGACCGCGTCGTCGACCAGCAAGATCTTGGCGTGCAGCATCGTCGGCTGGTAGCGGTAGAGCTTCACGCCGGCCTCGAGCAGCGGCCCGTAGGCGTCTTCACCGGCGATCCGCGCCACGCGTGAGTCGGTATGTGGCCCGGGCATGAGCACTTCGATCTCCACGCCGCGCTTTGCCGCTTCGCAGAGCATCTCGATCGTGGCCGTGTCCGGCACGAAGTATCCGGTGGTGATCCGCAGGCGCTTCTGGGCCAGCGTGATGACCAGCCGGAACAGCGTCGCGATATCGCTGTAGTTCACCGCCGCGGACGTACGCAGTACCTGGATCAGCGCGGCATCTTCGTCGATCTCTGCCGCCGGAGCGGTCATCGTCCAGCGATCTTCGAAACCGCGCCGGCCGGCCTCGACCCAGTTCGACAGGAACGCGCCGCGCAAGCCATCGATAGCCGGGCCGGTGAGGCGGAAATGCGTCTCGCGCCATTCTCTCGGGTTACGGGCATCACCGTCCCATTCCGCAGCGATGCCGACACCGCCGGTGAACCCGATGCGGTTGTCCACGATGAGGATCTTGCGATGGGTGCGGTTATCGACCTGCCAGAAGCGCCAGCGCTTGACCGGCCGAAACCAGGCGACTTCCGCGCCGGCTGCTTCCAACTCCTGGAGCACCGATTCCGGCATGCTGTGAGCGCCGAAGCTGTCGAGCAGAATACGGACCCGGACCCCGGCCCGTGCCCGCTCGGCCAGGGTATGACCGAACCGTTCGGCGACATCGCCCTGCCAGTAGATGAAAGTGAGGAAATCGATGGATTCTTCGGCCATCTCGATGGCCTCGATCATCGACGGGAAGATGCGCACACCGTTGACCAGTCGCTCAACATGGTTGCCGTCGGTGAACGGAATACCGAGCGTGCCCTCCATGGCGCGGCGGTATGCAGCAGTATCGGGCCGGTCACCGGCAGCGTTGGGTGCGGTCATGGCGAAACTGACGAATGGTTTTCGCGCAGCCTACACCACAGCTGCAACGGCCCGAAGACCAGCGCCAACAGGATGATCATCAGCAGCGCCTGGCCGGGCCGATGCTGAATGAAGCGCCAGAGAACACGATCATGCAGCCGCGTGCCAAGACGCCGGCCGCGACCGGCGACGGGCTCCAGAAGCACATCGATGGCAAAGAAAAGCTGCCAGCTCTGCGCCAGGGTGATACCGGCGATTCGCCAGGCAATCCACAGGCCCGGCCTGAAGCCACATTCACGCCAGAGGCGACGCAGCAATCGGAAGTACGGCATCAGCAACAAGCGGCCGGTATCGCGCTGGCGCGCATAGACGCCGGGCGCGCGATCGAAGAACGCCGAGACGCCCGCGATATGCATGGCCATGATCAGTGACATCAACAGATAGCGCGCGCCCTCGCCTTCCCGCTCGAAACGCCGGGCCGAGGTCGCTAGACGATGCGGGCAAAGCCGCCACGCGCCCGCGCGCTCGATGGCCGAGGCCATGCGCTGATCTTCGAGAAACGGCAGACGCGTATCGAAACCGCCGAGTTCGTCGAAAAAACCCGCCGACAGCAAAAGCCCCTGATCGCCGTTGATCGTATAGCGACGATTGGTCGCGCTCTTGGCTTGCATATGGCGATAGAAGCAGCGCCGCCCGCCGGAGTGGCGCACGAAGCGCAGCGCGAAATGGCCGGCCACCCGTGCATCGCCAGCGGCTTCGAGATGCGCGACCGCATCGGCGAGCTGGCGCGGATGCGTGAGCCGGCTGTCGGCATGCAGAAAACACAGCCAGTCGCCGCCCGCTCTGGCGGCACCCGCATTCATCTGCGTACCGCGGCCCGGCGCGCTTTCGACGACTTCGGCGCCGTGGCTTGCGGCCACGGCGGGTGTGTCGTCGCTGGAGCCGCCGTCTGCGACGATGATCTGCAAGTCAGCGCCCTCCTGGGCGTGCAGATCAGCCAGCAGCGCGGTCAGTGCGAGCGCTTCGTCGATCGCCGGAATGACGACACTGATCGAGATCGTGTCGATGATCAGCCGGCTTCCTGCGCCTCTCGCGCAGACGCGGGAGCTTCGAATCCGTGCAGACGATCACGCAGCCAGGCTGGAATCCGTTGCTCGAGCCAGTACACCGGCACCCCGTAACGCCCGCCGCTCACAAAACCCACATGGCCACCATGGCGCGAGACTTCGAGACGCACCGCGGCCGACAGCATGCTTTCGTCGGGGATGATGTCCGGCGCCATGAACGGGTCGTCCTCCGCGTGGATCACCAGCGTGGGCGTACGGATATGCTTGAGAAACGGGCCGCTGCTCGAGCGCGCGTAGTAATCCTCGGCATCCCTGAACCCGTTCAGTGGCGCGGTGATGGCGTTATCGAAAGCGAAGAAGCTGCGCAGCTCGCGCAGGTCCGGGCGCGGCTCCGGCGCCTCGATGACCTTGAACTTGTTCTCGTAGGCCTCGCGCAGGCCGTTGATCAGATGCGCCTGATAGAAGCGCGACAGGCCTTCCTGAATCGCCTCGGCGCAGCGCTTGAGATCGTAAGGCACGGACACCGCCGTGGCACAGGTCAGCGCCGATTCGCGACCCTGCTCGCCGAGATACTTGAGCAGGACGTTGCCGCCCAGCGAATAGCCGACCGCGGCCAGTGCAGCACGCGGAAATCGCGCCCGCACATGCGAAACCACGGTGTGTAGGTCTTCGGTATCGCCGGAATGGTAGCTGCGCGGCAGCCGGTTGGGCTCGGCCGCACCTCGAAAATGCAGCAGCACGCCACGCGCGCCGTGGGCATCGGCCTGGCGCAGCAATCCACGCGCGTACTTGGATTCGAGCGAGCCGTTCAGCCCATGCAGGACGATGACGACGGGCGCATCGTCGTCCAACCCGCGCTCGGGCAGCCACGACAGATCGAGAAAATCACCGTCCTCGAGTTCCAGGCGTTCGCGCTCGACCTCCAGCGGCGGCGAAGGCCGTAGCTTGGAGGCGAATACGGTCTGCGCATGAGCATTGCGCAGCCAGATTGCGGGTTCGAAATCGCTACGAGTCAGCATGACGAGAGCCTGGCCGGCCACTATTCAAAACAAATGACGATTCGCGTGCATCATACATCAGACTGGTCGACTATCTGCCGAGCATCGGCCTGAGATAGCCGTTGCCGAGTTGGCGCATCTGGCGAAGAATCCAGGCCGACTGCCCCTGGACATAAGGCCCGGGCGAGGCGGCACTGTATTTCACCGGATTGGGCAACACCGCGGCCAGCCGTGCGCATTGGCCTTCGCTGAGCTGGCTGGCCTGGACCCCGAACAGGCGATCCGCAGCCGCACCCACGCCGAATACCCGCTCGCCGAACTGGGCGATATTGAGATACACCTCGATGATGCGCCGCTTGGGCCACAGCACCTCGATCCAGACCGTCAGATAGGCTTCGATCGCCTTGCGGACATAGCTCTTGGCCGGCCACAGAAAGAGGTTCTTGGCGGTCTGCTGACTGATCGTGCTCGCCCCGCGGATGGTACCGCCCTGGGCGTTGTCGGCCAGTGCGTCACCAATCGCGGCCCAGACAAAACCGTGATGCTTGGGAAAGGTCTGATCCTCGGCGGAAACCGCGGCCAGCGGCATGCAGGCGGCGATGGAATCCAGATCGGCCCAACGATAAAAGATCGTCGGGCCGTTGTCGGCCTGTTCGGTCTGGAAGTGCGCCCGCACCATATAGGCGGAGACGGGCGGGTCGACCCAGCGCATGAGCAGAATGAGCACTGCCGGCGCGAGCAGAATCACGCCGGCAGCAATCAGGACATAGCGAAAGGGTCGTCTAAAAAGAAATCTCAATAGTTGCTGTTGGCACCGCTACCGTAGTCGCCGCTACCGCTCCCCTGCGTATTGCTGGCGCCGCCCTGGCCGCTGGCGCCGTTGCCTTGGTTGCCCTGATTATAGTCGTAGCTGTTGTCGTTCGAGCTGCCCTGGTCGTAGCCCGCACCGGCATTGCCGTTGTTGTCGGCCGCGTCATAGTTGCCCTGCTGGACCTCTACACCGCTGCGACCATCATAGGGCACGGCCTGGCCGCGTGCGCTGTCGCCGCTCTGGTAGCCGTTGCTGTTGGCGTTACCGCTGTCTTCCATCTTCGTGCCTTCGGTCGCTGCCTCGCGGTCGAAGTCGCTCGAAGCGGGCATGTAGCGATCCAGCGTGTAGATGAACTTCTGACCGGCCTGGGGCATCTTGGATTCGTCGCCATCACGCAGGATGGTGTAGGCATCGATGCCGGCCTTGTCGTAGAACAGCCAGTTGGCTTCGCGATCGATGCTGATCTTGCCGCCTTCCAGCGACACGCCGGCAAACAGACCACGAGCACGCGAATAGGAATAGACCTCGGCATCGAAACCGAGATTGGTGGAGGCGCCCGCACTACGACCGACCGGGCCGGCAGCGACTGCCGCGTCTGCGCCCAGGTTGATCTGGCCACTGGCGATCTTGTCGATGCTGCGCTGCGTCTTGAACACCAGGATGATGTCGGACGAAGATGCGCCGATCTGCCAGCCGATGGAGCCGCCGGTCAACGAGATGAACGTCGGATTGGACCAGCTGCCGTCCTTGGTACGCACGGTCAGTACGCCCTTGCCGTGACGGCCGCCGACCACGAAGCCGGCCTTGAACACGCTCGGGATCACGGCAATACCGTAAGCCTTGCCCAGCAGTGCCGGCGGGATCGCGTTCTCGGGAATATCGACGAACTGGCTTACCACGGTGGTGGCATCGTCGAGCTTCTGCTGCTGCTCGTTCGCCGCCAGTGCGCTGGTGCTGCTCAGCATCGCCACGGCTACGAACAACGCCGTCATCCATTGTCTCATCTGTGCTTCCCCTGCCTGGAGATTTGGGCCGGCCATGCCGGCGTGAATCGGTGTTACTGCGCGATCAGACCGCCGCGACAACCGCAGGTTCACACGTGTTGCGCGACGCTTATCAGCCCGGCCCCTCCATGAGACGCTTCTGCGCGGCGAGCTCGGCCTCGTCGTCCGCTCGCTGCGCTCTTTCATAGCGCCCGTCACTGCCGAGCAGCCAGGCCTGACTGTTGTCCGACAGATACAGCGCCAGCTCGCGCCGGACCCGATCATATAACGGTGCCGCGGTCACGGGAAAGCAGGTCTCAACGCGCCGGAAGAAATTGCGGTCCATCCAGTCAGCGCTTGCCAGATAGACCTCCGGCGTGTCGTCGTTGACGAAATGGAACACACGCGTGTGCTCCAGAAAACGTCCCACCACCGACCGCACACGGATGTTGTCCGACACCCCGGGCACGCCGGGCCGAAGACAACAGACACCGCGCACGATCAGATCGATCGACACACCGGCCTGCGAAGCCGCATAGAGCGCGCGTATGACCTGGGGTTCCACCAGCGAGTTCATCTTGGCGATGATTCCGGCAGGCCGCCCGGCCTCGGCGTTCTCGGCTTCGCGGGCAATCTTGTCAAGAATGGCCGAATGCAGCCTGAACGGCGCATCGAGCAGACGTGCCAGCCCCGAGACCTTGCCGAGGCTGGTCAGCTGCAGAAACATCTCGTGCACGTCGTTGCCCAGGTGCTCGTCGCAGGAGAACAGGCCGTAATCGGTATACAAACGCGCGGTCTTGGGATGGTAGTTGCCGGTACCCAGATGCACGTAGTTGTGGAGCCCGTCGGCCTCGCGGCGCACGATAAGGGTCATCTTGGCGTGGGTCTTGTAGCCGACCACGCCGTAGACCACATGTGCGCCCGCCGCCTGCAGACGATTGGCCAGTTCGATGTTGTCGGCCTCGTCGAAGCGCGCGCGCAGTTCGACCACCACAGTGACTTCCTTGCCGGCCCGCGCGGCCTCGACCAGCGCATCCACCACCGCGGAGTTCGGGCCGGTGCGATAGAGCGTCTGCTTGATCGCGAGCACGGCCGTGTCCGCCGCGGCGCGACGTACGAAATCGATCACCGGCAGGAACGAGTCGAACGGGTGATGCAGCAGCACGTCCGAGGCACGGATTTCGGCGAACAGGTCGCCGCTCGGGCCGAGCTCGCTGGGCAGGCGCGGCGAGAAGGCCGGGTATTTGAGATCCGGCCGATCGACCGTATCCAGCAGCGACATCAACCGATTGACGTTGACCGGCCCATCGACCTGGAACAGATCCTCGCGCGAAAGCAGGAAGCGGTCGAGCAGGTAGTTCGACAGTGACGTCGGGCAGTTATGGGCCACCTCCAGACGTACGCAGTCGCCATAGCGACGCGACGGCAGCTCGCCTTCGACCGCACGCAGCAGATCGTCGACCTCTTCCTCGTCGACGAACAGATCCGAATTGCGGGTCACCCGGAACTGGTAGCAGCCGCGCGTGCGCATGCTGGGGAACAGATCGCCGACATGCTGATGGATGATCGACGACAGGAACACGAAATCATGCGGCCCGCTGCCGGTTTCCTCAGCCGGCAGCTGGATCACGCGCGGCAGCGCGCGCGGCGCCTGCACCACCGCATAGTCGATCTTGCGCCCGAACGCATCGGTGCCGTCGAGCGAGACGATGAAGTTCAACGACTTGTTGAGAATGCGCGGAAACGGATGCGCCGGATCGAGCCCCAAGGGGCTGATCACCGGCAGCAGCTCTTCTTCGAAGAAATTCGCCAGCCAGGCGCGCTGTTCCGGCTTCCATTCCGCGCGGCGCAGAAAACGGATGCCTTCCTCCTGCAGCGCCGGAATCAGTTCGTCGTTGAGCGTGCTGTACTGTTTTTCCACCAGCGCATGCGCTCGCGCGCTGATCGTGCGCAGCACCTCGCTCGGGGTACGGTTGTCCGCCTCGGTGGGCGAATTCACCAGCTCGGCCTTCTGTTTGAGGCCGGCCACGCGCACCTCGAAGAACTCGTCGAGATTGGTCGACGAGATACACAGAAACTTGAGCCGTTCGAGCAGCGGCACGCGGGTATCGCGACCCTGTTCGAGCACCCGATCGTTGAATTCGAGCAGCGAAAGCTCGCGATTGATGAAAAGATCGGGCGCGTCTAGCGGGCGTTCACCGGAGTCGTTCAAGATCGCACTCATGCAGGATTATCGGGGCCCGTTGCAGGCACGGCAGAAAATGGGCTCTACGGATAGCAACAGCAGATGACAATTCCATGACAGACCAACCGCTGCAACTCGACGCCTATCATATCGATGCCTTTGCCGATCGGGCGTTTACCGGCAACCCGGCAGCCGTGGTGCTGCTCGACGCCTGGCTGGACGATGCGATGCTGGCAGCCATTGCCGCAGAGCACAATCTGGCCGAGACGGCCTTCATCGTGCCCGGCGCCGGGATCCACGAACTGCGTTGGTTCACCCCCACCTGCGAAGTGGAACTGTGTGGCCATGCCACGCTGGCCAGCGCCCATGTACTGCTGCATTGTCGCGACGGCTTTTCCGCGCCGTTACGCTTTGCCACCCGCCACGCGGGCGAACTCGGCGTCGACGAGCACGATGGCATGCTCTGGCTGAATTTCCCGGCTCGCCCGGCTGAACCGGTCGCAAGCGCACCGCCCGATGTCGCCGCCGCTTTGAATGCGGCGCCACAGGCCTGGCGCGTGGGCGTGAATCATCTCGCCGTATTCGACGATGCCGGCACAGTCGCCGCGCTCACACCGGACATGCGGGCACTCAAGGCGTGCGGCGACGCGGACAATCGTGGCGTGATTGCGACCGCGCCTGCGGACGACGGGGTGCACGACTTCGTATCGCGCTATTTCGCACCCGCCCACGGCGTGGACGAAGATCCGGTCACCGGTTCGGCTCATTGCACGCTCGCGCCCTACTGGGGCGAGCGCCTGGGCCGGCGCGAACTTGTCGGCCGCCAGATCTCGCAGCGCGGCGGCACCGTGCGCTGCCGGCTGGAGGGCGAGCGCGTGCATCTGGGCGGCCGCGCCGTACGCTATGCCGAAAGCCGCATCTTCATCGATCAGGAAACTCGCTCATGACTCAATTCGCGCTGGCCGCCGGCAGCATCTACGGCCTAATCGGCGTGCTGCTGGGTGCCTTCGGCGCCCATGCGTTGTCCTCGAGACTCAGCGCCGACATGCAGGCGATCTGGCATACCGCCGTGCAATACCAGTTCTATCACGCGTTCGCATTGCTGGCGGTCGGCGTGCTTGCCCGTCAAGGGCTAGCCGGCGCGAGTCTGGCCACGGCCACGATCTGCTTCGCTCTGGGGACGCTGATCTTTTCCGGCAGTCTTTATGTACTCGCCTTGTCCGGCGTGCGTTGGCTGGGTGCGATCACGCCTTTCGGCGGCGCGCTGCTGATCGTTGCATGGATCGCCCTGCTGCTGGCTGTCGTTCGCAGCTAGGGCAGCGCTTTCAGCGTGGCCAGGGCCCTGTCGACATGTCGGCCCGCGGCCAGCTGGGCCTGATAACGCAGACGCACGATCCCATCGCGGTCGATGACGAACGTCACCCGATTGCCCAGTACACCGAGCGCGCGCCCCACGCCGAAGGCTTTCGACAGCGCGCCGTCGCGGTCGGACACCAGCGCGAAGTCGAGACCGTGCTTCTCGGCAAAAGCGCGATGGCTGGCGTCGTCATCGGCGCTGATGCCAATCACGTCGGCGTCGAGTTCGTTGAACGCCTCGAGCTGATCGCGAAAGCTGCAGGCCTGCCGCGTGCAGACCGGCGTTTCGTCGCGCGGATAGAAATAAATCACCGCCGGGCGCGTGCCGATGAGCGCAGCAGTATCGATACGCCGGCCGTCGTGGGCATCGCGTTCGATCGCGGGCGCGCGATCGCCGGTATCGGGGGAATGGGCCACGTTGACAGTCCTTATGTTCGAGAGTCTATGAACCGGCGCGCATTCGCTGCCGGGCGCGCCGCCTGCGGCGATGCTAGCCAAACATGGCGCGCCAGAGCACGACCGTGACGATGAACGCGCCGGCCAGCCCCAGGCTGATCCCCACGGCCCCGCCCCAGCGCGGTTTTCTGACTTCCGCCTCGGTGACCTGCTCCAGCCACTTGCGCAGCACACGCTCGTTGCGGCGATTGGCTTTCCAGAACATGTCGAAGAGGTCGCCTGCGACCGGCACCAGCCCCACCACGAAGTCCAGCCCGGCGTTCGCGCCCATGCGCATCCAGACCCGGCGCGGCGCGCCCAGGCGCAGCGCTTCGATCACCAGCATGCTCGACAGGCCGGCGCCGACCAGGTCGCCCGCGAAGGGCACGAGCCCGGCCACGCCGTCGATACCGACGCGCTTGTTGATTACCGGAATACGAAAGGCATCGTCCAGCCACCAGGCGATCCGGTCGATACGGCTCAGGCTGGCCTGGCGCTTGGCCAGTAGTGAAGACGAGACGTCGTCGCTCATTTGTGGATAATGCGGCCTCGATATTTGTCGCCCATTGTATGCCGATTCTTTCGTCGATCGCGGCCCGGGCCTGTTTCATGGGCCGAGGAATGAAATGAAGAAACTGCTAGTCCTGCTGCTCATCGCGCTCGTGGCCTTTGTTGGCTATGCCCTGTTCTGGCCGGGCGAGTTCATGCCCCAGCCCTGGACGCCGGCCCCGGCCCAGACCGGTGCAGCGCCGGTCAAAAGCGCGCCGCTGAATCAGGCCCAGCGCCTGGCCGAGAACGTCGCCAACGGTCCGGAAGACGTCGCCATCGACGACCAGGGCCGGCTCTATGCGGGCTACGACGACGGCACAATTCGCCGCTTCGACGAGAACGGCACCAACGGCGAGGTGTTCGCGACCACCAACGGCCGCCCGCTCGGGCTGGCCTTCACCCGCGGCCCGGTCGAGCCGGAAAGCAACGCCGCGCAGAACGGCCGTCCCGCCGAAGACCCCGCCGACACGAATGCAGACGGCGAACCTGCCCAAGTCCTGATCGTTGCCGACGCACAGCGAGGTCTGCTTGCGATCAATACGCAGGGGGACATCAAGATGCTGGCCAGCGGCGCCAACGACACACCGTTCGCCTTCACCGACGACGTGGACGTGGCCAGCGACGGCAGCATCTATTTCACCGATGCATCGAGCAAGTACGGCCAGCACAACTACCGCGCCGACATTCTGGAACACGGTGGTCACGGCCGCCTGATGAAATACGATCCGGCGACCGGCGACGTGACCGTGCTGCTCGGGGGCCTGCAGTTCGCCAACGGCGTGGCGGTGAGCGGCGACGATGCCTTCGTGCTCGTCACCGAAACCGGCAGCTATCGCGTGCTGCGCTATTGGCTCACGGGCGACAACGCCGGCCAGAGCGACGTGTTCATCGACCGCCTGCCCGGCTTCCCGGACGGCATTTCGTACAGCGACGACAGCGACACCTTCTGGCTGGCGCTGTTCGCGCCCCGTAACGAGATGCTGGATTTCGCGGCCGACAAACCCTGGTTGCGGCGCATCATCTTCCGCCTGCCCGAAGCCGTTCAGCCGGCGCCGGCCCACGTCGGGCGGCTGTTGGGACTGAACGCCGAGGGCGCTGTCGTCACCGACCTGCAAGACACCGACCCGAGTGCTTTCGCGCCGATTACCAGCGTGGAACAAAGCGGCAACCAGCTCTATCTCGGCAGCTTGACCGCCAGCGCATTTGCCCGGATCCCGGTACCGGAACGCAACGAAGACGACCCATGAGTTCGAGCGATCTCGAACAGGCGCTTTACCAACTGCGCGACGCGCGCATCGCGCTGGCCGAACGCTCATCGCCTGACTTCAATGAACGGCTGGCTGCCCTGCGGCAGTGGCAATCGCAACGCATCGCGGCCTGGCATCGGCCGCTGGCCCAGCGCTACAAAGGCGATGCGCTGTTGCGGTTTCTTACCCGCAGCTTCTATCTCGAGGCCGACTGGTCGGAGCTGACCGACAAGCCGGACAAGATCGCCGGCCGGATCGGGCGCATCATCAACGACGATCGGCCGCTCGTGATCGCGGTGCGCCTGCAGCACGCGGCGGACACGCTGGACGCGGACCTCGCCGACGCGCTGATCGAGCGATCACCGGCGGGGCCAATCACGGCTGCCGCCTATGTCCGCGCTTTCCGGGACGTCGGCCAGGTAGCAATCCGCGAGCAGCAGATCGCGTGGATCAATGAACTGGTGGACCTGCTGGGCGGCTATGCCGATAATCGCGCCGCTTACTGGGCCTTCAAGCTGGCGGGCTCGCCGGCCAAGGCGTTCGGCATGGGCCAGACCTACGCGCTGCTCGCCGAAGGCTTCGCCGCGATGCGCGAGACCAAGGATCTTGAAGACGCGACGCGCGAAGCCGTGGCAGCCCAACACCGACTGCTCGATCGCCTCGTGGGCCGACCAGTCGGCGCATGACCCCGATCAGGCGTGCGTGATTGCGCGACTTACCGGCTTCACGCATTCTCGACGCGTTTTCCAATCCAAGGCCGATTTCATGACCATCACCATTTCCGACGCCAGCCTGGTGCCCATCGTTTCGCTGGCTGCCGGCATCGGCATCCTGCTCGTGCCGCGCCTGCTCAACTACATCGTGGCCGGCTATCTGATCCTGATCGGCGTGCTGGGCCTGGTGAACTTCTAGCGCGAAGCCTTAGAGCATGCCGACCTGCAGCTTGGCGGCATCGCTCATCATTTCCATCGTCCACGGCGGGTCGAACACCAGTTCGACGCGAACCTGGCCGATGGTGGGCACCATCTTCACCTTGTTACGCACGTCGTCGACGAGGATGTCGCCCATGCCGCAGCCAGGCGCGGTCAATGTCATGTCGATATCGACAACGCGAGCGGTCGGATCGCTGTGGTCGAAATCGCACTGATAGACCAGCCCCAGATCGACCAGGTTGATCGGGATCTCCGGGTCGAAAACCGTCTGCATCTGTTCCCAGACCATGGCTTCGACATCGTCGTTGCCCGCGCCTTCCGGCAGCTTCAATGGCTCGGGCTGTTCCTGGCCGATCGCATCGGCGTTCTCGCCGGCGATACGGATCAGGTTCCCGGCGATATAGACCGTGAACGAACCGCCCAGGGCCTGGGTGATATTGCCGTGCGTCCCGACCGGGATCTCGACCGTATCACCGGCCGGAATCAACACCGCTTCGCAGTCGCGCTGGAAGGTGACGGGTTCATTGGATGGCATCTGCATGACGCGATACCTGATTTGGAAAGATGTGCGCCATTCTACCAAGCACCCGACGGCCTGTCCGACCATTCACGCCACTGCTCTCTGATAGGATTGCCCGCATGAAAAAATCCCTGCTTCTGGTGGCCCACGGCAGCCGCCGCCAGGCCTCCAACGACGAGGTTCGCGCGCTGACCGAGCGCGTGCGCGTCGAGGCCAATGAACGCTATGCGGCTATCGAATGTGCCTTTCTGGAACTCGCCGAACCGTCGATTCCCGACGGTCTGGAGCAACTGATCGACAACGGCGCCGCACAAATCACTGTGCTGCCCTATTTTCTGGCCGCTGGACGGCATGTGATCGAAGACATTCCCGAGGAAGTCGCGGTCGCGCAGGAAAAACACCCCGACATTCATATCGAGATCGCCCCCTACCTGGGCACCTCTGAAACCATGCCGAAACTGCTGTTGACGATGCTCGCCGACAGCGCCACGGCCGACGCGGACTAACCCATGGATTCGATTGCCGACAATCGCCGCTTCTGGCTGGCGCTCAATGCCATATTGCTCGTGCTTCACGGCTTCGGGCTGTATTTCTACGTCACCGCCGGCTTTGCGCATCCGGTTGCCAAACTGTGGGCCATCGTGATGATGATTCACATGCTGGAGTTTCCGCTTGCTTTCATCGCGGTACAGGGTCGTGGGGTACGTTGGGGTACCACGATCATGGCGACGCTGATCTTCGGCTTCACCTGGTGGGTGCCGGCGCGCCGGGGCGTGTTCCATGCGTGAGGGCTTTCAGGCCACACGCGCCGCACTCGTCTGCGGCATCGCGGTCGCGCTCGTATCGTTGACCGGCGCGGTATTCCCGCCGGGCGCCTGGTACGAACAACTCAACCAACCGGGCGGCACGCCGCCGGACATCGCCTTCCCCATCGCGTGGACGCTACTTTATATCGGCATGGCCGTCGCTGCATGGCGGGTCTGGCGCGCGGTCGGCATCGGCCGTGGACTGGCGCTGTTCGCAGCCCAACTGCTGTGTAATGCGTTGTGGATGCCGGTTGCCTTCGGCGCGCATGCGCTGGGTTGGGCGCTGCTGGTCATCGTCGCGCTCTGGCTGCTGCTCGCCGCAACGCTATCCGAATTCTGGCGGGCCGACCGGTTTGCCGGGCTGCTGCTCGTGCCGTATCTGGCCTGGGTCAGCTATGCCGTTTATCTGAATGCCGGACTGCTGTTCCTGAACTGGGGCAGCGCCTAGACCGGAACGACGCCCGTTCTCCGCAAGCCTTCTCTAGCGATCATCCTTCACGCACGGAGCTGATATGGCCTTTGTCGACAAGTACGGCCCCTGGGCCCTGATCACCGGCGCGTCTGCCGGCATCGGCGCGGAATTCGCCCGCCAGATTGCGGCGAAGGGCGTGAACGTGGCGCTGGTCGCTCGTCGGCGCGAACGCCTGGAAGCACTGGGCGCCGAACTCGAATCGCAGTACGGCGTGCGCACGCTGGCGATCGCCGCCGATCTCTGCGCCGACGATTTCCTTGCCACGATCACCGAAGCGCTTGGCACCCGCCATATCGGCCTGCTGGTCAATAACGCCGGCTCCGGCATGACCGGCGAATTTCTCGATCACGATCTCGACACCGAGCTGCAGATGCTCACGCTCAACTGTCGGGCGCCGCTGATCCTGGCGCACCACTTCGGCGCGCGCATGCGAGACGACCGGCGTGGCGGCATCATCATGCTGGCCTCGATCGCCGGCATCGTACCCACGCCGATGTTCTCCAACTACAGTGCCACCAAAGCCTGGAACCGCTATCTTGGCGAAGGCCTGCACGAGGAACTGGGCCGCGACGGCGTCGACGTGGTATCGCTGTGTCCGGGCCTGACCCAGAGCGAATTCTTCGACCACGCCAACGTCGATCCGACGAACTGGCCGGCGCCGATGCGTGCCACGATCATGAGCGCACAGGACGTGGTCAAGGCCGGCCTGAAGGGCCTCGGCAAGCAATCGCAGGTCGTGCCCGGCCTGTCGTATCGCATGCTCATGCGGATGAGCCGACTCGCGCCGGGTGGCGTGCCACCCTGGATCATCGATCGCGTGATGCGGTTCGCCCTGCCCAAACCGTGAGCCTGAGAGCGCCGGTTTGGTGAAGCCGGCGCTCGCATCACGCGGCCAGCTTCCTCTTCCCGTCTGGCCGCTGCGCTCTCGTCATTAGCCAAGCGCTTCAACATGAAGCCTTACTGCGCGCGGCCGACCTCTATACGGCTTAAATCGAATTGAGTCTTTTGTAATTATGAATGCATAATTCAAAACAGAGGAGTAAATAAGAAACGAGACGAACAATGAGCGAACCGACGCTGGCACCAGAGCGCGCCGCCGACACCGATACGTCGCGCACCCCACGATCCGACAAGCGAGCGCCCGGCTCTCAACCGCATTCGTCGCTCGAGCGCCGCCTGCGCAGCGAGCTGCAGGCCGAGGTGCTGTTCGACGACTTCTCCCGCGGGCGTTACAGCACGGATGCCTCGATCTATCAGATGCGTCCCCATGGCGTGGTCGTGCCGCGCACGCAAGCCGATATCGTGGGTGCACTCGAGATCGCGCGCGGCGAGGGCGTACCGGTACTGCCCCGTGGCGGTGGCACCTCGCAGAACGGCCAGACCGTCAACGAAGCGCTGGTACTGGATGCCAGCAAGTATCTTGACTCGCTGGTTTCGCTCGACGTCGAGAATCGCGTGGCCGTGGTCGAGCCCGGCATCACCCTGGATGCCCTGAACAAGAAACTCGCCCCGCACGGGTTGATGTATCCGGTCGACGTATCGACCAGCGCACGCGCGACGCTGGGCGGCATGGCCGGCAACAACAGCTGCGGCACCCGCAGCCTGCGTTACGGCAACATGGTGCATAACGTGCGCGCGCTGGACGCCGTTCTGGCCGACGGCAGCGCCTATCATTTCGGGCGTATCGACGATGCCGATGCGATGGCGAAGGCAGCGCCGGCTTATCGCGCGATCGCCGAGAAGATGAGCGCGCTATACGCCCGCGAAGCCAACGAACTGGCGCGGCATTTCCCCGACGTGAATCGCCGGGTCGGCGGATATAACCTCAACGAACTCGACCCCAACAAGCCGGAGCGTCCACCCAATCTGGCGCGCCTGCTGGTCGGCTCCGAGGGCACGCTCGGTTTCTTCCAGCAGATCGAGATCGACCTGCAGCCCACGGTCCAGCACAAGGTGCTGGGCGTCTGTCATTTCCCGACCTTCCGGGCGGCCATGGAAGCCGCGAAGCCGATCGTAGGCCTCAAGCCGGCGGCGGTGGAACTGGTCGACGCCAAGCTCATCGAGCTCGGCCGCGAGATCGATATCTTCCGCCCGGTCATGGAGCGCTATATCCGCGGCGCCCCGCAGGCGGTGCTGCTGGTGGAGTTCGCCGGCGAGCACTTCGACGAGCAGAAAGCGCATCTCGCCGAGCTGGTCGAACTGATGGGCGATATGGGCTATCCGGACGGCGTCGTCGAGGCGCTGACGCCCGCGCAGCAGACCGAACTCTGGGGCGTACGCAAGGCCGGGCTGAACATCATGATGTCGATGAAAGGCGACGGCAAACCCGTGTCGTTCATCGAGGACTGCGCGGTGCCGCTCGCCGACCTGCCCGACTATACCGAACGCCTCACCGAGGTCTTTCACAAGCACGGCACCGAAGGCACCTGGTATGCCCATGCCTCGGAAGGCTGTCTGCATGTGCGCCCGATCATCAATCTCAAGGACCCGGGAGGCGCGCCGAAGATGCGGGCCATCGCCGAGGAAGCCTTCGCGCTCGTGCGCGAGTACAAGGGCTCACACTCGGGCGAGCACGGCGACGGCATCTCGCGCTCCGAATTCCACGAGGCGATGTACGGCAAGCGCCTGATTACCGCCTTCAACGAGGTCAAGCAGACCTTCGATCCCGACGGGCTGTTCAATCCGCACAAGATCGTGAATCCGTTGCGCATGGACGACACACGGATCATGCGTTTCAACCCGGAATACAAGACGATTCCGGTCAAGACGGCGCTCGACTGGTCGGCGCACGGCAGCTTCGCCTCGGCGGTGGAGATGTGCAATAACAACGGCGCCTGCCGCAAGTTCGACGCCGCTGTAATGTGCCCGTCCTATCGCGCAACCAAGAACGAGCGCGACGTCACCCGCGGGCGCGCCAACTCGCTGCGCCTGGCCCTGTCCGGCCAGCTTGGCGAGGATGCGCTCACCTCGCACGAGATGTACGACACGCTCTCCAAATGCGTGAGCTGCAAGGGCTGCAAACGCGAATGCCCCACCGGCGTCGACATGGCGAAGATGAAGGTGGAGTTTCTCCACCACTACCACGAACGCCACGGGCGCAGCCTGCGCGACAAGGTCATCGCCCACCTGCCGCGCTATGCACCGAAGATTGCCTGGATGGGCTGGCTGCTCAACCTGCGTGACCGCATTCCGGGGCTGGCGAAACTCAGCGAAAAGATCATTGGCGTGTCCGCGCGCCGGCCGCTGCCGGTCTGGCACGCCCGGCCGTTTCGCGACACGGCTTCGATCGGCGAAGCCACGGTCGGCGAGGTCGTGCTGTTTGCCGATACCTTCAACCGCTGGCAGGAGGCCGACAACCTGCGGGCGGCGATCGATGTACTCGTGGCTGCCGGCTACCAGGTCCATATCGCGCAACCAGACAACGGCGGTCGCCCGCTGTGCTGCGGACGTACCTATCTGTCGTCCGGTGATACCGACAACGCACGCGCGGAAGCCGAACGCACGATGGGCGCGGTGATGCCGTACGTACGTCGCGGCGTGCCGGTCGTGGGGCTGGAACCGTCCTGTCTGCTGACGATGCGCGACGAATTCCGTTCGCTGTTGCCCGGTGCCGATGCCGACCGGTTGGCCGATAACGCCCTGCTGTTCGAGGAGTTTCTCGAACGCGAATGCGCGGCCGAGCGCGCGCAGCTGGAACTGAACGGTCTCAACGGCGAACGCGTACTGCTGCACGGCCACTGCCACCAGAAAGCCTTCAATGCCGTATCCGATATCGAACGCCTGCTGCGTCGGATTCCGGACGCCGAAGTCGAGACCATCGGCTCGACCTGCTGCGGCATGGCCGGTGCCTTCGGCTACCAGGCGGAGAACTACGACACGTCCATGGCGATCGGCGAGCTCGGCGTGCTGCCGGCGGTACGAAAAGCCGGCGACAACGTGCATATCGTGGCCGACGGCACCAGCTGCCGGCATCAGATCCGCGACGGCGCCGCGCGTGAGGCCGAGCACGTCGCCGTACTGCTTGCGCGTCAGCTCAAACGCCATGCGGCGCGCTAGCGGGACTCTGCTACCGTCACAGTCTAAAAAATCGACAACCGATCAGGCACCGGCAGGCCAGACGCCGGTGCCGCCAACGGCAACCATTGCATGGAAAAAATAAGACAGGGCTCGCTCTACGGCGAAGCCGCCCAGCGTATTCGCACGATGATCAAGGAAGGTCGCCTGAAGCCCGGCACCCGAGTGCCCGAAAAGCAGCTCTGCGAACAGTTCGGCATATCCCGCACACCGCTGCGTGAAGCACTCAAGGTGCTCGCCTCGGAGGGGTTTGTGGAACTGCTGCCGAACCGCGGCGCCCGTGTGGTCAAGCTCACACGACGCATGCTCAAGGACACCCTCGACGTCATGAGCGCGCTCGAAGGGCTGTCCGGGGAGCTGGCCTGTCAGCATGTCAGCTCGGAAGAGATCGATACCATCCGCCGGCTGCACGAGCAGATGATCGCGCACTACGAATCCGGCGATCTGACAGCCTATTTCGAGGTCAACCGGCGCATTCACGAAACGCTGGTCTCCGCCGCGCGTAACGAAGTGCTGCTGGAGATGTACGACAATCTCAACGAGCGCGTGCGCCGGTTCCGTTTTTCCGAACAGATGTCGCCGGAGCTGTGGAAACAGGTGGTCGGCGAACACGAACAGATTATCGAAGCGCTGGAAAGCCGCGACAGCGCCCGGATGGGCCGCATACTGCGCGGCCATCTCAAGCACAAGCTCGACCGGGTCGACGTCGACGACGACCCGGACGCCGACGAACTGGCCAGCTGACGCGCGTACCGTGGCATTCAACATTCCTGCCGAAGTCGGCATGCCGGTCGCCGAGGTCGACACGCCCTGTCTACTGGTCGATATGGACGCGCTCGATCGCAACATCGCCGCGCTTGCCGACTTCGCCCGGTCGCACGACGTACGTCTGCGCCCACACGCCAAGAGCCACAAGAGCCCGGACATTGCCGCGCGCCAGTTCGATCACGGCGCAGTCGGCCTTTGTTGCCAGACCGTCAGCGAAGCCGAGGCCATGGTGGCAGGTGGCGCGCGCGACGTACTCGTGTCCAACGAGGTGGTCGCGCCGCGCATGATCGGGCGGCTGGCCGCACTCGCGCTCAAGGCCCGCGTGCTGGTCTGCGTGGACGACGCATCGAACGTCACTGTGCTCGAGGAGGCGTCGGCAGCGGCTGGTTCTCGGATCGAGGTACTGGTTGAAATCGATGTGGGCGCGGGCCGTTGCGGCATCGCGCCGGGCGATCCGGCCTGCGAACTCGCACACCGGATCGCCGATAGCTCACATCTTCGTTTCGCCGGCCTGCAGGCTTATCACGGCCCGGCCCAGCATATTCAGGATCACACCGCGCGAGGTGCGGCGATCGATAACGCAATCGCGCTCACCCGCGATACCGTCGATCGACTGGCCATCCATGGCCTGCACTGCGAGATCGTGGCCGGTGCCGGCACGGGCAGTTTCGATCTGGAAGCCGCCAGCGGCCTTTACAACGAACTGCAGTGCGGCTCCTATATCTTCATGGACGCGGACTATGCCGGCGTTCGCGGCGTCGATGGCGGCGCCCTGCCGTTCGAACACAGCCTGTTTCTGCAGACCCGGGTAATCAGCAAGACGCGATCCGGCCGGGCTGTCTGCGATGCGGGTTTGAAATCGCACAGCGTGGATTCCGGCCTGCCCACGGTCTTCGATTGCGACGGCGTTCGTTATACCGGCGCGTCGGACGAACACGGGCAGCTCGACGATCCGCAGGATCGCCTCGCGCTCGGCAAGACGCTGCGCTTAGTGCCCGGACATTGCGACCCAACCGTGAACATGCACGACTGGCTCGTGGCCTATCGCAAAGACCGCGTGGTCGCGCTCTGGCCCATCGCCGCGCGCGGGATGAGCCTCTAGCGCAGCCGGGTCGCGATCATGCGATGGCGCCCTTGTCCCGCAGAGCCGCCAGGCGCTCGGCATCGATACCCATATCGGCTAACACTTCTTCGGTGTGCTCGCCCAGCAACGGACTGGGCCGGCGGATCTGCTGCGGCGTCGATGAGAACTTGCTCGCGAAACCCAGCGTCTTAACGTTGCCGGCCTTCGGGTGCTCGAACTCCTGGACCATGCCGCGCTCGACATAATGCGGGTCCGACAGCGCCTGCGCGAAGGTGTTGATTGGCCCGGCGGGCACGCCGGCTTCATCGCAGCGCTGACGCCAGGTACCGGTGTCGTGCTCGGCGAAGACGAATTCGATGAGGGCTTCGAGTTCCTCGACGTTCGCGCCGCGATCGCTGTTGGTCCGAAAACGCGGATCGTCGATCCATTCGGGCTTGTCGACCACGTCGTTGCAGAAGCGCTCCCAGGTTCGCTGGTTGGCGCAGCCAAGCATGAGATAGCCGTCACGCGTGGCCAGCGCCTGGTACGGCGCCGATACGCGATGACGCCAACCGGTCGGCTGTGGCTCGCGGCCTTCGCCAAAATAGGCGGCCGCTTCCCAAGTGAACCAGGGCATCCCGCATTCGCCGATCGCCACGTCCAGATGCTGGCCTTCGCCGGTTTTCTGGCGATGGATATAAGCCGCCAGAATCGTGTACACGGCGGTGATGCCCGCGCCGATGTCGTAGACTGCCACGCCGGTCTTGAGCGGGCGCCGGCCGGGTTCACCGGTCATCGACATCAGGCCGGTCGCGCCCTGGGCGACCAGGTCGAAGCCGCCCTTGTTGCGATACGGGCCGGTCTGGCCATAGCCCGAAATCGAACAATAGATGATCCCGGGATTGATCTCCTTGAGCGTGTCGTAGTCGACCGACAGCGACTGGGTCACGCCCGGGCGAAAGTTCTCGATGATGACGTCGGCTTCACGGGCCATGTCGTAGAACAGTTCGCGGGCATCCGGGTCCTTGAGGTTGAGCGCGACGCTGCGCTTGTTGCGGTTGATCTGCATGAAGCAGGTCGACTCATCCTCGATATACGGGCCCATCTGGCGCGAGTCGTCGCCACCCTTGATCTTTTCGATCTTGGTGACTTCCGCGCCCATGTCGGCCAGCACCATCGTGCAATAAGGCCCGGCCATGATCTGGGACATGTCGAGCACGCGCAGTCCGTCCAGCGGTAGGCTCATCTTCGTATTCTCCGTATGTGTTCTAGCGGCCCTGCCAGGCGTACTGACGTTTTTCCATGAACGCGTCGACCGCGCCGTGGAAATCGTCGCTGGTATAGCAGGACCGAATCAGATCCTCGCCGTCTTCCGGCGCGATACGCCGGCTTTCGTGGATACGCTGGATCGCGGCCTTGGTCGCGGCCACGGTCAATGGCGCCATCTGCGTGAGGCGATCGGCGATGGCGTCGACCTCGGCCTCGATCGCGTCGGCGGCGAATACGTCATTGACCACGCCGGCGGCGGCGCACTCGTCGGCCTTGAACAGCCGCGCGAGCATGAGCATCTCCTTCGCCTTCGGCGTGCCAAGCAGGTCCACCAGCCGCGCGAAGTTGGCCATCGACAGGCAGTTGCCGAGCGTCTTGGCGATCGGAATACCGAGCTTGAGATTGTCGTCGGCATACCGGAAGTCGCACGCCAGCGCGATCGCCGCGCCGCCGCCCACACATACACCCTGGATCATGGCGATGGTCGGGCGCTTGAGGTGTTCGAGCCGGCTCACGACGCGATCGATACGCTGCTCATAGGCGACGGCATCGTCGCCGGACTCGAAGTCCTGGAACTGACCGATGTCGGTGCCGGCCACGAACGCCTTGCCGCCGGCACCGGAGAGCGTGACCACCCGGATATCGTCGTCGGCATCGATCTCGTCACAGACCGCCTCGAGCCGGTCGTACATCGCCCAGTTCATGGCGTTGTGCACGTCCGGGCGATTAAACACGATGGATGCCTTCGCACCGGATTTCTCGAACAAGAGTTCATCGGTTGCCATCAGCTTCTCCAGATTCCCAGGGCCATCGCTAACCGTAGACCAGGTTGACCAGCGCAAGCGCGATGGTCGGCACATAGGTATTGATCATCAGCAGCGCGAACAGCACGCCGATGAACCACAGGTTCACCTTGCTGGTGCGCCACACATCGGCCTTGGCGATCGAGCAGGACGTGATCAGCACGCTGGCCACCGGCGGGGTCTGCTGACCGATGGCGAGGTTGAGCGTGACGATCAGGCCAAAGTGCACCGGATCGATGCCCACCGAGTGGATCAGCGGCATGACGATCGGCACGACCAGAATGATGGCCGCCGCCGAATGCAGGAACATGCCCAGGATCAGGAAGAACACGTTGAGCAGCGCCAGCACCGCATAGGTGTTGGTGGTGATGCCTTCAATGCTTGCAGCGAGCTGCTGCGGCAGCTGCGCCTCGGTGAAATAGTCACCCACCAGCGCGGAAGCCGCGACCAGCAACATGACCACGGCCGTCTGCACGCCGCCCTCGAGACAGGCCCGGTAGAGCTTGCCCAGGTTCAGCTCGCGATAGATCAGCCCGCTGATCAGCAGTGCGGCAACCACGGCCAGCGCCGCACCTTCCGTGGCGGTGACGAAACCGCCGAAGATGCCGCCCAGCACGATTACCGGAATCGTCAGTGCCCAGAACGCGTTCTTGAACGCCGTCGCCAGACGCGACAGGCGGAACTTGTCCTCGACCGGATAGTTGTTCTTGCGCGCAAGGTAGTAAGCCATGAACGCGAGGCCCAGCGCGCCGAGCAGCCCCGGGAACACGCCGGCGATGAACATCTTCACCACCGATTCCTGTGCCATCACGGCATACAGAATCATCGGAATCGACGGCGGCAGAATGATCGCCAGGCTCGCGGCCGACGACGAGATCGCCGCGGAGAACTCGCGCGAGTAACCACGTTTGCGCATTGCCGGAATCAGCACACTGCCCAGTGCGGCCACGCCGGCCACGGCAGAGCCGGAGATCTCGGCAAAGAAGATGGACGAACCGATCGTCACCAGCGACAAGCCGCCGCGGATGAAGCCGACCATGGCCGAGGCCAGATCGATCAGTCGTCGCGCGATGCTGGATGCGTTCATGATCGCGCCGGCGAACACGAACAGCGGGATCGCGAGCAGCGGGAACGAGGTCGCGCCGTCGTACATGGTCAGGGCGACATTGGGCAGCGCCATCGCGCCGTAGCTCAGGTACATGCCCGCGGCACCGACCACGGCGAGCGCCACGCCGATCGGCACATTGATGAGAATCAGAGCCAGCAGGCCCAGCAGCATGAAAGTGATCGCCATATCAGCGCTCCCCCGTCGCGTCGTGGCGCACGACGGCGCTGTTGTCTTCAATCGTCTCCGCGGACTGGGGCATTTCCTCTTCGAGATCGGGCTCGTGCACGAAGCCGTTGCCACGGGCACAGGCCAGTGTTTCCGGGAAACGCAGCAGCTCGGCCACGATGAACAACACGGACGCAATCGGGATCACCGACTGGGTCAACTGTTGCGACACGAACGGCAGACTGACCAGCGAGCTGCCCTCGAGAATGATCATGACCTGATAGCCCGTCCACGCCAGCAGCACGAAAAACGCGATCGTGAAGACTTCAGCGACGACAATCACCGGCACCCGCAGGGCCGGCGGCATCATGTTCACGATGTTGGGACAGGTGATATGTGCACCCTTGCTCGCAGCAAGCGCGCCGCCGTAGTACGTCAACCACGCCAGACCGGTGGCCGCGACCTCGCCCGTCCAGGACAGAGGCATGTCGAGCAACCGGGAAGCGAAGCCGACGGTGACTACAAGCGACAGCGCCATCATGAGCACGACGACAATCGCTTCCAGCACACGGTCGAGGCTCGCCCGAATGACCGCTAGTGTCTTCACGAGAATTTCTCCCTGGGAGATGATCGATTCACAGCAGGGGCGAATGCCGCGGCCGGCCGTCTGGCCGTGCCGCGGTTCACCGGATAGGGACTACTCGTCCTTGAGGCTGCGGACCTCTTTGATCATCGCCTCGCCGTCGTCGACATCGCTTTCGAACTGGTCGTAGATCGGCGTGGAGGCATCGACAAAGGACTGACGATCAATGTCGTTGACCTTCATACCCTCGTCCTTGAGCTTGGTCAGCAGGTCTTCGTCGAGCTGCGCACCCATCTCGAGGGCCACCGGCTGCATTTCCTGGGCGGTTTCCTTGAGGACCTTGCGGACGTCTTCAGCCATGCGCTGCCAGCTGGCGCCGGCAAGTACATAGGCCGGTGTATAGACGTGGCGCGAGAGGGACAGATAATCCTGCACCTCGTAGAAGCGCGCCGGATAGATCTGGGCCAGCGGGTTTTCCTGGCCGTCGACGGCGCCGGTCTGCAGGGCCACGAAGGTTTCGGAGTACGGCATGGGCGTCGGGTTGGCGCCGTAGGACTTGAACATGCGCACACGCCACTGACCGTTCGGCGTGCGCAGCTTGACGCCCCTCAGGTCGTCCGGCGAGCTGATCGCACGCTCGTTGTTCGTGATGTTGCGAAAGCCGTTTTCCCACACACCCAGGATCTTGTAGTTCTGGGACGCGGCGGCGTCCTCGAGCTTGCCGCTGATGAGTTCGCTTTCGCGGATACGTGCCATGTGCTCGCGGTCGTTGACCAGAAACGGCATCTCGAACAACGCGAACGACGGCGCCACCGAGCTCATCACCGTGGACGGCAGGGACATGTCGATGGTGCCGAGCTTGAGCTTGCGCAGCATCTGCGTATCGCTGCCGAGCTGGCTCGAGCCATACACACGCACCTCGGCCTCATCGCCGAGCTTTTCGTTGGCACGCTTGGCGAATTCCGTAGCGGTCTTGTCCATCAGTGAGCCGGGCTGACCCACATGGCCGAACTTGATCGTCTCTGCGGCCTGACCAACACCGATCGATGCAGTGAACACCCCAAGCGCGGCAACCGCACCCAGAAGGGTTGAAGTACTTCTATTCATGCTCTCCTCCGTTCGTCACTTTCGGTTTTTTTATAAGTTGTTACGGCCTCTTTCGGACCGCGTTTTCTTAGGGCCGGGGCGACGCGTGATGCGCCACCCGCTGCCTGCCTTGGCCCATACGTTCGTCAGGCCAAGACGCACTCCCCAGCGTCTTTTTCCTCAGGCCACTTTTGCGGCGCTACCCGCGGTCTCGGCCAGATAATCCAGCGCGGCCTGCACGCCGCCAGACTGATGCGCGATGCCCGCCCGCTTGAGGCCCATCTCCACGCCGCTGAGCGTGCCCGCGAGGGTCAGGTCATTGAAGTCGCCGAGGTGGCCGATACGGAATGCCTTGCCCTTGAGCTTGGACAGACCGGCGCCCAGCGACATATCGAAGTTTTCGAGGATCGTGCGCCGCAGCGCGTCCGGGTCGACCGAATCGGGCACCAGCACCGCGGTGAGCGCACTGGAGTACTCGGCCGGGTTGGCGCAGACGATGTCGAAGCCCCAGGCCGTCACGGCACGACGGGTCGCCTCGGCATGCCGGTCATGGCGGGCGAAGACATTCTGGAGGCCTTCTTCCTCGAGCATGTCGATGGCTTCGCGCAGCCCATAGAGCAGATTGGTCGCCGGCGTGTAGGGGAAGAAGCCTGCGTCGTTCGGCCCGAGCATCTCCTGCCAGTCCCAGTAGGAGCGCGGATGGCGGGACGCCTTCGACGCGTCGAGCGCCTTGTCCGACACAGCGTTGAAGCTCAACCCCGGCGGCAACATCAGCCCTTTCTGCGAGCCGGACACTGTCACGTCCACACCCCAGGCATCGTGTTCGTAGCGAATCGAGCCGAGCGACGAGATCGTGTCGACCAGCAACAGTGCCGGGTGGTTGGCGTTGTCGATTGCCTTGCGGATCTCGGCGATGCGACTCGTGACGCCCGTCGAGGTCTCGTTGTGGACCACGGCAACCGCTTTGATTTCGTGGTCCCTGTCTTCGGAGAGCCGCTTTTCGATCGCGGCAGGATCCGCACCGTGGCGCCAGTCGCTTTCGATCAGCTCGGGCTCGAAGCCCAGACGCTGGGCCATGTTCTGCCAGAGCTTGGCGAAATGGCCGGTCTCGAACATCAGCACCTGATCACCGGGCGAGAGCGTATTCACCAGCGCCGCTTCCCAGGCACCAGTGCCCGAGGCCGGAAAGATGATGACCGGGTTGGTCGTCCCGAATACCGGCTTGATGCGCTCCAGCACATCGGCACCGAGCGCCTGAAAATCCGGACCGCGATGGTCGATCGTCGGATAGGACATCGCGTGCAGTACGCGATCCGGCACGTTGGTCGGGCCGGGAATCTGCAGAAAATGTCGGCCGCTGTTATAGCTCACCCAATGCTCCTCCACACCACGATTGGCGATTATTTGTGCCGAGCGCGCACTGGCGACGGCTATTCGTTATTCGATTCGATCGTCGCCCCGGTTCTAGCGGCCGGTTCCAGCCCAAGCAATCAACACTCGAAGGCAATACGACGATGACCTGAATTGCAGCGTAGGCGAATCGAATAATGAATGCAATTTGTTTTCTCGCGCCGTAAATTAACTCTTTTTTTTATATAGATCACTGTATTTATTAGTTTTTATAATATATTGAATTGCATGCAATGCCGCTGCAGCGAGAGTGGAGCGACTACGACTTTCGGCCTAGACGAGCCACACGATCACCGCGGGCCGCCCTGCAAGACGCGACCTGTCACTGACGACCGGGCACGCTCTAAGCTACTGTGTCGGCGTCATTACCCATCTTCGAGGTTGAACACGTGACGACGCTCGCGAACAAGACGCTCTTCATTTCCGGGGCCTCCCGCGGCATCGGCCTTGCCATCGCCCTGCGCGCGGCGGCCGACGGTGCCAACGTGGCGATTGCGGCCAAGACCGACACGCCGCATCCCAAGCTGCCCGGCACGATTCATACCGCGGCCGAACAGATCGAGGCAGCCGGCGGCAAGGCCCTGCCGATCGTCTGCGACATCCGCGAAGAGGATCAGGTTGAGGCCGCGGTGAAACAGACCGCCGAGCATTTCGGCGGCATCGATATCTGCGTGAACAACGCCAGCGCCATCTCGCTCACCGGCACGCTGGAAACGCCGATGAAGCGCTATGACCTGATGAACCAGATCAACGCGCGCGGCAGTTATCTGGTCAGCCAGAAATGCATTCCCTATCTCAAGGAGTCCCAGCAAAAAGGCAATAATCCGCACGTGCTCATGCTCTCGCCGCCCCTGGATATGAAGCCCAAGTGGTTTGGCCCGCATGTGGGCTACTCGATCGCGAAATACGGCATGAGCCTGTGCGTGCTCGGCATGGCCGAGGAATTCGCCGAAGACGGCATCGCCTTCAATGCGCTGTGGCCGCGGACCGGCATCGCCACCGCCGCCATCAACCTCATCGGCGGCGAAGAGATGATGTCGCACTGCCGCACCCCCGAGATCATGGCGGACGCCGCGCACATCATCCTCACCAAGCCCAGCCGCGACTTCACCGGCCGTTTCTGCATGGACGACGTGCTGCTGCACGAGAACGGCGTCAACGATTTCGACCAGTACGCCGTCGACGCCAGCAAGGAGCTCTGGCCCGACTTCTTCGTGCCGGATGACGTTCCGCCGCCGCCCGGCTCGATGGGCAACCGCAGCGACTAGGCGGCGGCCCTTACGGCGCGTTGCGGCCGTTGGCTATTCCGATCGATCACGCGTAGAGCAAAGCACGGCCTTGCACGCCGTCGAATGCCCTACCCGATCGACCGGGATTACCCGGTCGATCGCCAGATCTGTCGCAGCGCATGATTGACCAGTATGCGGGCACCGCTCATTGCCAATCGGGCGTTCTGGCCAGCACATCGGCTGCGACCTGCTCGTAGGCCGAAGCCAGCTGCAACACGGCCAGATCCGCCCGATGCGGGCCGATCAGCTGCAGCCCCATGGCACGGCCGCGCGCATCGAAACCGGCGGGCACGCTCATCGCGGGCACACCCGCCAGCGACGCGCCGATCGCCACTTCCATCCAGCGGTGATAGGTGTCCATGGCGCGACCGGCGATCTCGCTGGGCCAGTGGATCCCCACATCGAAGGCAAACACCTGTGCGCTGGGCATGGCGAGGATATCGAAGCGTTCGAACAGCCGCCGCAGAACCTCGTACCATGCCGTGCGGTCGACGTTGGCGCGGTGGATATCCAGCGCACTCAGCACCAACCCCTGCTCGACTTCCCAGCAGGCCTCGGGTTTGAGCCGGTTGCGTGTTTCCGGATTGGCATAAAGCGGCGCGAGCTTTCCGGTTACCGACCACTGCCGCAACGTGTTCCAGCAGCGCCACAGCCGTGCCGGATCGAACGCCGGCACAACCGGCTCGACGACACAGCCGAGCTTCTTCAGTCGGTTCAAACCCTGTTCGCACACCTGCAGCACGCCGTCTTCCGTCGCCAGATGGCCCTGCCAGTCGCCGATCCAGCCAATACGCAGGCCTTCGACATCACGGCTCAAATCTCCGGCAAACGGGGCGGCATCCCCGGCGTTGGATAACGGCGCGCGGGCATCCGGCCCGGCCTGGGTGGACAGCAACCGAGCAACATCGGACACGTTGCGCCCCATCGGCCCTTCCGTACCCAATTGCTCGCCGAACACATCGGGCACCGGCGCCTGCGGCACCCGACCGAACGACGGCCGGAAACCGAACAGGTTGTTGAACGCGGCCGGGTTGCGCAGCGACCCCATCATGTCGCTGCCGTCGGCCACGGGCAGCATGCGCATGGCGAGCGCGGCCGCCGCACCGCCGCTCGATCCGCCGGCGGTCAGGGCGTGATCATAGGCGTTGCGGGTGGCGCCGAAGACCGGATTGTAGGTCTGCGACCCGAGACCGAACTCGGGCGTATTGGTCTTGCCGATGACGATCGCACCGGCCGCTTTCATGCGCTCGACCATCAGCCCGTCGCGGGCGGGTATCTGCTCCGCGCGCAGCGGCGAACCGAAGGTGGTGACAATGCCGGCGGTGGGCGACAGATCCTTGATCGCCTGGGGAATGCCATGCAGCCAACCGCGGGATTTGCCGCTGGCCAACTCGCGGTCACAGGCATCGGCCTCGGCGAGCAGCGTATCGGGATCGCGGCGCGAAACAATGGCGTTGACGCGAGGATTGACCGCGTCGATATGCGCCAGATAGGCCGTCATCACCTCGCGACAGGACAGCGTCCGACCCGCGATCATCCCTGATAGCGCCACGGCGCCGAGCGACACGATCTCCTCATGCGCGACTGCGCGCTGCGATGCGTTATCCGACACGGCGACTCCTATCGATAGGACAGCCCTGGAGTATGACCGCTTGCGATTGAGCGCCCCAAGACCGCGGCGCGCTGACCATCGCATCTGCGCGCCGAGGCGCGGCCGACCGGGGCGACCGGTTCAGCCACTCGACGGCATGTCGATCGTTCACTTATAGCCGTGCAGGCTCAATCCTCGCCCTGGAACGGGGCCACGGTACGGGTTTCGAGTTCCCAGTCCTGACCGAAGCGGGCCTTGAATTTCTCCGGGTAGGACAAGGTGCCTTTCGCGGTTCCGCCATGCCAGAGGTCATAGGCGGGATCGCTGAATTCGGCATAGAAGGCATCCATCCGCTGGGACAGATCGCTGATCACGTCCTTGTAGTCGGCGTCGTCGGCCAGATCGCGAGTCTGCTCCGGATCGTTCTTCATGTCGTATAGGCGATCCTCGCCGAAATCCGCATCCATGCGTTTCCAATAGGCGAAACGATCGGTGCGAATAGCGCGCGTCTCGGTCTGCTCGTAGAAGACCGCATCGTGGAGCGGCTCGCTCGCGCCCTCGTCGAGCATGCGCTCGAAGCTCTTGCCGGGCGATGCTTTCAGATCCTGGTCGATACCGGCGAGCGACAGGATCGTGACCGGAATGTCGTACTGGCCGATCAGCGCGTTCTCGACGCGGCCCTGGGCCGCCCCCGGCTTCTTGACGATAAGCGGCACGTGCATCGCCGTCTCGTGGAGGGTCGAGGGTTCGCTGAGAATGGTGTGCGTCCACAGCCCGTGCTGGCCATAGTAGACGCCCTGGTCGGCGGTATAGATGACGATGGTATTGTCCTGCAGGCCGCTTTCCTCGAGCGCATCGAGCACGCGCCCGACATTCGCATCCACATGGGTGTTCTGAGATGCCATGTTGGCGATCGTTTCCTGCGAGCCGGCCATCTTGCCCATCACGACCCGGATAATACGGTCGAGAAAGGTCAGCTCCTCATCGCCGGCGGAGTCGAGCATCTGATCGATATAGTTCTGGTTGATCGTCTCCCGCGGGAAAGACGTCAGCGGCTGCTTGCTGTAATACGGATAGAACTTGTTTCGTGCCGGGCCCACGTTGGTGGGCGGATTCATGTAGGGGCCGCTGAAGGACAGCTGCATGAAGAACGGCTTGTCGTCGCTTTTTGCGCGGTCCCTCAAATAGGCTGCCGCCTTCTTGCCGAGAAAGTCGTCGATATGCTGATCGGTGACCGGATACTGCTCGCCGTTGTCGATCACGCTCTTGTGCCAGAAATCCATGGTGTGGCCGTGCTCGAACGTAACCCAGTAGTCGTAGCCTAGCTGCGGCTTCCACGGTTGGCCGATATGCCATTTGCCGATCATCGCCGTGCGATAGCCTTTCTGCTTCAAGGTATAGGGAACGGTCCGGAATTCGGAAACAGCCGACCAGTCGGGCGGCAGGGTCGTCATCTGGGCGTCGTTGAGCCAGTCGTGCAGTCCATGCTGATCCGGCATCAGGCCGGTCAGCAGCGTGGCGCGGGTGGGCGAACACATGCCGTTGGCTGCGAACACCCGGGTGAAGCGGGTGCCCTGCGTCGCCAGCCGATCGATATGCGGCGTGAGGATGTCGGGATTGCCGTAGCTGCCGAGCAGGCCGGCCGACTGATTATCGGCAACGATGAACAGGATATTGGGCTTGTCCTGGTTTGCACCGGCGGCATGCGCAGATACCGGGGCGACAGCCAAAGCCGCCAGACAGGCCATGAATACTCGATACTTCATCTCACACCTCGACTGTCGCACCGGCTTGCACCGTGTTCGTTACATGAATAGTTGAGTCGGCTCAGCGGCTTTTACGCCATTGGCCGCAGCCAGCCACGGCTGGCCGCGAACGCCCGGGCCGCTAGAAATTGACGATCGCAATCACCTGCGAATAGATATTGGTGTCGTCGTCGCCGATCTGGGTGCCGCCATCGGCCGCCGAACTGTCGGGCGTGTAGAAACCCACCAGCGGGCTGAGCACGAGATGGTCGTTGACCACCCACTGGGCATAGAGATCGATCTCGTTGCCGTCGAGGAAGCCCTGGCCGGCGTTGTCGAACTCGAAGAACAGCGCGCCGAGTTCGACGGTGGGCGACGGGGCGAGCGCGAGGCCGACGTGGTGAACGTCGGTATCGCTGTTGAACGGCCCGGCATAGTTGGCCGCGACTTCGCCCTGGAACCAGGTGCCGTAACCGCGGTTGAAGCCGAAGAACAGCGGATCGAAGCCGTCCGAGAAGCTGGAGAAGCGATAGGTCAGCTTGGGCGACCAGGGCATCTGCGCGAAGGTCCAGCCGGCTTCGCCGTACCAGGCGTGATCGTCACCGTCGCCAACGTAGTTGTCGCCGTTGTCCTGATCGACGTATTCGCCGGACAAGAACAGGTTCTCGACACCAAGGCTGCCGTTGGCGCGGATTGCCAGTGTTTCCTGGCCGTCGCGATGCTGGTAGCCAAGGAATTCGGCGGACTCGTCATCGACGTCGAGGCCCTTCAGATAGGTCAGCCCGACGGTGCCGTAGGTCTCATCCCGGTATTCGAGATTCGCGCCGGCCAGTTCCATTTCCGCCTGCGACTTGTTGTCGGAATCCAGCCAGAAACCGTCGAAATGTACGCCGGTGTCGCCGCCGATCCGCAGGATCGCGGTCTCGTTGAAGGCCTTGCGGGCCGCCAGCCAATAGGCGCCGCCGCGACTCAACCCGCTCGGCGCGATGCCAGCATCGGACAGCGGCTCGAAGCCTTCGCCGAAGTTAAGGGAATCGCCGTTGACGAGGAAGCCGTCCCCGATCGTGAAACTCTGGCTGCCGAACGACAGGTCGATCCCGTCCTCGCCCAGCCAGGGCACGAGATCGCCCGAGCGCCAGCCGATATAGGCATCCTCGACCTGCGTGTCTTCTTCCTTGCCGGTGGTGAAACCGCCAGCATCGCCGTCGCCCCGGGTCGCCGAGCTGAGCAGATTGAAGGCGCCATAGACGCTGCCGGCACCGTCGAGCGCATGGACCGCGCTCAGTCCGTATTTGGCATAGCCTTCCAGCCAGGTCGGGCTGGCGTCTTCGGTACGCAGCACTTGAGCATAAGCTTTCGAACTGTTGAACCCGCCAAGTGCGACTTCGACATCGAAATTGATCAGCGTGTCGTCGGTTTCGTAGAGCCCGTAGGCGCCGGCCTGCGCCGAGGCCAACAGGGCCGTGCCCGCAAGTACCGCGTACATGCCACGGCGGGTGGTCGATCGATTCATAAGTCCCCCTTCGATAATAGGCGCATGGCACCCGGTTTGATTCGTTACGACACGCCGTCACTAAGGCCGGTCGGCCAGTCCGTCGCGGATCGCGATCTGCTGATCACGCATGCGTTGCAGCAATACGTCGCGCGTGGTGTCGATCTCGTCGAGCGGCGTCGCGCGCAGATCAGCCACTTCCTCGGCCGTATAGGGCACGAAGTGGTCCGGCGTGCTGTCGCCGGCGATATGGCTGGTGAGCATCCAGTTCATCAGCGATGCCAGTTGGGCATCGGTAAAGCTCGATTGCGACACCCCGGGTACGCGTACGAGAAACTCGCGCCCGCCTTCGACTTCGAGAAAATGCCCCACGAAATCCTTCATGCGCGGCACGTCGTTGGCGCGCGAACCCTGGCCGTCTACGCGATGACAGCCCGAGCATTCGAGCTGATAGTTGACCTGCGGCCGGTAGCCGGCGTCGCGCGGTGGCGTTGCCTGGGCCTCGTTGCCCGGTGCCGGACGGTTATGCGGCCCGGGCAGACTCTGCGCGAAACCGGCGCCGGCCATGAGCAACCCCATGGCCAGCACCAGCGCGGCAGCGAACGGCGTGCGACCGGTCATGGACTCAGCTGGCGACGCCGCGGATCGTGGCGATCGTGCAGTTGTAGGTCATGTGCTCGGCGCCCAGACACCAGTTGATGTCGTTGTTGTTGAACGGGCGATAGAGCGGCTGCTCGCTATCGTTGCGGTTACAGGCACACTGCCCGCAGGCCTGCTTACCGCAGCAATCGTTGTAGGCGATGATGTAGTCACGCCCGTCGGCCGGGTTATGGCAGGTGCCGACCCAGGTGACTTCCGACACGTCCGTACCGGGCGGGCAGGCATTGATCGTGCCGCCACAGCAGGTACACAGGAAGCCGTCGATCGAGCAGTAACGCCAGTAGTCGCAGCTCTGCGGGTCGCCCGGATCACCCGGCGTGCCCGATTCGGCCGCATGGGCATTACCGCTGCTGCGGTCCACCGGCAGGATCAGCGGCAGCGCCGTGCCGACCACGACCCAGGAGCCGAACTTGACCAGCGCGTTGCGACGCGAGGTCGAATACGCCACGTGGCGGGTTGAGCGTTCGAAGAAACGATCTATAAATTTCATGGAGTCCCCCGGTGATTATTGCGCTGCACGCGTGTTGCCGTGCATGTATTCCTGCAGCGAAGCCACGCCCATGGCCTGGGCCTCGAACAGGCTTTCCAGATGCTCGCGGTTGTTGACCAGCCCCTTCGCCCGAAGCACGCCGTCGGCATCGATGAGCACCGCGTAGGGCAGCTTGCCGATCTGGTAGGTCATGCCGATCTCGGGGCCGACGACATAAGTGGCGTCCTCAAGACCGTGCTCGGCGATGAGTGCCTGCTGTGAGCCGGCGTCGCCGTCGCTGATATAGACCACGTCGAGATCGCTTCGATACTGGCGGCCCAGCGAGCGCAGGCTCGGCAGCAGCGACTTGCAGATCGGACAGGTCGGCGACAGGAAGAACAGCAGCTGGCCCTTATCGCTCTTGTAGCCGACGTTGACCGGGCGTTCGTGACGATCCGCAGCGGTCACCTGCGGCGCGGGACTGTTCACCGCCACGCCCTTGTCGAGCACGAGCGCGCCAGCCGGCGCGATACGCGAATGCAGTACGCCGACCTGACGCACGAGCGCCATCACCACGAAGGCGAGCGCGACCACCACGATCCAGAGCAGGATCTGGGATATGAGAGCGACATCCATGACTATCTCCCGGAAAGCGACTTGAGGCGCGGCTGATTGGTCAGCAGGCCTTCGGTCGCGGTGTAAAGGATGAGAATGGCGGCCACGCTGGCGCCAATCAGGAACAGGCCGAAGCCGTGTAGCGCGGCCGACCCCGCCGGCAGTGCGGCGATCACGGCCATGACGATCAGCACGCCGTTGCGCACCAGCAGTGCCGGCGAGAGCGGACGCTCCAGGCCCGGGCCGCTGCAGCCGCAGTCGATATCGCGGCGACCGCGAAACAGGTTGATTGCGATCGCGCCGGTATACAGCGCCAGAAGCAGGCCCGCGCTTGCGGCGCCCAAGGCACGCAGACCCGGCACCAGCAGCGCGAGACCGATCAGCACTTCAACGACCGGCACCGCGCGGGCGGCGAGCGCCACCGCCGAGCCCGGCAGCAACGCGTAGTCATCGATCTGGCGGGCGAAACGATGCGGCGCACGCAGCTTGTGGCTGGCGCCCGCGAACAGGATCACCGCCAGCACCAGAGAAAACGCCACCGCAAAGATCGGGTGAATCATCTCGACCTCCTAATGACTGCTGAGCACCAGCGCCGGAATCGCGCTGATGCCATCGACGGTATGCATGTATTCCATCTTGGTGAGATCGAATACATCCAGCCCGCCATCGATGTTCACGCCCAGCAGCAGCGGCTCGTCATCGTGCGTGGCGTTCAGGCTCCAGACATAGTTCTCGGTCTTGAGCTCGCCGACTTTCTCGTGCGTATCCAGATCGAACGCCCAGATCGTGTTGCTGGGATCCTCCCAGTTCCGATCGGCATGCTCCGGATGGACCAGCACATACATCTGGTTCAAGGCCGGCGAGATGGCCATCAACTGCCAGCCACCGACGCCCCAGCCTTCCTCGCGCTGGGCGTCGGTGAACAGCGACCAGCGCTCGCCGACTTTCGGCGCCTCGCCGGACACGTCGATCGGCTGGATGTCGCCGTCGAGCGTGGTGAAGTAGTACATGTCGCCGTCGCGCACCGCGCGTTCGTTCATCGGCGTTTCGTTCGGATCGAAGAATTTCGTGCGGGTACGCGAGACTTCCTGGCCGTCGTCGTCGATCTTGACCTGCTGGAAGCTGCCGTCGCCACAGATCGAGGCAAACGCGCGGTCGCCGATCGGATAGTTCAACGAGCAGCCGGCGATATCGATCTCGCTGGCAACATCCTGCGCCTCGGTATCCACCACCGTGACCGACGTCGCGGGCGTGAAGTTGTAGATATAGACGAAGCGGTCGTCGTTGCTCATGGTCAGCATGTTGCGTTCCATGAGGATATTGGCGCGCTTCGTCGGGATCTCGACTTCCCAGCTCGGCTCCAGCGTCTGGGTATCCCAGGCGGTGAGCACGTCGGTGCGCACCCCGCGCACGCCTCTAGACCAGAACGTATCGGCCGAATACAGCCGCGTGTCGTCATGCGACAGCACCGACGGCGCGAGATAGCCGGTCGGAATCATGCCCAGCATCTTCTTTTCTTCCGGATCGACGACCACGACCTTGCCGGTGGTGGCGTTATCGAACTGCGTATCGATGATGTAGGCGCGATGCGGACCGGGCTCGTCGAGCGTGACGGTGCCGATCTCGTCGGGCGGCAGCTGTGCCGAGGCGCTGGCGGTCCACACCAGGGCGGCAACCGCGGCAACGCCACTGGCACGAAACAGTCGTTTGTTCATAGTTATTCCTCGCTGGAGCTGTTCGATGCAGTCGGCTGCGGCGCGATTTCCCCCGCTGCCACAGCGGACCCATAAAGCCGGTGCGACTGCCCGGCCGGGCCGGCGCATCCCCGTTTGTCCCCTCGCTTTTTATAGCGATGCTTAAAGACTGCGCCGCCGGCACGCATGTCTGCATGTCCGGCGGTGCAATTCGACTTGTCGTGACGTGCATCGGCGCCGGGCGTCGGTGCGACATGAACAGCTATCGCGGACCGCCCATGGACGACACCCGCCGGCCGACCCCGACTGCAGGCGTGAATCACGACGCGTCTTTATCCTTGTCGCCGGCATCAGCCGCCATCTCGTCCGCGAGATCGTGCTGACGCTTGATCAGATACTGATGAATCGCCTCGATATCCGCCTGCGACAGACGATCGGCGAACGACGGCATGCCCTGCCCGCTCAATACACCGCCGGCCACAATGGGCATAAAGGCGTCATGTGCGCTCTTCGACATGTTCCGTAGATTCGGCAGCACGCCGCCGCTATAAGCGCTGAAGCCATGGCAGACGCCGCAATGGGTATTGAACTGATCACGCCCTTTGGCGACGGTCTCTTCATTGGCCGTCAAGGGCGGGATATCCGCGGCGATCGTCGTCTTGAGCTGGGTGGCTGCCGGCAACGAGGCATCGCCGCCGAGTTTGTAGGTCAGCACCCGCGCACGCGGCTCGACCTTCGTATTGTCGGCCAGCCCGCCGAAGCCGGTCGGAAAGATACCGCCCCAGCCGGCCATGAACGTGACGTACTGTTCGCCGTCGACCGTGTAGGTGACCGGGCCGGCCATCACGCCGGTATTCGCGGGCGACCGCCAGAGCAGCTTGCCGCTATCGGCGGCGTAGCCCCGCACCTCACCGTTGGCCGTACCCTGGAAGACCAGACCGCCCGCCGTGGACAGCGTGCCGCCGTTCCAGATCGTGGGATAGTCCTGGCGCCACACTTCCTCCTGGGCAATCGGGTCCCAGGCGATCAGACGTCCTTTGTACATATCCACGATCTGCGCGCGGGCTTCGGGATCCTCGGGTAGTGCCACCGGCTGACTGCCGAGCTGGAGCGTACCCTTGCCCTGCCACGTCGCTTCGTTATCCGGATCGAGCAGCGCGGGGGCGACCTGGGCCGGAATATAGACCAGCCCGGTCTGCGGATTGAATGACATGGGCATCCAGTTATGCCCGCCCAGCGGCCCCGGCATCATCAGCTTCGGGCCTTTCGTCCAATCCGCCTTGTCGTCGTTGACCACCGGCCGCCCGGTCTTCAGGTCGACACGTTCGGCCCAGGTCACCGGTACATATTTCTCGGCCGAGATCAACTCGCCGTCGCTACGATCCAGCACATAGAAGAAACCGTTCTTCGGCGCCTGCATCAGCACCTTGCGTGTCTCGCCGTCGATTTCGAGGTCGGCAAGCGTAATGGTCTGGGTCGCCGTGAAATCCCACTGGTCGCCGGGGGTTTCCTGGTAATGCCAGACGTATTCACCGGTTTCGGGCCGTATCGCGACGATCGAGGCGACGAACAGGTTGTCGCCCTTGCCCTCGCTGCGTGCCTGACGGTTCCACAGGCTGGCGTTACCGACACCGATATAGAGCAGATCAAGCTCCGGATCGTAGGCCATGGAATCCCAGACCGTGCCGCCACCGCCCTGCTTCCAGTAGCGATCCCCGAACCAGGTCTCGCGCGCCATCGCCATGGCCTTGCTTTCCGGCGGCTTGGAGGGATCGCCCGGCACGGTGAAGAACCGCCAGGCCTGATCGCCGGTATCGGCGTCGTAGGCGGTGATATAGCCGCGCACGCCGAATTCGGCGCCGCCGTTGCCGATGATCACACGGCCGTTCACGACACGCGGCGCGCCGGTGATCGTCTGACTGCGTTCGTGGTCGATGAGCGTGTCCACGCTCCAGACCTCGTCGCCGGTTTCGGCATCCAGCGCAATCAAACGACCGTCGAAGGCGCCGACGAAAACCTTGCCCTGCCACACCGCCACGCCGCGGTTGACCGGACCGCAGCAGCCGTCGCGGGCGGCGGTGCGAGCCACTTTCGGATCATGCTTCCACAGGAGTTCCCCGGTCTTCGCATCCAGCGCGTAGACGATGCTGAACGCCGAGGTCGTGTACATCACGCCGTCGACGACGATCGGCGTGGCTTCCACGCCGCGATCGATATCCAGACGGTACGACCAGGCCAGGCCCAGTTCGCCGACATTGCTCTGATCGATCTGCTCGAGGCGGCTGAAACGCTGCTCGTCGTAGCTGCCGCCGTGGGCCATCCAGTTACTCGGCTCGCTCGCCGCGGCGTTCAATCGCTCGGCGTTTACGTCGGGCCGATTACCTGCGGCGGCCACACCGACCCATACGGTCAGACACAGAGCCACCACCAGGCGGACTCGCGCCCGCGCAACATGAATCATGCAATTCTCCTCGACTGTCGCTCGTCGAAAGGCGACGGCGACTTTTTTATCGGTTTGGTGTGCCGGGTCGCGCTGGCGAAAGCCGGCCCGGCACTGCAGCCCCACGACCAGCCACACGGCCCGGCCGAGACAACATGTCGACTGGCTAGAGCACCACGGTGGTGACTTTTTCTTCCGTGTACGCCAGCACGCCGGCCAGGCCACATTCACGGCCAATACCGCTTTGCTTGACGCCGCCCCAGGGCAGCTGCGGATCGATCGGGGCCCAGGCGTTGACGCCTACCGCGCCCGCTTCGATCTGGCGCGCAACCCGATGTGCGCGGGCGACATTCGACGTCCACACGGTGGCTGCCAGGCCGTAACGCGTGTCGTTGGCGATCGCGATCGCCTCGGCCTCGTCGCGGAAGGTGATCACCGTGCCGACCGGGCCGAAGATCTCGTCGCGGGCGATGCTCATGTCGTTCGTGGCCTCGGCGAATAATGTCGGACGGACATACCAGCCCGAGTCGCCGTCTTCGGATGGGCCACCGGCAAGCACCTTGGCGCCCTCATCGCTGCCGCGACGGATATAGTCGTTGATCTTGTCGTACTGGCCCTTACTGGCCACGGCGCCCATCTGGGTTCCTTCCTGATCGGGATTGCCCACCTGGATGCTGCGCGCCACTTCAGCCAGGTTGTCGGTGAACGCAGCGGCGATATCCTCGTGTACGAGCAGACGCGTGCCGGCCGCGCACACCTGGCCCTGATTGAAGAACAGGCCCATTGCACAGCCGCCCACGGCGGCTTCGAGATCGGCATCGTCGAACACGATCTGCGGGCTCTTGCCACCGAGCTCGAGCGCCACGTGCTTGAACAGCGGTGCCGCCACGCTCTGGATCGCCGCGCCCGTCTCGGGGCTGCCGGTAAACGTGATCTTGGTGACCTTCGGATGCTTGCAAAGCACCGGCCCAAGCGTCGCACCCTCGCCGGTCACCACGTTGACCACGCCGTCCGGAATGCCGGCTTCCTGACAAAGCTTTGCCAGGTGGAGCGCCGACATCGGCGTCTGCTCCGCGGGCTTGATCACCACCGTGCAGCCCGCGGCGAGCAGCGCGCCCAGCTTCCAGCAGGTGATCATCAGCGGCGTGTTCCACGGCACGATCGCCGCCACCACGCCCACCGGCAGCCGCTCGGTATAGGACAGCGTCGGCTGGCCCATATAACCGGCAGTCGGAATCGTGCGGCCTTCGATCTTGTCGGCCCAACCGGCGGCATGACGCAACGTGGCGATCGCATTGGGCAGATCGAGCATGCGCGGCTCGGCCGGCGGGCGGCCGATCGCGTTGGCGTCCATATCGGCCATCTGGTCCGCATCACGCTCGACCAGGTCCGCCAGGCGATGGATACACAGGCCGCGTGAGGCGCCGTTCATCTGCGACCATTCGCCGCCCTTGAGCTGGGCATGGGCGGCTTCGATTGCCCGCTCAGCGTCGGCGGCGGTGCCTGCAGCCGAGGTGGCCAGCGTGTCGCCCGTCGCCGGGTTGGGCAGGGTCATCGTCGCCCCGTCGGAGGCGGGCATTGCCTGGCCGGCAATGAAATGTTCGTAGGCCTGGGTCACGTCGTCTCCTCGGTCAGTCGAAACACTGCAGCAGCACACTCGCGGCGGGCGTGCTCGTTGTGGTTGTGGATTGCAGCGATGGATTGCATGCCTTCGAGACTGCGCCTGCCGCGGCGCGATCGCATGCTGCTGCGTGCAGATCGACTTGTGCCTGCGTGCACATCACGCCGCCTCGCACCGCCTTTTGACAGGGCCGCGACAGTGGCGTACACAAAAAGAAAAGACGCTGCATGCAGCCCAGACCATGGATGGCCCGCAATTTGCAGCCGAAAAGCCCGTACAAACCGGGCACTACGGCGGAGGACCGTTGCATTCAATGTCATATTCCCAGCCCATAGCTGCGGCGCAGGACAACCACCGATTTCACGATCTCGGCGGCTGGCAGGATTACGTCAATCAGCACTTCCCGGCCTTGGAAATGGCGAGTCGGACGACCGCCGGTTTCCAGGCCCAGGCCCGCAGCTGTGCGCTCGGCGATTACACGCTTACGCATATCGGCAGCGCCGCGTCCGACGTCGACCGCACGCCCGCGCTCACGCGCCGTGCCAATGCGGGATTTCTCAAGGTGATGTGGCAGCTCTCCGGGCAACTGGAGCTCAACCAGGATCGGCGCTCGGTGTGCCTTACGGCGGGCCGCGCGACGCTGTGCGACACGACCCGGCCCTACCGCATCCGCCTGAGCGATGGCGCCCACCTGGCCGTACTGCTGATCCCCTACGACGTCGACAATCGGCTGCCGCGCTATGCCGAACGCGTGAGCGCAACGGAACTCACCGACATGCCGACCATGCAGGCAGCGCTGGGTGCGATCACCGCCCTTGCGCGTTCGCGCCCGGCGCCCAACGACCCGGGGATCAGCGATGTCATGCAGGGTGTCGGGACGATGCTGGCAGCCACCTTTGCGCGTGCGGCCGAGCGCGACGAGTGCGGCCTCGACACGCAGCGTATCGGGCGCGCCGAACACTTCATCGCCACCCATATGGCCAGCAGCGATCTCACCCCGGATCGCCTTGCCGCGGCGCTGTGTGTATCGCGACGCACGCTCTACGGCCTGCTCGCCCGACACGGCACGACGCCGGCCCGTCTGATCACCGAAACGCGGCTGAGTCATGCTCGAGATGCACTCGCACACGACCCGGGCGCGAGTCAGTCGATCACCGATATCGCTCTTGCCCACGGCTTTGCAGACAGCGCCCGTTTCAGCCATGCCTTCAAGGATCGCTTCGGTGCCGCGCCCAGCGTATGGCGGACTCGTCACGCCGGCAGCTGACCGAAGTACGCCCCGGCAAGCCACCGCCGGGGCAACACGTCCGGGTTAGTCCTTGCCGCCAAGCCGGCGATCGATCACGTGCTTGGCCTTGCCGAGCGAGCGCTCGAGCGTGCCTACGGCCGACAGCGTCACCTTGGTGCTGATGCCGATATAGGACTTGATGTGCTGCTGCAGGCTGCTCAGTGTCTCGTCCTCGGTGCTGTGCTCGTCGAAATCGTGGCCGCGTTCGACGGTCAGCGCGACGTGGTCGAGATTGCCTTCGCGGGTGAGTTCGATCAGGTAATGCGGCGCCAGCCCCTTCTGCTTGCAGATGATCTCTTCGATCTGGGTCGGGAAGACGTTCACACCGCGGATGATGAGCATGTCGTCCGAGCGGCCGGTGATCTTGTCGATACGCCGCATGGAACGCGCCGTGGGTGCGAGCAGACGGGTCAGATCGCGGGTGCGATAGCGAATGATCGGCAGCGCTTCCTTGGTCAGCGAGGTGAACACCAGCTCGCCCGGCTCGCCGTCGGCGACGACTTCGCCCGTTTCGGGATTGATGATTTCGGGCAGGAAGTGGTCCTCCCAGATCACCGGGCCGTCCTTCGTCTCGACGCATTCATTGGCCACGCCCGGCCCCATCACTTCCGACAGGCCGTAGATATCCACCGCATCGATGCCGGCACGGCGTTCGATCTCCTCGCGCATGGCGTTGGTCCACGGCTCGGCGCCGAAGATGCCGATCTCCAGCGACGATTCGCGCGGGTCCAGGCCCTGGCGCTCGAACTCCTCGATGAGATTGAGCATGTAGGACGGCGTGACCATGATGATCCGCGGTTTGAAGTCCTGGATCAGCTGGACCTGTTTCTCGGTCTGGCCACCGGACATCGGCACCACCGTGCAGCCGAGTTTCTCGGCGCCGTAGTGCGCGCCCAGGCCACCGGTGAACAGGCCGTAGCCGTAGGCGATATGCACGATATCGCCCGGCAATCCGCCGGCGGCACGGATCGAACGCGCGACCAGGTTGGCCCAGGTCTCGATATCGTTGTGCGTATAGCCGACCACGGTGGGCTTGCCGGTCGTCCCGCTCGACGCATGGATACGCGATACCTGCTCCCGCGGGACCGCAAACATGTCGAACGGATAGGCGTCGCGCAGATCCTGCTTGGTGGTGAACGGAAACTTGGCCAGATCGGCCAGCGTTTCCAGATCATCCGGGTGCACGCCGGCTTCGTCGAACTTGGCCTTGTAGCGCGGCACGTTGTTGTAGGCGTGCTGCAGCGACCACTTCAGTCGCTCGAGCTGCAGCGCCTGAAGCTCATCGCGGCTGGCGGTCTCGATCGGTTCGAGCAGCGATGTCGGTTTGAGTTGGGCGGCCATGGGTCATCTCCTCGGTCTCGGTGCCGCGCTGCGGCGTTGCTATCCTTGGTCAGCGTCGTGCCGATGGGGCCAACGCTTGCTTTTGTTGCGACCCGGCGCTCGAGACCGAGCGCCGGCATGCATGTCGTACACCTGCATCAGGCGTCGGCGGCCATCACCTCGAGCACTTCGCCGCGCACCTGGTGCGAACGGCCGCGAAAGAGCACGACCGTCTCGTCGTTCTGATTGCGCACGGTGACGTCATAGACACCGGTTCGCCCGGAGCGCGAACGCTGCTCGGCCTCGGCGGTGAGCACGTCGCCAATGAAGGCCGGGCGCAGATAATCGACGTTGCAGGCCGCGCCCACGGTGTTCTGATTGCCGCTGTTGCAGGCAAAGGCAAAAGCACTGTCGGCGAGCGAAAAGATCAGGCCGCCGTGGCAGGTCTGGTGGCCGTTGACCATGTCGTCGCGCACCGGCATCGACACACGCGCATAGCCCGGCGCCATGGCTTCGACTTGCATGCCGAGCATGCGTGAGGCCGCGTCGCGGGCGAGCATGGCCTCGCCGACGCGGTCGGCCAGCGCCTGCGGGTCGTCTTCCACGGACGCTGCGGGCGCCCCGTTCTGGCTGGACTGCATGGTTCGACTCCTCCGATAAGGCCTGTTGGTGCCGGTGCGCGTCCTGTTGTTGTTCTAGTAACGCGCTACCGGCTTGTTCGTTATTTCTTAGCGCCCCTTGAACTCGGGCGTGCGTTTTTCTGTGAACGCGGCCACGCCTTCGGCATAGTCCGCACTGCGGCCGAGCTCGCCCATGGCATCGCGCTCGGCATCGAGCTGCTCATCGAGACCGGCATTCGCACCGGCATACATGAGCTGCTTGGTGCGGGCGAGACCTTTGGTCGGTGCTTTCGACAGGTGCACGACGAGCTTGTCGATTTCGCTATCGAATTCCTCGTCGTCCACGCAGCGCCAGATCAGGCCCCAGTCGGCGGCGGTGGCCGCATCGATCGGCTCGCCGAGCATGGCGATGCCCATCGCCCGCGCCATACCGATACGGCGGGCCAGAAAATAAGTGCCGCCGGTGTCCGGAATCAGGCCCAGCTTGCAGAAGCTTTCGATGAATTTGACCGAACGCCGGGCCACCACCAGATCACAGGCCAGCGCCAGATTCGCGCCCGCGCCAGCGGCCACGCCATTGACGCCGCAGACCACCGGCAGGGGCAGCGCACGCAGGCGGCGTACCAGCGGCGCGTAATAGGTGTCGACCGAATAGGCCAGATCCGGCGCTTCGCCGCTGTCCGACGACACCGCGCGATCACCCAGATCCTGGCCGGCGCAGAAGCCCTTGCCGGCGCCGGTGAGCAGCAGCACGCGAACCGACTCATCCGCCTCGACCGTGTCGAGCGCTTCGGCCAGCGCTTCGTGCATGGCCACGTTGAAGCTGTTGAGCTTGTTCGGCCGGTTGAGCGTGATGCGGGCAATGCCGGCATCAATGCTCAGGACAATGGAATCGTCTGCCATCTCGATCTCTCCTCAGGCCGCGGCCGTTTCTTCGGCTTCCGGCGTCCAGGCGGTGGTCGCCACCATGGTCAGCACGTCGTACTGGGCCACGACCTCGTCTTCCTGATTGGTCACTGTGGCGTCCCAGCGCACTTCGCCGTATTCAGTGTTCTCGCGCTTGGTCTTCTGCTTGCAGGTGAGCGCGACCTTGAGCGCGTCGCCCGGATAGGCCGGGGTCATGAAGCGCAGGTTGTCGACGCCGTAGTTGGCCAGCACCGGGCCCGGATTGGGCTCGACGAACAAGCCGGCCGCCAGCGACACGATGTAGTAGCCGTGGGCCACGCGGCCGTCGAAGAACGGGTTGGCCTTGGCGGCCTCCTCGTCCATATGCGCGTAGAAGGTGTCGCCGGTGAAATGGGCGAAATGCTCGATGTCCTCGAGGGTGATCTCGCGCGCATCGGTGAGAATCGCGTCGCCGATCTCGAGTTCGTCGAAATGCTTCTGGAACGGGTGGCGATCGGTTTGCTGGCGGCTGCCGCCGGGCAGCCAGTGGTCGATGACGCCGGCGAGCATGTCGGGCGAACCCTGCAATGCCGATCGCTGCATGTAATGAAATACCGCACGCATGCCGCCCAGTTCCTCGCCGCCGCCGGCACGTCCCGGGCCGCCGTGTACGAGCATCGGCATGGGCGAGCCGTGGCCGGTGGATTCCTTGGCACAGTCGCGATTCAGCACGAGCAGGCGGCCGTGATACGGCGCACAGCCAAGCGTCATCGCGCGGGCGAAATCGGTATCGTGCGTCACGACCGAGCCGACCAGGCTGCCGCCGCCCAGACGCGCCAGTTCGATGGCCTCGTCGGTGCTGTCATAGGCCATCACCGTGACCACCGGGCCAAAGGCCTCGATGGCGTGAATGTCCTTGTGCTCGAGTGGGGCATCGGCCGAGAGCACGACCGGGCCGACGAACGCGCCCTTTTCGGCGTCGGCATCGACGACATCGCATTGTGCCGGATCGCCGTAGACGATCTTCGCGCCCTGCTGCAGATCGGCAATGCGCGCGCGCACCTCCTCGACCTGATCGCGGCTGGCGAGCGCCCCCATGGTCACGCCTTCGGCGTCCGGGTGGCCGACCACCACCTTGGCGAGCTTCTCGGCGAGCGCGTCGATGAAAGCCTGCTGATGTTCACGCGGCACGAGCACACGGCGGATGGCGGTACATTTCTGCCCGGCCTTGACCGTCATCTCGCGCATGGTCTCTTTCACGGCAAGCTTGAATTCGGGCGTTTCCGGGCCGGCATCGGGACCGAGGGCCAGGAAGTTGAGCGAATCGGCTTCCATGGAGAACCGCGTGGCGTTCTCGACGATCGCCGGGTGCTGCTTGAGCTTGCGCCCGGTGGTCGCCGAGCCGGTGAAGGTGACCACGTCCTGACAGGTCACGTGCTCGAGCAGATCGCCCACACCGCCGCTGATCAGCTGCAGCGCGCCCTCCTCGATCAGGCCGGAATCGACAATCGCACGCACCATGTCCTCGGTGACGAACGCAGTCTGGGTGGCCGGTTTGACGATCGCCGGCAGGCCGGCGAGATAGTTGGCCGCGAACTTCTCCAACATGCCCCAGACCGGAAAGTTGAAGGCGTTGATATGCACGGCCACGCCTTCCAGCGACGTGCAGATATGCTGGCCGATGAAGCTGCCGTGGCGCGACATCGGTTCCGGATTGCCGTCGATGGCGAAGGTGGCGTTCGGAAGCTCTCGCCGGCCCTTGCTGGCATAAGTGAACAGCGTGCCGATGCCGCCGTCGATATCCACCCAGGAATCCGTTCGGGTGGCGCCGGTCGCGGTCGACAACTTGTAGAAGCGCTCCTTGTCAGCCATCAGCGTCTGCGCCAGCGCCTTGAGCTGCAGCGCGCGCTGGTGGAAGGTCAGCGCCCGCAGCTTGGGACCGACCTGGGTGCGCGCATAGTCGAGCATGCCGGCGAAATCGATACCGTCGCTGGAGACGCGGGCGACCGGTTCGCCGGTCACGGCGTTCAACACGGTCTTGCCGCCTTCGCCGGTGACCCACTGGCCCTGGACGTAGCTGCTGGATTGCATGGCTGTGCTCCTCGAATCGTATGGGCGGCTCGCGGCGCCGCCGGAATCTTGTGTTGTGCTCTTAAAGAGGTTTACAGAACGTTGCGAGCGCGGTCAGTTCGGACACGCCGGGAGCGCAAAAAGCGCAACGTATAAGCAATACGTGAGCATTTTGAGCACGGGACGGGTTCGAAATGACAAGCACAGTAGTTCTGTAGACCTCTTTCAGGTTTCGGCGTCGAAATCGATCACCACGTTGTCGGTCACCGGAAAGCTCTGGCAGCTGAGAATGAAGCCGCGTTCGACCTCGTAATCCTCGAGCGCGAAGTTGGTATCCATCTCGACCTCGCCTTGGACAAGCTTGCAGCGGCAGGTCGAGCACACGCCGGACTTGCAGGAGTACGGCAGTTCGATCGACTGCTCGAGCGCGGCGTCGAGCAAGTTTTCCTGGCCGCGGGCGAGATCGTATTCGTGGGTGCGCCCGTCGATGACGACCTTCACGCTCGCGCGATCGGTGGCATCGGTGACGACCGGCGCGTTGGCACGGGCCTGGGCCGCGGACTTGGTCGCGGCGAAGACCTCCATCTTGATCGTGTCCTTGGCCACGCCGCGTTCCATGAGCACGTCACGGGTGGCTTCCATCATGTCGAGTGGCCCGCATATAAAGGCGGCGTCAATATCCGACGGGTCGATCCAGTGCGTCAGCAGCTGTTCGACCTTGGCGCGGTCGATCCGGCCGTTGAACAGTTCGATATCGAGCTGTTCGCGGCTCATGATGTAGACCAGATTGAAGCGGCCGAGATAGCGGTCCTTGATATCCGAAAGTTCCTGGCGGAACAGCGTGCTGCCGGAGGCGCGGTTGCCATAGAAAAGCGTGAAGCGGCTGTTCGGCTCGGCCATGAGTGTGGTCTTGATGATCGACAGCAGCGGCGTGATCCCGCTGCCGGCGCCGAAGGCGACATAGTGCTTCTCGTGATCTTCGGAGAGCGCTAGATTGAAGCGCCCCGCCGGCGGCATGACTTCGATCGCCTCGCCGGCCGCCAGATTGTCGTTGACCCAGTTGGAGAACAGGCCGCCCTGCACGCGCTTGACCGCGACCCGCAGCTGCTCGTCCTGTACCGCCGAGCACACCGAATAGGAACGGCGCACTTCCTCGCCGTCGATCTCGGTGCGCAGGGTCAGGTACTGGCCCTGGGTATAGGCAAAGGTGTCGCGCAGCTCGCCCGGCACGTCGAAGGAGACCACCACCGCATCGCGGTTCTGTTTCTCGACGGCGCTGACGGGCAATGAATGAAACTGGGGCATGGCGTGCTACCTGAAGACGCGTGCAGGCTGGTAATGGCCTGGCTGAAAGCGGTTTGCCTGGAATGGCTTGCCTAAAAAGGTTTGCCTAGAACGGTTTGCCTAGAACGGTTTGAAATAGTCGAACGGCTCGGCACAGTCGAGACAGCGATGCAGCGCCTTGCAGGGCGTGGAGCCGAACTCGCTGACCCGCTCGGTGTGCTTCGAGCCACAGTGCGGACAGGTCTGCGGCAACACGTTGCGGCCGCTGCGGGTGATGCGACTGATGTCGATCACCTGGGTACCGGCGCTCTCGCCCGGCGGCGCGATGCCGTAGCCGCGCAGGTTTTCCTTGCCGCGCTCGCTCATCCAGTCCGTGGTCCAGGCCGGCGACAGCTGCACGTCGAGCCGTGCGTCATCGACGCCGTTTTCACGCAGGGCTTCGAGAATGTTGTCCTCGATCACCTGCATGGCCGGGCAGCCGGAATAGGTCGGCGTGATCGTGACCACGAGCTGTTCGTCCTCGAACCGAACATCGCGCACGATGCCGAGGTCGATCACCGACACCACCGGGATTTCCGGGTCCGGCACGGCATCGAGCCACTGCCAGACATCATTGATATCGAAACGGGTTTGTTCGCTGACGGTCATGGCTAAGCCTCCGTGCCTCGCGGCTACCAGCGCGCGCCGGGATAGCTGCGCTGCAGATGCTGCATTTCGGCCAGCACATAACCCAGATGCTCGGTGTGCTCGCCATGCTTGCCGCCGCACTGCATGGGCTGATCGCCCGGCAGCTCCAGCGTGGCTTCTTCGAACAGCGCCTGCATGTGCGCGCGCCACGGTTCGTAGAGCGTGGCGACATCTACCGCGATGCCGGCCTCGACCAGCGCCTGCTCGGCTTCGGAGCTGCGGAACAGCTCGCCGGTATAGCGCCAGAGCTTGTCCACCGCGGCCTGGGTACGGCGATGGCTTTCCTCGGTGCCATCACCCAGACGCACGACCCAGTCGCCACTGCGTTCGACGTGGTACTGCACTTCCTTGATCGACTTGGCGGCGATATCGGCAATACGCGTATCGGTGGACTGCATCAAAGCCTGAAGCACGAAGAAATGCCAGACGTCGTAGAAACACTGGCGCACGATGGTGTGGCCGTAGTCCCCGTTGGGCTGCTCGACGAGCAGCACGTTGCGATAGGCCGGCGCGTCGCGCAGGAACGCGAGTGTGTCCTCGTCGGCGTCGGCGCCCTTGATCTCGGCCGCGTAAGACAGCCAGAACCGGGCCTGGCCGATCAGGTCCAGCGCCACGTTGCTCATGGCGATGTCCTCTTCCAGCGCCGGGCCGTGGCCGCAGAGCGCGGCCAGCCGCTGGCCCAGGATCAGATCGCTGTCGCCGAGCTGCAGCAGGTATTCGTAGCGTGCTTCGTCCAGAGTCATGGCCGCCCCGCTCAGATGTGCTCGACGCCGTCGGGCATCGGGAAGAAAGTCGGATGGCGATAGACCTTGCTGCGGGCCGGCTCGTAGAGCGGCTCGCGATCGCCCGGGCTGCTGGCCGTGATCTGCTCCGCCGGCAGCACCCAGATGCTCACGCCCTCGTTGCGGCGCGTGTACACGTCGCGGGCGTTCTTGATCGCCATCTCGGCATCCGGCGCGTGCAGGCTGCCGACATGCTTGTGCGACAGGCCGTGCTGGCTGCGAATGAAGATTTCCCACAGGGGCCAGTTGTTTTTCATGTCGATATTCTCCTGTGGGCTCAGGCCGCTGCGGCTTCGCGGCGACGGGCCTGTTTCTCGGCGTGGGCGGCCGCGGCTTCGCGTACCCAGGCGCCACCCTCGTGGGCGTCGATACGCGCCTGCAGACGTTCCTGATTGCAGGGGCCATAGCCCTTGAGCACGTTCCAGAACTCGTCCCAATCCGGCTCGCCGAAATCGTAGTGGCCCGTTTCCTCGTTCCACTTCAGATCGGGATCGGGAATGGTCAGGCCAAGGAAATCGGCCTGCGGCACGGTCTGGTCGATGTACTTCTGACGCAGTTCGTCGTTGGTGAACAGCTTGATCTTCCACTGCATGGACTGAGCGGTGTTCACCGAATCGGCGTCACGCGGGCCGTGCATCATCACGGACGGCCACCACCAGCGATTGAGCGCGTCCTGGGCCATATCTTTTTGTTCCTGCGTGCCGGTGCATAGCTTGTGCAGGATGTCGAAGCCCTGGCGCTGGTGGAAACTCTCTTCCTTGCACACGCGCACCATCGCGCGGGCATAGGGGCCGTAGGAGCAACGACAGATCGGGATCTGGTTGATGATCGCCGCGCCGTCGACCAGCCAGCCGATCGCACCGATATCGGCCCAGGTCAGCGTCGGGTAGTTGAAGATCGACGAATACTTGGCCTTGCCGGAGAGCAGGTCGGCCTGCATGTCGTCACGCGAAGCGCCCAGCGTTTCCGCAGCGCTGTACAGATACAGGCCGTGACCGGCTTCGTCCTGCACCTTGGCCAGCAGGATCAGCTTACGTTCGAGCGTGGGCGCACGCGTGAGCCAGTTGCCTTCCGGCAGCTGGCCGACGATTTCGGAATGCGCATGCTGGGAGATCTGGCGTACCAGCGTCTTGCGATAGGCATCCGGCATCTCGTCCTTGGGCTCGATCTTGATGCCTTCATCGATACGTGCCTGAAAGGCCGCCTCTTCCGGCGCCATTTCATCGGTGCTGCGCACGCGCTTGGCGCCGGTGTCTACGTTCTGTGCATACATGGCTCGCACTCCCGCCTTTGGAAAGGCTTGTTGGTTGTCACGCGTTCCGTCGCGGAACCGCGTCCGCGGCAGCGCCAACGCCGCCACGTCCTGATACAAATCAATCTACACGGTATCGCATTTTGTATCAAATAAATATTGTGCGCGGGCGAGTGTGATGCAGCGTCTCGCAGATCACTGGTTCGGAATGATTTATTCGGTATATGCCGTTAGTTACAAGACAGAGGGAAGCTGCCCACGGCGGCGATTTCGACGAATCGCGCCCGTCTGAAACGCGATCGTTGCGCGTCGCGATACAGTAAAGCCGGGCTTTGTAGAAAGCTGTGTCTGTTTTTCTGCGCTCTACGGGGCCAGCACAGCCCTGGCGTCTAGAGGCCGCCGAAACGCTCGAAGAAATAGGCGGCCGGTTCCGGCAGAGGGCCGTCGGCCGTCTCCAGCACCTCGCCGAGATAGGCCTCGGCCTGGCGATACGTCGCGCGATAGAGATTGCGACACAGCAGGCGCGCCGCCGCACCGTGCCAATCGCCCGGCAGGACGTCGTCCGGCAATTGGGGATCTCGCAGGAGCAGGCGCCGGATCTCGTGAATCAACAGCGTGCGAATGAGAAAAGCATCCTGCGGGGCGAGCGTTGCCCTGCCCTCGACAGCCCGCCAGACCGGCCGAAAGCGATCGAGAAAATCCGCGTAGTGCACGCCGAGCGCTTCGAGATTCCAGCACTCGCGCACCAGCCGGTTGAGCGGCGCCGACGTAGGCAGGCCTTCGTTGCGCGCGCGCATGAGCACCACGCGTCGTTGCAAATCGAGATCCTGGAGCACGGAGGTCAGCGCAGCCCGTGGCGGCATCGGGTGCGCCAGCATATCGCTCGAAAAAGCGCCAAAGCCCAGCGTGGACAACTCCTTGCGCAACGTCTCGCGCTTGCGCTGTGGCACCTGCGCGGTCAGCACCAGCGTCCACTCGCCATCCCAGGACACCCGCGGCTCGCTGTAGACCCGCTCGTAGGCGCGCTCGAAACTGCGCCAACCGCTGCGGGTGAGACTGTAGTAGCTGCGCCGGCCGATCTGCTCCGAGCTCAACCAGCCTTCCTTAGATAACCGATACACCGACGTGCGAACCAGCCGCTCGTTCAAGCCCAGCGGCTCGAGCAGCTTGATGAGACTGCCCAGCCAGACCGTGCCGCCCCGCGGTGCAATGGCATCGCCATAGACCGAGATGATCAGCGACGTCGCACGCAGCGATCGCCGGCTACGGAAATCTTCGATCAGCGTATCGACGGGTCGGGATCGGGCCAAGATGCGTTCTCCGCACGGGTCGGTCGAACCGCCACGCGACAGGAATCGGCCGAGCCACCGGCTACGGGCGCCTGCACACGCGCGGCATAAAAATGCCCGCGAAGCATGGTTCGCGGGCACTGTATCGCCCTGATTCTAGGGCCTGCGGGTGTTTCATGCGACCGAGCAGGAGTTAGCCCCGCCTTCCCGGCGCGCCGAAACACGGCGCGTCAGTCGATCAACGTCCAGGCGCCGTCATGAATCTCGAGCATGCGGAATGCCGACAGGTCGAGACCCATGTGGTCGTCTGCGCTCATATTGAACACGCCGCCCACGCCGACGAAACCGTCGGTCTTTTCGATCTCGTCGCGGATCGCCGAGCGGTCGGTGCTGCCGGCGGCCTCAATCGCCTTAACCGCGATCATCAGGCCATCGTAGGCATGACCGCCGAACTGCGAGATCGACTCGTTGAAGGTGCTTTCGTACTCCTGCTTGTACGCCATCGCGACGTCCTTCTGCGGGTCACCGTCGGGCAGCTTCGACGCCACCAGCAACGCACCGGCGGGCAGGCGTACGCCTTCGGCCGCATCACCGGCGAGTTCGATGTATTTCTCCGACGCCACGCCGTGCGACTGGTAGAACGGCAGGTCCAGACCCAGCTGGCTGTAGTTGCGGGTCACGATCGCCGGCCCCTGGCCGAAGCCGAAGTTCAGAATCGCCTGCACACCGCTCGTATTGGCGATATTGGTGAGCTGGGCGGTCATGTCTGTGTCGCTGTTGTTATAGCTTTCGTCCGCTACGATCTCGATATCGAACTCGGAGGCGGCTTCCAGCGTCTGGGTACGGCCCGACTGGCCGAAACCGCCGGAACCCGAGATCAGCCCGACCTTGGTGAAACCGCGATCCTGCATGTCCTTGAGGATCTTGCGTGCCGCCATGCGATCGGTATGTGGCGTCTTGAACACCCATTTCTTGACCGGATCGATGATCGGGATACCGCCGGCCAGCGAGATCATCGCGATACGCGAACGCTCGACCAGCGGTACGGCTGCCATGGTGGTGCCAGTGGTGCTGCCGCCCACAATCACGTCGACCCGGTCGGAGTTGATCAGGCGCTTGACGAAGGTGCGCGCCTTGCCGGCGTTGCCGGAGGTGTCGTAATGCACCAGTTCGAGCGGGCGACCCAGTACGCCGCCGTCGTCGTTGATCTTGCCGACCCAGTGCTCAAGCGTCTTGAGTTCCGGATCACCGAGAAACGAAGCCGGCCCGGTCACGGACAGGAAGGTACCGATCTTGATCGGCTTGCCATCGGGCGCGGCGAAGGCGGCCCCGCTGGCGGTCACGAGTGCGAGCAGCAGCGCTGCCCCTATTTTTTTAATTCGCATAACGTCTCCTTGGTTTCTCCCACCTTGCGCATGGCCGACTGTCGCCAGCCTTATCTATTCGTTCTGTTCGGCGTTACATCGGGTCTTCGACCGGCTCGTCGGTCATGCCCAGATAGGCACGCTTGACGTCCGGATGATCGGTCAGCTCCTGGCCGGTGCCGCTGAGCGTGATCTCGCCGGTCTCGAGCACGAAGCCGCGGTCCGCGATCGCCAGCGCACCGGCGGCGTTCTGCTCGACCAGCAGAATGGTGATGCCGTCGGCATTGAGCGTGCGCACGATCTCGAAGATCTCTTCGATCAGCAGCGGCGCCAGGCCCATGCTGGGCTCGTCGAGCAGCAACAGGCGCGGCCGCGCCATCAGCGCACGACCGATGGCCAGCATCTGCTGCTGGCCGCCCGAGAGCATGCCGGCGGCCTGGCGACGCTTTTCCGCGAGGATCGGGAACAGTTCGTATATCCAGTCCAGATCGCGATCGACGGCTGCGCCGGTACCGCGGGTATAGGCGCCCAGCGCGAGATTGTCAGCCACCGACATCGGGCCGAAGACCTGTCGGCCTTCCGGCACCTGGGTGATGCCGCGAGCGACGCGCTTTTGCGCCTTGACCCGGCCGATATCCGCGCCGTCGAAATGGATATCGCCCTGACTGTGCGGCTGGATACCGGAGAGCGTGTTGAGCAGCGTCGTCTTGCCTGCGCCGTTCGCCCCGACCAGGGCGACCAGTTCACCCTCGGCCACATCGAGATCGATATCGCGCAGCGCGGTCACCGCGCCATAACGGGTATGCAGCCCGCGGATGCTCAAAAGCGGCGCAGCGCGTCCGGTCGTTTCTGCAGCGTTCATGCGCCCCCCAGATAAGCAGATACGACTTCGGGGTCGTTCTGCACGGATTGCGGCGTGCCTTGCGCCAGCCGGCGGCCATAATTGAGCACCAGCACGCTGTCGGAGATGTCCATCACCAGGCGCATGTCGTGCTCGACGAGTACGACAGTCACGCCCCGCTCGGCCACTTCGCGGATGAGCGCGCCGATGGCATGGGTTTCGTTGGCATTCAGACCGGCCGCCGGTTCGTCGAGGAACAGCAACTCCGGCTCGGCGGCCAGGGCCCGCGCGATTTCCAGGCGTTTGAGCGCGCCATAGGACATTTCGCCGGGATGTGCGTCGATCTGTTTTTCCAGCCCGGTAAAGCGCATCAGTTCGGCCGCGCGTTCGCGGCAATCACGATCACCCGTGCGTACCGACTTCAAGCGCAGCAGCGAGGGTATGAACCGACGGTTCAGACGCAGATGGCGGCCGACCATGACGTTCTCGATCGCCGACATGTTCATGCACACCTGCAGGTTCTGGAAGGTACGCCCCAACCCGCGGCGGGCAAGCTTGTACGGCGCCAGTCCGCGGGTGTCCTGATCGGAGAGCAGAATGCTGCCCTTGGTCGGCGTATAGATACCGGTCAAAAGATTGATCAGCGTGGTCTTGCCGGCGCCGTTCGGACCGATGATCGAATGGATATGGCCGCGTTCAATCGAGAACGACAGATCGGCGACCGCATCGACACCACCAAAGGATTTGGTCAGCTCGCGGCATTCGAGGATCGCGTTCATCGGCGGCCTCCCGGCATCAGCCGGCCGAGGGTTGGCACGAGGCCGGTCGGCATGAAGATCACGACAACCATCAGGATCAGGCCGAGGACCATCATTTCCAGCTCGTCCACGCCGGTCAGAAACTGCGGCAGCAGCGTGAGGATGACGGCGCCAATCAACGCCCCGTAGGTCGAGGCCATGCCGCCGAGCACCACCATCGTCACGAACTCGATCGAATAGATGAAGTTGGCTAGATCCGGGGTCACGAAGCCGGAGTAATGCGCGGTCAGCACGCCGGCCAGCGCGGCCAGTACCGCCGAGACGACAAAGATCAGCACCTTGTAGCCGAGCGTATGCACGCCCACCACCTCGGCGGCCACTTCCGAGCCGTGCACTGCACGCAGCGCCCGGCCCACGGGCGAGTCGATGAGATTGAGCGCCAGCCAGACGGTGATGAGCAGTAGTACCGCGATCAGCGCGTACCAGTATCGCTCGTCGTAGATCGGCGTGTCACCCACCGACAGCGGCGGCGCCATCATGCCGTCCGGTCCGCCGGTGATGCCGGCTTCGGTACGCAAGACGATGGAAATGAGAATCCCCAACCCGAGGGTCGCCATGGCCAGATAATGGCCGGACAGCCGCAGGATCGGGCGCGCCACCAGGAACGCGAGGATGGCGACAACCACCAGCGCGGCGGGCATCGACAGATAGACCGGCCAGCCATAGTTCGCACTCAGAACAGCGGTCACATAGGCGCCGAGGCCGAAAAAGCCCGCATGGCCCAGGCTGATCTGGCCGGCATAGCCCATGAGCAGATTGAGGCCGACCGCCACCATCGCATTGAGCAGCACATGAATGGCGACGTCGTACTGATAGGGATTGGAGAAGGCCAGCGGCGCCGCGGCGAGGATCAGCGCCACGACGATCAACCCCATGCGCGGCGTACGCAGTGTCTTGAGCATACCCATTACACCCGCTCCGTCGCGCGCGAGCCGAACAGCCCGCTCGGCATCAGGAACAGCACCAGCAGCACGATCACAAAGGGCACGGCGTCCTTGTACTCGGAGGACACATAACCCGCCGTGAATGCTTCCATTATGCCCAGCAGCAGGCCACCGGCCACCGCCCCCAACGGGCTGCCGAGGCCGCCGAGCACTGCGGCAACGAAGCCTTTCAGGCCCAGCATGACGCCGACGTCATAGGCCGTCAGCGTGATCGGCGCGGCGACCGCACCCGCGATGGCGCCGAGGGCTGCTGCCAGCGCAAACGACAGCATGAGGATGAAACGCGGGTTGATCCCGACCAGCCGTGCCGCATCCGGATTGTGGGACACCGCGAGCATCGCCTTGCCGGTAAGCGTGCGCTTGAAGAACCACGCCAGCAGGCAGACGACCACCGCACCGACACCCAGCACCCACAGGCTCTGCGGCAGGATCGTGGCGCCCGCGATATTGATCGGCGTATTACCGCTGAATGCCGGCAGCGCATGGATCGACTTGCCCCAGAAGAACTGGGCGCCGCCACGCAGGAACAGCGAAGCACCGATCGTGATGATGATCAGCGGCACGATATCGTTTGTGCCGGCTCGCTCGATCGCCAGCTTTTCCACCAGGATGCCGGCAACGACGGCCACGACGATCGCCCCCACCACGGCAACCGGCATCGGCAGGCCGTACTGCATGAGCATGACCGAGCCCAGCCCGCCGATCATCAGAAACTCGCCCTGGGCGAAATTGATGATGTGGCTGGCGTTATAGATGATGGTGAAACCCAGCGCGACGAGCGCATAGGTCGAGCCGGCGGTCAGCCCCGAGAACAGGTACTGCATGAATTCAGCGAACACGGCGGGCGCCCTCCGACAGACCTGACGAAGCCGCATTCGGCCATGCGCTCCGAACAGCCACCACACCATGCCAGCCGTCGAGCGCGTGTATCGCGCTCGGGCAATCGATCCCTCTCAATGCCGTCTCCTCCGTCTGGCGAGTCGGCAGGAACCGGACCGGCCCTATGTGGCCAATCGCCCGATCCCTGCTTTGCCCCCTTGGGCCTCGCTCGCAATATCTATCGATGATTCGTCACATCGGCCCCCGGGCTCGAACGCGACGAACGCTCTTGTAGTTATCGGACGGCCTTGGTCAGCCGCCTCGCTTCGGGAACCAAATCCCGACGTGATACTGCGACTCCGCAGATCACGGCCTATAAGTATCACGATTAGATCGGCGGATGCGACTCATGCACATGGCATTGAGTCGAGGTCTCGGCTCACAGCTTTGAGAACAGTCGCTTGGCGTTCTCGCCCAGAATATTGCGCTTCGCCTTTTCGGACAGAAACGGCAGATTCGCGATTCGTGCCGGCGTATCGAAATCCCAGTGCGGCCAGTCCGAGGAGTACAGAAGCTGGGTCTCGGCGTTGATCGCCGTGAACGTCGACTCCAGCAGCTTCATGTCGGTGACTTCGAGCGGCTGCGAGGTGTAATACATCTCGCGCATGTACTCGCTGGGCAGCTTGGTGAGCTGCGGCGCATCCGACTGGCGCATGAGATATTCGTGGTCGAGGCGCTGCATCATGAAAGGCATCCACGCCAGACCCGACTCGATCCAGATCACATCCAGATTCGGGAATCGCTCCGGCATCGCATTCATCACCCAGTTGGTGAGATGGATCATGTTGCAGGTCACGAACGACAGCGCATGCACCGAAATGAACCGGTTCATTGCCTGGGCGACGTTGTAGTCGGGCCCCGCATGGAAGCCGATCGGCAGGCCGCGCCGTTCGAGTTCGGCATAGATCTGCACGTACTGCGGCTCGAATACGGCTTCGTCGCGCTGGCTGGTCACCAGAAAGCCGATCACCTGCGGATGATCCGCATACTGTTCGATGGTCTGCATGCAGGCTTCGGCGTCGGAAAACGGCAGCGCGAGCATCGTCTTGATACGCGGCTCGTAGTGCAGAACGCGTTCGACGAACCACTTGTTGTAGGCCTTGATGAGCTGGGTCTGGGTCGGCTTGGACGGGTGCAGGCCGATCTCGAGCATCGGCTGCGGGAACACGATCTGCACGTCGAGGCCGAGCGAATCCATCACCCGGCGTACCAGGGTGATATCGCGTGGTTCCTCACTGTCGGGCACGTCTTCGGCCAGCTCCGCCTGATGCGGAATACGCCCGGCCACATCCTGCTGCGTCAGCCCCGGCGGATGGTTGGATAACGCCACGTTGCCGGCATTGGGCCAGTTCTTGGACATGGCCTTGCCGTTGTAGCGCAGCACCGGGTCCTCGATGCACTCGAGAATCTCGTCCCAGTTATCGAGTTCGACGTGGTGGGCGTCGATATCGGCGATGAAGTAGTCGTCGAGGTTGTAGCGCTCCACGTCGCGGCGGGCATTGGCGAGAATGTCGCGCGTATCGGTGCGGGTAGTGATTTCCTGCACGTCGAGCGGCTTGGCGCGACGTGCCTCGTTCTTGTTTACGGAATCATCCATGAGTCGTTCTCCTCGGCGCCGCGCTTCAGCTGCGGCGCAGTTTCGATTGCCAGAGGGCCAGATCGAAGGTGTTTAGATCCTGGGCGTGCATCAATGCGCTGATCGCGCTGACGGCCTCCGTGGTCGACACGCCCTTGGCGCTCAGCTCGACGCCGGCCTCGTGCGTGCTGAGCGTCGCGGAATAGAGCCGCACAGCCATGGTCATCAGTGCATCGACGCTTTCGGCGCTCAGATCGTGCCCTGCCCCGTCCAGACCAATGCCCTCGGTCGCGGCACGCAACTGTTCGATCAGCGGATCCACATCGGTCGCGACGGCGCGTGCGGCCGGCGACTGCGATTCAGATGTGGACATAGACCTCACCCTCGTCGGTTTCCTCGACCGTGACCGGGCGCAGGCCGATGCTCTTCTTGCCGGCATGGCGGCCGGTCTTGAGGCTGTATTCGTAGCCGTGCCAGGGACAGGCGATATGCATGTCCGATTCATCGAATGCATTGCCGACCGGCCGGCCTGCGTCGTCGAACTGCTCGTATACACGCGGCACGATCAGGCCTTGGCAGATCGGCCCGCCCATATGGGCACAGCGGTTTTCGTAGGCGACCAGATCGCCGCCAACCCGAAACACGCCGACGGTCTTGTCGCCGGCATCGACGACCATGCGACCGTGCTCCGGAATATCTTCGCTGCGCCCGACGTGCCAGGCCTGTTTTTGCGGCGCTGCCGTTGTCGTTTCACTCATGGGTCTGCTCTCCTTGTCGCTCGCGTGGCGCACCGAAGCCGGCGCCAACGCGCTTGTTGTCTGCTCGTGGGATCAACCGGTGTTCGTAGTCATCGGTGGGCATCGCCCCAACCGGCGCCGACGGGCGGGCCGTTCACGGCTGGGGCGTGCCGATAAAGCGTGGGCAATGCCGGCATGAATTCTCCTCGGTGCGCACACGATCGATCTTTATGGAATGGTCGCGCCCGCTGCGCGGCTGCCGTGTGTCGCTATCTAGAAAAGCAGCCTCCCCAGGACGGGTAAAGAACTTTTTCAGTCACGAACCTGACCGAATCAGTCAGTGCGACCTTCGTCGGATGCATCGACCGAATCATCGTGCAGGAGCGCACAAAAGCGCTCGACCACCATGCTGCGCTGGATGTCGGCCTTGTGGATGACGACGAGTTCGGCGTTCGGGTCCGGCAGTCCGGACACGCCGTGGCGGCGCAGGCCGGCGTCGGCGCTCGCTTCGTCTTCCGACGGATTCACGGCAATCAGGGCAACGCCCACACCGCGGCGCACCAGCGCATGGAGTATCGGCACGTCGGAACATTCACTCACCACGCTCGGTGTGAGCCCACGCGCGTAGAAGGCGTCGAGCACCCGCTCGAAAGAGCCGAAACGACTGTTCCGGTGCAACAGCAGCAGCGGACAATCGGCCAGTTTCGCCAGATCGACCGGATCTTCGAGGCCGCTATCCGGCCGTGCCAGGGCTACATACCGCAGCGGCGTGAGATGTCGGGAAACCAAGCCCGGCGTCTCGATCGGCCGGGGAACGACGGCCAGATCCAGCGTGCGGCAGTCGACCATGGTCTGCAAAGCATGCGGCTCGCCCTGCCAGCATACGAACCGTATATCGGGATAGTCCCGGTTCAGCGCCGCGATCGTGCGGGCAACGGGCTCGACGCCTGCGGCCGTCGTGCCCACGCGAATCTGGCCCGCCACACCCTTCGACAAGGCCTGCATGCGCGTATCGATATCGTCGGCCAGCTGCAGCAGTTCGCAGGCATGGGCATAGAGAAAGCGCCCTTCGTCGCGCAGATGCAGCCGGTGGTTGATGCGCTCGAACAGGGCGACGTCCCAGTCCGCTTCGAGTTGCCGGATCTGCTTGCTGAGCGGCGGCTGGGCGACATGCAGCGCCTCGGCGGCGGCCGCGATCGTGCCGTGTTCGACGACGGCCTTGAAATAGCGAAGCGGCCGCAGCTTCATTTCCATGCTTTTCCCCTTCTGGCGCGCGCTTTTGGCATCGGATCGATCATAGCCGGGCCGGCGGCCGGCTTCGAGCCGTCGTCTCCGATACACCGCTGGCCGCACGCGCTCGCGGTCACTACAGTACGCACGACCATGACAAGCACGAAAAAACGCGACTACATCACCCGGGCCGGCTGGCAGAAGCTGGCCGATGAGCTCGACTATCTCTGGCGCGAGAAGCGCCCGCACGTCACCCGCGAGCTGTCGGCGGCGGCCGCCGAGGGCGATCGCTCGGAGAACGCGGAATATATCTACCGCAAGAAAGAGCTGCGCGAGATCGATCGGCGGGTGCGCTACCTCGGCAAGCGCATCGACGAGCTCACCGTAGTCGAGACCACGCCCGACGATCCGGACAAGGTGTTCTTCGGCGCCTGGATCGACGTAGCCGACGACAACGACCAAACCCATCGCTACCGCATTGTCGGCGCCGACGAGACCGAGGCGGCCACGGGTGCGATCAGCCTCAACTCGCCGGTCGCGCGGGCACTGATTGGCAAGCGCCTGGGCGACGTGATCGTGGTCACCCTGCCGCAAGGCGAACGCGAACTCGAGATCATGGCGATCCACTACGAGCCGCCCACAGCCTGACCGGCATCACGATCCGCCGACCGGTGTAGCATACAGCCGGCCATGATCCGCTCATTGACACCCGAAGCCGACAGCGTGCTGCGCGACCGCGCTTTCGTGCAGCTGCTCACCGGCCGTATTACCGCGACGCTGGCGACCCAGATCCAGTCGGTCGTGGTCGGCTGGCAGTTGTACGACATGACCCGCGACCCGCTCACCCTCGGCTGGGTGGGCCTGGCGCAGTTCCTGCCGATGGCGCTGCTGGTGCTGCCAGCCGGCGACGCGGCGGATCGACTACCGCGACGCCTGATCCTGACCGCGAGCTGGCTCGTGCAGGCGATCGCCGGCCTGCTGTTCCTGGCGCTGACACTGTCGGGCAGCCAATCCCCGGTGGGATTTTTCGGCGTGCTGGTACTGTTCGGCATGGCCCGCGCCTTTGCCGGGCCGGGCATGCAGTCACTGCTACCGCAGATCGTGGGCGAGGCGCGCCTGCCGAAAGCGATCGCCTGGAATTCGTCGGCGTTTCAGGTGGCGGTGATCGGCGGCCCGGCGCTGGGCGGCGCGGTGTATCTGCTTGGCCCGGCTTTCGCCTATCTGCTCTGCGCCCTGCTGTTCGCCAGCGCCGCGGTGTCGATCGCGATGATCCGGCGCCGCCTGCCGGCCCGTGCCGACACCACCCGCCAGAGCGCATTCGCACGCTTCACCGCCGGCATCGTCTATGTGCGCACGCGGCCGATCATTCTCGGCGCGATCTCGCTGGATCTGTTCGCCGTGCTGCTCGGCGGCGCGACCGCCCTGCTACCCGTCTATGCCCACGAGATTCTGCATGTCGGCCCGGCCGGGCTGGGCCTGCTGCGCAGCGCGGTGGCCATCGGCGCGTTCGCGATGGGCGTCTATCTCGGACGCAACGCGCTCGAACGCCGGGCCGGCGCGATCATGTTCGCGGCCGTGGCGATCTTCGGTTTCGCGACCATCGTGTTCGGCCTGTCGAGCAGTTTCGTGCTCTCGTTCTTCGCGCTGATGATCATGGGCGCGGCCGACATGATCAGCGTGTTCGTGCGGTCCTCGCTGATCCAGCTGGCTACGCCGGACGCCATGCGCGGGCGGGTGAACGCGGTGAACATGCTCTTCATCGGCGCCTCCAACGAGCTGGGAGAATTCGAGTCCGGCGTGACGGCGGCGCTGTTCGGCACCGTGGGCGCGGTCGTGATCGGCGGTGCCGGCACGTTGGCGGTGGTCGGCATCTGGATGGCGCTATTTCCGGCCCTGCGCCGGGTGGACCGCCTCAGCGACGTGGCAACAACACGCACGACGCCCGACTGATCACGCGCCGTCGAAATCGCCTGGCGGCTTGACGAGGCCGTCGTGCGGTGACGATGCACTCTCGGTATCGCCCCCGTCATCCGGGTCCACATGCACGGTGGCCGACAGCCCGACCGTGAGCGCCAGGTCGGCCGGCAGCGCATCGAAGGCGATGGTCACCGGTACGCGCTGGGCCAGGCGCACCCACTGAAAAACCGGATCGACATTGGGCAGATTGCGCTCGCCGGACACGTTATTGGCGACCGCTATACCGCGGCCGATACTCGCCACATGCCCGGCAAGCCTGTGGTCGCTGGCCATGAGATCGATACGCACCGGGTCGCCAATCTCGATATGCGGCAGCTTGGTCTCCTCGAAATAGGCGGTGATACGGAAGGTTTCTGCGTCCACCAGCGTCATCATCGCCTCGCCCTGGCGGGCATAGTCGCCCTCGTCGAGCAGCAGATGGGTCACGAAACCGTTGACCGGGGAACGCACCGTCGCCCACTCAAGATCCTGACGCGCTTGCGCCAGCCGGGCCTTTGCCTGGCTCACCGAAGCGTTTGCGGTGCCCAGATCGGATTGGGCCTGCTGGCGCGCCTGGGTGGACACGCTGCCACGCGGCAGGCGTTCGAGCCGCTGTTCGTTGCTGCGCGCGAAACGCTGTCGGGCGGCGGCCTGCTCGAGCGCGGCCTCAGCTTCTGCCACCGCGTTCTCGAAACGTACCGGCTGGATCTTGAACAGCAGGTCGCCCTTCTCGACATAGTGGTCATCCGGCACGGCCACCTCGGCCACCGTGCCCGAAACCTCGGGCGCGATATTGATCACGTTCGCCTGTACCCGCGCGTCTCGCGTCCACGGCGCATAGACATAGTGCTGCCAAGCGAACCACGCCAGCACGCCCGCCACGGCCACAACAGTGAGCGTTGTAAGCACTCGCAAAACGATCGCCACAGAAGCTCTGGAACTCGCCATTCAATAAAACCCTGAAAACAGATCGAGCAAACGTATCGGCGCGCCGCTCATGGCCCGAACACGAGCAGCAAGCTCGCCAACACGATGATGAACAATGCCGCGCCGGCCAGCGCCGGATGCCAGAACAGGCGATAGGCGCGTACCCGCAACAAAGCGAAGCGCAATGCGAGATACACCAGCCCCGCCGCGGCCAGAAAGGCCAGGAATGCCGGCAGATAGATGCCGCCGAACGCGATCTGCTCAAACCACACGATCGGATGCCCCCAGCCGTATGCGCGTTCCGTCGGCATTCTCGCGCGCCATGCCGTAATCGGCCAACGCGGCTGCCACCAACTCGGCGGCCACACCCGCGCGCACGCCATGGCGCAGCCGTCGGCGCGGCGTGAATACCAGCGACTCCTTCAACAAACGCTGCGCCAGTGTGTTGGCGCGGGTCTGTACGGAAAACACGTCGTCGACCGCGGGATAGCCGTGTCTGAACAGGGCTTCGAGCTCGGCGAGCAGATCCTGTACGGCGGCCTGGGTGCCCGCCGCGAACCCGGCATGGCCGGCCATCACCCGCAGCGAACGCGCTTCCAGCCCCATGTTCACTGCCGAGAACGCGGCCTGGCGGGCGCTGACATGGGTTTCGCCCTGGTCAGCCGCGACCGGCAGACGCAACAGGCGATCGTATATTCGGGTCTCGAAGCGTTCACGCGAGCCGGTGAAGCCCTTGGCCAATTCGCCGAACATGCCGGCCAGACGCTCGCGCAGCAGCCCGCGTGGTGAAACCGGCAGAATCAGAGAAAAGGCGACCAACGCCAAGATCACCGCAAGCGAAATCCCCATGAAAGCTTCGGCAAAGGTGATGAAGTCTTGGCGGCTGCCATTGGCCGGATTCACCAGCAGCGCGAACTGCACGAGACTGATTCGCCCGACCAGCGCCAGACTGGGGGTCGCCATGGCCAGCCCGGCCACGAATACGAAGGGCAACAGCACGACCATGAGCATGACGAAGCCGTTGACTGCGGGCAGCAATACGAAATTGGCGACAAACGCCGACACAAAGGCGCATACCGACCCGATCGCAAAGCCACGCGCTCCAGCGACGGGATTGTCGCCAAGCGCGAACAGCGTGGTCAGCACGGCGAGCAGTACCATCATGCCGCTCAGAGCCGGATCGTTATGGGTGGCCCAGATTGCCGCCCCCACCGCGATAGCCGTGCCCGCTCGCACCGTCGTGCGCAACGATTCGCGTAGCGACACGGGCGCCGAAAACTCGTTGCGACGCGAGGCCCGGGCCGTGCCGGCGCCGCGTTCGGCCAAGAGCATGCCGTGCTTGATCACCGCGGCGCGCATGCGGTTGGCCAGGTCCAGCGCGCGGCTGATGATCACCCAGTCGACCAGCGAGCGGCGCGCATCGTTACCGCGGTCGGCGCGCGCGTCCGCCAGGATCGCGTTATAAGCCTGACCAAAGGCGTGCTTGATGGGGCCCGTGTCGTTCGGATCGCGGGCGAGCAGCGCTGCCGCGTCGTCGAGCTTTCGCAGCGGGCCGACATCGACCCGGCTCCCGAACTTGCCCAGATAAACCTGTAGCGAAGCCATGCTGCTGACCAGCGCCAGCAGCTCGTAATCGAGCCGGCGCGCGAGCCGGTCGTATTCAGAGAAGGCGGGCTCGTCGTAGCGCGCGTACTGGCGCGTCTGCTCCAGTGCCAGCGTCTTGCTGACGAGCTCGTGCAGTAGCGGATGGGGCGCAGTGGGATCGCCGTGACCCACCCCTTGACCTGCATCGCGTTCGTCGGGGCCACAACCGATACGGCGGAACTGCCGCCCCATCGCCTTCATCGCCGCCACGCGCGCTTCGAGATACTTGCGTGCGGTCACACCCGGCGCGAGCAGCACGCTCACGAATGCGGCCACGACTGCCGCCAGGCCGGTTTCTGCGGTTCGCGCCACAGCCACGGAGAACACCGTGTCCGGATCGGCCATCGCACGCACGCCCACGATCATGGTCACGTAACCGGCCAGCACGAAGCCGTAGGACAGGTTGTTCCGAAACAAACTGGCACAGAACACCATCAGGCTGACCCACACGACCAGGCTGACGCAGAACAACACATAACTCTGCGCAAACAGCGCGACCAGCACGATGGAGATCACGCCGGCGACGAACGTACCCAGCAGCCGCGAGAACGCGCGAACCACCAGAAAACCCGGCAACGGCTGGATCAGGATCGCGACGTTGATGAATGCCCAGTAGGCGTTGTCGAGCTGCAGCCAGAACGCCAGGTACAACACGAGCGCCACGGACACGCAGCAACGGATCGCGAACGACACGCTCTCGGCGCTCGGAAGGAAAAGCCAGGCCAGACGATGCATAGCTGCATTATACAATCGGATCACCCCGCGCCTCTAGGCGCGCTGGCCCGGGTTGCGCAAACGCGCTGCTAGGCTGTGGCTTGCACGGCCGAAGGCACCGTCGTCGGCAGCAGGATGTCGAGCACCCGATCGAGATTTGCTTCGAGTGCTTTGGTATCGAGCACCGAACAGGTCGGCAGCTCGTTGTGCAGCGATACCAGACCATGGACGCTCGACCAGAGCGTGAGCACCAGCCCGTCGCGATCCTCCACCGCCAGCGTGCCCGCCTGCTGGCCACTGATCACGGCGTTCTGCAGGACATAGAACGCGCGCTCGGCTGCGGCGGTCATGTCCGGATACTCGTCGACCTCGAAATCGCTGGCAAACATCAGCCGATAGAGATGCGGATCAGCGGCGCCGAAACGGGCGTATTCATGAAGCAGCCGCCGCAAGGCCGCGACGTCCCGTGTGCGGTAGTCGGCGAGCAGGCGCGCCGCTGTCTGACTGAGCTGCTCGAAACCGTGTCGGGCGCAGGCGGCAAGCAGGCCGCGCTTGTCGGCGAAATGCCGGTAAGGCGCGCTGCGCGAGACATTTATACAGCGCGCGACTTCGCGCAGCGTGACGCCGGATAGCCCGTGATCGTGCAGCAGCGAAAGGGCCGCGCGCACGCAGGCATTGGCGAGATCGCCGTGGTGGTAAGGGTCGCCGCCGACCTGCGCTTTGCCGCTCATTCGCCAGAGGCTAACACGTTGTTGACACTGTCAACATGAAAACCTAGCGTTAGCCCCGCGGCGCGAATCGCGCCTTCGATCCGGGGAATCGATTGCTTATCAAGAACAATAAACGCGGCGTGTGGCCGGTGCGTGCCGGCGCGCTTCTATTGACCGCCCTGCTGGGTCTGAACGTGACGGCTTGTTCCGAGACCGACGCGTCCGACAAGAACGCGCAGGGCGCCATCGCAGAAAAAGCCGTGCGCGTGGCTTCGGTCGAGGCAAACGAACGCGCACGCATATTTTCGCTGACCGGTATCACCCGGGCAGCCAGCCGTGCGCAGCTGGCGTTCCAGGTCAGCGGCCAACTCGCCGAGCGGCCGGTACGCATCGGCAGCACGGTCGAGAAGAACGATCTCATCGCCCGGCTGAGCCAGCCCGAACTCGGCCCCGCTGCGACCGCTGCCAAGGCCGATGTCCGACAGCTGTCGACCCAGTTGGCCCAGGCACAACGCGACCTGGCGCGCGTCGAGAAGCTGGTCGCGCAGGATGCCGCCACGCGACAGGAGTTGGAAAACACCCAGGCACGTCGCAATACGCTGTCTGCACAACTGGCAAGTGCCCGCGCGCAAAGCGAACGGGCCCAGAACTCGGCCGACGAGCAACGTCTGACCGCGCCGATCGCCGGCACGATCGAGCAGGTTTTCTTCGAGCCCGGCGAGTTCGTGCCCGCCGGTCAGCCGGTGGTGGCACTGAGCGGTGAGCAGTCACTGGAAGTCGAAATCGGCGTGCCTGAGAACCTGCTTGCGGCGGTCGCGCCCGGGAACCGGGCAGTTCTCACGCTGCCGTTCTTCGATAATCGCGAAATCGAAGGCACGGTCAGCCAGCTCGCCCGTGCCGCCCAGGGCGCCGGGCAGTTGTTCGCGGCGGTGATCACGGTCGAGCCCGATGAAGAACTGCGCGCCGGCCTTAGCGTGAAATGGGGAATCGAGGCCAAACCCCCGTCGAGTCTCATGGTGCCGGCCACAGCGGTCGCCAGCCCTGGCGGCACCGATGCGCCCCGTGTCTACCGGGTGCGAGACAGCGTAGCAACCGCAGTGCCAGTGGTACCCGGCGAGATCGTTGGCGAAAACGTGCTGGTCACCGGCGATCTGGAGATCGGCGATTCGGTGGTCACCGTCGGGCTCAACAATCTCAGCAGTGGCCGCAAGGTTCGCGTTCTCGATGACTGACCCGCTGGAACGCCTGCTGGGCCAAGGGCGGCTTATCTTCACCCTGGTCACGGTCTTCGTGCTCGCGGGCCTCGCTGCCTTTCTCTACATGGATCGGCAGGAAGACCCGTCGTTTCCCTACCGCGCGGGCCTGATCACCGTGCCCTTCCCCGGCGCTGCACCGGACCGCATCGAGCGGCTGGTCATCAAGCCGCTGGAGGAACAGATCGCCGAGGTGGAACAGGTCGACCTGATCAAATCGACTGCACGCCAGGGCGTCGCGATCGTGACCGTGGAACTGGCAGGCTCGGTTTACGATACCGACAGCGGCTGGGATCGGGTACGCGTCGCGATGGACGATGCCAGCCGTGACTATCCAGACGGCGTCGGCCCGGCGCGCCTGAACGATCGCGTCATCGATGCCTCGACAGTGCTGCTGGCGATTACCGGCAGCAACGACCCGCTGGTGCTCGTCGATGCCGCGAAGAAGCTGCGCAAGCGCTTGATTGGGGTCGACGAGGTGGCCTCCACCAATCTGTTTGGCGACCCCGGCAAGCAGATCACCATCGCAACCGACGATGCGGCCATCGCCCGCTACCGACTGTCGCCCCGGCAGATCGCCAACGATATCCGGGCCAGTAACAGCGTGGCAGCAGGCGGTTCGATCCTGCTCGCGGGCGCGTCGGTTAACCTCAAACCAAGCACCGATTTCGGTTCGATCGAAGACATTCGGGCGACGGCTATCGGCCTGCCGGGCGGTGGCACCGTGCCGCTGTCGGCGATCGCTCATGTGTATGAGTCCAGCGCCCAGCCGCCGCAGGAGCGGGTGTGGTTTCAGGGCGAACGAGCGGTCGCGGTGGAAGTGGTCGCCGTACGCGAAACCACCGACGTGGTGACCTTCGGCCACCGCGTACGTGCGGCAGCGGACGAAATGCGGGCCGATCTCGCACCGCTGCAGATCGAAGAGATGTTCTACCAGCCGGCGCAGACCGAGCAACGACTGGAGAACCTCACCTTCAACCTGCTCGCGTCGATCGCGATCATCCTCGGCATCCTCTTCGTGTTCATGGGCTGGCGGATGGGCGTGATCGTCGCGGTGCTGTTGCCGCTCGTTACGCTGACCGCAATCGCGCTCTATGCGCTTGGCGGCGGCGTATTACAGCAGATGGCCGTTATCGGCCTGGTCGTCGCGCTCGGCATTTTGGTCGATAACGCGATCGTCATGACCGAGAACGTACAATGGCATCTCAACGGCGGCGCGTCGCCGCATGATGCCGCCATGCGCTCGGTACGCGAACTTGCCGGTCCATTGCTGGCCGCCACCGGCACGACGCTGGCGGCCTTCGTGCCCATGCTTCTCGCCGACGGCAACTCGGCGGATTTCATCCGCGCCCTGCCGATCACGATCATGATCGCGCTGACCGTGAGTTACGCCTATGCGATCACGGTGACGCCACTGATCAGCCGGCGCTTTCTACGCCCGCAGGTACAGAGCCGTCGCGATCCGGTACAGCGTCTTGCGGACGGGCTGGCACACGTCACCGCTCGACACCCGGCCGCATGGCTCGCGCTGGGCATTGCGGCGATCGTGATCGCGCTCGGCTGCATGCGCTTCGTCGATCAGGAGTTCTTCCCCAAGGCCGACCGTGCGACCGTGATCGTCGACATCACGTTGCCAGAAGGCACCCATCTGAGCACCACCCAGGACACCGCACGCCAGCTCGAACAGGCGCTGCACGAAATGGACGGCGTGCAGACCGTGCACGGCTTCATTGGCACCGGTGGGCCGAAATTCTATTACAACCTCCAGCAGTTACCCGAGGCGCCGCAACGGGCCCGACTGGTGGTGAAGACCGATGGCCTGGAACGCAATCACGGCATCATCGACGCCATCGAACATTACAGCGCCGACCATCTGCCTGCGGCCGACGTCGTGGCATCGGTACTCAGCCAGGGCCCGCCGGTCACCGCACCGATCGAGCTGCGTGTTTTCAACGACGCCCCGCAGCGGCTGGTTCAGGCCACCGAACAGATCTTCAACGCCGCGCTCGCGATCAACGGCACCCGCGATGTACGCCACGATCTCGGCACCGGGGTACCGAGCCTTGATTACACCATCCAGCCCGCGGTGGCGCGCAGTTTTGGCGTGACGCCCGTTGATGTCGCCGAGGCGCTGCGCGGCCGCAGCCACGGATTGATCGTCGGCCAGTACCGCGCCGGCGAGGATCCGGTGCCGATCAAGCTGCGCAGCCCCGAGGGCGAGCGTTTCTCGCCCACTTCGCTGCAGACGACCAGCGTCTATAGCGCCCAGGGCGACTCGGTGCCATTGATGCAGGTCGCGGTCACGCGACTGGCGATCGAACCGGGCGCGATTCGTCACCACAACCAGCGCCGGGTGGCCCACGTGTACAGCGAGCTCATCGAAGGCCATGTCTACAGTCAGGTGCTCACGCCGCTCAAGGCAACGGTCGCCGATCTGGATTTGCCGGCGGGCACGGAAGTGGAATACGGCGGTGACGCCGAGGAATCCGGCAAGGCCAACGCGGCGCTATTCACGGCCGCCCCGTTGGGCATCGCGTTGCTGCTGTTCTTTCTGCTGGTGCAATTCAACTCGTTCATTCGCGTCGGTCTTGTACTACTGACCGCGCCTTTCGCGCTCGTCGGCGTCGTGCCGGGCCTGCTGCTTCTGCAAATTCCGTTCGGATTTCAGCCGTTGCTCGGCCTGTTCGCGCTGACCGGCATCGTAGTGAATAACGCCATCGTCCTGATCGATGTCATCGATGATCGCTGGGCAAAAGGATCGGCATTGCCGGAAGCCATTGCGGAAGCAGTAAGACGCCGTACGCGGCCGATCCTGCTGACTACGGCGACCACGATTGCCGGTCTGCTACCACTGGCGTTTTCCGATACGACGCTCTGGCCGCCGCTGGCCTGGCCGATCATCACAGGCCTGCTCGCTTCGACGCTGCTGACACTCATCGTGCTGCCGGCCGTATGTCGCTTGACCATGAAGCCGCCGCCCCGCGCCCTCGCGACGGTGGGACTGGTGGCCGCAGCTGTGCTCAGCGCGATGGTGCTAGCGCCGCAGCCGGCGATGGCGCAGACGCATTCCGACGAAGCCGTTCACAGGATCAGTTTCGGCGACAGCATTCGCCTCGCTCCTCAACGCGCACGCGTTCTGGCCGACAGAATGCAGGCCACCGCCGCAGGCGCGGCCGCCGATCGGGTGCGCCGTGCCGGTCGCTACCCGACCCTCTCGGCGAGCGCCTATGTGTCGCGCAGCGATGAAGTCGCGCGCCTCGATACAGCCGATGCCGCTGAAGCGTTCGGTCAGTCGCTGAACTTCCCCGAGGAATCGATACCGGTCGGGTCACGTGATAAACGCGGCGCGACGGTAGAGCTACGCCAACCGCTGATCAACGCGGCCAGCCAACTGTACGAGGGGCCTGCAGCCGCTGCTACTGCAGGCGCCGCGGGACACACGCTCGAACGCTCCCGACTAACCAGTATGGCGGACGGAGCGAACGCCTATCTCGACGTGCTGACGGTGCAGGCCCGCGCTGAGGCGAATCGAGCGCTTGTCGAGAACCTCGTCGCGCGCGCCGCCAAGATCAAGGCCCTGCAAGCAGACGGGCGAGCGCTACGCAGCGATGTACTCGAAGTCGACTATCGCGAACGCGAAGCGAAACAGCAGCAACTCACTCTGGAACAAGATCTTCACGTCGCCGAGGCAGCGCTTGCGCGTGCGCTTGGGCTCGAAGCTCGCGCGAGCGCCATACCGCTGACATTCACGCCACCAGCGATCACCAAGACCCCCGATGCGCTGGTCGAAGACGCCATTCGCCAACGTAATGATCTCGCCTCGCTCGACGCACGGATTCGCGCTGCAGCGCTGCAGGTGAAATCATCCTCTGCGCAGCGCTTACCGACCCTCGATGCGGTAGCAAGCCTCCACTACAACGAAGGGAACGCGTTCCTACCGGAACGCGAGGGCCGCATCGCTGCCCAGGTCAATTGGACGCCGTTCGCCGGCGGCACAATCAGCGCCGCACGGCGTGAAGCCGAAGCGCGCCTGGAAGCTTTGCGAGCCCAGCGAACGGAATTGGTTGCCGGGCTGCGGGTCGAGATTGCCCGCGCGGTCTCGACGCTCCAGGACAACCGTGAACGCGTCGAACTAGCGTTGCTCGGTGTAGCTAGTGCCGAGGCCACCCGCCAGACGCGTGCCGCGCGCCTGGAAGCAGGTCGTGCAAATATCGATGATCTTCTTGACGCCGAAACCACCCTTGCTGACCGCCGAGCCCAAGTCGCGATCGCCCGTTACGAGGTGCTCCGGGCCTGGGTACAGTTGAAAACCGCGACCGGCAATGCGGCCGCACTGAGTCATGCCGGTGCGTAACGCCAGTGCACAAGTGATCGAGAGCGATGATCGCGTTCAGCGAGCCTCTATCCAGATAAAGCTCAAACGATCAGCTGGGTGTGCCCGGTACGGGTGTTCCAGTAAACGATTACCGAATGAGGCCGACCTCACTCTCTGACCTAAAGAACCGCATGCTGCGTTAGCACAAAGGGTGTTCGCCCAACCTATTCGACCCGAGCGCGCGAGACATAATCTGCAATCGCGACACCAATGATCATCGCAGGGTCATAAAACGAAACGACTGGCTTGGACGACGTGTTCTGAAGGCTGACCTGCATACCGATGCTCAACCCGCTCCCGCTATCCGCC
>NZ_APND01000002.1:235000-807835 GCF_040361215.1 Salinisphaera dokdonensis CL-ES53
CTCGGAGTATTAATCCGGCGCTTTTCTTTCCTGCTTAAAGTGCTTTACAACCCTAAGGCCTTCTTCACACACGCGGCATGGCTGGATCAGGCTTTCGCCCATTGTCCAATATTCCCCACTGCTGCCTCCCGTAGGAGTCCGGGCCGTGTCTCAGTCCCGGTGTGGCTGATCATCCTCTCAGACCAGCTACTGATCGTCGCCTTGGTAGGCCGTTACCCCACCAACAAGCTAATCAGACCTAGGCTCATCCTTCTGCGCGAGGTCAAAAGATCCCCCGCTTTGCTCCGTAGAGATTATGCAGTATTAGCCCGAGTTTCCCCGGGTTATCCTCCACAAAAGGGCAGATTCCTAGGCGTTACTCACCCGTCCGCCGCTCGACGCCCATCCGAAGATGTCGTTTCCGCTCGACTTGCATGTGTTAGGCCTGCCGCCAGCGTTCAATCTGAGCCAGGATCAAACTCTCCAGTTTAATACTACTTCAACTGGTATATGACCGAAGTCATACAATGAGTCATCCTTAGCGTTAAACGCTTTGGATGCTCTATTAGGGCTTGGCTTATCACCAACCCAAGGGAGCACCCACACAAGTCATTTGCATATTGTTAAAGATCTGCAACAGAACGCTTTGGGCTAATGCCGTTTGGCGTCCTTGCCGTTGCGAGAGAGCGTATTCTACGCTGAACCGCTGAGCTGTCAAGAACTTTTTTAAATTTCTTTAAAAAAGTTTTCGTGGCCTGCGCTGCAGGTATGTCGACTGCCCAAGCCACCTTTCGGCGACTTCGGCGGCCGGCATATTTCAACAGAAAGTAGCGAGCTACTCAATGCCGAAACCGACAACTCAACACATTCCGTTGAACATCTTACTGATCAACGCTCTACGCTTGTTAGCGCAGGCTTGCCGGTAAATACGTTTTAGCGTTTTTGCCGGCTCGCCGTGTTGCGAGAGGGCGTATTCTAGGGATATCGGATGAGGTGTCAACGAAAATCGTGAAAAATTTTCACGAAAGTTTCAAAACGCTGTCATGACAGCGTCTCAAAAGCCGGATATCACCCGGTCTCCAGCACCACCCGCGCGATTCTGCGTTTGCCGACCTGGATCAGACGCTCGGAACCCGGCTCGATCACGAGACCGGAATCACTGATTCGGTCCCCATCCAGACGTACCGCCCCCTGCTTCACCAGCCGGATACCTTCGCCATTGCTTTGCGTCAGGCCCGATGCTTTCAGCACAGCAGCCACCTGAAGGCCACCTTCCTCGCAGGGCACACGCTGCAGCTCGATGTCTTCGGGCACGACGCCATGGCTGAATCGCTCGACAAAAGCCTGATGGGCCGAGCGGGCTGCCTCTTCACCGTGGAACCGGGCAACGATCTCGCCGGCGAGACGGTACTTGAGGTCACGGGGATTGGCCCCGTCTGCCACTTCCTTGCGGTATCCCTCGATCACTGCGATTGGCTCGAAGGAGAGCAGCTCGAAGTAACGCCACATCAGGTCGTCGGAGATCGACATCAATTTGCCGTACTGATCGTTAGGCGCCTCGTCGATGCCGATATAGTTGTCCAGCGACTTCGACATCTTGTTGACACCGTCCAACCCCTCCAGCAACGGCATGGTCAGGACGGCTTGCGGCTTCTGCCCATAGACCTGCTGCAGATGGCGACCCATCAACAGGTTGAATTTCTGATCGGTGCCGCCGAGTTCCACGTCTGCGTCGAGGGCGACAGAGTCGTATCCCTGTATCAATGGGTACAGGAATTCGTGGATCGCGATCGACTCGTTGGCCTTGTACCGCTTGTTGAAGTCGTCGCGCTCGAGCATGCGAGCCACGGTATGGGTGGAGGCGAGCTTGATCATGTCGGCACTGGACAGCTCGTTCAGCCAAGAGGAATTAAGGACTACGCGCGTGCGCGCGCGATCCAATACCTTGTAGATCTGTGCTTCGTAAGTTTCCGCGTTCGCCTTGACCTGTGCTTCGTCCAATGGCTTGCGGGTTACGTTCTTGCCGGTCGGGTCGCCGATACGGCCCGTGAAGTCGCCGATCAGGAAGACCACGTCGTGGCCCAGGTCCTGGAAGGTGCGCATCTTGTTGAGGAGTACCGTGTGGCCCAGGTGCAGATCAGGCGCCGTGGGATCGAAACCGGCCTTGATTACGAGCCGCTCGCCGGCCTCATGCGCTTCGGCAATACGCTTGCTGAAGGCATCCTCCGGAATGACCTCATCACAGCCGCGGCGGATTTCCGCCCATATATCCTGCATCGAAAAACTTCTCCCGGTTTCCGGTCGACATACACACTTGTTGAACGAGTCTAGCGGTTTCACACTTGGCAAGCATCCGTGTTTATGCTTTTCTATCCGGATATTTGCGGGCAAGAGACAGGGGCGAGCCCGCACTTATTCCCTCGCTTCCAGCACAGCGCGCGTCTCTCTATGGGCAAGATCGACACTGATTATCTGTGGCTGCACGAGCAGCAGCCGCCTGCCGGATCGCGCTTGCGTCGACTCGCTCTACTACTGGTGATACCACTGATCGGCGGCACCGCCTGGCTGACCGCCACGCCGCAATCGGCCCTATTCGACACGACTGTCACGAACGCCGCGGACGCGAACTATGAGAGCAGCTCGAAGGTTGCGAACACGGATGTCGATGCCTCCATCGGACCGGGGCGCGCTGACGTAAGTATGCCGGCAAATGCCGCGCAAACTGACGGCGCACAGGACGACCCACAACAAGACAGCGACATCGCGCTCAGCGACAGCCAGCCCGGCGCAGCCGCCGTGGCCGTCGCCCCGATAGACCCTGACCGCGAAATCGACGAGCCCGACTCGCAGGCCGCGAACAGCCAAGCCGAGCCGAGCCATATCGTCGAATCGAGCACGGGCCTTGCGGCAGCGAGCGATGCCCCGATCGTCGACGTCCCCCAGGACACGGCATCGCAGTGGCGGGAAGTCACGATCCGCTCGGGCGATACGCTATCGATCGCGTTCAACCGTAACGACCTGTCTTATACCGACTCGCTGAAGATCGCCCATATGCCCGAGCACGGCAAGCGGTTCACCCGCGGCTTGCGTGCCGGCGACACCATGCGCGTGAAGGCTGACGACCAGGGCAGCGTCCTCGCGGTCGATTTCGCGATCGACCCCCTGCATACCCTAAAGGTTCGCCCTGCCGGCGACGGCTTCAGCGGCGACATGCAGCTTACCGACGTCGAACACCACAACGCCTACGCAGCGGGCACGATCGATACCAGCTTCTATGTGGACGCACTGGAGTCCGGCCTGTCGGACCGTCAGATCATGGAGCTGGTGAAAATCTTCGGCTGGGATATCGACTTTGCACTCGACACCCGGCCGGGCGATCGCTTCGTTGTCGTTTATGACGAGCTCTACAAGGACGGCGACAAGGTCGCCGATGGCGAGATTCTTGCGGCATCGTTCATCAACCGCGGCCGTGAGGTTCGCGCGGTACGTTATGCCGAGGCTGGTGACGACCAGGGTACGGTCTACTATTCCCCCGAAGGTCGAGCGATGAAGAAAGCCTTCATCCGTACGCCGGTGGACTACACCCGTATCAGCTCCGGCTTCAACCTCTCGCGCAATCACCCGATTCTCAACCGGATTCGCCGCCACGAAGGAACCGACTATGCGGCGCCGACCGGCACCCCGATCAAGGCAACCGGCAGTGGCCGCATCGTGTTTCGCGGCCGGCGCGGCGGCTACGGCAACATGATCATGATTCGTCACGACAGTCATCTGTCGACCCGCTACGGACACATGTCTTCGTTCGCTAATAAGTTCGGTGTCGGCAGCAAGGTGCGCCAGGGCGACGTGATCGGTTATGTCGGCATGAGCGGGCTGGCCACCGGCCCCCATCTGCATTACGAGTTCCGTGTGGACGGCGACCCCAAGGATCCCGAGCGCGTCGAACTGCCCAAGGCCTTGCCGCTACCCGACGAGCACCTGGCCGACTTTCGCAAGCGCTCCGCGCCACTGCTGACACAACTGGATTCGCTAACCCGCACCGATGTGGCCCGCGCCAGTACCGACGACGACAACAGCGCGAACTGATGGCCGCCCCGGCCTGCTATATCGGACTCATGTCCGGCACCAGCGTCGACGCGGCCGACGCCGCGCTGGTCCAGTTCGATGACAACGGCAATAATCCTCGCATCATTGCCACCCACGCCGAAGAACCCGACCCGGGCCTTCGAGACGATCTGCTGCACCTGTCCCAACAGGTTGCCGGCATATCGCTCGCCAAGTTCGGCGAGCTGGATCAGCGCGTAGGCGAATGGTTCGCCAATGCCGCGCTGGCCGTACTGGAAAAAGCCGGCATGAGCGCCGAGTATGTCGACGCGATCGGCAGCCACGGCCAGACCGTTCGCCACGAGCCAGAATCCCGCTACCCGTTCAGCCTGCAACTCGGCTCACCCAGCCTGATCGCGGCGCGCACCGGCTGCCGCGTGGTGGCTGATTTTCGCAACAGCGATATCGCCATGGGTGGCCAGGGGGCCCCGCTGGTGCCGGCGTTTCATCGCAGCGTGTTCGCCCGGCCCGACCGTGATCGAATCGTGATCAACATCGGCGGCATCGCCAATCTGACCGTCCTGCCCCGCGCGTCGGCCGACGATAGCCAAGCAGTGACAGGCCTGGATACCGGGCCGGGCAACGCGCTCATGGATACCTGGGTCGCAGCGCATACGAAACACAGCTACGACGCAGACGGACGCTGGGCGGCGAGCGGCAACGTGGACGATGCCCTGCTCGCGCAGATGATGTCGGACCCGTATCTGGCGCGCCCCGCCCCCAAGAGCACCGGCCGCGAATATTTCAATATCGACTGGCTGCGTGCCCAGATCGACAGCCTGTACTCGCCGCCGATCCCGGCCGACGTGCAGGCCACGCTATGCGAATTCTCGGCCCGTACCATTGCCCAAGCAATCGACGATTACGGCCCGGGGGACGAGGAGCTGCTGCTTTGCGGCGGCGGCGTGCGCAACGACGAACTATGCAGACGCCTGGAGCAGCTGGTGCGCCCTCGCGTGGTCACACGCACCGACGACTACCATGTGGATTCGGATTGGGTGGAAGCCGTCGCCTTCGCCTGGCTGGCGATGCGCACCGTGCACGGGCTAAGCGGGAACGTACCGGCCGTTACCGGGGCGCGCGAGTCCGTGGCGCTGGGCGGCATCTATCAGGCAGCGATCTCGCCGGAGTGATCGTCACCGGGCGATGCCTTGAAGCATGGCCTCCCGATCCACGAGAAACGACCACGCCCATGACGCCCATGGCGTCGCGTCGATACGTGGGTTGAGAACGGCGTCGCGCGCTGCGCGCGGCATTCGCACCGCAAGCCTGCCGCGTTCTCGTATGCCCGATTCACCTGTCGCGAACCAGCCCCTCACAACAGGCAAAGGCCCGCCGACTTAAACAGCGAAGGAGTTGCCGCAGCCGCAGGTGGTCGTCGCATTGGGATTGCGGATCACGAACTGCGCGCCTTCGACTCCGTCGGAGAAGTCGATTTCAGCGCCGCTGAGATAGAGCACGCTCATCGGGTCGACCAGCAGCGTTACACCCTGCTTCTGGATCTGGGTATCGCCATCCTCGACGTTCTCGTCGAAGGTGAAGCCGTACTGGAACCCCGAACAGCCGCCACCGGAGACGAACACGCGCAGCTTGAGCGCGTCGTTGTCCTCGTCCTCGAGCAATTCCTTGACCTTGACTGCGGCGGCATCAGTGAACACCAGCGCGGCCTGGTCTTCTTCGATTGCGTGTGTGGCGGTACTCATAAGCGTTTCAATTCCGTGGACCGGATATCTCTATCATAGGACATCGGTGCAAGCGCAGGGGATTCAAGCCCCTGACGAGAGTACAACGTTACGGCAACGGGCCCGGCGCTGCGAGGGCGCAGTTCTCGTCGGCGCCGATCATGAGGTTGAAGCACTGCACGGCCTGGCCGGCTGCGCCCTTGATCAGGTTGTCGATCACCGACAGCACCACGACCGTGTCACCGCCGCCCGGCCGATGCACGGCCATGCGGCACATGTTGCCGCCGCGCACGTGGCGTGTTTCGGGGGCCGCGCCGGCCGGCAGCACGTCGACAAACGGCTCGTCGGCATAGGCGTTTTCGTACAGCGCCTGCAATGCATCGGCGCTGCCTGCATTCGAATCGCTCAGACGCGCATAAAGCGTGGCATGGATGCCACGGATCATGGGCACCAGATGCGGCACGAAGGTCAGGCCCACATCGCCGCCTGCCAGCTCACCCAGCGTCTGGCGGATCTCGGGCAGGTGGCGATGACCGGCCACGCCGTAGGCCTTGAACGACTCCTGCATTTCGGCGAACAGAAAGCCGGGCTTCAGGCTCTTGCCTGCACCGGAAACGCCGGTCTTGGCGTCGGCAATCAGACTGGCGGCATCCACCAGCCCGGCATCGATCAACGGCTTGAAACCGAGCACCACGGCGGTCGGATAACAGCCCGGTGCGGCGACCAGATCCGCGCCCGCGATCTGCTCGCGGTTGAGCTCCGGCATGCCGTAGGCCGCGCGTTCGATCAGCTCGGGGCAGACATGCTCGACCCCGTACCAGGCGGCCCATTCGTCGGCATCCTTGAGACGGAAATCGGCAGATAGGTCGATCACCCGCTTACCCGCTTCCAGCAACGCCGGCACATCGTGCATCGCCGCGGCATGCGGGGTGGCGAAGAACACGATGTCGCAATCCACGAGATTCGCGGTCGATGGCTCGACAAAATCCAGATCGATGACGCCGCGCAGCTGCGGGTAGGCGTCGGCGACCGGCGTACCCGCATCGCCGCGCGAAGTCACTGCCACGACTTCTGCATGGGGATGCGCGCTGAGCAGGCGTAGCAGTTCCGCGCCCGCATAACCGGTGCCGCCGACAATTCCGATGCGTTGAAGCTGGGCCATGACTAACCGTGAAAAGACCGAAGAAACCGCGCATAATAACGCGCAACGCGTCGTCATGCGCAGCCGCGACGCTCCCGGCGCAGCCACAACCCCACAGCAATACGGATACGAGCTCTTGCACGTACGCCCTCGACCGACCCATGGCCGCTGAACCTTCGCGCCGTCGTTCGCTGCGGGAGGCCTGGCAGGGGCGCATGGACTCGATCCGCCAGCAACTCGCCGATGTCGAGAATACCCCGGGACTGAGTCTTCTCTGCCTGCTCGGTGCCGCCACCGGCGGCTTGTGCGGGCTGGTGATTCTAGCCCTGCATACGGCTATCCATACGCTGCAGGAGCCGCTGTTCGAGGTCTTCGGGATTGCGAGCGGCACGTTCACCGAGGCCAGCGTGACGTTTCGGGTAGCCGTACCCGTGCTGGGCGCCCTGCTGCTCGGGCTGATCGTGGAGTGGGTGATCAAATCCTCGGAATACGGGATTGTTCATATCATTGAGCGGCTGGTCTATTACCAAGGGGTGCTGCCGGTAAAGGCCGCCCTCGCCGAGTTCACGATGTCGGCGCTGGCGTTGGCAACCGGCCAATCCGTCGGGCGCGAAGGCGTCGCCGCCCATACCGGCGCGACCACGGGCAGCTGGCTCGGCCGCCAGCTCGACCTGCCCAACAACAGCGTGCGGACGCTGGTCGGCTGCGGCGCGGCCGCGGGCATCGCGGCGTCGTTCAACACGCCGCTGGCTGCGGTGATCTTCGCCATGGAAGTGGTGATGATGGAATACACCATCGCCGGCTTCGCGCCCATCATCCTCGCGGCGGTGACCGGCTCGCTGGTGACGTTCACGTTCACCGACGTGCATCCGCGGCTGATGGCCGACTACTCCGGCTTTTCCACCGTCGAGTTGCCCTATCTCGCGTTTGTCGGCGCCGTTCTCGGCATTGCCGGCGCGGGCTTCACACGCCTTTGCGGCGCGCTCGTGCCGCTGCTGGGCAAGATCCGGATCAGCCTGCGTATCGGGCTCGCTGGCCTCGTGACCGGTCTGCTCGCAATCCAGTTCCCACAGATCATGGGCCTGGGTTTCGAAACCGTGAATGCGTCGCTGGCCGGCGAGTACGCGATCGCTGTCGCGCTCGGCATCGGCCTGGCGAAGCTGCTGGCCAGCAGTTTTGCGACGGCCGCGGCGATTCCGGGCGGCGTGATCCTGCCAACTTTCGTGGTCGGCTCGGCCTTGGGCAGCGCGCTGGGTTCGGTCGGCGCGTTGATCCTGCCCGGCCATGCCACCGATAGCGGCCTCTACGCGCTGCTCGGCATCGGCGCGATGATGGGCGCGGTACTTCAGGCGCCGCTGTCGGCGCTCGTGGTGATCCTGGAACTGTCCGGACAGACCGGACTGGTGCTGCCCGGCATGCTGGTGGTGATCGCTGCCCTGGTGGTATCGCGCCGGATTTCCGTCAGCGAATCGCTGTTCCGTTTGTTGCTGCGCCGGCGCGGTCTGGACTATCGCAACGATCCGATCTCCCAGTACTTGCGGCGCGCAAGCGTACTCACCGCGATGAACCGGCGTTTTCGTATCGTCGAACGCCGGATCGGGCGCGCCGAACTCGAAGAGATTCTGGAAACCAAGATCGACTGGCTGCTGATCCGCTCGCGCGAGCATCGCGCCAGCCTCATGCGCCCCAGCGATGTGGCGCGTTTTCTCAGCCAGGAAGAGAACGCCGAGCTCGAGGAAATCGACCTGCACAACATCCCGGGCAAACGCGTGGACGCCTATGCGATCCACGTTCGGGCGAGCCTCCAGGAAGCGTTCGACATGGTCAATCGCAACGAAACCGAGGCGCTGGTCGTCGAGCGCAATGTAACCGGCAGCCGCGCCATTACGTATGGCGTACTCACCCGCGAGGCGATCGACGGTACTTACCGCCCGTAGGTCAGCCGCTACAATGCACCCGATTCAAGGGCGGCCGACCCAGGCCCGCCTGCCACAGGAGTAACGAATGCTTTTATGGGTCAAGGCCTTCCACGTGATCTTCATGGTGACGTGGTTCGCCGGCTTGTTCTATCTGCCGCGTATTTTCGTCTACCACGCCGATACCACCGACGAAGTCGGCTATGCACGTTTCTGCACGATGGAAAAACGGCTCGCGGTCCTCATGTCGATCGGCGCGGCGCTGACGATCATCTTCGGCCTCTGGTTGATCGCCGGCTACGGCGGCGCATGGATGGCAGCCAACGGCTGGATTCACGTGAAGCTGCTGTTCGTGCTCGGCCTGATCGGCTATCACGGCTGGTGCCAGGTGCAGGTCAAGAAGTTCCGCGAGCAACGCAACACCGGCCGCGCCGGCTACTTCCGGCTGATGAACGAAGTGCCCACGATCTTTCTCGTGGTGATCGTGGTGCTGGCGATCGTCAAGCCGTTCTGACACGTTTCGATCGGCCATGAAAAAGGCCCCGCCGGAGACGATCCGACGGGGCCTTTGCAGTTGCAGCGCCAGTAACGCTGGCCGACGGCTTATTCGCCGCCGTCCGGGTCCTGGTTGATGTTGGCACCGATCTGCGACTGGTTGTAGTTCTGCTCGCCCATGTGCTTGATCATGTCGAGCTGGGTCTCGATGAAGTCGATGTGCCCTTCTTCATCGGCCAGGATCTCCGCGAACAGCTCACGGGTGACGTAGTCGCCGACCTGCTCGCAGTGCGTGATCGCTTCCTTGTAGTAGGCGTGGCCTTCGTACTCGGCGGCCAGGTCGCATTCGAGCATTTCCTTCGGGTTCTCGCCAATGCGCAGCTTGCCGAGATCCTGCAGGTTGGGCAGGCCATTGAGGAACAGAATACGCTTGATGAAGCGATCTGCGTGCTGCATTTCCTCGATCGATTCCTCGTACTCCTTCTTGCCCAGCTCGAAGAAACCCATGTCTTCGTACATGCGGGCGTGGAGGAAATACTGGTTGATCGCAGTCAGCTCGAGCTTGAGCGACTTCTGCAGATACTCGATGACTTTCGGGTCGCCTTTCATGGCTGTTCCTGTACGTTGCGGCAATAACTAAGCACCAAGCTTAGCCGACACCGTGCAAGCGTACAAACAGCGAAGACGAAGGGCCGCGGGCCCGGAAACAGGCTGCTAGCCGGTCGCGGAAAGCGGCTCGCCCGTGGCGATCACGCGAATCGGGGCCACGTTGCGGTCCTGCTGCTGGCGGCACTCGTTGAGCAGATCGCGTGCACACTGCGCACAGCGACCACAACAGCCGGCCACGCCCAGACGCTTGCGCAATTCGCGCATGCTGCACGCGCCTTCACAGTAGGCGTCGCGGATCTGGCAGTCGGTTACTGCGTTACAAACACAAACGTACATGGGCACCTCCGACGCGTAGTACAACGCGAATGAGAATGAGTGTCAATAGCGACAATTCATGACACCACTCGCTGTCATTGTCAGCCTACACTGACAACGTCGGAGTTGCACCCACACGAAAACCGCGCCCGCCGGGCGCCCGAGAAAGATCGGAATGGAGAGTGAGCGGCGCTACTGTCCGTTCAGGCAGCAGGACAGTTCATCGAGGGCGAGGCGATAGACCTGGCGCTTGAAAAAGACCACTTCATTTACGGGATGCCAGTAGTCGACCCAGCGATAACCGTCGAATTCCGGCTTGTCGCAGGCATCGAAACGGACACAGGTCTCGGGCGCGATCAACTGGAGCATGAACCACTTCTGCTTCTGGCCGATGCACAACGGCTGACGATTGCGGCGCACGTAGCGCTTGGGCAGACGATAACGCAGCCAGCGCCGGGTGGCACCGATCATGCGCACATGCTCCGGACGCAGGCCGACCTCTTCTTCAAGCTCGCGAAACAGCGCTTGCTGTGCGTTCTCACCCTCGTGGATCCCGCCCTGCGGAAACTGCCACGATTGCTGACCAATACGCTTGGCCCAGAACACCTGGCCACTCTGATTGCTTAAGATGATGCCGACGTTGGCCCGAAAACCCTGCGCATCGATCACGACGACGCCCTCGGTATAAGTACTTAATCGATTCTTTCATACATTGGTCAAAAACGAAAAAGGCTCTTTCAACTTGGACTTAACCCTCTTCGATCTCGACCACACCCTGCTCGCCGGCGACAGCGATTATCTATGGGGCCGTTTTCTAGTGAATGAAGGCGTGGTCGATTCCGCGCACTACGCCCGTGAAAACGAGCGTTTCCACGATCAGTACAAGGCCGGCAATCTCGATATCCATGCCTACCAACGCTTCGCGCTGGCGCCGCTATTGGAGAACTCACTGGAGACCATGCACGCGCTGCGCCGCGATTACGTCGAGCGCATCATCAGCCCCATCGTTGCGCGCCATGCCAGGGCACTGATCGACCACCACCGGGCGCGCGGCGACGCCATCGCAATCATCACCGCGACCAATCGTTTCATTACCGAGCCGATTGCCGAATTGCTGGACATTGATGCGCTCATCGCGACCGAGCCAGAGATTGTGGACGGCGCCTATACCGGCGAGATCGCGGGCACGCCCTCGTTTCAGGACGGCAAGATTGCACGTGCGATCGACTGGGTTGCCGAACAACCGCAGCCGTTCCAGCAGGTGACCTTTTATTCTGACTCGCTCAACGACCTGCCCTTGCTGCGCTGGGCGGATACCGCCATCGCAGTCGACCCGGACGAGACCCTAGCCGCCGCCGCGCGTGAAGCAGGCTGGCCGATCATCAGCCTGCGCGGCGAGACCCGGCCGTTCTGACCGGGCCTCGTCTCTCCGGTCAGTCCTTCGGCGCGTCGCGGGCTTCGTCCCAGGCGGACACGAACGGCGCGATCGCATCGCGCAGCTTGCCGTTGGTGGCGAGCACGCTGCGCGTGGGCAGGTCGATCTCGCCACCGCCAAGCTCGGTGATATCGCCGCCGGCCTCGCGCAGGATCACCGTAAGCGCGGCGATATCGAGGATGTTCAGATCGGACTCAAGGATCGCGTCGATCCGCCCCGAGGCGAGCAGATGGTAGTGATAGAAATCGCCATAGCCGCGGATACGGTGCACCTGTCCGATCAGCTCGCCCACCGGCGCCCAGGCCGGTGACGCCGCTAGCGACGCGATGTTGCCGAGCGACAGGCTGGTTTCGGCGAGGCTGTCGATCTTGGAAGTCGCGATCGGCTCGTCGTTGAGCCAGGCGCCGAGGCCTTTGGCCGCGCAAGCCAGCTCACCGCCGTTGAACATCGGGGCATTGGACACGCCGACGATCAGTTCACCGCGGTGGCGCAACGCGATCTGGGTCGAAAAGAACGGATAACCACGCACGAAACTCTTCGTGCCGTCGATCGGATCGATCAGCCACACGTAGTCCGCATCCGCATCGGATATGCCCAGTTCCTCGCCCTGGAAACCGTGGTCGGGAAACGCCTGCGACAGCACGTCCTTGATCGCACGCTCGCATTCGATGTCGGCAATGGTCACCGGGCTGGCGTCCGCCTTGCGCTCGACCTCGAAATCGCCGTGATAGTAACGGCGGATGATGGCTTCGGCCGCGCGTGCGGCCTCGACGGCCTTGTCGAGAAACGGCTGCAGATCGCTCAAGTCGGACTCCCTCGGATGACGGTTTGGGCGCGGATGCTAGCGCAATACGCCGAAGATGGTCAGCAATGCCAACCCGGCCAGCAGCACCAGCAGCGACCGCGAGATCAGACCCAGCGCTTCGAGCAGCGTGTCGTTGAGGTAGCGATCGTAGCGGGGCGAATCCACGCGCGGAGACGACCCCAACGCACCGCGACCGACCGCCGCGAGCAGGCGCCAGCTTGCCGATGCACTGGCATGCGTGGTCGCCCGCGCCGACGGCCAGGCGCCCAGCGCGCCACGCGTATTGCCGACCAGTGCGTAGATCAGCACGCACAGACGCGCCGGGATCCACGCCGCCAGGCCGTGGACATATTCCGCCGTGCGCCGCATCGCGCGGGAACCGGTGCCACGTGCAGCCAGCGCCGGCAGCTCACGCACACTCCGATAGAACAGCGCCCCCGCCGGCCCAGCCACCAGGAACCAGAGCAGCACCGCCAGCACGCGTTCATGGCCCTGTATGAGCACTGCGCCGACAATCGTGCGGCCGTTGATATCGACAGCCGCGCGCCCGCTCGCCCGCCGGCAAAGCGACACAGCGCGCGCCTCGGCGCTGTCGTGGTCGGCTTCGCCCCGGGCATGGGCCAGCGCATAGACGTCTTCCCAGAGATCGCGCGGGCCGAAGGTGAGCATCAGGATGAACACGCCGAAGGCCAGCTGGAAACCCAGCCACAGATACTCGGCGATCGCCCATTGCAGCAGCGCCACTATGAGCACCGGCGGCACGATCACCAGCACGCCCGCGGGCTGGGCCAGCCAGCGGCGGCCGATACGGCTGCTTTCGATCAGCGCTACATAACGCGCGAACCCGTCGGTATCGCGCCAGCGCTTGAGCTGGCCCAACGCACGCTCGGCGAACAGCGCGATGACGATCACGATCAGGTGCATGCGCGCTCTCGCAGACGATGAAACAAGGCCCAGTCGAAAGCCGGACCGGGATCGGTCTTGCGGCCCGGCGCGATATCGCTATGACCGACGATGCGTGCCGGCGTGAGCGCAGGATAGGCCGCAAGCAATGCAGCCGTCGCACCCGCCAGCGCGCGATACTGCGCCGGCGTGTAGGGGCAATCGTCCGTACCTTCCAGCTCGATACCGATACCGAAATCGTTGACCGCCTCGCGCCCATCGAAACAGGAACGCCCGGCATGCCAGGCACGGTCGCCGAAGCCGACATACTGCGTGATGCGCCCCGCCCGCTCGATCAGCAGATGTGCCGAGACTTTCAGGTGGGCGATCGCCTGATAATAGGGATGTACCGCCGGATCGAGCCGGTTGGTGAACAGCGCATCGACCTGGCCGCGGCCGAAGCGGCCCGGCGGCAAGGTGATGCCGTGCACGACCAGTGTATCGACTGTGCTACGGCCCGGCCGCGCGTCGTGATTGGGCGAGCGCAGGTGGCGCACGCCGGTCAGCCAGCCGTTCTCGATCGATAACCGGTTCATACGGCTAAAAATACGCCTGCAGTCCGATCACCGCACGCACGCCAGCATCGACCGCGGTGTTCTCCCAGCCGATCTCGGTGCGCAGGCCGAGCTCGCGCGTGAGATTGAACTGCTGCTGGACCTTCGCCCAGCGGTAGTAACCATCGTCGCCGGCCAGGTATTCGAGCATCCCGGCCTCGGCCTTGATCTGCAGGTCGGGCATGGGATAGACCAGCACGCCCGTGCTCGCGCCGGCGCCGAGCGCATAGCCCGGCGACAGCGCGCTGTTGGCATCCAGCGAGCCCAGGCCGAAGACATAGCCGAGCAGTTCACTGTCGCCCCAGGCCAGCCCCGGCCCGCCTTGCAGGTAATAGCCGAGATTGTTGTCGACATCGTCGAACACGTTCGACGAGGGACGCCGACGCAGGCCGGTATCGATCTGGAACGAGACCGGCTGGAACAGATCGTTGCGCGGCGACAACGACACGATATTGAGCAGCTGCAGATCGTCGATGCGCAGTTCGCCGTCCTCCGGATCCACACGCAGGCCCAGGTCGAGGAAATTGATTTCGGCGCCGTCCGTATAGCCGCCCGGATCGTCGAGCAGATCGTGATAGGCCGGCCGCAAGCGCAAACCCAGCGACAGGTCGTCTGCTTCGTAGATCATCGACGAGGCCAGCCGCAGCGTGCGATGCCCCTGATCCGGCGGGGTCTCGGGCGTGGGGACCTCGGTGAACGGCGATGGCTGCCCGATACGACTGCGCTCAAGCAGGATTGCGTTGGCATGGGCCTGATCCGCCGGCGCCTTCTCCGGCTCGCTCTGCAGCCGGTAGTAGAGATAGTCGTGGGCGACTTCCAGCACCGCGGCGCGATCGGCCGGCGCGAGCGCCGTCAGACGGGCGTCGTCGAAGGCGACCTCGTCGGCCGCGAGTTCTCGCGCCAGGTCACGCTGGTCGACGTCGAGCTGATCGGCCTGCCAGCGCAGCGTGGTTTCCAGCGAGGGCCGGTAGCGCGGCGTTTCCATCAAGCCCGGCACGTCGGCAAGCGTGCGGATCGTATCGGCCGGAATCGCATACCAGGAATACTGCTCGGTCAGCTTCAGCTCGGGCCGGGCGACCTCAAGCAGGCTGAGCAACTGATAGGAGCAATTTTTGGTCAGGAAGTAATAGTCGAAGCGTACGCCGTCCATCTCCCAGAGATGATCGACCAGCCGCTCGGTCTCGGCGTCGTTCAGGTCGAGCGGATAGGCCCAGACGTCGCGGTGTTCGATCCAGGCGTATTGCTTGACCTTCTCGTAATAGGGAAACAGCCCGAATATGCCGGGATAGCCGCCGGTCAGGCCATGCCATGCAAACCCTAGGCCCTTGGCGTCGTCGCCCGCCGCCGCGGCAAAGTTCACCGCATAGGACAGCAGCTCGGTGCCGCGCGCCGCGCGTGACGAATCGATCCGCAGCAGCGTATGACCAAACATGGACGACGGGCTGTTCGGAAACGCGGTCGGGAAGATCAGGCTGATGCGATCCGGACTGAGGGCGGCCCGCCATTGCCGGTATTCGTTGCAGTCCGCACCGCCCAGCGCCTGCGGCGCCAGCCCGAGCGAACGCGTCAGAAACTTGCGCCGTGCGATGAAGACACAGGACGCGGGCTTGTCGCGGCCTTCGATATGCCGATCCTCGACGAGCGCTGCGAGCGTGGCATCGAGCTCGGCGGCCGGGTCGGTACGGCCCGCAGGTGAAAGAAAGAAATTGTCGCTGGCGACCGTGCTGTGCAGCCCGTCACCCAGCCAGTTGGCCTCGTAGTGCACCAGCGAACGCCATTGCGGGCTCGCCGCGAGATCCTGCTCGGCCGCGCGGGCCTGCAGGGCCGCCACGTCCGCGCCGGGCGACTCGGCCGCCGAGGCCACCCCGGCCCACCCCAAGCTCAAGATCAGCGCCCAGCCCAGAGCGGACACACCCGAAAACACCGCCAATCGCGCCATCAAGGAGACCTAGTCGAAAAAATGTCGGAACGACACGCTGCAACCCGTGACCGCATCGCTTTGCCAGGTCTCATGGCTGCATTCGCCGCGCAGCGCATTCTCGTGCGATACCGGCAGGTTGACCGTGAGGCCGGTACGCAGGCGAGAGAAATGCGAGGTGAATTCAAGCCATCGAGCGTGTACACCCCATTGTACGGACTCCGCCTGGAACGCGACGCCGATCTCGGCGCCCCCGCCGAGCGCGGCATCCGGGTTCGCGCCGCTCACGCTTTCCAGTCGGGCAACGGCAAAGACGTACGGGAACAGATCCCCGAAACGCCAGCTCGCGCCCGGCCCACCCTGGACGAATCCGCCCAACGCGCGCTCCTCATCGGCCACCGGCGCCTGCTCCAAACCAGCGTGCACGAACCAGGAAGTCGGCTTGATGAAATTACCGCGTGGCGCGAGCGAACGGATATTGACCAGATCGAGGCTTTCGAGGTCCAACCCCTCGTCCTCGTCGACGCGCAGCTGGATATCCAGCCCTTCGATCGCGGCACCGGGCAGAAAGCCGGTCATCGGATCAAACAGATCGTGGTAGGTCAGCCGGTAACCGAAGGACAGGAAATCACGGCCATCCTGGCGCCCGGCACCGAGCGTTGCCATCTGGGTGCCGTGACCGACCTCTGGTGCGGCCGGCGGCTCTATCGGCTCGGGTGCCGGCGCCGGATTGCGCTGGACGACCCGCAATAGCGCCAGGCTCTTGCGTGCCACATCGGGGTCGCGCGCGCCTTCGCGATTACGCAGCCGTAGCGCCTGATAGGCGAGCTGCGCCATGAGATGCCGGCGTGTCGGTGCATGCGCGGCAAAGCGCCTGCTATCGGCAAGATCAGGATCGTCTCGCAATGCCTCGGCGAGCGCGCGCTCATCGCGATCCAGTCGAGCGCTCAGTGCTTCCAGTTCGCCTGCCTTCGACGGGCGATAGCGGCGCTCCGCCACCAGATCCGCGGCATAGAGCGCGCGCACGGTATTCACCGGCAGCTCGGCAAAACGCAGACCGGTCATCAGGGGTGCGTGGGGCCGGCCCACCTTGATCAGTTCGAGCAGGCGAAAAGAGCAGTTCTCGTCGAAAAAGTAGTAGTCGAAATTGATCCCGCGCAGCTCCCATAGATGACGCACGACCCAGTCGATCTCGCCGGCATCCAGATCGAGGGCGTACTCCCACATGTCGCGGTTTTCTACGAAGGCGTAATCCCGGATCTTTTCGACATAGGAGGTCACCGAGAACTGCCCCGGGTAACCACCGGCCAGCCCGCGCCAGATATAGAACAGCGAGTTGTCCGCCCCGCCCGCCTGGGCGCCGAAGTTGATCGCGCGCGACAGCCAGACGGCATCGGGCTCGGGCGTGGCGTCCAGCCGCAGCAGCGTATGGCCGAACATCGACGAGGGACTGTTCAGATAGGCCGCAGGAAAGACCAGCACGAGCTGCCCGATCGGCATCTGCTCGCGCCAGGCGAGATAGTCGTCGCAATGCGCAAGAGGCGCAGCCTCGTCCCAACCCAGTTGCTCGGCCAGAAAACGATAGCGCGCGGGGAAACGGCAACGCACCTGGCCTTCCTCGGGCTCGAGCGCCTGCCATGTCGCCCGCAGCTCGGCCGCGGGATCGGCTTTGCCGTCCGCGGCTAGGAAGAAGTCATCGTCATCGACATAGCTGGTGCCGACACCACGTAGCGTCGCACCCGGATTGACGTGCATGAGCGCTTGCCAGCGCGGGGTGGCAGCCAGGGCCTTGAAATCCGGCGGTGGCGCGGCGCTCGCAACCATGCTCACGACAAGCGCGCACAACCCGATCGCGGCTCGTGCCGCAGGCATCAACGAAACGAAAGAGTGCAAGACAAAAAAATGCCCCGCCTCAACCGAGACGGGGCATGCCGACGAGCGGCTGATCAGGACACGTAGCGCGACAGGCGGTCGTCGTGCTTCATGACCGCGTTGATGTTCTCCATCACCTCGCCGGACGAGACATCGTCACGAGTGAAGATCTGGGCGAAGTTCTCGTGCATCACGCTGTTGAAGTGATCGCGATCCGATGCGTCGATCTGCATTGCGACGGTAAGCGCGGTCAGCGCCTCACCGTGACCCACGGCCATATCCTGGGCCACTTCTTCCAGCACACCGTTCATGGCGAGCAGGCTGTTGCCGCTATAGGTGAGCGTGCCGCCGGTATCGCAGCCGTTGGTACCGCTGGTCATGCCGAAGGTGGCATTGCCGGAGGTGCCGTTGACGATGGTTGCCAGCAGATGTGCCGGCAGGCCGCTGGAACCTTCGAAAAGCAGGTTACCCCAACCACAGCCTGGGCCACCCGGGGCCACAGCACTTGCCGACATGCTCGACCCAAGCAGGGCAGCAGCAACGATGATTTTCTTCATTTTTATCCCCTGATAACGAAAGGTTTTTGTTCGTTTTATCGCCCTCCCTTATCGAGGCGGGCTGAAATCACTATAGCGCGCCTGTCGTTCCTGTAAAGGATCGCCGCAAAAGCCCGGCCGCAACATATGTTTGCGACCGGACTGGAGCAGGCATAAGCACCACCGAAAACCGCCCATTCATGAAAACTAGGTCGGCGATCGACCGCGAGTAGCGCGCGCCAGATTCCATAACCAGAGCCCCAGCCCGAGCATCAGAACAAGGCCCGGCCACGCAGCCGGCAGGCCACCGATATTCAGCGCAAGCACATCGCTGCTGCCGAAGAACGCGACTGGCAGGGCAATGAAGATGCCCATCAGCGCCTCGCCGGTAATGATGCCGGCAGCCGCCAGCAGGCCGCGTCCTTCGCGGGCGGCACCGCTGCCGCCGAGCCAGGCGACCAGCCCGCCGAAAGCGATCGCCATGGAGAGCGACAACGGCAAGTAAAGCCCCAGCGCTACCGCGAGCACCGGCATGCGAAAACCACTGCCCCGTCGCCCGAGCACGGTGTCGAGCGCGATCGTGGCCAGCGCCATCACGCCACCACCGATCACCCAACCCCAGGGCAGATCGCCGCCGAATACGCCGCGTACGACTGCCACCATCAAACTGGCCTGCGGCGCCGGCAGCGCGTTGGGATGGGCCGCATCCGACACGCCAATGCCATAGGCGTGCAGCAACAGCGACAACACCGGCGAGAGCACGCATACCGCCGCGATCACGCCCAGCATCTGCGCCAGCTGCTGGGCCGCCGGCGACGCGCCGAGAATGGCGCCCGCCTTGAGATCCTGCATGTTGTCGCCGCCGATCGCAGCCGCACAGCAGACCACTGCACCCACGATGATCGCGCTGGCCGGGCCCGCCGTCTCCGCACCGAAGAACATGAAGAGCCCGAGCGCTGTTATCAGGATGGTCGCGATCGTCACACCCGAAACCGGATTGTTGCTCGACCCAACGAGACCGGCCATATAGGCCGCCACCGCCGAGAACAGAAAGGCGGCCGCGAGCATCAGCAGCGCGACCATTGCACCGCCCACCACGGAATCCAGCAGCACCGCGTAGAGCGCGATCATCGGCAACGCTAAAAACACGAGCAGCGTGACCAACAGCCGGCGTGGCAGATCGCGCTGGCTGGGCAAAACGGTCTCGCCGGTCTGCTTCAGGGCACCGAACAGCTGGCCGCGCAGCGTCCACAGCGCGGCAAGGCCGCCGACCAGCATCGCGCCGACGCCCAGATAGCGGATCTGGTCACTCCAGACCTGCTCGGCACCGGCCACGCCGGTCGCGATATCTGCGCCGCCGAAGGCCATCACCAACGGGATCGCTATCCACCAGGCGAACACGCCGCCGAGCAGAATCGGCAAGGCGACGTTGATGCCGACGATATAACCCACCGCCAGCAACGCCGGCGACAGATAGCTGCCGACATAAACACTGCTCTGCTGGCCAATCGAGAACGCCGTCTCCGCCACGCCTTCCCAGACCTTGAGGCCGCTATCTGCCAGCTTGGCCAGCGCACCGATCCCGGCGCCGACGAGCAGCGTGCCAATGCCCGCGACGGCCTTGCCGCCATAACCGGCCTGCAGCACTGCCGCCGTGGCCTGGCCTTCCGGAAAGGCCAGCGAACTGCCATCGACCAGAGCGCGCCGCAACGGCACCGTCATGATCACGCCCAACAGGCCGCCGACACCGGCGATCAGCACGGTCTGGAAATAAAGGAAATCCGACCAGTAATCGAGCATCACCAGGGCCGGCAGGGTGAAGATCACGCCCGCCGCGATCGCCTCGCCCGCGCTGGCCGCGGTCTGCACGATGTTGTTTTCCAGAATATTGGCATCGGCGAACAGGCGCAGAAGGCCCAGCGACAGCACCGCTGCCGGGATCGAAGCGGAAACCGTCAGGCCCGCAAAGAGTCCAAGGTAGGCATTGGCCGCGGAAAGAATCACGGCCAGGAGCACCCCGAGCACGGCTGCTCTGATCGTCAACTGCCCCTTGAACATCGAGGATGGTCCCGTGCTCATCACAACCTCCCCTGCGACGTTCGGATGCTAGCGCCCAGGCACCCTGATAAGCTCGCGACAGTGCGCTCGTGACGCACCCTATTCAAAAGGACTGACTCTTCATGCGGATACGACTCCTGCTCTGTCTGACGCTGCTGGCCGCGGGGTTCACGACGGGTTGCGACAATACGAACGTGGGCAACACGAGCGACAGCCGCAACGTCCTCGAACGCGCCTGGGCCCAGATCGAGAATAGCTTTTCCGGCAAGCCATCGTCAGCCGCGACCAAACCCTCCGCCCAGAGCCCGACTGCACCAGCCGGCCCGAACGACGCTCATGGCGCCGCGCCACAGCAGCCCGCGCCGGCCGTTGAAAAACAGCAGGATGCTTCGCATACCGAGACCAACGCGCCCGCGCCGGAAGCTACGCCCACTGCCGACGCGCCCGACAGCCCACAGCCGGCAGCGACCGCCGAAGCCAAGGGCACCGATGCTGTGGAGTCCTCCGAAGATCGCGCCGAACCCGAGTCGGTGCAAATCCCGGACGTGGATATCGGCTACAAGAAATACGTGCTCGACAACGGCCTGACGCTGATCGTGCATACCGACCACAAGACACCCATCGTGGCGGTCAATATCTGGTACCACGTCGGTTCCAAGAACGAAGGCCCCGGCCAGCAGGGCTTCGCGCATCTGTTCGAGCACCTGATGTTCCAAGGCAGCGAACACTGGCAAGGCGAATACTTCGAGCCCTTCGAGCGCGCCGGCGCGACCGACATGAACGGCACCACCAACGTCGATCGCACCAACTACTTCGCCAGCGTGCCCACGTCCGCGCTCGACATGGCGCTGTGGATGGAATCCGATCGCATGGGCCATTTCCTTGGCGCCATCGACAAGAATCTGCTCGAAGAGCAGCGCGGCGTGGTGCTCAACGAAAAACGTCAGGGCGACAACCAGCCCTACGGCAAGGTGTTCGACACCATCCCGCCGAACACCTACCCGGCCGGGCATCCCTATTCCTGGTCGACGATCGGCTCGGAAGCGGATCTCAACGCCGCCTCGCTGGAAGACGTCAAGGACTGGTTCAAGCGCTACTACGGCCCATCCAACGCGGTGCTCGTACTCGCCGGCGATATCGAACCGGAAGACGCCAAGACCAAGGTCGAGCAGTATTTCGGCAGCATCGAACCCGGCCCGCCGGTCACCCAGCAGAAGCGCTGGGTCGCGAAGATGAGCGGCGAACATCGCCAGGTGATGTTCGATCGCGTGCCGCAGGCACGGATTTACAAGGTCTGGAACATTCCGCCGACCGGCGCGCCGGATACCACGCGCCTGCAGATCACCGCCGACCTGCTTGCCGGCTCCAAGAACAGCCCGCTGTACAAGACGCTGGTCTACGACCAGCAGATCGCGACCGACGTATCGGCCTTCGTCTGGGACAAGGAGATCGGGTCGCAATTGATCGTCAGCGCGACCGCGCGGCCCGGCACTGAGCTGGAAACCATCGAGAAAGTGCTGGACACCCAGATGCAGCGCTTCATCAACGAAGGCCCGCCGGCCGACGCCGTCGATCGGGCGCGGGCACGCTTTGGCGCCTCTTTCGTGCGCGGCATGGAAAGCGTGGGTGGTATCGGCGGCAAGGCCGATATCCTCGCCCAGGGCGAGATCTACGCAGACGATCCCGGCGCCTACCGCCAGGAACTGGAAATCCTGCGCACCGTCACGCCGGAAGACATCCAGATGACGGCCGCGAAATGGCTCTCGGACGGCGTTTACGTGCTGTCGGTGAAACCCTTCGGCGATCGCAAGGCCAAGGGCGAGGACGTCAATCGCGACAAGCTGCCCGAGATCGGCGAAACACCTGACCTCGACCTGCCCGAAGTGCAGCACGCCACGCTGTCCAACGGCCTGAAGGTGCGCCTGGCCGAACGCCACAGCGCGCCCACCGTGCAGATGCGCATGGTCTTCGATGCCGGCTATGCCGCCGACCCGGCCGACGCCCCCGGTACGGCCAGCCTGACGATGGGCATGCTCGATGAAGGCACGGCCAGGCGTGATTCGCTGACCATCAGCTCCGATCTCGACGCGCTCGGTGCGGAGTTGAACACGGGCGCGTCCCTGGATTCCGCAACCCTGAGCCTGTCCACGCTCAGCACCGCGCTCGACCCGTCGCTGGATATCTACGCCGACGTGATCCGCAACGCGAGCTTCCCCGAGAACGAGTTCGCACGGCTCAAGAAACAGCGCCTGGCCAGCATTGCCCAGGAAAAACGCCAACCGACCAGCCTCGCGCTGCGCACGCTCGGTCCGTTGCTCTACGGCAAGGACCACGCATACGGCATACCGCTGACCGGCTCCGGCACGCAGGCGGCGATCGAGAACATGCAGGTCGCCGACGTGCGTGCCTTCGCCGATAGCTGGCTGCGCCCGGACAACGCCACGTTGGTGGTGGTCGGCGATACGACCATGGAAGACCTCAAGCCCATGCTCGAGGCACACCTCGGCGACTGGCAGGCCAGCAACGACGAGCCACGCCCCGAGAAACGCCTGCCCGAGATCACGCCGCCGGAAGAGCCGCATATCTATCTGGTCGACCGGCCCGGCAGCAATCAGGCCACGGTGATCGCCGGCAACGTCGCGCCGCCCAAATCCAGCGACCAGGATGTCGCCATGGAAACCGTCAACGCGGTACTCGGCGGCATGTTCAACTCACGCCTGAATCTGAACCTGCGTGAGGACAAACACTGGTCCTACGGCGCCCGCAGTCTGCTCATGGACGCCCGCGCCCAGCAGCCGTTCGTGGCCTACGCGGCGGTGCAGATCGACAAGACAGCGCCCGCCATGCAAGAGATGCGCAAGGAGCTGACCGCGATCCGCGATGACAAGCCGATCAGCGACAGCGAGTTGTCGGCCGCACAGGCCAATCTCACCCGTAGCCTGCCCGGCGAGAACGAAACCACGCCGGCACTGGCGTCGACGCTGACCGATTCGGTGGTGTTCGATCTGCCGGACGACTACTACGAAGACTACGTGCGGCGTATCCGCGGGCTGGAACAACCCGCGCTGGCGGAGGCCGCGCTCTCCATGATCGACACCGAAGGGCTGACCTGGGTGGTCGTGGGCGACCTCAGTCAGATCGAGGACTCCATCCGCAAGCTGGGATGGGGTAAAGTCCGCACGGTGGACCCGGAGACACTGGAAACGTCGACCGGGGATTCCGTTGAGGGGGAAAAGGATGAATAGGCGGGTGTGGAGTCGCTTTACCGCGACGCTGCTGCTGGCTGCCTGCGCCACGCAGGCATTGGCCGTCGTCGAACGCGAGGACATCATCGTGCTCGCGGCTGACGGCCTTCGCTATACAAGCTACAAGACGCTGCGGTCGGACCTGGCCGAGCGGGTGCTATATCTGGGCCCGGACGAGGCGCCCGAGGACGCCGTGTTCATCGTACCGGACGACTACGCGTCGACGCCGCTGGACGATGGTGGAACCCGCCTGCACTTCCAGAGCGGCAGCTTCGCGCTGATGAACACCGGCGTGTTCGATGCCGAGGTCGAGCGCAAAGCCAACGGCATCCGCGTATTCACCAGCTGGGACGGCGTCACGCGCAGTGACGGCCACCTGGGCAAGTGGAATGCGCCGGACGACTTCTCATCGTTCTCGTACACCTGGGTGGTGCCGCGCAATATCGACATACTGGCTTATCAGGCCAATCGCTCCGGCACCTGGGAAAAGCGCGAAAACACGCTCAACTGGACCGGCAAGCAGGTCAACGATATCGCGTTCACGATCCGTTACCGCGTGAACGACCCGGACGCCGGCGCTGCCCCGGCGGCGAAGCCGCGGCCGACCCAACCGGCGCCGCAGCAGACCGCACCGTCGAAACCCAAGCCGCAGCCGAGCTATTCCGGCAACGGGCTCGAGACCGCGCCATCAACAAGCTTCGATAGCAAGCCGCCGCAGGCCGGCGGAACGCCTTCGCAGGCCAAGCCGCAACAGCCGACCACGTCCGAGCAGGACAAGCCGGCGCAACCGAGCAATGTCGATCCGAAGCCGCGCAGTGTCACGCTCGACAGCGTAGTCACGCTCGCCGACGGCCGCCCGCAGGTCACCGCTCGCGGACAGGGCGTGCTGCGTCGCCTCGCCGGCGCGCTCGCCACCGACAACACGCGACGCGTGGTCATACACGGCCCCGGCTTTACCGACAGCCGTGATACCGGCGGCTCGGTGGCGCAGGCCGCTCGCGTGTCGGACTTCCTGGCGGCGCACGGCGTGGCCGAGGAACGCATCGAGATCCGGGCCGGCAAGCGGGCCGACGATGCCACCGGCCGCACGATCGAAGTCACCGTCGAGCCCGGCGGTCTGCTCGACGCTTTCTCGGAAAAGCGTTAGAGCGTAGATCCGCTGGCGTCGGCAAACGCCGCGCACTAAAAAGCCGGGCCCGATGGCCCGGCTTTTTTATTTGCATCAGCCGCCGCTATAAACGCCGGCTCGCCCGGCGCAAATAAATCAGCGAGCGGGACTGCTCGCCTGAAAGTTGCCCAGCGGCCGAACAAAGGTATATTTGCCCGGCTCGACGACCAGACGATTCCCGGCATCAGCCGCATTCATGCCGAGCAGCGAGAACGGCAGGGAGACCACGAACAGGCCCGCGCCCAAAGTGGTCGCCACCAGACTGACCGGGCGAACCAGCACCATATCCACGCCCATCGCTGCTGCAGACGGCGGCCCGGGCGAGGCATAATCATCAATGGCCGAGGCGGGGCCGGCCAACCCGAGCCCCAGCGCGGCCACGAGAACGATAAGCGCGCGGCGCGCGGAGAAAACGGTCATGACTCAAACCCCCTTTGACTACGTGCAGGTCACATTAGCAAAGCGCCCCCGCAAGTCAATCGGCGGCGCACCGCCGGTGCCCGCGGGCCGACAAGCGGCGTCATGAGCGCCCGTAAAGTCTATCTCGCAGCGGACCCGGTCAACGCCGAAATCGCGAAGGACATGCTCACCAGCCACGGCATCGAGGCTCATGTGCGCAACCAGTATCTCTGGGGCGGCATGGGCGACCTACCGGCTGACGTCTACCCGAGCGTGTGGGTCGATGAAGCCGACGACTACGATGCTGCGCGGCGTCTTGTGCTTGATCTGGAGCGGGGTCCGGTCCGTAACGGCCGTCCCTGGCAATGCCCTAAATGCAGCGAGTATCTCGACGCGCAGTTCGAACAATGCTGGAACTGTCAGACCGCCAAACCGGCCGACGCCTGATGCATATCGTGCTGCACCAACCCGAGATACCGCCCAACACGGGCAACGCGATTCGGCTGTGCGCCAATATCGGCGCCACCCTGCACCTGATCCATCCGCTGGGTTTCTCCATCGACGACAAGCGCATGCGTCGGGCCGGGCTCGATTATCGCGAGCAGGCCGTAATCCGTGAATGGGACGATTACGACGCCTGGCGCGCGGCGCATTCACAATCGCGCGTGTTTGCCGCAACCAAACGCGGCACCACCCGTTACGACCAGATCGCCTACCGCGCCGATGACGCCCTGCTGTTCGGCTGCGAGACCCGCGGCCTGCCGGACGCGCTGGTCGCGCAGGCCGACGCCGCGATCTACCTGCCCATGCGGGAAGGCAATCGCAGCATGAACCTGTCCAACAGCGTGGCGGTGGCGGCGTTCGAGGTCTGGCGCCAGGCCGATTTCGCCTAGCGCGACAATCCGCTAGCGGCGCAGATCCTGTTGATCATGCTTGGCGGGCGCCGTCATCCGGTCGAGCAGCACTTCCCAGCCCGCGCCATCAGCCACTTCGGACAGATGCTTGTCCGGCTGCACCGCCACGGCCTCCTCGACCACGCGAAACAGATGCGCATCCGTGATGGAATCGCCAAAGGCGACCGCGGTTTCCAGCGACAGTCCGGTTTCACGCGCCAGCGCCTCGGCCGCGTCGATCTTGGTCGGACCGTAGGGATGGCGAACCGGCGGCGCGGCCGTGTAGTGCCGGCCATCGGTCGCGCACAGCGCTGCATGACTGTGTCCCACGCCCAGCGATTCGGCCAGCGCATCGGCAATGAACTGCGGTGTACCCGACAGCAGGGCAATGCGATCGCCTGCAGCCTGATGGGCACGCAGGCGCTCCAGCGCCGGGGGGTACAGGGCGGGCGATAGGCGCGTGGCAACGAAATCGCGCGCGAGCGCGGCAATTTCGGCTTTCGTATGCCCGCTCAGATACGCCTTGTTCTTCTGCATGACGTGCCGGCCGTAACGCGGGAAATAACGCAGGCAGAACCAGGCGAACGCGAGCAGCTGGCGCACGCCGAGCGCGCCCTCATCCCACAGATAGCGCGCAAAGCGCGCTTCCGAGCTCGCGCCCGGCACGAGCGTGCCGTCGATATCGAACAGTACGAGTCGCATCAGGCCTTGCCCGCCTGCGCGCCGGGGCGCGCGTTGGCACAGAATTCGACAATCACCGGCAGACCGCGGGCGACACAGATCGCCGCCGATGCCCAGGCCAGCGCCAGGCCGATACCGTTGAGCACCGACCCGTAGCTATCCCAGAACTCGGGCGCGAGGAACGGCGCCGGCTGCCAGGCCAGAATCCAGGCGAAGGCGACCGCCTTGAGCACGGCGTAGAAACCGCGCATGAAGCGCCCCGCGACCAGGAACCGCCCGATCGGCGACTGCATCATGTCGAAAGCGGCGGTACCCGACTGCGCGCCCTTGCTGCGAATCGCGTCCACAAGGTTGCCGCGAATGATGAACAACAGCGGGATCCACACACCAATGAAACCCAGATGGGCAAGCACGACCCAGAGCACGGTTTCGACGATCCGGTCAATCGCGATATCGAAGGTCGCGCCGAACAGCGACTCCTCGCCGAAACGGCGCGCAACCCAGCCATCGACGCCATCCAGGGCGATGATCAGGATCGTGAGTGGCGCGTTGATCAGCTGCAGCGCGGGCGCGCCGGAGTAGACGATGCCCAGCAGCACGAAGAGCAGCAGAAAACGGCCGAAAGTTACCCAGTTCGCCATGGCCCGAAAATCTTTTTGAGTGGTTCTTGGTGCGATCTAAAAACTTGCAGCGACGCGGATTACGCCAGCGTCGACTGTCATATTTTAGTCTTTTTCGGCCCGGAACGGGCGATCCGTCAATTTACGCACGGCATCGCGGGGCGCGACGTCCTCGTGCAGAACACGATAGGCCTGGGTCGCAATCGGCATTTCCACGCCCAGTTGCTGGGCGATACGGTGTACTTCGCGCGCCACGCGCACACCTTCGACCACCTGCTGGATCTCGTGCTGCGCCTGCTCGACATCATGCCCTGCCGCCAGCGCCAGACCCATGCGGCGATTGCGTGACTGGTCGTCGGTGCAGGTCAAAAGCAGGTCGCCAAGACCGGCCATACCGGTGAACGTACCGCGCTCACCGCCGAGCTTCTCGCCGAGGCGCATCATTTCGGACAACCCGCGGGTGATCAGCAGCGCCCGTGCATTCGCGCCATAGCCAAGCCCGTCGGATATGCCCACCGCGATGGCGAGCACGTTCTTGACCGCACCGCCCACGCCCACGCCGATGACGTCGGTGGCGGTATAGACGCGAAATACGCCGTCGTGGAAGGCACCGGCCATATCACGGGCAAAATCGGCATCGCCGGACGCGATGGTCACCGCGGTGGGCATGCCCTGGCCGACTTCGCCGGCAAAGCTCGGGCCGGACAGTACCGCTGTCTTGCGATCGGCGCCGAGCACTTCGGCGGCCACCTGATCGGGCAGCAGCGCAGACTCGGGCTCCAGGCCCTTGGTCGCCCAGATCACCCGGCGGGTATCGCCAAGCAGCGGCGCGAGCTGCTCTAGGCAGACACGCAGGGCATGGCTGGGCACGACCACGAGCACGTCGTCTGCAGCCGCGACGGCCGCAGCCATATCCGGCTCCGGCGTCAGGGTCTCGGGAAAGGGACAACCGGGCAGATAGCGGCTGTTTTCGCCGGCATCGGCCATGGCTGACACGGCGGCCGTATCGCGCGCCCACAGCCGGACATCGTTGCCGTTACGAGCGAGCTGAATAGCCAGCGCGGTGCCCCAGGAGCCCGCGCCCAGCACGGCCATGCAGCGATTGGCATTGTCGTGCGGCGCAGTCATCGTCAGCTAGTGCGTGGCGCTGCCAGCGTCGGTCGGCTGGCCGCCCTGGTTGTTCTGATGCTGGGCATAGAGCAGATCGAAATTGACCGGCTGCAGCAGGAAGTGCGGAAAGCCCGCGCGCTGAACCATGTCACCCACGCTTTCGCGAATATAGGGAAACAGGATCGACGGGCAGTAGCTGCCCAGCAGATGACCGCGTTCCTTGTCGTCGTCAAAGCCTTCGATCTGGAACACGCCGGCCTGCTGCACCTCGACGATATAGGCGGTGCGCTCGCCCTGCTTGGCGGTGACCGTGACGGTCAGCGTGACCTGATGGGTTTCGCGGCTGAGATTCTCGATGCGCGTGTTCAGATCGACGTTGACGTCCGGCTTGTATTCCTCGGTGAACACGCGCGGCCCGTTGGGCACCTCAATGGATGCGTCGCGAATATAGATCTTCTGCAAGCCGACCTGGCGCTGGGGTTGACTGCTGCCTGCGGCCTCGCCCTGCCCGTTCTCTTCGGCCATGTTCGCCTCCTCGTTCGCCTGTATTGAATATCGTTTCGCTCGTCGCAGCATGCCACCGCGCCAAGCGACAGAAGGCACAAATCGCGATTTGCTCCTTCGAAAAACCCGATCACGTCATCGCCGCGGCAAACCGCGCCGAATATCGCGACCCGGAAGTGTTTCGTCCGCTACTTGCTGGTCACCGGCATGCCGTCGGCCTGCCAGGCGTTGATGCCGCCCTTGAGCGCATGCGCGCGACTGTAGCCGAGCTTGCGCAGCTTGGCGGCAGCCTGCGGCGCCACGTTACCGATACCGCAGTAGCAGATGATCACACGATCGGTGTTCTTGCTGATTTCCTTGGCGCGCTCCTCGATGCCGGCCATCGGTACATGCTTGGCATTGAGGATATGGCTTTTCTTGAAGTCGGCCGCTGAACGCGTGTCCACGACCACGGCGTCATCGGTGTTCATCAGCCGCACGGCCTCGTTGGCCGGAATCGGCTTCTGACCCTTGACCGTGCGCAGACCCTCATTGACCGCCAGCGCAATCAGCGCGAGCACCAGCCCACCCCAAAGGAAGGGATGATTGACGACGAATTCCTGAATCTGCTCCATGTCCATGGCGTGTACGGTCCAAATCGGCCTCAAAGGGGCCGGTGAATTCAAGATCGAGAGGTGCGCGGGCCGCGCGCCGGCCGCGATTATTGCATACCGGGCGCCGCGCTCGCGCATGCGCCTGCCTTACAATGGCGCCCATGCGGTCTGTTCTGTTCGCCGGCATCTGCCTGCTCGCTCTCGCTGTGGCCAGCCCCGTGCTGGCCCAGAGCGACGACGCGCGCTCTCAACGCGCGCGTGCCGAGCTGGATGCCCTGCGCGACCGGATCGATACGGTACGCCAGCAGATCGCCGCCGACCGCAGCCAGCGCGGCGATCTGTCCAGCCGCCTGTCCGCCACCGAAGCCGAAATCAGCGCCGCATCCAAGCGCCTGCGCTCACTCGACGACCGGATTCGTGACGCCCGCAAGCGCGTCGAGCAGCTGACCCGCCGACGGGACGACGAACGCGATCGCCTGGCCGACAAGCTGGCGGGCCTGCGCGATCAGGTTCGCGCCGCCCATGCGAGCGGGCAGATGGACAAGATGCGCCTGCTGCTCTCGGGCGAGTCGCCCGAAAAACTCGGCCGCATGCTCGTCTATTACGAATATTTCGCGAATGCGCGTACCGAGCAGGTCACGTCGCTGCGTACGGCACTTGCCGACCTCGCCATCCGCCAGAACGCGCTCAAGAACGAAGAGGACGAGCTGGCGCGCCAACGCAGCGCGCGCGCCAGCACGCTCGACAGCCTGAAATCGAGCCAGGCCCAGCGCGAGCAGGCCATCGCCGCGCTCGATCGACAGCTGTCGAACAAGCAGGCCAGCCTCGAGGAGATGAAGAACGACGAGCAGCGCCTGCAGCGCCTCATGGGTCGGCTACAGAACCAACTATCGAGCCTGCCGCCGGTTACGCCCGGCGACGACACGCCCTTCGGTCAGCTCAAGGGCCGTATGCGCCCGCCGGTCAGCGGCCAGGTGCTGGCGCGCTTCGGCACCAGAAAGGCGGGTGGACCGCTCAAATGGCAGGGCCAGTGGCTCGCTGCAGATGCAGGCGATCCGGTCAATGCGGTCGCCGGCGGGCGGGTGGTCTATGTCGGCTACATGCACCGCTACGGCCTGATCGTCGTGCTTGATCACGGCAACAACTACTACACGCTTTATGGCCATGCCGAGAGCGCGTATGTGGAAGTCGGCGACCGGGTCGAGCGCGGCCAACCCGTGGCCAAGGCCGGACACAGTGGCGGCCACGCACGCGACGGCACCTATTTCGAGTTGCGCAAGGGCCGTACACCGATCAATCCCTCGAGCTGGCTGGCCGGCTAGAAGTCACACGCGACTGCCGGAAATCGGCACGCATTATGCTATCTTTTAACCGCATTATTCGCGTATCGGACACGTTCAGATATTGACGCGCGCACTGCGCGTTCGGGCCGATGGGAAGGCCTCAGGGGAGTCAGGATTCATGCGATCGAAAACCCGCAGCTCGCTGCTGATTGCGCTGGGCGTGGTCATCGGCGTGATCGTGAGCATTGGCCAGGGGGGCTGGGCCGAGCGTAGCGACCGCAACGACGACAACGGCGATATCGCCGCCCACGGCCTGCCGCTGGACGAGCTGCGCACCTTCGTCGAAATCCTCAACCGCGTTAAGCAGGGCTATGTCGAGGACGTCTCCGACCAAACGCTGCTGGAAAACTCCATCCGCGGCATGCTCGACGGGCTGGATCCGCATTCGGCGTATCTGAACAAGGAAGAATTCAAGGAAATCTCGATCTCGACCTCCGGCAAGTTCGGCGGCCTGGGTATCGAGGTGCAGATGCAGAACGGCTTCGTGCGCGTGGTCACGCCGATCGACGACACGCCCGCGAGCAAGGCCGGCATCGAAGCCGGCGACCTGATCATCCGTATCGACGATACCGCCGTGAAGGGCATGACCCTCATGGACGCGGTGAAGAAGATGCGCGGCAAGGCCGGCAGCGAGACCACCCTGACCATCCTGCGCGAAAAGCGCGACGAGCCGTTCAAGGTCACCCTCGAACGCGCCGTGATCCGGGTACAGAGCGTGAAGTCACGGATGCTCGATGACGGCTATGGCTATGTCCGTATCACCCAGTTCTCGAGCCAGACCGGCGACAATCTCCAGCGCGAACTCAAGAACCTCGAAGACGAGGCCAAGGGCCCGTTGCGCGGCATCGTGCTCGACCTGCGCAACAATCCGGGCGGCGTGCTGAGCGCCGCGGTCGACGTCGCCGACACCTTCATCAACGCAGGCGGCATCGTGTCTATCCGCGGGCGCGCACCGAATACCGACCAGCAGTTCGACGCCACACCGGGCGACATGCTCGACGGCGCGCCTATTGTCGTGCTGGTCAACGAGGGCTCCGCCTCGGCTTCCGAGATCGTGGCCGGCGCGCTGCAGGACGACAGCCGCGCGGTGATCATGGGCACGCGCACGTTCGGCAAGGGCTCGGTGCAGACCATCGTGCCGCTGCAGAATGGCGCCGCACTCAAGTTGACCACCGCGCGTTATTACACCCCGAGCGGTCGTTCGATCCAGGCTGAAGGCATCGAGCCCGACGTCGGCATCCAGAACGTCAACGTCACCGCGGCCGAGTCCAGTGGCATCGCACCGTTCTCCGAAGCCGATCTGGCAGGGGCGCTGGCCAACGATACCGTCGATACAGAGACGGCACTGACACCGACCGAGAACGGCGACAAGAACAACGGCCTCGCGGCGTCGGACTACCCGCTCTACGAAGCGCTGAATCTGCTCAAAGGGCTACATATCCTGCGCTCGCGCGAATAGCGCGGGCCGGAAGTCACTGCCGCCTATTCTGGCGGCAGCAGTTGCTCAGTCCGCGGCCTGCTTGCGTGCAGGCCAGCACATTTCGAAATGGGTGGCCGTTCGGCCCGTCACTTCAAAACCATGGCGGCTGTAAAAAGCCTGCGCCCTTGGATTAGTGCGAAACACCTTGAGCGTGACCGCAAGGCCGCGTTGTTCGGCGTGCGCCTGCAGGTATGACACGAATGCCGAGCCGACGCCCTGCCCACGCGCCGGTGCTCGGATGACGATATTGGCCAGGTGCAACGAGGTTTCACGGGCCTGCGTCTGGATATAGCCCACGCCGACCCCGTTCTGCATGAGCACCAGCGGCGGCAGCGCCGCGAACAGTTTCCCGAAGTCGTTCCGATGCCAGTCCTCGTCCCAGGACCAGAGCTGCTCGATGTAGTCCCGATAGGCTTCGACATGCCAGCGATAGAGAATCGGCTTGTCGAGGGCATCGGCCACGCGCAGGGACAGATCGTCGTCGATCGGGCCAGCGGCGAGTGCCGTTTCGCGCGTGCTCACCCGCGCGAGGCGCGCACCCAGCAGCCGAAGCCAGCCAGGCCGCCAGCCACGCCCACCCAGGTCGGCGCCGGCGGGTAGATCACCAGCAACACCGCCGAAACCACCAATCCCGTGCCCACAACGGTCCAGCGCATCGCGCGGCGTGCACTACGCAGCTCGGCAGTGATATCGGTGAGCGCACGCTCGAGTTCGCGCGCTGCCGGATTGGTGCCCTCGTCGAGCCGCTTCATCAGTGTACTCGCCAGTCCCGGCAGGCCGTCCATGATCTGCGGCAGCTGATTTCTGAAGCGCTCGGCGGCGACCTTCGGGCTGGCGCGATGATGCATCCATTGCTCGAGTACCGGCTTGGCGGTCGCCCACAGATCGAGCTGCGGATAGAGATCGCGGCCCAGACCTTCGACGTTGAGTACGGTCTTCTGCAGCAACACCAGCTGCGGCTGGACCTGATAGCGATAACGACGCGCGATCTTGAACAGGCGTACCAGGAACAGGCCGAAGGAGATCTCCGCCAACGGCTTGTTCATGATCGGCTCGGAGACGGTACGGATCGCGCCCTCGAATTCCTCGATGCTGGTATCCGCCGGCATCCAGCCGGACTCGACGTGCAGCTCGGCGATCTTCCTATAATCCTGATTGAAGAAGGCCAGGAAGTTCTCGGCGAGATAACGCTGGTCGTCTGCGGTCAGCGAGCCGACGATGCCGAAATCCAGCCCCACATAGCGCGGCCGATGCGGCATGTCGGTCTGCACGAAGATATTGCCGGGGTGCATGTCGGCATGGAAGAAATTGTCGCGAAAGACCTGATTGAAGAAGATCTCCACGCCGCGCTCGGCCAGCACCTTGAAGTCCACGCCGGCGGCCTTGAGCGTTTCCACATCGTCGATGGGCACGCCCCGCATATGCTCCATCACCAGCACGGTCTCGGTGCTGTAATCGAAATGGATCTCGGGATGGATGATCAGGTCGGAGCCGGCCCAGTTGCGCCCCAGCTGGCTGGCGTTGGCGCCTTCGCGCATCAGATCCAGCTCGTCGCTGATGATGCGGTCGTACTCGGCCACGATCTCGACCGGACGCAGGCGCTTGGCCTCCGGATGGAACCGCGCAGCCAGGCCAGCCAGACGATAGAGCACGGCCACATCGCGGCCGATGCGCTCATGCACGTCCGGGCGCAGCACCTTGACCACCACTTCACGACCGGTCTCCTCGCCTTCGCGCGCGTGAAGTCGCGCCGCGTGGACCTGGGCGATCGACGCGGCCGCCATCGGCTCGGTCTCGAAATGCTCGAAGAACACGTCCAGCGAATGGCCGTAGGCGGCTTCGATCAGGCGCCGTGCTTCAGCGCCCTCGAAAGGCGGCACCTCGTCCTGGAGCTTGGACAGCTCCTCGGCCATGCCTTCCGGCAGCAGGTCGCGACGCGTGGACAGGGTCTGGCCGAACTTCACGAACACCGGGCCGAGCTCTTCCAAAGCCAGCCGCAGGCGGACATTCAACGGCTCGTCGAAGTCGCGCGGCTTGCCCAGCAGCCAGGTCGGTGCGGCATCGCCCATGATCTCGCCGAGACCGTAGTGACGCGCGGTCCGCAGAATCTCGAGCATGCGCCGGCTGCGATCGAACATCAGCGCGTTCCTTCCAGTCGGCGCACACGGGCCGCGAGGCGCTCGGCGTCATCGCGCAGGGTTTCGACTTCGGTCATGAACTTCTCGTGCTCCCAGCCGCCGATCACGTCGCGAGTCTCCTCGCGCAGATATTCGGCGGTCTGTTCCGGCAGCTCCTGCGCCGCGCGCGCAAACAATGCCCGTGCCTGCTTGAGGCCCTTGCCGATGAAATAGGCCGGCACCGGGCCAAGGCGCGCATCGATGAAATCGGTGAGATCGAAATCGACGCTGGCAAACAGATCGGCAAAGCGCTGGGCCACGCCGACATCGCCCTCGATCCGCAGCCCGCCACCGGTGATGCCTTCGCGCCCGCCGGAGAACAGGATGCGCCCGAACGAGCTCGCGGTGCCGGTCAGGCAGACATCAGCCTCGGTCTCCGGCGCGCCGCGCAGCTGCATGCCGTGGCTTTCGGCGATGAACACCAGCCGCAGCCCGAGATCGGAGAAACGCAGTTCCAGCGAACGCCCGGCGAGAGCGCCGCAGAGCGACAGCGCACGCGGATCGCTGCCCAGATAACGATTGAGCGCGATTTCGGCCGCGCCGAGAGCCGGCGTAGGCAGGCTACGCAGCGAGGAATCGGTCATGACGAAACCCTAGGGCGCGTAGCCGCGATGGACCGCGACAATGCCGCCGGTGAGGTTGTGATAGCCGCAGCGCACAAGCCCCGCGGTCTGCATCATCGACTTCAGTGTTTCCTGATCGGGATGCATACGGATCGATTCCGCCAGATACCGATAGGAATCCTCGTCGTTGGCGACCTTCTTGCCCAGCCACGGCAACACCGAGAACGAGTAGATATCGTAGAGCTTGTCCAGGCCCGGCACGGCCGGCTTGGAGAACTCGAGCACGATGGCGCGACCGCCCGGCCGGGTCACGCGATTCATCTCGGCCAGCGCAGCCGGCTTGTCGGTAACGTTACGCAGACCGAAACCGATCGAGACACAGTCGAAGCTGTTGTCGGCGAACGGCAGTTTTTCGGCGTTGGCAAGGCAGTAATCTATATTTCCGACCACGCCGCGATCCATCATGCGCTCGCGCCCGTTGGCGAGCATCGCGCCGTTGATATCCGACAGCAGAACGCGCCCGTTCTTGCCGACACGGCGCGCGAAACCCGCTGCGAGATCGCCGGTGCCGCCCGCCAGATCCAGCACCCGCTCGCCTTCACGCACCGCGGCCAGTTCAAGCGTGAAATGCTTCCATGCCCGATGGATGCCCATCGACATGAGATCGTTCATCAGGTCGTAGTTATCGGCGACCGAATCGAACACGGCGCCCACGCGGCCCTGCTTTTCGCCACGGGCGACGCGCTCGTAGCCGAAGTCGATGGTGCTGTCGTCATCGGGCGGGATATCGGATCGCGGCGTGCCGCGACCGGGGGAGTCGTCTTGCGGGACCATAACGGACCTGAGATTGAGGCTGCGGCAAGCTTACGCGAGCCACGGCAGGCGGCCAAGCAGCACCGCCCGCAACGGGTAATCCGCGTTGTCTAGTAGATTGGCCGCAACATTCGCACTGGTATTCACCGCATGGACAATCCTGCTTTCGATATTGTGGTTTTCGGCGCAACGAGCTTCGTCGGCCAACTCGTCTGCCGCTATCTCGCCGACCGCTACGGCGACAACGGCGAGGTGCGCTGGGCCATGGCTGGCCGTTCCAAAAGCAAGCTCGGCCAGGTCCGCAGCGAAATCGGCAATCCCGAAGTCGCAATGATCATCGCCGACGCCAACGACACCGATTCGCTCGAAGCCATGTGCAAACAGGCGAAAGTCGTAGTGTCGACGGTCGGCCCCTATGCGCTCTACGGCGAGGCACTGGTCGCCACCTGTGCTGCGAGCGGCACCGACTACTGTGACCTCACCGGCGAAGTGCACTGGATCGCGGCGATGCTGGCCAAATACGAGGGTCAGGCCAAGGCCAGCGGCGCGCGCATCGTGCACTGCTGCGGCTTCGACTCCCTGCCGTCGGATCTGGGCGTGCACTTCCTGCAGAAGCAGGCAGTCGAACGCTTCGGCGCACCCTGCACGCGGGTGAAGCTGCGCGTAAAAGCCATGCGCGGCACGTTCTCCGGCGGCACCGTGGCCAGCCTGGTGAACTTCGCCAAGGAAGTGCGCGCCAACCCGGCGCTGCGCAAGCAGCTGGCCAACCCGTACTCCATCTGCCCCGACGGCTATCGCCCGGAAGTACGCCAGCCCAATCCCAAAGGCGCGTCATTCGATAAAGACGCAAACAGCTGGATCGCGCCTTTCATCATGGCCAGCACCAACACCCGCGTGGTCCAGCGCAGCAACGCGCTGTCGAACCAGGCCTACGGCGCGGAGTTCAAATACGACGAGGCGATGATGACCGGGCGTGGCACCAAGGGCCGCCTCAACGCTTATGGCCTGACCGCAGGCCTGGGCGGGTTCCTGATGGGCGTGGCCCTCAAGCCGACCCGCGCGCTGCTGCAGCGCTTCGTGCTACCCGAGCCCGGCGAAGGCCCGAGCCCGAGCGCTCAGGAGAACGGCTTCTACGATATCCGCCTGTTCGGCACGACGGCCGCGGGCGACAAGCTCACCGCGAAGGTGCTGGGCGATCGCGATCCGGGCTACGGCTCGACTTCGAAGATGCTCTCCGAAGCGGCGATCTGCCTGGCCAATCGCGGCGACACCGAAGGCGGTTTCTGGACCCCGGCCACCCTGATGGGCGACGCGCTGGTCGAGCGTCTGCACGAACGCGCGGGCGTGACTTTCGAACTCGTCGCCTGAGACGCGTCTTACGATCGGCCCCGCATCCGGCCTCCGGGGGTGGGGCCGACAGCGCCGCCTGTTCATTGCCGCGAGGCATGCAGTTCGGTGCTCGCCGCCGCGTCCCGGCAGCCGCTGAAGATATCGGCGTCTGGCTTGTAGATCGACGTCCGCACCGCGAACAGCCCGAGCACCGAGTCGAACAGGTTGTCCTGCGAGTAGGCGTTGCCGGCGACCTGCGTCAGGCAGCCGCGATCCATGCCGAAACGCGTCGAGAACCAAGCCAGCGCGGGTACATGGGTCTGTACCGCCGGTGCGAGCGCGTAGGGAAAGCCGTGCAGGTAAAGTCCGCTCTCGCCCAGCGACTCGCCGTGATCGGAGAGATATAGCAACGCGGTGGCGTCCTGGTTCCGCCGGGCATCCTGGTCGAGCAGGCCGATGATCTGGTCGAGCACATGGTCGGTATAGACAATCGTATTGTCATAGGCGTTGATGATCGCCTGGCGATCGCAGTCCTGCGGCAGATTGCTTGAACACACGGGCGTGAAGCGCTCGAAGCGATCGGGATAGCGCTTGTAGTACTCCGGGCCGTGGCTGCCCTGCTGGTGCAGCACGACAAGCAGATCGCCCTTGGCGGCATCGATCCGCTCCTGTAATCCCTGCAGCAGGATCTCGTCGTGGCATTCGCCGTCGCCGCACAGAGCGGGGTCGTCCGTGTCGGACACATCCTCGCTGGGGACACGGGCACAAACGCCCTTGCAACCCGAGTTGTTGTCGCGCCAGAGCACGCTCACCCCGGCATGGGCGAGGACATCGAGCAGGCCTTCGGTATGACGGGCCTGGTACTCGTCGTAATCGCCGCGATCGAGCCGCGAGAACATGCAGGGCACCGACACCGACGTCGACGTGCCGCAGGAGGAGAATTTCGGGAAGTTGACCAGATCGCGCTTCGCGAGCCGCGGATTGGTGTTCCGCGCGTAGCCATTGAGCGAGAAATTGGCGGCACGCGCGGTTTCGCCGACCACCAGCACGACGACCCGGCGCGACGTTCCGACCGGGCGTTGCTGATGGGCGTCGCGACCGAGCGGCGCCACCGGCGTGTTGGCCGCTTCGGCGGTCTGCATCGCCGTATCCACCGCGGCATAGAGCGGATAGGTCGGGTTGATCAGATAGCGCAGTTCGCGGTGCTCACGCAGGACCAGCGAGAAGTCCTTGTAGTGCGCGTAGACGCTGACGCCCAACACGCCCACCGCGAGCGTCACGGTGAGCGCGCGAATGCCCAGCTCGCGCCAGAACGGGCGGTAGCGGATGCGCCATGCCAGCACGACAAGCGACGGCAGGATCGCGGTCAGCAGCAGGTGCCCCACCAGCCGCGCGCTGAACAGACCGGACGCCTCTGCGCTGTCGGTCTCGAGTACGTTGTGGATCATCGTGTCGTCGATGGCCACGCCGTAGACGTTCATGAAATAGCTGGCCAGCGAGGCGACGCACAGCAACGCGATGATCGCCGGCTTGAACAGATAACGCAGGCCGAACAGCGATACCAGCAGCACGAAGAAAGCGAGCATGGCAGCTGCCAGCGACAGGCCGAAACCCAAATTGCGCGCCATGCCGATATCGGCTGCCGCGATCACCGCTTTCCAGAACGCGGTATTCAGAAAGATCGCCAGAAACGCCGCCACCGCGAGCGTCAGCCCCGCAGTACCGCTTTCCGGGCGCGGCAACGCATGCAGAAAACGACGCAGGCGTGAAGAGAATTCTGGCGTGGTCGACGACATGGGCAGCGTGCTCGCGAGCGGATGGACCTGGAAGGCCAATCCTTGCGCGCGCGCCGTGTGCCGCCCGTCCTGCTGTCGTGGGTATTGCGTTAGATCGGGCGGATCGCTGCCTGAAACGCCCGACTAGTGGAAACGCAGATCGAAACGGGTGCCGGTACCGAGCGTGCTGCTGACATCGACCGTCCAGCCAAAGCGCTCACTGATGCGCTTGACCAGATACAGACCCAACCCCTGGCCCCGGCTGTGGGCACCGCGGAAACGCCGATCGAACAGCCGCGACAAGGCCGCCGGCGCGATGCCTTTGCCGTGATCGCGAATCGTCAGGCAGCCGCGATCCAGCACGATATCGATCCGCACCGTGCCGCCATGCTCGATGGCGTTGCGCAGCAGGTTGTTGACCACCGATAACAACATGCTCGCCGGCGCCGACACCTCGGCTTCGCCGCGCGCATCGAACACGATCTCGGGACACGGCTGAGCGGCGCCGGCAAACATCTCCTGCTGCATGGCAATCGCTTCGCGCACCACCGGGCTGACCGGCGTAATACAACGCTCGTCGGTCTCTTCGCGGGCAAACAGCAGCAGCGACTCAATCAGCTCGTGCATGCGCGCGGTGGCCGAGCGCGCCCGCATCAGGCGCGTGCGCGATTTGGTCGACAGGCTGTCGTCGCCGGCAAGCAGGTCGATGGAACTGATCGCGGTCGCCAGCGGCGTGCGCAGTTCGTGGCTGGCGTCTTCGGTAAACGCCTGCTCGCGGGCGACGAACGCATCGAAGCGGTCCAGCACGCTGTCGAACGCCTCGACGATCACGTCCAGCTGGCGATCACCGGTGGCGATACGCAGCTGCGGGCGTTGCTGGCCCGGCACCACACGCGACACCCGCTCGGCCAGGCCACGCACCGGCCGCATCACCAACTGGGACAGCCACAACGCCAGCGTCACCGCCAGAAACAGCGCGCCGAGGCCGACCACCCAGGCTACGCCGATCAGCTCTTTTTCCAGCCGTTCGACCGGGGTGAGATCAAGCAGCAGGTACAGACTCTTGTCGCCGATGTCGCGGCGCGTGGCGCCGTATTCGTACTCGGCGCCCGGCACCTCGACCTCGTGCGAGCGCCCGTCCGGCAGATGCGCCAGCGATGGCGGCAGGCTGGCCGTGTCGCCGCGCGGCACCACGAACACCTGCAGCCCCGGCTCGGTGACCTGCAGCAGCGCCGGGTCGCGCTCGTAAAGGGCCGCGATACGGTCCATGTCGCGCGAGAGCTCGCCGTGAATCATGTCGTCCTCGAGCACGTCGAGAAATTCGGACACGGCATAGACAAAGCCGCCGAGCACGACGAACACCAGCGCCAACATCGCCAGCAGAAAACGCGGCCGTAGCCCCAGCCGTGGCAGCAGCCTAGAGCGACTCATCGTCCGCCAGTCGGTAGCCTATGCCGTGCACGGTCTTGAGCAGCTTGGTCGGAAACGGCTTGTCGATGATGCCCCGCAGCTGGTGGATATGGCCGCGCAGCGCGGCCTCGCTGTCGGGCGGATCATCACCCCAGATGGCGCGCTCCACCGTGGCGGTGCGCACCACAGCCGGCGAGGCGCGCATGAGCAGTTCGAGCATGCGCATGCCGGTGGGCGTGAGGTCCAGACGGCGCCCGCCGCGACGCACTATCAGCGTGCGCAGGTCGAAGATCAGATCCGAAACCACCAGATGATCGGTCGCCCCGGCCGCTCGGCGCACCAGCGCCTTGAGCCGCATATGCAGTTCCTGCAAGGAGAACGGCTTGGTCAGATAGTCGTCGGCCCCGGTCTCGAAGCCGGTCAGGCGATCGCGCAGGGTATCGCGGGCGGTAAGCATGAGGATCGGCACGTTGTTGCCGGCATCCAGACGCAGCCGCTCGCATAGCGACAGCCCGTCGAGGCCGGGCAGGCTCAGATCCAGCACCAGCACATCGTAGTTGTTGACCGCCGCGAGATGCAGGCCGGTCAGCCCATCACCGGCATAGTCGACGATATCGCCCTGCTCTTCACAGTACTCGCCGATATTGGCTGCCAGATCGTCGTTGTCTTCCACGATCAGGATATACATGACGTCAGGCTCCAGCGTTCTGGGGAGCACGGCAAGCCGTACCGGGCGGCAGGCGGGTCGCCGCGAATTCGGAATCGTTATCGGCCAGCAGCGGCTCGAACGCCAGCCGCCGGACCAGTTCATGCCGCCTTTGCCGCGGATAGATAAGCAGCGTCGCCGCGCCTTGTCGACCAATCCAGTCGCAGACCGCGCCGATCGCCTCCAGACCCTTCACCGGCCGTTCGAGGTAGTACGAATAGTGCGCGGCGTCGATATCCCAGACCACGATCGGCATCTCCGGATCGACATGCCGCGATAACGATTCCACGAACACAAGCTCCTCGTAGCGCGCGCTGCTCCACAGGTTGGGCACCGCGCCACCCTGGAACAATCCCACGGCAAAGGCCGCCGCCACCAGCGCTGCAGCAGCCGGCGTCTGGCGGCGACGCAGCGCCCATACGGCACCAGCGACAAGCAACAGCCCGGCTGCAGCCATCAGTAACGCAGTCAGCCCGGCTTCATAGACCAGCCAGACGAGCGCCACGCCAACCACCGCGATCACGAGCCCGACACAGACCCGCGCCCAGGCGACCCGCGTGATCGCCGCCGCCAGCAACAACATCGCCGGCGCCAGCCAGGGCAGCATGTAGATCTCGCGATACTGCGGGCCGAGCGCAAACGCCAGCATCGCGAATACGATCGTGCAGGCAAGCAGCCCGGCCGGTCTGCGCCGATCGCGCCAGGCAAGCAGCACCGCGGCCGGCAAGAGCAACGCCCACGGCAGCCAGAGCATCGGCGCGCGCAGAAGATAGAACGGGGTGAACAACCGCCACGGATCGATGGTGAGCAACGCGCCGGACAGCTGCGAGTCGCCCAGCGTCTGGCCGCCGATCGCCTGGCGCAGCAGCAGATACCAGGGCACAACCAGTGCAAGCACGATCAACAGACCGCGCACGGGGCGCAGTCGCCGCCAGAGATCGACCGCGCGCTCATCGCTCAGGACCGCGTGCAGGCTCAGACCGAGCAGAAGAATCAGCGGCGCCTGCGGCCCCTTGGTCAGCGTCGCGAATCCGACGAGGACCCACAGCGCCCAGGCCCATCGTGCCTGCGTGGCCACGCTCGCCTGACGGCTGCCGACCCAGGCCGCGAGCACGGCCGTGGTCCAGAACGCATAGAGCATGTCGGGCCGCGCGTTGTGGCCGTACTTGAAGGCCGCCAGTGAGGCCACGCACAGCAGCCCGGCCAGCATCCCGGTGCGGCGATCGAACAGCCGTGTGCCGATCCAGAGCGCGAGCAACGCCACGCCCATCACGGCCAGTACCGAGGGCGCGCGTGCGATACCCGCGCCGACATGGTCCTGACCGACGAACGTTGCCATACCGGCCACTAGCCAATAGCTAAGCGGCGGCTTGGTCAGCCGGTATTCGCCGTTCAGGCGCGGCACCAGCCAATCGCCGCTTTCGAGCATGTTCTCGGCGGTCTGGGCGACATAGATCTCGTGGCTTTCCAGTGGAATCTCGCCCATGCCTCGGCCGGCCACGGCCATCGCGAGCAGCGCGATGACGATCACTGCCAGCCATGCCGCCGGCGCTCCGCCGGTCAAGCGAGACCGCACGCTCATGTCCCGGCCGGCGCTGATTCGGCCCGCCCGGCACGAATCAGATACAGATTGCGAGCATAGATGAACACGCCCGTGCTCTGGCCCAGAATGAACACCGGATCGGCCCGATAGATGGCGTAGGTGAGCAGCGTCAGACCACCGGCGATGCTCAGATACCAGAACGCGACGGGGATATGGCTGCGCCGCCGCCGTTCGCTGGCGATCCACTGCACCAGAAACCGGGCCGAGAACAGCGCCTGACCAAGCAGGCCCAGCCCGATCCACACGATGTCCTGCGTCTGTAACGCGTCAAACATCATCCACCTCGTATTCGATACGACAGGCACGCCGCTGCAGCCAGTACACGCCGGCCATGTCCAGCAAACCGGTCCAGAGCCGGTTGCGCACGCCGTACTTCGACCGCCCTGCGCGCCGTGGCCGATGCGCCACCGGCACGCTGATCACGCGCGCACCGGCACGCACGAACAGCGCCGGCAGGAAGCGATGCATGTGCCGAAAACGCGGCAACGCAAGAAAATCGTCGCGGGCGAAGACCTTCAGACCACAGCCCGTATCCGGGCAGCCGTCGCCCAACAACGCGCCGCGCAGGCGGTTGGCCACGCGCGACGACAGTCGTCGCAGGGCGCTGTCGTTGCGTGTCCGGCGCCAGCCGACCACGACACAGCGGCCTGCCGGGTCATGCTGACGATAGGCGTCGACCAGTCGGGCGATATCGGCCGGCGGGTTCTGGCCGTCCCCGTCCAGCGTCGCGATCAGCGGCGCTCGCGCGGCATGGATGCCGCTGGCGAGCGCCGCGCTCTGACCACGATTCCGCGGCAGACGCACGACGCGCAAGTTGGCAACACGCCCGGCAGCGAGCGTCAGCACCGATACGGTGTCATCGGTCGAGCCGTCGTCCACGGCGATCAGCTCGTAATCGATCTGCCCGGCAAGCGCACGCTCGACCTCGGTCAGCAGCGCGGCAACGCTGTCCTGCTCGTTGTAGAAGGGAATGACCACGGCCAGGGCCGGTGCCGTAAGGCAGTCGCGATTTGGCAAACGCTTCGATCCTCTTGCGTACCGGCCGACCAGGCGCGGCACGCTTTGCATGCACGATGCACCCAATTATCGACAGCGCGGATCGCACAGCTGTTAGCAGAGCGTTTGTTTTCCGTTGGTTGGCAAATCCTGCAGTGATTGCCCGGCTTTCGGACGCCCCACTGACGGCATGCCCACGTTTTCCGCACGCGGCCCGGGCGAGGCTCTCGCAGGTCCTTCGCCTCAGGCCTCATTGCCATGTACCAACCCTCCCGCGCTGGCCGCCGAACGGCCAGCGGTCACGCCTGCCGGGCGCCGCGCCCGTGGCATGACGACGCTCTGTTCGTATGCCCACTGCTGGCGCTGGTGCTTGGGCTACTGATCACGCAGGGACTCGATCTGGATCGTGTTTGGGCCGACCTGCTTTTTCGGCTCGAAGGCGGGCACTGGCAATTACGCCATGCCTGGCTCACGTCGCGGGTGCTACACGAATACGGCCAGCGTTTCTCCATCGCCTGGGGTGTCGGCCTGCTCGCACTGACCGCGGTGAGCAGCTGGAGCCAGCGGCTGCGCCCCTACCGGCGCGGGCTTGTCTGCCTATGCATCGCCATCATCACCAGTCTGCTGCTGGTGTCGCTGTGCAAGCATGTGCTCGCGCTGCCCTGCCCCTGGGACTTGGCGCGCTATGGCGGCGATGTCGCCGGCGCGACCTCCTATTCCCTGCATCCCGGCGAAGTCGGCGGCTGCTTTCCGGCCGGCCATGCCGCCGGCGGCTATTGCCTGTTCGCGCTGTTCTTCTTTGCCCGCCAGTATCCGCTGGGCCGGGCGATCTGGTGGCTGGTGCCGGGAATCGTGGTCGGCATCATCTACGGTCTGGCCCAAGAGCTGCGCGGCGCGCACTTCCTGTCGCACGACATGGTCAGCGCGGGCCTGTGCTGGTTCGTCAGCTATGCGGTGTTTCGGATCGGCCTCGCGCGGACCACGGACGATCGCCCGCGCGATCAGTCGTATTCGTAGGCGCCGACGTCCACCGCCCCGCCGTTGAAGCGCGGGCGGCCCTCGAAGTCGAGATCGCCGAAAGCGGAATCGCCGATATTCAGACCGGCGTCGATCGCGGCCGAACGGTGCCCCAGACGAAAATCCTGCACGGCGCGGGCGGCGACAAAACGCGGGTCCGCGAATAGCGAGCGCCGGTCGTTGCCGGTACCCCGTACATAGGCAGCCATGCCCTGGAAATGCTGTCCGCGCCATTGCCACTGGCCGGCCGAGCGCCCGCGCTCGGCATAGAACAGATTGTGGTCGCTGATCAGCGGCTGCGGGGTGGATTCGACGTAATAGTTAATGAACACCGCCTGCTCGTTGGCATAGACGATATTGTTCTTGAACAGGTTGTCGCGCGCGTTGTGCTGAATCACCACCTCGCCGCCCCAGCTGCGGGCGGTATCGTTGTGATAGAAGGTGTTGTGCACAATGCGGCAGCCCTCGGCGCCGCCGACATCCGGCGCGTAGCCGCCGATCGCCAGCCCCATCGAGCGGTTGTTGTAGATCAGGTTGTTGCGAACGAGCACGTTGCGGGTCGCCTTGCCGCCGTGCTCGCTGGCGAGTTCGATGCCGATATCGTTGTCGAACACACGGTTGCGTTCGATCACCACATCGCGGCCGCCATCCACATAGATACCGCCTGCCGCCATCTCGCCATCAGGGTAGGCACTGTTGGCGCTGGACGTGATGCCGTGAACGGTGTTCGAGGCGATCACGCCGTTGCGGGCGATATCGAAACGCGGGTCCGGGGCCATGCCCTCGTGGCCGATCACGTCGATGCCGATATTGTTGTTGTCGTGAATATGGTTGTGCGATATCTCGAAGCCGGTCACGTTGCCGTTCACAGATACCGACTCGCTGCAGCCGGTCTTGAGATACGCGATTTCGTTGCCGCGAATACGCACCTGCGACAACGGCTCCGGTGCCCGCCGACCATAGACCGCAATGCCCAGCGCGTTGCCCTTGCAGCCCGGCTGATGGGTCTCGATCCGGGTGACACGGTTGTCGAGCAACTGGATATGGCTGCCGGCGCCGGTGACGAAAACCCCCATCGGCACGGATTTATCGCTGGATCGGAAACCGGTCAGATGCAGGCCCTGGACCCGGACATGACTGCGATCGGCAATGGTCACCAGTCCCTGCTCGCCGCCCTCGACACGCAGGTCGCTGCCATCAATCACAGGCCGCTCGCCGGGCGCGTTGCGCAAGGTGATGAAACCGTCGCGGCGTGAGCCGGAACGTGGAAACCGCACGCGCTCCGGATAGCGGCCGTCGTGCAGATAGACGGTATCCCCGGGCTCGGCCTGGGCCAGCGCATAAGCGATCGTCGCCCACGGCGCGTCGCGGGTGCCGGCATTCGCGTTCGCGCCATCGGGCGCGACATGGAACTGGGCGGCATGGCTACCTGCCGTGATGCACAGACACAAGACCGCGGCCACAACGCCCTGAACCGTCAGGCGCAGCGGCGTCCATGAACGGTCTCGTCGCACATTCGGTATCGATCGCTTTGGCATGTGGTCCCGAGAAGGCGGCGAGGCATTGCCCGAAGCGGCGCGCCCGACTGTTCTAGCTATCGACCGCAGGCAGCCGCTCTTGATCGCGGACAGCCGCGCCGTACCCGTCTAGAGTAGCGTTCATCGGCCCACGACCCTTCGAACACCGATGAGGAAATACGGACTACTGATCGCTGCGGTGATTGCACTGGGCGTGGGCGCCGAACGTTTCGCGCCCCTTCTGGACACGCCGCCAAGCACGCAGGCCGCCCAAAGCGATAGCGCGATCAGCGACGCGTTTCGCGCCAAGGCCGAAAATCTCCCGGTACGCGGCCAGGGCAAGGTGAGCGCCGTGCTGCGCGATGATACCCGCGGCAGCCAGCACCAGCGTTTCATCCTGCGGCTCGCCGACGGCCATACCGTGCTCGTCGCCCACAATATCGACCTCGCCCCGCGTATTCCGCAGTTGCAGCGCGGCGATATCGTTCGCTTCAAAGGCGTCTACGAGTGGAATCCCGAGGGCGGCGTGGTGCACTGGACCCATCACGATCCGGCCGGGCGCCATGCCGGTGGTTGGCTGCGCCACAACGGCCAAGTGTATGAATAAGCGGCCGGAGCACGCCCGCCTACCGTCTTGGTCGGGTAGGCTGACTGCCATCACATTCGCCGGGACTGCACCATGACCACGACCGAAAACCGCATGATCACCACCGAACGCGGCGCGTTTAATGTGCGCCTGCGAGGCGATGCCGACGGCACGCCGGTAGTCCTGCTGCACGGCTGGCCGGAAAGCAGCTATTGCTGGCAGGGCGTGGCCGCGCACCTGCCCGACGATTATCGCCTGATCATGCCGGACCTGCGCGGTCTCGGTGACTCCGAACGTACCCTGGACGACAGCGCCTATACCAAGCAGTCACTGGCCGCCGACATGCTCGGCCTGCTCGACGAGCTCGGGGTCGAGACTTTCGCACTCGTCGGCCATGACTGGGGCGGCGCAACCGCCCAGGAGATGGCACTCGCCGCACCCGAACGCGTACAGCGGCTGGTGTTGATGAATATTCATGTCCTGCCCAATGCCCGCGGCAACCAGGCCGCACAGGACGTCATACGCCAGCGCGGCGCGCAGTCTCTCTGGTACCAGTTCTTCCAGGCCGCGCCGAACCTGCCGGAAGCGATGATTCCCGGCAACGAGGACGCCTGGCTCGGCCACTTCCTGCGGACCTGGAGCCGCGAGGGTTTTCCCGACGCGGCCTTCGACGAGTACGTGCGCTGCTATGCGATCGAGCACACGCCGGCGACCGGCGCAGCCTACTATCGCTGCTACAAGGCCGACACGGCACGCTGGGCCGAGATCGCCGGCACCCGTTTTGCCATGCCGGGGCTGTATATCTACGGCCGCCACGATCCGGTCATCATTCCGGCGTTTACCCAGCATCTCGACGATGTGTTCGACGATATCCGGCTGGAAGAGCTCGACGCTGCCCATTTCGTGCAGGAAGAGCGCCCGAGCGAAGTCGCGGCGCTGATCCAGGATTTTCTCAGCCCTGTTGCGGCCGGCTAAGTACAGTCACGCGACGTGCGATGTAAGCATTCGTCCGGATACCGGGGGACCATGACGGCTGCATAGACTCGTCGACACGACGTTGAGGAGGTCTGCGCCATGTCTGTTTCCACCGAATCGAATGCCCCCATTACCACCTTGTCCAAGCGCCACGGATTCAGTGAAGAAGCGGTGCGCCATATGGAGACGGCTGTCATCCAGGGCCACGGCAGCATGGCCGCCTTCGACCACCCCGAGTTCGGCGGCCCCGGGCAATGGATGCGCGGCGGTCTGCTGATGCTCAGCGATGCCTTCAACCACGAACTCAAGGCGCGCGTGGATGCGCTGTGCAACACGCTCTCCGGTCAGGTTCGGCTCGCGCCCGGCATGGCCTGGGGCACCGCAACGCAGAATTCCTGGTGGCCCGCAGAGTTGGGCGAACCCACCGCAACCGGCCAGCAGAACGATCTGCACTACGCCTACTTCGCCGATACGCAGCGGCTGGCCGTTCGTCGTGGCGACGAAGTCAGCGTGTACGACACCGGGGATCATCGTATCCAGGGTGTCTCGCAGCAGCACACCGATGGCCATTCGGCGGCGTGCTTCACCAGCCAGCATGGCCCGGTCGATTTGGCGAGCCTTCCGCGGGTGGCGAGCGAAAGCCGCTCGAACGTGAGCGATGAAGACTTGTCCACACCCACTGCGGCCGCCGCGTCACACGACGTATTCGACGCCATCGAGCGTCTAGGTGAGCTGCTTCAACGCGGCCTGCTTACCGAAAAAGAATTCGCGGACAAGAAACAGGCCCTGCTCGCGCGCATCTGATCCGCCTCAGCCTGCGCCGTCTCGAATCCTGTCGAAGTCGCCGGCCAACTGAGTGCGTACGATAGCCGCCACCAGGCGCGGAAAGATCTGCGCATCGACCAGACGGGCCAGGTCGCCGGCGCCCGTGGGCAGGCCGAGCCGCCCAGCCGCCTTGGCGGTCGCCTTGTCGATGAACGGATAGAACTCCGGCCACGCGGCCTGTACCTCACGCAGGAAAATACTGGCGCCCACTTCCCCGATGCCCTTGAAGCCCCGCAACTGTTCTAGCGCCAGACTGGCCTCACCGTTCGCCGCAGCGCGTAGACGGCGCAGATCGCCGCCGTATTCGTCGAGCAGACGCTCGTTCAAGACCTCAAGCTGCGTCGCGGTCCTTTCGTCGACACGGGCATAGCCGGCTTCGTTGAGCGCCGCCACGCGTTGCGACCACCGGCTGTTCGCCAACTTGTGAGGTGTGGTCCAACCCGCATCCGCCAACGCGCGAGCGCCGCGCATGGCGATATCCGCCTGTACCGGCGCGCCGGTAAGCATCGCAAGACAAAGCAGACGAAACAGCGGCGACGGCGTATTGCGTGCGACGCGTGCGCCCAGTTCGGCGGCGAAGGTACGCCCATGCGTTTCGAGCAGCGCAGCCACAATGATGTGTTGATGTGTCATCGACGAGCCAGCAAACAGTCAATGGCCACCTATTGTCTGCCCGAACGTGCCACGCGCCTACCCGTTATTGCCGGCTGGCATCACCCTCCGCCCGGTTTCGAGTAGCATCCATTGCCGACGAAACGACTCCCGAACAGCCCATGGCGAATGACAAGCGAGTACTGATCACTGGCGCGGCCGCCGGCATTGGCCGGGCCTCGGCACAGGCGTTTCTCGACGCCGGCTGGTTCGTCGGCGCGTTCGATGTGGATGAGCTTGGCGTGCGCGCCTGGGCCGATGCGGTCAGCGCCGATCGCGCCTGCGCGGGGCGCCTGGATGTGACCGATAGCCATCAATGGCATTCGGCCATAGCGAAGTTCGAAGCGGCCGCCGGCGGGCTCGACGTACTGGTCAACAACGCGGGTGTTCTCGTCGATGGCGCCTTCGAGACGCAAGCCCCCGAGGCGCACCGGCGGATCGTCGAGGTCAACGTCACCGGCACCATGAACGGCTGCCACGCTGCCAAGGCCGCACTGACTGCCAGCGGCGGGCGCGTGATCAACATGTCGTCGGCCTCGGCGCTGTTCGGCCAGCCCTATCTGGCCAGCTATTCGGCGAGCAAGTTCGCGGTTCGTGGCCTGACCGAGGCGCTGCATGTGGAATGGGCGCCGGCAGGCGTAAAGGTCTGCGATGTGATGCCGCTTTTCGTGCGCACTGCGATGGTCAACGAGATGACCGCCGTACCCGCCCTGCAACGCCTCGGCGTAAAACTCACGCCTGCAGACGTCGCGCGGGTGATCCTGCGCGCGGCCACCGCCCGCCGCCCCCGTATCCACTACACGGTCGGCCCGCGCACGGCTGCCATGAAGCTGATGCTCCGGCTCAGCCCCGATCGTATCGCCGCTGCCGTGAACGCATCCATCGGCCGCTAGGCTTGTTGCGATGATCGCCCCGTTTACTCGTCGTGCCTGAGGTTCAGCCGCCGCACTGGGTTCTGGTCGGCGCCGGCCATATCGGCACGCTGGCGGCCGCCTACCTGCGGGCCGCCGGGCATGGCGTCACCGTCATCCGCCGCGCAGCGGCCGCGCCTATCGACACCACGCTGATCTTCGCCGATGGGCGCGGTACGCAACGCCTGCGCCTGCCGGTCACCACGCCGGAATCAATCGCAAAGCCGATTACGTATCTCCTGGTGGCCTGCAAAACGCCGTATACCGAGGCCGCGGTCTCGCCGCTGCGGCTGGCCGATACGGCAACGGTCGTACGCCTGCAAAACGGCATCGGCAGTCTCGACAATCTGCTGCCCGGCGGCGCGCGGCTCATCGATGCGGTCACGACCAGCGCAGTCAAAGGCACGCCGGAACGCCACGAGGTCGTCGCGGAGAACGCCACCTGGTTCGGCGATGGCGGCGCAGCGCCGCAATGGTTCGAAGGGCTGGCCCGACACTGGCCGCATCTGGAATGGACCGGCGCGATCCGCCAACGGCAATGGCAGAAGCTCGTTGCCAACGCCGCGATCAATCCGCTCACCGCGCTCCACGATGTGCCCAACGGACAGCTGCTCGAAGACGAGACACTGCACGCGCGAATGGCGGCCATCGTGCGCGAGGCCGACAATCTGCTGACCGCGCTCGATAGCGACTGGCCGGGCGATTCGCTGGCCTCGGTCGAGGCCGTCGCGCGAGCCACGGCCGGCAATACCTCTTCGATGCGTGCGGACGTGCAACGCGGCGCGACGACCGAGATCGACGCCATCAACGGCTGGCTTCTGGAGCAAGGCGCACGCCTGGGCGTCGACCTGCCGATCAATCGCGAGGTCTGCTCCGCTCTATGGGAGCGCTGAGCTTGGGCATCGCCGGGCCAACACTACGCTACTGGCCGCCGCGCACCCTAAAAAATCGGGGCCTCTGGCCGATGATATCCGTAGCGGGGCTAGCTCCCGTTCGATTCCCGGGCCGTATCGATCGGCGCCGATTGCAGAACGGGCTGGCACCGCATCAGATCGGGCGCACCCACTGACGTCATGTCCGCCGGGGCGTTGTCCGGCGAAGAGACGGCCGATGTGCCGTAGTGAGCGGATATTCCGGCGGACGAAAGACCGCCTTCATGCCGGGCGGTCTCGAGAGCGAGGCGCCTGCTCGACAGACGCGATCGAATGAACAAGACAATCGAGAACCAGCTTCGCCTGTGCCCCACCCTGCCGACGATTTCCAGCGTGGCGCTACGTATCATCGAGATCGGCCGCGACCCGGACATCGACCTGCGCGAAGTCGCCCAGCTGCTGTCCAACGACCCGGCGCTGGCCACCAAGACATTGCGCGTGGCCAACTCGCCCTTGTACATGCGCGGCCGCCAGGCGCGTAATCTGCATCAGGCCGTCACGGTGCTCGGCCTCAATGCCACGGTCAGCGTGGCCCTGAGCTTTTCGCTGGGCACCTGCCTGCGCGATATTCGCGAATCCGGTATCGACCTGGATCGCTACTGGCGGCGCGCCCTGCTGTCCGCGCTAGCCGCCCGCCTGCTGGGCAATGCGCATGGCATCTTCGTCAAGGAAGAGCTGTTCCTCGCCGGCCTGCTGCAGGATCTCGGCATGCTCGCGCTCGATTCGGCGATGCCCAAGGAATACGGCGTACTCAAACCGTTCGTCGACGACCACGAATCGTTTCCGGCGCGCGAAAGAGCCGCCATCGACGTCGACCATTGCGAAGCCGGCGAATGGCTGATGAAGGAATGGGGCCTGCCCGAATACCTGACGCTGGCGACGCGCGGCAGCCATGACCTGCGTGACGTGGACGCGCCGGAAGACCTGCACACCTTCATCGGCTGTGTGACGGTCTCCGGCCGTATGGCCGAGATCTATCTCGCCGAGGATCAGCAGAAAGCCACCGCCGACGCCGTGCGAGCCGCGCGCGATTTCCTGGGCATGTCGCCTGAGCAGATCAGCGACGTACTCACCCAGATGGCCGAGGAACTGCCCGAGGTGGAGTCGCTGTTCGAAATGACAGTGCTGTCGGCCACCCAGGCACTGGGCCTGACCGACCAGGCCCGCGAACTGCTGGCCACCCGCAACCTGCAACTGCTGCGCTCGGCCACCGAGTTGCAGGAACGCGAACTGGAGTTCAAGAAACAGGCACACCGGCTTGATCATATCGCCCGCCAGGATGCGCTCACCGGCATATACAACCGCCGGCACTTCGACGAGAGTTTTGCCGAGCGTTTCAGCCAGGCAGTCGCTGCCGGGCACGAACTCAGCCTTGCCTATCTCGACCTGGATCATTTCAAAGCCATCAATGACCAGCACGGCCACCCGGTCGGCGACGAAATTCTCGTCAAGGTCGCCGAACGCATACAGCGCCAGTTGCGCCAGGACGATCTGTTCGCCCGCTACGGCGGCGAGGAGTTCGTGCTTCTGCTGCCCGCGATTGGTCCGAAGGCCGCACAGAAGATTCTCGACCGGATCCGTGACGGCGTCGAAAAGCTCCAATACCCGCTGGAGTCGGGCGCCGTGCTCTCGGTCACCCTGTCGGCCGGCATCGCGTCATACCCGCTGGGCCCGCGAAAGTACGAAACGCCCGACGCCCTGATGCAGGCAGCAGATGACGCGCTCTATCGCGCCAAGCAGAAAGGCCGCAATCGCGTGGTGTCTGCCGCCTAGCCTCGGCCGAGCCACCGGTACCCGCGCCAGCGGCCGGCGGCACGCACCCGCTAGTATTCGCCGATCACCTCGACCGCGTGCTCATGCTCATCGCGGCTCACGCCGACGAGCAGGCTGCCAATTACGCAGACGGCCACGTTGAGCGACAGCCCCCAGAGCCCGCTGAAAACGCCCAGCGGCTTCCAGCCGGCGAAGGTCATGGTCGAGGCGAGCAGCGTACCGGCGAGCATGCCGATGAACACCGCGCGGCTGTTCAGCCGGCTCCAGTACAGGCCCAGCACCAGGGCCGGTGCGGCCTGAATGAGCAGCTCGAACTTCAGCACGAAGATCTGATACAGCGTGGACGGCGGATACCAGGCGATGATCACGAGCACCACCACTGCAACCAACCCTACGAGCTTGCCGACCAGGATCTTGCGGTGTTCCTCGGCCTGCGGATCGACATAACGCCCGTACAGATCGTTCGACACGATCGACGAGAACGTGAGCAGCACGGAGTCCGCGGTCGACACGATCGCTGCAATCACGCCGCCGAACAGCAGAATCATCGCCCAGTAGAACACCGGGTGTTCGAGCGCCAGAGCGTTGGCGATACGCCCGACCAACTGCTCGGACTCGCCCGTGGTCAGCCCCGGAAAGGCAGCGATCCCGATGATGCCCACCAGAAACACCACGCCGGCGGTGATGAACGGCATATAGGCCATACGGATGAACGAGCGCTTCAAAGTAGCCTCGCTCCTAGCCGAGAAGATGCGTTGTACGGCATGCGGATACACCGCCGCACCGATACCCACGAGCGCGAGCAGGCTGAACCAGTGTGCCAGGCCGCCGGTGTCCGGCGCGCCGAGCTTCTCCGGCGCCTGCGTGCGCATGACTTCCGCAGCAGCCGACGGACCGCCGAAATACATGATCGAGCCGACCAGCAGCATGAACACGCCAAACAACAGGGCGATGCCCTGGATGGTGTCGGTATAGGCCACCGAGCGCATGCCGCCCAGCCAGCTGTACGCGACCATGATCACGATGAAGAACACCACCCCGACCTGGTAGGGAATGGTGCCGCCCGTCAGTCCGGACACGCCCTGGCCGATCGCCACGAACTGCTCGAGCAGATAGTTGCCCAGCGCATAGAGCATCAGCGTGGCCGCCAGAATCGTCACCGCCTTGGACTTGAAACGGATATCGATCCAATCCACCGGCGTGAGCAGGGAAAAACGCCGCCCCAGCGCGTACAGCCGCGGCGCGAAGAACAGATAAACCGCGATGATCATGATGAAGAACGGCACCGACACCAGATACTGGTAGCCGATGCGATACGCCGTCGGCGGATAGCCGACCACCGTATTGCCGGAATACTGGGTCGCGAAGAAGGTGAAGAACAGCACCATCACGCCCAGCCCACGACCGCCGAGATAGTACTCGTCCAGGCTTTCGTGGATGTTGCGATTACGCAGGAACGTGATCAGCCCCACTGCGAGCATGAGCCCGCCGTAGGCCAACAGGACAACGATGCCGGAGGTGCCGCCAAATGCGAGTTCTACAGACTCCATCGATCAGCCCTCCTCTCGGTCGTGGCCGTGGCTGTAGCCGGGGTCGTGGCTGGAGTCTTCGTCGGCGCCCATGTCCCACTGGCAGCACACGACCCAGGTCACGAACACCGACAGCGCGAGCGACGCCGCAAGAATGATCCAGGCCCAGTACGGCACGCCCCAGATCAGCGGCTCGAACGAGCCCGCGGGGAAATACCAGGGGTTGATGGCGGCAAAGACCGCGACGAACACGATCCAGACGAGCGGGCTTTTCACCGGCTCTTTCGACTTGCGTTTCACGTTGCTCCTCCTGCTTCGACATCGGCACGGCGGGCCAGCCCCTGCGGCGCGCCAGACGGGTTCGGCTTGACCTGTTGGATCGGTCGCGCTGTCATGCTTGTGCCGTCGCCCGTGCCGCAGCATGACCGGCACCAGCGGCGGGCGACAATCAAGCAATCTGAAAGGGTGACTTCGTGAATCACGAAACCTCGAGCGCCGCACGGTGCCCATGAAGCGTCTCGACCTGGTCAGCCTGCGGCTGTTCGTGTCCATCGCCGATGCCCGCAGCCTCACCGGCGCGGCGACGCGCGAACACATGGCACTGGCCGCGGTAAGCAAGCGCGTGCGCGATCTCGAGGCGCAACTGGACACCGCGCTGCTCTATCGCCGCCCGCGCGGTGTCGAACTCACACCGGCCGGCGATGCACTGCTCCACCATGCCCGCACGGTGCTCGCCGATATCGACAGTCTGCAGGCCGAGCTCAGCGAATACAGCCGCGGCGTGCGCGGGCATGTGCGCATCCATGCCAACACCTCGGCAATCATCGAATTCCTGCCCGAGGATCTGGCGCTGTTCGCCCGCGAGCACCCGGAAATCAAGATCGATCTGCAGGAGCACGTCAGCACCGAAGCCATCCATGCCGTACGCGAAGGCCTCACGGACATCGGCATCTTCGCCAATACCCCAACCGTCGAAGGGTTGCAGGTCTTCCCCTACCGCGAAGATCGCCTGGTGCTGGTCGTACCCGATGGCCATGCGCTCGCCGCGCAGGAGCGCGTGTCGCTGATGAACGCCTTGCCCTACGATTTCATCGGCCTGCAGCACGACGCCTCGCTCTACGGGCTGGTCGCCAAGGCCGCGCGAGAGAGCGGCGCGCGGCTGCGCATGCGGATCCAGGTCCGCAGTTTCGAGGGCATCTGCCGCATGATCGCCCACGACATGGGCGTAGGCGTGTTACCGATCAAGGCCGTGACCCACCTCAGCGGTTTACCGCTGACCGCGGTCGAGCTTACTGACGACTGGGCGCGGCGCATGCTCTATCTCGGCGTGCGTGATTACGACGCGCTGTCGGTGATCGCCCGCGAGATGGTCGACCACCTCACCCGTGAACCCGCACTCGATGCACCGGCCTGATCGCGCGCCTACGCCAATCACGAACCCTGGATGCGCGATCGGATGATTGTCGGCCGCAGATCGTCTCACTAGGCTCGATCCATTCGCCCTACGGCTTACCCATCCAGGACCGACGCCATGAACCGTGCCGAATCCACCGCCGACGCGACCCAGCCAATGGCCCTCCAGGGGCTGAAGGTGCTGGAACTCGGCCAGCTGATCGCCGGCCCCTTCGCCACCAAACTGCTGGGCGAGTTCGGCGCCGACGTGATCAAGATCGAGCCGCCGGGCACCGGCGACCCGCTACGCCGCTGGCGCGTGATGCGCGGCGACACCTCGCTGTGGTGGCATGTCCAGACACGCAACAAACGATCGGTGTCACTCGATCTCAAGTCCGAAGAAGGCCAGGACATCGTCAAACGCTTGGTCGCCGAGGCCGACATCGTGGTCGAGAACTTCAGCCCCGGCCGGCTGGAGAAATGGGGCCTGGGCTGGGACGAACTCTCCGCCATCAACCCGGCCCTGATCATGGTGCGCATCTCCGGCTACGGCCAGACCGGGCCGTATCGCGACCTGCCGGGCTTCGGCGTGATCGGCGAAGCCATGGGCGGGCTGCGCTACCTGTCCGGCCACCCCGGCGAGTCGTCGGTGCGTGTGGGTATCTCGATCGGCGATTCGCTGTCGGCGCTCTACGGCGTGATCGGTGCCCTGCTTGCCTTGCAGGAACGTCGGCATAGCGGCAAGGGTCAGTACATCGACGTCGCACTCTATGAGTCTGTGTTCGCGATGATGGAATCGCTGATTCCCGAATACGACGGCGCCGGCGTCATCCGCGAGCCCAGCGGCAGCGCCCTGCCCGGCATCACGCCGTCGAATGCGTACCGCTGCGCAGATGGCACGGAAGTGCTGATCGCAGGCAATGGCGATTCCATCTTCAAGCGCCTGATGCAGGCGATCGGGCGCGATGATCTCGCCGACGATCCGGACCTCGAACACAACGACGGACGCAGCCAGCAGGCCGCGCGTATCGACGGCGCGATCAACGACTGGACCCGCGAACGCGACCGCGAAGCCGTGCTGGAAACGCTGGAAGCCGCACGCGTGCCCTGCGGACGACCGTACAACGCCAAGGACATCGTCGAGGACCCGCACTACGCCGCACGCCAGATGCTCCAGACCATCACCACCGACGACGGCGACGAACTGAAAGTGCCGGCCGTGCTGCCACGGCTGTCGCGTACGCCGGGCCGTATCGGCGGCGGCGGCCCGCGCCTGGGCGCGCATACCCAGGACGTGCTCGACGAGCTGGGCATCGACCGCGACACGCAGGCCAGGCTGCGCGAGGCCGGCGTACTCTACGAAGACGACCGCAAGGGAGGCGCCTCATGAGTGCACGGGTTTTCATCAACGAGGTCGCCCCGCGCGACGGCTTCCAGATCGAGCGCGACTTCGTGCCCACGGCCGACAAGATCGCGCTGATCGACGACCTGTCGCCGCTGGGCTTCGCAAAGATCGAGACCACCTCTTTCACATCGCCGAAGGCGATCCCCAATCTCGCCGACGCCGGCGAAGTCATGGCGGGCATCCAGCGCCAACCCGGCGTCGATTACGTCGCCCTGATTCCCAACGAGAAGGGCGTCGAGCGCGCCCTGGCCTGCGGCACCGACGAACTGAACTTCGTCATGTCCGCAAGCGACAGCCACGGCCGCGCCAACCTGCGCATGACCGCCGACCAGTCGCTGGAGCGCTTCGAGCGCATGACCGATCTGGCCGCCGGCGGCGGCGCGTTTATCAACGCCTCGATCTCGACCGCATTCGGCTGTCCGTTCGAGGGCGACGTCCGTCCCGAGCGGGTACTGGAAATCGTGGCGCGCCTGGCCGCGATCGGCATCCAGGGCGTATCGCTGTGCGATACCACCGGCATGGCCAACCCGCGCCAGGTGGCCGAACTCTGCGAGGCCGTGCTGACACGCCAGCCGAAGCTGTCGCTGACCGTACACCTGCACAACACGCGCGGCATGGGGCTGGCCAACGCCCTCGCCGCCTACCAGTCCGGCGTGATGCGTTTCGATGCCGCGCTCGGTGGTCTCGGCGGCTGCCCGTTCGCGCCGGGCGCGAGCGGCAACGTGTGCACCGAAGATCTCGTGCATATGTTCGAGCAGATGAGTGTGGATACGGGTGTCGATCTCGACGGGCTGCTCAAGGTCGCGGAAGGCCTCCCCGCGATCGTTGGCCACGACGTTCCCGGACAGGTGTTCAAAGCCGGCACGTCGCAACGCCGCTACGCGCTGCCCGAGGCCGCGCGCTGAGCACGGCGGCTGCGGCGGCGATACACCGGCCTGGCCACGATGCGCTAACGTAGCGTCCGGAACGACGACCGCTAACCAACCGCCGTCGCAGCCTTATTTAGCGCAGGAGCCGATCATCGTGGACACGCATCTTTCCGGCCGTCGGGCCGTTATCACCGGCGGCAGCCGCGGTATCGGCCTTGCCATCGCCAACGCGCTCGCGGCCGAAGGCGTGCATATCTCGATCTGTGGGCGCGGTGCCGACACGCTGGAGGCCGCGCGTGCCGAGTTGGCGGCTCACGGCACGACCGTGCATGCGGCAGTCTGCGACGTAGCCGATGCCGCCGCGATCGAAGGCTATGTGGCTGAGGCCGCAGCCGCGCTCGGCGGTATCGACATCCTAGTCAACAACGCGTCCGGCTTCGGTCCCGGCGACAGCGAGGAGGGTTGGCAGAAAAGCATCAACGTGGACCTGCTCGGTACCATTCGCGCCACGCGCACCGCGCGGCCCTGGCTGGCGCAGAGCGAACAGGCGAGCATCATCCATATCGCCTCGATCGCCGGCCAGGCGGCCTCGGCACGCACCGCGGCCTATGGCGCGATCAAGGCCGCGCTGATTCAGTACACCCAGTCGCAGGCCTCGGAGATGGCCGGCGAACGCATCCGCGTGAACGCCATCGCCCCCGGCTCGATCGATTTCCCCGGCGGGCTCTGGCAGCAGCGCAAGGAAAACAACCCGGCGATCTATGACGCCACGCTGGCCACGATTCCCTTCGGACGTTTCGGCAAACCGGAAGAGATAGCCAACACGGCAGTCTTTCTCGCCTCGCCGCTGGCTTCATGGATCACCGGCCAGACCGTGACCGTGGACGGCGGTCAGCTGCTTCGATAACCCGGCCGCGCGGCCAAGGCTGACCTCGACTCATCGAAGCGTCGCCAGCCGACGCCGGCCACCACGGGGTGATAGCACCCGTGGCGGCCAACACTGAAAAGCCGACTCAGTCGCCTTCGAGCCAACTCTCGATCAGATCGGGATGCTCCTCGATGAAGGTCTGGGCAGCCTCGTCATAAGAGGTGCGTTCGGCCTCGGCGAGCATCGGGTTGATCTGGTCGAGCTCGAACGACATCCGGCGAATGAAGTCGGTGATCTCGGGCTCGGTCTCGACGAGCGTCGGATTGGCGATGGCGTCGACATACTCCTCGCCGCCCAGCGAGCCCTTGGGATCCTCGATATAGCGCAGATCGAAGCGTTCCCATTTCCAGTGCGGGCTCCAGCCGGTGACCACGATCCATTCCTCGTTCTCGATCGCACGCTTGAGGGCAGCGGTCATCGCCGGGCCGCTGGCGGTGATCAAGCGGTAGTCGTCGAGCGCATAGTCGTCGACGACCTTGTTCGACAGCTTCATCAGCCCGGCGCCGGCGCTGATGCCCTGGATCTTGTGGTTCAGGCGCTCGGCGACTTCCGGCTTCTTGAGATCCTCGATACTGTCGAGCTGATCGGCAGGCACGTAATCCGGCACCACCCAGCCCAGCTTCGCGCCGGTGTAGATCGTACCCAGATTGACCACGTCGTCCTTTACGCGCTCCATGTAATCCGCATGCGTGGCCGGCAGCCAGGCGGCGAGAAACATCGCGCGATCGTCGCGTGCGGTGCCCACGAACGACACGCCCACCGACACCGGCTTCAGCTCTACCGGCGTATCGAAATGCTCCTCGATAAGATCGCGGGCGACCCGGCTCATGGCCTCGTCGGCGGCATAGTTATCGGTATAGATGGTGATCGGCTCGTTGGCCGCCATGGCCGGACTGGCCAGACTGGCCAGCGCCAGCACGGCCAGTGCGGCGGCTGCGATACGCGAAGCGACATACGTCATTTCGGTCCCCTTGGTTGTCGATTCATCGAATGAAACCCGGCCCTCGCGCGTAGCGCACTGTCGCGCATCGCGAAACGGGCCAGCGCGCTACCGTACCAAGCCCGGCGTCTGGCCGCCGCCTGCCGCGGCTCGCGCTAACCGTTCCGCAGTAGCTAGTAGATGACGTTGCGGATGAAGGTCAGCGGTACGTCGGTTTCATTGGCGTAGGCGTGCTCGCGGTCGCTGGTGAACACGTGGAAATCGCCGGCGGCGATGGTGTGCGACTGGCCTTCGACAAACAGCGTGAGGGTGCCGGCCGTCACAACCAGCATCTCCTGCCAACCGGCCGGGTCGGCCGGCGATTCGTAGCGCTCGCCGGGCGCGAGCGACCAGGCCCAGAGCTCGACCTCGTTGCGCGCCGGCTTGCTCGCCAGCAGCCGCGCGTGGCTGTCGGGATGCGCGCCCGCCCAGGCCAGTTCATCGATACGCGCCGAATCCTCGGTCTCCGGCGGCTGAACCAGGGCATAGAACAGCACGCCCAGCGCCTCGGCGATGCGATCGAGCGTGTTGAGACTGACGTTTACATCGCCCTTCTCGATATTGACGAGCATGCGGCGACTCACCTGGGCGGCGTCTGCAAGCGCCTGCTGGCTCAGGCGCGCATCGCGGCGTAGCCGGTGCACATTGCCCGCCACGTGCACGAGCACGTTCGGCCGCTCGTTGTCTTTGTGCAATATATTGCTCATTCGCTGATTTTGAGCCATCATCCGCGCCGCTGGCGAGCCTCCACTCTGCACGCCGGCGTGTCGACGAGTATGTGTGATGACGGCCTATAACTCATCCGTGACCTCATCCTTGCGGGCGCGCCTGTTGCCAATCGGCCTGCTGCTGATCGCCATGGCCTGTATCCAGGGCGGCGCGTCTCTGGCCGCGTCGCTGTTTCCCGCGATCGGCCCGGCGGCGACGACCTCGCTGCGCCTGATCATCGCGGCGATCATCGTGCTCACGCTGTTCCGCCCGTGGCGCTGGCATGTCGCGGGGCCGGACTGGATCAATATCGCGATCTACGGCGCGGCGCTGGGGATCATGAACTTCCTGTTCTACCAGGCGCTGGCGCATATTCCGCTGGGCATTGCGGTGGCGTTGGAGTTCACCGGGCCGTTGATGGTCGCGCTGCTGTCCTCCAAACGCCGGCTCGATCTGCTCTGGGTGGTCATCGCAATCGCGGGCCTCGCCGTGCTGCTCGGCAACGGACATGGCGACGATGGTGGCTCGCTCGATCTTTACGGCGTGCTCTGCGCCCTGGGTGCCGGCGGCTGCTGGGCGACCTATATCCTGTTCGGCCAGAAGGCCGGTGAAGTGAATGGCATGCAGAGTGCGGTCTGGGGCATCACCATCGCGGCAGTGATTGTCGCGCCGGTCGGGCTCGTCGGCGCCGAGGTGGCGACGCTTCTGCAGCCGCACATCCTGCTGTTTGCCGCGGGCGTTGCGGTGTTGTCGACCGCGTTGCCTTATACGCTGGAAATGGTCGCCCTACCGCGTCTTCCCACCCAGACCTTTGGCACGCTGATGAGCCTGGAGCCTGCGTTCGGCGCGCTCTCCGGCCTGCTGTTTCTGGGCCAGGCGCTGAGCCTGCTGCAATGGCTCGCCATCGCGGCGGTCATCACGGCGTCGATTGGCACAACCATCACAGGCCGCTCGAACGAACCGGTCGAGGCGCCCTATCCGGGCTGAGCCCGGCCAGGCCTGCCGCACCCTGCGTAACAACAGGCCAGTACATCCGCGATAGACTCGCCGCCCTGATCGCCGACCGCTTCCCGGCAACACCGATAGCCTGCCATCGCATCGGCCCGTCTTCCTGACGGACATGCTGCAGGCTGATGTCGCCGAGCCGCGGTCGAATCCATCCGCAAGGCCGATCTGTTTTGTCGTTCATTCGCCACGCCAAACTCCGTCGAATCGAAAGTGCCCGCCTGCTCTGGCTGGCGCTGCCGATTCTCGGCGCCCAGCTCGCCCAGGTGGCGATGGGCACGGTCGACGTGGCGATGACCGGCCATGCCAGCGCGCGCGATCTGGCGGCCGTGTCGATCGGTTCCAGCCTGTGGCTGCCGCTGGTGCTGTTCATGATCGGCACGCTCATGGGTCTGACGCCAATCGTGGCCCAGCACGTCGGCGCGCGGCGTTTCGCTGCGATTCGCCCGGCGGTGCATCAGGCGCTGTGGGTCGCGGCCGTGCTCGGCTTGCTGTGCGCCGTCGGTATTCGTGTACTCGCGCCGCCGGTGTTCGCCTTCATGTCGGTGCCAGACGACGTGGCCCCACTGGCGTTGCGCTATCTCGACGGCGTCGCACTGGGCCTGCCGGCGATCGCCCTCTACGAAACCCTGCGTTTCTATTCCGACGGCATGGGCCATACGCGGGCGTCGCTGCAGTTCGCACTGCTCGGGCTGGCAGTGAACATGGTCAGCAACTATGTGCTGATCTATGGCGGCGACGGGCTGGTCGCATTGTTCGGCGCGTACGTGCCCGAGGCGCTGCAGGCCATGCCGGCACGCGGGGCAGCCGGTTGCGGTATTGCGACGGCCATCTCGATGTGGTCGATGTTCATCGCCATGCTGATCTATACCCGTTTCTCGACGGCTTACACGCGGGCGCGGTTCGGCGCGGCCTTCGCCTGGCCTTCGGCTGCACCGATCGGCGAGCTGCTGCGCGTCGGCCTGCCGGTGGGCGTGGCGATCTTTGCCGAGGTGTCGCTGTTCACGGCGATCGCGCTGTTCCTGGCCGGCTACGGCGAGATCGTGATCGCAGCACATACGGTGGCGCTGAACTTCAGCTCCGTACTGTTCATGCTGCCGCTATCGCTGGGCATGGCGCTGACCGTGCGCGTGGGCCAGGCACTCGGCCGCGGCAAGCTGCGCCATGCGCGTTTCGTGGCCTTCAACGGCGTGGCCTGCGCGCTGGCGGCAGCGTTCGTGATCGACCTGATCATCGTGCTGGGCGGACCATTCGCCGTCTCGCTCTACACAGGCAACCCTGCAGTCCAGCGGCTCGCCATCGAACTGTTGCTCATCGCTACGCTTTATCAGTTCTCCGATGCGCTGCAGGTAAGCATTGCCGGCGCCCTGCGCGGCTACAAGGACACGCGCATCATCATGGTCGTCACGCTGGCGTCCTACTGGGGCGTGGGCATGGGGCTGGGCAACCTGCTCGGCCGCGGGGTCTCCGGCGCATTCGAAGGGCTCGGCGTTTACGGCTACTGGATCGGGCTGATCGCAGGCTTGAGCGTGGCCGCCGCGCTGCTGGGCTTGCGGCTGGTGCGCGTGTCGCGTCTGCAGCGGTTCTCGGCATCCGGGCCGTAAAGCGCGACCGGCTGTAACGCCGAGCCTGAGCCCATCGCGGCCCATCCCGGCTTGCCCACCTCGATCGATCGTCATAGCGTGGCTGGCTTCGACTGCATCGAGATACGCCGCGCCCATGTCCGACTCAGATACTCGCTCCCCATCCTCGCCGGACGTGCCCCGCTTTCTGGCCAGCGACAACACCTCCGGTATCTGCCCGGAAGCGATGGACTATCTCGTGCGCGCCAACCAGAGCGACGATCTGGCCTATGGCAACGACCGCTGGACGGCGCAGGCCAGCGACCGTTTCCGGGAACTGTTCGAGACCGACTGCGAAGTCTTCTTCGTATTCAACGGCACGGCCGCTAACTCGCTGGCCCTGGCCTCGACGTGCCAGTCCTATCACAGCGTGATCTGTCACCAGCTCGCCCATATCGAGACCGACGAATGCGGCGGGCCGGAGTTCTTCTCCAACGGCTCCAAGCTGCTCACCGTCGCCGGCGAGCACGGCCGCGTAACACCCGAGTCCATTGCCACCACCGTGACCCGCCGCGGCGATATCCACTATCCGCGCCCCAAAGCCGTATCGCTGACCCAGGCCACCGAGCTGGGCACGACGTACGGCGTGGACGACCTCCACGCGATCCGCGATGTGGCTGATGAGCACGGCCTGCGTATCCATATGGACGGCGCGCGCTTTGCCAACGCCTGTGCCGGACTCGATGCCGCTCCGGCCGATCTGACCTGGCGCGCCGGCGTCGACGTGCTCTGTTTTTCCGGCACCAAGAACGGGCTGGGTTTTGGCGAGGCAGTGATCTTCTTCGACCGTAAGCTGGCCGAGGACTTCGACTACCGCTGCAAACAGGCCGGGCAACTCGCCTCCAAGATGCGATATCTCGCCGCGCCCTGGCTCGGCCTGCTGGAAACCGGCGCCTGGCTACGCAACGCCCAGCACGCCAATGCCATGGCCCGGCGACTCGCCCAAGGCATCGAGGCGATCGACGGCGTCGAGCTCATGTTTCCCGTGCAGGCGAACAGCGTGTTCCTGGAAATCGCCCCAGACCTGCAACAACAACTGCGCGACAGCCGCTGGACCTTTTATACCTTCATCGGCGAAGGCGGCGCGCGTTTCGTGTGCAGCTGGAACACGACGCCCGAACTCATCGACGATCTGATCGCGGATCTGGCTCGTGTTGCAAGCGAAGCGGCCGCCAGATAAGCGCTAACCCACCCGGGTCAGCAACGCTTTCGCTGCAGACGCGAAGCGAAACTGCTCATTCCAGACCCAGGCGCGCTATCACCTGTGCGACTTCGGCATGAACCTCTGCAGGCAGCGGGAGAATCGGCTGCGGCGGTCGCGCATCCGTAACGCCGATCAGTTGCGCTGCCGCATGGATGACCCGATAGCTGCTGTATCTGCGGAACAACGCCCAGAGCGGCTCGAGTTCGGCGTTCAGCCGGCGGGCCTGTTCGTACTCGCCGGCCTGTACGGCGCGCGCGATACGCATGCAGGGTTCGGGAAACAGACCGGCCGCCACCGAATACCAGGTCGTGCCGCCGGCAATCAGTGCTTCCGTCGCGTGCCAGTCGCCGCTGTAGCCCAGCGAGAAATCCGCTGCCGTCGCGCCCTTGAGCCTGTCGTGAAGTGCGGCCATCTCGTCGGGCGCCGCCGCGGGGTTCTTGGCCGCACGGATATTCGGCACGCGGCTCAAGCGCCCCAATAGCGCCGGGCTGAAAGTCAAGCCGGTCGTGGCAGGATTGTTGTACACGCACAGCGGCAGGTCGGTCGCGGCGGCCACGGTCGTGAAATGCGCGAAGACCTCGTCCTCGAGCAGCGGGATATACGAGACCGGCGCGAGCAGCAGCGCATCCGCACCCGCGGTCCGTGCATCTTGCGCCAGGGCCACCGCATCGTCCGTGCGCAACGCGCCGACACCCACCAGCAACGGCACGCGGCCGCGCGTGATTTCGACCGCTGCCTCGATCGCGAGCCGACGTTCTGCTCGCGCGAGATAAGGATAGGAACCGGTGCTGCCGAGCAGGCCGGTCGAATCCACGCCGGCGTGAACGAGTCTTTCAACGAGACGCTGCAACGCCTCGACATCCACCTCGCCCGCCTCGTTGCAGGGCGTGATCGGAAACGCCGACAGACCGCTAAACAAATTCATGATGCCCTCGGGCGCAAAAATCGGAACCGGCAAACAGCTTAGGCGATCGCGCCGCGGCGTTCAGCGGCGCCGGGCGGGCCGACTGGGGCGGTGACTGAAAGGACGTGCTCAGCCACGCCCGCTATGATGGCGGGTGTTTCAACGCAACCATGTCGTTTTCGATCGGAGCCCAAGTGACCGAGCCTCTCGTACCGAACCCAGCCGAGACCATGGCGTCCGTGGATACCGTGCGCGCCGCGTTGGAACGCCATCGCTATATCGGTTCCAGCCGGATTGCGACCGTGACCTATCTCGCTTATCAGCTGCGCAAGCCGGTACTGGTGGAGGGCCCGCCCGGCGTCGGCAAGACCGAGCTGGCCAAAACCGCGGCGCGCATGCTCGGCCTGCCGCTGATCCGCCTGCAGTGCTACGAAGGGCTGGACGAGGCCAAGGCGCTCTACGAATGGAAATACGGTAAACAGCTGCTCTATATCCAGGTGCTCAAGGAGCAGTTGGACGACGCGCTCGGCGGCGCGAAAGGGCTGCGCCAATCGGTCGAACGGCTGCACGAATACGGCGATATCTTCTTCTCCGAGGAATTCCTCGAACCGCGGCCGCTGTTGAAAGCACTGCGCGAGGCCGAGGGCAGCGTGCTGCTGATCGACGAGATCGACAAGTCGGACGAGGAATTCGAATCCCTGCTGCTGGAGATGCTCTCCGACTACCAGGTAACCATCCCCGAAATCGGCACGATTGCCGCCTCCGGCCAGCCGCCGATCGTGTTCCTGACGTCCAACAACAGCCGCGAAGTCTCGGACGCGCTCAAGCGCCGTTGCCTGCATCTGTACATTCCGTATCCGGACGCGGCGCTGGAACAGCAGATCATCCAGGCCAAGGTGCCGGAGATCACCCTCGAGCTGCGCCGTCAGCTGGTCGCTTTCGTGCAGGCGCTGCGCGAGATGGATCTGCGCAAGGCGCCGGCGATCAGCGAGACCATCGACTGGGCCCGCACGCTGTTGCTGCTGCATATCGACGCGCTCGACGACGGCTGGATACGCGAAACGCTCAACGTGCTGCTCAAGTTCCAGGACGATGTCGAAAGCGTCGAAGCCCAGCTGCCCTATCTAACGCGGCGCGTCGCCGGGATTTAAGCCTTGGAACGCACGCTGGCCAATTTCGTGCGCGCCCTGCGCATGGCGGACGTGCGCGTCTCCACCGCCGAGACGCTGGACGCCTTTCGCGCCGCCGAGATGATCGGCTGGACCGATCGCCAGCGCTTCAAGGACGCGCTCGGCGCGGTCCTGAGCAAAAGCGCCGACGAGCACGCCGCCTTCGACGCCTGCTTCGATCAGTTCTTCCATTTCGACGATTTCGAAAGTGGCGGCGTCACGCAGCCGCTCACGGACGAGCACAACGACGACGCGCCGGAGGCCGCCCACGGCACCCAACCCTCAGGCGACGCCGCCGCGCCCGGCGAAGGCGAGTCGGAAAGCCAGGGCGGCGGCGGTGGCAACAATCGTGACGATAACGGCGATGCCACAGAGGCTGCAGCCAGCGCCAATCCGCCGGTGCCGACGAGCAGTAGATCGGAGGCCGTAAGCGATCCCGCCTCGCCGCTCGGCCGCATGCTCATGGCTGACGATCGCACGGCGCTGTCGATGGCGATCTCGCGGGCGGCCCGCGACAACCAGTTGGAAAACATCAAGGTCTTCACCCAGCAAGGCCTGTACACGCGCCGCATCATGGACGACATGGGCCGGGCCGAACTGGTGGACGAGATCACTACCCTCGAAAGCTCATCGACCGCGCCCGACCAACGCCTGGCCGGCGAACTGCGCCAACGCCACGATCGTCTGCGCGCGCAGATCCGCGACCATGTCGAGAGCCAGTTCCTGCTGCATGCCGACGCCCAAGGCGAGCGCCTGCGCGAGGACATGCTGCGCACGGCCCGACTCGCCAACGTCTCGCGCCGCAACGACCCGCTCATGCGCCGTGCGATCGAACGCATGGCCCGACAACTCGTCGCCGCGCATTCCCGCAAGCGGCGCGTGACCAAACGCGGGCGCCTCGACGTCCCACGCATGATCCGCAAGAACATGCGCCACGACGCCCACATGGTCGAACTCGCCTGGCAGTCGAAACGTATCGACAAGCCCAAGGTGTTCGCAATCTGCGACGTCTCCGGCTCGGTCGCGCTCTATGCGCGCTTCATGCTCATGTTTCTCTACAGCCTCAAGGACGTACTGCCGCAGGTGCGCGCCTTCGCCTTCTGCTCGGACCTGGCCGAAGTGACCGACCTGTTCAAGCAGCACGACCTGGACGAGGCGATCCGCCGCACGCTCGCCGAGCACGGCCAGGGCAGCAGCGACTACGGCCATGCGCTGGCCGACTTCGAACGGCTAGCGCTGAGCGATATCGACCGGCGTACGACGGTGCTCATCCTCGGCGACGCCCGCAACAACGAAGGCAATCCGCGCACCGACCTGCTGCGCAAGATCTTCGAACGCAGCCGCCGCGTGATCTGGCTCAACCCCGAACCCAGGGTGAGCTGGGACACCGGCGACTCGGTGATGGGCCGCTACCGCGCCCACTGTCATCAGACCAAGGAATGTGGCTCCCTCGTGCAGCTCGAACGTATCGTATCCGACCTGCTGCGCGCCGTGACCTGAGCACCTGGTGCCGACAACCAGCGCGGCCCCGCGGATTTTTATTCCCCCGGATGTAACCTTTTGATGCCCTGCTGCGAATGAACAGTCTCCATCTTCTGGAGACACACGATGCGTTCATCCCTTCTTGCCGCCGCCCTCGTTCTTGCCACCGTCGTTGCCGGCCCCGCATTCGCCAGCGAACGCGGCCAGCCCTACAGTGATGCCGACTTCAAGGCGGCGCAGAAAAACGGCGAGCCGATTCTCGTGGACGTGACCGCCAGCTGGTGCCCGACCTGCAAGCGCCAGGGCGAAGTGCTCAGTGGCCTGTTCGAACAGGGCCGCTTCGAGGATCTCACCGTGTTCGAAGTGAACTACGACGATCAGAAAGAGGCCGTGCGCGCCTTCCGCGCACCGCGCCAGAGCACCCTGGTCGTCTATCGCGGCGAAGAGGAAACCGGCCGCGCCGTGGCGATCACCACCGAAGACGATATCGCCGAGCTGATCGAAACCGCCTACAGCGAATAATCCGGTCCACGCCAGAAAGGACTCTGCATGGGAGCTGAAAGCTATGTGCTCGGGTTTTTCGCCGGCACGCTGTCGATCCTCTCGCCGTGTGTCCTGCCGCTGCTGCCGATCGTGTTCGGCGCCGCGGCGGGCAAGCACCGGCTTGGTCCGGTGGCGCTCGCGGCGGGTCTGACCCTGTCCTTCGTCGCCGTCGGGCTGTTCGTGGCGACCATCGGCTTCGCGATCGGGCTAGACGGACAGCTGATCCGTCAGGCCGGCGGACTGATTCTGGCCGTCGTCGGCCTGGTATTGCTGGTGCCCGTGTTCAGCACCCGGGTCGCGGCCGCCGCCGGACCGGTGAGCGCCTGGATGGACGAGCGCTTTGGCGCCGTGGGCAACCGCGAGGGCTGGGGCGCGCAGTTTGCGATGGGGCTCGTGCTCGGCGCGATCTGGAGCCCCTGCGTAGGCCCGACGCTGGGCGCCGCGAGCCTGCTCGCCGCACAGGGCGAAAATCTCGGCCAGGTCGCGCTGGTGATGACGGCCTTCGGGCTCGGCGCGGGCCTGCCACTCGCCCTGATCGGCATGGCATCGCGCGAGGCGCTCGCACGCTGGCGCGGCCGCCTGCTGCAGGCCGGCTCGGCGGGCAAGATGGCGCTCGGCGCGATCCTGCTCATCGTGGGCGTCATGGTCTTCAGCGGCGTCGACAAGATGGTCGAAACCTGGCTGGTTCAGGCCTCCCCCGCCTGGCTGACATGGCTGACCACCTCGCTCTGACGTTCGTGCCCCCGTGGCTGTTTGCTGAGCCGGCCGCAGACCTGCGGCCGGCGGCATCGACCTATCGCGCCCGTTCGTATGCTGGTGGTAACGGCTCGTTCGCTTTAACGTCGGCGGCCAGACGTCGAACCGTCGCCGTCGAAGGCACGCCGGCAGACCGGCCGGCGTTGCCGCGCGAACGGGGGCCTGTAGACATGATCAGCGACGAAGGCAAGCTCAAGACGCTCATGCTGCGCAGCCTCGACGGCGACGCGGCGGCCTATCGTCTGTTGCTCGAATCGATGCAGACCCTGCTGCAGCGTTTCTTCGCACGGCGTCTCGGCGGCGATCTGGCACGCGTAGAGGATCTGGTGCAGGACACCCTGCTCGCCATTCATGACAAGCGCGCGACCTTCGATCCCGCGCAGCGCTTTACCGCCTGGGCCTATGCGCTGGCCCGCTACAAGCTGATCGACCACTACCGCCGCCACCGCGTACGCCGCCACGAGCCGCTCGACGACGAGCGCGACCTGTTCGCCGCCGACACCACGGATACGGCCCAGGCCGCGACCATCGCGCAGGCCGACCTCGCCCGCCTGCTGTCCCGGCTGCCACAACGCCAGGCCCGCGCCATCGCGCTGACCAAGCTCGACGGCCTGACCGCCGCCGAAGCCGCGCACCGCCTCGGCGCAAGCGAGGGCGCGATCAAGGTCAGCGTGCATCGCGGGCTGAAAGCCCTGCGAGCCTATCTCGGACCGGATCCGGAGCTGCGCAAATGAATGAACTCATCGACCGTCTGAGTGCGGATCTCGCACCCGCGAAACCACGAGCCGCCACCCGACGCATCGCACCGGCGCTGGCCGGCGGCATGCTCGCCTCGCTCGTGCTGCTGTGGCTGACCTTCGGCCCGCGTGCGGATATCGCCGCGGCCTTGGCCAGCCCGGATTTCTGGATCAAGCTCGGCTTCAACCTCGGCCTCGCCGCACTGGCCGTGCCGATGGTCTGCCGGCTTGCCGTGCCCGGCCGCAGCGCAGGCCGTTGGCGTTATCTCGGCGCGGCGTGGGCGTTGGCGCTTGTCGCGGCCGGCGCGATGCAGCTGCTCCTGGCCGATTCCTCTGCGCGTGCCGGGCTCTGGCTGGGCCATTCCTGGCTGCAGTGCCCGTTCGACGTGGCGCTGTTCTCGCTGCCGGTATTCGCCTGCGTGCTTTGGGCGGTTCGCCGGCTGGCGCCGACGCATCTGGGCTATGCCGGGCTTGCGATCGGCCTGTTGTCCGGCGCGGCCGGCGCCAGCGTGTATTCACTCGCCTGCCCCGAGAGCAGCATCGCGTTTCTGGCGACGTGGTATCTCGCCGGCATCGCGCTGGTGGGCACGCTGGGCTGGCTGCTCGGGCCGCGCCTGTTGCGCTGGTGATCAGCTTGGAATCGCGCCGCGCGGCGCACGGGTTTCGCGCCATGCGCTAGATTGGCGTTCTGCTGCACGCCCATTCTTTTGCAAACGTCCTTATGAACACCACCGAATTCCAGCGCCGTTACGGCACCGGCATGACGCCGCCCGCGCGCCGCCTGTTCGTCAGCGAACTGCTCACGCCGGCGCGCCTGCTGCTCGACCCGAATCAATGGCGGCGCCTGCCGCGCGACGTGGACGGCGGCGGCCAGCCGGTGATGCTGCTGCCCGGCTTCGGCGCCGGGCCGGGTTCCATGTGGATGATCCGCCGCTACCTGCGCCAATGCGGTTTCCGAACGTGGGACTGGGGCCAGGGCAAGAACCGCGGCGACGTGCAGGCGCTCTCGCCCAAGGTGGTCCAGCGGCTGCAAACGCTCGTGGAACGCGTCGGCGAGCCCTTCGCACTGGTGGGCTGGAGCCTGGGCGGCTATATCGCGCGTGAGATCGCCCGCGAATGTCCGTCGCTCGTCAGCCGCGTCGTGACTATCGGCAGCCCTGTCGTCGGCGGGCCGAAATACACCACCGTGGCGCGCGTGTATGAAAAACGCGGCCTGGCGATGGACGATGTCGAAGCCGCCACGCTGGAACGCTATGCCAACCCGCTGCAGCGGCCGGTACGCGCGCTGTATAGCGAGTCCGACGGCGTGGTCGCCTGGCAGGCCTGCATCGACCGCTTCAGCGACAACGTCGAACATATCCGCGTCGGCGGCACGCATCTCGGGCTGGGCTTTTCCAAACAGGTGCTGCGCCGCCTGCCCGCGCTGCTCAAGGACGACACGCAGCCGGAACGCGCATGAACGCCATCAACCCCGACAAGCTGCACCACAGCAAGTGGACCGCGGTGGCACCGACGCACAAGGAAAAGCACTTCCTCGTTACAAAGCTGCTGCGCGACGAGGACGACAACGTCACCGATGTGATCCTCGAAGCCGTGCTCACGAAACGCGAGCGCACCCTGCCGTGGCGCGCGCTCAAGGACGACGACACCTGGCAGACCGGCTGGCAGTGACGGGCTAGAGCCACGGTCGCAGCAGCCGGGCGCGTCCCTGTGCTGCGGTTCAACCCGCCACGTGCCACCGAGCGACCGCGCGCCCCACGTCCGCCAGCACGCGATCGCGCTGTGTCTTCGTAGCCTCGGAGCCCGAGTAGTAAGCCGTCACCAACAGCGGCCCGCCCACGCCCGGATGGATCATCGCAATGTCGTTGGCCGTGTTGTCGCCGCCGGAACCCGTCTTGTCGCCGATACGCCAGGTGTCGGGCAGACCGGCCCGCAGCCGATGGTCGCCCGTCTCGTTGGCGCGCATCCAGGCGACGAGCTGGCGCTGCGATGCTGCACTGAGCACGTCGCCCAGCAGCATGCGCTGCATCAGATCGAGCATGGCGCGGGGCGAGGTGGTGTCGTGCACGCGGTCCGGGGCGTATTCGTTGAGGGCGGTTTCGTAGCGGTCCGAGCGGGTGACGTCGTCCCCCAATGAGCGCAGAAAAGCCGTCAACGCGGCCGGGCCACCCACGCTCGCGAGCATCAGATTCGCGGCCGTGTTGTCGCTCAGCGTGAGGCCCGCACGGCAGATCGCGCCCAGCATCATGCCGGTGTCCACATGGCGCTCGGTTTCGGGCGAATAGGTCACCAGATCGGCCGCGGCGTAGTCGATATGCCGGTCGAGCGATTCGCGGCCGGCATCGACGCGCGACAGAATCATCGCCGCAGCCGGGAGCTTCACCGTGCTGCAGAGCAGAAATCGCTCGTCGCCCCGATGGGCCGCCATGCGCCCACTCGCCGTATCGCGAACCGCCACGCCCAGGCGCCCACCGTGTCGCGCTTCGAGATCGCGTATCGCGGCCGTGAAATCATCGGCACCATTGGCCCCCTTGGCAAGAACGGCCGGTACGCCAATCATCGACAACGCCGCACCGGACGCCAACTGCTTCAATACTCGGCGGCGCGTGGGCATGGCGAAACATCACGAATAGACTGCGGCACAGCAGCTTAGCGCTTGTGGCCAGGCCATCGCGAGCAGGCCTCGAACAACAGTAACGCACGGTCTACTCTGGCTGCCGGCTATCGTGTGCGTGGTTGCTTGATCGCGCCGCTACTCGTACAACAGAACGGATACGCGCCTCGCGTTTTTTTAGACCGCGCACTTTCGCGCCCTTCGGCGTTGAACCATTACACCAAGAGAGACAGCATGGATCAGGGCATTTCGATCGTCGGCAGTGGCCACACAAAGTTCGGCCGGCTGGAACAGAACCTCGAGACGCTGATCGTCGAGGCCACGCGCGAAGCGGTAGAGGAAGCCGGCATCGCGCCAGGGGATATCGACGCGGTCTTTCTCGGCCACTTCAACTCCGGCATGGTCACCGACGGCTTTGCCGCCTCGCTGATCCATCAGGCCTATCCGGAACTGCGCTTCAAGCCGGCCTCGCGCGCGGAAAACGCCTGTGCATCCGGCTCGGCCGCGATCCACGCGGGCATGAACACGATCCTCGCCGGCAAGGCCAAGACCGTACTCGTGGTGGGTGCGGAGAAGATGACCCATCGCTCCACCGCCGACGTGACCGGCGCGCTGGCCGGTGCGGGCTACCAGAACGACGAGAACGAGAAGAAACTGAGCTTCCCGCAGGTATTCGGCGTGGCCGCGCAGCAGTACACCGACCGCTACGGCAGCCCGCTCGACGCCATGGCGCATATCGCGGCCAAGAACCACCAGAACGCAATGCGCAATCCGTTGGCGCATATGCAGAAGGCATTCTCGTTCGAGGCCTGCAGCCAAGTCAGCGACAAGAACCCGGAGATCGCCCCGCCGCTGCGCCTGACCGACTGCTCGCTGGTCACCGACGGCGCCGCCGCGATCGTGCTGACCACCGATGACAACGCCGCCAGCTTCGCGAAGGCCGCCCGCTTCCGCTCGGCCGTCCATGTCAGCGATCGACTGCCCATGGCGAGCCGCGATTTCGTCGCCTTCGAAGGCCCGGAGCGCGCCTTCGGCATGGCCCTGGAACAGGCCGGCGTGGCGCTCGACGATATCGACTTCGCCGAAGTCCACGACTGCTTCACCATCGCCGAACTGCTGACCTACGAAGCCATGGGCATCGCGCCCAAGGGCCAGGGCATGCGCGCAATCGAAGACGGCAGCGTCTATCGCGACGGCCGCCTGCCGGTGAATCTCTCCGGCGGTCTCAAGGCCAAGGGCCATCCTGTGGGCGCGACCGGCGTATCCATGCACGCCATCTCCTACCGCCAGCTCACCGGCCAGGCGGGCGAGCTGCAGCTACCCGAGACCCAGCTCGGCCTGATCTTCAACATGGGCGGCGCGGCCGTGGCCAACTATGTGTCGGTGCTGGAAACGCAGCAGGCCTGATCTGATCTCAGGCCCGCAGCAGGCTAAGCGCCAGCCACCTCGATCACGATCTTGCCGCGGGCGCGGCCGGTGCGGCTGCGATCATAGGCCTGCTGGGTTTCGGCGAGGCCGAAGGTGCTGTCGATGACCGAACACACCGCGCCCGCCGCCATCCAGTGGCCGATCGTTTCCAGGTCTGCCGTCCACGACTCGACGCGAATCAGCGATGCATTGCGCCGACGCGCGAGCAGCGTGCCGGCCATGCCCCGCGCGTGGCCCATGGTGGAAACGAAATAGCCATCGGGCGCCAGCAGCGCGGCACAACTGGCCGGCGTCTCGAACGAGGTCACGTCAAACACCAGATCGAAGGCGCGGGCATGCGGGCCTTTGGGCTGGCGATAGTCGCCCGCCGTGTAATCGATCACCGCATCCGCGCCGAGCGATCGCACCAGATCGATATTGCGCGTGCTGCATACGCCGGTGACGTGGCAGCCCAACTGCTTCGCGATCTGAACCGCATAGGTGCCTACACCACCGGACGCGCCGATAATCAGTACCGAAGAGCCCCCCTTGCGTAGCGCCTGCAACGCCGTTTGCCCGGCAAGCGGCACCGCCGCCGCCTCGGCAAAGGTCGCGTTTGCCGGCATGTGTGCGATGCGCCGCTGATCGATCACCGCATATTCGGCCAGCGACGCGGTGCGCAGGCGCATATCCATGCCATACACCCGATCGCCCACTTCGAAGCCGTCGACGTTCGCTCCGACTTCGACGACCTCCCCGGACAGGTCATCGCCAAACAACGGCGGCACGAAGCGCCGCCCGACCGGCGGCGCGGCCCGCGCCAGCGAGAGATTGAGTTTCCAGTCCTTCGGATTGACCGACGCCGCGTGGACTTTCACCAGCACATCGTTCCTGCCCGGCGATGGCTTGGCGCGCTCGCCAACGGCCAGTCGTACAACGGGACCAAAGCCCTTGGGGATGATTGCTTTCATGGTCGTCGGATGATGAATCGGCCGAGCGATCTATCGTACCCCGGCACGCGCTGTACGCTTCGCTAAAAGCCGCCCTGAGCCAGCAGCGACATTCGGCAGAACCGCGGCGCCGGCCTCAGCCGTACTACTGCGCCGGCGCCAGGCCGAGTTCGCGCTCACAGCGCGCCACCCAGGCCCGAGCCGCAGGAAATGCCGCCAGGTCGAAACCGCCCTCATGGGCAAGACGCGTATAGGCGAGCAATGCAATGTCGGCGAGCGTGATTTCGGCACCGCCCGCGAGCCAGTCGTGCATCTCCAACGTCTGCGCCATATGGGCCAGCGCGCGGTTGCCCTTGTCCATCAGCGCGGGGTCGATCTCATCGTCCGCGCGGCCGAGATAGTGCTTCTGAAAGCGACGAACCGCGATAGCCGGCTCGTGCGAATACTGCTCCCAGAACAGCCACTCGAACATGCGCGCTCGTTGGTAGGGATCGGCCGGCACCAGCGCGCTGTCCTGAGCGAAGTGAACGATGATCGCATTGGACTGGGCCAGCGTGCGGCCGTCATCGAACTCGACTACCGGCACTTGACCGAAGCCATTGAGCGCCAGGAATGCATCGGTACGCGTCTCACCCTTCAGGATGTCGACATCGACCCATTCATGCGCCAGCCCAAGCCGTTCGGCGACCCATTTCACCTTGAGACAGTTGCCGGACATGGTGTCGCCGTAAATACGCATGGTTGCCGCCGCCTAAACAATGGCCAAGCCGGGGAACATAGCACTAAGGCCGGATTTATCTTTTGGAGCCACCAGCGCTACATGCACGAGGCATTCAAATGCACGACTCGAGACCTGACGCCACTCGCCTGCCATTCGGCTCCGGTCACGAAGTCGCCCCTTGCGATACCGCCATCACCCACGTCCTGACGGCTGAAAGGGTCGAATCGTGCCGACGGTTCTCCGGGTACGCCAGAAAGAACGCGCGGTCTTCCAGTTCGGGGCCGAAAGGTTGTACCAGGCGCCCGTCTGCCAACTCGTCCTCGATGAGCTGGCGATTCATCAGTATCACGCCCTGGCCGCTTACGGCCGCTGCAATGGCGTGGTTTTCGTCCGAGAACGCCAGCCCTGCGCCGGTGTTAAACCCCGTCATCTCAGCTTGCTTCTGATATCCGGGCCAGTCCATAGGCGATATCAAAACACCCTGGGGCCGAAAGTGAATCAGCGGATAGGCGGCCGCATCCTCACCCAGGCGCTGGGCAAGGCCTGGGCTACAGGCCGGGATCAGCGTGGTATCGAACAGCTTGTCGGCGATCAGCCCCGGCCAGCGGCCATCGCCGTGGCGAATGGCCATGTCCGCCGTCAAGCCATCCAGTGACACAGGCTCGTGGGTGGCATGAATGCGCAGATCGATATCCGGATTGGACTCACGCAGCCTGTAAATCCAGGGCAGTAGCCAGCGTACGGCGACCACCGGGGTGGTCGTCAGTGTCAGCGCCTGGCGCTCGGGGGCTGCGCTCAGCCGTTCGATGGTGTCGCTGATGGCGCCGAAGGACGATTCCAACACCTGCTGAAGCTCCCGCCCGCGCGGGGTCAACTCGAGCTGTCTCGGCTTACGCACGAACAGCGTCATGCCCAGCGCTCCTTCCAGCCCGCGAACCTGATGACTGATCGCCGTCGCGGTGACCGAGAGTTCCAGCGCCGCCTGCTTGGCGCTTTCATGCCGGGCCGCAGCTTCAAAGGCCCGGAGGGCCGAAAGCGAAGGCAGGCGGCGCTTTTTCATGGATGAATTCATCTCATCTGTTCGCACGCAAAACGATCGTTTGTTCGGCTCACGAGCGCCGCCTATGCTGAATTCGCCCTCAATCATAGATGAACTCAATTCAGAATTGGAGCCCACTCATGTCAAACATTCTGCATATGGATGCCAGCGCCCGACCCGGTCTGGCCGGTACCGATCACCACGGTTCTTACAGCCGCTATTTGTCCCACCGGTTTGTCAGCCGGTGGCAGTCCCACCGGCCACAAGACGCCGTCGTCTACCGCGATCTAGGGCAACGCCCGCCCTCTTTCATCAATCACGACTGGGTGGCGTCGGCCTTCACGCCAGACGAGCGCCGTGAGCCCTGGATGAAAGCCGCACTGGCCGAAAGCGACGAGTTGGTCGATGAGTTGATTGCCGCGGATATCGTGGTGATTGGCACGCCGCTCTATAACTTCGGCATGCCCGCGCCGCTCAAGACGTGGGTCGACCAGGTCGTGAGGATTGGCCGCACGGTCGATATCGACGACACCGATCCATTCAACCCTTATATCGCCAAACTCGCCGACCGCGAACGCCATGTGGTCGTACCCGCGGCGCGCGGGGGCGTGAACATGGCCTCAGGCGAAGCGATGGCGCATATGAACTATCTGGAAGCACACCTGGCCACGGCGTTTGAGTTTATCGGTATTACCCGTATTCACACCGTCGCCATCGAGGGGCAGGAAGCCGGCGGCGAGGTGCTGGCGAAGTCGATCGCAGACGCAACGCGAAAGGTCGAGCAACTTGTAGACGAACTACACGTGGCGGCGAATGCAGTACCGATTAATGAATCGGCGTAAAAGCGATAATCCGGCTTCCAGTGTTTGGGGGCCGGATTTTTCGTTTGCGAAAGACGACCGGGCTCTGCGTGGCTGAGGGTGTTGATGCACAACGCGAGACCTGACCCCGGCGCCTCGCACCGCCGCCGATCAGTTTCTGCGTCTTATAGCATCCATATCACTCTGATAATACTGGTGGTCTGCGCAAGTTTTATTAAATTCCTCTACGTTGGCCTGGTGCACCGAAACCTGCTGGTTGATTGGCCGTAGACGGGCATTGTATTCCTTCACCAGTTCCCGGTGCTTTTCAATAAGTCTATTGAAATTATCCACTGAGTATTGGCTATATCTGTCTACTAATGGCTCACGTTGCTGTATTAAGGATTCGAGTTGTTCAATTTCTTGCGCCTTTGCGTGCACTGAAGCTTCCAGGTTATCCAGATGCTGTGAACCGGCATTGATCTTGTTCTGTTGCGAGAGGCATTCTCGAAGCTCCTGCCGAGATAGTATTGGTCCAGAGTAATTCGACCCTTTACTGAGGCCGTTGTGTGGCAGATAAATTCTGCGACGGCGCCGCGCAATTGCGTTAGGAGTCGCCAAGAGTCCAAGCCCAGCAAGCACTCCGATAAGCAAAGTTCTACGATTGTGGTTCATACTCTTCTCGCATCTGCCGCTGACGCCAAAGGCATAAGCTCAGTTGCGGCCGGAGCGGCCGCGGGAGGCCGGAGGAAACGCGAAGCGCGGGAGAGCTTTGGGCGGTCAACTGCAATGGGTTGTTGGGTATCAGCCTATTCACCGCTAATCGAGCTACCAATACCGACAAGAACTGTGGCGGCGATGCCGCCGCCATAATTCAGAATAAGCGGAAACCAATTATCCCAAGCAAAGCCCGCATACAGTGGTGCTGCTAGGAATGTGACAGGGGTTATAAATAAGCTAACCACTAGCCCCCAGAAACCAGCCACATCTGAAATGATGCCCAGGCAGAGAAAGAAACCCCACAATCCAGAAATAGCAAAGACGGCGAAACCTACAGCCTTAATGACCCCCCCGATGGCTTGCATACTTACTCCCCTTTTGAATTGTTATCGCCGAAATGGTGCTTGGACCAATCCGGATGGACATAGACATCATCTCCATCTTCGAGTCGATAGGCATCGATATGGCCGGCGTCCGCATATTCCATAAATCGTTGCCAAAACCCTAGCTTCGCTGTTTCTCGATAAGATTCGATGCCATATTTACTTCTAATTTCTGCATTTAAAGCAGATACTGTCACGCACTCGCCGACTTTGATATTTCGCTCAAAAACTTCGTCGGCAAAGTCAGACCCTTGTTGCAAAATTCTAGAGTGCCTATCTTTAGCTTTACTTTGAAATTCGGAAAATCGCTCTTCGTTAGTTTTGAGCCCAAGTATCGCTTTCAAGATTCCCATAACAGCCCCTTACTTTATGCCTGATTGCCTTGCTACCAATCGTCAGCGTTAACACTACTCAACGCCTAAGCTCAGTTGCCAACGGAGCAGGTGAAGCCTGAGAACGGAAACGGAAAACACATTCGGGGTCAGGTCTGGCATTGTGCATCAACCTCCGCGTCACCACTCCGGAATCCCCCGCTCGCTCAGCACCACGCGATTCCCCGCCGCATCAAACCGCGTCAGTTCCTGTCGTCCACCCCGGCAACGCACGTAAGTGGAATTGATCACGCCGTGCGACTCGGCGAGGCAGTCTTCCTTGGCTGGTGGTGCGACGGTGATCCACTGCGGCTGGCTGTCGCGTAGCGGCTGGGTTGCGGCCTGGCCGACGCCGGCGCCGAAGCTGCCGAACACGCGGCCGACGGTATTTGCGACACCGTCCGCATAGGCGCAGGTCGCCGTGCTGGCGAAGATCGCCAACCCGAACAGGATTCGGTTGATCAAGATTGTCCCCTCGCATCGCACGCGGATGCGTGCGCCCCTCTTTTGTCTGGCTGCGCCATGCAGGCAGCCCATTTTTTCCGAACATTGCATGAACGGGCGGGCGAGAAAAGACCTGGCGACGAGGATAGACTCAGATATTGGTCTTAGCCGCGGCGCGAGACAAAGTAGGCCAATGACTTCGGGATTGACGCGTCGAGCGGCCTTTGTCGATATTCTCAGCCGCGGCGCTGACTTACGGGGGCGTTTTGCGCACAACCGGCGCGGCTTGTGGCGCAGCGGAACCCCGGCCGGCGGCCGGTGTTTCCGCTTTGTTTACAGCGCTTCTGTCGGCGTCAGATATCCGGCCGACGCTGATGCCATTCCGTGGCGGATTCATAGGCCGCGCCCAGGCGCAGAATCGTCGCCTCGTCGAACGGCCGCCCTATTGCCTGAAAGCCAACCGGCAAGCCTTCGGACGAGAAACCGCAGGGCACGCTCAAGGCCGGCAGGCCGGTGACGTTGCCCGGCAGGGCGAAGCGGGTGTAGGCAGAGATGAGCGGTTCTTCGCTGCCGTCGGGCCAGGTAATCGATTCGGTGCCGGCGGTAACGGCCGTGGCCGCGATGGTGGGCGCGACGATGACGTCTACCTTGTCATAGAGCTTGCGGAATTCCTGCTGCAGCAGATTGCGTACGCGCTGGGCGCGGATATAGGTAGTGGCGGGTACGAATTCGCCAGCTTCGAGCATGACGCGTACGTCATCGTTATAGAGATGGGCGCTGTCGCGCAGCATCTGGCGGTGGTAGTCGCTGGCTTCCGGCAGCAGGATCGCGAACTCGACGGCGACGATCTGTTCCGGCATGGGCAGCGCGACGTCGACCAGTTCGGCGCCGAGCGCCTGCAGCTGTTCGTAGGCCTGGCGAACGGCGGCTTCCACTTCCGGATCCAGCTGGTCGAAGAAGTAGTTGGTCGGCACGCCAACGCGCAGGCCCTTGATGCCGTCGTGCAGGCCGGCCGAATAATCCGGCACAGGTTCGTCCCCCGAGCCGGGGTCACGCGGGTCGTGACCGGCGAGTACCTGCAGGCAGGTGGCGGCATCCTCGACGGTGCGCGTGAGCGGGCCGGCATGGTCCAGCCCCCAGGACAGCGAGGTGATGCCCGCGCGGCTGACGCGACCGAAGGTGGGCTTGAGGCCGACCGTGCCGCACAGGCCGGCGGGGATACGGATCGAGCCGCCGGTGTCCGAGCCCATCGCCATGAAGGCGCCGGACGAGGCCACCGTGGCGCCGGAGCCGCCGCTGGAGCCGCCGGGCGTGCGCTCGGTATCCCAGGGGTTGCGCGTGGTGGGCGTGACGATGCCGTAGGCGAATTCGTGGGTATGGGTCTTGCCGAGGACGATGGCGCCGGCGGCCTTGAGCCGTTCGGCGGCGGCGCTGTCGGCGTTCGGCGTCCAGTTCTCGCGCACGCGCGATGACGCCGTGGTGGGCACGTGGGCCAGATCGTAGAGATCCTTCAGCGCGACGGGCACGCCGTGCATCGGGCCTTTCCATTGGCCGGCGGCGATTTCCTTTTCGGCCTGTTTGGCCGCGGCGCGGGCCTCGTCGGCCAGCACACGCACATAGGCGTTGAGCTTAGGTTCCGTGGCTTCGATACGCGCGAGGCAGGCGTCGACCGCGTCGACGGGCGAGATGTCGCCGGCCTTGATCCTGCGCCCGAGTTCGGTCGCCGACAGGGAGAGTATGTCGTTCATTTGTTGTCTCCCCAGCGGGCGTCGAAGGAGTGCAGCGGCGCGGTTTCGTCGACTTCCACGTCGTACAGCACGTCGAACTGCTGCAACAGACCGTCGAGCGCGGGCATTAGAACAGCGCGGCGCTCGGGCGAGAGATCGAGCCCCACGGACTCGCTGAGGGTGGTCAATCGGGCGTCGTCCAGAGGCGGTCGCGACATGCTTTTCTCCATCCGATAATCGTTGTTATGGCCATCGAAGCTACTACGCGCGCCGGGGGCGGTAAACCGCGCCCGCAATCGTTTCGCCAGTGATACAAACCCGCGCGCCTGAAGTAAGCTATTCGCACAATAAGAACATGCTGGGGAGCTGGCTTTGAAACACGTCACCACCGTCTCGATGGGTCCGTCCGCGCAGGACTATTCTTTTAAAACCAAGTTTCTGGGGAAGGACTTCACAGTCACCCGCCTGGGCGCTGACGGCGACGAGGATCGCGCCTGGGATCTGCTGCGCCGCGCGCAGGCCGACGCCGATGCGGTGGGGCTGGGGATGATCCGCGACCACTACGACGTGGGCACGCGGCGTTTCGTGCACAAGGACACGGACAAGCTGCTGAAAGTGGTGACGCGGGTACCGGCGACCACCGGCGCCGATCTGCGCCGCATGCTGCAGGTGCGCGCGGTGCGCCATGTGCAGAAGACGCTGGGCAACTATTTCAACAACGCGCTGGTGCTGTTCCTGTCGGGCACGGTGAACTACGACATCGCGGTGGAGATGTCGCAGTACACGCCCAACCTGAGCTTTGCCGACGCCGTGCTGAAGACGGGCACGCCCGCCATGTTGACGTCGTTATCGCAGCTGGAGATGTTCGCCACCGGCAGCACGATGGCCAACGGCATCTGGGCGGCCCGCAAGTTGGGCGCGGTGCTGCCCAAGCTGCCGAAGGTCAAGCAACGTTTTCTGGCCAAGGAGATGGCCAAGTCGCATGTGATCGTCGGCGCGATCGAGGATATCCGCGCCTTTGCGGGCGACGGCAATCTCAAGGGCAAGACACTGCTCAGCTCGGCGATCGATGAAGAAAGCCTGGCCTGGCTGAAGGAACAGGAGGTCAACCTCGCGATCGATATCTGCCCACAGCCGTTCAAGGAAGTGGTCGGCATCAACGTGATCGAGGCGATGATCCTCGCCGCGACCGGGCTCGAACCGCAGGATCTGTCGGATGACGATCTGGCCGAGATCATCGACGAGCTCAAGCTCACGCCGCAGCTGCTGCACCCGACCGGGCAGTTTCGCAACGTGCGCCGCTTCGCTTTCATCATCCATCCGCTCAGCCAGGAAGCGATCCGGATGGGCTTCCCGCTGCTGCCGAAATCCACGCCCAAGCGCGTGATGGACCAGATCGAGAAGGCCGCCGCCATGGTGCCGCCCATGGTGTACTGCAAGATGACGAACATCGTCTCGCCGACCGGCTCCGAGGCCGAGGGCTGGCTGATCTCGGTCGGCGGCACGCCCAAGGAAATGCTCGCCCGCAGCCCGGAATTCACCTATCGCCGGCTGCTCGCCGCCGCGGACAAGGCGCAGAAGATGGGCGCGCAGATCATCGGCCTCGGCGCGTTCACGAAGGTGGTCGGCGACGCGGGCGTGACCGTGGCCCGGCGCGCGAACCTGCCGGTGACCACCGGCAACAGCTACTCGGCGTCCGGCGCGCTATGGGCCGCCGCCGATGCCATGCGCCGCATGGGCCTCGTGGAAGCGCCCAAGGACGGCCGCGTGCAGGCCAAGACCATGGTGATCGGCGCGACCGGCTCGATCGGCTCGGTGAGTGCGCGCCTGCTGGCGATGGCGTTCGACGAGGTCTATCTCGCCGGCCGCGACCAGAAGAAGCTTGAGGCGCTGAAGGCGTCCATCCTCAAGGAAACGCCGGACGCCAAGGTGGTTGCGGCGGCCGACTACGAGGACCACCTGGCCGAGATGGACATGATCGTCACCTCGACCTCCGGCGCGGGCAAGAAGGTGCTGGACATCACCAAGGTGAAACCCGGCTGCGTGATCACCGACGTGGCCCGCCCGCTCGACCTGCCGCCGGAGGAATGCGCCAAGCGCCCGGATGTGCTGGTGATCGAATCCGGCGAGATCGACCTGCCCTCCAAGGTGCAGGGCCTGCGCGATATCACCCTGCCGGAAAACATCGTCTACGCCTGTCTGGCGGAGACCATCGTGCTGGCGCTGGAAGGCCGCTTCGAGGTGTTCACGGTCGGCCGCGATACCGAGTGGCGCAAGGTGAAGGAGATCTACAAGCTCGGCCTCAAGCACGGCATGAAGCTGGCCTCGATCTCGGGCGTGAACGGCGTGTATACGGACGAGGACATCGCCAAGGTCGTCGAGCTGGCACGCGAACGGCGCAAGACCTGGGCTTCGGGTTAGACGCCCAGGCTCGGCCAGGCTGGGCTTGGTCGCTACGAAACAGGCCACCCTGCGCTGGGTGCGGCACGGCTTGGCTTTGTTTGCGCGGGACGCATGAACGACGGGCCGCGCCGCGGGCGTATCTGATTACGCTGATGAGCAAGGCTGGCCGTTGGACGGTCCTGCGGCACTGGTCGACAGACTCATCTCCCCGACGGATCACCGGCGTGCGCAGCGAGACTGCCGCAAACAACCGATCGGTACCTGCTACCCAGCGGGCCGGATGATATCTGTCCGCCGTCGCCCCGCCGGCTCGAGATCCCGGCTGTTCCGGAACGTCACCCACGCACGCCCCGCACCCTGCGTGCCGCTCGCAAACGAACCACACCCTGCCGTGCTTTCCATGCCGGCGCCGGTCTAAGCGTAATCCGGCCAATGCATTCGACCCTCCGACGAGCCAACTCCTGCATTAGCCACTTATATTTGCGCATGCTAATGATTCTCATTAACTATGGCGCATAGGCCGAATACGGCCGCCGGGGACATGGGTATTTTGGGGTAATCGAGAACGAAGGAGAGCTTGCGGCGACGTCCGCAGCAAGGCGGGAGCGCGATCATCGAATAGCGCTCGCGCCCTGGACAGACTCAGCGCAGCCACTTGATGGCGGAACGACCCAGCAGTCGGCTGATGCCTGGCCGCTCGGCGGCCCCGTCCGTTCACGATCGACTTTCCCCTGCAAACAGACGAAGTCGCGCCAACGCGGCTTACCGGACAACCATTGGCACGAGGGAAACAAAGCCATGACATCACGACACCGCGCCGCCCGGCGCAACCGCGCCCTGCTGTACGCCCTCTCGGTAAGCGGCCTGCTGACCGCGCTGCCGACAATGGCCCAGGAAGATCAGCGCAAGGACGAAAGCGATGGCCGCGGCATGCAACTCGCGCCCGTGCTGGTCGAGGGCGTCGGCCTGGGCAACGCCGCTGCCGACGCCAACCTGGCTGCCGATATCGACCGTGAACAGATCGAGACCTTCCGGCCGTCGAATGCGAAAGACCTGTTCCGCGGTGAGTCGGGGGTTACCGTGAGCGGTAGCGTCACGGCCAATCAGAAGGTGTACGTACGCGGCATCGAGGAAACCAACCTCGCCACGACCATCGACGGCGCGCGCCAGAACAACAAGCTGTTCCACCACAACGCGACGACCATCATCGACCCGCGCCTGCTCAAGAGTGCGCGCGTGGATGCCGGCGTGGCGCCGGCCGACGCGGGCCCCGGTGCGCTCGCCGGTTCGATCGCCTACGAAACGGTGGATGTCGGTGACCTGCTCGCTCCGGACCGCAATCTTGGCGGCTATGTCGAGACCGGCTACGAGACCAATGGCGATACCTGGTCGACGCTCGGTTCGGCCTACGGTCGACAGAACGGCTTCGAGGGCCTGCTCTTTCTCAACAACGCCGACGGCGACGACTATGAAGACGGCGACGGCGACGACGTCCGCGGCTCGGCCGCCGAGCTGACCAGCGGGCTCGGCAAGGTGGCCTACGAGGCCGAGACCGGCAACCGCATCGAACTCAGCTACGAGCGCGTTACCGACGAGGGCGTGCGCCCCTATCGCGCGAACATCGGCAACATCATCGGCGGCCGCCCGGTACCCGAAACACGCATCTACGATCTCGCGCGCGAAAACGTGATCCTGTCCTACGAGAACACCCGTGCCGACGGCCTATGGGACCCGCAGGTCACGCTCGCCTTTTCCGGTACCGATCTGGAAACGACCGAAGAAGCCCTGGCCACCGGCGACACCATCCAGTATCGCGCCGACTCCCGAAGCTACAACGCCACGCTGGCCAACGAGATGCACTTCGACGGCGGCAGCGTGAATGTGGGCATCGACGGCTATACCGAACGCGCGAAGTTCTTCAGCGATTTCTACAATTCGGAGGAGGAAGCCGACAACGTGGGCCTGTTCGCGCAGGCGCGGGTGAACGCGTCGAGCCGACTGGCGCTGTCCTTTGGCGGACGTATCGATCATCAGGATTTCACAGGCACGAACGGCCAGGAACAGGACAACACCGGCATCTCCGCCAACGCGGCCGCCGAGTTTGCGCTCACGGAATGGTTCGCGCTGGAAGCCGGCGCCTCGAGCAGCTTCGGTGGCATCGAACTCGCCGAGACCTATATCCAGAACCCCGACTGGGAGTACGACGAGATCGACCCGGTCCGCGGCAAGAACCGCTTTGCCGGCTTCACCATTCGTCAGTCCAACGTGACGTTCTCCGCACAGGCTTTTCGTACCGATATCGAAAACGGCCGCACGCCGAGTTTCGGCGACGGGCCAGCGCTGACCCGCGACTTCCAGAGCGAGGGTTTTGATGTCTCCCTCGGCTACGACTGGACCACCGGCTACGTACGGGCCGCGTTCTCCAGCGTCGACACGGAGATCGACGACGGCGCCGCCGACAGCTTCCTGGGAAATTACTTCACGGTACCCATGGGTGAGACCGCCAGCCTGACCGCCGTGCAGCGCCTCGACTCGCTGGGCGTGACCGTGGGCGGTACCGTCGAGCTCGCCTTCGACGAGGATTCACCCGCCTCGGGCGGCGCAGAGAGCACCGACGCCATCCAGGAAATCGAGGGCTACGAAGTGCTCAACCTGTTTGTCGAGTACGTGCCACGCCGTTTCGATAACCTGAGCCTGCGCGCCAGCGTGGACAACGTGTTCGACGAGGCCTATGCCAACCGCGGCAACTACGGCCAGGAGTTCGCGACGGTCGAACCGTTGCAGGACCCGGGCCGATCGTTCGGCCTGTCGGCGCGACTGACGTATTAAGACGGGGCGGCGCGCCGCTGCCCGCGACTGTTGCTATGTGACCCGGCTCAAGCGGCAGAAGGGATGAACCGAATGCAATCCATGTCGAACGGGCGACTCGTTCTTGCCGCAGGTCGGACTCCACGATCGACTTGGCCGGCAAGGCGCATGGCGAGCCCGGTTTGCTGATGCTCTTGGCAAGTCTTTCATGCGGTATCGGTGCGGGCTTGATCTATTTCGCGCACCCGAACCAGACGGCGCGTACGCGGCCGCTGACGCCTGCCGTGGGCGGGCTCGGCGGGCTGTTCTGTCTGGTCGGCCTCGGCCTATGGATTGCCGAGCACGGCGCTTTGGTCGGCCTGACCATCGCGCTGACGCTCTGGATGCTGGTGTTCACGCTACTGCCGTATCTGGCGGCTTGGCTGGGTAAGCACCCCAGCCCATTGCGTCGCCCCGGCCAGCGCGGCCATTCCCGGCCGCACGGCTGATGTGGGGCCAGACGACCGCCGGGTTCCTTGCCGGTCTGCCACTGGCTTTTCTAAGCGTGGCCCTGCTCGCCAGCCCGCTGCCGTTCGAGCTGAAGACGAAGTTCACGCTCACCGTCGTATTCGCCCTGCCCATGTATTGCGTAACGATCACGGCCGCGTTCGCTGCCGCGCGCGGCTATAAGGCCTGGGGCTGGATGCTGGCGGCCAACCTCGTCTGTGGCGCTCTGTTGTTCGTCGCCGTACAGCTCGGCTGGTACGGGCTGCCGGAAGGGCTGCAATGAAAGGGGCGACGATCAAGCGTTTCACCAGTCTGCACACATGGACAGGCATCACGACCGGCGTACTGCTGTTCGTCGCCTTCTATGCCGGCGCATTGACGGTCTACAAGGCCGAGATCGACGCGTGGGCCAATCCCGTCGTACATGCCGAACTGGAGGCCGAACGCACTGAGCGGCTTTTCACTCCACAGCAGGCCGTCGAAGCCTTCATAAACAGCCCGCACTTCACGCCCGATTTCTATCTGTTCTCCTCGCGTTATCGCACCCATCTGCCGGACGGCGGCGAAACGCCGGGACGCTACGCCATCTACTGGAGTGAACGCGTCGATGGCGAACGGGTCGGCTGGGATGTGTTCGAGCCGGGCGGCCAGCCAATCCAGAGCAATGCCGCGACCACCAGCCAGGCAGCCAACTTCATCGAGCTGCTGCATTTCACCATGGGCCTGCCGGAGACCTTCGGCACCTATCTGTTCGGCGCGGTTACGCTGCTCTACGGTGTGGCGTTACTTTCCGGGCTGGTGATCCACCTGCCGCATCTGGTCAAGGATCTGTTCTCGATGCGGATCGGGAGCAACCTCAAGCTGTTCTGGCAGGACGCACACAACGTGATTGGCGTACTGAGCCTGCCGTTCCATCTGATGTTCGTGGTGACGTCGCTGGTGCTGGCACTCACCCTGGTCGCGATTCTGGGCACCAGTTTCTTCACCCTGGGCAACCAGTTTCCCACCGACCGCATAGGCGAGCTCTACGAGGTGGCGCCGCACCCGGCAGCAAGCGACACGCCGGCCGACATGCTCGATGTGCCGACCCTGTTCGCCCGCGTGAAAGAAATCCAGCCGGACTTCACCGTAAGCTCGATTCACTGGCACGGCTACGGCACGGCCACCGCGGCCGCGGAGATCTCGGGCGACTACCCGGATAGCCTGATCAGCAGCGCTGATATCCAGCTCGATGCGAGCACCGGCGCGCTACAGGGCGCCAACCTGCCCGGGGCCCACAACCCGGCATTGGCCGCCAGCGGGGTGGTCGTGAGTCTGCATTTCGCGCGCTTCGGTGAAGGGCTGGGCCGCCAGCTCGTTCGCCTGTCCTACCTGCTGCTCGGCCTGCTCGGCGCGTTCCTGTTCTACAGCGGCAACCTGCTGTGGATCGAAACCCGCCGCAAACGCCGCAATACACAGCAGCCGCATCTCCATCATGCGCTGGCGCGGCTGACAGTCGCTGGCTGCCTGGGCACGGTGCTGGGCATTTCGCTGCTGTTGCTCACCGCCAAACTGCTGCCGGCAGAATCGCTGCTGCGCGCGGCCTGGGTGCCCAACGCCTGGTATCTCGGCCTGGCCGCGAGCGCCGCCTGGGTGCTGCTGCGCCCGGTCTGGCGTGGCACCGTGGAAGTGCTGTGGGCCTGTGCCGTGATCACCGCCGCCGTGCCGATCGCCAACGCGATCATCTACATGCCACCTTGGCAAAGCGCTCTCATCGCACCGGGCGTGTTCGGCGTGGATCTCGTCGCCCTGCTGCTCGCGATCGGCTTCGCGCTGACCGCACGCGCCGCGGCCCGGCGCGCCCACAATGGCCAGCCCAACAGCGTCTGGGCCGACACGCCGCGCCTCGCTACGCACGAAGGCGCTAGCCTTTAGGCAGCGGCCTGTGTCTCGGTGCTCGCTACCCCCTGTAGCCGGGGCATCGAGGCGTTCTCAGCGCGCCGCTAGTGCCAGAGCTTGTCGCGCGAGGCCTCGGCTTTTTCCAGGCGACCGAGGTATTCGTTCCAGTTGTCTTCGTAGTTGTCGCCCAGTTCGCGCAGCGTCTCCCAGGAGAAGATGCCGGTGTTGTGGCCGTCGTCGAAATTGAGCTGGACGGCGTAGTTGCCGACCGGCTCGATCGAGGTGACGCCCACGTCGCGCTTGCCGGTGACCAGTTCCATAGGCCCGCCGTGGCCGCGCACTTCCGCCGAGGGCGAATAGACGCGCAGGTATTCCAGCGGCAGCTTGTAGTTGGCGCCGTCCGGGTATTCGACTTCGAGCACCTTGGACTTCTGGTGCAGGGTGATGTCGGTAGGGGCTTCCATGGCGTTCGCCTTGTTGAGGGCATGAAAAAGCCGGGACAGGATAAACCCGCCCCGGCTCGATGCGGGCTTTTTTCGCCCGGTATCCGACCTGTCCGCTAGAGAATATAGCGCGACAGGTCTTCGTCGGCTGCCAGATCCTTGAGCTTGCCGTCGACATAGGCCGCGTCGATCTTGAGCGACTCGCCAGACTTGTCCGGGGCCTCGAAGGAGATTTCCTCCATCAGTCGTTCCATCACGGTATGCAGACGCCGGGCGCCGATGTTCTCGGTGCCTTCGTTGACCTTGAAGGCCATCTCGGCGATGCGATGCACGCCGTCATCGGTGAACTCGATGGACACGCCTTCGGTGTTCATCAGCGCGCCGTACTGTTCGGTAAGCGAGCAGTGCGGCTCGGTGAGGATGCGCACGAAGTCCTCGGCCTTGAGCGCGTCGAGCTCGACCCGGATCGGCAGGCGGCCCTGCAGTTCCGGAATCAGGTCCGACGGCTTGGCGACGTGGAAGGCGCCCGAGGCAATGAACAGGATGTGGTCGGTGCGCACCATGCCGTATTTGGTGGAGATGGTGGAGCCTTCCACGAGCGGCAGCAGGTCGCGCTGCACGCCTTCACGGGAGACATCGCCACCGCTGCCGCCACCGGCATCGGAGCGCTTGCAGACCTTGTCGATCTCGTCGATGAAGACGATGCCGCTGTTCTCCACCTGCTCGATGGCCTGCGACTTGATCTGTTCCTCGTCGACCAGCTTCGCGGCTTCCTCGTCCACGATCTGGCGATAGGCGTCCTTGATCTTTATCTTCTTGCGCTTGGTCTTGTCGCCCTTCATGTTCTGGAACATGGACTGGAGCTGATTGGTCATCTCCTCCATGCCCGGGGGCGCCATGATCTCGAAGCTCTGGCCGCCCTGCTGCAGCTCCAGCTCGATTTCCTTGTCGTCGAGCTTGCCTTCACGCAGGCGCTTGCGGAATACCTGCCGCGTGGCGGTGGATTCCGTGGCCTTCTGGTCGGACTCGTTGGCCTCGTCCCAGTTCTGCGGGCGCGGCAACAGCGCGTCGAGGATGCGTTCCTCGGCAGCGTCTTCGGCCTTGATCCGCACTTCCTTCTTGGCGGCCTCGCGCGTCATCTTGATGGCGACTTCCACCAGATCGCGGATGATCGAGTCCACTTCCTTGCCGACATAGCCGACTTCGGTGAACTTGGTCGCCTCGATCTTGGTGAACGGCGCGTTGGCGAGCTTCGCCAGCCGCCGTGCGATCTCGGTCTTGCCAACACCGGTCGGGCCGATCATGAGGATGTTCTTGGGCGTGATCTCGCCGCGGATGGATTCATCCAGCTGCATCCGCCGCCAGCGGTTGCGCAGCGCAATGGCGACCGAACGCTTGGCTTCGGCCTGGCCAATGATGTGGCGGTCAAGTTCCGCAACGATCTCGCGCGGAGTCATTTCGTGGCGCGGCAACACCGGTGTTTCGCGGTTGTCGTCGGCTACGGTCTCGGGAGCTGTTTCAGACATTTTCCAGCACCTCGACGGTGATGTGGTGATTGGTATAGATACAGGTGTCCGCGGCGATATGCATCGCGGTTTCCGCGATGGTCGGCGCGTCCATTTCGGTGTTTTCGGCCAGTGCGCGGCCGGCAGCCTGTGCATAGGCGCCGCCGGAACCGATCGCCATGCAGGAGAATTCGGGCTCCATGACGTCGCCGTTGCCGGAGATCATCAGCGTGGCGGTCTCGTCGGCGACGAGCAGCAGCGCTTCCAGCCGGCGCAGCGCGCGGTCGGTACGCCAGTCCTTGGCCATTTCGACGGCCGACTTGACCAGCTGACCGCCGTGTTCCTGCAGCTTGCCCTCGAAACGCTCGAACAGCGTGAAGGCATCGGCCGTGCCGCCGGCAAAACCGGCCAGGACCTTGTCGCCGTAGAGACGACGCACCTTGCGGGCGTTGCCCTTGAACATGGTGTCGCCCATGGAAACCTGGCCGTCGCCGGCCAGGGCCGTCTTGCCGTTATGGCGCACGGCCAGAATCGTTGTGCCGTCGAATTGTTTCAAAGCGTTCTTCCCGCGTTGACGTCGATCTGTTTCGAGTTGGGGCCGTGGCGAACCCGATTCAAGAAAATTCGTTCGCGGGCCGTACGGCCGCCGTTCAGTTTGGGCTATTCCTCGGCGCCCTCGACGCTTTCATGGGCGCGTTGATGGGCACGCGGATGCGCGGCGTCGTAGACCTTGGCCAGATGGGCAAAATCCAGATGGGTATAGATCTGCGTGGTACCGATATTGGCGTGACCGAGCAGCTCCTGCACGGCACGCAGATCCGCGCTGGATTCGAGCACATGGGTGGCAAAGGAATGGCGCAGCTTGTGCGGATGCAGGTGCACCGGCAGGCCGTGGCGCTGCGCCCAGCCGTCCATTCGGGCGGCCACGCTGGAGCGCGACAGGCGCGTGCCGCGCGCGGATACGAACAGCGCCGTCTCGCCGGCCGCGGCCCACTGCGGGCGAATGCGCAGCCAGTTCTTCAATGCGGCAATGGCGCGTGAGCCGATCGGTACGCTGCGCTGGCGCGAGCCCTTGCCGAGCACGCGCGCTTCGCCGCCAGCGAGATCGACGTCGTGCACATCGAGACCCACCGCTTCTGCCAGGCGCACGCCGGCGGAATAGAACAGTTCCAGCAGGGCGTGGTCGCGGATATCGATATCCGCCTCGGGGGCGACATCCAGTATGTGCGCCAGATCGTCCACGTCCACCGTTTCCGGCAGTCGCGGGGGGCGCTTGGGGGCGCGGACATCGAGCCCGGGATTGCGTGTGGCCAGGCCTTCGCGCATCTGCCAGACATAAAAGCTGCGCAGCGCCGAAACCAGCCGCGACAGGCTGGCGGGCTTGAGCCCGGCCCGATGGCGGGCGGCGACGAATTCGCGTAGGTCGGCCGTCGTCACGCGCGACCAGTCGGCCACGGCGCGCTCCTCCAGCCAATCTCGGGCCGTACCGAGATCGCGCGCATACGCGCTGTGCGTATGCGCGGAGACACGCCGCTCGTGCGCGAGATGCTCGAGAAATGCCTCGACCCGCAGCGACAGTTCGCTCATGCGTCAGCCCTCGCCGGCCCGCGATGGGCCGGCCGAATACGCGCTAGGGCAGCGCCTCGCGACCCAGCAGGCGCTGGAGTGCTGCCGTGACCAGCTCGCCCATCAGCTCAAGGAACAGCGTGCCCATATCCGGCACGAAGCGCGTGCCCTTGCGGCTGGCCAGTACCAGCGCGCCGTGCACGCCGTTGGTGCCGAGCGGAATCATGGCCGCGCTGGCGAGTGCCGGCACATCGTTGCTCCGCGTGGAAAACAGCGCTTCCGACTGCTCTTCCGACAGCGGGCCACAGATCGGCTTGCCTCGACGATAGACGTTGGTCAGCGCCTTGCCGGCGGCATTGTCGTCGACGATCGCATGGATCTCCCCGTCGGCCAGGGCTTCGACTTCGCCGCTGTTGCCGGACAAACCGACATAGATATGGTCGACATCGAGATGCTGCTGCAGGCAGTACGCCAGCTCGGGCACCAGCTCGGCGGCGGTGCCGGCCGAAACCAGCACCTTGGCCAGCCGGTTGAGCTGAACCACGCGCTGCTCGTTGTCACGCGCTTTTTCCACCAGATCGTTGAAGCGCGACTGCAGCTGGCGATTGGTCGTGCGCAGACCGTTGACCTGGCGCTCGATCAGCGACACGGCCGAGCCGCTTTCGTGCGGCACGCTCAGCGCTTCCAACACCGCCGGATAGCGGCTGATCAGATCGGGATGGGCCTGCAGATAGGCCGCGACTTCGGCTTCGTCGAGTTCAGGAGTGGGACTTTGTTTTTCGGCTTCGTTCATTTCGAACCATCTCTTGACGTGAGAAAACGCTCACACGGCCTGACGGCCCCCAATAGAAGGCGGCGTTGTGTGGCGCCAGCGCCGTTACGCCTTCGACTCCGACGATACCAGCTTGCCATCGAATACGCGCTCGGCCGGACCACTTAAATATACCGGCTTCGACGGTCCTGCCCAGTCCACCTCGGCGACGCCCCCCGGCAACTCCACGCTCACATGGCTGTCCAGCGCGCCAGAGGCTATGCCGGCGACCACTGCAGCGGCGGCGCCACTGCCACAGGCCAGTGTCTCGCCGGCCCCGCGTTCGTACACGCGCAGGCGTACGCGATCACGCGCGACGACCTGCAGGAATCCCACGTTCACCCGCTCGGGAAACGCCGGATGGCTTTCCAGCGAAGGGCCGACGGTCTCAACAGCAGCGCTGTCCACATCTTCTACGCGCAGGACCGCATGCGGGTTGCCGATCGCAAGTGCGGCAAACTCGACAGGCCCGCCGGCGACATCATCGAGCGTATAGCTGTCGGCCTGCTCGAAGTCGGCGAGCGGAATCTCGGCCGGCGCAAAGGCCGGTACGCCCAAGGCGACACGAAAACGATGACCGCCCAGATCCTCGATCACCATCTGGCCATCGCAGACATCGACGATGATCTCGCGCTTGTCCGTGAGCCCCTGTTCGCGCACATATCGTGCAAAGCAGCGCGCGCCGTTGCCGCACTGGCCGGATTCGCTGCCGTCCGAATTGAGGATGCGATAACCGAAGTCAGCGTTGGCGTTGCGCGGCGGGTCGACGATGAGGATCTGGTCGCAGCCGATGCCGAAATGCCGATCAGCGATGGCGCGGGCGGCAATCGCATCGAGCTCGATCGGCGTCCTGCTGCCATCGAGCACGACGAAGTCGTTGCCGAGGCCGTGCATCTTGGTGAAATTCAGCTCCATCGACTCGTCATTCGGCGCTGGCCGAATCCTCGTTGGCGTCACCGGCAGTTTCACTTTGGTCCTGGTGCCTGGACTTGTTCTTGTCCATCCCGTCACCGTTCATGGAATCACCGTGATCCATCGACCCATGATCCATATTGCTGTGGTCCATGCCCTGGTCGCCCGACGTCGGCGCGCCCGGCTGTTCCGCTCGCACGGTCGCGGCGACCGGCAGTTCCGTGCCCTGGTCACCACAGGCCAGGATCAGCTCGACCTGGTCGCCCGCGGCATAGGCCTGGCTGGGCGAGAACAGCATCACGTGACGACCACCGGAGCGGAACTCGACCGTTTCGCCGGCCGGTATGGCGACCTGTTCCATGGGCTGCATGCTGGCCTGGCCATCGTCGTCGACCACGGTCTCGTGCATTTCGGCGCGATCGAACTGGCTGCTGCTGACGCCGGTCAACACAACCTTGCTGTCGCCTTCGTTCACGAGCGTGAAATAGGCACCCATCACATCGGCACCGGAAGGCGCTTCCCGCACCCACGGTCCCTCGACCTTGAGGCCGCCGCAATCCGGCGCCTGGGACTCACTGCAGCCCATCAGCGCAAGCGAGAGCACCCCCGCCACCATGGCGGCAGCGTAACCACGCATTCCGAGTGCATTTTCTCGCCGTCCCATACTCGCTCCTTTACAAATGTTATATATTAACGATTCGGCTTATCCAATCAGGCGCCATCGTGAGCCAGGGCTCATCCCACAATGTTACCGGCAAACTCGACAAGGCCGCAGTCGCCCTGTCGGCGCTTTGTCTTGTGCATTGTCTGGCGCTGCCGCTGGTGCTCGCCCTGTTTCCGGTGTTCGGCTTTGCGGTGGTCGAACACGGCACGTTCCATCAGCTGATCCTGATCGTGATCATCCCGACGACCGTGGTCGCACTCGGTGCAGGCTATCGCCGCCACCGGCGCAACGTCGTGCCGCTGTTCGGCACCCTGGGCGTGATCGCGCTGATACTGGCGGCCTTCGGTGCCCATGCACTGGGCGCTGATATCGTCGAGCGGTCCGTTACCGTGGTCGGCGGGCTGTTGATCGCGGTCGCCCATATTCAGAATTTTCGTTACACGCGATCGGGCCACTGCCCCCGTCATGGCCATTCGCACGTAGGTGAAACCTGTACGCCTCCGGAAACCCCGCCATCCTCATGACTGCCAGCCGTCCGAAATCCGTATTCAACGCCCACGGCCATGATCATTCGGCCTGTATTTCCGATGCGCTGACACGCGCAGAGTTGCTGTGCAACGAACAGGGCCTGCGCCTCACCGCGATCCGTCGGCGCGTGCTGGAACTGATCTGGGACAACCATCGCCCGACCAAGGCCTACGATCTGCTGCATACGATCGGCCAGGAGCGCGGTAATGCTGCGCCGCCGACGGTCTACCGCGCGCTGGATTTCCTGCTCGACGCCGGGCTGATCCACAAGATCGAGTCGTTGAACGCTTTCATTGGCTGCGATGCCGGCCACGGGCAAGGCCATCCGAAGTTCCTGATCTGTCGCTCCTGCGAACGCGTGGCCGAGATTCCGAGCCCGGAAGTCGACCATGCGCTGGCGCATGAGGCGAAGCGTGCCGGCTTCAAGATCGATCACGAGACGATCGAGATCGGCGGCACCTGCCGGGCCTGCGCCAGCGAAGCCTGAGCGCGTCGGCCACCAGCCCGGCTTCGCCAACCCACTTCATACTGCAGCCTTTCTCCTGCAAGCATTTCGCGTAGCCATACGCGACTAACGTCGAATAACCCGCGTGCCACCGTGCCAGTAGAGTCGGACGAGAACTGACGAACTTGTCACCTTTTATACGACTCACCGATAAAGCGGCGGTATGGCACGACCCATCAACCGAACGACACGGCGACGCCCGCATAACCTGACGATCGGGTCATGACGGACGCGATCCTCAAGGCCCGGGGCCTGACCAAGACGTTTGCTGGCTTTGCGGCCGTGAGCAATGTCGACCTGGACGTGGAGCGCGGCAGCATCCATGCGCTGATCGGGCCCAATGGCGCCGGCAAGACCACGGTCTTCAACCTGCTCACCCGCTTCATCGCGCCGACGTCCGGCAGCATTGTCTACGACGGCACGGACATTACCCGGCACAAGCCCACCGATATCGCCAACCGCGGCATGGTCCGCTCGTTCCAGATCTCGGCGATCTTTCCGCACCTGAGCGTGATCGATAACGTGAAGGTCGCACTACAACGGCATCTCGGCCTGTCCTATCACTTCTGGCGTTCGGACAAGGTGCTCGATACGACTACCGAGCAGGCAATGAAGCTGCTCGAGGAAGTCGGACTGGCCGAGTTCGCCGAAACCACGAGCGTGGAGTTGGCCTATGGCCGAAAACGCGCGCTCGAAATCGCGACCACCCTCGCGCTTGATCCGAAGCTGATGCTGCTCGATGAACCGACCCAGGGCATGAGTGCCGAGGACGTGGGAAAGGTCACTGCACTCATCCGTCAGGTCGCCGCCGACCGCACCATCCTGATGGTCGAACACAACCTGAAGGTCGTCTCGACTTTGGCGGACAAGATCACCGTGCTCAATCGCGGCGAGATTCTGGCCGAGGGGCCGTATTCGCAGGTCTCGAAAGACCCGGCCGTGATGGAAGCCTATATGGGAACGGCCCATGCCTGAGTTGCTCGAGATCAAGGATCTGAACGCCTGGTACGGCGAGTCGCACATCCTGCACGGCGTAAATCTGACGGTGAGCGAAGGCGAAGTCGTAACCCTGCTCGGGCGCAACGGCGCCGGCCGCACGACCACGCTGAAATCCATTCTCGGCATGGTCGACAAGCGCAGCGGCTCGATCACCGTCGGAGGCAAACAGGTCATCGACCAGCCCACCCACAAGATCGCGCGCCTGGGCATGCTCGGCTACTGCCCGGAGGAGCGCGGCATCTTCGCGCGCCTGAACGTGGACGAAAACCTCGCCCTGCCGCCCAAACTCGGCGACGACGGCATGAGCATGGACGAGATCTACGCCATGTTCCCGAACCTCGCCGAACGCCGGCGCAGCATGGGCATGCAGCTGTCCGGCGGCGAACAGCAGATGTTGGCGATGGCACGCGTACTGCGTACCGGCGCCCGCCTGTTGCTGCTCGACGAGATCACCGAAGGCCTTGCGCCCGTCATCGTTCAGGCACTGGGCGACACCATTCGTCAGATGAAGGATCGCGGCCTGACCATCGTGCTGGTGGAACAGAACTTCCATTTCGCCGCGCCGCTGGCCGACCGCCACTACATCATCGAGCACGGCCAGGTGGCCGAGGTGATCCAGTCGCACGAGGCCGAGACCAAGAAAGAACGCATCAACCAGTTCCTGAGTGTCTGAATAACGCGTCTTGAAGCATTAAGAAAATGGGGCAGAGCCCCGGGGGAGAGACCACAATGAACAAATCACTCGTCACCGCCGTCTGCGCCGCAGGTGTCGCGGCCTTCGGCTCCACCGCCCTCGCCGCCGACGGCGCAACCAACGGCAGCGTCAAGATCGGCGTGCTCAGCGACATGTCGGGCGTCTACAAGGCGATCGAAGGCCCGGGCGCCGTGATCGCAGCCGAGATGGCCGTCGAGGACTTTGGCGGCTCGGTGCTGGGCGAAGAGATCGAGATCGTCTCCGCCGATCACCAGAACAAGGCCGACGTGGCCTCGTCGATCGCGCGCCGCTGGATCGACCGCGACAAGGTCGACATGCTCGTGGGCATGGACAACTCGGCAGTCGGCCTGGCTGTGCAGGGCCTGGCGTCCGGCAAGGACACGATCACCATGAACACCGGCGCCGGCTCGGTGGAACTCACCGAAAGCCAGTGCTCCAAGTACGGCATCCACTACGTCTACGACACCTACGCGTTGCCGGTCGGCACCGCGACCGCCATGGTCGAGAACGGCGGCAAGAGCTGGTTCTTCATCACTGCGGACTACGCCTTCGGGCATTCGCTGCGCGACAACACCTCGCGCGTGGTCAAGGAAATGGGCGGCGAGGTCATGGGTAGCGTGGAAGCGCCGCTGAGCACCACCGACTTCTCCTCCTACCTGCTACAGGCCAGCAGTTCCGGTGCCGACGTGATCGGCCTCGCCAATGCCGGCGGTGACACGGTCAACTCGATCAAGCAGGCCAACTCGTTCGGCATCGTGCAGCGCGGCCAGAAACTGGCCGGCATGCTCGTCTTCCTGACCGACGTGAAGGCACTCGGCCTGGATACGGCCAAGGGCCTGCAGTTCACGACGGCCTTCTACTGGGACCGCAACGAGGAAAGCCGCAAGTGGTCGCAGCGCTTCTTCGAAAAGCACGGCGCCATGCCGACCATGGTGCAGGCGGGCGTCTACTCGGCCGTGATGCACTATTTGGAGGCGATCAAGGCCTCGGGCAGCGACGCGGCCGCACCAGTGCGCAAGCAGCTGGGCGAGATGGAGCTCAACGACTTCTTTGTCCAGAACGGCAAGATCGAAGCCAACGGACTGATGTCGCATGACATGTACCTCGCCAAGGTGAAGACGCCGGAAGAATCTGAAAGCGACTGGGACCTGCTCGATATCGTGAGCACGATTCCCGCCGCCGACGCCTACATCCCGATCTCCGAAAGCGCCTGCTCGCTGGTCAAGCAGTAAGGCCACGGGCAAGCAAGGACTGTAAGCCATGAACCTCGACGCCATACTGGCGCAGACGATGCTGGGGCTGAGCCAGGGCGTGTTCTACGCCATGCTCAGCCTCGGCCTGGCGATCATCTTCGGGTTGCTCAACGTCATCAACTTCGCCCACGGCGCGCTCTACATGCTGGGCGCGTTTGTGGCGTTGATCGGCTATTCCTATATCGGCCCATGGTTGGGCTACCCGGATTTCCAGATGGGGTTCTGGTGGGCCCTGTTCGTCGCACCACTGGTCGTGGGCTGCTTCGGCATGCTCATGGAGCGGTTCATGCTGCGCCGTCTGTACCAGTTCGACCATATCTACGGTCTGTTGCTGACCTTCGGCGTCGCCCTGGTACTGCAGGGCGTACTGTCCAACTATTTCAATATTTCCGGCACGGCCTATCCGGCCACGCCGGAAATGCTGAACGGCATCGTGAACCTCGGCTTCATGTACTTCCCGAAGTACCGGCTGTTCGCGATCGTCCTGTCGATCATCGTCTGCTTTGCGACATGGTTCATGATCGAGCGCACCAGCCTCGGCGCGGTGCTGCGCGCCGGCCAGGAGAACCCGAAGCTGGTCGAGGCCTTCGGCATCAACGTACCGCGCATGGTCACGCTCACCTTCGGCTTCGGCGTGGCGCTGGCGGCACTCGCCGGCGTGCTGGCCGCACCGATCTATTCGGTGAGCCCGCTGATGGGCGCGGACCTGATCATCACCGTGTTTGCGGTCGTGGTCATCGGCGGCATGGGCTCGATTCTCGGTGCCATCGTCACCGGCCTCACGCTCGGCCTCGTGCAGGGGCTGACCCAGGCGCTCTATCCGCCGGCGGCCAATACGGTGATCTTCTTCATCATGGTGATCGTGCTGCTGATCCGGCCGGCGGGCCTGTTCGGCAAGGCCGACGGATGATCACGGCGACCTCGGAACCGTATTTCGTATGAACAAAGTCTTCTGGGTATTGCTGATCGTGCTGGGGCTGGCCGCGCCCTGGCTCATGTATCCCGTGTTCGCGATGAAGCTGCTGTGCTTCGCGCTGTTCGCCTGCGCGTTCAACCTGCTGCTGGGCTATGTCGGGCTGCTGTCCTTCGGTCACGCGGCATTCTTCGGTGGTGCCGCGTATATCACCGGGCATGTAATCACCGCCTGGGGCTTCGCCCCGCTGCCGGGCATTCTCACCGGCACCCTGTTCGCCATGGTGCTGGGCGCGATCTTCGGCGCGCTGGCGATCCGCCGCCAGGGCATCTATTTCGCGATGATCACGCTGGCACTGGCACAGATCATCTTCTTCCTCGCCCTCAAGCTGCCGTTCACCGGCGGCGAGAACGGCCTGCAGGGCATCCCACGCGGCACGCTGCTGGGCGTGTTCGATCTGAACCAGCCGATCACGATGTACTACTTCGTGTTCGCGATTTTCATGGCCGGTTTCCTGATCATCTATCGCACCATCCACTCCCCGTTCGGCCAGATCCTGACCGCCATCCGTGAGAACGAGCCGCGGGCGCGTTCGCTGGGCTACAACGTCGAGCGATTCAAACTGATCGCCTTCACGCTCTCGGCCACGCTGGCCGGCACCGCCGGTGCCACCAAGTCCGTGATCTTCCAGTTCGCTTCGCTCACCGACGTGCACTGGCAGATGTCAGGCGAGGTGGTGCTCATGACCCTGCTCGGCGGCATGGGCACGCTGTTCGGGCCGATTGCCGGTGCGGCTGCAGTCATCACCCTGCAGGACGAGCTGGCCTCCTTCGGCTCTTGGGTCCAGGTCGCCATCGGCGGTATTTTCGTGGTCTGTGTGCTGTTGTTCCGGCGCGGGTTTGTGGGTGAACTGGCGCGGATGTTGAAGGCGAAGTCGAGCTAGCCGGAGCTGGCGCCTAGCGTGGCGCGACGCTTCCCTCGTGCAACGACTTGGCCGTGTTCTGGGCGACGAACCATTAATCCGACGCACGCCTGACGCCTTCTATCTGAATCAACCGCGCGGCTAATTTTGGCCTGGGGTTTCGCGCTGCTGCGCGAGTGTCTTTTATTTGCTTGTCCAAATAAAAGGCACCAAAACAAAAGACACCCTGTCTTGCGTCGGCGCTTCGCGCCGATACCCTGCGCGGCTCCGGCCGAAAGCGGGCCAGCCGGAAACTCGCTTCGCTCAGACATCCGGCTGTCTGTTTCCGCTTTCGGCCTCCACTGCTCGGCGCTACGCCCAAGGGGCCCAATACAGAAAGCTCGCTTTCGCTCGCTCAAGGCCGAGCCGCGACCTTCTTTGATTGAAGTAGCCGAGGGCATAATCCGGCGGGATATTGGGCAAGCGCTTCGACTTAGGCTCGGCGGTTTATCTTGCCTCGAGTGTTGAGCATCAATGTCTGTATTCATCCCCTTGCACGGCGACGGAGACGCGCAGCGGCGAAGGGTGTCCGGCGCACTGCGCCGGTGCGGCCAGCTGTTTGAGGATCGCCAAAGCGATCCGAGTTCTGGCCGCATCCCTTCGCCGCGAGCATCGGAGTGCACCGGCGCTTTGCGCCGGCGCCGTGCCGGGAGTCTTTTTCTTTGCTTACTTTCTTTTGGACAAGCAAAAGAAAGAAAGTCGCACAGCAGTGCGAAACAAAAGCCCCCTCAAGCTCGTGAGTGCCGAAAGACTCGTGGCCCTAACCCTTCCGGTTTCTCTATCAGCGACGTAGCCGCCATCGACTCAAAGTTTCACGCAAATGCTTGGCAGCAGCGCTCTGTGTTCGGCACTAGCCGGAAGGCGGTCAGGCTACGTGCGACTCAGACATCCGACTGTCCGCTCATTGTTTCGGCTCCGCTGCTCAACAGAGCGCCGAGGGTGGCTAATTCCTAGCCAGATTGCTCGGCCTTTGGCCCATGCCCAATGCAGTTTTCTCTATTCCTTGAGCTCCGGAAAATCAGCTTCTGCATAGGCAAACTCGCCCTTCTCATTCCCCGCCGCATGCGCACGAAGCTCCACACGCCGTATCTTCCCCGAAATGGTCTTGGGCAGTTCAGCAAACTCCAGTTCGCGTATCCGCATGTAGGGCGCCATCCGTTCACGAGTGAAGGCGAACAAGGCTTTTGCCGCGTCCGGGCCGGGCTCGTGGCCGCGCCGGAGCACGATATAGGCCTTGGGCACGTTCAGGCGCAAATCGTCCGGCGACGGCACTACCGCCGCTTCGGCCACGGACTCGTGTTCGATCAGGATCGACTCCAGTTCGAACGGGCTGACACGGTAGTCCGAGCTCTTGAACACGTCGTCGGCGCGGCCGACGTACCAGTAGTAGCCATCTTCGTCGCGGCTGGCGACATCGCCGGTGCGGTAGTAGCCGTCGTGCAGCGCCTTGGCCATGCGCTCCGGGTCGTCGCGGTATTCCTGCATCAACCCGAGCGGCCGATCGGCGCGTACGTCGATGGCGATCTCGCCCTCGTCGCTCTCCTCATCGAAGGTGTTCAGTAACGCGATCTTGTAGCCCGGCAACGGCCGGCCCATGGAGCCGGACTTCATTTCCTGTGCCGGCGGATTGCCGATCTGGGCCGTCGTCTCGGTCTGGCCATAGCCGTCACGGATCTTGAGCCCCCAGAGTTTTTCGACGCGCGAGATGACTTCCGGGTTGAGCGGCTCGCCGGCGCCGACCAGGCTTTTCAGCTTCATGTCGTAGGCCGATAGATCTTCCTGGATCAGCAGCCGCCAGACGGTCGGCGGCGCGCACAGGCTGGTCACGCCCTTGTCGGCGATGACCTGCAGCGCTTCGGGCGCGGAGAAACGCGCGCTGCGATAGACGAAGACCGTACAGCCGGCATCCCAGGGCGCGAACAGATTGGACCAGGCGTGCTTGGCCCAGCCCGGCGAGCTGATATTGAAATGGATATCGTCCGGCTGCAGGCCGAGCCAGTACATGGTCGACAGCGAGCCGACCGGGTAGCTCTGGTGGGTATGCAACACCAGCTTAGGCTTGGAGGTCGTGCCGGAGGTGAAATACAGCAGCATCGGATCGGTGACGCGAGTCACGCCATCGGCCTCGAACTCGGTCGAGGATTCATAGGCGGCCTCGTAGCCGATCCATTGGCCACAGGGCTCGCCGGCAACGATGCAGGTCAGCCCGCCGGCCACCCCTTCGAACTTGGCGACGTGTTCCTCGGCGGCGAGAATATGCGTCACCCCGCCGCGGGCGAGCCGGTCGCCCAGATCCTTCTGCGACAGCAGTGTGGTCGCCGGGATGACCACCGCGCCCAGCTTGATCGCCGCGAGCATGGTTTCCCAGAGCTCGGTGACGTTATCGAGCATGACCAGCAGCGTGTCGCGCCGGCCCAGGCCCTGGTCGCGCAGGAAATTCGCAACCTGGTTGGAGCGCTGGCGCATCTGCTCGAAGCTGTAGCGATGCTCGCTGCCATCGGCGTCGACCAGCCATAGCGCGATCTTGTCGTTGCCCTTCGCGTAGTCGTCGAACCAGTCCAGCGCCCAGTTGAACTCGTCGAGCTCGGGCCAGCGGAAAGCCTCGTAGGCCTTCGGATAGTCCTCACGCAGGTCGAGAAGCTGCTGGCGGGCGGCCTTGAATGCGTCTGCGGAATGCATCGCCTTCTCCTTTTCTCGCGGTCGGCGGTCCGGGATCGGCCGCCGTGATTGTTGTTCTGGCGGGTATTACGGCCGCGTCAGTCGAGCGACTGACCCTTGAGCAGATTGAAAATGCTCGAGAAATCGTCGCCGCCGTGGCCCGACTGGCTATGCACCGAATAGAGGTTTCGCGCCATCGAGCCCAGCGGGGTCGCCACGCCGTTCTTGAGGCTGGAGTCCATCGCCAGGCCCAGATCCTTGAGCATGAGATCGACGCCGAAGCCCGGCTTGTAGCCGTTCGAGGCCGGCGCGTTGTCCATCACACCCGGATAGGGGTTGTAGACATTGAGCGCCCAGTTGCCGCCCGAGGCGTTCTTCATGATCTCGGACACCACGGCCGGATCGAGGCCATTGGCCACGGCCAGATTGATGGCCTCCGATGTGCCGGTCATGAGGATGCCCAGCAGCATGTTGTTGCACATCTTGGCAACCTGACCCGCGCCGGCCGGGCCGGCATGGAAATAGGTCTTGCCCATGACGTCGAACAGCGGGCTGGCGCGTTCGACCGCCTCGGCCTCGCCGCCGACCATGAAAGTCAGCCCACCGGCCTTGGCGCCGTTCACGCCGCCGGAAACCGGTGCATCGATCATCGACAGGCCACGTTCGGTGGCCGCTTCCGCGACCTGGCGCGACGTCTCGGCATCGATGGTGGAGCAGTCGACCAGCAACGTGCCCTTGCCGACCGCGTCGAGCAGCCCGCCCTCGCCCATGTACAGATCGGCGACATGCCTGCCGGCCGGCAGCATGGAGATCACGATCTCGGCGTCCTTGGCGGCCGCGGCCGCGCTGCCGGCCTGTTTGGCGCCGAGCGCGGCGGCATCGGCCATGGCCTGTTCGACCAGATCAAAAACGGTGAGCGTATAGCCGGCCTCGATCAGGTTGGCGGCCATCGGCGCGCCCATGTTGCCCAGGCCGATAAAGGCGATTGTGCCGGACATGTTCTCCTCCTTATCTCGATTTTTATTTATAAATAGATTGTTAGAGATCGCCCAGCGGATGGCGATCGTAGTCTGCGGGTAGTTCGAAATAGGCGGCGACCTCTTCCGGGTCGACCTCGCCCAGCGTGGCCGGCGACCACTGCGGATTCTTGTCCTTGTCGACCAGCAGCGCGCGGATGCCCTCCGCGAAATCCGGCGCGCGCGTGCAGGCGATCGCAATCGCCAGTTCGCGGCGGAACACATCCTCGATCGACAGCTTCGGGTCGCGTGCCAGTTGGGCATGCACCACGGCCAGCGACATCGGGGACGCGCCAGCGATCGCCTTCGCGCCGTGCGCGAACCAGTCGTCGGTGTCGGCCTGCGCGGTGAGCCGCTGCTGGAATTCGGCCACCGTCGCGGTATCCGTGAGTCGGGCGATCGTGTGCTGGCGGGCAAACAACGCCGATTCGCGGCGTGCGTCTTCGGCCGCTGCGGCGTCCTCGAAATCACGCAGCGCGCGCGCCAGCACGGCATCGTCGGAGTTGCGTTCGCCCTGCCAGTCCAGCCCAGTGAGCGCGTCGAACAGCGCTTCGCGCTCGCTGGAGACGATGCGATAGTCGCCCAGGCCCAGCCACAGGGCGTCGCCGGGATGCATCGGCGTGGTAGTCAGGCCCAGGAACAGGCCGATCCGCTGCGGCATGCGGCCGAGAAACCAGCTGGCGCCGACGTCCGGGAACAACCCGATGGTGACTTCCGGCATCGCGATCTTGCTGCGTTCCGTGACCACGCGATGGCTGGCGCCGGCCATCACGCCCAGACCGCCGCCCATCACCGTGCCGTTACCCCAGCACAGCACCGGTTTGGGATAGCGATGGATGGTGTGATCGAGCCGATATTCGCGGGCGAAGAACGCCTCGGCGTCAGGGCTCGGCGCATCGCCGGTCGCCGTCATCGCCTTGTACAGGCCGATCACGTCGCCGCCGGCACAGAAGGCTTTCTCGCCCGCGCCATGCAGCACCACGCAGACGATATCGTCGCGTTTGGACCAGGCGTCGAGCCGGGCCTGTAGGCTGTCGATCATGGCGCGCGACAGCGAGTTCAGCGCGCGCTCGGCGTTGAGCAGGGCAAACGCTACGCAGCGCCCGTTGCCCGCATCGCGTTCTTCAAAGACGACGCTGCTATCGCTCATCGCGGATCCATTGACTCGGGTTCATGTACTGCGACTCCTGTTGTGATCCCATCGGGGTTCGCGTTTTTCCAGAAAGGCGGCCACGCCCTCGCCGGCATCCGAGCCGTCGAACAGGTCGCCGAAGGCCTCGCGCTCGCGGGCCAGGCCTGTTTCGAGATCGCCGGCATGGTTTGCGTGAATAAGTGCCTTGCTCGCGGCGAATGCGCGCGGGCTCTGGCGGCCGGCCTGTTCGGCCAGTGCGAGTGCGACGTCGCGCGCCTGCCCGGCCGGCACCGGTTCCTCGATCAGACCGATCCGCAGCGCGGTATCGGCATCGACGGTTTCGCCGCAGAGAATCAGCCGCTTGGCCCAGCCCGCGCCGACCTGGCGTGCGAGCGTCTGGGTGCCGCCGCCACAAGGCAGCAGCCCGACACGCCCTTCCGGCAAGCCGAATTGGGCATGGGCTTCGCCGATACGAATATCGCAGGCCAGCGCACACTCGAGGCCCGCGCCGAGACACCAGCCGTTGATGGCGGCGATGGTCAGGCCGGAGAAATCGTGCAGCCGGGTGATCACGGCGGCGAGCAGGCGCGTCAGCTCGCGTGCCTCGGCCGGGTTCACGCCTACATACATGTTGAGATCGTCACCGGCACAGAAGAAACGATCGCCGGCACCGGTGATCACGAGCGCTGCGACTGCCGGATCGGCTTCGAGCGCGTTCAGTTGGGCCGCGAGCTCGCGCAGGATCGAAGCGGTGAAGACATGCGCCGGCGGATTGTCTAAGGTCACGACCGCGGTGCGGCCGATGTACTCGATTCTCGGCACAGCCTCGCTCACCTGATCGTATCCCCGTCGTGATCGGCGAGCACACGCCGGGCGATGATCACGCGCATGATCTCGTTCGTGCCTTCCAGAATCTGGTGCACGCGTACGTCGCGGACATGGCGTTCCAGTGGGTATTCGCGGATATAGCCGTAGCCGCCGTGAATCTGCAGCGCGGTGTTGCAGATATCAAAGCAGCGATCGGTGGCGAAGCGCTTGGCCATGGCACAGAACGCCGTGGCCTCCGGGTGGCCATTATCGAGCCGGCTGGCCGCGAGCCAGACCATCTGCCGCGAGGCGAGCAGTTCGGTGGCCATGTCGGCCAGTTTGAATTGCAACGCCTGGAACGTCTCGAGCTTGCTGCCGAACTGTTCGCGTTCGGTCATATAGCGCCGGCTGGCGTCGAGTGCCGCCTGGGCGGTACCCAGCGAACAGGCGGCAATATTGATACGGCCGCCATCGAGGCCTTTCATGGCAATGGAAAACCCCTGGCCTTCCTCGCCGAGCCGGTTGGCGGCCGGCACGCGTACATCCTCGAAGGTGATCGTGCGCGTGGCCTGGCTGTTCCAGCCCATCTTGGGTTCCTTGCGCCCGTAGCTGATGCCGTCGCTGTCGGCCGGCACCGCAAAGGTGCTGATCCCAGCCGGCCCCGCCTTGCCGGTACGCGCCATCACCACCAGCAGATCGGTATCGCCCGCGCCGGAGATGAAGCACTTGCTGCCGTTGAGCACATAGGCATCGCCGTCGCGCTCGGCTTTCGTCTTCAGCGACGCCGCATCGGAGCCGGCGCCCGGCTCGGTCAGGCAATAGGAGGCCAGTTTCTCGCCGGCCGCCAGTTCGCCACACCACTGGTCGCGCACATCGTCACCGCCAAAGGTGGCCACCATCCAGGTCGCCATGTTGTGGATGCTGATATACGCCGCGGTCGACGTGCAGCCGCCCGAAAGCGCCTCGAAGATCATCGCGCTATCGAGGCGCGCCAGTCCGAGCCCGCCCTGCGCCTCCGGCGTGTACAGCCCGCAGAAGCCCAGTTCGCCGGCCTGGGCGATCACGTCACGCGGGAAGATCGATTCCGCATCCCATTCCGCGGCCTTGGGCGCGAGTGCCTTGCGCGCGAAGTCCTCGGCCGCTTCACGCAGAGCGATCTGGGTGTCGTCGAGTTCGAAATTCATATCTAGCGCTCAGAGCAGCCCTCGCAACTTCGGCCGACCTACGGATCAACGGCCTACTGGTGATTTGATACATAGTGCTCAACTACAAGTTTGGCGAACTGCTCCCCATCCACGAGTTCGATAACTACACCTGTAGCATCCGAATACTCTGCGGCTTTACGTATTGCCGCCTCCGATACCGTGCCCGATGTCACGACCATTCCATGCTGGGCAGCTTCCGCCTCTAAACCATCTATAAGTTGGCCGACGACCTTAGGTCCTAGCGCAGGTTTGGCTTGCCAGTGCTTAGCCTGTACCGCCACCTTTTGCTGAAATATGCCCGCTACGGAAAATGTAGCCAGAATGTCAGCGCCTTTGTCTTTGCTCCTAGGCACAACTGACGCTTCGGTAGCCCCTAATCCGAGCAAGACCTCTTTAATCAAATTCTCGAACGCATAACTCTCCATACGACCGCTTCTAAGCTCGGCCAGAGTCTCGCTAACTAATCGAGCTCGTAAGTCACGCTCAAACGAAGGCTTAACGCCTGTGCCTGCGATGCTGAGGCATTCTTTTATTTGCGGCAGCAGGTCGTTTGCGGAAGCGCAAGTCCCCTGCGTTTTCATCCGAGAAGTAAGCGCTGCTTTGGCATACTTCCGGGGTATTGCTTTTTTATTATTCAGCCACTTAACAGGCCGACGATAGGCAGTATCCTCAGAAATTTTGCTATCTAAATAGCGCGCTGGGCCGGAAACCTCAGCTACGTAGAACTTGCTCCCTCGCGGAACCACAACTAGGTCGCCTATCTCCATACTTCTTATGAACCGCCACAAGTGCCCGGACGCCGCACCAGCTTTACGCAAATTGCTCTCGCCCGAATAGTATGTATCGCTGACTATCCGCCGAAACTGGCCCCAGTTGAGCTTCAGATCTAACAGGCCATCCGCGTGCGACCATCCGAGGATTAATTCGTCGTCCTCTAAAGCTTCGCGGACTCGATCAAGTCCACTTGGAGCAACTCTTAGAACAAAAGCGCCCATATCTAATCCTCTATCGCATACTGATCGTCATGTTCGGTCCGTCGGGCACGTCATCTTCCGGCCAGCGCGAGAGCACGGTCTTGGTTTCGGTATAGAAACGCACGGCCTGCTTGCCGTAGGCGTGCAGGTCGCCGAAGAAAGAGTTCTTCGAGCCGGTGAAGGAGAAGAACGGCGCCGGCACCGGAATCGGCAGATTGATGCCCACTTGACCGACTTCGGTCTCGTACTGGTACTTGCGAGCGGCCGCGCCCGACTTGGTATAGATCGAGGTGCCGTTGCCGTAAGGATTGGCGTTGACCAGTTCGATCGCTTCTTCGAGCGTGTCGACGTGCATCACGCACAGCGCGGGGCCGAAGATCTCTTCGTTGTAGACCTTCATTTCGGTGGTGACGTTGTCGAACAGGGTCGGACCGATCCAGTTGCCGTCCGGGTAGCCCTCGACCGTCACTTCCGAGCCGTCGAGCAGTACGTCGGCGCCTTCGGCGGCCGCGCCCTGGATCAGCTCGCGCACGCGATCGCGTGACTTCTTGTTGATCAGCGGGCCGTAGGCCGCGCCGTCGTCGCCCGGCGCGCCGGGGCGGATAGCGCCCAGCGCATTCTTGATGTCGTCGACCCAGTCGCGGGTCGATTCGCCCACCAGCACGGCGACCGAGATCGCCATGCAGCGCTGACCGGCCGCGCCGCAGGACGAACCCACGAGCGAGGACACGACCTGATCCTTGTCGGCATCGGGCATGACGATCATGTGGTTCTTCGCGCCCGCCATGGCCTGTACGCGCTTGAGATTCTGCGTGCCGCGGCGATAGACGTGCTCGGCGACCGGCACGGAGCCGACGAAGGACACGGCCTTCACGTCCGGATGATCGAGAATCGCGTCCACCTGGCGCTTGTCGCCGTGGATCAGCTGCAGCAGGCCTTTCGGAAAACCCGCTTCGGCAAACAGTTCGGTGAGCATGACCGTGGTGAGCGGATCCTGCTCGGACGGCTTGAGGATGAAGCTGTTGCCGCAGGCCACGGCCAGCGGGTACATCCACAGCGGGATCATGGCCGGAAAGTTGAACGGGGTGATGCCCGCACAGACGCCGATCGGGTGCACATAGCTGTGCGTGTCGATATTGCGGGCCACGTTCTCGGCGGTCTCGCCCATCATGTGGGTGGTCATGCCGCAGCCGTGCTCGACCACTTCGATACCGCGCCAGACGTCGCCCATGGCATCGGCAAAGGTCTTGCCGGTCTCTTCCGACAGCACCTTGGCGATGTCTTCCTGACGCTCCTTGAGCAGCGTCTGGTACTTGAACAGATAGCGCACGCGCTCGACCGTGGGCACGTCGCGCCATTCCTTGAACGCGGCCTTGGCGGATTCGACCGCGCGCTGCATTTCGTCGTCGGTGGCGACCGGGACCTGGGCGATGACCTCCTGGGTAGCCGGATTGTTCAGCTCGATCCAGTCGCTGGTCGTGCTGTCGACGAACTCGCCGTCGATGAACAAGGGCACCTTGCCGTTGGCGCGGATACGGTCAATCTGCTTGTCGGTCATGGTCGAACACTCAGTAGTCTGGGAAGTACAAAAGAGCACCGCCGGCGCGAACGCCGGCGGCCGTGGTTTCAGGTCGTGCGGTGCGAACTAGTTCTTGAGCATCGCGCAGCCGGATTCGGACAGCGGCGGGTAGGCCTGGTCGCCCGGGATCGTGCGCTCGACGGTGGCCACGTCCCAGTGGCTTTCAGACTCGTCGGCCTTTTTTACCTTGAGCAGGTACATGTCGTGCTGCAGCAGGCCGTCGTCGCGGATCGTGCCGCCCTTGGCGAAAAAGTCGTCGATCGGCTTGTTGCCAATGGCTTCGCGCACGGCATCGCTTTCGTCGGTGCCCGCCGCCTTGACCGCGTTCAAATAGGCCGTCGTGGCCGAGTAGAGGGCCGCATGCGGGAAGGTGGGCGTGGTGCCGCCATTGGCGAGATAGCGCTTGGTCCATTCCCGCGATTCGTCGTCGTTGTCCCAGTACCAGCCGACGGTGAACTGCAGGCCGGCCGTGGTATCCAGACCCAGGCTCTGCACGTCGGAGATCAACACCAGCATGCCGGCCAGGGCCTGGCCGCCCGAGACGATGCCGAACTCGTTGGCCTGCCGGACCGCGTTGGTGGTGTCCTGACCGGCATTGGCCAGGGCGATCACATCCGCGCCGGAACTCTTGGCCTGCAGCAGGTAGGAGGAGAAGTCATTGGTGCCCAGCGGCGCCCGGACCTGCCCGACCACCGAGCCGCCGAGCTCCTTGACCACCGCGGCGGTATTCTTCTCCAGCGAATGTCCGAACGCATAGTCGGCGGTGATGAAGAACCATTTCTTGCCGCCGTTTTTCACGATCGCTGTAGCCGTGCCCACCGGCAGGGCCTGGGTGTTGTAGCCGTAGTCGATCCCGTACTTGGTGCAGGCCTCGTTGGTCAGCTGCGACGTTGCGGAACCGGTATCCATGGTGATGATGCCCTTGTTGGACGCCAACTGTTGCACGGCCAGGGCGACCGCACTGTTGGTGGTGTCCAGGATCACGTCGACCCCTTCCTGGTCGATCCATTCACGGGCCGTGGACGAGGCGATATCCGCCTTGTTCTGATGATCGGCCGAGACCACCTCGATTTCCTCGCCGAGCACCTCGCCGCCGAAATCCTCGACCGCCATCTTCACCGCAGCGACCGAACCCCGGCCGCTGAAGCCGGTGGAGTAGACGCCGGACATATCGCCCAGCACACCGATCCGAACCTTGCCGTCGTCATTACCGGCCGCATGTGCCGGCATGCCGGCCGCCATTGCGCCGGCCACGGTCAGCGCTGACAGCGCGCCTCGCAGTTTGCCCATCGCCATCTCTCCTCGTTAATAATTGTTGTCGTTGCACAGTGCAGCACCCACGGAAGAGCGGCCCATACGACTTTGGTGGAATGCTTGACGCGCGGCGGACGGGTTCCCGGAATTACCGTGACTTGGGCCGCGAGCGGCGATCCTGGAGCTATTTACTGTCCCTGGGCGAGCGGCACGCAGGGCCGCACTGACCGCTGGCCGGAGCTACCGGGCCATCGGTCGATGATTCATAGCGCGAGGACTGGCCGGGAACCCGGTCGGCGGCTACGGCGCTTCCAGAGTTACCAGCAGGTCGCCGGCCGCGACCGTCACGCCGCTGGAGACATGCAGCGTCGCGATCTTGCCGTCGTGCGACGCGGAAATCGTGGTCTCCATTTTCATCGCTTCCAGCCCCAGCAACGCGTCCCCGGCCTTCACTTCCTGGCCTTCACGCACGGCCGTGTGCACGACCATGCCCGGCATCGGCGCGCCGACCTGATTGGCGTCGGCCTTGTCGGCCTTGGGGTGGGCGACGGCCGCATCGCTGCCCGCACGCGCGATACGAATCGGGCGCGGCTGGCCGTTGAGCTCGAAGAACAGGCGCACGATGCCGTCCTCGTCGGCATCCGCCTGGCCCTGCAGGCTGATGAGCAAGCGCTTGCCCGGCTCGATATCCACCAGCGTTTCTTCCTCGCCGCGCAGGCCGTAGAAGAACACCTGGGTCGACAGCGGGCTGACGTTGCCATAGCGCTGACGATGGGCGACGTAATCGGCGAACACCTTGGGATACATCAGGTGCGAGGCGAGCTGGCTATCGCTGAGTTCAGTACCGAGTTCTTCGCCAGCCTTGGCGCGCTCGGCCTCCAGATCGATATCCTCCAGCAACGCGCCGGGTCGATCGGTGAGCGGCTGTTCGCCGCGCAGCACTTTCTTCTGCAGCGCTTCGGGAAAGCCGTCGGCCGGAAAACCCAGCTCGCCCTTGAACAGCGCCACCACGGAATCCGGGAAATCGATATCCACGTCCGGGTCGGCAATCTCCTCGGCACTGCGGTCGTTGGAGACCATATGCAGCGCCATGTCGCCGACCACCTTGGAGGTGGGCGTGACCTTCACGATATCGCCGAACAGCTGGTTGACCTGCAAATAGGCCCTGGCGATCTCGGGCCAGCGATCGGCCAGGCCCAGCGCGCGCGCCTGCTCGCGCAGGTTGGTGTACTGCCCGCCCGGCATCTCGTGGCGATAGACATCGGCTGTGCCGGAGCGCACGTTGGCCTCGAACGGCGCATAGACGCTGCGCACGCCTTCCCAGTAGTTGGACAACGACTGCATCGCCTCGCGGTCGATGCCCGGATCGCGGTCGCCGTGTTCGAGCGCAGCGGCCATGGAGCCGAGATTGGGCTGCGACGTCAGGCCGCTCATCGAGTCCAGCGCGCCATCGATGGCGTCCACGCCGGCCTCGACCGCGGCGAGCAGCGTGGAGGCCGCGATGCCGGAGGTGTCGTGGGTGTGGAAATGAATCGGCAGGCCGGTTTCCTGTTTCAGCACGCGGACCAGTTCGGCCGCTGCACGCGGGCGACAGATACCGGCCATGTCCTTGATGCCGAGCACGTGCGCGCCGGCTTTTTCCAGCGCCTTCGCCTTGTCGACGTAGTACTTGAGGTTGTACTTCGGCCGGCTCTTGTCGAACAGATCGCCGGTGTAGCAGATCGTGCCCTCGCAGACGCCGCCGGCATCGATGACCGCGTCCATGGCCACGCGCATGTTCTCCACCCAATTGAGCGAATCGAACACGCGGAAGATATCGATACCGTTGCTCGCCGCCTGCTGCACGAAATAGCGCACGACGTTGTCGGGATAGTTGGTATAGCCGACGGCGTTGGAGGCACGCAGCAACATCTGCAGCGGGATATTGGGCGCCGCCTCGCGAACCAGAGCCAGGCGCTCCCACGGGTCTTCCTTGAGAAAACGCAGGGCCACGTCGAAGGTCGCCCCGCCCCAGCATTCCAACGACAACAGGCCGGGCAACATGCGCGCGTAATACGGCGCGATGGCGGCGATGTCCTGCGTGCGCATGCGCGTGGCGAGCAGCGACTGGTGCGCATCGCGCATGGTGGTATCGGTAAGCAGCACGCGCTGCTGGTCGCGCATCCACTGGCCGAAGGCGGTCGGGCCGCGGTCGAGCAGTTCGTCGCGCAGGCCGCGCGGCGGGGCCGCTTGCAGATCGCAGGCCGGTAGCGGCGCCTCCGGGAAGACGATGCGGGGCACCGTGCGGCCTTCCATCTGCGGATGGCCGTTGACCGTCACGTCGCCGATGAAGCGCAGCAATCGCGTGGCGCGATCCTGGCGGGCCTTGAACTCGAACAGCTCGGGCGTGGTGTCGATGAAGCGGGTGGTGTATTCCGCCGCCTTGAAACTCGGATGGCCGATGACGTTTTCGAGGAACTGCAGGTTGGTCGACAGCCCGCGAATCCGAAATTCACGCAGCGCGCGGTCCATGCGCGAGATGGTGGCATCGACCGTACGCGCCCAGGTGGTCACCTTGACCAGCAGCGAGTCGTAATACGGCGTGATCACCGCGCCGGTATAGGCCGTGCCGCCGTCCAGGCGCACGCCGAAACCGGCCGAGCTGCGATAGGCGGTGAGTCGCCCGTGGTCGGGCGCGAAGCCGTTCTCCGGGTCCTCGGTGGTCACACGACACTGCAGCGCGTGGCCATCGATGGTGATCAGTTCCTGGGCCGGCAGCGCGTCGTCCTCGCCGATCGCCGCACCTTCGGCGATCCGGATCTGGGCGCGCACCACGTCCACGCCGGTGACTTCCTCGGTCACCGTATGCTCGACCTGGATACGCGGATTGACCTCGATGAAATAGAACTCGCCGCTATCCACATCGAGCAGGAATTCCACCGTGCCCGCACCGACATAGCCGAGGTGCGAACACAGGCGCATCGCCGAATCACACAGCCCTTTGCGGGTGGCGTCGTCCAAATACGGCGCTGGCGCGCGCTCGACCACTTTCTGGTTGCGCCGCTGTACGGAGCAATCGCGCTCGAACAGATGCACGACATTGCCGTGCGTATCGCCCAGGATCTGGACCTCCACATGGCGGGCACGCTCGACCAGTTTTTCCAGATAGACGTCGTCGTTGCCGAACGCCGAACCGGCCTCGCGCTTGGCGATATCGACCTCGTCGAGCAGCTTGTCGGGCGCTTCCACCCGGCGCATGCCGCGCCCGCCGCCACCCCAGCTGGCCTTGATCATGATCGGGTAGCCGAGCTTGTCGGCGATGGCGACGATCTCGTCGCGATCCTCCGGCAACACGCCGGAGGCGGGAATCACCGGCACCCCGGTGCGCTCCGCGGCCTCGCGCGCCGAGACCTTGTCGCCGAAGGCGTTGAGCACGTCGACCGGCGGGCCGATGAAGGCGATACCGGCCGCGTCGCAGGCCCTGGCGAATTCCGGGTTCTCGGACAGGAAGCCGTAACCGGGATGGATCGCGTCGGCGCCGCAGTCGCGGGCCACCTGGATGATGGCGTCGATATCCAGATAAGCCGCAATCGGCTGCTGGCCGCTGCCGACCAGATAGCTCTCGTCCGCCTTGAAGCGGTGCAGCGCGAAACGATCCTCGTGCGCGTAGATCGCGACGGTGCGAATGCCCATCTCGTTGGCAGTACGCATGACACGTATCGCAATCTCGCCGCGGTTGGCGACGAGCAGCTTACGGACCCGATTCGACATCGTTTTCTCCGGCACGCGACGCGGACGTCGCAGGTTTGCAGCGCCGCAGCCGCGACGCATGAACACGTCACCAGATTAAAGCATGCCCGGGCCGCGGCCGGCGCCGCGCGCGTCAGCGGCCGCTACGAACGATGCGGTTCAGCCAATCGCCAGACGCAACACCAGCATCAAACCCATACCAGTCAGCACCGGCAAGCCGATAGACGCGCTCGCGCGCGTCGTGTCATCGGCACCCGGGCCGTCGAGCGCCACGCATTCAAGGCCGACATGCAGAAAGATGCCGGTCGCCACGCCCTGGCAGGCGGCCGCGACCGAAATAGACGGCGGCAGCGCGCCGACCACGAGCGCTGTCGGTACCGCCGCGATGCCCACAATGCACGCCGGCCATGTCACGCCCGCCAGCGCATCTCCGCGCTCGCGCAGCCGACGGGCCACGGCATAACCGGCAGGCAACTTGTGGGCAACGATCGCCGTACCCAGCCACACCCCGAGATCGGGCAGGCGCGCATAGATGAGGCCGATCACCAGACCCACGCCTGCCGAATGCACGGTGAGCGCGAGCAGGCGCGATTCATGAAGCGCGCCGCGTGCATGGCGCGGCGCACGACAAGCGTGATGCAGCGCGAGACCGGCCCAAAGGCCGGCCGCCACGCCGACGCCGGCAATCGGCGCGTCGAGCGTCATGGCCTTGGGCAGCAGCAACACACAGGCCGCCGCGATCATCGCGCCGCCGGCGACGCCGTCCAGCGCCTGCCACAGCCAACCATCGCCGGCCGGGCGATAGCCGATCGCGGCACCGGCAAACATGGCGAAACCACCGGTCACCGCGATGAACACGACCTTGTCGTAACCGGCCATCGCGCCCGCGACCAGTGCCAACACGAAGGCTATCGCCACGCCGGTGGCGATAGCCCGATCCCGGTCCGGGCCGGGCACGGCGGAAACAGCAGCACGCGCCATGACCTAACCTCCGAACGGCACGCGCGCGGTCAGGCGCACGTCGCGACCGGGTGACAACGCATAGCCCTTGTAGGTGTCGAGAAAGCCGCGGTAGTCCTCGTCGAGCAGGTTGTTGATCGCCAGATCGAGATGCACGGTCTGGCCGGCGATACGCGGCGAGAACCCGGCACCTAGATCGACGAGGACATAATCATCGGTCGAGGCGCTGCCGAAGGGCGCATTATCGAACTGTTCGAACGGCTCACCGGGCGTGCCGTCTTTCGACGCGTAGTAGCGCAGCGTGACCGACCCCCGCGGGTCGCGCAGCCAGCCGTCGCTGGCCGGCGTGAATTCGGCGCCCAGACGGACGTTGTCCGCCGGCAGGAGCGGCAGATCGCTGCCGTTGTCGCGACGCTCGCCGTCGACGGTTTCGGCGGCAGCCGAGAGCATGAGCCAGTCGTTGACGTCCTTCTCGATCGACAGTTCGGCACCAACAAGCCGGGCGTCGGTCTGGTCGTTGGCAAATACCGGCAGACCGTTGACCGTAGCCCCGGTGTCGCGCAGGAAGATGTAGTTGTCGATCACGTTGCGATAGACCGTGGCCTTCGCCCGCATCGTCGGCGATGCCCAGCGCAGGGACAGATCCGTATTGAGCGAGGTTTCCTCCTCGAGATCGGGGTCGCCCTGCTGGAAGGCCGCGACGCCGCCGTGTACGCCGCTCGCGTACAGCTCGAACAGCGTCGGCGCCCGAAAGCCCCGGCCGACGTTCGCCGCCACCGACAGTCGCTCGGTGAGGCTGTAGATGCCGCCAAGCGAGCCGGTGACCACGTCGTAGGACTGCTTCCCGGCGTCGATCACGCTTTGTGACGGGTTAGCCGTCTTCGAGGCGTCGCCTTCGATCTCGTGATGGTCGTAGCGCAGCCCTGCCTGAAGCAGCAGATCGACGATGCCTTTCTCCTCGAAGGCGAACACGGCCATGTTGTCCACATCGCCGCCGGGCGAAAGCTGAGTGGTGCCGCGCGAGACCTGATCCTTGGTGGTGTATTCGACGCCCACCGTGCCGCCGTCGAGACCCAGTACCGGGCCGTGCTGGCCTTCCAGACGCGCGGTGTACTGGTCGAATTCGATATCGATAGCGTTGTCGAAACCCGCCACCCGCGGCGTGCCGGCCGCATTCGAGCGACGGCGGTTGTTCTGCCAGACGAGCTTCGGCTTCCAGGTGATGCCGCCGGCCTCTTTTTCCGCGGCGAGCTCGACCTGTTCATTGTCGATGAATTGGCCGACGCCTTCCTCGCCCGCCGCTGGCGGTAGATTGCCCGCCGGCGGCGGGAGCAGGAAGTTGTGTTCGTCGTTGAAGCGCGAGTAGCGCGCGGTCCATTCGCCGCCACCGTCGTCGCGATAGCCCAGTGCGAAATCGCCGTTGACCTGGTCGAAGTCGGTATTACCGAGCTTGCCGGTATAGGCCGGCGCATCCTGCAGTTCGGCGCTCGGTGCCGGCGGAAAATAAGTCGATTCATCGGGCGTTTCGATATCACCCGCGCTGCGGCGGATAATGCCAGCCGAATAGCCGAAGCGGCCGTCGCCACCACTGGCCTTGACGCCCGTATCCCACTGGTCGTTATTGGTGGAATAGCGGGTCAGCGTTTCGCCCTCGATGGGGTTGTCCCAGGCGATATCCTGCGGCAGCAGGTTGATCGCCCCGCCCAGCGCGCTGGAGCCGTAAAGCACGCTCGAGGCGCCGCGCACGACCTCGGCGCGGCCGAGCAGGAAGGTATCCGTCGTCGGCATGTGACGCACACCGTACTGCTGGTGATCCATGCCCACACCGTTGGACAGGATCTTGATGCGTTCGCCCGAGAGCCCGCGGATCACCGGCTTGCCGACGCTGTTGCCGGTGCCGATTGAATTCACCCCGGCCAGATCGTCGAGTGCTTCGCCGAGATTGGTCGCGCCTTTGGCTTCGATCGTGTCGGATTCGAGCACGTCGACATTGGCCGCCTGCGAAAACGGACTGCCCGGCAGCGGCACGCCAGTGACCGAAATCGGGCCGAGTGCCTGCTCGGTTTCCGTATTTGCAGCTGATAGATCGAGGGTTTCAACCTCGCCCGTGCCGGGCTGCGCCCAAGCGCTATGTAATAGCGTTGCATTAGCGAGCAGAACGCATGCGATCGCCTGCCCGCGTCTGATTCGCGTCATGATTTGTCTCCCTGGTAAAAGCGGAACCGCTCGGGCTCTCGATCAATATTGTTATATTATTACATATCAATCAAGATGCCTGCGACTTCCTCGCCTCCTCGACCGGAACGACGCCGGGCTATGCATTCAACCGCAGCCTGCAGTAGGCGCCGCGATAACGTCGTCCTCGGCGAACGACAACGGCGTGCCGCAGCCTTCGAAGATGCCGTAGTGGGTATCGAAATCGCCTACGAACTCGAAATGCCGCGCGAAGCAGCTGTCGACGAGCATTCGCCAGGTATTGCCGCAGACCGAAAACACGCGCGCCGCCTCGATAGGGTGATGGTTGTCGAGCCGGCAAGCATGCAGCGCATCGTCGGGCGTGCCTATCCCGGCTCGAGCACTCTCACCTTAACCCTGCTCTCAACCACCGGCAGCAGCACGCGCGAATGCTAGAATCCGGCTTTGAATCGCACCCGGATCGCGCTCGTGGACAAGAAACTGCTCGATATTCTCGTATGCCCGGTCTCCGGCGCCGCGGTGTCGCTGGCCGATGCCGAGACGCTGTCGCAGATGAACGCCCGTATCGACGCCGGTAACGCGCGGTATGTGGACGAAAGCAGCGTGACCGAGCCGCTGGACGCCGCACTGGTAACCGCCGATCGGGCGACGGCCTATCGCGTCGACGACGGCATTCCCGTAATGCTGCCCGAGCGCGGCATCGACCTGTCAGCCGGCGCGTGAACCCCGTCGCGGGCCAGACTGCCGGGCGCGACCGGCCGCTGGATCTGTTCGTCGAACAGCTCACGCATATCGATTGCGGTGTGTTGGATACCGAACTCGGCCTGATCGGCCGTACCTGGCTGGTCGATGTCGTACTCACGGGCCGACGCGATGAGCACGGCATGCTGTTCGACTTCGGCCCGGCCAAGCGCGAGATCAAGGCCGAGATCGATGCGCTGGTCGATCATCGCCTGCTGGTGCCTCTGAGGGCGCCGGGCCTTTCCCGCCACGGCGACAAACTGTCGCTGACGACCGCCGACGGCGCGCGTATCGATTACGAAGGCCCGGAGACGGCCATCGCCACGCTCGACGCCGAATGCGTCACGCCTGAACTGCTCGAGGACTGGCTCACGGAACATCTGCGCACCCTGCTGCCGACCAATATCGACGGCTTGCAACTGACCCTGTACGAAGAGTCGATCCCCGACGCGCACTACCACTACTGCCACGGTCTGCGCACGCACGATGGCAACTGCCAACGCATGGGCCACGGCCACCGCTGTCGTGTTGGCGTGGAAATCGATGATCAGGACCGCCCGGACATCGCGCGCGACTGGGCCGCACGCTGGCAAGGCATCTACATCGGCGAGCAGTCGGACCTGGCCACCACCGACGACGCCGGCCGGCATCATTTCGCCTATACCGCGCCCCAGGGCAATTTCGCGCTCGCGATCGATGCCGCGCGTTGCGTCGTGCTCGATGGCCCGCCGACAGTCGAGAATGTCGCTGACCATATCGCCGGCGAGCTCGCCCTCTCACATCCCGGCAAGCGGGTCGCCGTGCGCGCTTATGAAGGCGTCGGCAAGGGCGCGATAGCGCGGCGCGGCGACTAGCCACGCCCTGCCCCAACCGGCAGGTGTCGGGACAAACGACAGCGAGGTTGACGCGAACCGTCGGCCGACACGCTAGACTTGGTGGCCCAATCCGAACAGCGCCGCCGCATGACCGACTATCTCATCGCGAACGCCCGTATCGTCAACGAAGGCCAGCGCCGCGAGGCCGACGTGCTCATCCGCGAAGGCCGGATCGAGAAGATCGCCGCCGCAATCGACGCGCCTGGCGACGTCGAGGTGATCGACGCCCAGGGTCGATTCCTGCTGCCCGGCATGATCGACGATCAGGTCCATTTCCGTGAGCCGGGCCTGACCGCCAAGGCCGATCTCGCCAGCGAGTCGCGCGCCGCCGTGGCCGGCGGCATCACCAGCTTCATGGACATGCCCAACGTGAAGCCGCCGACCATCGACAACGACAGCCTCGCCGCCAAGCACGAACTCGCACGCGGGCGCTGCACGGCCAACTTCGGCTTCCACTTCGGCGCGACCAACGACAATATCGAGGACATCAAGCAGCTCGATACCCGTCTGGCCGCTGGCGTGAAGATCTTCATGGGTGCGTCCACCGGCAAGATGCTGGTCGACGACGACACCGCACTCGAGCAGATCTTCGAGCATTCGCCGCTGACCGTGCTCACGCACTGCGAAGACACACCGATGATCGAACGCAACGCCGCGCGGGCACGAGAGCTCTACGGCGACGACGTGCCCATGAGCGAGCACCCGGTCATCCGCTCGCGCGAAGCCTGCTATGCCTCGTCCTCCAAGGCGATGGACCTGGCGCGCCGCCACGGCACCCAGCTGCATATCCTGCATATCACCACCGCCGACGAGCTGGAACTGTTCGAGCGCGGTGCGATGGGCAACAAGCAGATCACCGCCGAAGCCTGTATCCATCATCTGTTCTTCGAGGACAGCGATTACGCCGCGCGCGGCACGCTGATCAAGTGCAACCCGGCGATCAAGACCCACGATGATCGCGATGCCCTATTGAAAGCGCTGGCCGAGGACCGCATCGACGTGTTGGCAACGGATCACGCGCCGCATCTGTTCGAGGAAAAGGACACCCCCTACTTCGACGCGCCCGCCGGGCTGCCGTTGGTTCAGCACGCAATGGTGTCGCTGCTGGATCACGTCAGCGCCGGGCACTTCAGCCTCGAACAACTTGTGACCAAAGCCGCGCACAATCCGGCCGACCGTTTCGGCGTCGCCGAGCGCGGTTATATCCGCGAAGGCTACTGGGCCGATCTGGTGCTGGTGGACATGGACGGCCAGACCGTGGTCGACAACGAGCCGGTGCTGGCCAAGTGTGGCTGGACGCCGTTCTCCGGCCATACCTTCCAAAGCCGCATCATGAGCACCTTCGTATCTGGCCAACTGGCCTATCATGAAGGTAAACTTAGCCAAGGCTGTATCGGTCAGGCGCTGACTTACAACCGCGACCGCAGGCGGTAGGTCCTGCGCCCGGCCGGGCTGAATCATTCAGCGCCCGGGCGGTCCAAACACACGGCCACCGCCTGATTTATTGAGGTGTCGACGCATGCAAACCAGCGATCTGCGCAAAGCCGGACTCAAGGCGACACTACCCCGCCTGAAGATACTGGAAGTGCTACAGAACAACCGCGAGGATCATCTCTCGGCGGAGGACGTCTATCGTCGGCTCATGGAGCACGACGAGGATATCGGCCTGGCGACGATCTACCGCGTGCTCTCGCAGTTCGAGGACGCGGGCCTGGTGATCCGACACCATTTCGAGGACGGGCACGCCCTGTTCGAACTCGAACAGGGCCCGCATGATCACCTGATCTGCGTGAAATGCGGCAAGATCGAGGAATTCTTCGATACCGAGATTCAGGAGCGCCAGCGCGACGTGGCCCAGAAGTCCGGCTTCGACCTGTCCAAGCACACCCTCGTGCTCTACGGCGAATGCCGCACGGACAACTGCGAAAACGACACCAAGAAGAACTCGTAAGCGCCCGCCCGAGAGATCGGGCGCGGCCCGCCCGCAAACCTGCCCGCGGCGCGCCCACGCCGCAATGCGTTAGAATCCGCAAAACTTTCGTGTAAGAAGCGCGGCGTGTCCGCGTTTTTTCATGCGTGTGGCCGCCTCCCGCGGCCGCGCGACGAGCTTTTCGCCATTCGACAACGCAAGGCGCGACGACATGATCAAACCGCACGGTTCCGATACGCTCAATCCGCTCTATGTGGCCGAAGAAGCGGCCCGCGAACAGCTGATGCAGGAAGCTCACGAGCTGCCTGCCATCACCGTGAGTTCTGCAGCCGCGGCCAACGCCGTCATGCTCGGCGCGGGCTACTTCAACCCGCTGACCGGCTTCATGAGCAAGGCCGACGCCCTGTCCGTGGGCGAGAACCTGCGCACCGCCGACGGCCTGTTCTGGCCGGTGCCGGTGGTCAACGTGGTCGACAACATTGAATCGATCAAGGGCGCGGCCCGTATCGCCCTGCGCGACCCGAACGTCGACGGCAATCCCGTCATCGCCGTCCAGGACGTCGAAGGTATCGACGAGTTCAGCGAGGACGAGCTGAACACGCTGGTCGAGCAGATCTTTGCCACCGGCGACGACGAGCATCCGGGCGTTGCCACGTTCAAGTCGCTCGGCCGCTACGTGGTGCACGGCCCGATCCAGGTGCTTAACTTCAGCTACTTCGAAGACGACTTCCCGGATACCTTCCGTACCGCGCAGTCGATCCGTGACGAGTTCGCCGAACGCGGCTGGGAAAAGGTCGTGGCCTTCCAGACCCGCAACCCCATGCATCGCGCCCACGAAGAACTGTGCAAGATGGCCATGGAGGCGACCGGCGCCGACGGCATCCTGGTTCACATGCTGCTCGGCAAGCTCAAGCCCGGCGATATTCCGGCCAATGTGCGCGATGCCGCCATCCGCAAGATGGTCGATGTCTACTTCCCGGAAAACTCGGTGATGATCACCGGCTACGGCTTCGACATGCTCTATGCCGGACCTAGAGAGGCCGTGCTGCACGCGGTTTTCCGCCAGAACGCCGGCTGCAGCTATCTCATCGTCGGTCGTGACCACGCCGGCGTGGGCGATTTCTACGGCCCCTTCGATGCGCAGACGATCTTCGAAGAGCGCGTGCCGGACGACGCGCTGGATATCGAGATCTTCGCCGCCGACCACACCGCATTCTCCAAGAAGCTCGGCAAGGTCGTGATGATGCGCGACGTGCCCGACCACACGAAGGACGACTTCGTGCTGCTGTCCGGCACCAAGGTGCGCGAAATGCTCGGCAACGGCATTGCACCGCCCGAGGAATTCTCGCGCCCGGAAGTCGCCGAGATCCTGATGGAGTACTACCAGAGCAAGTAATCCACAGGATTGCCGTTACGGCGTATACGGCCGGCGGGTCACGGGCAGTTCAGCCCGGTGGCCCGCCGGCTTTTTTATGCGTGCAGCGGACGGATGGGCGTCTTGGGCGAGCGGTTTCAGCCGTCAGTCGTACCGTCTGCGGCGATCTCGTCGAGATCGACCTGTCGCATGGCGCTGATCGCGACCTCCAAGGCCCCTTCGCCACAAAGGCCGGCAATCGCCGCGTTCTCGTAACCCTCCAGGGCGGCTTCGATACAGGCCTCGCGCACCTTCGCGGCCAGCGCAAGGCGCTCTTCGGGATTGTTCACGCGGTATCCTCCAGATAGCGCCTGAGCACGACGGCGTTGTTGTATTCGGTATCGCGGGCCGCGAACAGCAATGTCACGCCGGTATCGGCGGCGCGCGCCTTCAGTTCATCGATCGATTCGGCGTCTGCCTGGTCGAGTTCTGCACGATAGCGCGTGCAGAACGCGTCCCAGCGCGCCGGATCATGGCCGAACCAGCGGCGCAGTTCGGTGGAGGGCGCGAGCTGCTTGTACCAGGCGTCGAGCGCGGCGTCCTGTTTGGCTACGCCGCGCGGCCATATACGATCCACAAGCGCGCGATAGCCGTCGTCGTCTGCGGCCGGGTCGTAGATACGTTTGATCGCGATGCGCATGGCGCCATCCAGTCAGCAAAGGGCCGACTGGCAGGATAACGCGCCTTGCCGGCAAGCCGGCGTGGATCAGCTGGCGATGCCGCAATCCGCCTCGCAGAGGCAGTCCTGAGCCGTGGCGCGATCTTCGGGTTGCAGCGTCGTGTGCGTAATCGAAAACCGCTCGGCAAGCAGCTGCTGCAACTTGGGCAAAATGCGCTGCCAATCCGACAGGCGCGCAATCTCGACATGAGCGGCCAGCGCTCGCTGGCTGGAGGATAGACTCCAGATATGCAGGTCGTGGATCGCCTGCACGCCGTCCACCGCGGCCAGCGCCTGGCCCACATCGACGGCGTCCACACCGCGCGGCACGCCTTCCATGAGCACATGCACCACGTCGCGCAGCAGGCGCACCGCAGAGACGAGAATCAACGCGCTGACCAGCAGCGACAGCAGCGGGTCGATCGGCATCCAGCCGGTGAGGATGATCACCAGACCCGCGGCCAATGCGGCCACCGAGCCCAGCAGATCACCGATCACGTGGATCAGCGCGCCGCGTACGTTCATGGTCTGCTCGCCGCGCATGAGGATGGCGGCCACGACGATATTCATCACCAGACCGATGCCGGCAATGATCATCACCGGCGCGCCGGCGACCTCGCGCGGGTCGGAGAAGCGCTCGATAGCGGACACGGCGATCGCGACCACCACCACGATCATGAGCCCGGCATTGATCAGCGCGCCGAGTACTTCTGCACGCTGCAGGCCGAAGGAGTGCATCTCCGAGGCTGGCCGTTTGGCCATCCAGGCGGCGAGCGCGCCGATCGCCAGCGACGAGCTGTCGGTGAACATATGCCCGGCGTCGGACATCAGCGCCAGCGAGTCGGCCCACCAGCCGCCGATCCCCTCGACGAAAGCGAACGCCAACGTCAGGCACAGCGAAAACACCAGTACGCGCCCGCTGCCGCCGTGGTGGTGGTGTCCGCCCAGGCCGTGGTCGTGGCTATGGCCATGCCCGTCGTGTGCGTGATCGTGCGTGTGTCCCATGTCGGTTACGCCTCGTCGCCGTGCTCGGCCATGTCGCGCAGCACGCGCTGGACGTGCGCATCGGCTGCGACATAGAACACCTGCTTGCCGCGCCGTTCGGCGCGCAGCAGGCGCGCCGCGCGCAAAAGGCGCAGGTGGTGGCTCGCCAGCGACATCGAAATATCGATATCGGCCGCCAGCGTCTGCACGCTGCGCGGCTCTTCGAGGCAGGCATAGACCAGCGACAGACGATTGGGCTCGCCGAGCAGGCGAAACATCTCGGCCAGGCGCGAGGTCTGGCCGGTGCTCAACACCTGCAGTTCCAGATAGGTCGTGGTCATGCATACCTCTACATTTGAACAATCATTTTAACGATTGTTCGAGCGTTATGGTATTGCACGCGTGGAGCAGTGCTGCAGCCCGGACTGGCCAGGCGCGGCCGCAGCGCGAGTTCCATCCAGCTACGCCGAGGCGATTCGGCGACGCCGGCTGGCTATTCGCTGAAAGCAGCGACCGCGGCGTCCAGGCGCTTGAGCGTCTCGTCGCGACCGAGCAACAGCAAAGTCGCATCGATCGACGGCGACACGGCACTGCCGGTCACGGCGATACGGATCGGCTGGGCGACCTTGCCCATACCGACTTCGTTATCGGTCGCGGTCTGCTTCACCGCCGCGCCCAATACATCGCCTTCCCAGGCATCGAGCGCGGCCACGCGTTCACGCACGTCGGCCAGCAATGCCGGCGAACCGGCCTTCATATGCTTCTTGACCGCTTTCTCGTCGTATTCGCTTACCGACGAGAACAGGAACAGGCTCTGCTGCGCCATATCGAGCATGGTCTTGCAGCGGCCTTTCTGGATGCCGGCAATCTCGGCCAGACGCGCGTGGTCGACGTTGTCGACGCCCTGACGCGCGAGATGCCAGGCCAGTTCGTCGACCAGCGCTTCCGGCTCGGCCATCTTCAGGTGTTCCTGGTTCACCCACAGGAGCTTGTCCGGATCGAAGGTCGAGGCCCCGCCCTGCACGTTCTCGATATCGAAATGCGCGAGCATCTCGTCGCGGCTGAAGATTTCCTGGTCGCCATGCGCCCAGCCCAGACGCACCAGATAGTTGAGCAGCGCCGCGGGCAGATAGCCCTCTTCGCGGTAGCGCATCACGCCGACGGCACCGTGGCGCTTCGACAGACGCTTGCCGTCCGAGCCGAGAATCATCGGCACGTGGGCATAGACCGGCAGGGCGCCGTCGTCACCCACGAGCGCCTTGAGAATGTTGATCTGGCGCGGCGTGTTATTCACATGGTCGTCGCCACGGATGACGTGGGTGATGCCCATGTCCATGTCATCGACCACCACACAGAAGTTGTAGGTCGGCGTGCCGTCGCCGCGCGCGATGACGAGATCATCCAACTCGGTATTGCTGATGGTGATATCGCCTTTCACCAGATCGTTGATCACGGTATCGCCTTCCAGCGGCGTGGCGAAACGGATCACCGGATCGACCCCGGCCGGCGGCTCGGGCAGCGTCTTGCCCGGCATCGGCCGCCAGGTGCCGTCGTATTTCGGCTTCTCGCCTTTCGCGCGGGCTGCTTCGCGCATCGCCTCGACTTCTTCGGTGGTCGAATAGCAGCGATACGCCTTGCCTTCCGCGAGCAGCTGGTCGATGACTTGGGCGTAGCGATCAAAACGCTGGGTCTGGTATGTGATCTCGCCGTCGTGCTGGAGATTCAGCCAGGCCATGGCGTCGAGAATCGCCTGCACGGCTTCGTCGGTGGAGCGCTCGCGGTCGGTGTCTTCGATACGCAGAACGAACTTGCCGCCACTGGCCTTGGCATGTAGCCAGGAGTAGAGCGCCGTGCGGGCGCCACCAATATGCAGGTAACCGGTGGGCGACGGGGCGAAACGGGTGACAACGGACATGCGAACGTACCTGCTGGATTACGGCGGCGCGGCGCCTGCAAAAGGCCGCTAGTTTAACAACGCCGCGGCTGCGACCGGTGGTGCCGAGCATTCGTGGCCATGCATCGCTTTACCGGAATATAGACGACGCCACCCATGTAGTTGACATAGTCAACCGATAAGGCGCAGCATTAAGTTGACTTAATCAACCAATATGCTCATGACGAATCCGCCTGCTATCGGCGAATCGCTGCACCGCCTGCTCCATGCCTACCGGCGCGCCATGCGCGAAGGCCATGCCGCCGCCGGCATCGAACTGCCGGTCACGCATATCCGTGCGCTCAAGGGCGTTGCCCATTCCCGCAGCTGCTCGGCACAGACCATCGCCGGCGCCCTGCGGCTCGATAAAGGCCAGATCTCTCGACTGATCAAGGACCTGCGAACCGATGGCCTGATCGAGCAGCGCCCCGACCCGGACGACAGCCGCAGCCGCCGACTCTCGCTGACCGCGGAAGGCACGGCGATGGTCGAACGAATCACCGTGGTCGAAGCGAAGGCCGGCGAGCGTATGGCCGCCGGTCTGGATGACGCTCAGCTGCGCGACTTCGTCCGCCTCGCCGACGTCATGGCCGCCAACCTCGAAGACCAGGAATAGCTCATGCCCCGTACCCCGCCCCGCACCCTTATCGTACTCGCCAACCGGGCGCTGACGCCGCATATGCGCCGCGTCACGCTGGGTGGCGATGCCATGGCCGACTTCCCGGCCGACCAGGCCAGCGCCTACGTGAAGCTGATGCTGCCGCAGCCCGGCCTCGACAAGCCGGTGTTGCGCACCTACACCGTGCGCGAACAGCGCGCGGACGCCATCGATATCGATTTCGTCGTCCATGACCACGGCGGGCCGGCGTCGCGCTGGGCCGCGAGCGCCCGGGCCGGGGACACCATCGATGTCGGCGGCCCGGGCCCGACCAAACGCCTTGATTCGGGCGCGGACTGGTTTCTGCTCATCGGCGACATGACGGCGCTACCCGCGATCAGCGCCAACCTGGAAATCCTGCCGGCCAGCGCGGTCGGCCACGCGATCATCGAAGTGGTCGACCGTGACGATATCCAGTCACTGGTCGCGCCGGCCGGCATTCAGATCGACTGGCTGATCAACCCACGGCCGGGCGAAGACAGCGATGCGCTCGTGGACGCCGTGCACGCACTGCACTGGCGAGAAGGCCAACCATCGATCTGGATCGCCTGCGAGTTCTCGGCCATGCGGCGGCTGCGCGAGCACCTGAAAACAGAACGCGGCGTGGATCGCCGTGATCTTTATATCTCCAGCTACTGGAAACAGGGCAGCAACGAGGAAACCCACAAGCAGGAAAAACGTGCCGACGCGGATCAGGCCGCCTAGCCGCCCGTAGTTTTCTGACTCGGCTCACCGGCCAGGCATGTTTGGATCGACGCCTGGCCGAGCGCCGCGGTGACGACATCGCGCACCGCCCGCACCCGGGCAACACGCCGCAGGTCAGGATGCGTCAGCAGCCATAGATCGGTCGCGACGTCGTCGATCGGGGCCTGCAGGCGCACGAGCTGCGGGTCGGCGTCCGCCAGATAACAGGGCAGAACTGCGCGACCCGCGCCGCTACGCACGGCCGCACGCAGCCCGAGCAGGCTATCCATGCGATAGCGGAAAACCGACGCCCCTGATCGTTGCGCCATCCACGACTCGAGCGCCGGGAAGCTGACACTGTCGTCCAGTCCGAGCCAATCCAACTCGGACAGCGCGTCATCGTCTGTGCTGGCCGGGCCATAAACCGCCAGCGCGACTCGCCCCAGTCGGCGCGCGATCAGCGCCTCCGGCGGCTTGGCGATCGGGCGGATGGCCATATCCGCCTGCCGACGGGTGAGATTGAACGGCTCGTTGGAGATCGCGATTTCCAGCGCAATGTCCGGATAAGTGCTCCGGCATTCCGCCAGCACCGGCGCCAGCAGCCCTTCGAAGAGCGTATCCGTGGTCGTCAGTCGCACCGTGCCGGACGGCCGTTGATCGCGCCCGACCACGCGGCGCTGCACGCCGAAGACTTCCTGCTCGACGCGTGCCGCCGCTGCGGCCATATCGTCGCCGGCAACCGTAGGCGTGTAACCCGCTCGGTCGCGTTCGAACAGCGTCACCCCCAGGCGCGCCTCAAGCGCGTTCAGGCGCCGGAAGACGGTCGCGTGGCTGACCGACAGCGACCGCCCCGCCCCGGCCAGAGAGCCCGCTCTCGCGATGGCCAATGCCAGGCGCAGCTCATCCCAGCTGAAATCTTCTTGCATTGATGCAAACTCGATTATCTATTCTGGCTAATTCTATTTCATACCCGCAACGATCACGCTAAGTGGCTCACCCACACAACGCGTTTCGCCATGCATGCCCTGATCGTTCATTGCCACCCGGAACCACAGTCGTTCAACGCGGCGCTAACCCGCATCACGCGCGAAACGCTGAGCGCGGGCGGCGCGAGCGTGGTCATCTCCGACCTGTATGCCGAGGGATTTGACCCGTTTGAAGGCCCGAGCCACTACACGGCGCGCGCCGACGCCGATTATTTCTCCGCGCTGGCCGAACAACGCCATGCGGGCAACAACGACTCGCGCCCGGCCGATGTCAAACGCGAGATCGAGCGCCTGGAACGCGCCGACCTGGTGGTACTGCAATTCCCGCTCTGGTGGCATGCCCAGCCGGCCATGCTCAAGGGCTGGTTCGACCGGGTGTTCGTCTATGGCGGGCTTTACACCGGCCGGCGGCGCTACGACGAAGGCCATTTCCGCGGCAAGCGGGCAATGCTGTCCGTCACCACCGGCGGGCCGGCGCATACGTTCTCGCCCTATGGCCGTGGCGGCCCGATCGAACGCCTGCTGTGGCCGATTCACTACTCGCTGCACTACATGGGTTTCGACGTACTGCCACCGTTCGTTGCCCACGGCATCCAGGGTGGCGGCATCGCCTATCAGGACCGGGCCGCTTTCGATGCCCATCTGAACGACGCCAAGACCCGCTGGGCCGAGCGCCTGCGCCGGATCGACGACAGCGAGCGTATCCCCTTTACCGGCTGGCGAGACTGGGACGACGACGGCGTGCTCGCCTGCGAGCATCCGCAGCGCTGGCTAGGCTAGCGCCACCCATAAAAAAACCGCCCCGGCGGACCGGGGCGGTGACGCTACGATCGGACCAGGACCGCAGCGACGGGGACTGCCATTTTCAGGGTCAGGTTCAGGCGGCCTTGGCGCGCAGTTCGCGGGCCGCGTCGACCATGTGCTTGAGCGCGGGCTCGACCTCGGCCCAGCCGCGGGTCTTGAGGCCACAATCCGGGTTCACCCAGACCCGCTCCGCGGGCAGCACTTCGGTCGCCTTCTTGAGCAGTTCGATCATCTCCTGCTTGTCCGGCACCCGCGGGCTGTGGATGTCGTAGACGCCCGGGCCGATCTCGTTCGGATACTTGAACTGCACGAAGGCGTCCAGCAGCTCCATCTGCGAGCGCGACGTCTCGATGGAGATGCAGTCGGCATCCATGTCGGCGATCGCCTCGATGATGTCGTTGAACTCCGAATAGCACATATGGGTATGGATCTGGGTGTCGTCAGCGACGCCACAGGAGGCGAGCCGGAAGCATTCGACCGCCCATTCCAGATAGGCATCCCAATCGGCACGGCGTAGCGGCAGGCCTTCGCGAAAAGCGGCCTCGTCGATCTGGATGGCAGCCAGACCGGCGGCTTCCAGATCCACCACCTCGTCGCGAATGGCGAGCGCGACCTGCTTCACGGTCTCGGAACGCGGCTGGTCGTCGCGCACGAACGCCCACTGCACCATGGTGACCGGGCCGGTGAGCATGCCCTTCATCGGCTTGTCGGTTAGCGACTGGGCGTACTTCGACCATTTCACGGTCATGGCTTGCGGCCGCGAGACGTCGCCGAAGATGATCGGCGGCTTCACGTAGCGACTGCCGTAACTCTGCACCCAGCCGAACTTGGTGAAGGCATAGCCGGCGAGCTGTTCGCCGAAGTACTCGACCATATCGTTACGCTCGAATTCGCCGTGCACGAGCATGTCGAAGCCCATGTCTTCCTGCATCTTCACGGCTTCGGCGATCTTTTCTTCCAGGAACGCGTCGTACTCGGCGTCCGGCAGGCTGCCTTTCTTGTGGGCCGCGCGTGCCTTGCGCACTTCCTGGGTCTGCGGAAAAGAGCCGATCGTCGTTGTCGGATAGGCCGGCAGGTCCAGCTTGGCGTGCTGGCTAGCCGCGCGATCGGCATAAGGCGCGCCGCGCTGCATGTCCTTGTCGGCAGCGGCCTCGGCGCGACGCTTCACGGCGGCATCGTGGATACGAGCAGAATCCGCGCGATCGGCCATGGCCTGCTTGTTCGCCGCCAGCATGGTCTTGTCGATCTTGCTGTCGGCCGCGTTGGCGATGAACACGATCTCGTCGAGTTTTTCCTCCGCGAAAGCGAGCCAGTTCTTGAACTCGTCGTCAAGCTTGGTTTCGCTACGCAGCGTGACCGGCGAATGCAGCAGCGAACAGCTGGGGCCGACGATCAGACGCTCCGCGCCAATCTCGCCTTTGACGGTCTCGATCGTGGCGAGCGCGCGTTCCAGATCGGTCTTCCAGATATTGCGCCCATCGATGATGCCGACGGAGAGATATTTCTCGTCGTCCAACCGCGCAGCGACAACTTCGGCTTCCTTGAGACCGCGCACCGCGTCGATATGCAGTGCTGCGACCGGCAGCGACGTGAACAACTCCATGTTGTCGGCAAGCTGGCCGAAGTAGTTGGCGACCATGATCTTGATGCCGTCGACCTGGGCCAGCTTGGCATAGGCTTTTTCGATGACCGCGCGCTGGGTGTCGTCGAGATCGAGCGAGAAGATCGGCTCGTCGATCTGCAGCCATTCGGCGCCATCGGCCGCCAGCTTCTCGGCGATCTGCACGTAGACATCGATCAGCGAGTCGGCAAGATCGAACTTGTTCAGGCCCGAGCCGTCAGTGACCTTGCCCAGCGTGAGATAGGTGGCCGGGCCGACCATCACCGGCTTTGTGGTGATGCCCTGCGCTTTCGCCTCGGCGAATTCGTCGAAGATTTTGGAACCGACCAGGTTGAACGTCGTGTTCTGCGTGAACTCCGGGACGAGGTAGTGGTAGTTGGTATCGAACCACTTCGTCATCTCGCAGGCGATCGCGCCCTGAGTACCGCGCGCCATGTCGAAGGCGACGTCGATATTCATATTCGAGCCGTCCCAGCCGAAACGCTCGGGCACATTGCCGATGAGACAGGACAGCCCCAGCACCTGATCGTAGAAAGAGAAATCGTTGGACGGGATCAGATCGATACCGGCTGATTTCTGCTTGGCCCAGTTGCTACGGCGCAATTCCGCGCCCGTGGCCTCAAGGCCGGCACGGTCGAGATCGCCTTTCCAGTAGGCTTCGGTCGCTTTCTTGAGTTCGCGGCGTTCGCCGATGCGAGGGAATCCGAGATTCTGGGAAATTGTCATGGCCACTCCTGTCTTTGCCGGGCGAGACAGGCAGACAATGCTGCCCGTCGCGTCCGGCGTGATTCGATGGCCGAAACTCTATAGCGCTCGTTCAATGAATAAAATTGGTATATTTGCATCGATGCATGACCAATATTCATTGATCAAATGATCGAACGGATGCACCTGAGTATCCTGCGCGAGATCGAGCGCGAGGGCTCGCTGACCGCAGCAGCCAAGGCATTGCACCTGAGCCAGTCGGCCCTGAGTCATGCGATCCGCAAGCTGGAGACACGCTCCGGCACGGCGATCTGGGTCCGCGAGGGCCGGCGCGTACGGCTGACCACCGCCGGCGAGCATCTGCTCGCGGCAGCGAACCGGTTGCTGCCGCAGCTCGAGCGTGTCGACGCGGTGCTTGCCGAACACGCGACCGGCGAACGCGGCTCGCTGCGTATCGGCATGGAATGTCACCCCTGCTACCGGTGGCTGCTCAAGGTCGTCGAACCGTATCTGTGCGAATGGCCCGGCGTGGATATCGACGTGGTGCAGCAGTTCCAGTTCGGCGGCATGGCTGCCCTGTTCAATCACGAGATCGATATTCTCGTCACCCCCGACCCGCTACGGAAGAAGGGCGTGTACTTCGAGCCGGTCTTCGACTATGAACAAGTGCTGGCCGTATCAGCCGATCATCGCCTGGCCGGCGCCGCGCACGTGACGGCCGAGGATCTGACCGGCGAAACGCTACTGGCGTATCCCGTGGATACCGCGCGGCTGGATATCTACACCCAACTTTTGACGCCGGCCGGCTTCAGCCCACGTCGGCACAAGACGATCGAATCGACCGACATCATGCTGCAACTGGTCGCCGCCGGGCGCGGCGTGGCAGCGCTGCCGCGCTGGCTTGTCGCGGAATACGGCCAGCGGCAGGCGCTGGCTGCCGTCTCGCTCGGACCGCAGGGCATCCCCAAGCAGATTCATCTGGGCGTGCGCGAGCCGGATCGCGGGCTGCGGCATGTTGCGGGGTTTCTGGAACTGGCGGCGAGCCTGTCGCAGCAAGACGGGGACTCGGCGGCAACACCCGCGGACATCGCTTGAGACGCGGCCCATGAAACTCACACGCACACGAAACTGCGCGACCCGGTCGGATCGCGCAGTTCGTGACAAGCGTTGCAGAAGTCGCGCTCAGCCGTATCGAAACGTTCGAAGACTGAAACGCCGCACCGACACTGCGCGTCGGTGCGCCCGGCCTGGGCCGGGCAGAAGCAGTTCTTACTGCTTCTTGCCCTTCATCATGCCAAAGCGCCGATTGAAGCGCTCGACCTTGCCGGTCGTGTCCATGATGTTCTGCTTTCCGGTATAGAACGGGTGCGTGGCGCTGGTGACTTCCAGCTTCACGAGCGGATACTCGTTGCCGTCTTCCCACTCGATGGTCTCGTTGGACTCGATGGTCGAGCGCGTCAGAAACGCAAAGTCGCCGCCCATGTCCTTGAAAACAACGGGGCGATAGTTGGGATGAATGTCTTTCTGCATGGCCTGCTATCTCGACTGTCTGTCGTTCGTTGAAAACTGAAGCTGCTTGTCTCTACCGCGTTGCCTGCTGTCCCGTTATCCGGGCATCAGGACAGACGCGTCAGGGCCAGCGTGATGTTCGCGCCGTCGATCTCGAACGCCTGCTCGACGTCGCCCGTCGGTTCGGCGTCCGGCGCATAGGCTTCGGCGAGGGTCTCGCGTGCCATCATCGTCCCGTGGGCTTCGATGGCCTTCGCCAGATCGTTGTCGGCGCGATACTGCACCCGAATCCGATCGGCGACATGAAACTCTGCCTGCTTGCGCAGCCGCTGTACGCGGTTGATCACTTCGCGCGCCAGCCCGCGTTCGCGTAGTGAATCAGTCAGTGTACTATCAAGTGCCACCGTGACGCCATCCTCGCGTCCGACCAGCCAGCCCTCGACGCCCTCGGCGGAGACGAGCAGGTCGCCCTCGCCCAGTTCTATGGGCTCGCCGTCGGCGGTCACGGTGATCGCGTTGTCGCGCATGTAGGCCGCGATGTCGGCATCGCCCAACTGCGCGACGGCCGCCGCGACTGTCTTCATCTGCTTGCCCAGCCGCTTGCCCAGCGTCTTGAAGTTGGGCTTCGCACTGCGCTTGACCAGATCGCCCTCGCCGGCGACGAATTCGATGGCGTCGATGTTGACCTCGTCGCGCACGATCGCGGCGACCGCCTCGACATCGGCGCGCGCCACGCCCGGCTCCTCGACGACGAGAATACGACCGAGCGGCTGCCGGACGTTGATCGAAGCCTCGTTACGCAGCGCCAGCGTGTTGCCCACGATCGCCCGCGCCAGCGCCATGCGGCGCTCGAGATCGGCATCCACAAGCTCGGCATCGGCAGCCGGGAAATCGGCCAGATGTACCGAGGCCCGTACGCCGGTCTGCTCACTGACGTGGCTGTAGAGCCAGTCCGAGAAGAACGGCGCGATCGGCGCCATCATGGCGGCGACGTCGCGCAGGCAGGTGAGCGTGGTGTGATAGGCCGCGCGCTTGTCTGCGACGGCTTCATCACTGGCTTCGCCGCCGGCCTCAGCTGTCGAATCTGCTCGGGCCCCGGCCCAGAAACGGGCCCGGCTGCGGCGGATATACCAGTTCGACAACGCATCGATGAAGCGCTCGACCGCGCGCGCCGCACGGGTCGGATTGTATTCGTCCAGTGCCGCGGTCGCCTCGGCCGAGGTGGACTGCAGGCGCGACAGGATCCAGCGATCCAGTTCCGGGCGATCGGCCACGGCCGGCGCCGGCGTGTCGGCAGAAAAGCCGTCGATGTTGGCGTAGGTCGCGAAGAACGAATAGACGTTCTCAAGCGTGCCGAACACCTTGGTGCGCGTGTCACGCAGGCCACGCTCAGCGTACTTGGTGTTGTCCCAGGGCTGGGAGCTGGCGAGCATGTACCAGCGGATGACGTCCGCGCCGTGACTGTCCAGCGCCTCGAACGGATCGACCGTGTTGCCCTTGGACTTGGACATCTTCTCGCCGTTGGCATCCAGCAGGAGACCGTTGACGATGACGTTCTTGTAGGCCGGCGAGTCCTTGATGAGCGTGCCGATGGCATGCAGCGAGTAGAACCAGCCACGGGTCTGATCCACGCCTTCGCAGATGAAATCTGCCGGGAAGTTGGCCTCGAAGGCCTCCTTGTTTTCGAACGGATAGTGCCACTGGGCGAACGGCATGGCGCCCGAGTCAAACCACACGTCGATGATCTCGGGCACGCGGCGCATAGTGCCGCCGTCCTTGGCCGGCCAGGTGATCGCATCGACCTGCGGCTTGTGCAGGTCGAGCGTGTCGTCGGCGGCGACCTGATCGCCGGCGTACTCGCGCAGTTCGTCGATCGAGCCGATCACGACGATATCGTTCTCGTCGCGATCATTGACCCAGATCGGCAGCGGCGTACCCCAGTAGCGATGCCGGGACAGCGCCCAGTCCACGTTATTGGCCAGCCAGTCGCCGAAACGGCCGGTGCCGACATGCGGCGGATGCCAGTCGATCCGGTCGTTGTACTCGACCAGCTTGTCCTTGTGCTGTTGCGTGGCGACGAACCAGGACTCGACCGGGTAATTCATCAAAGGCGTGCCCTTGCGCCAGTCGTGCGGGTAGTTATGCACCGTCACCTGTTGCGAGAACAGCAAGCCGCGATCCTTGAGATCGCGCGCGATCGGCTTGTCGGCATCCTTGAACCACAGCCCGCCGACCAACGGGAAATCGGCACGAAAATGGCCGTTGCGCTCGACCGGATTGAAGACCGGCATGCCTTCGGCTGCGGTGACGGTGAAGTCGTCCGCGCCGAACGCCGGCGCTTCGTGGGCGATGCCCGTGCCGTCGTCGGTGGTGATGAAATCGGCCGCGATCACCCGCCAGGCGTTTTCGGCCTCGGGATCGTCGGCGAAACAGTCGTAAGGCGGCTTGTAGCGCTTGCCGATCAGCGCATCGGCACCGAAGGTCTCGAGGATTTCGGCGTCCTCGCCCAGCGTGGCGGTCACGCAGTCCTTGGCCACGATATAGACCGAGCCGTCCTCGGCGCGCGCCTTGGCGTATTCGATGTTCGGCCCGACGGCCACCGCCACGTTGGACGGCATGGTCCAGGGCGTGGTCGTCCAGGCCAGAATCGCAACATCGGGCTCGTCCTCGAGGAAGAACTTCACCGTGATCGACGGATCCTGAACTTCCTTGTAGCCGAGGCTGACCTCGTGCGAGGACAGCACCGTGCCCGAGCCCGGCGAATACCAGTGGATCTTGTGACCCTTGTAGAGCAGGCCCTGCTCGTGCAGCTGCTTGAGCAACCACCAGACCGATTCGATGTATTCGTTGGAAAACGTCACATACGGCGCATCGAGATCGACCCAGTAGCCGATCCGACGGGTGAGTTCGTCCCACTGATTCTTGTAGCGCAGCACCGATTCGCGGCAGGCCGCGTTGTATTCGGCGATGCCATAGTTTTCAATGTCCTCGCGCGACTGCAGACCGAGTTCCTTCTCGACCTCGATCTCGACCGGCAGCCCGTGGGTGTCCCAGCCGGCTTTGCGATCGACGCGATAGCCACGCATCGTCTTGTAGCGACAGAACGCGTCCTTGATGGTGCGCCCGAGCACATGATGAATGCCCGGCCGGCCGTTGGCCGTGGGCGGGCCTTCATAGAAGGTGAACACCGGCGCATCGGCGCGCGCCTCGGTGCTGGCCTCGAAGACGTTCGTCTGCTCCCACCACTCGCGGATTTCCGCATCGAGTGCAGGCAGATTCAGGGGCTTGTGTTCGGCAAAACCGGTCATGGCTGACACGTTGCTGTCGGGCGCGGGCCCATCAATCGAAGCGCGACATCATAAACCTTGCACGCCAAGGCTGCATCGCCTTCGCGGGCGGCTGACGCGACCTGTCAAGAGCGATCGCGACGCGGCGGCACGGGATCGAAGCCTCCTTCGCGCAGCGGATGGCATCGTGTGATGCGCCGGAACGCCAGCCAGCCACCGCGGATCGGTCCGTGTAGCTCCAATGCCTCCAGCGCGTAAGCCGAGCAGGTGGGCATATAGCGGCAGCGCGGGCCAATCATCGGCGAGATGCCGTAGCGATAGACGAGAATCGGCAGTTGTAGCGCGCGTACTGCTAGCCAGCGCAGGGCGTAGCGTAGTCGCGAAAGGATGCTCGTCGGCGCGTTCATTTCGTCAGTCTAACGTGGTGCTACGCGAATCCAGCTCGAATGTGACACCAGGCTACAGCCGCTTGCAGCTACCGTAGCCGAGCTAACCCCCACGGCTTATTCAAGAGTCGTTGCTTCTAGCCACTAGCTCTCCGGCACTCACGAGTTCGCCGAACCTGTTGTTTCGCACTGCTGTGCGACTCCCTTTCTTTTGCTTGTCCAAAAGAAAGTAAGCAAACAAAAAGACATCCGGGCACAGCGCCGGCTGCGCCGGTGCACTCCGACACGCAGCGGCGACGGGATGCGTACAGAACTCGGATCGCTTTGGCGGCCCTCAGACAGCTGGCCGCACCGGCGCAGTGCGCCGGACACCCTTCGCCACTGCGCGTCTCCGTCGCCGTAGGCGGTACGGCCAAACCTTGAGCCATAGCGAACGCCGAGCTGAAGTCGCGGCGAGCGCCCGGGTTCCTGCCGAATCAAGCCGTCAGCTGATTCGACCCGCGAAAGTTCGACCTTGAGCGAGCGGCAGCGAGCTTGGCTGTATTGGGGCCCCTTGGCGCAGCGCCGAGCAGTGGAGGCCGAAAGCGGATCAGACAGCCGGATGTTTGAGTCGCGCGTAGCGCGGCGAGTTTCCGGCTGGCCCGCTTTCGGCCGGAGCCGCGCAGGGCATCGATGCGTAGCATCGGCGCAAGACGGGGTGTCCTTTGTTTTGGTGCCTTTTATTTGGACAAGCAAATAAAAGACACTCGCGCAGCAGCGCGAAACCCCAAGTCGATTACGCCGAAATCGCAGATTCAAAACCCGGCAGACTCCAACCACGAATCGGCCACATCTCCCAAGCCAAGCAAAACAAGATCAGCCCCACGAACTCGCGGCACCCGATGAAGGCGATGGAAGCTCATTGTCCATGCGACATGAGCATGCACCGGCTTGACTGCAGCCACTCATGACCCAAGCTTGTAGACAGAATATTTCGTCACGCGCACGGGTCATGGATACACAGATCGAGCAACTCAAGACCACTTTCGAGATGCTGCCCGACTGGGAGGAGCGCTACCGCTTCATCATCGATCTCGGGCGCAAGCTCGAACCGCTCGAGGACGACGAGCGCAACGAAGCGACCCGCGTGCGCGGCTGCATGAGCCAGGTGTGGCTGGTCGCGGATAACGAAGACGACGACAAGCTGCATTTTCGCGGCGACTCAGACGCCCATATCGTGCGCGGGCTGATCGGCGTGCTGTTGATGATCTACTCGGACAAGACCCCGCAGGAGATCGCCGAGATCGATATCAACCAGATATTCATCGATCTCAATCTCGAACAGCACATCACCATGAACCGTCGAAACGGCCTCTACTCCATGGTGGAAACAATCCAGCGCACCGCCAACCGCCGGCTCGACGCCTAGGCCCGCGTCTGAACGCGGCGCTTTCGCGCCACGGCCACACGCCAGAACCTGCCGGCCCGCAGGATTCCGTTCGCCCGCGCAGGCGGGCGCCCATGATCAGCTATGCTCGACGATCAGCCGCTACGCCGATATCGCCGTAGCGATCGTCATTGCCCGATCAAGGAATCCTGCCCATGTCGAACGACCGCCCCGTCGCCCTGATCACCGGATCGTCCTCCGGAATCGGCGCGGCCAGCGCCCGCCTGCTGGCCAAACGCGGCTACAACGTCGTGATCAATTATTCGCGCAGCGCCGATGCCGCAGAGGCCGTGGCACGCGAGTGCGAGGCGCTGGGCGCCGCAACCATCGTGCAGCAGGCCAACGTCGCCGAAGACGCCGACTGCCGCGCGCTGGCCCAGGCCGCCGAAGACAAATGGGGGCGTATCGACGCGCTCGTCAACAATGCCGGCACCACGCGGTTCTGCGCCCACGAAAATCTGGAGGGGCTGAGCGCTCAGGATTTTCAGGAGCTCTATGCCGTGAACACCATCGGCGCCTATCAGATGGTGCGCGCGGTCGCGCCCGCCATGCAGGCCGCGGGCAAGGGCAGCGTGGTGAACGTGGCCTCGATCGCCGGCGTGATGGGCTTTGGCAGCTCGGTCGCCTATGCGGCGTCGAAGGGCGCGTTGATCACGATGACCAAGTCGCTGGCCCGCGCGCTCGGCCCGGCCATTCGTGTGAACGCGGTCTGCCCCGGTTTCGTGCGCGGCAGCTGGCTGGCTGAAGGGCTGGGCGAGAAGCGCTATAACGCCATGATCGAACGGTTGGAGGCGAACTCACCGCTGGCCAGCGTTTGCACGCCCGAGGATGTGGCTGAGTCGATCGCCTATTTCGCTGCCGGCGCAGGCGTGACGACCGGCGAGACCTTGCTGCTCGACAGCGGCACGCATCTGGGCCGCCTCTGAGCCCTGGTCCTCGTGTAGTGAGGGCCCGCGCCACCAACCACAGCGGCGCGGGCCTGCTCGCCTAGCGGGGCGCCGGCGCCAGCGACGCCCGGCTGAGCTTGTCGATACGACTCTGGCCGATGAGCGCCAGGCTGAGATCGATATCCGCCAGCAGGCGGCGCAGCACTTCCGCGACGCCCTCTTCGCCGGCACAGGCCAGCCCCCAGGCGAAAGGCCGCCCGACCAGCACCGCATCCGCGCCGAGCGCGATCGCCTTGAGCACGTCGGCGCCCCGACGGATGCCGCTGTCGAACAACACGTCCATATCCGCACCGACTGCATCGACGACACCGGCCAGCGCGTCGATCGCGGCCACGCTGCCGTCGACTTGACGCCCCCCGTGGTTGGATACGATCACGCCGTCCATGCCGGCAGCACGCGCAGCGAGCGCATCTTCCGGATGCAACACGCCCTTGAGGATCAGCGGCAGGTTGGTCGCCTCGCGCAGCTTGGCGAGATCCGGCCAGCTGCGTTCGGGCGAGGCATAGACCTGCGACCAGTGGCGCACGGTCGCCTGCACGTCGTCGGCCGGCGGTTTCTCGAGGCCGGCACAGAAGACCGGATCGCTGGTGTAATTGGCCAGGCCCTTGCCTTCCAGGAACGGCAGATAGGCGCCGTCGAGGTCGCGCTCACGCCAGGCGAGCATTTTGGTATCCAGCGTGATCACGATCGCTTCGTAGCCGGCCTTCTCGGCGCGCTGCACCAGGCTCGTCGCCAGCGCGTCGTCGTTCGGCCAGTAGAGCTGGTACCAGCCGGCGGTCTCGCCGAGTTCGCGCTTGACGTCTTCCATCGGGTTCGAGGACACGGTCGACAGAATCATCGGCACGTCGAGCTCGGCCGCTGCGCGCGCGGTCGCCAACTCTGCGTCGTCGTGCAGGATTTCCTGTACGCCCAACGGCGCCAGCATGATCGGCGTCTTGCGGCGTTTGCCGAGCACCGTGGTGCCCAGGTCGCGCTCGCTTACGTCGGTGAGCATGCGCGGCATGAGCGGGTAATGGTCGAAGCCGTTCCGGTTGGCAGCCATCGAGGCCTCGCCGGCGCCGCCGGCGACATACCAGTAGGCACCGGAATCGAGGACTTCACGCGCCCGCGCCTCGAGGTCTTCGTAGCGCAGCGGCAGAGTCGGCAGCTGCCCTTCCTGCCCGGCCATGTAGATGCCGAACTGGTGATTGCCGTAGTGATTCGTTGCTCGTGCCACCGTCGCTCTCCTCGTTATGCTGTCGTTATTGCCGTGCCCGAACTGAAACAGCCGGCACAGGGCCGGCTGGAATCAAAACAGCATTTCGAATCAGGCGCAACCGCGAGCGGCGCGCCTCGAACAGGTCATTCGAGGCCGTAGCGCTTGCCGCCCTTTTCCTTGCTTTCGTTGTTCCACGGGCGATCGTTCGAGGAGTCGCTGTTCATTACCGCGTCGCGATTCGGCGCGCTCGAATCGGCAGACGCATCCGTGGCCGGATCGGCCGTCTTGTCGGTGCTTTCTGCAGCCGCCGGCTCTTCGCTGGACTCGGAGCTGGGCTCGGATTCGGCTGGCGCACCGTCAACTGCGGTATCGCGCGTGATCGCTTCCGGTGCCGGCGGCGGCGTCACCAGCTTTTCGGGATGCATCTCGGCCAGCTTCTCGGCGCCGTCGGCCATGTGCTGATACATGTCGCGATAGTCGTCGACCATGCGCGACATGATCGCGGAGGTCTGCTCGAAGTGTTCGCGCACGTCATTCTTGTAGCTGTCGTGCTTCTCGCTGGCTTCCTTCATCGCCACGGATTTCTTGCCGCCGAAACGGCTACCGAGGAAATAACCGATCAGCAGCGCGACAGCCGCGCATGCGGCAACGATCAGAATCAGGGCTACGGGGCTCAGATTGGCCATGGATAAGGTTCTCCCTTGTAGTGCCGGGGTGGGATGACGTCACCATACTGTGTGGTCAGGTTGCGCACGGCAAGTTGTGGGCGTTAGACCTTAGCCCAGTAGGCGATACGCACACGGTACCCGGGCCGGCTACGCGCCGGGCCCGCGGTTTATCGAAGGCGAATGCGCCGGGCGACGCCTGGTCGCCCGGTGCGCAGACTAGCCAAGCAGGCGCCGATACTCCTTGAGCATGCAGCGGTCCATGACCACATCAATGCCGGCGTCGGCCGCTTTCTGCGCGGCTTCCTCATGCACGACGCCCTCCTGCAGCCACAACGTTCGCACGCCGCGACGGATACAGGCTTCCACGATCTCGGGCACATGCTCAGGACTGCGGAAGACGTCCACCACGTCGGCCAGACCGGTTACATGGGACAGATCGGGAAACGCGTTTTCGCCGAGCACCTTGTCTTCGTTCGGGTTGACCGGAACGATGCCGTAGCCTTCTTCCTTGAGCGCCTTGGCGACGCCGAAAGACGGGCGCGATTCGTTGGACGAAAGTCCGACCACCGCGACCCGACGGGTCTGGGCCAGGATTTCACGGATAGGCGTGTCTTCGGTAAGCATTGGCATGGCGATCAGCTCAGGATGCTTTCTGGAAGTTCTCGGCCACGCGCTCGCCCGCACTGGACAGCGCATCGATGATCGCCGTCTTTAGCGCCTGATTCGTCCACACGAGTTCGGGCCGATCCTGAAGCTGGACGTAGCTCTGCAGTTCGGCGTCCGACACGTCGCGATAAACATAAAGCAGCATCAGCGGCACGCGCTGTTCGAGCTTGCCCTCGATATTGTTACGGGTCTCGGAGACCATCTGATCGATACGCGGCTGGTCGACCTGATACTCGGGCGCGGAGGCGGCATTGCGGCCACGAATCATCGCTTCGAGCAGGGTTACGTTGAAACCGGTCTGCAGTTCGATGATCTGCATGTCCTGAGCCAACGCATCGATCTGGCGCAGCCGTTCCTTGCGGCGTGCGGTCGCCGGCTCGTTCACGAATGCCTTGAAGTCCTGCGCGAAATTCGCCTGCCCGGTGGTCGATTCGAGACCGATCATCTTGGTGGCGAGCGGCGTATCGAGCTGCTCGGCAGCGACGACCAGTGCCTGCTGGTTGCCGGTGCTGCTGGCCTGCTCGCGCAGGTTCTCGGCGACATCGGCCTGCAGCGTCTGCGGGTTATAGGCTTCGAAAACGACATCACGCAGACGCTGACGATCGGCATCGGCGACATCATCGGGCAGATTCTTGTCGAGCGACTGCGATACCGCCGGCGCGGCCTGGGCCAGCAGATCGGGGACTTCATAGGCCGCCAGCACGCGGTTCGACGCGCTCGTCTGGGCCTGCGTTCCAGCCGGTCCCGTGGCGCAACCGGCGAGCAGAAGCGCCCCCATGAATGCGGTGATCAGATACGATTTCGCTTGTGGTTTCACGTTTCACCTGTGCATTGAGCAATTCGCATACTGTACGCCAATCTCCCGACCCCATGCCTGACACGAATGGCGTGCTGACGATCGATGCCATGGGCGTCGAGCCCTTGCGCACGCTGTTCGCGCGCCTCGGCCTCACCTTGGTACGCACGCCTGCGGGCGAGTCGATTCCCGGCAGCTTCTGGGGCGACGAGGAAGCCGGGCTCATCGGCGACACGATCTATGTGCGCGGCGACACGCCGGTGCATTCTGCAATGCACGAGGCGGGGCACTATGTCTGCATGGACCAGACGCGGCGCAGCGGCCTGCATACCAATGCCGGCGGCACCTACGACGAGGAAAACGCGGTCTGCTACTGGCAGATCCTGGCCAGCGCGCATCTGGCCGGCATGGACCGCGAGCGCATGTGTGCCGACATGGACCGCTGGGGTTATACCTTTCGGCTCGGCAGCGCGGCCGCGTGGTTTGCCGAAGACGCCGAGGACGCCCACGCCTGGCTCGTCGCGGCCGGCCTGATCAATACCGACAGCAACGAACTGGTCATCGGCGTACGCCAATAACGATTTGACGTGGGTTATCGGCCGCTCGAGGCGGCCGTCGACCTACTTGGACTTGGCCTGATCCGCGACCGCCTTGGCGGCAGCCTCGGCGGCGTCGGCATCGCCGAGATAACGCGATTCGATCACGTTGAGCTGTTTGTCGAGCGTATAGAGCTGCGGGATACCGGTGGGGATGTTCACGCCGGTGATCACATCGTCGGCAATGCCTTCGAGATACTTCACCAGAGCGCGCAGGCTGTTGCCGTGAGCGGTGACAAGCACGGTCTCGCCAGCCTTCAGGCGCGGCGCGATCGCATCGTGCCAATAGGGCAGCACGCGATCGAGCGTCAGCGACAGCGACTCGGTACCCGGCAGAACGCGGGCGTCCAGATGCTGGTAACGGCTATCGAAACGCGGATGGCCCGGATCGTCCTGAGCCATTTCTGGCGGCGGAATGTCATAGCTGCGGCGCCATACGTGGACCTGGTCCTCGCCGTGCTTCGCGGCGGTCTCGGCCTTGTCCAGCCCCTGCAGACCGCCATAGTGGCGCTCGTTCAGGCGCCAGTGGCGCACTACGTCCACCCAAGGCTGCTCGAGTTCCTCGAGCGCCAGCCACATGGTCTTGATGGCACGCTGCAAAAGCGAAGTGAAAGCGACATCGAAGTGGATGCCCTCTTCGGCCAGCAACCGACCGGCAGCGCGCGCCTCGGCGCGGCCCTTGTCGGTGAGATCGACATCGACCCAGCCGGTGAAACGGTTTTCGAGGTTCCACTGGCTCTGGCCGTGGCGTAGCAGTACAAGCTGGCCGGGCATCTTCACTCCTTGGCTGTGTCTGGCCGGCAGAAGCTTCTACTCCAACCGGCAGGCGATCAGCTGTCCGGTTCGGCCCAGCTGATCCGAATATCGCGTTGTATGCCGAACTCACGAGCGGCATCGACATCCTTGCCCATATAGATGTCGATTTTCTTGCTCCAGCGCCGATTCATCTTGTCGCGCACGACATAGACGCCGGGCATGCCTTCGATCTTCACCCGCGCGCCGTGCGTGAGGCCCTGATCGATCAGGTCGCGGGATACCGCAATCGCGCGCATGCCGGGCTTGAGTTCGTCACCCCAGGCAGCGATGGACGGTTTCTTCGCCGTCGTCTGCCACGGCACGGAATTATACGCCGTCGCCGAGACGTTGAGTTCTTTCCACTCCACTGCGTCGGCGTTGGCCACGGAGACCGACGCACACAGCAGCGCGAGCGCGCTTATCGTTGTTGTGACAAAACGACGCATGAGATCGAGGCCGCTCAAATGAAGCGGGCGATCATACATGCCGAAGCTTAACGTGGGCTGTCTGAGACGACTTCTTTGACGAAAGCTTCAAAGGCGTCGAGCTGGCTGCCCGTCATGCGCAACGGCGCAGCAAGCGGTGCGATGAGCCCAATATGCCCGACTCCGGGATAGATTTCCAATTTCGCCAACCCGCCGGCCTCATTGATTTTATCGACCAGGTTTCGACTGTTTTTCGGATAGACGGTTTCGTCGGCATCGCCGTGCATGAGCAGCATCGGCGGCTCGTCGCCGTCGACGAACTCGATCGGCTGGGTGCGCGGCCAGGTTTCGCGCGGCGCGAAGATCGTCTTCAGCGCGGGATCCTTTATGGGAAGAAAATCATAAGGGCCCGCCATGCCAACGAAGCCGGACAGAGCGTCGATCGAGCTCCCGGCCGAGGCGAGATAGCGCCCATCGGTGGCCAGCATCGCGCCGATATGCGCCCCGGCCGAATGCCCGGAGACGAACAGATGCGAGGCATCGCCACCATAATCCGCGGCATGCGCCTGCGCCCAGGCCACCGCCTGCGCGCCGTCCTCGATGAAGCCGGGAAAAGTCGTTGGCGGATACAGCCGGTAATCCGGCAGCACGGCAATGAAGCCGCGCGACGCCAACGCCTGGCCGACAAAGCGATAGCCGCTCTTGTCGCCGCTCTGCCAGCTGCCGCCATAGAAGAACACGACCACCGGCGCGCCTGCGGCCTTGTCCTCGGGCACATAGACATCGAGCGCCTGGCGCGGGTCGTCGCCATAGGCGATATCCACATGGCGATCGTAGCCCCAGCGCGGCGTCAGCGCGTTGGCCCAGAACTGGCCCGAGCAGGCGGCCGTCATCAACGACAGCGCACCCATCAGTAGCGCGCCCGCGACCCTGTTGCCACGCCTCACGTCATGGTGACGAACTCTTCCGCACTGGTCGGATGAATCGCCACGGTGTTGTCGAAATCGGCCTTGGTGGCGCCCATCTTCACGGCCACACCGAAGCCCTGCAGCATCTCGTCGGCGCCGTCGCCGATCACATGCGCGCCCACGACCTTCTCGTCGTCGCCCACGCAGACCAGCTTCATATCGCTGGGCACCTTGTGTTCGAGCACGCCGTGATAGAGCGCGACGTAGTGGCTGGTGTAGATCTTCACCGCAGCGTCGCCGTACTCGGCGCGCGCATCCGCCTCGCTCAGGCCCACGCTGCCAATCGGCGGATGGGTGAACACCACGGTCGGGATGTTGTGATAATCCAGCCGCCGATCCGGCTGGCCGCCGAACAGACGGTCGGACAGCCGGCGGCCGGCCGCGATCGCCACCGGTGTGAGTTCGGCCTGGCCGGTCACGTCACCGAGCGCATGCACACCGTCGATGGCGGTGTCCTGCCATTCGTCGACCGGGATGGTGCCATTGGCGGCAGTCTCCAGTCCCAGGCTTTCGAGATCGAGATTATCGGTATTCGGCAGCCGACCGATCGCCCAGATCAGCTTGTCGACGGTGATCGAATCACCATCCTCGAAATCCACCTGCACCTGCTCACCGGCTTCGCTGAGCTCGGCGGTCTGGCGGTTCATCTGCACATCGATACCGGCCTCGCGCATGCGCTCGATCAGCGTATCGCCGAGCATGGCATCGAAATTCTTGAGCACGTGTTCCTTGCGCAGCAGCAGCTTCACGTCGGCGCCGAGGCCGTTGAGTACGCCGGCCAGTTCGCAGGCGATATAGCCACTGCCCACAATCGCCACGCTGTTCGGGCGTTCGCGCCACTGGAAGAAGCCGTCGGAGTCGGTGCCCAGCGCGGCGCCGGGCACATCGGGCCAATGCGGTTTGCCGCCGGTGGCGATCACGACATGGTCGGCCTCGAGCTCGCGCTCGCCGACTGCGATCCGGCGTTCGCCGGCGAAGCGGGCATCGCCAGCCACGAACTCGACCGCGTCCTTGTCGAGATTGCGCGCGTATATGCCATTGAGACGCTGGATATAGGTCTCGCGGTTATCGACGAGCTTGGTCCAGTCGTGCTCGGGCACGCCGGTGGCAAAGCCGTAGTCGGCCGCGTGGGCCGCATGGCTGGCGAACTCGGCCGCATGCCACATCACCTTCTTCGGCACGCAACCGATATTCACGCAGGTGCCGCCCAGCCGGCCGCGCTCGATCAGCGCGACTTTCTTGCCGTAGCTCGCCGCGCGGCGGGCCGTGGCCATGCCACCGCTGCCGCCGCCGATCACCACGAGATCGAAATGCTCACTCATAGGGAACCTCTGTTCCTTAGCTCACCCGCAATATGATGGCCTGCATTGTATGTCCGCGCCGACAGCCTGTCAGGCGCTCTTGATTGGCGGGCCCCGGCCCGCACATAGTCAGCAGAGCTGGCGCCCGGCGCCGCAACCACCGTTTTCGCGAGAACCCCGTCCATGACCGAAGCCCAGAACAACCCGCTCCTCACCATGCTCGAAGGCGGCCAGTTGCCCGACTTCTCGGCCATCGCACCGGAACATGCCGAACCGGCCGTCGAGCAGATGATCACTGACGCCCGGCGTGCGGTCGACCGCGCGATTGCCCAGAGCGTCGACCCCAGCTGGGAGAATCTGGTCGCCCCCCTCGATGCGGCCGAAGACCGTATCGAGCGCGCCTTCTCGCCGGTCTCGCATCTGCATGCGGTCATGGATGCGCCGGAATGGCGCGAGGCCTACCAGGCCTGCCTGCCGAAGCTCACCGCTTTCTCGTCCGAGATCGGTCAGAACACCGCGTTGTTCGAAGCCGTGCAGCGCCTGCGCGATGCCGACGTCTTCGACACGCTCGACGCCGCCCAGCAGCGCGTGGTCAACGACATGCTGCGCGATTTCCGGCTGTCCGGCGTGGCGCTGGACGACGAAGCCAAGGCACGCTTTGCCGAAATCGCCCAGCGCATGAGCGAACTGTCGACGAACTTTCAGCAGAACCTGCTGGACGCCACCCAGGCCTGGCGCAAGCACGTGACCGACGAAGCAGAACTCAGCGGCCTGCCGGATTCGGCCCGCGCCCTGCTCGCCCAGAACGCGGCGAACAAGGATCTCGACGGCTGGCTGGTCACGCTGGATGCGCCCAGCTTCATCGCCGTGATGACCCACGCGGACAACCGCGAGCTACGCGCCGAAATCTACGAAGCCTTCTCCAGCCGCGCCTCGGAAGTCGGCCCGCAGGGCGGCGAATACGACAACAGCGCGATCATGGACGAAATCCTGGCGCTGCGGCACGAAGCCGCCGGCCTGCTCGGCTTCGACAACTATGCCGAGAAGTCGCTGGCGACCAAGATGGCCGACAGCCCGAACCAGATCGAGGCCTTCCTGCTCGATCTTGCCGAGCGCAGCCGCGCGCCGGCCGAGGCCGAGCTGGCCGAACTCGAGGCGCTGGCCGCCGAAGACGGCATCAAGGACATGCAGGCCTGGGACGTCGGCTACTACGGCGAAAAGCTCAAGGAGCAGCGCTACAACTACTCCGCCGAGGATCTGCGCCCCTATTTCCAGGCGCCGCAGGTGATCGACGGGCTATTCAAGGTCGTCGAACGCCTTTACGACATCCGCATCACCGCGCTGGACGATGTCTCGACGTGGCATGAAGACGTCACCGTCTACGAGATCCGCGACGCCGAGAACACCCGCCGCGGCGTGTTCTATCTCGACCCCTATGCCCGTGAAGGCAAGCGCGGCGGCGCCTGGATGGACGGCTTCCAGACCCGGCGCGCCGGTGCCGACGGCATCCAGCTGCCGGTCGCCTTCCTGACCTGCAACTTCTCGCCGCCCATCGGCGACGAACCCGCGCTGCTGACCCACGACGAGGTCACCACGCTGTTCCACGAATTCGGCCACGGCCTCCATCACATGCTCACGCAGGTCGATTACGGCCCGATCTCCGGTATCTCCGGCGTCGAATGGGACGCGGTCGAGCTACCCAGCCAGTTCATGGAGAACTGGTGCTGGGAGCGCGAGTCGCTGGACCTGTTCGCCGCCCATTACCAGACCGGCGAACCGCTGCCGCAGGAGCTGTTCGACAAGCTCTATGCCTCGCGCAATCACATGGCCGGCTGGCAGATGCTGCGTCAGGTCGAAATCTCGCTGTTCGACCTGCGCCTGCATCGCGACTACGCCCCCCAGCAGGGCCAGAGCATTCTCGACACGCTCGCCGCGGTACGCGCCGAAGTCGCGGTCATGCAGCCGCCGTCGATCAACCGCTTCCCGCACAGCTTCATGCATATCTTCGCGGGCGGTTATGCGGCCGGCTACTACAGCTACAAATGGGCGGAAGTGCTCTCGGCGGATGCCTTCGCGGCGTTCGAGGAAAGCTCGCTATTCGACAAGGCCACCGGCCGGCGCTTCCTCGCCGAAGTGCTGGAACGCGGCGCGACCCGCGACGCGCTCGACAACTTCGTCGCCTTCCGTGGCCGCGAGCCGTCGATCGACGCGCTGTTGCGGCATAGCGGACTGGCCGAGGGCGAGCGCGCTGCCTGATACAGGCGCTACCGCCTCCGCATCCCGGGGGCGGCTAACTTGGCGTGTCGAGCAGCGCGTTAAAACGCGCCCGCAGATGCTCGACACGTTTTCGGTTGACGTTGAAGTCGTAGTAGCCAATCCGCGATGACGACTTCACGTCGATGATCTGCGCCTCGGGCTGAATCAGAAACGCCACATCGTCGACAAACCCGGTCGTCGTGCGGAAGGTCACATGAACGAATCGCTCCTCGGTGCGTTCCACCCGCGCGTTGTCGGCCTCGTATAGCGCTTTCAGCAAAGCCTGGCGGGCAGCGGCCACTGTCGCGCCGGCAAAACGCAGCGGCTCGACATACTTCGAACTGTCTCGCGGCGCCTGCGACGACACGCAATGCGGCGCGCTCGAGCAGGGCGTGAATTCGTCCGCCGAGCGGGTGAACTGCTTGGGCGGCGAACTCGCACAGCCGACCAGCCCGGTGGCCATTACAATGGCGGTCGCAACAGGCTTGAACAGAACTCGAAACATCGCATGACACGCTGAAGGCTAACTACGGGCCCGCACTGTACACCGCCGCCCGCAGCACTCATGTGTTGTCGCCCCCTAAGGAACCACTCGATGCATATCGCTACCTGGAACGTCAATTCGCTCAACGTGCGCCTGGACCATGTCCTCGCCTGGCTGGAGAAGAATCCGGTCGACGCGCTCGCGCTGCAGGAAACCAAGCTCACCGACGCCAAGTTCCCGGTCGAAGCCATCCGCGAAGCCGGCTACGAAACCGTGTTTACCGGCCAGAAGACCTACAACGGCGTCGCGCTGCTCACGAAAACGCCCGCGGAGGACGTGGTCTATGCCCTGCCCGGCTTCGAGGATGAGCACAAACGCGTGATCGCGGCGACCGTGGACGGCGTTCGCGTGATCGGCGTGTACTGCCCCAACGGCCAAGACCTGGATTCACCCAAGTACGAATACAAGCTCGCCTGGTTCGACGCGCTCGCCGGTTGGCTCACCGACGAGTTGAAGACCCACGACAAGCTCGTGCTCACCGGCGACTTCAATATCGCACCGCGCGACGAAGACACCTACGACCCCGAGAAATGGCAGGGCCGCATCCTCTGCTCGCCGCCCGAGCGCGCCGCTTTGCAGAAGCTTCTGGATGCCGGCCTCACCGACTGCTGGCGCCTGTTCGACGAGCCCGAAGGCCGCCACCGCTTCACCTGGTGGGATTACCGCAACGGCGGCTGGGCCCGCAACGCTGGCCTGCGTATCGACCACGTGCTCGCCACCGGCGCGCTCGCCGATAACTGCCGCGAGTGCAAGGCCCATGTCGGCGAACGCGGCCGCAAGCGGCCGTCAGACCATGTTCCTGTGGCTGCTGACTTCGTTATTTAAGAGGGCCACCTGCGATCGAATTCCAATAGACAGCTCCCCTTCCATTTAGCAGACCCCCGAGTTAGGGTCGATTTACTCGAAACTATAACTACAACTCGGGGAAAACTGAGTATGCAGAATGGGTTAAATTCGACTTACAAATCCGTTGCAGCGGAGGCGGATCTGTGGTCGAGAAACCCGGTTCTCGATAGCCAAGTCGTCGATTTCGTTCGGAATCGCTTCGGAACTATTCTCACAAATAGCGAGCGAGTAACAGAGTCGAGCCGATCAATCAGCTCGTTTCAGGCTAGCTCGATAACGGACTACTTTCCCGGCTTGCGGGAGCGCCACGCTCTCAATCTGGCAGAACCATTCGGTTTCAGGCTCCATGAGCCTCAGGCATCCAGTGGAATCGCCCATTTTTCCCATGCCGGGGATATGCCGGAGCTGAAAGCAAATCGTTGTAAGTCGCTCATTCGAGCGCTGATCCCGAACGAACCCTTCTCAAGTAATTTTCTCCACTCATTAAAATCAGCGACGGGCTTTTATGTTGCTGCTGAAGACCGTATCGATAACTCATCTATGCGGATCGACTTATTGATTAGCTGGCGCGATGAAAATTGCCGAAGATATCGTCAAATCGTCGAGATGAAGTTCGATCACAAGCTGACGAAAGGTCAGCTGGAGAAATACGGCCGCGACGCGCTGCAGAATGTCGACGATCCGGAGCATCTGCGGCTCGTATTACTCACACTGGATGGGGCTTTCTCACGAGCAGACAGGCGCTCGCTTAAGGAAATCTGGCATCCGCTCTCATGGCTGAATTTTCTTCGTCATTGGGAAGCGGAATTAGTGTCCGATCACGACAATACCTTTATCGCATTCCGACGCCAACTCTGGGCGCGGATCGGAGCCTGACATGTCAAAAATCGATATTCCCGAATCGTTGCAGTTCTACTACGAATCCCCAGGTAACGCACAAGCGATTGAGACGCTCGTAGAAAAGATTCACGGGCGCAATGACGGCGTCACGGAAGATATGAGCTGGGATGATCTCGCCACTTATCACCGCGCGCTACTGGCTGGTTATCAGACCCAAGTCGACCTATGGCTATTTTACAAAGCGCTATGGGAAGAAGTTTGGGCGCCGGCGACGAGCCTATTGATCGAAGCTGGCGCTACCGATTGCAAAGCACACGAATACGAGGGAGAGCTCTCGCTTTCAACCACTTGGGATGAGTGCATGTATCGCATGCACAATATCGAAAACGGCCGATTTATCTCTTCCGTGTGGAGCGACCAGAAGGCTATAAAAATTGGCTTTCACTTTGAAGAGAAAGGCGGCGGCTACGGATTCTCAAACAGTCTGACTCTCGATGCGGCCGCTTGGGAACATGATGGCAATGAAGATGAGTGGACTACAAAGCCGGTGGACTTGCCGGTTCGAGGCTTAGATCACATCGATGTAACGCCGCTGCAGAAAGCCGCTCTTGCAGCAGTACGTGCATTTACACAGGCGCTTATCTAGTCATAAGCCTTGTCCCGACCGCGAACTGTGAGCGATAGGCTTTTATCTCACGGTACCGCCGAATAACTTCCGCGCGAATCTAAAAAATTCAAAAGCTAGAACAATAAATTGCCAGGCCGACGCTGGACGGTCCTCCCAAGTCGGCTATCTATCACTTCTTGAGTAGCGACCGCGCTTACGCCATTCGCCGGCAATCGACCTTTTGTCTGATCGTATTCGCGATGGATTTTGTCAAGTTGTAGCCAGCCCTCTTCGGTAAGCAGCGCAGTCACTACACCATAGTGAAACAGTTCGTTGCGGACGGCCCAATCTTCATAGCCAAGTCGCCTGAACTCATCTGAAACTTCCAGCAAGCAGTCCAAAAAGTCCACGCCGCGATGTCGAACCACGTGCGCCGCGGCTCGACGCTGAAGCCATAGTCCGAGCGTCGAAAAACCTGGGAGGTGCATCGGCTGGGCAGCGACTATGGATCGAATCACCGGCGCGTCCGGTTCGAAGCGGCGCACGATGGCCAGCGCGGCGATATCGCCGATGAAACGTGCATGCAGACTGCTCGTATTTGCCGCCGTCTCCTCGCGGGCGGGCGGCTGAACCTTGGGCATCGCTTGGACTTCATGCTGGTCGGCTGGCCAGAGCAATGCGACGCACCATAAGTCCAAGTATTCATAGAGACGGGCTTTTGCGTGCCCGACTAGCGCGGTGCGCTGCGCCATCAACCGGGACCAGGCCTTGCGATGCTGGTAGATCGTGACGTCGGTGAGCTCGGAGCCCAGCGAGTCCGGCTGCGCCTCTCGACTTGTCTCAAAAAACGCAGAGATAGCGGCGTGGCCATAGGTGTTCTGCACCGCTTCGAAGACCGAAGCGTCGAATCCGCGCAGCACGTAATGCTCGACAACACGCGCTATGACGACTTCGAGCGCGTGCTTCTCCGGATTCAAGTCGATTAGGGCGGCAGGCAGGTCATCAATCTCCTCGAGCGCATCGATTGGCGGATCAAACGCGTCCAGCAACTCTTGGTCATTGAGTTCGTCAAGATGGCCGACAAGAGCCGATTCCAAGCAAAAGCGACACATCCGCAAGGCCTCCGAAAACGCGAGCTGCTGCTGCGGCGATAATGCCGCGCCTTCCTGTAACCGAGTGTGCGATGCATGGTGGGTCACTGAACGACCCGGCCACCGTAAGTCGCGCACTCAGACGTCGCAAACGCGAGGGCCGCTACGACTGACGCCGGTTGATGGGAGCGCACGCGATCCGGCCGCCGGGAAGGGGCGGCCTTACGCCGCCGAGCGCGCCCTGTTCTGGTGCGGCCTAATCGTGCGCCCGGCCTAGTCGGGCGCGCGCTGGGTCTTGCGCCCGAAGAGGATAAGCCCGATGCCGAAGACGAACATGAGCACGCCGTAGACCGCGGACGGCACCGACATCTCGCTGGAGTCCAGCAGCGTGAGCGTCACGAGCAGGCCGAGCGTTGCGTTCTTGATGCCCAGTTCGATAGCGACCGTCAGCGCGTCTCGCGCCGGCAGTCCTGTCACCCGGCCGCCGAGAAAGCCCAGTGCGATGCCGGCCACGTTGAGCGCGGCCGCGGCCAGGCCCGCGGTTTGTAGCAACGTCCAGAACTGATCGCGTACCTGTAGCACGATCGCCACGATCAACGCGGTGAGCACGAGCATGCCGAACAGGCTGACAAAGCTCTCGGAGCGCTTCGCAAAAGCAGGCGCGATTCGGCGCAGCCCCATGCCGAGCGAGACCGGGATCAGGATGATGACCACGAGCGTGGCAATGGTCCGCAGTACCGGCAGCGAGATCTGCTCGCTGGTGTCCATATAGAGGCGCATCGCCAGGTTGGTGAACAGCGGCAGCGTGAGGATCGTGACCAGGCTCGCCAACACGGTGAGCACGATCGACAGCGCGACATTGCCGCGGGCGAGAAAGGTGAACAGATTGGAGGTCGTGCCGCCCGGGCAGGCCGCGATGATGACCAGCCCCACGGCGATCGGCCCCGGCAGACCGAGCAGTGCCACGATTGCGAACGCGATCACCGGCAGCAGCAGGATCTGGGCGATGGCGCCCATGATCGTGGCGCGCGGATAGATCACCACGTTGCGGAAATCACGCGGCGCGAGCGTCAGGCCCATGCCGAGCATGATGATGAACAACGAGACCGGCAGCCCGATCTGAATCAGTGGCCCTTGTTCCACTTAACGCTCCCCTTCTTCTTGTGTCTTGTTATTGCTTGTTGTTTTTCTCGATATCGGTGTGTCCGATACCGCTGCCTGCAATATGCGGCGCTCGCGTAAATCGAGCAAGCAAAAAACGGCGCCTCTAGGGCGCCGTGATACGGACTGCCAGGGCGCGCGGCCTGGCTAGTAGCGGCTCGACTCCTCGACCGCGGTATTGATTCGCTCCAGCGTCTCGACCACTGCCAGCGCGCTTTCGCCGTCGGAACGCGCCGGCTGGCGATCGGCCACCCGATCGACGAAATGCTGCAGTTCCAGCTTGAGCGGCTGGCCGTCACCACGATGCACGACCTCGCTGCCCTCGTCGTGATTCTGCAGGTCGTCGTCGATCCACTTGCGATGATGGGTGACCGTCTGGCCGACCTCGTCATAGACGAGCATGCCGCGCGAACCGCGCAGGATGGTGCGCCGGTTGGTTTCCGGCCACAGCCAGGAGGTATGGATATTGCCGCGTACGCCGTTCTCGAACTCGAGATGCACATGCACCTCGTCCTCGACGCCGAGGCCGAGCATGCGATGACCCGTGCCGCGTACCCGGTCGGGCGCCATGCCGACCAGATAGAGCATGATCGCCATGTCGTGCACGCCGATATCCCAGATCACGTTCTCGGCGCTGCGCGCACGGCCGAGATTGAGCCGCTCGTGGCGGATCGAGAACAGCTCGCCGATCTCGCCGGCGGCGACATAGTCGCGGATCCAGGCAATCGCCGGCTGGTAGATCAGCAGATGGCCGACCATGAGGATCGCGTTCTTGTGGCGCGCCGCGTCGACCAGCTGGCGCGCTTCCGCCGAGCTGTGGGTGAGCGGCTTTTCGACGAATACGTCCTTGCCTGCCTCGAGCGCGGCCATGGCGATCTCGAAATGCGACGGCGTCGGCGTGGCAATGGCCACGGCCTCACAGTCCGATTCGAGTGCGGCGCGATAATCGGCGAACAGCGCGGCCTGCGGATATTGCTCGCCAAACTCGTTGAGACGATCCGCGTTGCCGTCGACGATACCGCCCAGCGCGCCGATCTCGTCGAGATTGCGGATGATGTTCTTGCCCCAGGCGCCGGCGCCAATCGCCACTACTCGCATACGTCTCGTTCCTGTCACCGGTTCGTAACGCGCCGTAGTGTACGCGCTTGCCGGGCTTCAAGCCCCCCAAAGCGGGGTGCCCGACGGTCGGCGCCCGCCATGCAATTGCGCAGAATGGCGTCCAGCTACAGTGCCGTCCCGCCTTTTCGCCATCCGTGCCGGACCGGCACCAGGCCTTTGCCGGCCAGCGTTTGTGCCGTTTCGCCACCGGCAAGCCCGTACCGTGGTTCATGTTGTCGACGCCTGCGACGTATGCCTATATTCGAGCGCAAAAGAGACGAGCGCGCACATCGCGCGCCGAAATCGCCCGGAGAGCGACCATGATCTATCCGCGTTATCGCGCCCTTCCTCGATTCGCCGTCGCCCTCCTGTTCTGGGCACTGGCCAGTTCTGCAGTCGCCGCGCCGGTCGCGGCTTCGCTGTATCGGGACCCGAACTGCGGCTGCTGTCACAAGTACGTCGAGCATCTGCGCGCGGCCGGATTCGATGTGGATGTGCAGCCGATGGGCGATCGCGTCGCTCGATTTCGCGACGCCGGCGTGGCGCCGCAGTTGAGCTCGTGTCACATGATGCGCATCAGTGACTATCTGGTGGTCGGCCACGTGCCGCTTGCGGTGATTGCAAAACTGCTGGACGAACGCCCCTTGATTCGCGGCATTTCCCTGCCCGGCATGCCGATCGGCACACCCGGGATGCCCGGGCCGAAGACCGAGCCCTTTGTAGTACGCACGCTCGATGGCGACGTCTATGCGCGCCTCTAGCCTGAAGCGACAAACCATCAAGGTGCGCACGCACAGCATGACTTCGTGCTGGCCGGCGCGACAGGCGCCCTAGGTCTTGCCAGATGCGCGTCGCGCTGATCGTCTTCCTGCTGCTTCAGATACTCGTTGCCCAGGCCGGCGGGATGGGCATCGGTGAAAGCCATGGGCATGAGCATGCCCACGGCGCCTCGGGCAACGAGGCGAACACCGCCCATTCGCATGCCGCAAACGGCTCACACGCGACTGCGAATGCGCCTGGCGAGCACGACGAAACCGATGCGTCCCACACCCATGAGCGTTGCTGCTGCGCGTTCACGGGGCATTGTTCGTCGAGCGCGGTCGCAACCCAGGCGCCACATGGCACGCCGTCCTCTCCCGCGGTCCATGGCGCAGCCCCTGTGACAGCCGGCTTGACAAGCGGCTTCGACAGTCCGCCTTACCGCCCACCCTCTTTCCCGTAACGCGACCCGCGCGGCGCTCCGGCGCCGCATTTCAGTCGCAACGGCGTTGTGCACACCGCACCGGTGTTCGCTCAGGCCTGTTTCCGTACGCCCGACATCGGCTGTTACGGGCCGCAACAGGCCAGCTCGGGTGACCCGACGCATCGCCGTTCCAGGGAAAGAACATCATGCGAATCTGGAAAACAGTCACGGCCACCGTGGCCGTCAGCCTTGTCGTGGTCGGCGTCACCGCAGCCGGCGTCATCTATTCCGGCGCCTACAACGTCGCCGCCACGAGCGAGCACTGGCCGATCACGCGCTGGGCATTGCAGACAACGGTTCATCGATCGGTTGCACGCCAGGCCGCGGACATCGATGCCCCGCAACTGGGCTCCGAGGCACAGCTGCTGGCGGGTGCGACCAACTTCGACACCATGTGCAGTGGCTGCCATGCCCCGCCCGGGGGCCGGCAATCAGTCGCGGCGCGCAGCATGTATCCGAGACCACCCGAGCTCACCCACGCTGCCGAAGAGAAAAGCGCGAGCGAAATCTTCTGGGTGATCAAGCACGGCATCAAGGCATCGGGGATGCCCGCCTGGGGCGCGTCGCATGGCGACGAGGACCTGTGGGCGATGACCGCGTTTGTCGAGCAGTTGCCGGACATGTCCGCCGCCGATTACCGGCAGATGCTGCAGACGGCCAAGGTGCGCGGCATCGGCCACGGAACGCGCGAACATCACGACGAATCCGGCGCCAGCCATGGCGGCAAGCACTCCGCCGGCGAGGCCGACGCGCATCAGGGCGAGGACGCCCATACCCATGGCTGAGCCTCGCGTTCCCGCCCCTCATCAGATCTCGAATTCAGGAGTACATCCCGATGGATAATCGAACACACGACAGCGACCGACGTCGCCTGTTGCGCGCCATGGGCGCGACCGGCCTGCTGGCCGGCTTCAATGCGTTGCTACCAGCCTATGCCCGGAACAACATGGCCGAAGGCGCGGCAAGGCATCTCGACACCGCCGCCGCTCAGGTCCCGGGCGGCGCCGCACGCGATGTGGTGATGGACGTTCATGTCCGCCGCGAGACGATCGATATCGCCGGCGGCCGGGCATCCGCTATCACGCTCAATCACACCACGCCCGGCCCGATCGTCGAACTCTGGGAAGGACAGAACGCCCACCTGCGGGTACATAACCATCTCGACGAGTCGACCTCGATCCACTGGCACGGAATTTTGCTGCCGTTCCAGATGGACGGCGTGCCCGGCGTGGTCTTCCCCGGCATCGACCCCGGCGCGACGTTCGAAGTAGATTTCCCGGTCCGTCAGGCCGGCACCTACTGGTACCACAGCCATTCCGGGCTGCAGGAGCAGATTGGCCAGACCGGGCCGATCGTGATTCATTCGCAAGGCGACGACGGCATCAATGCCGACCGCGAGTACGTCATCGTACTCAACGACTGGACGTTCGAGGATCCGCATCGTCTGGTGGCCAAGCTCAAGGCCGTCAGCGACTACTACAACTTCAGCGAGCGCACGCTCGGCGATCTGGCCGAGGATTTTCGCCAATCCGGCGTCGCCACCACGCTGAAGGATCGCCTGGCCTGGGGCGACATGCGCATGAGCCCGCGCGATATCGCCGACGTCACCGGCCATACCTACAGCTACCTGATGAACGGCGTGCATCCCGACGCCAACTGGACCGGCCTGTTCACGCCCGGCGAGCGTATCCGTCTGCGCGTGATCAACGCCTCCGCGATGACCTATTTCAACGTCCGCGTGCCAGGCCTGCCGATGACAGTCGTCGCGGCCGACGGCAAGGAAGTGCAGCCGGTCGAGACCGACGAGTTCCAGATCGGCGTGGCCGAGACCTTTGATGTGGTCGTACAGCCGAAGGCCGATCGGGCCTACACGATCATGGCCGAGACCATGGCTCGCAGCGGTTATGCCCGCGGCACGCTCGCGCCGCGGGCGGGCATGGTCGCGCCCGTGCCGGCACTGCGCGAACAGCCGCAGCGCACGATGATGGATATGGGCATGGACATGAGCCAGATGGACATGGGCGGCATGCACATGTCGCACGGCGAGCGCACGAAACAGATGGGCCACGGCCAGATGGCGATGGATCACGGCTCGATGCAAAAGATGGACAGATCCGAAAAGAGTTCCGGCATGGCCGGCATGCACCATCAAGGCCATGACATGGGCGCCGCAAAGAAGGGGCACAAGATGTCCGGCATGGGCCATGACATGAAAAAGATGGCCCATGGCACAGGCCCGAATGCCGGCACCATGGGCACCGGCGCGATGATGGAACAAACCGGCCCGGTGATCGCCAAGCACGGTCCCGACATGCACGGCGCGGGCAATATCAATGTCGCCAACGTACAGCGCGATCGCCTGGCCGAACCGGGCACCGGGCTGGAGGACGTCAACCATCGCGTGCTCACCTACAGCCAGCTGCGCAACGTGGTGCCGATGCAGGACCGGCGCGAACCGTCGAAGACCATCGAGGTCCACCTGACCGGCAATATGGACCGCTATATGTGGTCCTTCGACGGCGTGAAGTACTCCCAGTCCACGCCGATCGAGTTCCCCTACGGCGAACGCATCCGGCTGGTGCTCGTCAACGACACGATGATGGAGCACCCGATCCATCTACACGGCATGTTCATGGAGCTCGAGAACGGCCAGGGCGACCACCTGCCGTTCAAGCACACCCTGAGTGTGCTGCCGGGTTCGCGCGCCTCGCTGCTGATCACCGCGGACGAGCCGGGCCGCTGGGCCTTCCACTGCCATCTGCTCTATCACATGGAAATGGGCATGTTCCGCGTCGTGCGGGTAAGCGATCGGTCGGGAGACGACAATGCCTAGACACGCGATCATCACGACCGCCGGGACTCTCGTGCTCTGTCTGGGTATCCCGCTTGCGGCCCACGCCGCAGCCGACGGCAAGGCGGATCTCGATTCGGTGATATCCGCAGGGCCTGTCGATCCGAACAGCGGCGCACCGATGGCCTGGGACAAGGCGATCCACGACGAGCAGATCCACAGGTTCCTGCTGATCGATCGGCTCGAGTACGGCGATGTCGACGGCGCCAACAACTATCTCTGGGATGCCCAGGGCTGGATCGGCGGCGACTACCATAAGCTATGGCTCAAGACCGAGGGCGAAGGCCCGCTCAGCGGTGGGTCGCCCGAGGACACCGAGTTCCAGGCGCTCTATAACCGCACGATCGCGCCGTTCTGGAGTGCCCAGGTCGGCATTCGCTACGACGTCAACCCGAACCCGGACCGTGGCTTTGCCGTGCTCGGCCTGCAGGGCCTGGCCCCGTACTGGTTCGAGTCGGATACCGCGCTGTTCATCAGCGAAGACGGCGATGTGAGCTTTCGCGGCGAATTCGAATACGAGCTGCTGCTCACCCAGCGCCTGATCCTGCAGCCTCGCGCCGAGATCAACGCCTCGGCGCAGGACGTGCCGAAATACGGGCTGGCCAGCGGGCTCAACAGCACCGAGATGGGGATGCGGTTGCGGTACGAAATCAAGCGCGAATTTGCCCCCTACGTCGGGGTGCGCTGGGAACAGACCTACGGCGAAACCCGGGACATCGCACGGGCCGACGGCGAAGAAACGTCGTCGACCGCCTTTGTTGTCGGTATTCGCGCCTGGTACTGACGCGCGACTACTCGCCGGGTGGCGTTCCTGCACCGTCGGCCCGCCACCCGGTCATGACCCTCTGTCGGTATCGCACGAACGGGCCGCGAATCGGCATTGATCGCTGCCATGAGGCAATCGTGCCCACTCGCTTGACCCTGTACCTGCATACGGACTTAATCTCTCCCTATCAAACCGGATGACAGACATGGCCTATTCAATCGGACAACTTGCCCGCGTCGGCGATACCGGCGTCGAAACCATCCGCTACTACGAACGGCGGGGTTTGATGCCCGAGCCGCCACGAGCGGCCAGCGGCTACCGGCGCTATCCGGAAGATGCCGCGCGGCGGCTGCGGTTCATTCGTCGCGCCAAGCGGCTGGGATTCACGCTGGAAGAAATCCGGTCGCTGCTGCAATTGCAGGCCGGCGGCCAGACGGCACAGATCAAAAGTGTCGCCGAATCCAAGCTCGCCGAAATCGAAACCCGGCTGGACGACCTGCAAAGAATGCGCACTGCCCTGCGCGACATGACCCGACGCTGCTCGGGCACAGGTCCGGTGGAGGGCTGCCCGATAATCGAAACGCTGAATGACGATGACTGAACACAACTGCCACACCCCCGGCGATGCCGAACAGGCGACGAAAGACCCGGTCTGCGGGATGTCCGTGACGTCGGCCGAGGCGCCGCGCCATGAACACGACGGCCAGACCTGGTACTTCTGCTGCGCGCGCTGTCGCGACCGTTTCGCCGCCGATCCCGAATCGTTCCTGAACCCGAGCGAATCGGACGACGCGCCGGCGCCGCCCGGCACGCAATATATCTGCCCGATGTGCCCTGGCGTCGAGAGCGACAAGCCGGACGACTGCCCGAAATGCGGCATGGCGCTCGAGCCGGCGAAACCGCCGAAACGCCAGACCCAGTACACCTGCCCCATGCATCCGGAAATCGTCGAGGACGAACCCGGCGATTGCCCGAAATGCGGCATGGCGCTGGAGCCGACCACGGTCAGCGCGGATACGGACGACCCTGAACTCAAGGCCATGTTGCGGCGCTTCTGGGTCAGCCTGCCGTTGTCGGCCGCGATCTTCGCGCTGGCGATGGGCGAGATGGTGCCGGGCCTCGATCTGCGCGGCTTCTTCGGCGCGAGTTTCGGCTGGATTCAGCTGGCACTGGCCACCCCGGTGGTGTTCTGGTGTGGCGGCTTTGCCTTCAAACGCGCCTGGCAGTCGGTGGTCAACGCCAGCCCGAACATGTGGACGCTGATCGCGCTGGGGGTGGGCGCAGCCTACGGCTTCTCCATCGTGGCGCTGCTGTTGCCGGGTGTCCTGCCCGAATCCTTCATGTCCGGCGCCGGGCACGCGCCGCTGTATTTCGAAGCTGCCGCGGTGATCATCACCCTGATCTTGCTCGGCCAGGTCATGGAAGCGCGCGCCCGCGGCCAGACGTCGCGCGCGCTGGCGTCGCTGCTGGATCTCGCGCCGCCGAGCGCGCGCCGCCTCGACGACGACGGCAACGAAACCGATGTCGCGCTCGACTCGCTGGCTGCCGGCGATCGCCTGCGCGTGCGTCCGGGCGAAAAGGTGCCGGTCGACGGCACGCTCGTCGAGGGTCGCTCAACGCTGGACGAATCGATGATCACCGGCGAACCCGTCCCGCAGGAAAAACAGACCGGCGACAGCGTCACCGGCGGTACGGTCAACCAGACCGGCAGCTTTGTGATGCAGGCCGATTCGGTGGGCGACGACACGGTGCTGTCGCGCATCGTCGACATGGTCGCCGCCGCGCAGCGTTCGCGCGCGCCGATCCAGGGCCTGGCGGACAAGGTCGCCAGCGTGTTCGTGCCGGCCGTGGTGCTGTCGGCGATCACGGCATTCGTGGTCTGGGCGCTGGTTGGACCCGAGCCGGCGTTGTCGTATGCGCTGGTCGCTGCAATCTCGGTACTCATCATCGCCTGTCCCTGTGCGCTGGGGTTGGCCACGCCAATGTCGGTAATGGTCGGCATTGGCCGCGGCGCGCGTGAAGGCGTGCTCATCCGCGATGCGGAAGCGCTCGAGCACATGGAAAACGTCGACGTGCTGCTCATGGACAAGACCGGCACCCTCACCGAAGGCCGCCCGAGGCTGGTGGGCGTCGAACCCAGCGGCGATCTCGCCGAAGACGAGCTGCTCGCACTGGTCGCCTCGCTGGAGAACGCCAGCGAACATCCGCTGGCGCGTTCGATCGTCGACGGCGCGACCGAGCGTGAGATCCACATGCGCGACGTCGAAGACTTCGAGTCGCTGACCGGACGCGGCGTGCGCGGACGTGTGGACGGCCACGACGTGTTCATCGGCAATGCGGCGCTGATGCAGGACTACGGCATCGACGCCGAGCCACTGCGCGAGCCGGCCGACAAACGCCGCGAGGCCGGCGAGACGGTCATGCTCGTGGCCGTGGACGGCGCGCTCGCCGGGCTGGTCGCGGTCGCCGACCCGGTGAAGTCCAGCACCCGCGAGGCCGTGGAGATCCTGCATGCAGCCGGCCTGCGGCTGGTCATGCTCACCGGCGACAGCGAAACCACGGCGCGCGCTGTGGCCCGGGACCTGGGTATCGACGAAGTCCATGCCGGAGCTCTGCCCGAAGACAAGCACGCACTGGTCGAGCGATTCCAACGCGACGGCCTCACGGTCGCGATGGCCGGCGACGGCGTCAACGACGCGCCCGCGCTGGCCAAGGCGGATGTCGGCATCGCCATGGGCACCGGCACGGACGTGGCGATGGAGAGCGCGCGCATCACACTGGTGAAAGGCGATCTGCGCGGCATTGCCAAGGCGGTGCGCCTGTCGAAACAGAGCATGCGCAATATCCGTCAGAACCTGTTCTTCGCCTTCGTCTACAACGGCGCCGGCGTGCCGATTGCGGCGGGCGTGTTGTACCCCCTGTTCGGCGCCATGCTGTCGCCGATGCTGGCCGCCGCCGCGATGAGCCTGTCGTCGGTGTCGGTGATCAGCAACGCATTGCGGCTGCGGCGCGTCTCGCTATGAGTGGGCGCGATCGGACCTGAAACCAAGGTTTTGGGCCCGATCGCCCAGTGATCGGCGCTCGAAGGTCGAGATTACGGGTTTGTCCTGATAGCCGGGCGTATCTGCGGTCGGCACAGTCTGCGACACGCCGACACGCGCTCTGCGTGTCGCACCGAATCAGACAGGACGAACAAGGATCGAAAGTATGCAGACCGAAGAATTCATCAATCGCGTCGAGCAGGCCGGGATCAACGACCGCACCGTGGCCACCAACGTGAGCTTTGCCACCATCGAAGCGCTGTGCCTGCACCTGCCGCAGGAAGAGATTCGGCAGATGACTTCGCAGCTGCCGAGCGAGCTCTCGCAGGCGGCCCTCAAGGGTGGCCAGCAGCAGTCGGGCGACGCACAGGGCACGGTCGAACTCGACCAGTTCTACAGCGAAGTCGCCACCCGCTCGAACATGGACGCCGCCGACGTGCGTGAACCCGTGCGCGTGGTGATCAACACCTTCAAGAAGGCTGTGACCACCGGCGAGTTCGTGGATGTGACCTTCGAACTGCCGGATGATATCAACACGCTGCTCGCAAGCTAAAACGCTACGGGTAGGCGTCTCCGGCGCCACTAGTTGAAGGCCCGCGCGGTTCGCCGTGCGGGCCTTTTTCGTTCAGAAGCCGCTTTCGCGGATCAGCACGCTGGCCGCATGGCGGGCAAAGCGCCCGGCGATGCTTTCGGCCGGGCCTTCCACACTCGCGTGGCCGACCAGCTGCCACTCCGGCGCGCGTGCCGGGTCGGCCGGCTCGAGCACGACACGATAGACGCCTTCGTCGAGACGCAGGCCGCGATCGTCACGCGCTTCGGTGACCGGCAACGGCCCGCCATAGGTGCTGGCCAACACTGGATAAGGCAGCCGCTCCGTGCCCACGTCCTCGATGCTGACCACGCGCAGGTCGACGCTGGCATGCGAACCGTCGTCCGGGATGAAGCGCGCGGTCGCGCCTTTTTCGATCCGGGCCAGGTTCTGTTCGCGCACATAGGCATACACACGCGCACCGTCCTGCGACACGACATCCGCGAGTTTTTCTTCCTTGGCGACCCATTGGCCCGCCCGCAGATCGGCGCGCTGCACGACCGTGCCGTCGATCGGGCTGACGATCTGCAGCGCCTGGCGCCGTTCACCCAGCCCGGCGAGACGGGTACGCGACTCGGCCAGCTGGGTACGCAATACGCCTTCCGAGGCGAGATCCTCGGCGGAGCCGGCACGACGAGCGAGCCGCGCGCGAACGACATCAATACGGCCTTCGGCCTTGCGGGCCTCGAGCTCCAGTTCCGGCTGTTCCAGCGTGAACAGCGTAGCGCCCTGTCGCACGCTGTCGCCCTCGACAACCTCTACGCTCATGATGCGCGCGGCCTCGGGCGGGTGAATCGAGACATGCTCGACCGCTTCCAGGACGGCGGGCAGGCCGACCGTGCCCCGCCAGGGCACGAACAGCGCCACCAGCAACACGATGGTGAGCAACAGGGTGCGCAGCACCTTGCGATTGAAATGCCATTCATGGCCCAGCATGGCAGCGATCTCCTGGGTGATCGGTCGAACGATGAACCAGCCGATCTCGACCGCGAAAAGGAATATGCCCAGCGCCTTGAACGCGAAGTGGTAGACCAGCAGCGCGATACCCAGAAACAGGAAGAACCGGTAGATCCAGGTACTCACCGCATAGATCACCAACAGGCGACGACGGCGCGGGGCGAACGACTCGGGCGGCGGCTCGCCGAAGCCGAACAGCGCCTCGCGCATGCGCCAGCGCGCCAGCGCGAAGGCCCGCGGCTGCAGATTGCGGATGCCCCAGAAATCGCTGAGCGCATGGTAGCCATCGAAGCGCATGAACGGGCTGAGATTGACCAGCAGCGAGGTCACCCAACTGGTGGTGGCGAGGAAGAAAGCCGCCTGGCGAACCGGACCGTCAGGTAGTAATCCCCAGATACAGGTGGCGATCAGCGCGACGGCCAGCTCGGTCATCACGCCGGCCATCGACACGCGCAGCCGGTGTCGATCATTGGACAGCCGCCAGGTGTCAGTGGCATCCGTATAGAGCATCGGAAACAGCACCAGGAACGCGACGCCCATCGAGGGCACGCGACAGCCGTAATGCTTGGCCACATACGCATGGCCGAGCTCGTGCGCTGCCTTGACCGTGATCAGCGCCAGCGCATACCAGAACGCACCTTCCCAACTGAGGAATTGCAGGAAGGTCCCGGCAAAATGCTCCCACTGGCGAAGAGCCAGCCAGAAGCCGGCCAGCCCGATAATCAGCAACAGCAGCCGCGTGAACCGCCCCACCAACGGGCGTACCCACGGCAGCGTGCGCACCAGAAAGTCGTCCGGGTGCACGAGCGGTATGCGAAAGAACAGATAGCGGTGCAGCAGCCACTGCCACCAGCGTGTCTTGGAGCGCTCGTACTGGGACTGCAAGCGCTCGGTGTCTGCCGGGCCACGAGCCATCGTCAGGTGATTGGCGAGCATGAAACGGGCCATGCCGATCACTTCCTCGGCATCAACCTCCACGCCCTTGCGGCTGACCTCTTCGGCCATGGTTTCGGCCGACACACCGGCGCGCCACTGGCGGATCAGGCGCAACCCCTGAAGGTGCAGATGGAAATACTGGTGCCGCAGCGGATCGAACAGCGTCCACATGGGGCTGCCGTCCTCGTCCGGCGCACCGCGGCTCAGGCGCAGGTCGGCCCGCAGCGGCGGCAACAGAAATGCCTCGGTCTCGGCTTCGCCGATCGACAGCATGCGCGTTCCCTCAGATGCCGAGCGTCTGGCGCAGGGCCGTGATCGGACGCCGGAAGATGTAGTAACCCAGCGGCACCTTGGACCCCGAGACCTTGGCCGTACCCCGCAGACCGATCCGCAGGTAATCGCGTTCCTCGTCGAGGCGGGCGATCACGCGATAGACCATCTGGTCGCGCGGTGTCACCTCGGGCTTGTAGGACACGCGCCGCACCTTGCCGTCGATCGGCTGCAGCGGCCGCGAGTCGAGGAACAGCTTCATCGGCGCGCCGGCCTCAAGCACGATCGCGTCGTCCACCGGCAATTGCACCCGAACCTCCTGCGAAGCCGGATCGGCCAGCTCCATGATGCGTTCGCCGGTACGCACCGGTCGTCCGGACCAGTCGTTGGGGTCGTTGAAGATCACCAGGCCATCGTGCTCGGCGCGCAGCACGATCTTGTCGAGCTTCTGTTTGGCAAAGGCCCGCTCGACTTCACGCAGCTGAGCCTCGGCCTTGAGCGTGGCCAGTTCGGCGCGACTCTTCGGGTCGTCGAAGGACTCCTGCAAGGCCTTGCTGTAGCGCGCGTTCGCCACCTTGAGCGCTTCGTTGGCGACATCGAAACGGTTGCGCGCCTCCAGGTCCTGCAGTCGCACCAGCGGTTGGCCCTTCTCGACCCGCGCGTTCGGCTCCACCAGCACCTTCTCGACCACCCCTTCCATGGGCGCGGCGACGATCGTCGGATCACGTGCCACGATCTCGGCCGGCGCAAGCGCCGACAGCCGTACAGGGATCGCCAGCGCGGCGATCACGAGCACCAGCAACAGCAACCCCACGGAACTGCGCTTGAGACGACCGAAAAGCGAACCGCGCCGCCGCCTTGGCGATAGCGCAACGAAGGCATGGCCGAACACCTCGGCCACATGCTCGGCGAGAAAGCGATCGGCATCGCTCCAGGCTTGCTCGCGGGCGATCCACAACCAAGCCGAAGGCGTCTGCCCCGGGGCCGCAACCGGCACGAGCATCGCCCGCGCGGGGCAGACTTCGGACCAGACACCGCGCTCCCAGTCCGGCAGGTTGTCGATCGACACTTCCCGGGTGCTGGCCTCGCTCAGATCTTGCAGGCCCACCACACGCTCGACCCATTGCGCGTACAGGCTGTTGCGGTCCACGGCCGGCACGTCGGAAATGGCGGTGACTCGCCAACCCCGGATACCGGACTCGAGCAGCGCCGCCTGGCGATAGTCAACCACGCCACGCGACTCGTTGACGCTGATGAAGCGCAGCGTGGTGGGCGAATCGGCCCCGCGCGCGCGGTGCTCGACTTCGAACAGCGCAGAAAGGCGCGCGGTGTCCAGTCCGCCCTCAGCAGCCATGTCGATCCATCCGCATGCGCGGCTGCCTCATTCGGTGGATGTGCTGTCCGGGCGATCCGGGAAACGGGCCACGCCGCTCATACCCGGACGCAGCGAGCTCGATTCCTTCAGCGACGCCCATACCGGGATGGTATGGCTGACCGGGTCCACGGCGGCGCCAATGCGGGTCACCTTGCCGGACACCGTTTCACCGGTTTCCTCCACTGCAAGCTCGACGCCCTGATCCTTTTCGATCCAGGACAGCCAGCGCGCGGGCACGATCACGCGCGCCTCGAGATCGCTACCCACGATCTCCATGAGCTTTTCCTGAGCCTTCACGCTCTGTCCCTGGCGCGAATGCAGCTTTACGACGCGTCCCGAGAACGGTGCATTGATGGAACAGCGTTTGACGTTGATGGAGGCAATACGCTGCTCCGCGCTCGATTCGCGGACCGCGAGTTCGGCCAGGTCGACCTCGAGCTTGCCGATCGAACGTAGCTCGGCCAAGCGCCGACGATTCTCCAGCGTTTTCCGCGCGCTCTGCAGTTGCGCGCTCACGCGGTCGCGCTCGGCGTGATAGAGGGTGCAGTCGAGCTCGGCGAGTTCGGCACCTTTCTTGAACGAATCGCCGGGCCGAAACGGCAGCTTGGCGATACGCCCGCTGAGTTCCGTGGAAATGACCGTGCCCTCGATGGCCTCGATCTTCGCTCGCTGATCGGCCTGCGCGCCGCTCGTGATCACCAACGCGGCGCAGCCCACTACCCATGCCATGCGGCGAAGACCTAACGCGCGCCGGCAATGCTCGTACAGATGTGTCATCAGCGGATCATCCCGTGAGCTGTCTGAAATTGGTCAACGACTGCCAGTGGGCGTGCACGGCTTCAAGCAGCCCGCTGCGCGCCCAGCGACCGAGTGTCGCATCATCGAGCGCGGCGACGCGCTCTCTATCTACTACGCGAATACCGGTGATTCGGTTGGTGCGACGCGTGCCGACGTACATCTCGAGGTTTCGGTCGACGAACACGTCGGCCTCGATGAGCGGTGCCATGCGGTCGGTAACCTGGTCGGCCGCTTCCTGATAACGCGATAGAAACGCTACCGCATCCTGCACCGTCTGGCTCATCGCCGTGGGCGCGCCCGACGCGGTCGTACTGCCGGCCGGCCTGTCGAACAACGGCTGGCCCTCGCTCCTGTCCAGATGCGGCGCCTTGCGGTCGAGCATGACCGTCAGGTGCCGTGCACCGGCGTTGCCATGACGTCCGAAAACAAACGGATAGCGACGCAGGAACGCAGGTACGTAACCGGCCTGCCAGCGGCCGTCCTCTGCGACGAAGTGATTGCGCGCGCGGCGCAGGCCCAGCAACGCAACCGGCTTGGTCTTGGCACGGCTGGCCGGGAACACGATCGGAAAATGCTTGGCCGCCTCGACGATCTCGTCAAAAACGAGCGGCACCTGACTCCTCAGGGCTGCGAACCGGTAGTCCTCTATCGATCGCAGACGCAGATCCCCGTGCGCCTGCGCGCTGAGTATCTCCAGCTGTCTAAACACCGTCTGTTGCTCCCGGCGCGGTCGCGCCCTCGCTCGCGCGGCATCCACGCCGCGCGAGCGCACTGTACTGCGGAACAGGCGCCGCGCCGGGGCACGACATCAGGCCATGATGCCGGCGCTGCAGCTGTTCTGAACGGCAATCGATAAATCAGCCCTGGTTCGGTCGAAGCACGAAGCGATCAAGCGCATAGATGCCTTGGTCGTTCTCGGCCTTGACCATCACCGTGACCGGCTGAGCCGGCGCACCGGGGCCGGCCGTGAACGTGCGGGTCGCGGGGTCGAACTGCAGCCAGGCCGGCAGCGCACTGCTTTGTGCCGACATCACTTGATAATCGACATTGCCAGCCAACGCGAAGGTATCTTCCGAGAATTGGAAGCTCGGCTGCGCGCCCGGCGAATCCGCCCGAAGCACAGGCTCCTGCTCGGCAATGGGCCGAACCACGACGGCGATCTGGCCTTCTTCCCAGGCGGCACGCCGATTGGCCAGTCCCAATGCCAGCTCCTCTGGCGTATCACCCGCCGCCATCGGATAGGGATCCAGACCGATGCTGCTGAAGATACGGGCAAAGGCGTTCTGAATCTGGGCATAAGCCAAGTCGCGGCGCAGTTCCGCGACCAGCGCATTCAACCGTTCCTTGATCGCCTGCAGTTCACCAACGCTGCCAGAGGACGCTTGACGCGTGACCAGATCGGAAATACCGCGGGACACGTCGAGATAGTTCTTCGCGGTTTCCAGCTTGCTTTCCGAGGCCTTGAACTCGAGTGCGGCCAGATGCACTTGCGTCAGCACGGCAAGCGATGCGGCAAGACGCTGCTCCTGGGCGATCTCGACCGAGGTTTTCGCCGCATCACGGTTGGCGCCGACCTGAAAGATGTTGAGCAGGTCATAGCTGATCGACGCACCCGCGCTGGCCCAGTCGTTGAAACGAAGGAACTCGTTGTCGTCGTACTGATAGCTGGCGCTGAAGCTCAGATCCGGAAACATCTGCAGCAGTGCAGCACGCACATCGTTGCGCGAGATGCGCTCGCGATAATGCGAGGTCAGAATCTCGGGCCGAAGCAGCAGCGCGGTGCGCTCCATGGTCGCCAGATCGAGCTTGAGCTGTGGCTCGTCGAGCTCGTCGTTCTCATAGCTGGGCAACTCGATACGGGTCGCGGGTGGCAGACCCATGAGGCTGGCCAGCCGTTCCTTCGCGCCCACGAGTTCGGCACGCAGGCTGCTCAGGCTGCGCTTCACGTCGAGCAGGCTGCGCTGGTACGAATAGCTGTTGAGCGGGTCAGACAGGCGTTCGCGGCCAATCTGGCGGCTGCGCTCCAGGGCGTCGTCCACTTCCGTCATCAACGGACCGACCTTCTCGAGCAGCCGATCCGCGGAGACCGATTTCCAGTAGGCACCACGCACTTCCTGTGCGAGGTTCTGGACCGCCTTGCGCTCTTCCTCCTTCGCGATCAGATAGGCATCGGCCTTCTGCTTGGCGCGCACATAGGACAGGCCGAAATCGAGCACGCTCCAGGTGAAATCGACGCCGTAGGTATAGCGTTCCTTCTCCTGGGCGATGCTGTAGTTCGCGGGGCCGTCATTGCGCACCGGCTCATCGTCGATGAAGGGCACGCTTTCGGTAGCGGAAAACTCGCTGCGCGTGGTGTAGCCGGCGCGCGCCGTCAGCGACGGGAGCATGTCGAAGTTGGCGGCATCCAGTTGATTGCTGCGCAACGCGGCCTGCATGCTGCGGACATGGCGCTCGCGGTTGTAGAGCAGTGCCCGCGCCACAGCGACTTCCGGCGTGAGTTCGCCTTCGAGCACGGACTGACCGGTGCCGAGCGTCTCGACATCCTTTTTGGCCTGCTCCTGCACATCGATGATCCCGATCGGTTCGGGGCTAACCGCGCAGCCGCTGATGGTGATCACCGCCGCGATCGATGCGATCCAGCGTGTGGTGGCTTGGGCCTTCGTAGTCATGTGTCTCCCCGACATCCCTTGTGCTGTTTGAGCAGCCTGCCCCGCGACAGGCTCCTGTTTGTACCAGTTATCCGACGGCCGCCGTGCGCATGCCGGCACCGTCATCAGTTGAACCGCAAGGCGGCCGCAATACGGGCACCGTGTGCCGCCTCGCCCACATCGCCCGAAGACGCCAGCGCCTCCTGAACCTGCGCATCCAGCGTCTGCCACGCCGTTGAATCACCCCCGGCACCGGAACGATCGATTTCGATCTCAAGCACACGAGTCACGTTATCGGCCGTTTGGGCCTCGATACGGAACGACAGCGTACCCAGACCGGCAGGCACTTCGCCGGTGATACGTCCGGTATCACGATCCACGGCCAGACCGTCCGGCAACGGATCGCCGTTGCTGAGCGTCGCCGTGTAGCCCGAAACGTCGCTGGACTCCGGATCGAAGATCTGGATGTCCAGATAATTGCCGTCGACACGGATCGACTCGGCTCGCATGGTGTTGCCGGCGTCATCAATGGATTCGACTATCACCTGGCCATCGATACCGACCCGCACTTCGACGCGGCGATATTCCAGCGGTGCGGCGTCGTCGCGGGCGTTCGCTCCTGCCTCGAGAATATTGCCGTTCGCATCGACCCAGACTTCCTGCGGTCGCGTGTTGCCGTTGTCGTCGATCGCGATGATCGTGATCCTGGCACGATCCATACCCGGCGGCAGACTACCTGTCAGTTCACCCGTGCTCGAGTTGACCGTCAGCGTACCCGGCAACGGTGAGCCATCGCTTTCGGTCGCCTGGTAGCGCAGATTCACCGGTTCCACGCTCGACGCGATGGGGCCGTCTGGCAGACCGAGACTCAGCGGATCGTTGTCGATGCCTTCCGGAATGGTCAGCTCGACACGCGAGATGCTGGTATCCATCGGGCTGGAATAGCCGATGAATCCGCCGGATACCAACGTACTGCCACCGTCAAAGGCCGCGCCACTCGAGGGTCCGGCCGGTGCACCTACATTGGCAATGTCGGCAGCCACTGCCGGCGGCAGCACTCGCAGCGTGAACGTTTCGCTGACCTGCGCACCGGTGCTGTCGGTGGCCGTAACCGTGATGTCGAACGCGCCGATACCGACCGGTTCGCCGCTGATCACCCCGGTATCGGGGTCGATCGACAGGCCTGCCGGCAGGCCTTCGGCCCCGTAGGTTAGCGTGTCGTTCAGATCGTTGTCTGCGAAGGCATCCGAAACATCATTGCTGTAATCGCTACCGAACGGCGTCTGGCCATCGGGTATATCGCTCGCGCTCGGTCCCTGATTGAGGCCGTTGACGGTAACCGTGATCGTGGCCGTATCGGTGCCGCCATTGCCGTCGGAAACCTGATAGCTGATCGTGGTCGTACGGCTCTCGCCCGCGCCGAGATCGCCGAACTCACCGTTCGGATCGAAGCTGTACGTGCCGTCAGCATTGATCGTGAACTGGCCACCATCAGAACCGGCCGTCGGCGTACCGACGTTACCCGCGTCGCCGTCCACCTGGGCGACGCTCAGGTCGTCATTGGTGTCCGCATCCGTGTCGTTGGCCAACGCGTTGCCGGTAACCGGCGTGTTCTCGTCGGCGCTCGCCACGTCATCATTGGCCACCGGCACGTCGTTACTGCCGTTGACCGTGACCGTGAGGGTCGCCGTATCGAAACCACCGTTGCCGTCGGCGACCTGGTAACTGATCGTGGTGGTGCGGCTCTCGCCCACCGCCAGGTCGTCGAAGTCGCCATTCGGATCGAAACTGTACGTACCGTCGGCGTTGATCGTGAACTGGCCACCGTTGGCTGCGTTCACGGGCGTGCCGACGCCTGCCGGATCACCATCGACCTGCGAAACCGTCAGCGGGTCACTATCGGAGCCACCGTCGGTGTCGTTGGCCAACACGTTGCCGGTTGCGGGCGTGTTTTCGTCAGCGCTGACCGCGTCCTCACCGGCGACGGGTGCAACGTTTGCCGGCGTCAGCAGGAAGCTGTCGCTGACCGTCGATCCGTTGGGATCGGTCGCGGTGATCGTGACGTTATACGGACCGTCCTGTGACGCATCAGGCGCCAGCGTGCCGGTGACCAGACCCGTCGCCGGATCGATGCTCAGACCGGCCGGCAGACCGTCAGCACCATAGGTCAGCGTCTCGCCGTCAGGATCGTTGAACGCGCCCGCCGTGGAGATCGAAACCGTATCGCCATCGTCGGCGACCTGATCATTGAGCGGCGTGTCCACCACCGGCGCGTCGTTCGTGCCGTTGACCGTAACCGTCAGCGTTGCCGTGTCCGTACCGCCGTTGCCGTCGGACACCTGGTAGCTGATCGTGGTCGTACGGCTCTCGCCGATCGCCAGATCGTCAAAGTCCGCCCCCGGCTCGAAGCTGTACGTGCCGTCCGGGCCGATCGTGAACTGGCCACCGTTGGCACCGGCCGTCGGCGTGCCGACGTTACCGGCGTCGCCACCCACCTGGGCGACCGTCAGAACGTCGTTGCCGTCCGTGTCGGTGTCGTTGCCCAGCACGTTGCCGTTGGCGGCAACGTTCTCGGCGGTCGTGACCGCGTCGTCGCCGGCTACCGGCACGTCGTTCGTGCCGTTGACCGTGACTGTCAGCGTCGCGGTGTCCGTGCCGCCGTTACCGTCGGACACCTGATACTCGACCGTCGCGGTGGCGCTCTCGCCCACCGCCAAGTCGTCGAAGTCGCCGTTCGGGTCGAAGCTGTACGTGCCGTCGCCGTTGACCGTGAACTGGCCGCCGCCAACACCCGCTACCGGGGTGCCGAGGTTGCCGGCATCGCCGTTGACTTGCGCCACCGTCAGCTCGTCGTTGACGTCGGCGTCCGTGTCGTTGGTCAGCACGTTGCCGTCGGTGACCGCGTTCTCGGTCACGCTGTCGTTGTCGGCGGCTGCCACCGGCGCGTCGTTCGTGCCGTTGACCGTAACCGTCAGCGTCGCGGTATCCGTGCCGCCGTTGCCGTCAGACACCTGGTAGCTGATCGTGGTCGTACGGCTCTCGCCGATCGCCAGATCGTCAAAGTCCGCACCCGGCTCGAAGCTGTACGTGCCGTCCGGGCCGATCGTGAACTGGCCACCGTTGGCACCCGCCGTCGGCGTGCCGACGTTACCGGCGTCGCCACCCACCTGGGCGACCGTCAGAACGTCGTTGCCGTCCGTGTCGGTATCGTTGCCCAGCACGTTGCCGTTGGCGGCAACGTTCTCGTCCGTCGTGACCGCGTCGTCGCCGGCTACCGGCACGTCGTTCGTGCCGTTGACCGTGACCGTCAGCGTCGCGGTGTCCGTGCCGCCGTTACCATCGGACACCTGATACTCGACCGTCGCGGTGGCGCTCTCGCCCACCGCCAGGTCGTCGAAGTCGCCGTTCGGGTCGAAGCTGTACGTGCCGTCGGCGTTGACCGTGAACTGGCCGCCACCCACACCCGCTACCGGGGTGCCGACGTTGCCGGCATCGCCGTTGACCTGCGCCACCGTCAGCTCGTCGTTGACGTCGGCATCGGTGTCGTTGGTCAGCACGTTGCCGTCGGTGACCGCGTTCTCGGTCACGCTGTCGTTGTCGGCGGCTGCCACCGGCGCGTCGTTCGTGCCGGTTACTGTAACGGTGAACGTCGCGGTCGCAACGCCGCCGTCGCCGTCATCGGCCTGGTAGGTAACCGAGCTGCTGCGACTCTCACCTACGGCGAGATCGTCGAAATCACCATTCGGGTCGAACTCGTAGCTGCCGTCTTCATTGATGGTGAACTGGCCGCCATTGGCGCCGGTAACCGATGCGCCGACCGCGCCGGTATCACCATTGACGCGCGATACCGTCAGATTATCGAAATCCGTTTGGGTATCGCCGTCATTGACGAGCACGCCGGCACCGGGTGCGCTACTGACGACCACGTTTTCGGTGGTGGTGTCCGTATCGTTGGTCGCCATCGGCGCCAGATTATTGACTGTCCAGACAAAGCTGCTCGTGATGGCTTCGTCGCTCGGGTCGGTCGCAGTAACGGTCACATCGTAGGAGCCGATCTGCGAGGCATCGTTGGAGATCCTGCCGCTGATGATGCCGGTGTCTGGATCGATCACCAGACCGTCAGGCAACCCAGTAACGCTGTAGCGGAGGGTATCGCCGTCTACATCGGTAAACGCTGCCGAAGCGTCGACGGAGATGTCCTTACCGTCGTTGCTGGATCGGTCCGGCAACGGTGCGTCTACAACCGGGCCATCGTTGGTACCCGTGACCACAACCGTCAGCGTGGCGGTGTCGGTCCCACCGTTGCCATCGTCGGCGGTATAGGTGAGCGTCGTTTCGCGTGTCTCGCCGACCGCCAGATCCTCGAAGTCGGCGCCGGTGGCGAACTCATAGGAACCGTCGGCCCGGACCGTGAACTGGCCGCCATTGGTACCCCTTATCGGCGCACCGACGTTGCCGGACTCACCGTTGACTTCGGATACGTTCAGCAGATCCGTGTCGGTACCGACATCGCCATCATTGGCCAACACACCAGCATCGGCGTCACGATTGATCGTCGCGCCTTCCGTGGCCTCGTCGTTGTCGTTGTTCGCAACCGGATCGACGTTATTGACCGTCCAGGTAAAGGTGCTGGAAACGCTCGTGTCGCTCTGATCCGTGGCTGTGATGGTGACCTCGTACGGGCCATCCACCGAAGCGTCACCATCGATCGTGCCCGTGATCTCACCGGTTGCCGGATTGATAGACAGGCCCGGCGGCAAAGTGTCGCCCGCGCTGTAGGTGAGCACGTCGTTGGCGTCGGCGTCGGTGAACGCACCGGCGGTCGGTACGGAAACCGTCTCGCCGTCGTTAGCGGTCTGGGGCGAAAGCGGCGCGTCTACTACTGGCGCGTCGTTGGCGCCGGCAACGGTGACCGTGAGCGTAGCGGTCTGCGTGCCTCCGTTGCCATCGTCAGCCTGATAAGTCACCGAAGAGGTCCGGCTCTCGCCGACGCCCAGATCCTCGAAGTCGCCATTCGATGCAAAGGTGTAGGAGCCATCCGCGTTGACCGTGAACTGGCCGCCGTTATCACCGCGAACCGGTGCCCCAACGCTCGCTGCATCGCCATTTATCTGGCCCACGATCAACGGGTCGGTATCGGTTCCGGTATCGCTATCGTTGGCGAGCACGCCAGCACCCGCATCACGGGTTATGGACGCATCTTCCGCTACGTTGTCGACATCATCTGCCGTGGTTGGCGCCAGGTTGCTGACCGTCCACACAAAGTCGCTACTGTCACTCTGGCCACTCGGGTCGGTCGCGGTGACCGTGACGTTGTAGTCCTGTGCGACGTTTACCGAGGCATCGTTGTCGATCGTGCCGCTGATCACGCCGGTATCCGCATCAATCGACAGGCCTGGCGGGAGATTGGTGGCGCTGTAGGTCAGTGGATCGCCGTCGACATCGGTAAACGAATCTGCGGTAGCCACAGACACCGTGTCACCGTCGTTCGACGCTTGCGCAGCAAGCGGGGTGTCTACGATCGGCGCGTCGTTGGCGCCATTGACGGTGACGGTGATGGTCGCCGTATCGGTGCCGCCGTTACCGTCGGACACCTGATAGCTGATCGTGGTCGTGCGGCTCTCGCCCGCGGCCAGGTCGTCGAAATCGCCATTCGGGTCGAAGCTGTAGCTGCCGTCCGCGTTGATGGTGAACTGACCACCCGTGGCTGAAGCCACCGGCGTACCGACGCCGGCCGGATCGCCGTTGACCTGCGACACGGTCAGCGTGTCGTTGAGGTCGGCATCCGTGTCGTTGGCCAGGACGTTGCCCGTTGCCGGCGTGTTCTCGTTCGCCGTGGCCACGTCGTCGCCGGCGGTCGGCACGTCATTTGTACCGTTGACCGTAACCGTCAGCACGGCCGTATCAGTGCCGCCGTTGCCGTCGGACACCTGATAATTGACCCGCGTCGTGCGGCTTTCACCCACGGCCAGATCGTCGAAGTCGCCGTTCGGATCGAAGCTGTACGTGCCGTCGCCGTTGACCGTGAACTGGCCGCCGTTGGCGCCAGCCACCGGCGTACCGACACTTGCCGGATCGCCGTTGATCTGGGAGACCGTCAGTATGTCGTTGCCATCGGCATCGGTGTCGTTAGTCAGAACGTTGCCATCGGTGACCGCATTCTCGGTCACTGTGTCGCTATCGGCTGCCGCCACCGGCACGTCGTTAGCGCCGCTTACCGTGACCGTGATCGAGGCGGTATCGGTGCCGCCATTGCCATCAGACACCTGGTAGCTGATTGTGGTTGTAGCGCTTTCGCCCACAGCCAGGTCATCGAAGTCGCCGTTCGGATCGAAGCTGTACGTACCGTCGCCGTTGACTGTGAACTGGCCGCCGCCAACACCCGCTACCGGGGTGCCGACGTTGCCGGCATCGCCGCCCACTTGCGCGACTGTAAGGACGTCGCTGGCATCCGGATCGGCATCATTGGCCAAGACGTTACCCGTAACCGGCGTATTCTCGACGGTAGTGACCGCGTCGTCGCCGGCCGTCGGCACGTCATTTGTACCGTTAACCGTGACCGTCAGCGTGGCGGTGTCCGTGCCGCCGTTACCGTCAGACACCTGATAATTGACCCTCGTCGTAGCGGTTTCGCCCACGGCCAGATCATCGAAGTCGCCGTTCGGATCAAAGCTGTACGTGCCGTCGCCGTTGACCGTGAACTGGCCACCGCCAACACCCGCCACCGGGGTGCCGACGTTGCCGCCATCGCCGTTGACTTGCGCCACTGTCAGCTCATCGTTGACGTCGGCGTCCGTGTCGTTGGTCAGCACGTTGCCGTCGGTAACCGCATTCTCGGTCACGCTGTCGCTGTCGGCAGCGGCCACCGGGGCATTGTTCACGCCGTTGACGGTAATCGTCAGCGTCGTCGTGCTTGTTCCCCCGTTGCCATCGTCTGCCTGGTAGCTGACGGACGTGGTGCGGCTTTCGCCGGCCGCGAGATCGTCGAACGCGCCATTCGGCTGGAAGTCGTAGCTGCCATCCGCATTGATCGTGAACTGACCGCCATCGCTACCTGCGACCGGCACACCCACGCTGGCAGATACGCCGTTGACCTGGGCCACCATGAGAATATCGCTGGTGTCAGGATCGGCGTCGTTGCCCAGCACGTTACCGTTGGCCGCCGTTCGCTCGTCCGTCGTCGCCGTATCCGCAACCGCGGTCGGGCCGTCATTGCGACCATTGACGGTAACCGTAAGCACGGCAGTGTCGACGCCACCGTTGCCATCGGATACCTGATAATTGACGGTGGTGGTGCGGCTTTCGCCCACGGCCAGATCGTCGAAATCGGCACCGGGGTCGAAATCGTAGCTACCGTCGGCGTTGACTGTGAATTGACCACCGTTGGCACCGGCGATCGGGGAACCGACACCGGCTTCGTCCCCATTGATCCGAGTGACAGTCAGCGGATCGTTGTCACCATCCGTGTCGTTGCCCAGTACGTTGCCGCTGGTGAGCGCGTTTTCGGGCGTGCTCGCGACGTCGTCAGCCGCGGCAGGTGGCACGTTGTTGACCTGCAGAACGAAACTGCTGTCTACCGTGCCACCGTTGCCGTCGTCCGCGGTCACGGTAATCGTGTAGGGCCCGTTCTGTGACGCGTCCGCGCCCAACATGCCGGTAATCAGACCCGTGGCCGGATCAATGACCAACCCGTCCGGCAGCCCGGCGGCGCTATAGGTCAACGTGTCGTTCGTATCCACGTCGGTGAACGCATCGGCGGTCGGCACGGATACGGTATCGCCGTCATTGGCCGTCTGATTCTCGAGCGGCGTGGTCACGACAGGCGCATCATTCGTACCGGTCACGGTGACCGTCAGGGTCGTGGTGTCCGTACCCCCGTTGCTATCGGTGACCTGATAATCGACCGTCGTGGTGCGGCTCTCGCCGACCGCCAGATCGTCGAAATCCGCACCCGGATCGAAGCTGTAGCTGCCGTCAGCGTTGACCGTGAACTGGCCACCATCGGCGGCGTCCACCGGTACGCCGACACTGGCGGAATCGCCATTGACCTGGGCGACGGTCAGAATATCGCTGCCATCTGTATCGGTGTCGTTGGCCAACACGTCGCCGTTCGCGACCACGTTCTCACTCGTGGTGTTGGTATCCACCACCGCGACCGGGCCGTCGTTGCTACCGTTGACCGTAACGGTCAGTGTCGCAGTCTCGGTCCCGCCATTGCCGTCGGAAACCTGGTAGGTGATCGTGGTGGGGCGACTCTCGCCCACGGCCAGATCATCGAAGTCCCCGTCCGTGTCGAAGCTGTAGGAACCATCCGCGTTGATGGTGAAGCGGCCACCGGTCGCCACATCCACCGGCGTACCGACACTAGCCGGATCGCCATTGATCTGCGAGACCGTGAGCGGATCGGTGTCGTTGCCGCCATCGACGTCGTTGACCAGCACATTGCCTGTCGCAGCGCCATTTTCACCCACGCTGGCCGTGTCTTCACCAGCGGTCGGCGCGACGTTAGCTGCTGTCAGGTCAAAACTGTCGCTGACCGTGCCGCCGTTACCGTCGTCGGCGGTTACCGTGATCGTGTACGGGCCAGCCTGCGAGGCATCCGCCGCCAGGGTGCCGGTAATCAGGCCCGTGGCCGGATCGATTTCCAGACCGTCGGGCAGCCCCTCGGCGCTATAGGTCAGCGTGTCGTTCGTGTCCGTGTCGGTGAACGCCCCGGCTGTGGAAATCGCCACCGTATCGCCGTCGTTGGCATCCTGGTCTGCGAGCGGCGCGGTGACGATCGGCGCGTCGTTGGCACCCGTCACCGTGACGGTCAGGGTAGTCGTGTCGGTGCCGCCGTTGCCGTCGGAAACCTGATAAGTGACCGTGCTCGTGCGGCTTTCGCCTACTGCGAGGTCGTCGAAGTCGCCGTTCGGGTCGAAGTCGTAACTGCCATCGGCATTCACCGTGAACTGGCCGCCGTTGACGGCATTGACCGGCGAGCCAACGCCTGCGGGGTCGCCGTTGACCTGGGACACCACCAGAACGTCGCTGGCATCGACGTCGGTGTCGTTGGCTAGTACATCGCCACTCGCCACGGCATCTTCGCTGGCCGCGTTGGTATCCGCGACCGCTACCGGCGCGTCGTTCGTACCGTTGACCGTGACAGTCAGAACGGCCGTATCGAAGCCGCCGTTGCCATCAGAAACCTGATAGCTGATCGTCGTCGTACGGCTCTCGCCGACCGCCAGGTCGTCGCAGTCGCCATTCGGGTCGAAATCGTAACTGCCGTCGGCGTTGATGGTGAACTGGCCACCGTCGACCGCATCGACCGCCGAGCCGACACCATTCGAATCGCCGTTGACCTGCGACACGACCAGCGTGTCGTTGACGTCGGCATCGGCGTCATTGGCCAGCACATCGCCACTTACCGCAATATTTTCACTGGTGGCGTTGCTGTCCGCGTCCGCAACCGGCGCGTCGTTCGTACCGTTGACCGTGACCGTCAGAACGGCCGTATCGAAGCCGCCGTTGCCATCAGAAACCTGATAGCTGATCGTCGTCGTACGGCTTTCGCCAACAGCGAGGTCGTCGAAGTCGCCGTCCGGATCGAAATCGTAGCTGCCGTCGGCGTTAATGGTGAACTGACCACCGTCAACCGCATCGACCGGCGAGCCGACACCATTCGGATCGCCGTTGATCTGCGATACGGCCAGCGTGTCGTTGGCATCGGCATCGGTGTCATTCGCGAGCACATTGCCGCTCGCCGAAACGTTCTCGCTTGTCGCGTTGGCATCTGCAGCCGCAACCGGCACATCATTAGTACCATTGACCGTAACGGTAAGTGTGGCGGTGTCAGTGCCGCCGTTGCCGTCGTCGACCTGGTAGTTGACCTGCGTCGTACGACTTTCACCGACGGCCAGATCATCAAAGTCGCCGTCCGGGTCGAAATCGTAGCTGCCGTCAGCGTTGATCGTGAACCGGCCGCCGCTGGCAACGTCCACTGCGGCGCCTACGCCCGCCGTGGTGCCATTGACCTGGGTGACGGTGAGCACATCGCTGGCGTCGACATCCGTATCGTTGGCCAGCACATCGCCGCTCGCAGCAACATTTTCAGTCGTAGCGTTGATGTCTGCGACAGCAGACGGCACATCGTTGCTACCGTTGACGGTGACCGTCAACGTCGTCGTTGCCAAGCCCCCGTTACCGTCGTCAACCTGGTAATTGACCTGCGTCGTGCGGCTTTCGCCCACGGCCAGATCATCAAAGTCCCCGTTCGGATCGAAACTGTAGGTGCCGTCGGCGTCGATGGTGAACTGGCCGCCGCCGATCGCTTGCACTGGCGTACCGACACCATTGGGATCGCCGTTGACCTGAGAGACCACCAGAACGTCGCTGGCGTCGACATCGGTATCGTTCGCAAGCACATCACCGCTGACGGCGACATTTTCGGTCGTGGTATTTGTATCCGCGACAGCTACGGGGCCATCGTTGGTACCGTTGACCGTGACAGTCAGAACGGCCGTATCGAAGCCGCCGTTGCCATCAGAAACCTGATAGCTGATCGTCGTCGTACGGCTCTCGCCGACCGCCAGGTCGTCGAAGTCGCCCTTCGGGTCGAAATCGTAACTGCCGTCGGCGTTGATGGTGAACTGGCCGCCGTCGACCGCACCGACCGGCGAGCCGACACCATTCGAATCGCCGTTGACCTGCGACACGACCAGCGTGTCAGTGACGTCGGCATCGGCGTCATTGGCCAGCACATCGCCACTTAACACAATATTTTCACTGGTGGCGTTGCTGTCCGCGTTCGCAGCCGGCGCGTCGTTCGTGCCGTTGACCGTAACCGTCAGCGTCGCGGTATCTGTTCCGCCATTGCCGTCCGAAACCTCGTAGCTGATCGTGGTCGTGCGGCTCTCGCCCACAGCCAGATCGTCGAAGTCCGCACCCGGCTCGAAGCTGTACGTGCCGTCCGGACCGATCGTGAACTGGCCTCCGTTGGCGCCGGCCGTCGGCGTACCGACATTGCCGGCCTCGCCGTTGACCTGCGAAACGGTCAGGGGATCGGTGTCCTGGCCGCCGTCGGCATCGTTATCCAGCACGTTGCCGGTGGCCAGCGTGTTTTCGTCGGTCGAGACGGTGTCGGCCGCCGCGATCGGCTCGACATTATTCACCGCGAGTGCGAATTCGTCGCTGTTCGAACCGCCGTTGCCGTCGAGCGCGGTGACGGTGACCGCGTAGGGCCCGGCAGCCGACGCATCGGCGACGAGCGCGCCGGTGATTTCCCCGGTGTCGGGGTCGATCGCCAGACCGAGATCGCCCAGCTCGACCGGATTACCGTTCGCGTCCGCCGCGGTCGCAAAGAACGACAGATCGTCGCCTTCGGCATCGATGAACGCATCGCCGGCCGCGATCGACACGGCCTCACCATCGTCATAGGACTGATCCGGCGTGGGCGCGTCCACCACCGGCGCATCGTTGCCGCCGGTCACCGTCACGGTGAGCGTGGCGACGGCGGTGCCGCCCTGGCCATCGTCGATCTGGTAGCTGACGCTGGTGTCGCGTTGCTGACCATCGCCCAGGTCGGCGAAGTCGGTGCCCGGATTGAAGACGTACTGCCCCTGCTCGCCGATCGTGAACGTGCCACCGTCGCTGCCTGCGACCGGCGTACCGATGTTGTCGGTCTCGCCATTGACCTGCGAAACGGTAAGAGCATCGGTGTCCTGGCCACCGTCGTTGTCGTTGGCCAGCACGTCGCCGGACAGCGGGTCGCGCTCGGGGGTGTTGCCGCTGTCGTCGCGCGCGACGGGATCGACGTTGGCGGCGGCGAGCGTGAACGTGCTTGATGCCGTGCCTTCGTTGCCGTCGTCGGCCGTCACGGTGATCGTGAACGGGCCGTTGTCCGAGGCATCCGGCCCCAGCGTGCCCGTAATCAATCCGGTGTCGGGATCGATGTCCAGGCCAGCGGGCAGACCGGTTGCGGAGTAGGTCAGGATGTCGCTGATATCCGCGTCAGCGAATGCGTCGGCGGTCTCAATGGAAACCGTATCGCCGTCGTTAGCGTTCTGGTTCGGCAGGCCATCGCCGACGACCGTCGGCGCGTCGTTGGTGCCGCGCACGGTGACGCTGATCGTCGACGTCGCGGTACCGCCTTGGCCGTCGCTCACTTCGTAGGCGACGCTGGCGGTCCGGGTCTCGTCCACAGCGAGGTCGTCGAAATCGGCGCCCGGGTCGAAGCTGTAATCGCCGTTGGCCGACAGCGTGAAACTGCCACCACCGGTGCCGTCCACGGTGACCGAGCCGGCCGGCGGCACGGGCTGCCCGCCGAGGGTTGTGGCCGTGAGCGTATCCGTATCGTTGCCACCGTCGGTATCGGCGCCGACGCCGTTGGCATCGCCGGCGATCACGTTGCCGCTCGTGACGATGTTTTCGTCCGTCTCGGCGAGATCGGCGGCGGCCACCGGCACGACATTGGTCGAGGTCAGCGTGAAGGAGGTCGACGTCGTGGCATTGCCGTCGTTCGCGGTGACGGTAATTTCGACCGGGTCGTTCTGCGAAGCGTCCGGGCTTAGCGTGCCGGTGATTTCGCCCGTCGCACTGTCGATCGCCAGACCCGGCGGCAGACCGGCCGCCGTATAGGTGAGCGTATCGCCGTCGATATCGGCAAAGGCATCGGCGGTGGTGACGGAAATCGCATCGCCATCATCAGCCTGCACGTCGTCAACTGGTGCCACGACCGTGGGCCCGTCGTTGGTGCCGGTCACCGTTACGGTCAGTGTTTCGGTCGCGGTCGCGCCCTGGGCATCGCTGACCTGGTAAGTGATCTGCGTGCTACGCAGGTCGTCCACGGCCAGATCATCGAAATCCGTGCCCGGATCGAACGTGTAGCTGCCGTCACCGTTGAGCGTGAACGTGCCGCCCTCGGAGCCGGCAACCGGATCCGCGATGGGGGCCAGGTTGTCCGCATCCGCGCCGGCAAGCGTGACTTCGAGCGCGTCGGTGTCGTTGCCGCCGTCCACATCGTTGGCGAGTACGCCGTTCGCAGCATCGACAGAGAACGCATCGTTCTCCTGCGTGTCGGCCGTATCCGGTGCCGCAATTGGGCCCGGGTTGGTGACGGTCCAGGTGAATGAAGTCTGCACGCTCGCGTTCTGCAAGTCGGTGGCAGTGATCACCACGGTATAGGGCGCGCCGTCGGAGGCATCGGCATCCAGCGTGCCGGTAATCCGCCCCGTGCCCGGGTCGAGCGACAGGCCGGGCGGCAGCGTACTCTCGCCGTCCACGTTCGCGCTGTAGGTGAGCTCGTCGCTGGCATCGAGATCGGCAAATGTGCCGGCGACCGAGGCCGTGACGCTGTCGCCGTCGCGGCTGTCGCGATCCGGCAGTTCGTTGGCGACAGTCGGCGCATCGTTGGCGCCGTTGACCGTGATCACGATACGCGCCGTGGCGGTTTCGCCCTGTCCGTCGGAGACCTGATAGGTCACGGCCGTATCGCGTGACTCGCCGGCGGCGAGATCGTCGAAATCGGTGCCCGGCGCGAAGTCGTAACTGCCGTCGCGATTGACGGTAAACAGGCCGCCATTGCTGCCGGCCACAGCTTGCCCAACGCCGTTCCCGTCACCGCCGACCTCGGCAACGAACAGTTCGTCGGTATCGCTGTTGCCATCGGCGTCGTTGGCGAGCACGCCGGTCGCCGCATCGCGCGCGATGTCGACGTTCTCGCCGGTCGCTGCGATGTCGTTGTCCGCCATCGGCGCCGGATTGTCGATCGTCCAAGTGAAGGTATCGGAAACGGTTCCGCCGGCCGAGCCGTCGCTGGCGGTGACGACCACAGTATATACACCGTCGTCGTTCGGCCCGCCCTGTGAAGCGTCGGCCGCAAGCACGCCGGTGATTTCGCCGGTCGCTGCGCTGATGGAAATTCCGTCCGGCAGACCGGTGGCGCTGTAGGTCAGCGCGTCGTTGGCATCGACATCGGCGAACGCATCGGCGGTCGCGATGTTCGCGGTGTCGCCATCGTTGGCCGCCAGGTCCGGCAGCGCATTGGCGACCGTGGGCGCATCGTTCGTACCGGTGATCGTGACCGTGAGGCGCGCGGTATCGGTACCGCCCTGACCGTCGGACACCGTGTAAGTGACACCCGTGATCGCGGTTTCGCCGGCCGCGAGATAATCGAAGTTATCGCCGGGGTCAAAGCTGTAGTTGCCGTCGGAATCGAGCGTGAAGGCACCGCCGAGATCACCCGTCACGGTCGCGTCACCGCCCGCAGCGATCGCCGCGCCGTCCACGTCGACGACGGTCAGCGTATCGGTATCGTCGCCGCCATCGCGGTCGCCGCCGGCGGCGGCATCGGGTGCGCCGGCGATCACGTTGCCGGATACGGTCTGATTCTCGTCGGCGCTGTCGCTGTCGTTGACCGCCACAGGCGCCGTGTTGGCCACTGTCCAAATGAAGTCGGTGCTGACCGCGGCCCCGGTGCTGTCGGTGGCCGTGATCGTTACCGTATAGCTGCCGTCATCGCCCAGCTGCGATGCGTTCGGCGACAACGTGCCCGTGATGCGCCCCGTGACCGAATCGATTTCCAGGCCTGGTGGCAGCGTGCTGTCGTTGTCTACATTCGCGCTGTAGGTGAGCGTGTCGTTGGCGTCGGCATCGTCGAACGCCTGAGCGGTGGGCAGCGAGACATCTTCGCCATCGTTGTTCGACTGCGCGTCGATTCCGCCATTGACGACGGTGGGCGCGTCGTTGACGCCGGTAACCGTAATGGTCAGGCGGGCTTCGTCGGTACCGCCTTGGTCGTCGGTGACCTCGTAAAGCACGGTGGTCGTGGCGGTTTCGCCGGGGCCAAGATCGTCGAAGTCGGCGCCCGGATCGAAGGTATAGCTGCCGTCGGCAGCGATCACGAACGTGCCGCCGTTGTCGCCGGCGACCGACACGGTATCCCCACCGTCACTGACGTTGGCCACGTCGCCCGCGACACTGAATACGCTGAGCGGGTCGTCATCGAGGCCACCGTCGCGATCGGCGCCGCCGTCCGCCGCGCCGTCAATTACATTGCCAGTAGCGGTGCCGCCGACCGTAGCCGCTCCGGCGTCATTGACGGCGATCGGCGGCCGGTTGGCGACCGTCCAGGCGAAGGTCGTGCTCACAGCCTCGCCTTCACCCCCGCCGTCCGTGGCCGTGACTGTCACGGAATACACGCCGTTGCTGTCGGGCCCACCCTGCGACGCGTCAGCCTCAATGCTGCCAGTGATCTCACCTGTGGCTTCGTTGATCGTCAGGCCAGCCGGCAGACCGCTTACCGTGTAGGCCAGCGTATCGCCTTCGTCGATATCATCGAAGCTGCCGGCGGTCGGCACGGAAATGGGCTCGCCGTCGTTGCTGGAGACCGGCGCCGGGGTACGCACGACCTCGGGCGCATCGTTTGTACCGGTTATACGAATCGTGAGGCGGGCCTGATCGGTATCACCGTCGGCATCCTGGATCTGGTAGGTGACCGAGGTGGTGGCTTGCTCACCCTCGGCGAGATAGTCGAAATCCGTACCCGGGTCGAAGCTGTAATTGCCGTCCGCGTCGATGGAGAACGTGCCGCCATTCGAGCCGATCACGTCCTGGTCGACCGCGCCGGCATCGCCGCCGACGGCAACGACCTCGAACGGATCGTCGTCCGGATCGTTGTCGTTCGCGACCACGTTGCCGCTCGTGACCGCATTCTCGGTCGTGGCACCCGTATCGTCGACGGCCTGAACCGGCTCGTTGTCGATGCTCCAGTCGAACGTACTGGTGGTAGATTCCCCCTGTGAATCGGTGACGGTAATCGTGACCGTGTACGGCGTATTTTCAGAGGCGTTGTTGTCGAGCGTACCTGTAATCACGCCGGTATTCGGGTCGATCTGCAGCCCCGGCGGCAAGGTGTTTTCCCCAGCGAGCTCCGCGCTGTAGGTCAATGTGTCGTTGGTATCGACATCGTCGAAGGCGCCGGCGGTCGGTACGGATACCGTCTCGCCGTCGTTGCTGGCCAGATTTTGGAGTCCCTCGTTCGCCACGACGGGCGCATCGTTTTCGCCGGTCACGGTGACGGTCAGGCGGGCGATATCCGTACCGCCCTGGCCGTCGGTGATCTGATAGGTGACCGAGGTGTCGCGCGTTTCGCCCACGGCCAGATCGTCGAAGTCGGTGCCGGGGTCAAAGCTGTAGTTGCCGTTGATGTCGATCGTGAACGTACCGCCGTTGCCGCCAACCACGGCGTTGCCGACACCGCCCGCATCGCCGCCGACCTGCGCGACGGTAAGCGTATCGGTATCGCCCGCACCGTCGACGTCGGCATCGCCGTCGGGCGTGCCGTCGATCACGTTGCCGCTGACTGCCGCGTTTTCGGTGGTGGTAGTCACGTCATCCGCGGCCACGGGCCGGCGGTTGGTGATGTTCCAGGTGAAGGTGTCGGTGACCGTGCCGCCATTGTTGTCATCAGCAGTGACGATGATGCTGTAGATTCCGCCGTTCGTCTGCGACGCCGCGGCATCGATGGCACCGCTGATTACACCCGTTTCACTGTTGATGGTCAGGCCGGCGGGCAAACCTTCGGCGCTGTAGCTCAGTTCATCATTGGTGTCTGCATCCTGGAAGGCGCCGGCGGCCGGCACGCTGACCGTATCGCCGTCATTCGATGCAAGATCCGCCAGCGGCGTACGTACCACCGGGGCGTCGTTGGTGCCCGTGACGGTAACCGTGAGCGTCGCCGTATCGGTGCCGCCCTGGCCGTCGCTGACCTGGTAGACGACCGACGTGGTTGCGGTTTCGCCCTCGGCCAGACGTTCAAACTCGCCGTTGCCGTCGAAGCTGTAGGTGCCGTCGGCATTGACGGTGAACGTACCGCCGTTGCTGCCGCGGATGCCGGCGCCGACGTTGCCGTCGGCGGCATTGACCTGGCTGACCGTCAGGGCGTCGGTATCCGGCGCGCCGTCGGTGTCGTTGTCGAGCACGTTGCCCGATATGGCAGCTGCGCCCTCAGTGGTTGGCGCCGCGTCGTTATCGGCGACCGGCGCCCGGTTGGCGATCGCCCAGACAAAGCTGTCTGTCGCGGTGCCGCCATTGCCATCGTTCACGGTGACGGTGACGGTGTAGGCGCCGTTGTCGCCGCCCTGGGAGGCGTCGGCGTCCAGCATCCCGCTGATTTCGCCGGTGTTCGGGTCGAAAGTGAGGCCATCGGGCAGGCCCGTTACAGCGAATGACAGATCGTCGTTGGCATCGATGTCCGAGAACGCACCGGCCGTGGGTACGGACACGGTCTCGCCGTCGGTGTTGGATAGGTCCTCGAGCGGAAAATCGAGCGTGGGCGCGTCGTTCACGCCGGCCACGGTGACGGTCAGCCGCGCCATGTCGGTGCCGCCCTCGCTGTCGCTGACTTGATAGACCACGGACGTCGTGGCGTTTTCGCCTTCGGCCAGATACTGGAACGCGGTGCCGGGTTCGAAACTGTAGGAGCCGTCGGCGTTGATCGTGAAGGTGCCGCCGTTGCTGCCGATCACGCCCGCGCCGACGTTGCCGGCCGCGTTCTCGACGCCGATCACGCTCAGATTGTCACCGTCCGGATCATTATCGTTGGCGAGCACGCCATCCGCGGCCGCGCGGCTGACGCCGGCGTCCTCGGTGGCGTTGTCTGTATCGTCCACACCCGTGACCGGCGCGTTGCCGACTGTCCAGGTGAAGGTGGTCTGGGCGGTGCCGCCGTTGTCATCGTCGATGAACACGGTGACGTTGTAGATGCCGTCGTCGTTCGGCCCGCCCTGCGAGGCACCGTTGGCGAACTGTCCGGAGATCACGCCCGTGGCGCTATCGATCGTCAGCCCTGGTGGCAAGCCATCGGCCGTGTAGATCGGCGTATCGTTGGCATCGGCATCGTCGAAGAAGCCGGCGGTCGGGAAGTTGGCGGATTCGCCGTCGGTGCCGGTCTGATCCGGCACGGGCTGGGCAGCGGGCGCATCGTTCGCGCCTGTGACGACAACCGTGAGCACACTGGTGTCGGTACCGCCCTGGCCGTCCGACACCGTATAAGTAACGCGCGTGGTTGCGGTTTCGCCGGAAGAGAGATATTCGAAATCGCCGCCTGCCGTAAAGGTGTAGTCGCCGTTTTCGTCGATGGTGAACGTGCCGCCGTTGTCGCCAGGCACGTCGATACCCACCGCATCCGCATCGCCGCCGACGCGCGTGATATCGAGATCGTCGCTGTCGTTGACGCCGTCGACGTCCGCGCCGTTGCCATCGGCATCGCCCGCAATGACGTTGCCGCTGACCGTGCCGTTCTCGGCGGCCATCGCCATGTCGGCACTGGCGACCGGGGCGGGATTGGTCACGCGCCAGGTGAAGGCGCTGACCGCCTGCTCCCCGGCGCCGTCGGTGGCCGTGACCGTGACGGTGTAGGGGCCGTCCTGCGAGGCGTTCGCGGCAAGCGCGCCGCTGATTTCGCCGGTGTTCGCGTCGATCGACAGGCCCAGTGGGAGATTGTCGACCGTATAGGTCAGCGTGTCGGTGGCGTCGATGTCGGTGAACGCGCCGTCGACGAAGACCGAAACGACATCGCCGTCGCGACCGGCCTGATCTTCCAGCGGCGTGGCGACGACCGGCGCATCGTTGGTGCCGGTGACTGTCACGGTCAACGTCGTGATGTCGGTGCCGCCCTGGCCGTCGCTGATTTCGTAGCTGACCTGCGTGGTCGCAGGCTCGCCGGCAGCCAGATAGTCGAAATCCGTGCCGGGGTCGAAGCTGTAGTCGCCGTTGGCATCGACAATGAACGTACCGCCGCCGCTGCCGGTCACCGGCTCGCCGACGTTGGCCGCATCACCGCCCACTTGGCTCACGACCAGCGTATCGGCATCGTCGCCGCCGTCGACATCGGCGCCGTTGGCCGCACCGTCACCTGCGATGACGTTGCCGGCTACGGCGGCGTTCTCGCCGGTCTCGGCTTCATCGGCATTGGCGGTCGGCGCGACGTTGCGGCTGGTGATGACGAACGTATCGGTTACGCTGCCGCCCTGGCCGTCGCTGGCCGTGACCTGCACGGTATAGGGGCCGACGAGCGACGCATCGCTCGGCAGACGACCGGTGATCTCGCCGGTGTCGGCGTCGATCGTGAGACCGTCCGGCAAACCGGTCGCGCTGTAACTGAGCGTGTCGGCGTCGACGTCGGAGAACGCGCCGGCGGTCGCCACGCTGAGCGGGCCGCCATCCTGACCGCTGCGGTCGGGCAGCGGATCGCTGACCACCGGGGCGTCGTTGGCTGGATCCACCGTGACGGTAACCGTCGCGGTTTCGCTGTTGTTGGCGGTGCCGACCGTGTAATTGAAGCTGGTGTCGCCGTTGAAATCGGCATCCGGGGTGAAACGCAGCTGACCGTTGGCGAGCAGCTGAACGCTCCCATTGGAGACACCCACGGCCGCGCCACCGGCCACCAGCGCCTGGCCATCGACTGCCGTGATGACTGCTTCCGGATTCTCGAAGCTGTCGTTGGCCAGCACATCGACGTTGACCGCCGTGTCTTCGCCGGTACTCGCGGCGTCGTCGACGATATCGGCGACAGGCGTATAGCTGATCTGAAGCGTATCGGTATCGGTCAGGGCGGGCGTGCCGCTGCCTGTCTCGACCGTGAGCGTGGCATTGCCGACGTAGTCCGGGGTCGGCGAAAGCTGCGCGCCCTCGAGCGCCGCGTTGATGTCGGCCAGCGAGCCGGAAAAAGTCATGGCGGCATCGTTGGTGCCGTCACCGTCCGTGAACGTGAGTCCGGTGGTGCCCGAAAGCGTCAGCGACCCGTCGGAGGCCGTCAGGGTGACCGTTGCCGTATCGCTGTCGACATCCTGTATCGAAATTGCGTTGTCGTTCGCGCGCGCGAATGTGATCACGCTGTCCTCAGGTACCGTTTGGGTGCCCGGGATATTGTTCTGCGGCGCATCGTCAACCGGCGTGACCGTGATGTCGAGGGTGCCGGTGGTGCGGCCTGCGGCGCCGGTTACCACCGTGTAGGTGACCTGCGGCACGGCACCGTTGTAGTTCGCAGCCGGTACGAAGTCGTATGCCCCGTCGGCACGGATGGTCAGGGTACCCACGCCGTTGATCGTGGTGGTGCCGCCGGCGACAGGATCGACAGCGACGGTACGGCCATCGACCGAGTACTCGGAAATCACCAGTACTTGACCGGCGGCGCCCTGGTCGTTGGAAAGCAGGCCCGAAGACGCATCGACATTGAGCGTGACGTCTTCGTCGGTGGTTCCGGTATCGGCCTCCGCGACTATCGCCGCGACGTTGTCACGATAGTCGAGGTCGGCCACGGGCGGCGCCGCATCGTTGCTGGTGCGATTGGGCACTGCCTCGTTGGCATTGGTATCGCCATCGCCATCCCGCAACGTGAAGCGGGTGTAATCACCGTCGGCGCCGCCGTTGTCGCCGGCCACGTTGTCGTCATTCACGTCGAAGCCGGACACCGTGTCGAACGCGTCGTCCAGACCGTCGCCATCGGCGTCCGCGTTGGTCAGCGTCGCAGCGGCATGGCCGGCTTCATCGATGTCGAGCTGGCCGTCGTTGTCGCTGTCGGCATCCAGCGTATCGACTATCTCGTCGCCGTCGGTATCGACCTCGGTCAGGCCGCCTGCGTAGTTGTCGTCGAGACCATCGCCGTTGGCGTCACGAAACGCTGCCGTGCCGCCCACGCCCGAAGGCGCGATATAATCCGCCGTGGTCTGCGCCTCGACGTTATCGGTGATGCCGTCGTTGTCCTTGTCGATATCGAGGTGATCGGCCAGGCCATCGCCATCGCTGTCCTGTCGGACCGGCGACGCGGCCTCGATGATGAACTCGATACCGTCGTCACCTACAGGCCCAACTAGCGACGCATCTAGCGTAAACGAGCTCACGACACCATTGAGCTGAAGAGACCCGGCCGCCGTACCGCTGGCATCGTCGCCTGACGACTCAGCGCTGTAACCCAAGCCGGTAGGCGTACCTGCGCCTCCGTCCTGAACCGTATTCGCGGTCGATGCGAAATCATCGGTTCCCGCCAGCTCCACCCAGCTGCCGTTCCGGAGCGTAAGAACCGATGAGTTTTGATTGCCGTTGGCGCCGCCAATACGGTCCAGGTGAATGACCGGGTTGACGACCTCGACCGGATTACCGTCGGCATCTTCAAAAGAGAACGTGATGCTGTCAGAAGCGCCAAAAACAGTCGCGAGACTGTCATCACCCGCGAGATCCTTGCTCCAGAAGTCGGTGCCGAGCGGGTTGAAAGTATTGGCCGTAAAGTTCGTGGTGCCGTCGCCGGTCGCACGCACGATGACGCCGTTGCCCAGGTCCATCGTCGCCGACCTGCCGTTAAGGCTCCATGCGCCGGTCTGAACATTCTCGGGCAAGCCCTCATCGGTATCGAGGATGCCGTCGTTGTCGTCGTCGATATCGTCGACGTTGGCGACGCCATCGCGATCGTTGTCGATGACGGCCTCCACGCTGGCGGTCGACGTACGGCCGTTGGCGTCCTGGATGGTGTAGGTGAACGTATCGGTGCCGCCGAAGTTGGTGTTCGGGGTATAGATCAGCTCGCCACCGGCGTTGAGCGCGACGGTGCCGTTGCCCACAGTGACAGGCGGCCCGCCTGCCGAGATGGCCTGGCCGTTGATTTGGGAAATCGTAGTCGGTGCAGCACCAGTCCCGTCGTTAGCCTGAGGCTGGAACGTCAGCGGTGTGTTTTCGCTCGTCACGACCTGGTCATCCGACGCGGCGGGCAGGAACGTGGTCTGCGGATCGTTGTAGTTGATGTTGCCCGGGTTACCGGTATCCACATTCTCGAACAACAGCGCAGTCTGGCGCGACGCGTTGCCGTCCACGCCGGCACGGTAGGTGAAACCCGTGACGTCCGTGTAATTGGCCGAGACGATATACCGTGTGTCGTTGCGAGATGTGGGGAACGCCCCAGGCCCGCCACCACGAATATTGACGTTGTTGTTCGCGGAGTCGACGTTGACCGTCAGGTAGGTATTGCCTTCGACCGTATAGCTGCTCGTGCCACGAAACTGGATCGTCTCGACCGTGTTATCGACGTCGAGTGAGCTCGAGGTAAAGCTAACGACCCGCGCGTTAGTTGTGCCGCTCTCTACAAACTGAAATGAGAACTGCGCAAAACCATTCGCGCCCTGGCCCTGAATGGTCGGTGAGAATCCCTCCGCCACGCCATTCGCGTTGGCATCAAACTCGGATACCTGAGCATTGGACACAGCGTCGATGGTGACGAGAGCATCAACCCCGTCGGCCACATCGGCATAGCGATAGACCGCCCCGGGTTGGCCGGCATTACCGCTAACCAGTGTGGGCGTGCCGGAAAAATCGAGGTCGATCGACGGCGCGAGGCGTCCGTGCCAGCCGGTTGCTGCAATCGCCTCGGCATCGATATCGCCGACGTGCGTTTCCAGATCCCAGTCGCTGTTCAGGCTGGCGTGGCCGGTATCGTCGTTGGATGCGGCGATATCGGCGCCGGTACGTTCTGCCAGCAACGCGGCTGCGGCGGCGCCTTCTTCGCCGCCGGTGAAATCACAGCCGTAGATGAGAATATCGCCGCTTTCGCTTAGCGACGCACCAATCGCCTGCAAGTCGTCGGCATAGGCGCCATTGATGGAGGCCGAGTCGAGCGTCGCCGTGCCAAGGGACAGCGCGCCTTCACGCCCGTGCGAGACGATATGGATGGCCTCGATGCCCTCGCGCCCGGCGAGATATTCGCTGATCTGCGAGACACCGTCTCGCTGGCTGTCGATCAAGGCGATTTCGGCTTCCGGATCCACCTGATCGATCAGGCTTTCGTAGTTCTCGATCGAGGTGTCGACGAATACGACGCTCTTCGAGCCAGCGTTCGCGAGGCCGCTTTCGGCGGCCACGTCGTCGTTTGCGGACGTCGTGTCGTCGCCGTCCTGCGTCTGCAGGACGAACGTCGGCTCGACCGCGTTATTTTCCATCCAGCCACTGTCGACGAACTCGCCGTCGCTGGCCTGAGCCAGATCGGCCTGGTCATAAACCGTGAGCGTGCCTTCGCCCCACCAGGCGTCACCCGTGTCCGGGCCATCGGCAGACAACGACGCCGTGCCCAGCGCGACGGTGTCGCCATCGCCTGTGCCCCGGCCGATTACCGTGATCCGATCGTATCCACCCTGCTCTTCGACGGCGTCACTGATCGCAGCAATGCCGTCCTCAGCCGGATCGACGACATAGACGTCTACATCCGACTGCTGACGTGCGGCGTCGACACCGGCCGCGTCGCTCGCAGCCGTGTCAGCATCGACGAACATGGCGGTACGCCCTTGATCGCCGCCTTGCTCGGCACGGGCGGCTCGACTGGCCTCGAGCGCGCGCGCGACAGGCGATTGCGCAGCGGGCGGCGTGGTCGCGTCATGGTTCGCGCTGGCTGCGTCTCCATGATCGGCAGCAAAAACCTGGTCCGTCGCAGTGTCTGCAGCGGTCCCGACGGCCGCACCGTCAAACAGCAGCCTCGGCTCCAGCGCGCGGATGAAAGGGGAACGGGGCGGGGTGTTTTTCTTCATCATTTTCGCAACCTGTTGCTTCTGCCGCCGAACGGCTGCAACTCGCGCTTTCCGGACTACCAGTAGTTATCGGCTAGCTACGCCTGTACTTGAGTGCTTTTTTAACCCAACCTGCCGCCACTATTGAATACTACTGCAAAGGGTTTCCAAGCAAGCGGCGACATGTCGGCTCCAGCCTTACCGGACAAGACATAGAAGGCACACAACAAATATCCCAATGTCCTCTTGGAACCCGGCAGCGCTTTTGTTCATCACCACCCTGCGCCGTTAATTACTGGGTATCAACACAACGAATCGCGGCTATACGGCAACGCCTGCTCGGCTGGCTGTCACTGTCCAACATGATGTTTTTCAGGGAGTAGCACGTGCTTTTGCATTTCCCCGGACGCGTGAAGGCGAGCTATCGCCGGCTCCTTTCGTGTCCCCGGCATCGTCTCGAGAACGCATCGGCACGTTGACCTCAAGCACTACGCGAGTCTTTCTCATGCGTCATTGATTAATTGGTCATTATTTACCAATTACTTTTTTAGCACTATTTGGATAATATCTCTACTGTTCTATTTACACCGATAAATCTGGACGCCCGCAGCAAGGCAGAACAATAGACTTTCAATACTTACTCATGTTTGAAACGCACGGCCATGACAGCTCGTGCGCGCCAGCCTGTATAAATCTTGGCGCCATAGGTTGCCAAAAAACGGATGTGGGCTTTTGCCACAACAGTATTCCGACGCTCGAGGCGAATCCTGGCAGTTCAGCGGCAATCGGCGGGCGTACGACTTGACCAACGTGCGCGTCTCTCGAAACTAGTGGATCGCCTTGCGTGCTTCCAGACCGGCGAGCTTCTGCATCGCGATCGTTCCAACCACCGGTCCCAGCGCAAGCAGGCCAAAGGCGAAGGCCCAGCCGCAGGCTTCGTGCACGACGGGAATCAACCATAGAGTCGGCACGGTGAGCACATAGCCGATGGCGAGCTGCAGAGTGAGCGCGGTGCCGACATAGGACTGATCACCAAGCTCGGTGATCACGGTGGAAAACTGGGCCGAGTCGGCAACCACCCAGAAACCCCAGACAAGGCCTACAACCAACACTACGGGCCAGGCTGCAGCGGGTATCAGGCCTATGATCACGGCACAGCTGCCGGAGATGATCATCGCCAGCGACGTCGCACGGCCGCGCCCCCAACGATCCCCTAGCATGCCACCCACCCAGCACCCGATCGCGCCAACGCCAATCACGACGAACGTCGCGATTGCACTCCAGGCCAACGGGGCGTTTATCGCCTGCTGCGCGAGCACATCTGCAAAGAAGACGCTGAACCAGGCCCACATGGCATAGAGCTCCCACATGTGGCCGAAATAACCAATCGAGGCGAGATACACCGGCCGATCGGAAAACGCCTGCCAGGCCTTGCGCGGATCGAACACGGCACGCGGAAAGTCGAACGGGCCGTCACGCCCGAGGTACTCGGCAATCAGACCGCCGGCCAAGGACATGACGGACGTCGCGAAAATCACGACACGCCAGTCCAGTCCGCCGAGGCCGTTGACCAGATGCGGCGCGGCCGAGCCGACGGTTAGCGCGCCAACCATGATGCCGAGTGCCGTGCCACGCTTGATCTTGAACCACGTCGCCATCGCTTTCATCGCGGGCGGGTAGACGCTGGCGAGGCAGAAGCCGGTAACCGCACGCAGCAGGATGGCAAGCACGACCGGCGGACCGGCGAGCAGCAATAGATTGGCCAGCGCCGCGCCCGCGCCGCCATAGAGCATCAGCCGGCGCGGCGGCACCCGGTCGGCGAGATTGAGTACCGCCGACGTCAGCGCACCCACAACGAAACCGAGTTGTACAGCGATCGTCATCCACGCGGACTCGGCCGACGTCAGCGTCCAGAGATCACGCAGCTGCGGGACCACCGCCGTGGCCGAAAACCAGGTCGTCATACCCAGCAACATCGCGCTCGCTAGGATGATCAGGGCGCGCCAGCGACCCGGCGGGTCTTGCATGGGCACGGTTTCGCGGGTATCGCGCGCCCTAGGCGATATAGTGGCACTCACCGCGGCAGCGGGGTCGTATAGGTCACCGCATCGCCGGAGACACAAACCTCACCGTCATGGTTCTCGACCGTCGTGCGGATCGTGCAGAACGGCTTGTCCTCACGGACGGTGAGAATCTCCACGCGCCCCGTGATCGTGTCGCCGACATACACCGGCTTGGAGAACTTCCAGTCCACGCTCAAAAAGACGCTGCCCGGGCCGGGCAGATCCTCGGCAACCACCGCGTTGAGAATGCCCGTGGTCACCCCACCCTGCACGATCAATCCGCCAAAGCGCGAGTTTTCCGCAGCGTTGCGATCGGTATGCAGTGGATTGCGATCACCGCTCATTTCGGTGAACAGCTCGATATGCCGAGTACCGACCTCCAGGCGGCGTTCCGCCACATCGCCTGCCTGTGGCATACCGTGGCGCGTATCAACCCAACCGTTGTTCTGTTCATGTTCGCTCATGGGCTCCTCCTGGCGACAAACATCGCACAGGCGAAGCCGCGCTCGCCACGCGTCAAAGGTTGTAGTCGCGTTCGTCGAGCGAGCGGCGCGTCTAGACTCGCAACTGCTCGATCGAGACCGCCATATCGTCGGCAAGCTGACGGAGCGCCGTGGCATCCACATCACGTTGCGCATACGCGCGTAGGCCCATGATCTCGGCCTGCAGTCGACGCCCCAACCGAACCGGCGACTGTGTTGTCGCAATCTCGCCCGCCTCCTGGGCCGCCTCGAAACAGGCAACGAAACGCGCTTCCATCAAAGCCAGCAGGCGATCCGCCTGATTCTGTGCCGCGGCGTCACGCTCGCCGAGCTCGAGCAGGCTCTTGACCAGCATGCAGGCACGACAGGGCACGACCCGGTCACGCAGGCCACCCAGCGAGCGCAAGTAGTCAGCCAGCCCGGACAGAGGCGAAGCATGCGACTGCAATTGGGCTTCCAACTCGGCAAGGCCTTGTTGCGCATAGCGATCGAGCGCGTCTTGAAACAGCCGCGACTTACTCCCGAATGCCGCGTAAATGCTGCCCGGGCGCATATCCAGTGCTCGCTCGACATCCTTGATGGACGTCGCATGAAAACCCTGCTGCCAGAACAGCTGCACGGCTTGATCGAGTGCCCGTTGGCGGTCGTAGAGAGGTTGGCGCGGCATGGCTGTTCTGGAGCTCGCTTGGCTGACACCGGTGTCTTTCTAGTAACGAAGAGTTTAACTTGAATGAACACTCAAATACGATTAGGCTGCGACGTATTCATGAGTCATCGCTCACGCGATGCAGCACCCGAACCAGGATTCTCCTATGGCCGACTTCAAACTCCACGATCAAAGCAGTGCACCGGACGACAGCAAGCCGTTGCTCGAAAACTCGGTAAAAGGCTTCGGCATGATTCCGAATCTGCATGCCGTAATGGCCGAAGCACCGGGCCTGCTGGATGGCTACCAGCATCTCCACGCCCTGTTCCTCGACACCAGTTTCACCGCCGAAGAACAGACGGTGGTCTGGCAGAGCATCAACGTCGAGCATGGCTGCCATTACTGCGTACCCGCGCACACCGCCATCGCCAAGCAGATGAAAGTCGACGACACGATCACCGACGCCCTGCGTAACGAAACGGCACTGCCCAGCGACCGCCTCGAAGCGCTGCGCGATTTCACCCTCAGCGTCGTGCGCCAGCGCGGCGAAGTCAGCGATGACGCCGTTCAGGCGTTCTTCGATGCCGACTTTACTCGTCAGCAGCTACTCGAAGTCGTGCTGGGCGTTTCGCAGAAGGTGATGAGCAACTACGTGAATCATCTGGCCGTCACACCGGTCGACGAGCCGTTCAAGAAGTTCGAATGGCACAAGAACAGCTGATGGGCTGGTTAGGCGCCATGCCACCCCTGACGGAGAACGCCCCGCATGACTTCTGAAACACGACTGCGCATCAGCCTGTTACTGCTTCGTCTCGGGGTGTTCCTCGTCATGGCGATCTGGACCATCGACAAGTTCGTCAATCCATCGCACGCGGCCGGCATATTCGAAAAGTTCTATGCCATCCCGGGCGTAGGATCGGCGCTGGTGTGGGGGCTGGCAGTGCTGGAACTGGCACTGATTCTGGCGTTTGTAGCCGGACTGAAGAAACGCCTGACCTATGGCGTGATCATGGTCTTGCACGGCGTGTCGACATTTTCCGCGTTCCGCCAGTACTTCGCGCCGTTCGAAGGCTCGCATCTGCTGTTTTTCGCGGCTTGGCCCATGCTGGCCGCCTGTATCGCGCTCTATCTACTGCGCGATCAGGACCGCCTGCTTACCGTCAGCGCACGAAGCTGATAACAACCGCGACTGCCCTTTCGGGCGGTCGCGACGCAGGCGCCTGGCGAATGTGCTGGCCGGCCTGCCGCCGGCAAGCGTCGCTTGGCGGCACGCAATCCCAGGCAATCTCTAAACGAGGGCAACTACTCGACTTGCCCGCCTGAACATGCCGCTCCAAAGGCCTATTCGCGGCGTGATGGGCCGCCAACGCGCTCGAAGCACCCGTACTAGCAAGAGAAAGCGCTACTCGACAGTGACGGACTTCGCGAGGTTACGCGGCTGGTCCACGTCGGTGCCCTTCGCGACGGCGACATGGTATGCGAGCAACTGCAGCGGCACCGTGTAGGCGATCGGTGCCAGCGTCTCCTCGACATGGGGCATGTCGAGCACGGTAATGCCCGGCCCGGTATCAAGGCCGGCTTCCGCGTCCGCGAACACATAGAGCTTGCCGCCGCGGGCCCGAACTTCCTGCAGGTTCGACTTCACCTTCTCGAGCCAGTCGTTCTTCGGCGCCACCGCAATCACGGGCATCTTCTCGTCGACCAGCGCGAGCGGCCCATGCTTGAGCTCGCCGGCGGCATAGGCCTCGGCGTGCAGGTAGGAAATCTCCTTGAGCTTGAGCGCGCCTTCCATGGCGATCGGGTACATCGGACCGCGACCGAGGAAGAGCGCGTGGTCCTTGTCGACGAACTCTTCGGCCAATTTGCGAATGGCGTCGTCGAGCTCGAGTACGCGTTCGACGGCATCCGCCACACGATGAATATCGCCGGCCAGCGCCCGCCGATCGGCTGCATCGCGTTCCAGCATGCCGGTGAGCAGCAGCAGACAGAGCAGCTGGGTGGTGAAGGCCTTGGTCGACGCCACGCCGATTTCCGGGCCGGCATGGGTCATCAGCACCAGGTCCGACTCGCGGGTGAGCGAGGTTTCCGGCTTGTTGCAGATCGCAAGCGTCGCGAGATAACCGCCGTCGCCGGTACCCAGCGACTTGGCATAGCGCAGGGCGGCGAGCGTGTCGGCCGTTTCGCCCGACTGCGAAAGTGTGACGAACAGGCAGTTCTTGGGCACCACCGGGTCGCGGTAGCGGTATTCGCTCGCCAGTTCCACATTACAGGGAATACGCGCCATCGATTCCAGCCAGTACCGCGCGACCAGGCCGGCATGGTGGCTGGTGCCGCAGGCGACGATATGGATCGCATCGACGCCTTCGAGCAGCGTCTTGGCTTCGGCGCTGATGCTGGAGGCGAAGATATCGTCGGTCGAGACCCGGCCCTGCCAGGTTTCCGCCAGTGCCCGCGGCTGCTCGTAGATCTCCTTGAGCATGAAGTGGCGATAGTTGCCTTTCTCGGTCGCCGAGATCGATAGCCCGGTTTCCTTCACCTCGCGCTCGACCGCCTGGCCTTCGCCGTCGAGGATGTCGAAGCGCGCCGGCGTCATGATCACCAGATCGCCTTCCTCGAGGTAGACGAAATTGCGGGTGACCGGCAGCAGTGCGGCCACGTCGGAGGCGACGAAATGCTCGCCGATGCCCACACCGAGAACCAGCGGCGAGCCGCTACGGGTGGCGACCAGCGTTTGCGGAGCATCCCGGCAGACGACCGCCAGCGCATAGGCGCCGTGCAGTTCGTTGACGGTCGCTCGCACTGCGCCGGCCAGATCGTCGCTGTCGCCGAGATGGCTTTCCACCAGATGCGCGATCACTTCGGTATCGGTCTGCGAGGTGAACTCGTAGCCTTCATCCACCAGACGCGCACGCAGCGGCTCGAAGTTCTCGATGATGCCGTTGTGTACCACCGCAATGCGATCCGTCGAGACATGCGGATGGGCATTGGCTTCGGACACGCCGCCGTGGGTCGCCCAGCGGGTATGCGCAATACCGAGCGTGCCCGGGCGCGGCGCTTCGGCCAAGCGATCGGCCAGCGCCTGCACCTTGCCAACGGCGCGCGTGCGATCCAGCCCACCATCGTGCACGAGCGCGAGCCCGGCCGAGTCGTAGCCGCGATACTCCAAGCGCCGCAGCCCCTCGAGCAGGATCGGTTCGACATCACGCTGGGCGCTAGCTCCAACAATTCCGCACATTCGAGCGTTCCTTGAGTCCTGTACCGCGGTTGCGAATGGCAGCGCGGCAGTCCGGCCTGTTCAGTCGTGGCCGGGTGTGTGCTTCTTCGGCCGTTTCCAGCCGTCGATACTGATCTGTTTGGCGCGCGACAACGTCAGCGCCTGCGGCGGTGCCGTCTTGGTGACGGTCGAGCCCGCGCCGATCGTCGCGCCCTTGCCGATATCGACCGGCGCGACCAGCTGGCAGTCCGAGCCGATGAAGGCATCGTCGCCGATAGTGGTGACATTCTTGTTGGCGCCGTCGTAATTGCAGGTGATCACGCCGGCGCCAATGTTGACGTTGTTGCCTACCTTGGCATCGCCGACATAGCTCAGGTGGTTGATCTTGCTGCCCACGCCGAGGGTGATCTTCTTGGTTTCGACGAAGTTGCCGATCTTGGCGCGATCGGCCAGCCGCGTATCGGGGCGCAGGCGGGCGAACGGCCCGACCTGACAGCGCGCGCCTACCTGGGCGTGCTCGATCACGGTATGCGACAGGATCTGGCTGTGGTCACCGATCTGGCAATTACGCAGCACGCAGTTCGGCCCGATGGTGACGTTATCGCCCAGCACCACCTCGCCTTCAATGACCGCGTTGATGTCGACCATGCAATCACGGCCGATACGCAGCGAACCACGCAGGTCGAAACGATCCGGATCACGCAGGGTCAGGCCCTGATCCATCAGCGCATCGGCCTGGCGGCGCTGCAGCAGCCGCTCGGCAAGCGCCAGATCACGCTTGTTATTGATGCCCTGGGTCTCCTCGACGTTGCCCGACTGGCCGGCCACGATCTGCACGTTATCGCCTGCCGCCATGGCGATGCAGTCGGTCAGGTAATACTCACCCTGGGTGTTTTCGTTGGTCAACCGCGACAGCCAGTCACGCAGATGGCGCGACTGGGCACAGAGCAACCCCGTATTCACTTCGCGGATATAGCGCTCGTCGCCGGTGGTGTCCTTGTCTTCGACAATGCCGACGACACGATTCTCGTCGTTGCGCTTGATGCGACCGTAGCCGCTCGGATCCTCCAGCACGACGGTGAGCAATGCCAGCGCATCGCTGCCCGACGCTTCCACCAGATGTGAAAGCGTGCCCGCACGCATTAGCGGCACATCGCCGTACAGCACGAGTACGCGGGCGTCGTCCGGCACGTCGTCGATCGCCTGGGCGACCGCATGGCCGGTGCCCAGCTGCTGCTCCTGGTAGACCCAGTTGACCTCGAGATAACCGAGGGCGGACTGCACCTGCTCCGCGCCGTGGCCGTAGACCACATGGATCTGCTCCGGATCGAGCGTCTGTGCAGCCTCGACCACATGCTTGAGCAGCGGCCGATCACCCAGCGGCTGCAATACCTTCGGCAGGGCAGAGTGCATGCGTTTGCCCTTGCCCGCCGCAAGGACGACGATATGTAGACCCATAATTGGCACGTTTCGACGGTTTGACGTGGACTATACAGCCCCTGCCGGGGCTTGCGTAGACGCGTCCGCGGGACGCTCGGCCAGCGCTTCCGTCCAGGCCGAGGCCGCCTGCGCCCAGACTTCGACATGCAGCCAGTGCATACGAGCCGGGTCCGCGAGCAAACGGCGCTGTTCGTCGACCGAAAGGGCGTCCGCCCCCTGGTTGAGTGCGCGCTCTGCAAGTTCGCGGCGATAGTCCGCAATCGCGACAGTCAGCCGACGCTCGCGCCCCTGCATGCCGACATGCAAGGCGTTGATCGCGGGGTCGACAACGGCTTCGACAAAACCCGCTTCCGGCGGCGCAGCCGCTTCGATCTCGACCACGCGAGCCAGCTCGGGCGGCGCCTTGAGCTCTTCCGGGATGAGCTGTAATTCTCGACGACGCATCCAGAGGCCCAAGTCCGCACGCGAGGTGAGCACGGTAATCACGGGGGCGAGAATCAGGGGCACCAGAATCGGCGCCAGCCAAGGCGCGAAGCCGGGTGTGTACCAGAGCAGCAATCCGCCCCAGACCGTGGCCAGCAACATGCCCCATATGTGGAACCGCACGGCGCGTAGCCAAGGCACCTGCGCGTCTGCGCGCTGCTGGGCGTTCCATTTCACCTGCTGACCCGTGAGCGTGGTGAACACGAAGCGCGTATGCGTGAGCATGCGGATCGGCGCGAGCAGCGAGGTGAGCAAGATTTCGATCAAAGTCGACGCGATCAGATTGCCGACGCCACCGAACTCGCGCTGCTTGCCGCGCGCGACGATCATGACGACGCCAAGAATCTTGGGCAGAAACAGCACCACCAGCGTCGCGACGAACAGACTCACGGCCCAGATGGGCTGCCACACGGGCCACTGTGGAAACAATGCGCCCGCGACCGGAAAATAGTCCGGCGTCCGCAGCGCTTCGAGCACGGCTTCTGCGCTCGACAGCAACAGGAAGATGAACCAGATAGCGGCCGAGGTGTAGGCCATCACGCCGTTTGCGAACAACGCGCGATGGGCTGGCGCGAGATTGTCGGAAAACAGCAGCCGAATGTGCTGGATGTTGCCCTGACACCAGCGTCGATCGCGGCCGAGCTCTTCGATGAGGTTTGGCGGGACTTCCTCGTAACTGCCGGGTAGATCATAGGCAATGAATACGCCCCAGCCGGCCCGCCGCATGAGCGCGGCTTCGACAAAGTCGTGGCTGAGAATATCGCCCGAGAGCGCGCCTCGGCCCGGCAATCGCGGCAGCGCGCAGTGGGCCATGAACGGTTCGATCCGGATGATCGCGTTATGGCCCCAATAGTGGGCATTATCCAGATGCCAGAAGTGCAGACCCGCAGCAAACATACGCCCGTATACGCGGGTGGCGAACTGGGCAACGCGTGCAAGCACGCTGACCCGGTTCACGGCCGTGGGCGGTGTCTGGATCAGGCCCGCACCGGGATTGGCCTGCATGCGGTCGACCAGCGCTGTGAGCGTATCGCCAGCCATGATGCTGTCGGCATCAAGCACGATCATGTAGCGATAGTGTCCGCCCCAGCGCCGACAGAAGTCGGCGAGATTGCCGCTCTTGCGCTTCACGCGCGCACGCCGACGACGATAGAACACACGCCCGAACGCATCCATCTCGCGGCAGAGCTGTGCCCAGGCGTTCTGCTCGGCGATCACCGTGTCTGGCTTGACCGAATCGCTGAGCACGAAGAAATCGAACTCCTCGAGCCGGCCTGTGGCCTCCAGCGATTCATAGATCGCCTGCAGCCCGGCAAAGGTGCGCGATACGTCTTCTTCGTAGATCGGCATGACGATGGCCGTGCGCGCATCATCGTCAACAGGTGGCATGTTGGAGGGCGGCTTCGCCGGCGGGTCGGAACGCACCAGATACCGATCGCCGCGCCAGAGCACGAAGAACCCCGACAGCGCGGTCCAGAAACCAACCAGAATCCAGGCAAACAGCATGAACGCTGCGCCAAGGATGAAGGCCTCCAGGATCGTGGCGCCGCGGTGTGGCAGCACCGTCGCCATATAGGCCGCGGCGCCTGCAGCCGGCAGAGCGACCATCAGCGCCAGCAGGGTCTGGCGCCAACGCACCACGCCTTTCAAGCGACTGGGAACGGACTTCGGCAGGCTGTTGCTCTTGCGGCTTAGCCACGGCAGCACGCGCCATGGCCTGCGGTCGATATCCGCGGGCGACATGGGCCAGCGATTGAGCTGCGGCATGGCAGCACTGCGCAATGCCCCGGCAGTTGGCGGACGCGCCTCATCGTCGTGGCGCAGGCTCGGGTAGGCCGATTGGACCCGCGCTATGAGTTCATGATCACTGCCCTCCGCCTCGGCACCGCCATCGTTGTCCTGTAGCTGGGCACGCAGCCGCTGCAGTGCTTCGCGCCGATCGGCGGGCTCCGAGTCGAGCACGCGCGCGCGCAGCGCTCGGCGCCTGTCGTCGGCCAGGGGCAGGCGCGACAGATAGGCGTCGAGCGCTTCGATCACGTCGGCCATACCGGCCTTGTTATTGCTCACGGTGATAGCGCGTAACTCCAGGTCTGGGTCAGCGCCCCGCCTTCGGGGCCGGCCAGAAATGCACGCAGCTCGAGTGGCGAGTCGAGCGAGTCGGTCGGCACGAGGAAAGTCAGACGCCAGCCGCCAGTGTGCGGATTGCGGACCGCCTCGATGTTGTTGATCGTGGCGTCACGCATGGCGTTGACCCGCGGCTGAACGCTACCCGGCTCGGTCAGACCTTCGAGTTCGCCACCGACGAACTCGATCGCCACGCGCAGTGTGTCCCGCGGCTGCCCCGGCACGACGGCTGCCCGACCAATACGGGATGCCGACGCGTGGGCCAGTGAATCGGGGCCGGCAAGCTTCGAACTCCACTGGATATTGTAGGCATAGTGCAGCCGCTGGCCGGCCTCGACCGGATCCTTGGGCACCCAGTAGAGCGCCATGTTGTCGTTGACTTCGCTATCCGAGGGAATCTGCACGAGTTCGAGATGGCCATCGCCCCAGTCACCTTCGGGCGTAATCCAAGCACTGGGGCGTTTCTCGTACTGGTAGTCGAGATCCTGGTAGTGGTCGAAGTTGCGATCGCGCTGCATGAGCCCGAAGCCACGTACGTTATTCGCCGAGAACTGGTTCATCGACAATTTCTGCGGGTTATACAGCGGCCGCCATAGCCATTCGCCATTGGTGGCCGAGATCAGCAGGCCATCGGAGTCGTGTGCTTCCGGACGATAGTCGTCCAGACGCGTCAGGCTGTTCTCGCCCCACATGAACATGCTGGTTAGCGGCGCCACGCCGAGCTTGCCGATTGGCTTGCGGGTGAACAGCGTTGCCTCGACACGCGTCTGGGTTGCGTCGCCTGGCGTGACTTCGAAACGATAGGCACCGGCCACGCTCGGCGAGTCGAGCAGCGCGTAGGCAGTAATCGTTTCGCTGTTCTTTTCGGGCTCGACCAGCCAGAAACTCACGAAAGCCGGGAATTCCTCGCCGGACTCGCCGCCGGTGTTGATCGCGAGTCCACGTGCGGATAGCCCGTAATGCTCGCCCGCGCCAAGAGCACGGAAATACGAGGCACCCAGAAAGGAGAGCACTTCGTCGAGCTTGCCCTCGGTTTCCAGCTCGTGCAGCAGCTTGAAGCCCGCATACCCGAGATCTTCCGGGATGCGATCACGCAGCTCAGGATTCGGGTACTGGAAACGATTCTTGTCGAACCGGAACTCGCCGACGCCGTGTTCGTTGACCAGATGCATCTTCACCGGGTGCGTGTAGTACGAACCGGGGTGGTAGAACATGCTCTCGAAGCCCAACCCGGCGTCGTGCCAGAGGGCTCGGTCGGCCTTGTAGCTGATCTGATCGAGCTGCGCGAAATCGAATTCCTGCAGGAACTTCGGAATCTGTGACGGCGCGCTATAAGGTTTCGCCGCACGGGCCTTGGCCTGTTCGACCACGTTGTCGTAGCCGAACCCCTGGCGCGTCTGCGAGGTGTCCGCGGGAGCATTACCCTGGGCCGACTTGGTGTCCGACGAGTCGGCAGCCGCATCAGCGGCTGTTGCAGAGGACGCAAGCAAGACGCCGAACACGACGAAACCCGCGAGCAGGCCAGAGGGCCAATGCCTAATCATGTAATGCTCCAATATGGATCGCTATGCCGCCAACTCTGCTACCGACAGCAGCCGTAATTGACGAGTTCCCCTCGCTTCGCTCGCTTTAATCTACCAAAACGCGTGCCAACGTGGGCAGCGCGCTTGGTTCAGTAGCGCGGCTGCCAGGGCATGCGCAATTTCTGCGCCATCGAACGCAGGCCCGGCAGGATGGCGCCGGTGCTTTGCGAGAAGTTGACGGTCATCCGCAGGTCATCTTCGGCGTCGGCCGTCGTCGCCCAGCCCGCTGAGAGATAATTGACGCTCAGGTCGACGCGCTCGCTTAACTGCGACAGGCCGAGATTCAGCCCCGTGCGGGTCGCGCCACTCTGGCGGTCGTATCGGCTGCCCCCAAGTGCGAATGTCGGCGACAGTTCGGCCTGCAGCCCTGCGATCGTCACGTCGCGGCTTGCGGAGAACTGCCAGAGCGTGCCGTCGACAGGCAACGCCAGCGGCGCCTCCATGCTTGCGTCGTACCAGCCCAGACTGCTGTTCACCCGCCAATCGCGCCAGCGAAGCGTGCGAGCCGCCACCTCGAGCGCTAGCGGTGTACTGCCGTTGGCCCGTGTATCCACCGGAGCACCCAGATGGGCACTGACCTGCCAGGGCCGACCCAGATCCGTTAGCGTCTTGCGACGCGAGAGCACCAAAGTCTGGGCTACCGCCGACTGTTCCCGTAACTCGGAGGGCTGATGCAACCGAAGGTCGTGCGAGACCTGCCAGCTCTGGCCCAACGACTGATTGTTCTGCAATTCAACGCCGCGATCACCCGCGACGATGGCACTGCCAAGCGCATCGAACTGTGGGTCGGCCTGAAAATAGCTGAGCGTCGCGTGCCCGGCGGCAATATCCTGCGTAAGCCCGAGACGCGCGGCGCGGCCGGGCGCCGCCTCGCCGTTGTCCGACCGGTTGGTGACCTGCGCCACTTCTGTCGACAGATCCGGCAGGTACCAGCGTTCGCCGAGATCCATCCGATTCTCGACACGAACCAGCGTCTGGCCGCCACCAAGCGTGGCGCCTTCGCCTTCCGTGCGCAGCGCAGAGGCCCGCAGTAACGGCGTATCCGCTGCGCTCGAGCGCCACTGCAGACCGCTGGTGAGATACTGCTGGGTTGCGCTGCTCAACGAGTCCACGCCAACAAAGGCTTCTGCGCTACCAAGCGCGCGACCCATTCCGGACAGATCAATCCGACGCTCGTCACCATGAATCGTACGCTCGAACGCAGGCGACATGAACGGCGATATGGATTTCGTCGAGCTCGCAGACGCGGCGAGCGGCCACAAGAGCGCGAGGCCCGTAGCCAGAACGAGAAAACGGGTTGCTGATCCGTCACGCGGCATGGCGTGTACCGGTGGGGTCGGTGGATGATGCATCGCAGCAACCTAGATGATTGCTGCTGGCACCGCAAGTTACCCGCAAAAGGTGAACTTGTCTATAAAGTTCTGCGATTTCGCGTGTGCGTCGTCGCTACTGGGTCGAGCGCAGCTTCTTCACGAGGTGCAAGCGAGCGGCTGCCTCGGCCAGTTCGGACTGTGCCTTGGCGATATCGACCTTGTCCTCGGCCTTGGAGACTTTCTCTTCGGCACGTTGCTTGGCCTTCTCGGCAGCGGCTTCGTCGATATCTGCAGCGCGTTCGGCGGTGTCCGCCATCACGGTCACCAGGTGCGGCTGCACTTCGAGCACGCCGCCGGAGACGAAGAACTGCTGCTCTTCCTGGCCTTCCTCCTGGATACGAACCTGACCGGGACGCATGCGCGTAAGCAACGGCGCATGGCGCGGCGCGATGCCGACCTCACCCATCTCGGCGGCGACGAACACCATGGTCGCCGAACCGGAATAGATCTGGCCCTCGGCACTGACGAGGTCAACGTGTAGTTTCATATCGCTGCTCTATGGAGGGAGAAGACCGGCGCCATAGCGACGCCGGCCGTTCGTTTCATTCGGGCGGTGCTCAGGCCGCCTTCTTGCCCATGTCTTCGCCCTTCTTCACGGCCTCGTCGATGGTACCGACCATGTAGAAGGCCTGCTCGGGCAGGTGATCGTAGTCGCCGTCGACGATACCGCGGAAACCACGGATGGTCTCGGTCAGCGGCACATACTTGCCGGGCGAACCGGTGAACACCTCGGCCACGAAGAACGGCTGCGACAGGAAGCGCTCGATCTTACGAGCCCGCGACACGGCCAGCTTGTCCTCTTCGGACAGCTCGTCCATGCCCAGAATCGCAATGATGTCCTTCAGCTCACGATAGCGCTGCAGCGTCTGCTGCACGTCACGCGCGGTCTGGTAGTGATCATTGCCGATCACGTTCGGATCCAGCTGACGCGATGTGGAGTCCAGCGGATCCACGGCCGGGTAAATACCGCGCTCGGCAATGCCACGCGCCAACACGACCGTGGCGTCCAGATGCGCAAAGGTCGTGGCCGGCGACGGATCGGTCAGATCGTCCGCCGGCACGTACACGGCCTGCACGGAGGTGATCGAACCCGTTTTCGTGGAGGTAATGCGCTCCTGCAGGAGACCCATTTCCTCGGCCAGCGTCGGCTGATAGCCCACCGCGGACGGCATACGGCCCAGCAGCGCGGACACTTCGGTACCGGCCAGCGTGTAGCGGTAGATGTTGTCGATGAACAGCAGCACGTCACGGCCTTCGTCACGAAAGAACTCGGCCATGGTCAGACCGGTCAGCGCGACACGCAGACGGTTGCCCGGCGGCTCGTTCATCTGGCCGTACACCAGCGCCACCTTATCGATGACGTTGGACTCCTTCATCTCGTAGTAGAAGTCGTTACCTTCACGGGTACGCTCACCGACACCGGCGAACACGGAATAACCGGAATGCTCGGCCGCAATGTTACGGATGAGCTCCATCATGTTGACGGTCTTGCCCACGCCGGCGCCGCCGAACAGGCCGACCTTGCCGCCCTTGGCGAACGGGCAGAGCAGGTCGATGACCTTGATGCCGGTTTCCAGCAGCTCCTGGCTGCCGGCCTGGTCCTCGAAGGACGGCGCGGCGCGGTGAATCGGCGCATTTTCCTCGGCGCCGATATCGCCCTGCTTGTCGATCGGATGACCGAGCACGTTCATGATGCGACCCAGGGTCTTCTGGCCAACCGGCACCGAAATCGGGCTGCCGGTGTTCTCCACCTTGGCGCCGCGGGTCAGACCCTCGGTCACGCCCATGGCGATGCAACGGACCACGCCGTCACCGATCTGCTGCTCGACCTCGAGCACCAGATCCTTTTCCTTCAGGATCAGTGCGTCGTGAATGCTGGGCAACGATTCGCGATCGAATTCCACGTCCACAACGGGTCCGATGATCTGTACGACTGTACCGCTACTCATATCCGATTCCTCACCTGGACAGCGGGATACGCTGCCAATCTGTGTCTAGGGTTTCGCTTGCTTAAGAACTGTTACGACACCGCGGCCGCACCGGCCACGATTTCCGACAGCTCTTGCGTAATGGCTGCCTGACGCTGCTTGTTGTACTCGAGCTGGAGGTCTTCGATGATCTCACCGGCATTATCCGATGCAGACTTCATCGCCACCATCCGGGCCGCCATTTCGCAGGCGACGTTCTCGACCACACCCTGGTAAACCTGGGCTTCTACATAGCGCACGAGGATGTCCTCGAGCAGCTCGCTCGGCTCCGGCTCGTAGATGTAGTCCCAGTGATCGGGCAACTCCTCGTCTTCGTCTTCCGGCACCGGCAGCAGCTGCTGAACTTCGGGCTGCTGGGTCATCGTGTTGACGAATTCGTTGCCCATCAGGAACAGACGATCGATCTCGCCGTCCCGATAGCCATCCAGCATCACCTTGATGGTTCCGATCAGGTCGTCCAGATGCGGACGATCACCGAGATCCGTTACCTCGGCCTTGATGTCCTTGATCCGACGGAAGAAGCTAGCCGCCTTGCGGCCGACCACGACGATCTCGACCGGCACGTTCTGCTTGTCCCAGTGGCGAAGCTCGCCAAGGATCTTGCGGAACAGGTTGATGTTCAAACCGCCGCACAGACCACGATCTGTCGAGATGATGATCATCCCGACCCGCTTCACATCCCGCTCGACCATGAACGGATGCTGGAAGTCCGGGTTCGCCTGCGCGAGATGCCCGATCGTGCGCCGGATCTTCTGAGCATAGGGACGCGCCGCCTCGACGCGCTCCTGGGCCTTGCGCATCTTGGAGGCAGCGACCATTTCCATGGCCTTGGTGATCTTCTGCGTATTCTCTACGCTCTTGATCTTGCCTTTGACTTCCTTTCCGCCGGCCATTACAGGACTCCGTTAGATAGATTCAGGAAACCGCTACGAGCGAGGCCTACCGGCCTCACCAAGTATGCGTTTCCTTGAATTCCTTCATCGCCGCGTGCAGTTCGGACTGGATCTCGTCGGAGAAGTCGCCCGTCTCGTTGATCTTGTCGACCAGACCTTTCTGCTCGCTTTCCATGTACTGGTGCAGCGACGATTCGAAATCGACGACCTTGTCGGCATCCACATCATCCAGATAACCCTTTTCCGCTGCGAACAGGGAAGAGGCCATCAGCGCGACCGACAGCGGCGCGTACTGCTTCTGGATCATTAGCTTGGTGACCCGCTCGCCGTGCTCCAGCTGCTTGCGGGTGGCTTCGTCCAGATCGGAAGCGAACTGCGCGAACGCGGCCAGCTCACGATACTGGGCCAGGGCCAGACGAATGCCGCCGCCGAGCTTCTTGATGATCTTGGTCTGGGCCGAACCACCCACACGCGACACGGACAGACCGGCGTTCACAGCCGGACGGGTGCCGGCGTTGAACATGTCGGTTTCCAGATAGATCTGACCGTCGGTGATCGAGATCACATTGGTCGGCACGAAGGCAGACACGTCGCCGGCCTGGGTCTCGATGATCGGCAGCGCCGTCAGCGAGCCGGTCTGGCCCTTGACCTTGCCTTCCGTCAGCTCTTCCACGTACTCGGCGTTGATGCGCGAAGCGCGCTCCAGCAGACGTGAATGGAGATAGAACACGTCACCCGGGTAGGCTTCGCGGCCCGGCGGACGACGCAGCAGCAGCGAGATCTGACGATACGCCACAGCCTGCTTGGACAGATCGTCGTACACGATCAGAGCGTCTTCGCCCTTATCGCGGAAGAACTCACCCATGGAGCAGCCGGCGTACGGTGCAATGTACTGCAGCGCCGGGGAAATCGCGGCACCGGCAGCGACCACGATGGTGTGCTCCATCGCGCCTTCTTCTTCGAGCTTGCGCACCACGGCGGCAATCGAGCTGTTCTTCTGCCCGATGGCCACGTAGATGCATTTGATGCCCGTGCCCTTCTGATTGATGATCGCGTCGATCGCGATCGCGGTTTTGCCGATCTGGCGATCGCCAATGATCAGCTCACGCTGGCCACGACCGATCGGGATCATGGCGTCAATCGACTTCAGACCGGTCTGGACCGGCTCGTCGACCGACTGGCGTTCGATCACGCCCGGGGCGACCTTTTCGATCGGCGACGTCTGGGTGGTGCCCAGCTCGCCCTTGCCGTCGATTGGCTGACCCAGCGGATCGACCACGCGACCCAGCAGTTCATCACCCACCGGCACTTCCAGAATGCGGCCGGTCGTCTTGACCTCGGCGCCTTCGGAAATATGCGTGTAGTCACCCATGAGCACGGCGCCGACCGAATCCCGCTCGAGGTTGAGCGCGATCCCGAAGGTGCCGCCCGGGAATTCGAGCATTTCGCCCTGCATCGCGTCGGCCAGGCCGTGGATTTTCGCAATGCCGTCGGCGAGGCTCACCAGCGTGCCGACGTTGCGCGACTCGGTAACGGAATCGAAATTTTCGATCCGTTTCTTGATCAGGTCTGAGATTTCCGACGGATTGAGTTGCATTGACCTTATTCCTCTATATCCATGTCGCTGCGGCGACTGCCGCCAGCGGATGATCGCCTATTGGTCCGCGCTAGTGCGCCAGTGACTGCCGCATGCGCTCAAGCTGGGCGCGCAGCGAACCGTCGATGACCATATCGCCGGCCCGGATCACGGCGCCGCCGATCACGTTTTCGTCCTGCTCGAAGGTCAGCCGTACGCTGCGATCGAGCCGTTTCTCCAGAGACGTGGCCAGTGCCGACTGCTGCTCTTCGGAAAACTCGACGGCCGAAGTGACGTTGACGTCGACGCGGTGCTCGGCTTCGGCCTTGCGCTGCTCATAGAGCGTTGCAATGGACGGCGCCAGCACCAACCGGTCGTTCTCTACCAGCAGCCGCACGAGGTTCTTGCTGCCCTCGTGCAGATCGCTGCCGCCCACTTCGATCACGACTTCCGCCAATCGGTCGTCGGCGATCTCGGGGTTATCCATGAGCGCGACGACGTCCTCGTTGGACACGATGGCCGACAGCGCTTCAAGCGCTACCGACCAGTCGTCGAGCTGCCCCTGGGCTTCGGCAAGCTCGAACACGGCGTCCGCATAGGGCCGCGCCAGCGTCTGGGTCTCGGCCATGACTAACGAATCTCCGCGACGAGGTCGTCGATGATGTCGTTATGGGCCTTGGCGTCGATCTCACGCTTGAGAATACGCTCGGCACCAACGACGGCCAGCGAACCGACCTCGCGACGCAGATCTTCCTTGGCAGACGCGACGGTTTGCTCGATCTCCTCGCGTGCGGCATTGACGATGCGCTCGCCTTCCGAACGCGCGTCGTCGCGGGCCCGCTCGAGGGTATCGTCGGCCTGGCGCTGGGCGTTGGTCAGGATTTCCTGAGCCTGCTCGCGCGCCTTACCGACCATTTCCTCGGCCTTGGCGGTGGCTTCGTTGAGCTCGCGGGCGCCGCGTTCGGCGGCCGCAAGACCTTCGCTGATCCGCTTCTGGCGATCACGCATGGCCTGCATGATCGGCGGCCATACGAACTTCATGGTGAACCAGACGAAGACCGCGAAGACGATCATCTGGGCCAGCAGTGTGGCATTGATGCTCATGGGTTACCCCTGGCTTTCGTAACTCGACTTAAGCGACTAGGCGAAACCGGGTGTTAGCCGCCCGCAGACTGCACGGCCGCCACGAACGGGTTGGCGAACGTCAGGAACAGGGCGATACCCACGCCGATCATGGACACGGCGTCCAGCAGGCCGGCGATCAGAAACATGCGGCCGGTCAGCATCGGAGCCATTTCCGGCTGACGAGCGAGGCCTTCCAGGAATTTGCCACCCAGCAGGCCGAAGCCCAGCGCGGTACCGATGGCGCCGAAGCCGATCAGTATCGCGACAGCAATGGCGGTCATGCCCTGGACGTCAGCAATTGCTTGTTCCATTTTCTACTCTCCAGTTTACGAGTCAGTTAGGTCAGTGGGTTGGGTCGATCAGTGGTGCTCTTGCGCCATGCTGAGATAGACGATCGTCAGCATGCCGAAGATATAAGCCTGCAGCGTGATCACCAGAATATGGAAGATCGCCCAGCCAACGCCGAGCAGCACCTGCAGAATAAACATGGGCACGGCCAGCAGACTGGCGCCCGCGCCGAGGGTGAACACGGCGATCAGAATGAAGATCAGCTCACCCGCATAGAGGTTGCCGAACAGTCGCAGCGACAGCGAGACGGGCTTGGCCACGGTCTCGACCACGAACAGCGCGAAGTTGAACGGCGCCAGCCATGGACCGAAGGGGTGGGTGAGCGTTTCCTTGAGGAAGCCCAGGCCGCCCTTGATCTTGACGCTGTAGAACATCATCAGCGCAAACACCGACAGCGACAGACCGAAGGTGATGTTCAGATCGGTCGAAGGCACGACCTTCAGGTAATCGATGCCACTCGCCTGTGCGGCCGCGGGCAGCGCGTCCACCGGAATCAGGTCCATGAAGTTCATCAGGAACACCCACACGAAGATCGTGAGGGCGAGCGGTGCGATCAGCTTGGAATCGCCGTGATAGATGTCGCGCACCTGGGTATCGGTGAAGTCGACGATCATCTCGACAAAGTTCTGCAGACCGCCCGGCTCACTCGCCGTGGCCTTCTTGGCAGCCATGCGGAAGAAGAACAGAAAGAAAACGCCCAGCACGATGGCAAAGAACAGGCTGTCGACGTTCAGCACCCAGAAACCGCTGGCATGTCCGTCAAAGGACATGCTGGTCAGGTCGAACTGAAGGTTCGACAAATGGTGCTGGATGTACTGGGTAGCGGCGCTGCCACCTTCTTCGGCACTGGCCATACGATTTGTCCTCGATGCAAGCCTATGTCGAACCCGCTGCCATTCCTGCCAGCTAGCGCGTCAAGATGAGGGCAAGCCAGTAACAAGCCAGGCAAGCCACGTACGTCGCCAGCAGTGCGAAAAACTGCTGGCCAAACAAAAGGGCTGCCGTGAGAAACAGCCCTGCAGTCAATCCTAGTTTTCCCAGCTCACCCCAATAAAAGGAGCGAGCCATCTTCGATGCGTCGGTCTGACGGCGGCGCGGCAACATCCACAACGCCATCCAGAGCCCGGGCACCGCAGCGACGACAGCGCCAAACAACGCGGCCATCGCTGGCTCCGACCCACCCTTGACGCCGAATACGACGGCCATGAGCAAACCGGTAATGATCTGTGCTGCAAACACCGCCCAAGCAAGGCGCATGTTGCGCAAACGTGGTCGGGTCATCACTACACGAATCCCCCACCTTGGCCCCGACCTGACACGCAATTCCCTCGCGACAAACCCGGCGCTCGGCGGACTATAGACAAAGCCAAATCGAAGGTCAATCGTGAAAAAGAAGGGTGTTATCTACAATAAAAACGCGTCTGGCCTTACTTCAGACGATCCAGCAGTGCGTCGAGCTCGGCTGCGTTCGGGTAGTCGATGACCACCCTTGCACGCCCGCCCCGCTGCGACCGCACGGTAACTTTCGCACCGAGGGTATCGCCCAGTTCACGCTCGAAACGCACCAGACGATTGCTCTGGCGCGCGGCGCCTTCGCTTCCGTTCTCGGCCATGGCGGACGCAACCAGCGCCTCGGTCTGGCGTACGGTCAGCTGACGCGCGGCGACCCGCGCGGCGAGATCGGCTTGCAGGGCGGCCGGCGCGCCGAGCAGCGCCCGCGCATGGCCCATCTGGATATCGCCCGCGCGCAGCAGCGCCTGGGCTTCGGAGACCAGCTCGGACAGGCGCAACAGGTTCGACACGCTGGCGCGCGAGCGGCCCACGGCCTGCGCACACGCCGCATGGGTCATGCCGCACTCCTCGATCAGACGACGCAAGGCGGCCGCCTCTTCCAGCGGGTTGAGATCCTCGCGCTGGATATTCTCGATGAGCGCCACCGCCATGGCAGCATCGTCGGCCATCGGCCGCACCACAGCCGGCACTTTTTCCAGGCCCGCCAGGCGTGCGGCACGCCAACGGCGCTCGCCGGCGACGATCTCGTAGCCGCCATCGGTTTCGCGAACCACGAGTGGCTGAACGATGCCCTGGGTACGGATCGACTGCGCCAGCGCCTCGAGCGCTTCCGCGTCCATATCCCGACGCGGCTGATAGCGACCGGGGCGCAGCGCATCGAGTTCCAACTCGACGAGTTCGCTGCCGGTTTCCGGTGCCTCGTCGAAATCGTTGCTCAGCAGCGATTCCAGACCCCGCCCCAATCCTCGTTTCTTCTGTGCCATAGCCGGATTCTTCCTTTGAACGCGCGTCAGCTGCCGGACTGGCGCTTGCGCCGGCCGAACAGGGACGACACCGCGCGGCGTGCGCCCTTGTGGGGCGCGCCGATGATCTCGCTGTCGTCGCGCCCCAGGATCTCCGCAGCCAGCGCACGATAGGCTGCAGCACCCGAGGCGGCATTATCGTACTGCATGATCGGCACGCCGTGACTCGGCGCCTCGGCCAGACGCACGTTGCGCGGAATGACGGTGTTGTAGACCGCGCTGCCGAAATAATCGGTGAGCTGGGCAGACACATCCCCGGTCAAGCGGTTGCGCGCGTCGTACATGGTGCGCAGCACGCCTTCGATGATCAGATCCGGATTCATCATCTTGCGCACGCTCTCGATCGTCTCGAGCAGGTCCGACAATCCTTCCAGCGCGTAATACTCGCACTGCATGGGGATGATCACGCCGCGCGCGGCGGCCAGCGCGTTCACCGTAAGCATCGACAGCGCGGGTGGGCAGTCGATGACGACATAGTCGAAGCTTTCCGAAATCTCTGCGAGCGCTTTCTTGAGCGCGAGCCGGCCATTCTTGCGATCACGCAGGCCGACTTCGGCGGCGGTCATGTCGCCATTGGCGCCAAGCAGATAGAACTCGCCATCGAGCACCACCTGCAGCGCTTCCGACACGCCCTTGTCGCCGAGCAGGAAGTCGCAGACCGTGGCGTCGAGGGCATTCTTGTCCACACCCACGCCCATCGTGGCGTTGCCCTGGGCGTCCATATCCACAAGCAGCACGCGCTGCTCGGCCTCGGCCAGCGCAGCCGCAAGATTGATGCTCGTGGTGGTCTTGCCCACGCCGCCTTTCTGGTTGGCGATGGCGATGATATTGCTCATGGGCGCTCAGTCTAATGGACTCGGCAGGTCCCTGTGACCCGGACTAGATCAGCCCCGGCTCCAGGATCGCCAGATGACGCGCGGCATCCAGGCCCGGCACCGCCAGCGAAACGGTGTCGACATGCCGGAAGTCGAGCGGCAGGTCCGCCAGCTCGGCCGCCGGATCGCGCCCCTTCATCAGCAGAAAACGCCCACCGGGTGCGACCAGATGGCCAGCCAGACGCGCGCACTCGTCCGCGGCGGCAAAGGCACGACAGATCACGCAGTCGAACTTCTCGTCCGGCTGCCAGGATTCGACCCGTTCCTGCGCGACGGTGACGTTCTTGAGTTCGAGCCGCCGTCGCGCATGGCGCAGGAAGGCCGCTTTCTTGCTGTTCGCCTCAACCACCGTCACGGCCATGCGCGGGCGCACGATTGCGATCACCAGCCCGGGCAAGCCGGGCCCGCTGCCGATATCGGCCACCGCACTACCGGTGACGAAATCCAGCACCGCGAGGCTGTCGAGCAGATGTCGCGTCACCATGGCCAGCGGATCGCGCACCGCGGTGAGGTTGTAGGTGGCATTCCAGGTCGACAGCTCGCGCAGGTAGGCGATCAGCTGTTCCCGGGCCTGGGCCGACACCTCGATCCCCAGCGCCTCTATTCCGGCCGCGAGCTGCTGTTCGCAGGCCCCCCAGTCCGTCATTGCCATGCGTCTCCCGTTTTCCGTAGCGCGCGATACAGCCGCTCAGGATAGCGATTTTTTTGTCCTCCGCGCAGGCTGCATACGCCTCGCCCGCGACGACGATGCGCCGATGCCGTGCTCTGTTTTAATCTGCCCGCTCGCCTTGATCCCCGAGACCGCGCTGCGCGCACTGGAAAGTAACGCATGACCGATCCCCACGAAGCCGGCCGCGACAGCGCGCGCCCCGAAGCCGTCGCCAAGCGCCACAAGCTCGGCAAGCGCACCGCGCGCGAAAACATCGCCGATCTGGTGGATACCGACAGCTTTCTGGAATACGGCGCGCTGGCGATCGCCGCCCAGCGCAGCCGCCGCGCGATCGACGATCTCAAGCGCGATACCCCGGCCGACGGGCTGATCAGCGGCGTCGGCCGCGTCAACGGCGATGCCTTCGCGGCCCGCGATACGCGCTGCGTGGTGATGAGCTACGACTACACCGTGCTGGCCGGCACCCAGGGTTTTCAGAACCACCGCAAGACCGACCGTATGGTGGATGTCGCGCTGCGCGATCGCCTGCCGGTGATCTTCTTCACCGAAGGCGGCGGCGGCCGGCCGGGCGATGTGGATACCGCGCTTATTGCCAGCTCGGGCCTGGAAGTCACCAGCTTCTACTCGTTCGCGCGCCTGAGTGGCGAAGTGCCGCTGATCGGCATCAACGCCGGCCGCTGCTTTGCCGGCAATGCGGCGTTCTTTGGCTGCTGCGATATCACCATCGCCACCCGCGACGCCAATCTCGGTATGGCGGGTCCGGCCATGATCGCCGGCGGCGGCCTGGGTGAGTTCGCGCCCGAGGAGATCGGCCCGGCCGACGAGCAGGCGGCCATCGGCGTCGTCGATATCGTGGTCGATGACGAGGCCGCAGCCGTGGCCACCGCAAAGCGCTGCCTCGCCTATTTCCAGGGCGACGTCACCAACTACACGGCGGGCGACACGTCGGCGATAGGCGCGGCCATGCCAGACAACCGGCGCATGACCTACGACGTGCGCAAGATCATCGCGGCACTGGCGGATACCGACTCAATGACCGAACTCGGCGCCACCCACGCGCCCAATCTCGTCACCGCGTTCATCCGTATCGAAGGCAAGGCCCTTGGCGTGCTCGCCAACAACCCGCGCAGCCTGGCCGGCGCCATCGACAGCCCGGCCGCCCGCAAGGCCGCGGATTTCATGCGCCTGTGCGATACCCACGGCATCCCGCTGCTCACGCTCTGCGATACGCCCGGCATCATGGTCGGCCCCGAAGCCGAAAAGACCGGCACCGTGCGCCACGCGTCCGAAATGTTCATCGCGGGCGCCAAGGTCAGCGTGCCCTGGTACGGCATCGTGCTGCGCAAGGCCTACGGCCTGGGCGCCCAGGCGATGCTGGGCGGGCATCTCAAACGCCCGCAGTTCACTATCGCCTGGCCAAACGGCGAATTCGGCCCGATGGGCGTGGAAGGCGCGGTGACGCTCGGTTTCCGGCGCGAGCTGGAAGCCATCGACGACGCAGACGAACGCGCGGCGCGCTTCCAACAACTCGTGGACACGATGTACGAACAGGGCAAGGCCGAAAACGTCGCCACTTTCTTCGAGATCGACGACGTGATCGACCCCGCCGAGTCCCGCCGCTGGCTGGCCGAGGCGCTGCGCCGCTAGACGCGAGAACGCCTAGCCGCCTGCCTCGATCTTCGCCCAGGTATCGCGTAGCGGCACGATGCGGTTGAACACGGGCTTGCCGGGCGCGTGGTCGTGGCGGTCCGCCACGAAATAGCCGATCCGTTCGAACTGCACGCGATATTCGGGCTCGACCATGGCCAGGCCCGGCTCGATCCAGCAGTTTTCATGCACGGTGAGCGAATCCGGGTTGAGATCGTCGATCATGTCGCGATCGCCGCGCCCGGGATTCTCGCTGGCGAACAGGCGATCGTACTGGCGCACCACGGCCTGCTGGCCGTGGCTGGCGGAGACCCAGTGGATCACGCCCTTAGGCTTGATGCCGTCGGCCGGGTTGTCACCGAGGGTGTCCGGATCATACGTGCAATGCACCTCGACGATCTCGCCGGCCTCATCCTTGACCACATCCGTCGCCTCGATCACATAGGCATTGCGCAGGCGTACGCGCTTGCCCAGCACCAGCCGCTTGTACTTCTTGTTCGCTGCTTCGCGGAAATCCTCTTTCTCGATAAGCACTTCGCGGGTGAAGGGCAACGTGCGCTCGGGCAGGTCATCGCGGTTCGGGTGACCAGCGGCCGCAAGCTGCTCGACGCCGTCCTCGGGATAATTGGTAATCACGAGCTTGAGTGGATCGAGCACGCACATGGCGCGCGGCGCGTTGGTATTCAGATCGTCGCGGATGGCGTGTTCGAGCATGGCCGCATCAACCACGCCGTCGGTCCGCGCCACGCCGATCATTTCGCAGAAGTTGCGAATCGACGCCGGCGTATAGCCGCGCCGGCGGATGCCGGCCAGTGTAGGCATGCGCGGGTCATCCCAGCCGTCGACCACGTTTTCGTCGATCAGGCGCTTGAGCTTGCGCTTGCTGGTAACCGTGTAATTCAGGTTCAGGCGGCCGAACTCGGTCTGCACCGGGCGTGCCGGCACCGGCAGATGCTCGAGGAACCAGTCGTAGAGCGGGCGGTGATCGGCGAATTCCAGCGTGCAGATGGAATGGGTGACGCCTTCGATCGCGTCCGACTGACCATGGGCGAAGTCATAGGACGGGTAGATGCACCATTTGTCGCCGGTCTGGTGATGCGCGGCATGGCGGATGCGATAGATGATCGGATCGCGCAGATTCATGTTGCCGGCGGCCATGTCGATCTTGGCGCGCAGCGAGGCCGTGCCCTCGGCGAACTCGCCGGCGCGCATCTTCTCGAACGCGGCAAGATTCTCGGCCGGCGTGCGATCGCGGTAGGGGCTGTTCGTACCGGGCGTGTTCCAGTCGCCGCGGTATTCGCGCGCCTGTTCCGAGGTCAGCTCGTCGACATAGGCGTGCCCGTTCTCGATCAGGTGCAGGGCGTAGTCGTAGAGGGTGTCGAAATAGTCCGAGGTGAAGCGCACCTCGCCGTCCCAGTCGAAGCCCAGCCAGCGCACGTCTTCCTGGATGGAATCGATGAACGCCTGTTCTTCCTTCTCCGGGTTGGTGTCGTCGAAGCGCAGCCGGCAACGGCCACCGAAATGTTCGGCGAGACCGAAATTCAGGCAGATCGATTTCGCATGGCCAATGTGTAGAAAGCCGTTCGGCTCCGGCGGAAAACGGGTGACCACTTCGCCGCTGTGCTCGCCGCGCTCGATCTGCTCGGCGATCATGCTGCGGACAAAATTGTTGCCACGCTTGGCGTCGGAGGCCGCTGCGTCGCTACGGCTGTCGTTCGATGCGTTGTCGGTCATAGGTTCTGGCGGGCGCTCTGCGGGTCGAACGGATCGATGAATGGGCGATACGGCGGCCAGTATAGCGGCTCGGTCGACCCCGATTCGCCCCGCCTTCTCCTGCCCGGCGCCTGCACCCTCTGGGCAGATTCGCTCATCTGGGTTATCAATGGAGTCGAGATAAATCGGGAGGGCTTCGATGAGCGACAAGATCGTTTCCATCCATGCCGGGGCAGCGCGGCCCAGATCGCAGGCCGCCCCTGCCCGCGCGCCACGACCTGCCGTACCCCGCGTGCCCGACTTCGCCCATGCCGAAGCAACCTGGCTGAGCCCGCGCGATATCGCCTTCCTTCTCGACGCCGCCGGTCACGACGTGGCCGACGACGCGCTGATAACCGAAGGCGTTTCACCGGCCATCGAAGCCCTGATCGAGCAGGACGGGATCTATCACAAAGTCGCCGGCGACAGCGGCGGCTGGCTGGATATCTCGCCGCAGCTGTATTTTCATGTCGTGCTGCGCCGGCGCCTGCCGCGGCCGAAGACCTATCTACAACGGCGCGTGATCCGGTATCTGGCCAATCTACTGAGCCTGTTCGTGCGCACCGACCGGCTATACCGCGTGCAGCCGGGCGAACAGGAGAGCTTTGAATACCTGATCGACCTGATCGCCGAGGCGGCCGAGAGCGAGCACGAACGGCAATTTCTCGTGCATGCGCATCTGGGCAACTATGCGCTGTTCCTGGCCGGCGTCGGCCGCGGCTGGATCGAACACCGACTGCGCTATGGCCGCAGCGCGCTCGGCGTGGATTATTACCGCGACATGGGGCGCAACGCCTATCACCAGGCCGCCTCGCACCGGCTGGCGCGCGATCTCGATCTGGCGCCGGTACTGGATTATCTCGCCGACGGGTTCGATAGCTATGCCCGGGCGTTGCAACAGTTGCAGCCCGGCCCGACGACGCAGTTCAGCTAGTGCGCTATATGGCGGCGCGAGCCCCCGAGCTGACCACGGTTGAACGACAGAAGCGCCAGACTCTCGGCTCTCACACGCATGTTCACAAACGCCTGCTGCAACCGATGGGCCACACACCGCGTACTCCTCACTGCGCCACCTTTATTCGGCGCATTGAGGGCTATTATGAATAACAAATATAAAATCAAGACTTTCGCGACTGCTGCAACGTTTGCGATCAGTACGCTGTTCGCAGCCAACGCGTGGGCTGGCGACAATCCGATGGTCGGGGGCGCGGAGATGTCGCCCGACAAGACGATCGTCGAAAACGCCTCGCAGGCCGACAACCTCACCACGCTGGTAGCGGCGGTGAAAGCGGCCGGCCTGGCGGAAACGCTGTCGGGCGAAGGTCCGTTCACCGTGTTCGCGCCGACCAACGCGGCTTTCGAAAAGCTGCCGGAAGGTACGGTCGACGAACTGCTGAAGCCGGAGAACAAGGATAAGCTCAAGGCGATCCTGACCTATCACGTGGTACCCGCCAAGGCGACTTCTGACGCCGCCATGAAGATGATCGAGGATGACGGCGGTGAGCATCCGGCGCCGACCGTTCAGGGCGAGCAGTTCACCCTGATGATGGAAGGCGAGGACATCGTCATCGAAGATGCCCAGGGCAACACCGCCACGGTGACCCAGGCTGACGTGATGCAGTCCAACGGTGTCGTGCACGTGATCGACACGGTGCTCATGCCGAGCATGTAGTCACCACGGCTTTCGAGCCTGCGGGACAACGGCCCTCTCGGAGGGCCGTTTTTTTGTCCAGCGTTCCCGCTCCTTGCGCTCCGAATGGCTCAAACCGCGGCCGGCCGGTGCGCCGACGCGCGCAGCAGATCGATCGTGTAGATGGCTAGCCCCGTCCAGATACAGGCGAAGGTGACGATATCCGCGGGCGTGAAGCGCTCGCCGAGGATAAGCACGCCGGTGAGAAACTGCAGCGTGGGCGTGAGGTACTGGATGAGACCGAGGGTGCCCAACCGCAGCCGGCGCGCCCCGGCCGCAAACAGCGTGAAGGGCACGATGGTGAATATGCCGGCGCCAATCAGGAGCGCATCGGTACGAATATCAATCAGCCCGAACGCCGCGTCGCCCTGCGCATAGAGGGTAACCAACCATACGAGTGCTATCGGCGCCAGAAACAGCGTCTCCACGAGCAATCCAGTCACGCTGTCGACGGCCAGCTGCTTGCGAATCAGGCCATAAAAGCCGAATGACATCGCCAGTATCAGCGCCACCCACGGCACCGCACCGTAGGCGATGATCGACAGCAGCACACCGAGTGCGGCGATCGCGACCGCCACCCACTGCAGCCGCCTTAATCGCTCGCCCAGAAACAGAAATCCGAGGGCGATATTGAGCAAGGGGTTGATGTAGTAGCCAAGACTGGCATCCACGACGTGGCTATTCACGACCGCCCAGATGAACGTGCCCCAGTTCGTCGCCACCAGCAGCGCGGTCACGACCAGCGCCCCACACAGGCGCGTATTCGCGAAGACGGCGCGTATCCGGCCGATACGCCCGAGCGCCAGCGTCAGAACGGCCAGCAGAAGGGCCGTCCAGAGCACGCGATGCAGCAGGATTTCCCAAGCCGAGACGCGCGGGCCGATGAGATGGAAATACAGCGGCAGAAACCCCCAGCTCAGAAACGCGCCAAAGGCCGCGGCGAGTCCGATTCGGGATACCGGCAGAGCAGCGGACTGCTGTATTGAGCTCAAGAGATTGCATCCGACGAGGCTTTTGCCCGACGAGGATAGCGTCTCGGCGCAACGCGGATCGCAGCCAAGGCATGCAGCGTGTCTAGCGCGACTCGCCGCCTGCCCTAAGGCTGGAGCGCTGTCTCATGCAGCGTTACGCCGCTCGGACGCGGCCGCATCGAACTGGAGTACGCCGTCCTCGATCGGCTGCTCGACCAGCATCTCGCGATCGCGGCTGTAGTGATTCAACACCCGCCACGGTAGCTTGTCGCCCTGGCGCGGCAGCTTGTGGCTGGCACGTTTCACGTAGTTGGAATTCAGCGCGTCCATGATCGAGGCATCGACAGGCTGCGCATCCACCGCGCGCGGCGTAGCGCTGCGATAGCCCTTGGCAGCCATATGCTTGAGCAGGCGGCAGACATAGGCCGCAGCGATATCGGCCTTGAGCGTCCATGAGGCATTGGTATAGCCGAAGACCGCGGCGAGATTCGGCAGGCTCTCGAGCAGTACGCCCTTGTAGGTCATGTGCTGGCTGGGCGCCTGGACCTCGCCATCCTTCACGATCTCGATATCGCCGAGCATCTGCATGTTCAGACCGGTGGCCGAAATCACGATATCGGCCTCGAGCGTCTTGCCGGACTGCAGCTGAACCCCGTTCTCGGTAAAGGTCTCGATATGGTCGGTGACGATATCGGCCTTTTCCGAGCGCAGCGTCTTGAACAGATCGCCGTTGGGGACTACGCAGAGACGCTCGTCCCAGGGGTTGTAGGACGGCGTGAAATGACGCATGTCCACGTCCTTGCCGACCTGCTTGCGCACACTCGCCAGCAGCAGCCGGCGTACCAGCTTCGGATAACGGCGCGACGCCGAATAGATCAAACGCTGGACATGGATATTGCGCTTTCGCGCCATGCCGAACACCCAGCTGTCGGGCAGCCAGCGCTGCAGCGTCTTGGAGATTTGATCCACCGCGGGTAACGAGGCGATATAGGACGGCGAGCGCTGCAGCATGGTGATATGCGCGGTATCTTCGGCCATCGCCGGGATCAGCGTGATCGCGGTCGCGCCGCTGCCGATCACCACCACTTTCTTGTTGCGGTAGTCGAGATCCTCCGGCCACTGCTGGGGATGGATGAGCTGGCCCTTGAAGCGGTCCGCGCCCGGGAAATCGGGCATGTGGCCGGCGTCGTATCGGTAGTAGCCCGTGCACAGCACGAGATAGCGCGCCCGCCAGCTACGGCTCTCGCCGCTGGCTTCGTCCAGGACGGTCAGCGTCCAGCAGGCCTCATCGCTGGACCAGGACGCGCGCTCGGTCTTCTGGCCGTAATGGATCTGGTCCTCGATGCCGTATTCGCGCGCGGTATCGACCAGATACTCGCGGATCGATCCACCATCCGACAGCGTTTTCGGTTCCTGCCAGGGCCGAAAACGATAGCCGAAAGTGAACATGTCGGAATCCGAGCGGATACCGGGATAACGAAACAGATCCCAGGTCCCGCCAATCGCCGTCCGCCGCTCCAGGATAGCGAACGACTGATCCGGACATTCCTCGCGCAGATGACAAGCCATGCCGATGCCGGAAATGCCCGCGCCAACAATCAGCACGTCCAGAACTTCAGTTGCATTCGGAGCTTGCGACATAACGACCAACCTTCTCATTGAGCAATGAGAAGATTATGGACTCAAGTGTCCGCGCGGCCAAATCTGCTTTACGCGAGCGTCTCGCTGGCACCTCTTGCCGAGGCGAAGGCTAGAACAACCCACCTTAAAGCGAACACCACGCCGGGCGCCTAGCCGGAGCTGCGTTTCGCCGGCTGCTTCTTGCGTCGGGTGGCCGTGGTCTTCTCCGGCTTGTCTGTCTTGCCCTGCGTATCGCCATAGGCAGCACGCAGCTCATCGAGCGTTTCGCCAGCATAGACCGCCAGTCGCTGCATCGACGGCAGGGTTTCGCGACAGCCGATGAAGCCGAAGCCGAGCGTATCCGCATAGCCGTGCACGGTGATATTGAGCGCCTGGCCATGGGTCACCAGCGACGTGGGATAGAACGCCTCCATCTCCGCGCCCATCACATACAACGGACCGGGCGGGCCCGGCACGTTGGACACAGTGACGTTGAAGACAGGGCGTGTGCGCCCACCCATGCCCGTGACCAACGACAGGATGTACGGCGCCATCAGCGCCACCGTGTACTGCGTGATCGACGCAGCCGACAGCCGCGCCAGCTCGCGCTTGGCCCGCAGAGTAGAATCCGCGATGGCCTGCAGACGCTCGGTGGGGGATTCGATGTCGGTCCCGAGATTAGCCACGATGAAGGTAATGGCGTTGCCGGCCTCCTGATCGTCTGCCGGGCGCACGGAGACCGGGATGCCGGCCGTGAGCGGCCGCTTGGGCAGTTCGCCAATCTCGCGCAGATAGCGGCGCAGCGCGCCGCCACAGATCGCCAGCACGATATCGTTGATCGTCACATGCGCATTGGCTGCGAGCGCCTTGAACTCGGTCAGCGAGTAGAGCTGGGTGGCATAGCGCCGCTGCGACTGGATGCGGCTGTTGAGCACCGAGGATGACGACGAAAACGGCAGGCCCGCCGTGCCGGTACTCGAACGCGCGCTCTTGAGCATGCTGCGCACAACACGCGCAAAACCCGGCAGCGAACCGACCTGTTCGGCCGCGCCGCCCATCAACTCGGCGACCGCGCGATACATACCCGGGCGAACTTCGCTCGGTGACCGCTTGCGACGCTTCTTCGGCTCGACCGCCCAGAACGGCGGGCGATCCATGTCGTTCGCGTCGCTGGCGAGTGCGCGCGCGAGCTGGCGCATACCGGCAATGCCATCGATCAACGAATGATGGAGCTTGATATAGATCGCGAAGCGATTGCCTTCCAGCCCCTCGATCAGATGCGCCTCCCAGGGCGGATGGCGAAAATCCAGCGGGTGGCTGTGCAGACGCGAGGCCAGTTCGCCGAGCTCGCGCTCGCCGCCCGGATAGGGCAGCGCCGAGTGGCGAAAATGGTATTCGACGTCGATCTCGTCGAGCAGCTCCCATTCCGGCGCCACATTGCGCAGCCGGCCCGCGCGCAGCCGATGGTTCCACGGCGAATAGGCCTGGGTGAAGCTGTGATAGTGCTCGACGATCCTGCGAGGCAGATCCTTCGGCGCGTCATCGGGCATCTTGAACGTCAACAGCCCACCCACCTGCATGGGCGCGTTTTCTGTCTCGACGTTCAGCCAGGCCGTATCGACCAGATTGAGGCGCTTGGTCTCCATCGACGTCTTCTCCTATTCGCACACAAGTGCCGGGCAAGCCGGCATGGTCTTTACCAGCACACGCAGATCGCCAGTTTACGCAGCGCTCTGATTTTGAAAATAGTTATTTTTAGCCAGACGATACCGATTGTTGTCGGCCACCCGCAGGCGGGCAGGCTGACGGTATTTACTCTGCGCCTTTTTGCTTCGCGGCGCACGCCCTGCGACCTAGCTAATTCGTCGCGCAAACCGTGACCTTGAACGCATATGCGCGTTCCCACTCTACGCGCAGACGAGCGGAAGAAACGTCCGCATGAATACGGGCACGAGGGAACGCGACAGCCGGGGCCGGCCCAAGAGGAAGGACGAATGGGACAGGCTAGGTTCTGCAGCTTTTCGCCGCAGGAAACCGGCCCCGCGATGCGAATCGCTAGCCGATGGCCGCCACAATGAACAACGCGACCGTGCAGGCGGCCGCGCCGCCCCAGACCAGGCTGCGCATCGTGGCGCGATCGCTGATATAGCACCAGCCATAAACCAGCCGCAGCAGCACGAACAGCACCGCGAACAGATTGATCGCGCCGATCGAGCCGCCGGAGATGACGGCGATGATCACGCCCGCCGCAAACGGCGGAAACGCTTCGAAGGAATTGAGCTGCGCCCAGTAGGCACGTCGCTGCGGCCCTTCGGCCTGCTCTTCGAGCCAGCGCCGCGGATGGTGGTTTTCCTTCAGCCCCATCTTTTTCGGGCCGCCGGCTTTCGCATAGAGCACGAAACCGAAGGGCATGAACGCCGCGATGAGCACACACCAGTACGCCAGAATCATTGCCATCTCCTTTTATCCATTGTTATCGAGAGGGTCGCGACCCGATCATACCGGCGCGCGCCGGATTCAGCGGACTCAGGCCCCGCGCTGATCAATCGGACGGAAATCACGCACTTCCGGGCCGACATATTCCGCGTTGGGGCGGATCAGGCGGTTGTCGTCACGCTGCTCGAAGATATGCGCGCCCCAGCCGGTCAGCCGCGAGATCACGAAAATCGGCGTGAACAGCTTCGTCGGGATACCGAGGAAGTGGTAGGCCGTCGCATGATAGAAGTCGGCATTCGGGAACATGCCCTTCTCGTCGAGCATGACCTGCTCGAGGCGCTCCGAGATCGCGTACAGGTTCTGCTTGTAGGCGTCGTCGCCGGCCAGCTTCTTCGACCATTCCTTGATGATGCCGTTGCGCGGATCCGCCTTCTTGTAGACCCGGTGGCCGAAGCCCATGATCTTTTCCTTGTCGGCCAACATCTGCTTCAGGCCGGCCTCGGCGTCGTCCGGATCCTTGAAGGTCTGGATCAGCTCCATGGCCTTTTCGTTGGCGCCGCCGTGCAGCGGCCCACGCAGCGCGCCGATGGCGGCGACCGTGGCCGAATAGAAATCGCTCAGGGTCGCCGTGACCACGCGCGCGGTGAACGTCGAGGCGTTGAACTCGTGTTCTGCATAGAGAATCAGCGAGGTCGACATGCACTTGATGGCGTCTTCCGACGGCTTCTCGCCGTGCAGCAGATGCAAGAAGTGGCCGCCGATCTTGTCGTCGTCGGTATCCACTTCGATACGCTTGCCGGATTCCACGAAGTGGTACCAGTACATCAGCATCGACGGAAAGCTGGCGAGCAGCCGGTCGGCAACATCGTGCTGCTGCTTGGCCGGGTCGTTTTCCTGCTCTATGGTGCCCAGCACGGAGGCGCCGGTGCGCATGACATCCATCGGGTGGGTGTCGCGCGGCAGCACTTCGAGCGCCGTCTTCACGCCGTCGGGCAGCGTGCGCATGCCGGCCAGACGCTTCTTGTAGTCGTCCAGCTGGCCCTGTGTGGGCAGCTCGCCGTAGAGCATGAGATAGGCGACTTCCTCGAACTCGGCCTTGGCCGCGAGATCCTCGATCAGGTAGCCGCGATAGGTGAGGCCCACGCCCTGCTTGCCGACCGTACAGATCGAAGTCTTGCCGGCGGTGACGCCCGCCAGGCCTGCGGTGTTTTCAGTCTTGCTCATGCCCTGCTCCCGGGAATTTCTTTCTAACCAACGTGATGCGTCGTATCAGGCCTGGATGTCGACCACCGTGCGACCGGTGTTCTCACCGGCCATGATCTTCTCGCACACGCCGTGAACGTCGGCCAAGCCTACGGTTTCTGTCGCGATCGCGTCCAGATGTGCCGGCTTCTGGTCGCCCGAGAGCGAAGCCCAGATTTCCTCGCGCCAGGCGTTCGGGCATTCCACCGAATGGATGCCCAGCAACGACACGCCGCGCAGGATGAACGGCATCACCGTGGTGGCCAGCTTGGGCCCACCGGCGAGGCCAATGGCAGCGACGTTTCCGTACGGCTGAACCTGGGCGACGATATTGGCGAGCAGGTCGCCGCCGACCGCGTCGATCGCGCCGGCATAGACCGGCTTGCCCAGCGGCTTGCCCTCGATATCAAGCGCGTCCGGCGTGATGACGTCGCTGGCGCCGAGCTTCTTGAGGAAATCGCCCTCGGCGTCGGCCTTGCGAGAGACCGCCACCACTTCATAGCCGGCCCGCGCCAGGATATCGACTGCGAACATACCCACGCCGCCGGTCGCTCCGGTGACCAGCACCGGCCCGTCCTCGGGTTTCTGGAAGTTGTCGGTCATGCGCTTGACCGCCATGCCCGCGGTGAAACCGGCCGTGCCCAGCGCCATGGTCTGCCACAGCGTCAGCCCCTCGGGCTTTTTCACCACGCATTCCGCGGGGATGCGCACGTACTCGGCCAGGCCGCCGTCGCGCGTCTCGCTCATGAACCAGCCGGTCACGACCACTTCGTCGCCGGGCGAAAAGCGGTCGTCCTCGCTGGACTCGACCACACCGGCCACATCGATACCGGCATTGAGCGGACGCTTGCGCGCGACTTTGCCCTTGCCGGTGATCGCCAGTGCATCCTTGAAGTTCAACGAGGAGTAACGGGACTTGATGACGACATTGCCTTCGCTGAGCTCGTTGAGCTCCATATCGGTGATGTCGGCGCTCGTGCCGTTGTCGGTATCGACGATGCGCAGTGCTTTCATATCCGGGTCTTCGTGGCTGAAGTCAGGCCGCGTTTGTATCACATTGAACAAGTGTTCGGCAGCGCTTGAGGCCTTCGGGACTCGGGCGTAGGCTTGCCGGGTCAAATCTTCAAAGAGAATGATTCATGAGCGATAACGTATATAAATCCGTCGAACTGACCGGCTCCTCCGAGACCAGCCAGGAAGATGCCGTACGCACGGCGATTGCCGAGGCTTCCAAGACGATCGGCAACATGCGCTGGTTCCAGGTCACCGGCGTTCGCGGCCATATCGAGAACAACGAGGTTGCCCATTGGCAGGTCTCGGTAAAGGTCGGCTTCACCCTCGAAGAAAAAGCGGGATGAACCCCGAACGCCTGCTAGTGGGGGTTACCTACCGCGGCTATCCGTCGTGAGCGACGCCCCCAGCGGCTGGCAGGGACGGCTCGACCGGCGCGATCTCGTCAAGGAGAACGCGCCGGCCGATCCGCTCGTGCTGTTTGCGAACTGGTACGCCGCAGCGCAGCAGGCCGACATGATCGAGCCGACGGCGATGACGCTGGCCACGGCCGACGGCAATGGCCGGCCCTCGGCCCGTATCGTTCTGCTCAAGGGCTTCGACGCGCAAGGCTTTCGTTTCTACACCAATTACGAAAGCCGCAAGGGCGAAGCACTGGCGGCCAATCCGCAGGCTGCGCTGGTGTTCTGGTGGGAGCCGCTCGAACGCCAGATCCGCATTGAAGGGTCAGTCCGCAAGCTGGACGCCGAACTGTCCGACGCCTATTTCGCGCGCCGCTCCCGCGGCAGTCGCCTGGGCGCCCATGCCTCGCCGCAAAGCCGTGTAATCGCCAATCGAGACGAACTCGAACAGCGCGTGCAAGACGTCGAGGCACGTTTTGCCGACCGCGATGTCGAACGACCCGTGCACTGGGGTGGCTATGCGCTGGTGCCCGAGATGATGGAGTTCTGGCAGGCACGCCGCAGCCGCCTGCACGACCGGCTCTGCTATCAACGCAGCGGCGCCGACTGGCAGATTGATCGCCTCGCCCCCTGAACCACACCGTGCGCGCGTCGCGCCGGCAACGAATTCGGTACAGTCTGCAGTCGCACCGACCGCATCACGCTCCGGTATGACCGCTTCGGATGGAACCAATCTTATGACTTTGCGCCCGCGCCCGGCTTCTCGTTATATATCCGCCGTCATCGCGGCGTTCGCGCTCTGGCTCGTTGCCGGCGCTGCCCAGGCCGCCATGTACGACATGCCGGCCGAAGGCTCCGACGTGGTCGGCAAGCTTCAGCATATCGAGACCTCGGAAGAGGACACGTTCGTCAAACTCGCGCGCCGCTACAACGTGGGTTATCGCGAGCTGCGGTTGTCCAACCCCGACGTCGATCCATGGCTGCCGGGCGAAGGTACGCCCATGGTGATTCCGACCCGCTATGTACTGCCCGATGTGCAGCGCAAGGGCATCGTGATCAACATCCCCGAGATGCGACTCTATTACTACCCGCCCGAAGACAGCGAGTACGCCGGCAAGGTGGTGACCTATCCGCTGGGTATCGGGCGTGAAGGCTGGTCCACGCCGCTGGCCAAGACCTCGATCGTGCGCAAGAAGGCGGATCCGACCTGGACACCGCCGGCCTCGATCCGTGCCGAGCACGAAAAAGCCGGCGATCCGTTGCCACCTGTCGTGGCCGCCGGCCCGGACAACCCGCTCGGCCAGCATGCGCTCTATCTCGGCTTGCCGTCGTACCTACTCCACGGCACCAACAAGCCCGCGGGTATCGGCCTGAAGGTCTCGCACGGCTGTATTCGCCTGTACCCGGAAGACATTGCCTCACTGTTCGCGCTGGTGCCCACCGGCACGCCGGTCAACATCATCAGCCAGCCCTACAAGATCGGCTGGGAAGGCAACACGCTGTATATCGAATCGCACCCGCCGGATGCCAATGGCGACGCGCCGGTGCGCTCGTTCACGCCCTGGGTGGAAAAGCTGATCTCGGCAACCGCCACCCATCCGGACGCGCCGGTGGATTGGGATCGAGCCCAGTCGGTGGTCGAAAAGACCGATGGCATGCCCGAGCCGATCGGCGTGCAGATCAACAGCGGCTAGGCGACAGACCGTGCCTGCTTGGCCGGTGGCCGTCTGCGCCAAGCCGAGACATAAAAAAGCCCCGCTCGAAGGCGGGGCTTTTTACTGTGGCGTTCAGCACGCCACGTCGCGGCGCCTACTTGCGCTGCGAGCTCTCGAACATGCGCTCGATGCGCTGCGAGTTCGCCTGGCTGGCGGACTTGGCTTCCTGCGCGGTCTGCATCGCGCGGTTCGCCGTACGCTGCGCCTCGTTGGCGGTCGTCTGGGCGGACTCGGCCTTACGCATGGCCTGGTCGACATTCGACTGCATGGCATCGTTGTTGCCGGCACAACCGGCAGCCGCGGCCACAACACCCACAACGAACGCGGATTTCAGCAGCGTCTTGGTCATAATGAGACTCCTGTCTTTCATACATATAACGCCGGGCGCGCGCCCGACAAGGCGTACACAAGCTATCACAGCGATGCGACTTTGTAGATTACGCCCGTTTACCGCGCGTTCAGCTTCACTTGTGGCTGACGCATCAATCGCGCGAGCATGCGCGCCCGCAAGCGTTCCGACAGTCTGAACCCATGACCGAAACCGCCATCGTCTTCGAAGAAATCGCCAGCACCAACGGCAAGCGTATCGGCCGGGCGACAATCAACAATCCCGGCGCGCTCAACGCCTTGACGCTGGACATGCTCGATCCGCTCCACAAGCAGCTCACCGCCTGGGACACGGATGCCGAGATCGCGGCCATTGTCCTCGACGCCAGCGGTGACAAGGCTTTCTGCGCGGGCGGCAACATCGTCGCGCTCTACAAGGGGCTGACCGGCCAGGGCGATCCCGACTATCCGGATCGTTTCTTTACCCTGGAATATCGCCTCTGCCACGCCATCCACATGCTGGCCACGCCCTGTATCGCCTGGGGTCATGGCCTGGTGATGGGCGGTGGCATGGGCGTTTTTTCTGCCGCTTCGCATCGAGTAGTGACCAGCGCGTCGACGCTGTCGATGCCGGAAATCAAGATCGGCCTGTTCCCGGACTGCGGCGCGACCTGGTTCTTCAATCGCCTACCTGGCCGGCTCGGCCTGTTTGTCGCGCTCGGCGGCGCGCGCCTTGGCGCCCAGGACGCGCTGCTTGCAGGCCTGGCCGACCGCGCGATCGATCACGACGCCAAGACCCAGGTCATCGACGCGCTCACCCAGATCAGCGACTGGGCCCAGCCGCATGCGGCCGTCGATCGGGTGCTGCGCCAGAGCGCAAAGGAACAGCCGGCCGAGCTCGGCCCATCGAAACTGCTCGAGCACGCCACGACCATTCGCGACGCCACTGATGCGGCCACGCTCGGCGGCATCGTCGGCGGCATCCGCAAGCTCGGCGACTCGAATGACCCCTGGCTGGCCGAGGCGGCCGCGAATCTCGACGGCGGCTGCCCGGTGACCGCCCACCTGATCTATCGCCAGCTCCGCCACGGGCGCTATCTGTCACTCAAGCAGGCCGTGATGCGCGAACTCAAGATGGCACTACAGTGCTGTCGTCACCCCGATTTCGCCGAAGGCGTGCGCGCGCTGCTGGTGGACAAGGACAAGACGCCGCACTGGCATTTCGAGTCGGTCTCGGCGGTGCCCGCCGATTATGTGGACGCCCACTTTCGCCCGCCGTGGGACGGCGACCATCCGCTGCGCGACCTGCCGGACGTCAAACCCTAGCTAGGACGAACAACTGAGCACGAGACCGCGCGCCCAGTCGGGCGGCAGTTTCGCGTAGTCGGCGTTTTCCGGCTGCTCGTCGAAGGGCCGACGCAGGATCGCGTGCAGCCGCTCGATCTCGCTGTAATCGCCTTCGTCGGCGCGATCAATCGCGTTTTGCGCCAAGTAGTTTCGCAGGATGTACTTGGGATTGGTCAGCCGCATACGCTCGGCGCGGCCGACATCGTCAGCGTTGGTATTGCCCAGGCGCTCGCGCCAGCGGGCGAGCCAGGCCGAAGCCGCGTCCCGATCGGCGAACTCGTCGATGAAAGGCGCATCGCTTGCCTCGGGGTCGGCCGAGACATGGCCAAGCGCGCGGAAGGTGCGGGTGAAATCGGCACCATCGGCGGCCATCGTCTTGAACAGGCCATCGACCAGCTCGCGATCGTCGTCGCGGGCTTGGCTCAGGCCGAGCTTGGCGCGCATGCGCTCCATATAGGCGTCGTCGAACACGCCGCGATAGCGCTGCAACAGCTTCTGGCCGATCTCGACCGCGGTATCGGGATCGCCCGACAGCAACGGCAGGATCGACTGCACGAAGCGGCCCAGATTCCATAGCCCGACATGGGGCTGCTGTTCATAGGTATAACGCCCGCCGGCGTCCGTGTGATTGCAGATCCAGTCCGGATCGAAGCTGTCCATGAAGCCGTAGGGGCCATAGTCCAGCGTGAGCCCGAGCACGGACATGTTGTCGGTATTCATCACGCCGTGACAGAAACCCACGGCCTGCCAGTCGACAATGAGCTCGGCGGTGAGATCGATCACACGCTCGACCCAGGTCCGGTAACGCTCGGCGTCGTCCTCGATCGCCGCGATCTCGGGGAAATGTTCCTCGATCACATGATCGGCCAGCGGCGCGAGCGCGTCGAAGTTGCGGTTCTCGAACAGGATCTCGAAGCTGCCGAAGCGCACCAGGCTGGGCGCGACACGGGTCATCACTGCGGCATGTTCGACCGTTTCGCGATAGACCGGCGCATCGCTGCCGACGATGGCTAGCGCGCGCGTTGTCGGAACCCCGAGCGCGGCCAGCGCTTCGCTGCCCAGATATTCGCGCACGGTCGAACGCAGTACGGCGCGCCCGTCGGCAAAGCGCGAGAACGGCGTCTTGCCAGCGCCCTTGAGCTGGATCTCGTAGGCCTGACCGCGGCTGTTGCGGATATCGCCGATGGTGATCGCACGACCGTCGCCCAGCTGGCCGGCCCAGACGCCGAACTGGTGTCCGCCATAGCGGTGCGAAACCGGTTCGCAGCCGTCCGGCAGGGCGTTGCCGGACAGCGCTTCGGCATAGCCGGCGGCACGAACTGCGTCGGCGTCGAGATCGAGCAGGGCGGCCACATCGTCGTTGAAGGCGATCGGATAGGGCGCCGGTAACGTGCTCGGCGCCTGGGCAAAGAACCACGGCTCGCCCAATGCGGCCTGGCGATTGATCCAGTTCAGCGCCAGCGCGCTCGTGGTCTGATCTGCGGTTGCTGCGTCACTCATGAGTTTAACAATGGCGACGCGCACGCGCTCAGACAAGCACGCCGACGATCAGATCACTTCTGGCCGTTCGCGGGCTGGCAGTAGGTCGCATCCGGGTCGCCGCTGCCGTCCTTGATCGCCACCTCACGGGACCCGTCACGGGCGCGGCATTCGGCCTGGCGGCGCTGGGTTTCGGCGCGCAGACGCTGCTGTTCCTGCTCGTAGGTCTTGCGCGCGTTCTGCAGACGCTCGATATCGGTCGACAGTGTGGTGTCTTCGCGATTGGTCGCGCCGCCGGGGCGGCTGGGCTCGCCGACGGCTTCAAAGGCATCGACGGGCTCGTCCAGCGGGCCCAGCTCGGCACGCTCGGGCTCGCTCGCACAGCCGGCAAACGCCAGTACACAGACAAACAGGGCGCTCGACAGCATCGCGCGCAGGCTCGGATAGGACATCGCTTTTCCCCCAACGGCTTGGATCTCGAGTCTAGAACAAATCGCGCCGCGAGGGGGCGTCATTCGCCTGTCATGACGGCAGGTTACAACGCGGCCTTGTTACAACGAGCTGATGCCCATGTTCGCTTCCGATGCCCGACTGCTGCTGCGTCTGTGGTTACAAGCACCGCGCCGTATCGCCACCGCTGCGCCGAGCGGGCGCGCCGTGTGCAACGCTCTGATCGACGATGCCACGAGTACTCACGCCCGCGACGGCTGGGTGGTCGAACTGGGCGCGGGCACCGGCCCGGTCACCCGACAGCTGCTCGCGCGTGGCGTGGCCGCTTCACGGCTATTGGCCGTGGAGGCCAACCCAGACCTGCACGCGCGCCTGTGCGAGCGCTTCGAGCCGCGGGTTCTGGCCTGCCACGACGCCACCAACCTGCCCACGCTATTCGACAGCCGGGGCATCACGCGCGTGGCGGCGATCGTATCGACCCTGCCGATCCTGAACATGCCGGTTTCGGCCCAGCGCGCCATCCTGGACGGCTGCTTCGAACGCGCCGGGCCAGATGCCAGCTTTACCCAGATCACCTACCTGCCGGGCTCGCCGGTACGCCAGCATCGGCTTGCGGAATGGGGCTATCGCGCCGAAGTCGCGCGCTTTGTGTGGTCGAACCTCCCGCCATCGACAATCTGGCGCTATAGCCGCGCCTGACTGCCTGAGCCCGACCTAAACGCGGTAGCATGCGCGCCTTGCTTGCGCGGACCATCTACCCATGCAGAGTATTCACGTTTCCCGTGTTTTCGAGGCCGATGCGGCCACGGTATTCGACGTCATCTCGGACCATGCCGGCTATGCCAGCCTGCCCGGCGTGCGCCGCGCCTGGCTGCGCCAGACGGGCGACGATCACCGCGACGGCGTGAACGCCGAGCGCGTGCTGGATCTCGGCCTGGCCCGGATCGTCGAGCGCATCACCGAATACGACCCCGGCAACGCGCTGGGCTACCAGATCATCGAATCGCCGCTACCGATCAAACACCTCGGCGCGCGCCTGCTGTTCGAAACGTTGCCCGGCACCACGCCGCGCACCCGCGTGCACTGGCGCTCGCAGCTGCGCGCCCGCACGCCGCTGGTCCAGGCACCGGTCGCCTTCGCCATTGCCCGTCAGATGGGCTTTGCCTACGGCATCGCGCTACGCATCTGGGCACGACGCCTGCGCTAAGGCCGGCGGTTTCTTTGGCGCGATACGGCGTAGCAGCACGCTCGTGTCGCGTTGCTACGCCACGCTCATCAGGCCTTGCCTTGCAACGCTAAAGATCGCCGGCAGCACAAGCCGGATGACGGCTACGGGCGATCCTGCGGCGAACGCTCGCGCAGCGCGTCGCGGATCTCGGTGAGCAGAACCTCTTCGGTCGACGGCGCAGGCGGCGCACTCGGCTCCTCGGCTTCCTTGCGCTTGAGCGAGTTGATTCCGCGCACTACCAGGAAGATCGCGAACGCGATGATCACGAAGCTGATGATGGTCTGGATGAAAATGCCGTAGTTGATCGTGACCGCGGGCGCTTCGCCCACCGCTTCACGGATCGTCACGCTGAGGTTGGAGAAATCCACCCCACCGATCAGGATACCCAGTGGCGGCGTGATCACATCGGCGACCAGCGACGACACGATCTTGCCGAACGCCGAGCCGATGACCAGACCGACCGCCAGGTCGATGACGTTGCCGCGCACGGCAAACGCCTTGAATTCACTTAAAAAACCCATGACTGACCCCCTTTAGGCAAGAACGCCTTTGGCAATCATAGCCCGCAGGCCCGCGAATCGGTAGCGTCGCCAGCCTGCCGGCGGGTCAGTCCCAGCCGATCGATTCGTAGCCCTGCTCGGCAAGGCAACGGTTCACATAGGCGCGATAGACGGGCGCCGGGTCGTTGCGATCGAACATGCCACGTATCAGGCCGGCGGTGGCGCCGCCTGCGGCACCGGCCACGGCGCCCCGCGCGGCGCTGCCATAGATGGCGCCGGCGACCGCGCCGCCCGCGCCACCGATCGCGCCGCTTTCAGCCGTGCGCCGGGCGACGTTGCCCTTGGAATAGTCGAGTCCGGCCGCCTCGGCGCGCTGCATACAGCCTTCGATGGCCTGATCGCCGGCCACGCCGCCGCGTTGCTGCAGGGTCGAGTTCGGATACAGCACCGGTCGCTGGCTCGCGCAGCCGGCGAGCAGCAGCACGCCCATACCCGCGCCCAACAGGGGATGACAAAGACGGGCCATGACAATACTCCTGGCGTCAGCCGCCGTAGGTCTGGCGCAGATAGCGCACGATATCCGCCGATTCATACATGGCCGTACCGGTGTTCGGGTCGATCAGATACGGCACCTGCATGCGCCCGGTGAGCTCGATCATGCGCTTGCGATTGCGACCCTGAACGGGCGTGTCCGGAAAGAACTTCGCGCGCACCCACGGGGGGCCCATGTCGGCCTTCACCGCCTTGCCCATGTTGCGCAGCACATAGGCCAGCTCGAGTTCGCACAGCGCTTCGCGCGCAATGCGCGAGAACGGGCTGGATTCGAAGCTGTAAAGCTCAAGCAGCTCGCCCGGGCCGCTGCCGTTGGCGCCGCGCGCGGTCATGCCGGCAAAGCCGCGCAGCGCGGTGGCCGCATTGGCGCCGACCTGCGCCAGCGGGCCCGGCGTGCCGGCATTGCGATTACGGCCTTCGCCGTAGCTCTCCCGCAGATAGGCAATGATCTCCGACGACTCGTAGAGCACGCGGCCGGTATTGTCGTCGACGAGCAGCGGGAACTGCTGGCGGCCGCCGATCCGCTCGGCTTCCGGGCGCCAGCGGGTGCCGCCACGCGGACAGGGATGGATCACCGCATCCAGGTCCAGCTCGGTCAGCGCCTCGCGCACCAGCCGGCAGAACGGACATCCCTCGTATTCGTAGAGCTTGAGCATCTTTTCCGGTTGACGGGACTTGCGGGCCCCATTTGTTCCGCGCCAGCCGCGCGCCGTGCTGGCCAGCGTGGATGTGAGCGCATTGACGATCTGCATCGTGCGTCTCGGTCGTGAAAACACCGATTTTACGCATTTGTCCGACGCGCACCTGAACGAGCCCACTTGTGGTCTGGCCTGTGCCTCGCCAGAATCCGCGCCCAGCGCGCCAGACGCGGTTTCAACAGCACGAATCGGGCCGATTGGATGGACAAGCACGACTTCGACTACGACCTGCCGGCGGATTCGATCGCCCAGCAGCCGCTGGCCCAGCGCAGCGCATCGCGCCTGCTCGCGCTCGATCGCGACAGCGGTCAGCTAAGCGACAGCGCAATCACCGATCTGCCGGCGTATCTCGAAGCGGGCGATCTGCTGGTCTTCAACGACACGCGGGTGCTCGCGGCGCGCCTGTTCGGCCACAAGAACAGCGGCGGCGCGGTCGAGGTGATGCTCGAGCGCATTCTCGATTCGCAGCGCCTGTCCGCCAAGATCCGCGCGAACAAGCCGCCGAAAGCGGGCACCGTGATCGTGATCGGCGACACCACGCTGACCGTCGAAGCGCGCGAGGGCGAGCTCTATACGCTGATACATACCGATGGCGAGTCCATCGCGACCATGATCGATACCCACGGTCATGTGCCGCTGCCGCCCTATATCCGCCGCGAGGACACCGCTGGCGATCGGGCCCGCTACCAGACCGTCTGGGCGCGGCACGACGGCGCGGTGGCCGCTCCCACCGCCGGGCTGCATTTCGATAGGCCGTTGCTCGATGCGCTGGCCGCCAAGGGCGTGGAATTCGGCTATGCCACGCTGCATGTGGGCTCTGGCACCTACCAGCGCCTGCGCGAGGGCGATCTGGCCGATCAGCGTCTGCATGCCGAACGCGTCACCGTGGACGCGCGTCTGTGCGAGCAAGTCGCGGCCGCGCACGAACGCGGTGCACGCGTGATTGCAGTGGGCACGACCGTGGTGCGCAGCCTGGAAAGCGCGGCGCGCCAGCCCGGCGCCGAGGGCTCGCTAGAGCCATTTCACGGCGAGACTGCGCTGTTCATCAAGCCCGGCGACCCGTTCCATGTGGTCAACGCCATGGTCACCAACTTCCACGAGCCGCAGTCGAGCCTGTTGATGCTGGTATCGGCCTTTGCCGGACGCGAGGCGGTTCTTGCCGCCTACGAACACGCGAAGACCGAGGGCTATCGCTTCCTGAGCTATGGCGATGCGATGTTCATCGGCGCGGGCTTGTCTACGTCGGGCTAGCTGCGAATCCGGGGTTGCCTAGCTGCGCCCCAGCCCCACCCGACGCACGAACGCCTCGAGCACGCTATACAGCCCGAAGGCCATCACCCCGATGCCGAGCACGCCCAGCAATACGCGGCCGTAGTCACGCTCCTGCACCCAGAGCATCACGCCTTCGATCCCGCGCGCGTCCGACGGATCCAGCGTGAGCGCCGAGTAGGCCACGAACGCGGCGATGCCGATGAACAGCAGGCCCCGTGAGGTCAGGCCGATGCGGCTGATCGGGTCGATCAGTTTCATCGCCAGAGGCGGCGCTTCGAACCAACGCCGAAACCCGCCGGTCACCGCCTTGTGAATATGGGCGATCCCCGCCCCGGCCACGATCAGGCCACCGATCACCACGATCCAGCGCCCGTAGGGCCATTCCAGCGTGCGTGCGACCGCGCTCTGTATCGGCTTGCTGCCGCTGTCGGACAGGCGCATGGCGATCTCGGCACAACCGAACGCCAGCGAGGCGTGCATGATCGCGCTGACCAGGAGCCCGATACGCACCGACAGGCCGCGCAGGCTCCAGCCATGCTCGTCCACGTCCAGCGTGGTCTGCACCGCACGCCACAGACTGTAGGCGAGCAGCCCCACGGCCAGCCCGAACAGCGCGATCTGGCCGCCCGCGTGGGTGCTGACCTCCTGCATGGCGCCGCGCACATCGCGTGCCTCTTCGAATTCCATCGCCGCATTCAGCGCCAGCGCGCCGACGGTCAGATAGACCAGACCACGCGCGCCGTAACCGACACGTGCGACCCATCGCACCGTCATGCGGGTGTAACTCATCGGGATTCCTCTGGGTATACTCGCCGCAAGCTTAAACTGCCTTGACCTGCTTATGGCGCCCCTGCCGTTCTGGCAACTCCTACTCGGCCTGATCTGTATTCTCGTTGCCGGGCATGTGCTGGCCTGGTGGGCCTGGCGTGCATTGGCTTTTTCCGGCCCACGCCTGGGGCGTGGCATTACCGGCATGGCCCGTCGCCGCAAGGCGCTGGCCTGGCTGCAGCGCCGCGCACCCGCGACCACGCGCTTCGTGGGCGCCCGGCTGACGGTCGAGCGCTTTTCCGGGCTGCCACTGACGCTGATCGCGGGCCTGGCGGTTTACCTCGTGTTTCTCGGCGCCGGCCTGCTCGAGGATCTGTTCGAGGGCGAAGAACTCGTGCAGTTCGACCAGCATGTGAACAGCGCGCTGGCCGTGGTGCGCAACCCGCATTTTCTCGAGTTCGCAGGCGCGATCACCGCCCTGGCCAACCTCGAGACGCTGATCGCCATCACGCTGGTCTCGACGGGCTTCCTCTGGGCCCATCGGCGCTTTGCCTATATCCCGGGGCTTCTGGTCACCGTGATCGGCTCGCAGGCCATCACCTATATCGGCAAATACGCCATCGCCCGCGATCGACCGGATTTCCTGACCTTTGCCAGCGCCAGCACGCCCTCGTTTCCGAGCGGCCATGCGACCGGTGCAATCGCGGTCTATGGCTTCATCATCTACGCCATTGCGCGTGATATCCCGGGCGTGCGGCGCCGCTTCGAGCTGGCTTACTGGGGCTGTGCGCTCATTGCCTTGATCGCCGCCAGCCGCGCCATCCTGTCGGTGCACTTCGCCAGCGACATCGCGGCCGGCCTGCTGGTCGGCGGCTTCTGGCTTTTATCGGGTTTCGCGCTTACCGAGTACCTGCGCCAGCGCGCCGACATGCCCGGGCGGTGACCCCTTCGTGCTAGATTGCATGCGGTAACAATAAATACCGATGCGTCTCAACGAGGGGAAAACCACATGATTTCCAAACTGTCACTCGGCTTTGCCGCCGGCGCGCTCGGCGGTCTCGCGACCGCGCTCACGATCTGGATCTTCGGCGTGCTCGGCATCAGCCAGGCCGCCGGTGTGAGCATCGCACCGGCACTCGGACCGACCTTTCTCTACGGCCCGATCATCTGGGGCGGTATCTGGGGCTGGATCTTCCTGACCCCGCTGGCTGCCGGCCTGCCCCTGTTCGCACGCGGGCTACTGCTCAGTCTCGGCCCGTCGCTGGTGCAGTGCTTCATCGTTTTCCCGTTCAAGCTCGACGCCGGCATGCTCGGTCTTGCCGTGGGCACGCTGACCCCGCTGTTCGTGCTGATCTTCAACGCCGTATGGGGCCTGGTCACGGCCGCGACGCTGCGTGCCCAGGGCGGCAGCGCACTGCCGGGCAGCCGCTTCTAGCCGACAGGGCTCGAGCAACCGGCCCGGCGCGCCCTGGGCGTCGGGCCGGCGCTATCCGCCGGCGTGTTCGGCTTCGTCGCGCTCGAACTGTTCCTCCAGTTCGTGCGCGGCTTCCATCACCAGCTTGGCGTAGCGGGTGTCGTCGTCGGCCGCTTCGTAGTGCTCGAACAGACGTTTTTCGTCGTGACTACGGAACATCCGCTTGGCGCGATCGACCTCGTCGGACTTGAAGCCGAGCGTCTTCAGCGCATCGCCGGCCAGCTCCAGGCTGGACAGGAAGGTCTCGCGCTGAAGCACCGTGATACCCAAATCCATCAACTCGTAGGCATGTTTGCGGTTACGCGCGCGGGCGATGATCTTGAGATTGGGGAAATGCTCGCGGACCGTGCGCGCCGTGCGCAACGATGCCTCGCGATTGCCGATGGCGAGCACGAACAGGCTGGCCTCTTCGGCCTTGGCGGCCCGCAACAGGTCGAGTCTCGACGCATCGCCGTAATAGACCTTGTTGCCGTACTTGCGCACGAAATCGACCTGATCGGCGTTGATCTCGAGCGCGGTGAAGCCGACATGCTTGGCGCGTAGCAGACGCGCCACAATCTGGCCGACGCGGCCGAAGCCGGCGATCACCACCGGGTGCTCGGAGCCGTCCGGCGTATCGAAGGTCGGCTCACTCTTGGGCGTGCGCCAGGCGTTGTAATAAGCCACCAGTTTCACGAACAGGGGCGTGACCACCATCGAGAGCGTCACGGTCGCCACCAGCAGGTCGGCCTCGGCCTGGACGAACAGCCCGCCTGCCACCGCCGTCGACAGAATCACGAAAGCGAACTCACCGCCCTGCGGCAGATAGGCCGCCAGCCCGCGCGACGCGCTCCAGCTCAGCCCCTGACGGCGGCCAAGCACGAACAGGATCGCGGCCTTGGTCAGCACCAGCCCGACCGTGAGCGCGAGCAGGAACAACGGCTGGGCGGCGATCAGTCCGAGATTGATCGACATGCCGACCGCGATGAAGAACAGCCCGATCAACAGATCCTTGAACGGTTCGACGTTGGCTTCGAGCTCGTGCCGGTACTCGGAATCGGCCAGCAGCACGCCGGCAACGAACGCGCCGAGCGCGACCGATACCCCGGTGGCCTCCATGATCACCGCGGTGCCGACCACGATCAGCAGCGTCATGGCGGTGAAGATCTCGGGCATGCGGGTCGCCGCGACCAGCCGGAAGATCGGGCGCAACAGATAATGGCCACCGACCACCATGGCCGCCATCACCGCCGCGATCTTGAGCGTCTCCAGAAGGGCGCCGAGAAAACTCACCGACTCGCTGCCGGACGACAGCAACGGCAACAGCGCCAGGATCGGAATCACCGCCAGGTCCTGGAACAACAGGATCGCGAAGGCCGCGCGCCCGTGCTTGGCGGTGAGTTCGCCGCGCTCGGCCAGCAATTGCAGCGCGAACGCCGTTGACGAGAGTGCAAGCGCGAGACCGGCCACGATCGCGGGTGCGAGCGGCAGATCGAGGAACAGCGACGCCGCGAGTGCGAGTGCACCGGCCGACAACGCCACCTGCATCCCGCCCAGCCCGATGATGGTCTTGCGCAGCGCCCACAATCGCTTGGGCTGCATCTCCAGGCCGATGATGAACAACAGCAGCACGACGCCGAACTCGGCGATATGCAGGACTTCATCGACTTCGCTGATCAGCCCCAGACACCAGGGCCCGATGACCACGCCGGCCGATAGATAGCCCAGCACCGACCCCAGCCCCAGGCGCTGGGCAATCGGCACGGCGACAACCGCCGCGGCCAGGAAAATCGCGATCTCTTCGAGTAACGGCTCCACACTCCACTCCCTTGCGACATGGCCCGTGATCGGACTTGTCAGGCATGATTCTAGCCGAGTACCCGGCGCCGAGGAGCCCGAATGCCTGCCCCGAAAATCCATCATCTGAACTGCGCCAGCATGCATCCGCTGGCCGGCTTCCTGCTCGAACATCGGGACCAGGCCCGCGATTACGCCGGGCTGGTGTGCCACTGCCTGCTGGTCGAGACGACCGACGGCCTGGTGCTGGTCGATACCGGCCTCGGCACGGCCGACGTGGCCGGCGGCCGCCCGCGTCTGGGAACGATGTTCAGCCACGTCGTACGCCCCGCGCTACGGCCCGAGGAAACCGCGCGCCATCAGGTCGAGGCGCTGGGTTTTTCAGCCGCCGACGTGCGCCATATCGTGCTCACCCATTTAGATGTGGACCATGCCGGCGGCGTCGGCGACTTCCCGAACGCCCGCGTGCACGTGCTGGCCGCCGAACATGCCGCCGCCGAGGCGCGCCGCCACGTCAAGGAACGCGACCGCTATCGACCGGCCCAGTGGCAGGGCCACGACGACTGGCAGCTCTACGACGCGACCGGCGAGGCCTGGAACGGTTTCGACGCGGTACGCGCGGTCATCGATACCGACCCGGATATCCTGCTCGTACCGGTCACCGGCCATACCCGCGGCCATGCCGCGATTGCCGTGCGCCACAACCAGGGCTGGCTGCTGCACGCCGGTGATGCCTATTTCCATCGCGATGAAATGGCGGCCAAACCCTGCTGCCCGTTCGGCCTGCGCCTGTTCCAAGCCGCCGTCGGCGTCGACAACGCGGACCGGCGCCGCAACCAGGCGCGGCTGCGTGAACTGGCGCTCGGCCATGCCGACGTGAACGTGTTCTGCAGCCACGACCCGGTCGAATTCGCCCGTGCCGGCGGCGTGCCGGGCGGCTGATCCGGGCCGCCCGCGATGGGCATGAGGTTGGTAAGCTCGGTGCGTTCAGAAGACAACAACAAACCGCGATGAACCGAACCCTGATCCGCCGCGTCTGCTCGTTGCCGGAGTACTGCGCATGAGCACCGACACGCCCCCGGGCAAGAGCGAAGGGCCGCGCGCCGGCACCATGGCCCGCCAGCAGGCGATCTATACCGCCGGCATGTCCGGGCACAAACCCACGGTGCCCATCGACTACAGCGCGCTCGAAGCCGCCGCCGAAGAGGCGATGTCGCGCGAGGCGTTCGCCTATATCGCCGGCGGCGCCGGCCGCGAATCGACCATGAGCGCCAACCGCCGCGCCTTCGAACGCTGGCGCATCGTGCCGCGCATGCTCCGCGATGTGGACAGCCGCGATACGTCCATCGAGCTGTTCGGCCGGCGTCTGAATCAGCCGTTCGTGCTGTGCCCGATCGGGGTGCTGGAAATGGCCCACGACGAGGCGGATATCGCCGTGGCACGGGCGGCGGCCGCGCGTGGCGTGCCGATGCTGTTCTCCAACCAGGCCAGCCGGCCGATGGAAGACTGTGCGGCCGCGATGGATACCGTCACGCCCGGCGCGCCGCGCTGGTTCCAGCTGTACTGGTCGAAATCCGATGCGCTGGTGGAATCGCTGGTGGCTCGGGCCGAGGCCTGTGGCTGCGAAGCGCTGGTGGTCACCCTCGACACCACGCTGCTCGGCTGGCGTTCACGCGATCTGGATATGGCGCATCTACCGTTCCTGCTCGGCCAAGGCATCGCCCAGTACACCTCGGACCCGGTGTTCCGAAAGAGTCTGGCCGGCGCCAGCGATAACGGCCCGCGTCCGAAGATCACCACCCGCACGCTGCGCAACGTGCTCGCCGCGGCACGGCATTTCCCGGGTTCGAGCCTGCGCGCGCTGACCAGCGGCGAAGCGCTGGCCGCCGTGCGCCAGTTCATCGCCACCTATTCACGCCCGAACATCACCTGGGCGGATCTGGCCTGGCTGCGCGAGCGCACGCGCCTGCCGATCGTGCTCAAGGGCGTGCTCGACGGCGCCGACGCGAAGCTGGCGGTGGAACACGGCGTGGACGGGCTGATCGTGTCCAACCACGGCGGTCGCCAGGTCGATGGCGCGCGCGCCAGTCTGGATGCGCTGCCGGAAATCGTGGCGGCCGCACCGGATCTGCCGGTGATCCTGGATTCCGGCATCCGCGGCGGCGCCGACGTGTTCAAGGCCCTGGCGCTGGGCGCGACTGCTGTGGGGCTGGGCCGGCCCTATGCCTACGGGCTGGCGCTGGCGGGAGAGACCGGAGTCGGCGAGGTACTCGACAACCTGGCCGCGGACTTCGAGCTCACGATGGCGCTGGCCGGCTGTGCCGATATCGCCGCGATCCGGGCCGGCGATACGCGGCTGGTTCGCGACGAAACGGCGCCAGGCTAAGGCGGCGAAGCGACCGAGCCATGTTCGAGTTCTTTCCCTGGCTGATCGGCCTGTCGGTACTGGCCCTGTTCTGGTGGCAGTCGCTAGGCGCGCGCTGGAGCGCCCGGCGCGCGGCGCTGAAAGCCTGCGAAGAAGCCGAGGTGACGTTCATCGACGAACTGGCCTTCCAGCGTCTGTCGCTGGGCCGCGGCACGCTCAAGCGCCGCTACCGTTTCGAGTTCTATCGTCGCGGCGACCGGCGCTATGCGGGCTGGGTCGATATGCGCGGCCAGCGGGTCGAACACGTGGAGATGGACCCGCACCCGTTCTAGTCAGCGATCTGGCGCCGCTATTCGGCCCGGCTGGTCGTTGAGCGGCCTGCGGTCAGGCGCGCGGGTCGCCGCGCCGGATCTGGTCGACCCATTCCTCTTCGCTGATCACGCCTTCATCCTCGGCTCGGCGCTGGTCGGCGTCGGAAAGCACGTCCTGCAGCCCCTCGATACGCTTCCAGCCGGCCAGCGGCGCCTCGGCGTCGGCCACCGGTACATAAGACGAGGCGGCGACGCGCTGGTAGCGATGGATATAGCGCGGACAGTTCTGCCAAAGATCGTCGACCGCCACCCGTACCAGCAGATCCGCACCCGGCCATTCGCCGATCAGCGGATCGTCCGCGCTGACAGTCGCCCGCCCCTGTACACGCAGGCGATGCGGGGTCTCGAAATCGATGAACAACAAGCCGATTTCGGGGTTCGATTGTGCGTTGCCCATCGACAGATACATGCCGTTGCCGTCGTAATTGGGAAACACCAGCGTGCTGTCGTCGAGCACACGCACGAAACCGGGCGCGCCCCCCTTGTAGGACACCGTCGGCCGACCATCGGGGTCGATCGTGGACAAAAAGAACAAGTCGCGACTTTCGATGAAGGCGCGTGTCTCGTCCTCGATGACCGTCGTCGCGGCCGCGGTCTCGATCCGGTCGGCCAGCGCACGGGTGTGGAAACGATCCTGGAGTGCGCGATGGGGCGCGCCGTAGAGTCGGCTCATGCATGTCTCCGCCGTCGCCCGGTCGGGCGGTACGTCGAGACTGGGCCGGGCGGCGGCGCGGGTCAAACGTCCCCGCCGCCGTTACCGACCCGTTCTACAGCGCCTTGCGCGGGTCGGTCTCGGCGATCATGGGCCGGTCGGCAAAACGCTCGCGCAGGTCCAGCAGCGGGTGATGGCTGCTGAAATCGAAAAGCGACCGCATCTCGGCCCAGTCGACGAGACAGAACAGGCACATGCTCGGGTAGTGCCAGGCGTCGAAGACGCCATCGGCAGCCATCTCCGACAGCGCGTCGATGGAGCGCGCGATGCGTTCGTGCTGGAGGGCGTAGAAATCGATCTCGTTGCCGGTATCCAGCCCGGAGCGCTTGGACAAGGCGACGGTGACCATCGAATCGTTGGCCGCGTCGATCAGCGTGAGCTGGTTTTCCTGCGCCCAGCTCAGGCTTTCCATGCCCATCTTCTCGCTCAGATAGCGCGCGATCACGCGCGAGTCGTAGATCGAGTGCTCACCGTCGATCAGCATCGGGATCTTGAGCGCCGGATTGTGCTGGCGCAGCTCGTCACGATCGGCGCCGTAGATATCGAGGCTGGCGAATTCGTAGTCGGTATCGCCCAGCAGCAGGCGCGTGCGGCGCACATAGGGCGATGTGCCTGAACCCAGCAGTTTCATGTCGTTTCTCGGCGGATGGAATGACCCGGGCGATTCTACGTGCGCGGAACGGCCGGGCACAGCTAGACTTCGAGCTCTTGCCCGCAGCCCGGAAAACCGCGATGAAACCGACCCCCAAAGCCGATATCACCCTGCGTTTTCTCGCCGAGCCGTCGGATGTGAACTTCGGTGGCAATGTGCACGGCGGCAATGTCATGAAGTGGATCGACCACGCCGGCTATACCTGTGCAGCGAACTGGAGTTCGGCCTACTGCGTGACCGTATACGTGGGCGGCATCCGCTTCCTCAAGCCGATCAGCGTGGGCGATCTGGTCGAGCTCAAGGCCGAGCTCATGCATACCGGCCGCACGAGCATGCATATCTCGGTGAGCGTGCACGCCCGCAATCCGCGGGACCCGGCACGTCGGTTCACCACCCACTGCATCCTCGTGTTCGTGGCTCTGGACGATCAGGGCAAGCCGGTGCGCATTCCGGATTTCGTGCCCGAATCCGAGCATTCGCAACGTCTGAACGCCTACGCAAAACGCATGATCGAACTACGCGAGCAGATGCAGAGCGAGGCCCAGGCCTTTCTTACCGAAATGGACGTCTGAAGACGCGCTCGCTTCGTCGAATCCATGCGCCGGAACACAGGATCTGCTGGCGCCTCAAGGTCTACGGCGACCGGCTGCGTCATCCGATCGTCGTGCGCATGTTGTAATCTGTGCCTGGTCGGACACGCTCGGCGGGTTCGGCTTCGCCAATGGGGGACTGTAAAAGGCATGGCGAAAAGCGCAGGCAATTGCGGTCGAATCGAACGGTATTGACGCCGATGGAACCCTGATCGATGCCGCCTGTCTTTTCTTTCGAGTTTACGAAGAGCGAGCCATGAATCGACGCAATCTGCTGAAGGCCTCACTGGCCCTGACCACCCTGGGCCTGCCGACCTTCCCACTATGGGCCAAGACTCTCGGCGAGGATTCACCGGGCAAGCCGTTCGACTTCGAATGGCTCAAGCAACACGCCAAGGCAATGGCCGACAAGCCGCACAAGTCCAACGCCGAGGATTTGCCGGACACGCTGTCGAACCTGCAGCCGCTCGACTATCAGAAGATCGCCTACGACCGGGCCAAGGCGCTTTGGCATGGCAATTCTGATTTCGACCTGCGGATCAATTTCTTTCATGTCGGCATGCAGTTCGATGTCCCGGTGCGCATGCATGCGGTCGATCCGAACACCAACACCGCGCGCGAAATCCATTTCCGCCCCGAGCTGTTCAACTACGACAGCTCCGGCGTGGATACCGCGCAGCTGCAGGGCAAGGATCTCGGCTTTGCCGGCTTCGTACTCGCCCGCAACCCGGAATCCGACATCATCGACGAGGCCGGCGCCTTCCTGGGTGCAAGCTATTTCCGGTTTATCGACGAGAACAAGCAGTACGGCATCTCTGCGCGTGGCCTGGCGGTGGATACCGCCACCGACGACACCGAAGAATTCCCGGATTTCACCGAATTCTGGTTCGTACAGCCGGAAAACGACAACCGCCGGGTCACGGTCTACGCGCTGCTCGACTCACCCAGCGTGACCGGCGCCTACCGTTTCGATATCGACGTGCAGAAGAAGGGCACGGTCATGGATGTCGACATGGAGATCTTCACCCGCAAGCCGATCGAGCGCCTGGGCATTGCGCCGATGACCAGCATGTTCCTCAAGGGCACCAGCCAGCCGCGCGGACGCGACACGATCCATCCCCAGGTCCACGATTCGGACCGACTAGAGATGTGGCGCGGCAACGGCGAATGGGTCTGCCGGCCGCTGTTCAATCCCAAGACACTGCAGTACAACGCGTTTCCGGACGAGAATCCGCGGGGTTTCGGGCTCGTGCAGCACGACCACGATTTCGACAACTACCGCGATGACGTGGCCTGGTACAACCGCCGCCCGAGCCTCTGGGTAGAGCCGACCAGCGACTGGGGCGCCGGCGAGGTTGCCCTGATCGAACTGCCCACCGTGGGCGAAACGGTCGACAACATCGTGTCGTTCTGGATACCGCAGGAGCCGGTCGAGGCCAACCAGCACCTGCATTTCAGCTACAAACTGCACTGGCTTCCGTTGCCGCCGGTCGGACCGACGCTCGCGCAGGTGGAAAAGACCTGGTCAGGCATGGGCAACGTGCCGGAAGGCTGGATTCCGGGCGATCGCTCGCCCGAGGAATATGCCCGCCGCTTTGCGGTCGATTTCGTCGGCGACGAACTCGACGACCTGCCTGCGGATACCGATGTCGAGGCACGCGTGGAAGTTTCCCGCGGCAAGCTGGGCATGATCGAAGCCCGGCGCTTCGAACCGATCAAGGGCTATCGCGCCATCTTCGACTGGGTGCCGGAAAGCGATTCGGACGAAGCGGTTTCGATCCGCCTGTTTCTGCGCGCCGGTGACCGGCCGCTGACCGAAACCTGGCTCTACCAGTGGGTCCCGCCCAAGCCCGAGGATCGCTATTACTAGGCGCAGCGTCCCGGCGGCGCCAGGCCGGCGCAGGCTGTCTTGAGCGGCGTCTTTCTGGCACTGGCCTGGCGGCTGCCGTTATTGGTCCTCACCCTGGCGGCCAGCGGCTGGGGCGCGCTGGCGCTGCATTTTCGCGGTCCGGAGCATGCGGCCGTTCGCTGGGCGCTCATCGCGCTCTGGCTCGCAGCCGGTGTGGCCACACTCGTGACAGTGGCGCTGCCGCGCGCGCCGGCATCACTCTGGATCGGCCCCGGCCTGTTCGTGTTCTCGATACTCGTGTTCGCGGGCTGGTGGCAGGGCATTCAGCCAAGCCATGACCGCGACTGGGCGGATGACGTCGCTCGTTTGTTGAAGGCCGATATCGACGGCGATATCGTCACCCTCGAGAACGTACGCAACTTCGACTGGCGCAGCCGCAGCGATTTCGACGCTCGTTGGGAGACCCGCCGCTACGATCTGACCCAGCTCCAGAGGGCCGATCTCGTCGTGTCTTACTGGATGGGTCCGGCCATTGCTCACACGCTGGTCAGCTTCGGCTTCGATGACGGCCGCCAACTCGTGTTTTCGGTCGAGGTACGGCGTACCCACGGTCAGGAGTTCTCTGCGCTCGGCGGTTTTTTCCGCCAGTCCGAGCTGGTGCTCGTGGCCGCCGACGAGCGCGATATCGTGCGCACCCGCAGCAACGTGCGCGACGAACAGGTCTATATCTACCCGGTCGCCATGCCGCGCGAAGAACTTCGTTCGCTGTTCAGAGCCTATGTCGACGAGGCCCAGCAATTGGAGCGGGAGCCACGCTTCTACAACACCCTGCTATCGAACTGCACGACGATCGTCTACGACATGGTCAAGCGCATCGTCCCCGGCCTGCCGTGGGACTATCGACTGCTGCTGTCGGGCTATCTGCCGGACTACATCTACGATCTCGGCGCGCTGGACACGCGCCAGCCGTTCGCCGAACTCCAGCGCCGCGGTTATATCAACGAACGCGCTATCGCCTCGGACGTGGACGGACACGCCAGCCCAGCGTTTTCGGCTGCGATCCGCGCCGGCGTGCCGGTTCCCGAACGCCCGCCGGGCGACTGACGCGCACCGGCCCGCGCCGGAGTGCGCGCGTCCGGGCTGGCCAAACCGGCCGATCCGCGCAACGATGGCAGGGCGCAGGTCCCAAGTCGGCCGCGCGCCATCGTCAGGGGAGGGCCTGCCATGTCGAAGCGTTCGATGATCTTTGCCTTTGTCGTACTGCTGCTGTGCAGCCTGCCCGGCGCCGCGCTTGCCGAGGCGCTCGAACCGTCGCCGGCTCTGTCACCCACCGACGTGGTCCGCGCCCAGCTTGCCGCTCTGCGCGCCGAAAATCGCGACAACGGCGCACGTCGTGCCTTTCGTTTTGCTTCGCCGGCCAATCGCCAGACCATCGGCAGTGCCAGCGATTTCGCGGCCGTGCTCGAACAGGGCTATGCCGACATGTTCAGCCAGGTGCGCGCTCGCGTGAAGCTACAGCAGCGCGACGGCGATCAGGCGCGGGTGGTGGCCGAACTGGAGCAGATCGACGGCCGCCAGAGCGCCTATGTGTTTTTCCTGAGCCGTCAGCCAAGTGGCAACTGTGAAGACTGCTGGATGACCGACGGCGTCTATCCGCTGGAGTCGACCCACGACGCACCGATGTACAGCATCTAGGCCGAAGCGGTCGCGTCGGAGTCGTTGCACCGCTCAGGCGTGGGGTGGCGGTTGCGCCGGCGGGCTCGCATCATTGTTCAGCGGCGCGCCAGCGACCTGGTCGCGACCGTTGTTCTTGGCGTCGTAGAGCGCGCGATCCGCTGCATGGACCAGCACGTCAATATCCGCGTCGCTGTCGGCATCAAAATTCGGCTCGAACGTGGCCACCCCAGCACTGATCGTCATGGTGAGCGTCCGGTCGGCTACGTCCGGGATCGTGAAAGGCCGCTCCCGCAACGCGACTCGCATCCGCTCGGCGACCTCTAACGCCTCGTCGAAGTCCGTTTCCGGTAAAAGCACCACGAACTCCTCGCCGCCGAAACGCGCCATCAGATCGCTCTGGCGTATATAAGGCGTCAGCGTCTCGACCAGGTGGCATAGCGCGGCATCGCCCGTGGCATGGCCATAGGTATCGTTTATGCGCTTGAAATGATCGATATCGACAAACATCAGACTCACCTTGCGGCGGCTGCGCCTGTGGCCTTCGAGGGTCCGCTTGCCTTCGATCAGGAAATAGCGCCGGTTGGCGAGGCCGGTCAGGGCATCGGTCACGGCAAGCGCCTCGACCTGGCTGCGATAGATGAACACCCGTGAATACAGGAATTCGCACAGCAACTGGATACAGACGATAGGCAGGAATCCCATCCAGACATAGGCGTTGTACACACGCCAATCGAGCCCCGCAGACAGGCCGAGCGGCTCGACCAGCATGGGAAAGACACAGATCAGGGTGAGGACCAGAACCGCAAACGTGATCGATTGCCCGACCACGAGAAACGGCCCGAATATGAAGAAATAGAGAAAACCGCCGACGCCGTAGACCGGCCCGTTCTCCAGGATCGAAAGGATCTGGATAAATGCCGCAGATGCCACCAGCGGCATGAGCATTGCGCCGATCCGCGCCGTGAACGAATGAATGTTGCGCCAACTCGCAAGGGTCCAGACCACGATCGCCCCGCACTGGACCAGGCGAAGCCAGACAGCGCGGCCGGCGTTGTCGGGATCGATCGCGTAATCCCAGGAGATGGTCAGCAAAACGAAAAGCGCCGTGATCACCAACGCGCCGCGGGTGAACAGGCGAAAGTCCTCTGCCTTGGTCGTGAGGTATTCGGCACTGTGGATATGCCGCAGCCAGCCCACGAGTTCCCGCGCGCCGCGACGCACAATCGTGTTCGCCTCACGAAAGGTCATCTACAGTCCTTCGTTGCGGGCCAACGAACGGGCGGAACCCTTGCCCCGAAAATTCATCTTAACGGTTGCGCGCGTTGTGAGCACGATGTAAACCCCGCAGAAAGCGGGCACAATCCACTAGCCCGTGAGCCTCTTGTACATCACGAAGGCATCGACTTCGCCTTCGACAGGGTGGCGGAACGCGCCGGGCAACTGCCCCACGATCTCGAAACCGAGTCGCTGCCACAATCGCACGGCGCCGGTATTCGTTTCGACCACCAGGTTGTACTGCATGGCACGAAAGCCGTGGGCAATGGCCTCGCTCTGCGAGTGTTCACACAACGCCGATGCCACGCCCCGGCCGCGCGCTTTCGTCGCGACGATGTAGCCGCAGTTGCAGACATGATTGCCAAGTCCGGGCTGGTTCGGTTTTAGGAAGTAGGTACCCAGCAGCTCACCGGTCCCCGCATCGACAGCCACGAAGGTCGCGACCGGTTGCTCGATCCAGACGGCTCGCGCCTGCTCTTCGGAGATATCGGTCGGGTAGCTGTAGGTCTCGCCGGCACGAAAGACCGGCTCGATCAAGGCCCAGAGCTCGGCCCAGTCGTCGCCACGGAATCTGCGGATCGCGGTCATGGTCGACGCTCTCCTAGGCACTGCCGCTGTGGTCGATGATCTGCCCCGGGGCGCCCTGCTCGAAGCGCTGTTTCAGATCGTCGGGAATCGGCGTCTTGGCGAAGGGCTCGGTCGTCATGAGCACATAGGTCGCTTCGGCACGACACAGCGGTGTGCCGTCCTCGGCGCGCACGATGTCGTATTCGATCGCAAACGATGTCCGTCCGACGCGGATAACCTGTACCTGGACATCCAGCACCTCGTCGAAATGAGCGGGTGCCTGCCACTCGAGCGTCAGCTTGACGACCTGATTGTCGAGCCCGCGCGCCAGAAGCTGTTGATAATCCCGCCCCAGCGCACGCATGAACTCGGTCATCGCGAGATCGACATAGTCCGCGTAGCGGGCATTGAACACGACCTGCTGGGCGTCGCATTCGTTATAGCGCACGCGGAACCGGTAGCGAAAAGGGGCGGTGCTCATAGCGTTATCCGGCCGGGCAAACGCGCCACGCCGAGCGGCATGGGCCGTATGCAGAGAAAAGGGATGCGATCTGTCATTCTGACCGAGCACATTACCAGCAGCGCCCGCTCATCGCAGGCCACACCCATGATTCAGCAAGCGATTTTTGGTAGCGACACGCCCAAGCCGTATGCTCGCCGGTTCGCCGACGACAACAGCATCCCCAACAGTCGCCATCCCGTGCTCATCTATCGTGCGAACGCCGCCGATCAAGACGGGCTGGCGAACCGGCTGGAACAGCTATTCGCATCGCACGGCTGGCCGCCACAGTGGCGTGGCGGCGTATTCGACTACCACCACTACCATTCGAACGCGCACGAGGTCCTTGGCGTTGCAAGCGGCACGGCCATGCTGATGCTCGGTGGCGAACAAGGGGAAACGGTAGACATCGCGCCGGGTGACGTCGTCATCCTGCCTGCCGGGACTGGCCACTGCCGTATCCAGGCGAGCGTGAATTTCGAACTGGTCGCCGCCTACCCACCCGATCAGCAAGACTGGGATCTGTGCCGGCCGGGCCAAGTCGACCTCGGCGCAGCCCGTGATCGAATCGCCACGCTGACTGTGCCAGAGCAGGATCCCGTTGCGGGCGCTGAGGGGGCTCTGGTCTCACTCTGGCGTTGACCACCGATCGACTGTTCTGTCCATGGCGGCCGAGCCATGCACAATAAAGATCTCGATCTCGCGAACGACGAGCAAGGAGTATCGCCACATGGGGCTGCAGAACGATCTGACCCGCCGACTGAATATCACCTATCCCGTGATTCAGGCGCCGATGGCCGGCGGGACCACCACGCCGGAACTGGTGGCCGCTGTATCGAACGCCGGCGGACTCGGTTCGATCGGCGCCGGCTACATGCCCCCCGAGGCGCTCGAGGCTGCGATTACCCGCACCCGCGAACTCACGGATCGTCCCTTCGCGGTGAACCTGTTCATACCGAACGCATTCGCTGTCGATGACGATCGTGTCGAGCAGGCCAACGCCCGCCTGGACGATTTTCGTCGCGAGCTCGCGATAGAACGACCGACGCCGCCCACGCAATACGCACAGTCTTTCGAAGACCAGTTCGAAGCCGTGGCAAGCGCCGGCGTTTCCGTATTCAGTTTCACCTTTGGCCAGCTCGAATCGGGCCGTATCGAACGCCTGCACGCTGGCGGCACTACCGTGATCGGCACCGCAACCACCGTCGCCGAGGCGCGCGCGCTCGCGCTGGACGGCGTAGACCTGATTGTGGCCCAGGGCGCCGAGGCGGGCGGGCATCGCGGCACTTTCCTTGGCAGCTTCGAACAGGCCTTGGTCGGCACCATGGCACTCGTTCCCCAGATCTGCGATGCCGTCGATGTGCCGGTAATCGCCTCCGGCGGCATCATGGACGGTCGCGGTCTGGCAGCCGCCACCGCGCTCGGCGCGCAGGGCGTTCAGATGGGCAGTGCCTTCCTGACCTGTCACGAAAGCGGCGCCAAGACGGCCCATAAAAAAGCGCTGCTCGCCAGCGGCGAACGCGCAACGATGGTGACTCGAGCGTTTTCCGGCAAACCCGCTCGCGGGCTCGCGAATCGGTTCATCGCGGCCATGGCGTCACTGGAGCCGGCGCTGCCCGATTACCCGGTGCAGAACGCCTGGACGAAGGATATTCGCGCGGCTGCCGGACAAGCCGGCGACGAGGCTTTCATGTCGCTATGGGCCGGGCAGGCGGCTGCACTCTCGCGGGAGGTGGCCGCGGCAGATTTGCTTGATTCGCTGATCACCGACTACGCGCGTTATATCGACGGTGTCAAAAACGATAGCGACTGAATGTTTCACGGGAAACTTCGTAAAGTCAGACGGATAGGGCGCATAAAATGATCGGCGAAGCTGAGATGTCGCACTTGAGACGCTGCGTGGCGCTGGCGGCCGAAGCCTTGGCAGCGGGCGACGAGCCTTTTGGCTCCGTCCTTGTGGACGGACAGGGCCAGGTACGGACTGAAGATCGCAACCGCATAGCCGGTGGCGATGCTACCCAGCACCCGGAATTCGCGCTGGCGCGCTGGGCCGCGGCCCATATGACGGCCAAAGAGCGTGAAGCTGCTACCGTCTACACGTCCGGCGAGCATTGCCCGATGTGTGCCGCTGCACACGGCTGGGTGGGGCTCGGGCGTATCGTCTACGCCAGCTCTTCGGCCCAGTTGGTCGACTGGCTGACCGAATTCGGGGTAGAACTACCGCCAGTCACGCCGCGTCCGGTGCATGAAATTGCCCCCGCCGTGCGCGTCGAGGGGCCGGTCGATTCCTTGGCTGTGCAGATCCGCCACCTGCACGCGCAACGCCACGGCCGCGGCTAGGCGCAAGCGCGACAGGCGACTGAAAACTCGTCGTCGCCGGCCGATAGCTCTAAGAGCGAAAAGAAAAAAACCACACCGGCCCGGCCGGCGCGACCGTCACATCCGGGCCAGCCGACGCCGGCGAACGAGAAGAACCACTGTGCCAACATCCGATGCGCATGCGGCAGGCGCCCGCTACGCCATAGCGCGCCTGCTCGGCGAATTTGCCGACCCGAACACCGAAGAGCGCTATCGCAAGAGCGTGCAGCACCGTATTGCGCGTCATCTGCGCCATGTAATCGGCGTCTGGGGTGCGCTGTGGCTGGCCTTCAGCCTGAGCGACCTGCACTACTACGGCGCAGGCGCGCAATACTTTTTGATGCTCGGCTGCCGCGTGGCGTTTGTGGGCCTGCTGGGCGGCTGCGCGATGTGGATCAAGCAAAAACCGGCGTTGGCGACCGACGGCCGTCTCATCACTGCCGTGACGATCCTGGGCTTCACGCAGGTCTTTGCTGTCTACTTCATCAGTGCAGACGATGAAATCCGCTGGCTCGCCGCGCTGACGATCGTCTTGATCATGGGCGTGTTTGTCCTTGTGCCCAACCGCACCATGCTCGCGGTCGGCGCGGCGCTCTACGGCGCTGTGGGCACCATGATCTGTGTGGCGCTGAATATAAGCGAAACCAGTGCGTTGCGTATGGCAGTGCTGGCCTTGATGCTGTTCATGCCTGGCATGGCCGGTGGCATGGCAGCGTATCGCTTCGACGTGGTCCGCCGCAGTGAGTTCGCCGCGCTCGAACAGGCCGAGCAGGAGATCGAGCGCCGTCGCGAGTTGGAGTTGGAGTTGCGACGTCAGGCGCGCACCGATCCGCTCACTGGCGCCAGTAATCGTCGCGACTATGAAGCCCTGTTCGCCCAGGAGCGCCGACGCGCGATCCGCTATGGCCGGCCGCTGTCCATATGCGTGCTCGATATCGACCGTTTCAAGTACGTCAACGATACCTATGGGCACGGCGCAGGCGATGCCGCCCTGGTCGCGCTGGCCGATATCTGCCGAGTCGCGATGCGAGATGCGGACATACTCGGGCGCATCGGCGGCGAGGAGTTCGTGCTGATTCTGCCCGAGACCACGGTCGACGACGCCGTGGCATTCGCCGAGCGGCTACGCCTGAGTCTTGCTGCGGCAAATATTCAGGCCGGGGCCCACAATTTCCGGCTGACAGCGACGTTCGGCGTAACCACGCTGACGGAAGAGGATAAAGACATCGCCGACCTCATCCTGCGTGCGGACCTTGCGCTGTATGCCGGCAAGGACGGTGGCCGCGATCAGGTGCGCTCAAACTGAGCGCCCGCGCTGCCATCCACGCGCTGGCGCTCAGTCGCGAATATCCAGACGCAACCGCTCGATAACCGCCACGCCCTCCACCACCCGCAAGGTGGCGCTCTCGTGTAGATCCAGCGTGCGCACATCGGCGCCCGAGGCGAGACGCTCTTCGATCTCGGAAAACGCCAGCACGCCCTCGTCGGCTGCGAGAAGATCGGGCTCGGCACGGCGAAAGGCGTAATCGTCGGCACGCTCGAAGGTGTCGCGCCATAGGGTTTCGAACTCGGCACGCGTGAGCTGCGTCCAGCCGGCGCCATTGGGCCGACGGACACGGATCTCGGCATCGGCCGAGATCTGCTGCGCAATACCGGCGGCGTCCTGCGCCTGGGCGGCCGCGTCGATAGCCGCGAGGGCCTCGAGTACGGCGGCGCGCCGGGTGGAATCCAGCGTCGTTTCCACTTGCCGGCCCTCTCCGCGCTCGGAAAGAAACTGCTGGGCCCGCGGGTCATTGCCGTTCCAGGCCGCGGTACGAATCCAGTCCAGCCCGGCGAGATGGTCGCCACGACGGTACAGGCGACGGCCGATCACCCACTGCGCCCGCGGGTTGTCGTGTTCCGCGGCGGCGCGATACCAGCGATCGGCAAGTGCCGCGTCGGTGGGTGCGCCGCGCCCTGTGCGGTAGGCCCTGGCCACCTGGTACATGGCGTTCGCATCGCCCCTACGAGCAGCCTTTGTATACCAGTACAGCGCCTGTTCCTGGCTGCGGCGCCCGCCTTCGCCCGCGGCATACATGCTGGCGAGATTGGTCATGCCCGGCACGCTGCCCTGCTCGGCGAGCGTACGGTAGCGGGCGCGGGCTGCTTCGAAATCGCCGGACTTGTAAACCGCATAGGCCTTGAGCGCGCGCACCATGTCGCGTGCGACCTTCTCTTGGCCAGTGGCCGGCGTAGACTCGCCAAACCCGGCCGGCTGAGCGCCGGCCGGCGTCAGGCAGACAGCCAGCAAAAACACAGAAACGCCACGCCAGAATCGCGAACAGACCACGTGCATGCCCTCCCTCACGCGGCGCGCTGGATCGCGCGCTACGCTTCGACGAACCCCCGTGGCCGAGATTAGCAGGCCCGGCGGCGCCGCGCCCTCGCTATCTAGCCTTTCTCGTTGAACATCTGGATCCGGCCGCCGTCGACGACGAGATCGTGGCCATTCACGAACGCTGCCTCGTCGCTGGCGAGAAAGACCGCGGCGTTGGCGATATCCACCGCATAGCCGGAACGCGGCAGCGGCGTGGCGCCGGCCAGATTGCCGGTGAGCTTATCGAGCTTGGCCGCGTTTTCCTCGTCGGAAAGAGTCTGCGCACGAGCCGAGCCGCCCCAGAAGATCGGCGTGGCGATCGCGCCGGGCGAAATGGCGTTCACACGAATGCCGTGTTCGCCGAGTTCGACGCTGGCGATCCGGGTGAAATGGGCCGCCGCGGCCTTGGCGCCGGAATACAGATAGCCGCCCTGGTTGAGCCGGTGCGCGGCGATGCTGGCGTTGTTGATGATGCTGCCGCTGCCCTGGGCTTTCATCACCCGTGCGGCGTGCTTGATGCCGAATGCGACGCTGCCGGCGAGCAGCCGCATGAAATGATCGAAGCTGGCTTCGTCGATGGTCTCGGCGGTACTGCGCTCGCCAGCGCCGGCATTGTTGAACAGGCAATCGAGCCGGCCGAAGCGTTCGACCGTGGCATCGATCAGGGCGGCCATCTCGCTTTCGTTGCTCACATCGGTACGCGTGAAGGCGACCTTGTCGCCGAGCTCGGCGGCCAGCGCTTCACCCTTGTCCACGCTGCGAGCGGCGAGCATAAGCGTGGCGCCTTCCTCGGCAAAGCGGCGCGCCGTGGCTTCGCCGATGCCGCTGGTCGCGCCAGTGATGATGGCGATCTTGTTCTCGAGTCTTGCGGTCATGACTATTCTCCTCCTCAAGGACGAAAGCGCCCGCCCGGCGACAGCCGGACGAGCGCTTTGCAGGTGGCGTTCGGCGCTGGCTATTGTGCTTCGAGTTCGGCCAGTGCCTCTTCGCGGCGCTCGCTCCACAGGTCGGCAAACGCGTCGTCGTCGAGCTCCTCACCTTGGTCGACGATTTCGTCCCATGCCGCACGCAGCGCGTTCAGACGCTCGAGCCGCGCTTCGTTCCACTGCTCGGAGTCGTCGTTCCAGACGCCGATCTCCTTGAGATAACGCACGGCACCCGGATGGAACGGCGCATCGATCGGCGGAACGGCCGCCTGCTTGATCGCATAACGCGGCGCGGTAGCCGTCGCGTTCTTGTACATGCCGTAGGTCTCGTCCAGCGCCTTGGTAACGGCATAGGCGGTGTCGTCATCCATATCCGAGCGCACGGTGAGCACCGGATAGCGATACGCCATGAGCTGGGCCGGATTGTCTTCCGACAGGCCGGCACCCTGGGCTTCCGATACCGGTTTGAACAGCGGCGCGACGTCGTTCAGGCGCGCCCAGCCAGCTTCGTCGCTGGCATCAAGATCGAGCCACTTGATCCCGCGTGGCGATTCGGCGAGTTCATACATCTGGCCGGTGGCGGTCACGGTGCAGGTGACGTCGGCCTTGTTCTCCGACAGCGAGGCCATGGTGGCCGCATAGGTCGGGAACGTGACCACTTCGACGTCATCACGACTCAGCCCGGCGAAGGCGAGCATTGCGTCGCACTTCAGGCTGCTCGACGGATTGGCGGCCGGGTAGGCCACGCGCTTGCCTTCGACATCGGCCACCGACTCGATGCCCGTATCGGCCGCGACGGCCATGCCGAAGGAATTGACCTTGCCCATGAGCACGCGCAGATCCTGCGGCCCAAAGCGCGGGGTGGCGAAATCGAACAGGCCTTCCGTGGCGAAGAAGGCTTCGTTGCCGAGAAAGCCGATATCCGCGCGCTCGTTGAGGATCGGCTGCAGGCGGCCGATCGCCGAACCCGAGGGCTGGATCCGCACACGCATGCCGTATTCGCGACCAAACGCATCGGCGATGGCCGAGGCCTCGGCATGGCCAGAGGCGCCGAGATCGTAGGACGTCCAGATCATGGTGCGGGGCATGTCCTGGGCCTGAGCGCTCGTGGCGGTCATGAACAGACACAGCGCAACAAACGGGGTCGCGGCGAGCAATGCCAACGAACGTCGGGCAATCGATTGCAGCATGGGTTCTCCTCCAATGGCTGGCTTTCGTTTTATGAAATAGCGTTTCGAGCGACTTTTGCACGATCGACAGGGCAGCGCAATCCGTCTTACGTCGGGCGAGCAAAGCGTTGCATCCTTTGCCACGCAGACCCGTGGCCTCAAACGACGACACTCGACGAAAACGTGCAGGCGGCTACGTTCGCGTATAGGATCACCCAAATGCGTGCATATACACCCAAATCCGTCGGCAGCAATCCATGCATCTGTGCGCGGGTACGTCGCGGCGCCCGCGCGTTGACGGCGCTCTACGATACGGCGCTCGCGCCTGCCGGATTGAACGTGGCGCAGTTCTCGCTGCTCCGACACATTGAGCATCTGGGCCCGATCGGCGTGCGTGCGCTGGCCGAATCCAGCGGCCATGAACGCAGCACGCTCGCACGTACCCTGCGCCCGCTCGAAAGCGCCGGCTGGATCGAGATCCGCCGCGGGGCGGACCGGCGCACGCGCGAAGCACGGCTGACCGACACGGGGCACGCGACGCTCAGACAGGCTGCCCCCCTCTGGAAACAGGCCCAACGCACCGCCGACGCACGCCTCGACGGTGAACACGACACGCTGTTCCGCCTGCTCGAACGATTGGAGATCCCCGCACCATGAGTGCCATCGAAAACCCGGCCCGCGTATCGCCGTGGGTGATGGTGGCCTGCGGCGCCGCCATCGTCACGCTGTCGATGGGCGCGCGTCAGGCATTCGGTTTGTTCCTGCTGCCGATGTCCGGTGATATCGCCATCGACCGGGAGAGCTTCGGCCTGGCAATCGCGATCCAGAGCCTGCTGTTCGGCCTCGTCCAGCCGTCCGTCGGCGCGGCCGCCGACCGCCACGGCGCGGGGCGCGTGATTGTCGCCGGTGCGCTGCTCTATGCGGGCGGCCTGGCGCTGGCGGCAACGGTCGGCAGCGCGCTGGGCATCAATGCGAGCCTGGGTGTGCTCGTCGGCCTGGCGCTGGCCGGCACGACCTTCGTGGTCGTTCTCGGTGCCATCGGCCGGGTGGTCAGTGAAAAGCAGCGCGGGCGGGCGTTCGGCATCGTTACCGCCGGCGGTTCGGTCGGCCAGTTTCTGGTTGTGCCGTTCACCCAGGAAATCATCGGCGTGGCCGGCTGGCGCGAAACCCTGCTCGTGCTGGCCGGCCTCATGCTCATCATCATCGCGCTCGCACGCGGGGTGACCGGCCGGGCGCCGCGCGACGAACTCGCCGACGGCGTGGATACCGGGTCGTGGCAGGCGCTAAGGCGTGCCTCGGGCCATTCGGGATTCCTGCTCCTGAATGCCGGATTCTTCGTCTGCGGCTTTCATATCACCTTCCTATCGACCCACCTGCCGGCCTATCTGGGTGACGGCGGGCTGGATGCCTCGATCGGCGCGAATTCGCTGGCCCTGATCGGGCTGTTCAATATCTTCGGGTCGTATTATTTCGGTTTCTGTGCCGATCGCTATCGCAAGAAACATGTTCTCACTTGGCTCTATCTGGGCCGGGCCGGGGTGATTTCGCTATTCGTCCTGATGCCGCTGTCTTCGGCCAGCGCGCTGATCTTCAGCGCCGCGATCGGCTTTCTGTGGCTGGGCACCGTACCGCTGACCAGCGGCTTGGTCGGGCAGATCTTCGGCATGCGGCATCTGTCGCTGCTGTTCGGCGTGGTGTTCATGAGCCACCAGTTCGGCAGCTTCTTCGGCGCCTGGGCGGCGGGCTGGTCCTACACCCTCACCGGCTCCTACGATCAGACATGGGTCGCGTCCATCGTGCTGGCGCTGGTCGCGGCGGCCCTGCACTGGCCGATCCGCGATACGCCGGTTTCGCCGATCACGGCGACGCCCGCCAGGGCCTGAGCCGGCGGGCTAGGCGGGCTGCCAGGCGCGGCTAGGCCGGCGCCAGCAGCACCCAGGTCTGGGCATGGATGCCGGGGAAGAGCTTGATGCGCTTGACGATGCGCAGGCCCGCCTCGGCGACCTCGGATTCGAAATCGCGGCGCGGAATCATCTTCACGCGCACTTTCTTGCCCTTGAGGCGCATCAGCAGACGCTTGCTCCAGTAATGCAGCGAGCCGTCGTCGTAATAGGTCATCACGATCTGGCGCTGATTGGCCGCCAGCGTGCGCAATGCCTTGATGCGCAGCTCGGGATGATGCAGATGCTGGAACAGGCGCACGCACAGCGCGCGGCTGGCCCCGTCAGCGGTCGCCGGCAACGGCTTGAGCACATCGGCCTGCTCGGCGTGATCGCCGTCGCAGAAATCCGCGTTCCCACTATAGATGTCGACCATGGCCTGGGACTGGTCCATGGCGCTGACCCGCAGGTTCATGCCCTTGAGCAGCGGGTAGAACCGCCCGTATCCACAGGGAATGTCCGCGATATGGCCATTGCATGTCGGATGTGGGTGCTCCAGCAGGCGGGCGGCCAGCCGCTGCTCGCGACGGGCGACCAGGCGCTGGAAGAAGCCGCGATAACGACGCACGGCATAGTCACGACCGCTGTCGGCCTGCCTGAACGGCTTTGTGGATCTGGCTTGCTGCACGTATGCGCCGGGATTGAAAAAACGAGCGACGAGCCTACGTGCTTTGCTGCAACCCCACCTTAATGTTTCCGTGATGTTGCAGCGCGTCAGGCTTGTAAGGCCTGAATTCGTGATGTTTTCGGCGACAAGGCGCTGTTTTGACGAAACTGCATCGCCGACAACACCCACATGCAAAAAGCTATCGGCGCGCTATTCATGCATGTTGAATGCATTTTTAGGGCTCTATCGTGACTTCCGGCTTGAATAGCCCTCGAGCCGCGTCGCGACCGTCCTCACGTGCGCGCACTCCAGGCCACGTCGGCAACGCCGCGTTTGAGATTTTCATAGCGCGCAGCGGTGAAGAAATAGTCACTCAGACGATTAACGAAACTGCGCGCCGGCGCGGACACGGGATCGACGTGGTGCAAGCTCTGCAGGTCACGCTCGCAGCGCCGGCAGACCGTGCGCGCCATATGCAGCACGCTGGCCGCCTGACTGCCGCCGGGCAGGATGAAGTTCTTCAATGCCGGCAGTTCCACATCCGCGGCATCGATCCAGCCCTCGATCTCGTCGGTATCGGCCGTGGCGATGCTCGGGATCTCGAAACCGACTGCCTCGGGATTGGGCACCGCGATCTGCGAGCCGAGCACGAATAGACGGTGCTGGACGATATCGAGCTGGGCCGGCAGCGGCGCGCTCAGCCCTTGTGCGATGGCCATGCCGACGAGGCTATTCAGTTCGTCGGTATCGCCGTAAACCGTCAGCCGTAGATGATCCTTGGGCACCCGCCCGACGCTGAGCAGCTGGCTGGTGCCCTCGTCACCGGTACGGGTATAGACCCGCGCCTTTTTCGTGTCGCCTGTACTCAATCAGGACACCGGATCGCCGGCGATCGTATCGCGACCACTCAGGGTCACGAGCGCGACATGCGCGACGCCCGTCGCGGCGACCCAGAAGGCCATCGTGGCGAGATAGGCCGGGAAGTAAGTGACCTCGCGCGCCGCGAACTCGGCAAGACTCGGGTTAGCGAACTGGCCGGACAGCCAGTAGAAACCACCGCTCGAGAAGGCTTCGCAGAGCAGCGCACCTACCAGCACGCTGGCCACCAGCGGCGCGACGGTGGACCAGGCGAAGCGATGCTGGCTGGCATACCAGCGGCCCGCGCCCCAGAGCGAGGCATAGGCAGGCAGCAGCATGGCGTAAGCCGGGGTGAAGCAATAGGCGCTGACGCCGGACCAGCCCACGGCCACCGCATCGAGCACGAAGGCCAGCACCAGCAGCGCCGGCAAGGCCAGCGCGGCATTCAGATACACGCCGGCAGCAAAGAACACCGCCCAGGAGCCGCCGTGCAGCAGATCGCCGCCGGGCACCTGTGGGCTGCGGGTCACGGCCATGAACAGCGCGAGCGCGCCGGCGACAAGCAGCTGATTTTTTGTCGACAGAGGATGCGTCATCGGTTGGCCTTTCTGGTCGGTTGCGGCTTCAAGCGCTTCAAAGTGTTCAAGATCGGCGCGCCACGCCGGCTGGCGGCACGCGCGTTGCTACCAGGCAGCATAACGCAAGGTCACGAACAGGCGGCGTCCCGGCTGCTCGAAGAAGCGAGATGTCTGATAGGTCTCGTCGAAAATATTATTCAACTGGGCTTCGACCTGCCAGTTCTTGGCGAATCGGTAGCCGGTCCGCAGATCCACCAGCTGGTAGGCGTCGAGTTCGTTCTCGTTGGCCAGGTCCTCGTAGCTGGAATCGGCCACGAACAGGCTGGCGCCGACCGATACGCGTGCGAATTCGCGATCGACATCCAGCTGTACGGAATGCTCGGGCCGGCGAATCAGCTCGTTGCCCCGGTTGGCTCCATCGTTCCGGTTCTCGGCATCGAGCCAGGTCGCCTGCGCATTGATCTGCCATTCGGCGATGGCCGTGCCCAGGCTGGCCTCGACGCCGCGGATGCGCGACTCGGACACGTTCACCGGCGTATCCACGAAACCATCGCCGTCGGTATCCGCGTTGGTGATCAGGTTGTCGATATCGGTCTGGTAGGCATGCAGCGACCAATCGCCCCAGTCCTGGGTGGCGTCCAGCCCCACTTCGATCGAGTCGGAGGTTTCAGGATCGAGATCGGGATTCGAAAAGCCGGGAAAATACAGCTCGTCGAAGGTCGGCGCCTTGAACGCCGTGCCATAGGACGTCATCAGCCGATAGCGCTCGGTGAGATCGAAACCGTAGGTCGCCGAACCGGTGGTCTGGCTGCCGAACTGCTCGTTGTCGTCGTAGCGACCGGCGAGCTGGACGTGATGGCGCCCGGCATCGCCGAGATACTGGGCAAACACGCCGGTATTGTCGCGGGTGGTGCCGTCGTAGTCAGTACTGCTGTCGAGGTTGTCCTCGTCGTGGTCCGCGCCCAGCGTGAACAGCCCGATATTCCCGAGATCGAAATCGTTCTGCCAGGACAGGCTGTTGCGGCGCGTATCGAAACGGCTCACGAAAACACCGTTGAAGTAGTTTTCGCTCTCGTCCCAGTTGGCGCCCGCCGTGAGTTTGGTACGCCACAGTTCTGTCGCCTGCCAGTCCAGCGTGGTGCCGAGCACCTGGCGGATCGCATCCGACTCGTTGCCGACGAAGATCGAACCGTCGTATTCGTTCTCGCTTTCCACGCGCAGCAGGTTCAGACCGAAATCGACGCCGCTGTCGAAACGATGGCCGAAGTTGAGCGCGCCCGAGACCCGCTCGTAGCCGTCGTCGTCGGGCTCGTCAGCAAAGCAGCCGCCGCCCGCAGTCACGGATTCGCCGTCGCAGGCGTCGAAACCGTGGGTCTGAAAACGCGACACGCTGATGTTGTAGTGCGTCTTGCCGTCATTGCCGGCCAGGCCGGCGCGGGTTTCGAAGGTGTCGTCGCTCCCGCCACCGATCGAGAAGCTCGGCTGGGTGCCGCGTATGCCTTCGCCGCTGCGGGTAAAGATCTGGATCACGCCGCCGATCGCCTCCGAGCCGTACAGCGAGGAACGCGGCCCGCGCACGATCTCGATACGCTCGATCTGGTCGACCGGCAGGTCCTCGATCGCAGGCTGGCCGGAGGTCGCCCGCCGGTACTCGATGCCGTCGACCAGCACCAGCACGTGATCCGATTCCGTGCCGCGCATGAAGATGGACGTGAGCTTGCCTTGGCCGCCCTGATTGGCCACGGACACGCCCGGCGAGCGGCGCAACAGATCGTAGGTAGTGCGCGGCTGCAACCGCTCGATATCCTCTCGCGTGATGACGGTGGTCGGCGCCAGCGTGGCGCTTTCACGCTGCGGCGTGCGCGTGGCCGTGACGACGATATCGTCGAGCCCGTCGGCGGCATCTTCGGCAGGCGCAGCAGCAGCGGCGATATTCACGGGCAGCAGCACGGCACAGCCCAGCAGTGCCACAACAGGCAGACAACGGTGGTTCATCGGTTCCCCTCGTACAACGAGCGCGCTCACCCGCGCGTCGGACAGATATCTGTCGGACAAGGCGCAGACGTGACGAACCGGATAGAAAACTCGAGCGCCGAAATACCGCTCGGCGCGCAATTGTCTCCATGCCAGCCCATCGCCCACCGCGATGCCAGACCCCCAAGTCGTACAGGCCGGTCTCCGGGCTCGCGAGTTGGCCATCAGGCCCGAGCGTCGTGCCTTCCCGGGGTCGGTGTGCAACCGATAACCCAGTGGCCTGATACGACGCCGTCGACTCGCCTACCGTTGCGGGGGCAGCGCCGGAATGATCGACACTTCACGCATCGACGCACCGGCTTCCCGTTTAATCCGTCGACCATCGGCCGGCGGACACCTGTAGCATCGCAAGCGTAGAGAGCCTTTGCATACGGCGTCAAGCCGCTCGTGCCGGGCTTCAGGCCGCGCCAGAAGCACTCGATCGGCACCGTCTGGACGCCGGAATCGCATGCATCAAGGCCCGCCGCTTTTCTGTGTATCCGGATAAGCGGATATAATCACCGCCAATATTCAGCAGGCTTTAGCAGGATTGGGACGATGAGCGATCTTACAGACGCGCTGGCCGAGCGCATTCTCGTGCTGGACGGCGCCATGGGAACCATGATCCAGAACCACGACCCGGACGAGGCCGAGTATCGCGGCCAGCGTTTCGCGGACTGGGAGAGCGATCTCAAGGGCAACAACGACCTGCTCACGCTCTCCAACCCGGATCTCATCCGCGAGATCAGTGCCGCCTATGCCGAGGCCGGCTCGGACATCATCACCACCAACACCTTTTCGTCGACCACGATCGCCCAGGCCGACTACCACATGGCCGATCTGGCCTGGGAAATGAACGTCGAGGCCGCAAAGCTCGCGCGCGAGGTCGCCGAGGAATATGCCACGCCGGGCAAGCCGCGCTGGGTGGCCGGTGTGATCGGGCCGACCAACCGCACCGCCTCGATCTCGCCGGACGTCAACGACCCCGGCAAGCGCAACACCGATTTCAACGAGCTGGCGCAAGCCTACGGTGAAGCCGCCGAAGCACTGCTCGACGGCGGCGTCGACATCATCCTGATGGAGACGATCTTCGATACGTTGAACGCCAAGGCCGCGATCTACGCCTATCGCAAGCTGCTGCGCGAGCGAAACGTCGACGTGCCGCTGATGATCTCGGGCACGATCACCGACGCCTCGGGCCGCACGCTTTCGGGGCAGACCACCGAGGCGTTCTACAATTCGGTCGCCCACGCCCGCCCGCTGACCATGGGCTTGAACTGCGCACTGGGCCCGGATGCGCTGCGCCAGTACGTGGCCGAGATGTCGCGCATCACGCCCTGCTACACGCACGCCTACCCGAACGCGGGTCTGCCCAACGAGTTCGGCGAGTACGATCTGCAGCCGGACGAAATGGCCGAGCACATCGGTGAGTGGGCCGAAGCGGGCCTGCTCAACATGGCCGGCGGCTGCTGCGGCTCGACACCGGAACATATCGGCGCCATCGCCCAGGCCGTCGCCGGCAAGACGCCGCGCCAACGTCCCGACATCAAGCGCGCGATGCGCCTGTCCGGCCTCGAGCCGTTCACGGCCTCGGCATGAACGCGCCTCATATCCAACCGCTTCAGCGCGTACTGAATTGATGGCCACGTATCGGGATGACGAAACCTATGCCGTGCTCGGCGCCGCCATGGAAGTACACCGTGTACTCGGCCAGGGCTTTGCCGAGCCCGTGTATCACGAGGCGCTCACCCTCGAGTTCGAAGCGCGCGGGATAGCGTTTCACCGTGAACTGCCGCTGACCATCGAATACAAGGGCGAAGCGCTGGCCGCGGCCTATGACGCGGATTTTCTCTGTTTCGATAATGTGCTCGTCGAACTGGCAGCACTCGATACGCTGACCGACAGGGACCATGCGCGGGTCTTGGCCTGCCTGAAAGCCTGCGGTATCGACAAAGCCCTGCTGATCAATTTCGGCCAGACCAGCCTGCAATACCGACGCATCACGCGCCCGGACGCAACATCCTGATTCTTTTCGTTTTCATCTGCGAAATCTGCGGATAACTGCTTTATGACCTCAGCAACCAGCTTCATCAACATCGGCGAGCGCACCAACGTCACCGGCAGCAAGCGCTTCATGCGCCTGATCAAGGAAGAGGACTACGACACCGCGTTGAACGTTGCCCGGGATCAGGTCGAAAACGGCGCCCAGGTCATCGATATCAACATGGACGAGGGCATGCTCGACTCGGTCGAGGCCATGCGCAAGTTCCTGAACCTGATCGCCGGCGAGCCGGACATCGCCAAGGTGCCGGTAATGGTCGACTCCTCGAAATGGGAGGTCATCGAGGCCGGGCTGCAGTGTATCCAGGGCAAGGGGATGGTGAACTCCATCTCGCTCAAGGAAGGCGAAGAGAAGTTCTTCGAACAGGCCCAGGCCTGTCTCGACTACGGCGCCGCCGTGGTCGTGATGGCCTTCGATGAACAGGGCCAGGCCGATACGGAAGACCGCAAGGTCGAGATCGCCGAGCGCGCCTACAAGCTGCTCACCGAAGAGATCGACTTCCCGCCCGAAGACATCATCTTCGATCTGAATATCTTCGCGATCGCCACGGGCATCGAGGAACACAACAACTACGCGGTCGATTTCATCAACGCGACCAAGCGTGTCCGCGAGTCCTGCCCGGGCTGTCACGTGTCCGGCGGGCTGTCGAACGTGTCGTTCTCGTTTCGTGGCAACGAGACCGTCCGTCAGGCGATGCACTCGGTGTTTCTCTACCACGCGATCCCGGCCGGCCTGGACATGGCGATCGTCAACGCCGGCCAGCTCGAGGTCTACGACAACATCCCCGACAAGCTGCGCGAAGCCTGCGAGGACGTAATCCTCAACAAGCGCGAGGACGCCACCGAGCGGCTGCTCGATCTCGCTGAAGAGTACCGGGGCAAAGGCAAGAAGAAGGATTCGAAGGAAGATCTGGCCTGGCGCGATTTCGAGGTCAACAAGCGCCTCGAGCACGCCCTGGTCAAGGGCATCGACAGCTATGTCACCGAGGATACGGAAGAAGCCCGCCAGAAGGCCGACAAGCCGCTGGAGGTTATCGAAGGCCCGCTGATGGACGGCATGAACGTGGTCGGCGACCTGTTCGGCGACGGCAAGATGTTCCTGCCACAGGTGGTGAAGTCCGCGCGCGTGATGAAGAAGGCCGTGGCCTATCTCATGCCCTATATCGAGGAAGAGAAGGCCGACGAAGACAAGGGCTCCAACAACGGCACCATTATCATGGCGACCGTGAAGGGCGACGTGCACGACATCGGCAAGAACATCGTCGGCGTGGTGCTCCAGTGCAACAACTTCGAGGTGATCGATCTCGGCGTGATGGTGCCGATGGCCGACATCCTCGACGCCGCCGAAAAGCACGGCGCCCAAGTGATCGGCCTGTCCGGCCTGATCACGCCCTCTCTGGACGAGATGGTCAACGTCGCCGCCGAGATGCAGCGCCGCAAGATGACCACGCCACTGCTGATCGGCGGCGCGACCACGTCGCGTGCGCACACCGCGGTCAAGATCGACCCGGCCTACGACGGCGCGGTCATGTGGGTGAAGGACGCCAGCCGCTCGGTGCCGGTGGCCTCACGCATGGTCAGCAAGGATGCACGCGAGAAACTGGTCGCCGAGCTCAAGGAAGACTACGACAAGCTGCGCGAGCGCCACGCCAACAAGAAGAAGGACAAGTTCCTGACCCTGGCCGACGCGCGCTCCAACGGCGTCGCCCTGGACTGGGAGAACTACGAACCGCCGCGGCCGAAACTTCCGGCAACCACCGATTTCGCCGAGCGCCAGGCACCGCCGGGCTACGGCGAGCCTAACGAGGCCGGCATGTACGTGTTCAAGGATTTCCCGATCGAGAAACTGGTCGACACCATCGACTGGACGCCGTTCTTCATGTCCTGGGAGATGAAGGGCCGCTACCCGAATATCCTCAACGATCCGAACAAGGGCCCGGAAGCGCGCAAGCTCTTCGACGACGCCCAGGCCATGCTCAAGCAGATCGTCGACGAGAAATGGCTCACGGCGCAGGCGGTGGCCGGCCTGTTTCCGGCTCAGCGCGTCGGCGACGATATCCACGTTTTGAGCGACGATCGGAGCGAGACGCTGCACGTCATGTGCAATCTTCGCCAGCAGACCGAGCACCGCAAGGGCGTGCCCAATCGCTCGCTGGCCGACTTCATCGCCCCCGAGGACTCGGGCAGGCACGACTGGGTCGGCGGATTCGCGGTCACCGCCGGGCTCGGCTCGAAAGCGATCGTCGAGCGCTTCAAGGCGGAGCACGACGACTACAACGCGATTCTTGTCGAAGCACTGGCCGACCGGCTGGCCGAGTCCTTCGCGGAATGGCTGCACAAGTTCGTGCGTACCGATCTATGGGGCCACGTGCCGGACGAATCGCTGGAAAACGAGGAACTCATCGGCGAGAAGTACGAAGGCATTCGCCCGGCGCCGGGCTACCCGGCCTGCCCGGAACACACCGAAAAGGACACGCTCTGGGAGATGCTCGACGTGGAGGCCAACACCGGCATCGAGCTGACCGAGTCCCGCGCCATGTGGCCCGGCGCGGCGGTATCCGGCTGGTATTTCAGCCATCCCGAATCGCGCTACTTCGTGGTCGGGCGCGTGGCCAAGGATCAGGTTCGGGATTACGCCGAGCGCAAGGGCTGGGACATCGCCACCGCCGAAAAGTGGATCGGCCCGAACTTGGGCTACGAGCCGGGCGGCTGATCAGCGGATGGGAACCGGCAACGGGAGCGCATCGATCGCACCCGTTGCCACGCAAAGCGGTGGCCGGCGGCAAGGCGGTCGATTGTGGCTTCCTCTGCCGCCATGGCAGCCGCGCCGACGCGTCGTCCTAAGGAGCGGCCCCGCTAGGTCCCCGTCGACAGCCGCAGCGGGCGCGTATCCGCGGACGCGTCGTCATCGCTCTCCGCGACACGGCCATGCAGGTGGATCGCGCAGGCCACACGCAGCATGGACGTCAGGTTGGCGACGGCCCCCTGTCGCTCGACCACCTCGCCGTGCAGCGTGCTGATGAAATTGGACACCGATCGTCCTTCGGCCGCCGCCAGGCCTTCCAGTATTTCCCAGAATTCGTTCTCCAGCCGGACGCTGGTCACGAATCCCTGCAGACGCACCGATCGTGTCGTGCTCTCGTAGCGTTTCGGGTTCGCGGACGCATAGATATTGCACATGCCAAGCCTGCTCCTGCTGCCGCAGCCGCGCGGCGCGATCTCTCCATGTATCTTGAACCTATCCCTTCGTCGCACCGAGGGCAATGTAGTAACGCCTTAATACCACCGCACGGACAGGCGAAGGCTAGGCTCGAAGGAGAACCGATAAATACACGGCAGGCGCACTGCGACCTGCCGGGCCGAGGAGAGCATCATGTCCGAGACCGTCCTGTCACGGCGCGGCTTCCTGAAGGGAAGCGGTGCTGTGCTGATGGGCACGCTCGCTGCTTCCAGCGGCGCCATTGCCCTGATCACCCCCTCCCGTAGCTGGGCGCTCGAACTGCGCCATCTCGACGAACACCAGAGCCGCACGCTGCTGCAGTTCAGCCGCCATCTGTATCCACACGAAACGCTGGACGACGCCGTCTATGCGCTGGTGGTCAAGGATCTGGATGCCGCCGCAGAAAGCGAAGACACGCACGCGCTGCTGGCCGACAGCGTGAAACAGCTGGACGCCGAGGCCGACGGCCGCTGGCTGGATCTGGACGCCGACGAACGCCTGGATCGCGTGGCCGCGCTCGAAGGCACACCGTTCTTCGCCAAGGTGCGCAGCACGGCCGTGGTCTCGCTCTACAGCAACGACATGGCCTATGCCCACTTCGGTTACCCGGGGCCGAAGGGTGACCCGGGCTATCTCTATCGCGGCTTCAATGATCTGCACTGGCTGCCGGATTTGCCGGCCAGCGCGAGCGGCCCGATCCCCGGCGCCAGCGCGTCTTGAAGGAGGGCGAAACCATGGGACAGTACGACAACCAGAAGACATTCGCCGCCGACGACGACAGCGTGGTGGTGATCGTGGGCTCCGGTGCTGGCGGCGGCACCCTCGCCAACGGGCTCGCCCAGAAAGGCATCGACGTGGTGCTGCTGGAGGCGGGCGACCTGCATACACCGGATGATTTCATTGCCGACGAATGGCCGTCGTTCACCCAGCTGGCCTGGAACGACCCGCGCACCGCATCGGGCGAATGGCGTGTGGCCACCGATTTCCCGCAGCTGCCGGCCTGGATCTGCAAGACCGTCGGCGGCAGCACGGTGCACTGGGCGGGCGCCAGCCTTCGCCTGCAGAAACACGAGTTCAAGGCGCGCTCGACCTATGGCGATATCGACGGCGCCAACCTGCTCGACTGGCCGATCACGCTCGCCGAGCTGGCTCCCTACTACGACCAGGCCGAGAAGAAACTCAACGTCACCCGCACTAACGGCCTGCCGGGGTTGCCCGGCAACAATAACTTCAAGGTCATGCACGCCGGCGCCAAGAAACTCGGCTATACCGAATGCTCGACCGGGCATATGGCGATCAACAGCATCAACAAGGACGGCCGCCATCACTGCATGCAGCGCGGTTTCTGTTTCCAGGGCTGCAAGTTCTCGGCGAAATGGTCGACGCTGTTCACCGAGATCCCGGCCGCACTCGCCACCGGTCATGCCGAAATGCGTACCGGCGCCCACGTGGCCCGTATCGAGCACGATGAAAAAGGCCAGGCCAGCGCGGTGGTCTATTTCGACCGTGACGGCAATACCCGCCGCCAGAAAGCACGCGCCGTGGCGATCGCCGGCAACTCGATCGAAACACCACGGCTGCTGCTCAATTCGGCCAGCGAGCAGTTTCCAGACGGGCTGGCCAACGGCTCCGGCCAGGTCGGGCGCAACTACATGCGCCACACCACGGCCTCGGTCTATGGCGTGTTCGAGGAACCGGTCGAGATGTACAAGGGCACGACCATGGCCGGCATCATCAGCGACGAATCCGGCCACGACACCAGCCGCGGCTTTGCCGGCGGCTACGAGTTCGAGACGATCTCGCTGGGCCTGGCCTTCACCGCGGCGTTTTTGAACCCGGGCGCCTGGGGCGCCGATTTCGCGAACGCGATGGACCACTACCGGCATATGGCCGGCATGTGGATCGTCGGCGAAGACCTGCCGCAGGAGCGCAACCGCGTGAGCCTCAACCACGACCTCAAGGACCAGCACGGCCTGCCGGTCGCGGATGTCTGGTATGCCGACCACGCCAACGACGCGGCCATGCGCGAACACGCCTACAAACAGGGCACTGCGTTGTACGAATCGGTCGGCGCCACGCGTGTCTATCGCACGCCGCCATACCCCTCGACCCACAATCTCGGCACCTGCCGCATGAGCGAACGCGCCGAGGACGGCGTCTGCAACGGCCATGGCCAGAGCCACGAGATCGCCAACCTGTTCATCTCCGACGGCAGCCAGTTCACCACCAGTGCCGCCGAGAACCCGACGTTGACGATCGTGTCGCTGGCGCTGCGCCAAGCCGACTATATCGCCGGCCGGATGGACAAACGCGCGATCTGATCGCGGTCTGGCAATGAGCCGGCCGGCGCGCTCTCGAATCTTCCGGGCGCGACCGGCCCGGCAGCGTTGTAGCACCGCGAGTGCGCAGCGCGGGCGCTTTGATCGCCCAGTCCATGGCTTGCGCCACCCGATCAGCGCGGGCCGGACGACGCCTCGCGAACGGCGGCCGGCAGATTGTCGGGATCGTAGGCCGGCACCTGCGCCAGCCGCTCGGCGACCGAGGCATGGAACGACGCGTCGGCGCCCGGCTGGCGAACATGCTTGCCGAGCGTGCGCCAGGCGCCGCGATAGGACTCGTGCAGCCGCCCGGCCGGGTCGCCGTCAATATGCTCGCGGGCATCGAGCTTGAGCGCCAGGCCGGCGGCCTGTGCGCGCTCCAGCATCCAGCGCAGGGACAGATCGGCGAGGCCGCGTTCGGCATAGCCGCCGCCGACGTCGCTGTGCACGCCGGCAAACCAGACCTGGCGCACATGCTGGCCGGGTTCGAGCGACTGCTCGTCCCAGAGGGTCGGCTTGAACGGGCCGCGCCGCTCGTCGATCGCCAGCGCCTGTACGGCATGGGTCACGCCGGGGCTCAAGCGGTTGTCGTGGAAGCGCCGCAGGCGCATCAGCAGGCCGAGCGCGCCGACGGTTTCCCAGACGCCGACGAAATACGGCGCACAGGCACGCGCGGTGGGCGCCGCATCGCGCGCTTCGGCCTCGCCGTCATCGAGATAGGCCTTGACCGCGGCCTTGGCCCGGTCGCGCGCATCGGTCTCGAGCACGCCGACGGTATCCACCAGCGCAGCCAGGGTGCGGGCGGTGAAAGCGCCGCGGCTGAAGCCGAAGATGAACAGTCGGTCGCCGGCCACATAGGTATCGATCAGAAAGCGGTAGGCACGCACCAGATTCTGCTGGATGCCGTAGCCGAAGCCGGCGCCGAGCAGCTTGCCCATGGTCTCGCCGACGTTCACGCCGAAGAAATCGGCGCCGAAGGTGCCGACCCCCGGCTCGTAAAAGGAAACCTGGTCCGTCCGATCGCTCGCCAGTGCCTCGTATAGATGCACCACGTTGGTGTTGAGTCCACCGAACTGGCTGTTCGTGCCGTCGCAGCAGACGACGATGTCCTTGCTCATGGGACCTCGTGCGCAGGGTCGGAATCGATACCTCACGGTCCCAGCCCGACCCGCCGGCGACAATCCGGAAGTCTGACGAGACAGCTGGTTTCTGCAACGACTCCTTTGACGCCCGCCGGGCGCTGAGGGCGCTCAGTCGCCGGCGTCGAAACGCCCGAGGTTGCGGTCCACGCCCTCGACCCGGGGATGATCCGCAGCGAAATGACCGGCGAGCAGGAACGGATGGGCTGTCTCGCCGCCGCATCAAGGCTCGGTCCGAAGGCGCTGGTCGAACGCTCTAGGGCTTAAGCGTACGAAGCCGGCAGCTGTCGTCGCGGCCCACCCGCGACATGCGGCTCACGTCATCCGCGAAAGCGTGTCGTCGCGGCGAATCACGCGGTGGTAAAGCGCGCCGGCGATATGCAGCGCGATCAACAGCAGAATCGCCAGGCCCAGCCAGTAGTGCACGGCAGACAGCGTGTCGGCGATGGCCGGCGACTTGCCGATCGGGCTCCACACCGTGAACAGGCCGAACCAGTCGAGCGGAAAACCGTGCGCGTTGGTGGTGAGAAAGCCGATAACCGGCTGTGCGATCAGGGCGAGATAGAGCGCCCACTGATTGATGTGCGCGACGCCGGCCAGCCAGGCCGGCATTTCTGGCTTGGGCGGCGTCTGGGTCAGAAACCGTACGCACAGTCGGGCAAGCATGAGCCAGAGCACCAGAAATCCGAGCGATTCGTGCCAGAAATAGAACGCGGTCTGTGCGTCCTTGGCGATGAACGATATGACCGCGCCCAGCGGCCAGGCTGCGAACACCAGCACAGCCACAATCCAGTGAAATGCGCGCGCGACGGGATGATAGCCGGCGCCGTTCTGCGTATTCATTGCTGCGCTCCTCGAATGCCGCGGACCACCTAACTATGGCGCATACCCGCTACGCTTGTCTGGCTGCTTCGGCAGACGCCCCGCGAGCCTCTACAGGCCCATGCAGCACGTAGACATGACGAACGACGCGTTATCGTGTCGTTTAACGCCCGGACCTGACGCCCAGCACCTGACGCCCTGATATGCACGCTCTCACGAATCACCGTTTGCAGACGGCTGTATGCCCGCACGAAACACGGACAGCGGCGCCATGAGATTCCTGCTCGACGCGCTGTCCAACGCCGCGGAGCCTGCGATCATCCCCGCGGACAGCGGTACGCTGCGCCGTCTGCGGCGCAGTGCGATGGGCGCAATGGGCGCGGTGTTTGCCGCGCTAGTGCTCACAAGCCTCGAACTGGGCCGGGTATTCGACCTGGGCTGGCATTTTCCGGTCCTTGTCGCGATCGGCTTCCTGCCCATCGCCAGCCTCGTCGTGCTCGCGATGCCCTGGCACCCCTATGCGCGCTTCGGACTCGCTAACGTTGTCACCACGATCCGCGCCGCACTCACCATGCTCACCGGCGCGCTGGTCGTGGAGTTTCTGTTTGCCGAGCATTCGGTCGCGCTCTCCTGGCTGGCGACCGCCATCGCGGGCGTCGCCCTGACCCTGGACGGCGCCGACGGCTTTGTCGCCCGGCGCGGTCGCATGGCCTCGCGCCTGGGCGCGATCTTCGATATGGAAATCGATGCGCTGCTGATCCTGTTCCTGTCCATGCTGGTCGCCGCCAGCGGTAAGGCCGGCGCCTGGATCGTGCTGATCGGCTTGATGCGCTATGCGTTCGCAGGCGCACAGCTCGGCGTATCACGCATCCAGGGCGCGCTGGCGCCTTCCATGCGCCGCAAGGTCGTGTGCGCCGCGCAGGGCGTGTTGCTGTGCCTGATGATCAGCCCGTTCGTATCCGCACCGGCCGCGCAGGCGATGGGGGTGATCGCCCTGATTGCGCTGACTTGGTCGTTTGCCGTGGACGTGGTCGCGCTGGCGCGGCAGTCCGCCCAAGGCTATCGCGCATGACGCCGAGGGCCGCACTCGGACTGTGGCGATCGCTGATCATCTACTACGCCCAGCCCTGGCGCACCATCGCGCTGCGGCGTTTCTACCGGGCGTTGATCGCGCCGGGGGATCGGGCGTTCGATATCGGCGCGCATGTCGGCCATCGCAGCCGCGCGCTGGCTGCCGCGGGCGCCCAGGTCGTCGGGGTTGAGCCGCAGCCGGTGTTCAGCGATTTTCTCGCGCGCCGGGTGGCCTGTGAGTCGATCACGACCCGCGCTGTCGCGCTCGGCAGCGCGCCCGGGCGGGCGACCCTGCATGTCTCGAGCCGTCATCCGACGGTATCGACACTTTCATCGCGCTGGATCGATCAGGTGACGCACCGGCCGGGGTTTCGCCAGGTCCGCTGGCAGGATCGGGTCGAGGTCGAAGTCAGCACGCTCGATGCACTGATCGCCGAGTTCGGCGTGCCTCACTTCTGCAAGATCGACGTCGAAGGCCTGGAAGCCGAGATTCTCGACGGCCTCAGCCAGCCGATTGCGCTCGTCGCCTTCGAATACAACCCGGCGACGCCGGATATCGCGCGTGCCTGTATCGCGCGCCTGGAAACGCTCGGCCGCTACCGCTTCAATCGCGTGGTCGGGGAAAGCCACCGCTTCTATCACGCCGACTGGATCGACGCCGACGCCATGCGCACGGAACTCGCGAACCTGTCGGATACGCGCGCACCGGGCGATATCTACGCCCGGCTGTCGGACACGGTCGACGGCTGATGCCGCCACGGCCGCCACACCAGAATCACGGCACCGGGCAACGCCCCCGCGAGCGTTACCAGCCCGTAAACCACGCTGGCAGCGACACCGTCAGCGCCGCTATAGCCGGCCAGCGGCCAGAGCGCAGCCGCTGCGGCTTCGCGCACGCCCCAGCCGGCGAAGGACACCGGCACCAGCATGGTCAACAATGCCAGCGGCAGAACCATCACGGCCGTTATCGGGTGCAACGGCGCACCCACGGCATACGAAGCCAGAGCGAAAACCGCCAAGTAACAGGCCACGATCGACAACGACAGCACGCCTTGAACAAACCACAGCCCGTGACTGAACCAGGCCACGCGCAAGGCCGGACCGAAATCGACCAGAAAACGGGCAAACCGGGATGCGCCCAAACGCGCGAAGCGCATGGTGACGCCTGCCAAGCCCAGAAAAACCAGCAAGGCCAGCACAACGGTCACCACCAGACGCAGGCCCGCAGCAGGCATCACAGTCGTCGCCGTAGCCAGCCAGCACAGCAGGCCGACAACGGCTACCAGCGCAAACGCCACCTGGCCGGCCAGGCGCTCGAGCAACACCGCATGGGCCGGCGTCTGCCATTGATCGGCTACGCGCTCGGACTGGCGATTGCGCACCACCCGAAGCACGTCGCCGGACACCCCGCCCGGCAGTACCTGGTTCAACCAGCTGGCGACATAGTATTCACCGATCGCGGCTCGCCAACCCAGCCGCTGGCCCAGACACGCCGCGGTCACGCGCCATCGCACGGCCGAAAGCAGAACGTGCAACTGCACGCCCAGCAGCGCTATCGCCACGACGGTCCCATCGACGCCCTGCAACGCGCCCAGCGCTGCGCCGAGATCGACCTGCCAGGCAAGCAGCCCGATCAACCCGGCCAGCAGGCTGAAGCGCACGGCCATGACCGGCGATATGAAAGACGATGTGGCGATTCGAACAGCTTCCGGCGTGGCGGCGATGCCCAATTCTACGGTGGTGCCTCCAAAAAAGGATGCCGCGTCGCGGCGCGGCGCTTGTGCCGGGCATGGTCGCGAGCATGAGCGACACGCAGCGCAAGCGGTTGAAAAGCGCCTGGCCGGTCGTCCGGGTGATGCTCGGCCTGGGGCTGCTGGCAGGCGTGTTCGCGCTACCGGCGCTGCTGGCACCTGACACGGCCGCGCCGGCGATCAAACTGCCCATTGAAGCGTTATGGGCGGTCGTGGCGCTCGGCCTGGCGCGGCCCCGCGCGGTGTTCGAGACGATCCGCGGCGTGGTGGCGGTCTGGGCGCTGCTGGTTGGCGTGCTCTGCGCGGCGGATGTGGGTGTGCGCACGGCCTTCGCTCGCGTGTTCGATCCGGTGCGCGACCTCGGTCTTGTGGCCGACGGCTGGCGCATGCTGTCGGGAACACTCGGCGTTTGGCCAGCCGCCAGTCTGCTGGCCGGCGTGCTCATCGCGGCACTGGCATGGCTGTGCGCCATGCTCTGGGGTCTGGGCGGTATTGCACGGCTGGGTCACGCCCGTACGCGGTTCACGCTGTCAATCGCCGGTCTCGGCGCACTGTGCCTGGTGATAGCGGCACTGCCGGGCGCACGCGATCTGGCGCCGGGGTTCAGGAGTTCGGCAAGCGGCTACATCAGCGCGCGGGTCGCCGGCATCGAAACCGCGCTGGCCGATCGGCGTGCCTTCGAGCGCGCGCTGCCCCGGGATGCGCTTGCCGGCATCCCGGCCGACGCGCTGCTCTCACGGCTCGCGGGCGTGCGGGTGATGGTCGTCTTCGTCGAATCCTATGGGCGCAGCGCGCTCGACGATCCGCGCTATCAGGACAGCACCCGTAAACGCCTGCAGCGGATCGAGGCGTCGCTGCGCGCGGCCGGGCTGAGTGCACGCAGCGGCTGGCTGGATTCCCCGGTTGTGGGCGGCCAGAGCTGGCTCGCGCACGCCACGTTGCTGTCGGGGTTGTGGGTCGACAACCAGAACCGCTACGACCGGCTCATCGACAGCGATCGCGCCAGTCTGAACCGGCTGTTCAAGCACGCCGGCTGGAGCACCGTGGCGGCCATGCCCGCCATTACGCTCGCATGGCCGGAGGCCGCCTGGTTCGGCTACGACCAGGTGCTCGCCGCCGCGGACCTGGGCTATCGCGGCGAGGCCTTCAACTGGGTCACCATGCCCGATCAATACACGCTCAGCGCCACCGAGCGCCTGACGGCGGCGATGCCGGCGCCGCTCATGATCGAGACCGCGCTCATCTCCAGTCATGCGCCGTGGACACCCATACCCGAGATGGTGCCCTGGGAAGCCGTGGGCGACGGCACGATCTTCACCCCCCAGGCGCGCCGCGGCGACCCGCCCGAGGTGGTCTGGCGCGACGCCGAACGCGTACGTACCCAGTACCGGGGCGCCATCGATTATTCGCTGGCCGCCGTGGGGTCGTTCATGGCCCGCCACGGCGATAACACGCTGTTCATCGTGCTGGGCGATCACCAGCCGGCGCCGCTGATCACCGGCGCACAGGCATCGCAGGCGGTGCCGATTCATTTCGTTGCGGACGATCCCGAGCTGCTATCGAATCTGCGCTCCTGGCCGCTCACCGCGGGCCTGATTCCGGGGCCGCACGCCCCTGTTGTACCCATGGACGAATTTCGTGCGGACTTTGTGCGCGCCATGAGCGCGCCGCTGCCCGAGATGCCGGCAAACGACTGATAAATGCGTTCTCGAGCGCTACACTGCGCGCCCTGCTGAATGGGTTCGTGATGCTAGATTTATCCCGATTTGCCTTGTTCGTGCCGACGCTACTGTTGGTTTCGCTCACCCCCGGCATGTGCATGATGCTGTCGCTGAGCCTGGGCATGAGCATCGGCGTGCGCCGCACCCTGTGGATGATGATCGGCGAGCTCGTCGGCGTGGGGCTGGTGGCGGTCTCGGCCGTCATCGGCGCGGCCGCGATCATGCTGCGTTATCCGACGCTGTTCATGGCGCTCAAATGGGCCGGCGGGGCCTATCTCGTGTATCTGGGCGTGACAATGTGGCGCGCGCAGGGCACGTCGGCCATGCACGGCGCGCCCGGCGCCGCGCCGACACTGCGCCCGATCCCGCTGATAACCCAGGGTTTTGTCACCGCGGTCGCCAATCCCAAGGGCTGGGCATTCTTCATCGCGCTGCTACCGCCGTTTCTCAACGCCGAGACCGCGCTCGCGCCACAGCTGACGGTGCTGATCAGCCTTATCCTGACGATCGAGTTCTCCAGTCTGCTGCTCTATGCGAGCAGCGGGCGCCTGGTCCGCAGCCTCCTGAACGAGCCGCGCAACGTGATGTGGCTCAACCGCATTGCCGGCTCGCTGATGATCGGCGTCGGCATCTGGCTCGCGCTGGAGTAACGCCGAGCCAAGTGCGTGCCACCGGCTTCAGTCCCCGTCGCCGGCGCGATGGGCCAGAAACACGGCATGGTCTCGTCCGACCTGTTCGGCATAGTCCATCGCCAGCGTGACGACCTGGCTCTTGAACGCTTCGCGCTTATCGCCGGTGAAGGCGGTGACCGCCCGACAAAAACAGCCGGGATCGTCCGGTCGCAGCGCATGGGCACCGCGGATATGTTCACGCGCGAGGATGCGCCCCCACTGGCGGCTCAGACGACGATATTCCTTGAAGTCGTCGATGTCGTCGGTCGGGAAGTCTTCCTTGTAGGGCGAACGCTGGCGCACGGAGAAATGGTTGTCGCCCAGGGTGAGCCAGCCGAGATACTCGTCGGCATGGTCGGCCAGCGCGATGAAGGCATGGGCATGACGCTCGGCTTCGTGCTTGAAGCTCTTGCGCCATTTACGGCGGTCCGCCGTGCTCATGTATGGATAGGCGGACGGGCGCTGCTGTGACTTGATATCGAGGATGATGTCGTCGTCGGGGCTATCGCTGGCGCCCTGTACGAGCGCGTAGTAGCGCGCCACGCCGAGCGAGCCGGTGCCCGCGTTCACGCGCCGAGCGACGTCCTTGACCGCGAAATGTGAGGCATCGCGGCCCTCGATGCTGCCGGGCTGCAGCGTCTCGGGGTAATCCTCGGCCAGCGCCTTGAGCAGTTCGCTGCGTTCGCTGGCCGAGAGCGGCGCGAGCTTCTTGTATTCGGTATCGAACAGGCGCTCGCCGTCCTTCATCACCGTCCACTTGGCCAGCTGCTCGGCCACGCCTTCCTCGGCCAGCACCTCGCGCATGAACGGGCCGATCGGCTTCTTGATGTATTTCACGTGGATATCGTCGGCGCTGCGGCCGTCGGCGTGGTCTTCCACGGTGTCCAAATAGGCGGACAGGAAATGGCGGATCGCGCGCCGGGTCTTCTTGGTCGACAGCTCGGCGTTCTCGTCGGCGTCGAGCACCATGCTGATCGCCTGGCGCCAGAGGTCGTACTGGTAGTCGCCGATGAAGGCGTCGTCGAAATCGTCCATGCCGTAGTGCACGCCCTGGCGATCATCGCCGTAGGCGCCGAAGTTGTAGACATGAGCATCGCCCTGCAGCCAGGTCTGGCTGTCGAACACACCGCCGAAGCGATGATGGCGCCAGTCGTTCCAGTGATCGCGCCAGTACAGATGCGCCGTTCCGCGAAAGAACCGGTAGGCGGATTTCGACATCTTGGCGTACTTGCGGGCCCGGTCGGCATCGCTGATATCGCGGTTCTGGGCATCGATCTCGGCAAGTACGAGCGACTCGCGCTCGCTGCCGGTGAAGAAAGGAAAGTTCATGGCGATGGTCTTCGCGCAAACGCGTCAAACTACGGCACCACGCCGCGCCGGGCAAAGCCGGTCGGCCCGGCATCGCAGACGCGGGCATAATCAAAGCACGGCCCGTTGAACTGGAAGCTGTACCGCAATGAACGCCCTAAAACGAATGGTCCGCCTCGTGCTGATCGGCCTGATGCTCATGCCGGGTGCCGCCGTTGCATCCGAGGCCTCGACTCTGGATGACTCGGCCCGCGCAGCGATCGTGCAGCTCGTCGACGATTATCAGGCGGCGCGGACTGAAGGCGATCGCGCCGCGCTGGAAACGCTGCTGCGCGCCGATATGGATCAGCTGACTTCGTCCGGCCAATGGCGGCGAGGGCGCGATGCAGCGCTCGCGGGCATGCAGCGCAGTTCCAGCCAAAATCCGGGCGAGCGGCGGTTGCACGTGGAACAGGTCCGCGCCCTGGGCGTTGAGGCTGCGATCGCGGATGCCCGCTATGTGATCGTGCGCGCCGACGGCCAGCGGCGCGTCATGTGGTCCAGCTTTGTGGTGGTTCGGGATGCCGACCAGTGGCGTATTGCCGGCATTCGCAACATGCGGCCTTCGCCGCTCGGCGCGCCGGCTGCGGAAAAGGATTCGCCATAGCAGCACCGAGAAGGGTCTCTCGGGACGCGGCGCATGCCGCTATGCCATGCTGAAGACGTCATGCTGAAACGGCTCAAGCAATTCGGCCCCGGCCTGTTGGTGGCCGCCGCCTTCATTGGCCCGGGCACCGTGACCACCGCCAGCGTCGCGGGCGCCGAGACCGGCTATGCACTGCTCTGGGCGCTGGCGTTTTCGATCTTCGCGACCATCGTGCTGCAGGAAATGAGCGCGCGGCTGGGCATCGTCAGCCGGCTCGGGCTCGGCCAGGCCCTGCGCGAAAGCTTCGATCACCCGCTGTTCAAGGGCTTGGCGGTCGCTCTGGTGCTCGTCGCCATCGGTTTCGGCACGGCCGCGTTCGAGACCGGCAACATCACCGGCGCCGCCCTGGGGCTGGAAACCGTCGTCGGCCTGCCGACCCGGGTCTGGGCGCTGATCGTCGGCGCGAGCGCCTTTGCGCTGCTGGCGACCGGGCGCTACCAGCTCATCGAGCGCGTGCTGATCGCGCTGGTGCTGACCATGAGCGTGGTTTTCCTGCTCACTGCGATCATCGTAAAACCCGACATCGGCGCGCTGCTGTCGGGTTTGTTCGCGCCCGGCATTCCGTCCGGCTCGGTACTGACCGTGATCGCGCTGGTCGGCACCACGGTCGTGACCTACAACTTCTTCCTGCATTCGGCCGCGGTCCAAGACAAATGGCCCGAACAGATCGCCACCGACACTGCGCTCACCGAGTCCCGCCGCGACACAATCATCTCCATCATCCTGGGCGGTGCGATCACACTCGCGATCGTGATCACCGCGGCCGCGGCTTTCTTCGCCACCCAGACGCCGATCGAGGACGCCGGTCAGATGGCGACCCAGCTGGAACCGCTGCTGGGCGTGAGCGCGAAATGGTTCTTTGCCATCGGTCTGTTCGCGGCCGGCATGACCAGCTCGGTCACCGCGCCGCTGGCTGCGGCCTATGCCGTGACCGGCGCACTCGGCCTCAAACCGGATCTGGCCAGCCTGCCGTTTCGAGCCGTGTGGGCCGTGATCATCCTCATCGGCACCGGCTTCGCCTGGTTCGGCACCAGCCCGGTGCAGGCGATTGTCGTGGCCCAGGCCGCCAACGGCGTGCTGCTGCCGCTGGTCGCGCTGTTCCTGCTGCGGGTGATGAACCGTTCGGCGCTGCTGGGGCGTTATCGCAACGGTGTGCTCGGCAATATCCTCGGCGCGATCGTGCTCTTCGTGGCGACCGGGCTCGGCGTCTATACGCTGCTGAGCGTGTTCGGCGTGGTCTCCAGTTAGGTCAGTACGCCACAAATGTTGGATTGCGGGCGGCTGTCTCGGTCGAACACAATCGACCGTATCGATTCGAAGCGAGGCCCCTCATGGCGCTTTCTCCTTTTCATCTCGCGATCCCTGTCCACGACCTGCCGGCGGCACGCCGTTTCTACGGCGAGACCTTCGGCCTGAGCGAAGGCCGCTCGGCCGAGCAATGGGTGGATTTCGATTTCTATGGCCATCAGCTGGTCATCCACGAACATCCGAAAACGCCCTCGCAGGATGATGTCCACACCAACGCCGTCGACTGCCACGACGTGCCGGTGCCGCATTTCGGTATCGTGCTCGAATGGGCGGAATGGGAAGCGCTGGCCGAGCGCCTGCGCGGGCTGGATACCAATTTCGTGATCGAGCCGCATGTGCGCTTCAAAGGCCAGCCCGGCGAACAGGCGACCATGTTCCTGCTCGACCCCTGCGGTAATGCTCTAGAATTCAAGGCCTTCCAGGATCGCGGCCAGCTGTTCGCGAAATAGGCGCCTTACCCAGAGCATCCAGACCATGTCCGATCTGACCATCCGCTCGGCCGAGCGCGCCGACGCCGCGTTGATCCTGCGTTTCGTGCAGGAACTTGCCGTTTATGAAGAAGCGGCCGACGAGGTCGTCGCCACCGAAGCGACCGTCGAGGAATCGTTGTTCGGCGACGCGGCGAGCGCCTTCGCCTTCATCTGCGAGGACGCCGGCGAGCCGGTCGGCTTCGCGGTCTGTTTCTACAACTACTCGACCTGGCTCGCGCGTAACGGGCTGTATCTCGAGGACCTATATGTCACGCCGGATGCCCGCGGGCGCGGCGCCGGCAAGGCACTGCTCAAATATCTCGCTCGGTTGGCGGTCGAGCAGGGCTGCGGCCGGTTCGAGTGGAGCGTACTGAACTGGAACACACCGGCGATCGAATTCTACGAAGCCGCCGGCGCGCGGCCGCAATCGGAATGGACGACTTATCGTCTGACCGGCGACGCCTTGGTGGCTTTCGCCGGCAGCTGACGACAGCAGCCTGACGGCCCAGGCCGTCGCGCGCCGAGCAGGCCTGTGCCGGCGATGGCATTCACTCTCGCAGGCGCGCCAGACTTACCGAGGGCGGCGCGCCGAAAGTGCGGCGGAAATCGTGGTTGAAATGGGACTGGTCCGAAAAACCCGCGGCGTGCGATGCCGCCGTGAAGTTGGCGCCGGCCACGATCGCTTCGATCGCCACCCGCATCCGAGCCCATGCACGATAGCGGCGGAACGGCACACCGACCTGCCGACTGAATAGATGCTGGAAACGCGAAACGGATAAACCCGCGTCTGCCGCGAGCCGGGCGAGCGGCAGCGGCGCCTCCGCGACCCGCGCCAGGGCCGCCACGCTGGCCGTGATCCGCGTATCCATGCGCGCCGGCGCACGGGCGCTGGAAAAACACAGCAGGTCGTTCAACAGCAGCCCGGCCGACGCCAGGCCCGTGCGGCCCTCCCAGAGTTCGCGAATCAGCGCGTATTCCCCGCCGGCGCTGGTCAACACGCCGTTGATTTCACGCCGATGTCGCAGCAACGGCAACAGCGTATGAACGCCGTCGATCGACGGTTCGAGATACAAGCCCGCGACCGGGTTGCCGTGGACCTGGAGTTCATGCGCCACGCCGGCGGGAATCACCGCGGTACGACAGGATTGCCAGCCGCCGCCTTCGACGCGCAGCTCGAAACGGTCGTGCATGCCGGCCAGAAAAACCGGCGCACCGTGCTGGTGAACATGGTTATGCCACAGCGGCGCTATGAACAGCATCCGCCCGGTATCCAGATGCCACAGGGCATCGGCCGTCTTGCGCTGCTCGGCAGCACGTTTGTACAAGTCGCGGGAAGCGTCCATCGGCCAATCTCCAACCCATGCGCTCGCGCTGTGTAATGCGCAGCATCGGTGACCCAGCCGACAGAAGCCGGGCAACCGTGCGAATCAAGACGATAGCAGCTGCCATGCCCTGTGCGCCCACGAATGGAGAGAGCCGATGTTCAACACCCACCCCGATATCACCCGCCGCCGCATTCTCGGTGCCGGCGCCGCCGTTCTGGCGTTGCCGACCATCGGCCGACAACTCGTGCGCCCGGCGCAGGCGGCGGCCCCCGCGCTCGGCCCGGCACGGCCCACCCATTACCGCTTCCAACTCGGTGATTTCGAGGTGACCACGCTCCTCGATGCCGGCGCGATGCTCGACGGGCCCTGGCCCGTGGTGGGCGAAGATCAGCCGGCCGAGGCGGTGCAGCAGTTGATGCATGCCAATCTGCTGCCCCAGACGCGATTCCAGCCCGGCTTCACCCCGGCGCTGGTCAACACCGGCAAGGAACTGATTCTGTTCGATACCGGCAATGGCGCAGATGGTTTCGTGCCGCCACCCGACGGCGGCTGGCTGGCGCGCATGCTCGGCCCCGCCGGCTACAGCCCCGAGCAGATCGACGTCGTCGTGCTCACCCACGGCCATATCGATCATATCGGCGGCATGCTTCACGACGGCCGGGCCGCATTCCCGAACGCGCGCTACGTCATGGGCGCAAAGGAGTTCGAGTTCTGGGCCGCCACCGAGGACAGGCTGCGCGCGCCCAAGGGCGATATCGAGCATATGTCCGGGCGCCTGTTTGCCACCCATGTCGTGCCCTTCGCCGAGCGGATGCGCCTGATCAAGCCCGGCGGCGAAGTCGCCTCGGGCATTCATGCCCTCGAAGCCTATGGCCATACCCCCGGCCATCTCGCTTTCCATATCGAGAGCCGGGGCCAACGCCTGCTGCTCTGGGGCGACTGCGCCCATCACGAGGTGGCCTCGCTGGCACGGCCCGGCTGGCACGCCCTGTTCGATCGCGACAAGGCCCAGGGCGCCCGCACCCGTGAGCGCATCTATGCCATGGCGGCCCAGGAACGCATACCGGTCGTCGGCTACCACACCTCGTTTCCATCCGTGGGTTTCGTCACCCCCCAGGCCGACGGCTATCGCTGGATCCCGGTCAGTTACCAGTTCGACGTGCCGCCGGCCGAGGGCACGCGATCAGCGGCCCGGCCGGCATGACTTAGGCACTGCAAGGAACCGGCGGCGTTGTCATTCAGCGTGTTCGGCCCTTCACGCGCCGGCCACCGCCCAATGAGTCGAGCGCGTGCGCAGCACCACCGCGACCATCCGGGTGACGAGAAACATGGTCAGTCCGATCCAGATACCGGTCAGGCCCCAGCCGAACGCCCACGACAGCCAGATCAACGGCAGGAAGGCACCGAGCGCGCAGGCCAGCGTGGTGGTGCGCAGAAAACGCGTATCCGCCGCACCCAAAAGCACGCCGTCGAGCGCGAACACGATGCCCGCCACCGGCTGCTGGGCCACGAACAGCCACCAAGCGTGGGGCACCTGGGCGAGCACAGCCTCATCGTTGGTGAAGACATGCGGCAGCACGCCGGCCAGAGCAGCAAAAACCAGCGCCAGAAACACGCCCAAGGCGAACGAATAACGGGTGATCTGCCAGGCCGCAGCGCGGGCACGAGCCACACGCTCGGCGCCCAGCTCGGCGCCGATCAACGCCTGGGCCGCGATTGCCAGCGAATCCAGGATCAGCGACAGAAACACCCACAGCTGATAGACGATCTGGTGCGCGCCGAGCGCGGCCGCCGACTCGCGGGCGGCCACGGCAGCCGCCGACAGAAAACAGATCTGGAACGACAGGCTGCGCAGGATCAGGTCCCGGCCGAGTACCATCTGCGCTTTCATGATGTTCCAGCGCGGACGCACCATCGAACGCTCGGACCGCAGCGCGATCAGAAACAGCCCGGCGGCCGTGTACTGCGCGAGCACGTTGGCGATCGCCGAGCCTTCGAGGCCGAAACCCAGCGGATAGACCAGTAACGGGCAAGCGATCGCCGACAGGACGTTGCCCGCGAGGATGTAGTACAGCGGTCGGACCGTGTCCTGTATGCCGCGCATCCAGCCGTTGCCGGCCAGCGTGATCAGGATCGCCGGCGCGCCGATGATGGCGATTCGCAGCCACGACGCTGCGGCGTCCGCCACCGCCGGATTCCCGGCCAGCGCGGACAGGATCGGATGAGCAAACAGCTGGCCGAACACCAGCACCGCGAGACCGACGAAAATCGCCAGCCACGTCGCCTGACCGCCTTCCGCAACGGCTTCCGTACGCCGGCCGGCACCGTAGAGGCGCGCCGTGCGCGCGGTGGTGCCGTAGGACAGAAACGTCAGCTGGCTGGTGAGCACGGACAAGACCGTACCGCCGAGAGCCAGGCCGGCCAGCGGCACGGCACCCAGATGGCCGACGACGGCCGTGTCCACGAGTACATACAACGGCTCGGCCGCGAGTACGCCGAGTGCCGGCACCGCCAGCGCGAATACGCGCCGGGCGGTCACGGGCGCGTCGGTATCCTCAGCTGTCATCCATCACACCTGTCGAAAACCGGCTTGTCGTCGGTCGACCGGCCGGGCAAAGGCCGAGGAATCTATCATTGCCGGGCCAATACGGGCAGGGCGGCCCATGTCGTCACAGTCAGCACATTGAATTCTGCCCGCACCGGACACATTTTTCGGTCTGATCCCGGAGTGAAACAATGCCCGACATGCCCACAGACCTACTGCAGCGCTTCCTGTTCGACCACACCCAGGTCCGCGGCGAAATCGCCCAGCTGGAAGCGACCTATCAGGACGCGATCGCCAGCCACGACTATCCGCCCGCCATCGAGCGCCTGCTCGGCGAACTGCTGGCAGCCTGCGCGCTGCTGACCGCGACCATCAAGTTCGACGGCATCCTGAGCGTGGAGATCCGGGGGCAGGGCGCATTGCGTCTGTTGATGGCCGAATCCAACCCCGGCGTGAGCGAACGCGCCCAGCGGCTGCGCGGCGTTGCCCGCTTCGACGCCGAGGCGCTGGCTGCGCTCGAGGAACACACGCTGGAAACGCTTGCTGAAGGCGGCCATGTCGTGATCACGCTCGACCCCGAAGAAGGACAGCGCTATCAAGGCATTGTCGCGCTGGACAAACCGACCATCGCCGGCTGCCTCGAGGAATACTTCGCCCAGTCCGAACAGCTGCCCACGCGGCTATGGCTTGCCACCGACACCGAGCGCGCCGCCGGCCTGCTGATCCAGAAGCTGCCCGAGCAGGACGACGTCGCCGACCCCGAAGCCTGGGACCGGATCAATCATCTCGCCGACACCATCACCGGCGACGAACTGACCGGCCTGGGCGCCGAGCAGGTGCTGCACCGGTTGTTTCACGAGGAACAGGCCCGAGTATTCGAGCCGGCGCCGGTGAAATTCAGCTGTACCTGCACCCGCGAGCGCTTCGGCCGTGCCCTGCACCAGCTCGGCGCCGAAGAACTGCGCAGCGTGCTCGAGGAACAGGGCCAGATCGAGACCCAGTGCCATTTCTGCAACACCTGGTACGTATTCAGCCCGGCGGATGTCGAAGCGCTGATCGACAACCCGGACGCGCCGCCGCCTACGCTGCAGTAGGGCCGCGTCGCCACGAGGCATCTTTCGGCGATAGAAAAAACCAAGATCCGCATATCGAGTTGCGCGGCTCGCATGGCCATTCGCCCACCATCCCGGACAAGGGTGGGCGCTGGCCTTGCGCCCGTCGTCGCCCTAGATGCTTCGCCGCCCGGAACTCTGGCACACGACCACGCTGGCCGAAAGCTAGTGTGTACGGGCGTTTTGACACCCGGGTACACAGTGAGCTGACACGTCGCACAAGCTGGGATTCAACGCAGCGCGGCGTGGCCAACCCCTATCACGACCGTGTATAGCGAAGCAGTGATTGCACACAGGCGTTGTCCGGGCCACATTTGACCCTGCGAGGCTTATCGATCCGGGGGGATTGCATTAGCACTTCAGAGCGGGAACAGCACCTCAAGCTTGAGGCGCTAAAGGCGCTGCCCGACCCGATCTTCATCATCACGGAGAGCGGGCGTTACGCAGCCATCATCGGCGGGGAGGACCGTGAGATGTACCACGACGGAAGCTGCCTCGTGGACTTCAGCCTGTTCGACGTTCTGCCCCGCGAGAAGGCCGAGTGGTGCCTTGCCGAAATCCAGCAGACCCTGGCCGACAACTGCCTGCGCATCGTGGAATATACGCTGGCCGGCGGTGAGGTCGGCGTAATCGACGAGAACGCGGGGCCGGCAGGCGAGCTGTGGTTCGAAGGGCGCATTAAACCCATGCACACGTTGGTCGACGGCGAACGCGCGGTGCTCTGGCTCGCCAGCAATATCTCGCAGCGCCACCATCTGGAAGCGCGACTGCGGCAGTTGAGCGAGACCGACGAACTCACCGGCCTGTGCAATCGCCGACGGTTCATGCAGATCCTCGGCCAACAGCTGACCGACTATGTACCCGAGACAGCCGACATCGCGCTGCTGATCGTCGATATCGATCACTTCAAGCCAATCAACGACCAGTACGGCCATCTCGATGGCGACTTGATCATCAAGACGCTCACCGCTGTCTGTGCCGCAGAGCTGGACACAAACGCTCTATTCGCACGTCTGGGCGGCGAGGAGTTCGCGATCGTGCTGACCGACACGACACCCGGCGCGGCACTGCGCATCGCCGAACGGCTACGCCAGGCGGTTGCTGCAAGCCGGTTCGAGCTGGAGTGCGCGACCGTGGTTCCCGTCACCATCAGCATCGGCGCAAGCGTGGTTCGCCCGTACCGACGGCGCATCAACGAACTGTTGCGCGATGCCGACATTGCCCTCTACGAAGCCAAGAGCCAAGGTCGCAATCGTGTGGTCATGGCGCGCGACCCGGATCCCGCCTCCCGCCGGGCCTGATCAACGCCGTGGCGCACCGCGTCGTACTCAGTCACACGAACCGGTCCGGGGCGCCCTCAGTACTCGCGCGCGTTCTCCAACCCGCCCTCGTAGACCGGCGTGCCGCCGGCATCGTGGATGAGCGCTTCGGCAATATGGCGGGCGGACTCGTCGTTGACCGTATAGGGCACCTCGAAATCGGCGGACTCGACACCCTCCGGTGAGGGAAAACTGCCCGCGCCCTTCAGATTGAAGGCACGGATAAAGCGCGTGCCCTCGAAAAGCTGCGCGGAATAGACCGCCTCACCCACGGCCTCGGCCTTTGTCGCGACCTCGCCGTCGCGATGCTCGAAGGCGTTGTCCACGTTCACGAGCACCTTGCCCTTCATCGCCGCGCCGTGGGCCTTGGCGATGGCCGGTTCGGCGCCGTAGGGCACGGCCAGCGTGATGATGCCCGCTTGTTCGATGGCTTTAGCCACCGTTGCCGCCTCTGCGCCGTGGCCGGCTGTGGCGACCACGTCATCGAGTTCGCCCGGATTACGGGTGGCAAAAATTACATGATAGCCGGCTGCCGCCCAGAGATTACCCAGCGCCTGACCCATGTTGCCGGCGCCAATCATGGCGATGGTGCTGGAGATCGGCGCCTTGGCCTGCGCCTGTTCGGAGGCGGCCGCCGGAGACAGGCTGACGGCGCACAGCAGCAATGCGCACACACCGATCATCAGTCGTCCGACCGGCCTGCAAGGGGCAAAGCGACTCGTGCGGGCGGCGGCAAAATGGGTGGATCTCGTCATGACAACGTACCGGGTGAAGGCCTGGGTCGAGTTTACCCATGCCCGCCTGAAACTCACGAACGCGAAACCCGCGTACGAGGCAGTTCGCTCGGATCAGCGCCTGGCGGGGCGAAGAGATCACGCATGGTCGCCAACACGCGCTCGCGAGCCGTACCGCTCGTGATCTGATCGGCCATGCGTATCGGCGCGCCGAAAACCACGGTGGGCGCCACATCGGGCGGCTCGGCCTCGAGCATCTGAAGGGTGGCGGCCAGCCAGTCCCGATCCCGCGCGTCGCGGCGCAATCGTGTCAGCGGGTTCTGCATCGCGGCGGACGAAAGCACGCCGCTGACCGCCACCGGCACGATCGTCAGATCCGGGACGCGCCGCGCGAACAGATCGACACAGCCAGACCATCGCGCGAGCGCGCCCACCGCGCCCGGGCGCACTGCCGGGTCCGGCTCGATACGGCCGCCGGGAAACGTGAGCACGGCGCCGCCCAACCGCATATGACGGGTCGCGTCGCGTACGGCCGACAGGCGACCACGCCCCGCCTCGGGCACGGTAATCAGACGTCGATGAACTGCCGGCAGCGCATCGAGCAGCCGACGCGGCGCGGCTAACACCTGCAGATCGGCACGCGGCAATTGCGCGAACAGCGCGGCCGCATCGGCCAGCCCCGGGTGGTTGGCGACGACCAGCAGCGGCCCCTCGCGTGGCACGGCACTCAGACCTTGGACCGTGACGCCCCGGGTGAACTGGCCCAGGGCATAGGCGCCGGCACGCTGCAGTCCCTGCTCGGCGACCATCCCATCAAAGATCAGCAGCCGCCGAGCGAGCCGCTCGACGGGCGTTGCAAGCAGGCGGCCAGCGAAGCGCCGCGCGATCCGCTGGCGCGCCCCGAAGAGCCCGAACGCGCCGAGTGCATCAGCGAGGCAGGCATCCGCAACACGATGCAGCGCCGTGCTCTTTGCCTGCGATCGCAGCGGGGCCTGCAGGTCGCCGACCACCTCGACCATGCCGCGTGCGGTCTCGGGCTCGAGGCAAAAGCGATGCTTGAACGCCGGTTCCTGCATGTCGATAACGGATCAGGAAAACCTGCTATCCATTGTCTGCGTCTGGCAGTACGCCGTCGACTACCACGGCCTGCACGACAAGAGTGCGAGCGCTACCGCCTAGCGTTCACCGGCCCCGGCTTCCAGTTCCTTGATGCGTTCGAGTGCCTGCGCCTCGGTCCAGGCGTCGTCGTACGCAACGCCGGCCTGCTCGCATAGACGCTGTAGATAGATTCGCTGCGCGCCGGTCATCGTCTCCGAGCTTTCGGGCCAGATATTGTTCTCAGCGCTGTGGGCATGATCGGTCATGGAGTAACCTCCGGTAATTCCAGGACAAATCACTACGCCGCCCGCTCGCATCGTGGATGCGAACCCGTTGTTCGTGGGTCCGAGGGCGGCAACACCGGCAACTGGTAAGCAACACCTGCCGCCCCCGAGACCTAGAACGACTCGAGATACGACCAGAGTTCTTCCACCCGCTTATAGACCAGCGCATTTCGCGCGCCGCCCACCGTCAGCACCACCGAGCTGCCATGGCTTTGCCGGGTGAAGGTTTCGCTGAGGAATGCGAACTCTGCGTCACGGTATTTCAGCCACTGCCGCTGCGACGCGCGAAGCGCGGCCTGCTGTTCATCCGACAGCCGCGCCATGAGCTGCCTGTAGGCCGTATTGAGCTCGCGATCCAGGGCCTCGGCCATCGCTACGTAAGCCTCGCTCATGGCCGCCGTCGTCTGCCCCTGTTGGATCTGCGCCTGATAAGGCGCCATACGCTCATGGAACGCACGCACATGCGCCGGGGCATCAGGATCCACGACCGCAGCGGCCATGGTCGCGTACAACAACAGAACGAGGATCAGATACTTCATGGCGAGCTCTCGAGTCTTCGCCTTATCCTCATGGCACCGGAGTCGGCCGCCCACGCAGATATCGGCTAGGATGCGGCGCCTGTAATCGCCAAGGCGACAAAGCGCGTAGTAGATGACCATGAACAACAATGCCCAAAACACACGGGTGCGCCTAGCAGCGCTATCCGGCGTGCTGATGACTGTGGCGATGATTGCCTTGAGCGGCTGCTCGACGCTCGGTGCGGATGCCGCGGGTACTTCATCGTCTCGCCATGCCGAAGCGCAGTCCGAGCGGGACCGGCTCAACGACGGCTACAGCGATCTGTACTCCACCGCAGCCTCGCTGGCGAAGACCGACCAGATCTTCTACTTCAAGATCGAGTCCGACGACGTGGAGCGGGTGGTAGAGACCATGACCGACTACAGCGGCGAGCTCGCCGGCCGGCTGGAAAGACTAACCGAGGAATTCCCCGCCCTCGGTCTGCAACGCCAGGTCGACCCACCCATCATCAACGCCGCCCGTGAGGCCCAGCGCAAAGCCACCGTGAAGCGCTTCGCGCCGGTTGTCGGCGACTCCGGCAAGGTATTCGAGCGCGGCCTTCTGATCCGACTGCTCGGGGCCGCCGATCAGCAGCACTATTTAGCCGCCACATTGGCCGAGCGCGAGCCGAACCCGGCGCTGGCGAAAATCATGGCGAACGCCGGCGAGCGCTACGCCGAGTTCTATGAAGAGATCGACGCACTCCTCGTGGAGCGCTTCTATCGCTAACGACAGCTAATCGACGGCTAGTCAACGCGTAGCGGATCGAGCAGCGGCGACAAGCCGTTGTGGTCGATCTCCTGCATGAGCGCGAGCAGACGCCCGATCTCCCCCTTCGGAAAGCCCGCGCGGGCGAACCAGTTCAGGTAATGGCCCGGCAGATCAGCGATCAGCCGGCCTTCGTACTTGCCGAACGGCATGGTGCGAGTCACGAGTTTGCGAAGGTCTTCGGTATTCACGAGGCGGCGGTATTTCTTCGATCCTCCGCCCAGCCTAGTCGGTTCCCAACCTGCCTGTCGCGGCCGGTATAGGCGACGCGTTCAGCGGCGTTCACGCAGAATGTCCGGCCTGACCCTGATTGAACGCATCCCGCGGAGTTTTGATGCGCTATTCCATGCCGGCCGCGAGTGTCGACACGCCGCATACCGCGACGATCGAAATCCAGAAAAGCCGTTTCATCGGCTGGTGTGCGGCAATCGACAGCGTTGACGACGCCGAACGGCTGATCGCCCTCGCGCGCGAGCACTACCCAGACGCCTCGCACTACTGCTCGGCCTATATAGCCGGCGCGCCCGGCGAAGATCGGGCGATCGGCTTTTCCGACGACGGCGAACCCGGCGGCACCGCCGGTCAGCCGATGTATCGCGTGCTCGAAGGCAGCGGCCTGGGACGTATCGCCTGTGTGGTCATCCGCTATTTCGGCGGCACCAAGCTCGGCACCGGCGGCTTGGCGCGGGCGTACGGACAGACGGTGAGCGAGCTGCTCACCGAACTCCCGACGCGCCAACACGTACCACGTCGCCGCCTGGCGCTGAATCTCACCTTCGCCGACGAGCAGCCCGCGCGGGCCTAGCTTGGCGAGCACGAAGGCGAAATCGTGGAGGCGACCTATCATGCCGAGGGCGTGACGCTGGATGTGGAATGGCCGTTGGATGCCGACGCGGAGATGGCGGAGCTTGATGCTCGGCTTAATGGGCGATTGGTCGTTCGTGTAGATGAGACGTTGCCTTAAAAGGCGCACCTCAAGACTCACCAAGGCTGCTGTGCGGTTTTCAGGCCGAATCGGCCTCGACCACCTTGGGGTTTCGCACTGAGCTGCGACTTTCGTGCTTTCGCTTGTCCGAAAGAAAGTAAGCAAACAAAAAGACACCCGGCACGGCTCCGGCTGCGCCGGTGCACTCCGATGCTTACGGCGAAGGGATGCGGCCCTTCAGAAATCTCACTAGGTCGGATCGCTTTGGCGATCCTCAGACAGCTGGCCGCACTGGCGCGGTGCGCCGGACACCCTTCGCCACTGTGCGTCTCCGTCGCCACGCAAGGGGCTTTAATACAAGCACTGCAATTCAACACGCGAGGCCAACTCGAATGCAGAGCCAAAAGCGGAATACACGCCTGTTCTCCTAGCGGATTACGCCTGCAGCTAATCCGACCCGCGAATGTCCGACCTTGAGCGAGCGAAAGCTAGCCTGCCTGTATGGGGCCCCTTTGGCGTAGCGCCGAGCAGCGGAGCACGGCCGGGATCAAGCAGCCGGATGTCTGAGCGCAGCGAGTTCCGGCTGCGCCCGGCCGGGCGAGCAGCGCAGGGCACCGATGCGAAGCATCGGCGCAAGACAGGGTGTCTTCTGTTTTGGTGCCTTTTATTTGGACAAGCAAATAAAAGACACTCGCGCAGCAGCGCGAAACCCCAAGCCGACCCAAAGCGAAATCGCTTCAGACTACCGCTCAGCGAGTCACCGCCGAAGAATCAGGGCCGCCCACCAAGCAAGCGACCCCGAGACCGCTAGCCGCGCTCGGTCACTTCCAGCAAGTGATAACCAAACTGCGTCTTAACCGGCCCCTGCACCTCGTTCAACGGCGCACTGAACACCACCTCGTCGAACTCACGCACCATCTGGCCGGGGCCAAACGTACCGAGGTCACCGCCCTTGCGGCCGGACGGGCACGAGGAATGCTCACGCGCGACTTCGGCGAAGTCGCTGCCGTTCTCGATCTGGTCCTTGAGTTCGGCGCACTTCTGCTCGCTGTCGACGAGAATATGACGGGCACTGGCTTTGGCCATGACGGCTACTCCTGCTAGGAAAGTTACGGGAGCGCCATATTACGGCAATCGCCCCGAAGTACGGCACCACTTGCTTACCAGGCACCGCAGTTCGCGGGAATAACGGCTCAAGGCCATCGCCGTTCACGAGGCGCGTCGCCGATGGAAGAGCGGCGGCGGACGCCCGAAGCGGTAGCGCGTTACGTCAGCCGATCTTCTGGGCCACCGCTTCGACCAAGGCCCCATCGGGATCAAGGCCGGCGACGATGCCGAGGCCCATGGATTCGTGGTCATTCTTGTGCTGGATGAAACGCGCGCGATACGCGATCAGCGCGCCGACACGGTTCGCGCTGCCGCAATGCACCAGCGCCGGCAACGCGCCGGGCACCAACGCCTCGTCGAGGAGGCGCGCGTTCGCCTCGTTGATATCGTCCGGGCCGGCGACCGGGATATGCACGTAGTTCATGCCGACTTTCTTGACGAGTGCCGCCTCATCGAACTCCTGTATCTCGCCGTCCGGCCGCAGGTTGATCACGGTCTTCACGCCCTGCGCCTGCGCGGCTTCGATCTGCTCGGCGGTGGGCTGGCCGGCCGTGATGATCCCGGGTTCGAACCGGTTCGCGTTAGCAAGACCTTCGGTGTAATCGGGCATACGGTTTCCTCTTGCCGCTGAATCGACTGGCGTAGAACTGGCGCTTGAAGCCGCCACCGACGCCCAATCAAATCAACGGTTCGTGAATTGATGCCTCGATATGATACTTATCATTCAGCGATGTGAAAGTTTGATCAATCCAACCGCGCGTTATGGGGAACGGTGTCTTCTGGACGTTCCGCTTCCGAATGCTCCGGACTTTAGGGACGCGTACGGCGAACGATCGGAAATTGAACTCACCCTGTTTTATGCAAATTGCAAGAGCTGACCCTCAAGCTCCATGACCCTCGATTTCCGCTCGATTTTTCATAACAAACACAACCACGCCCTTCTCGCGAATCAAATGATTGTATTGCTGTTTTCTACAAATTGAGAGCTAGACCTTATAAAAGAACACGCGACGAAAACGTATTCCACTGCGACCTGCGGACTGATATCCCACGTCGCCTGAACGTCATCGTCCACGCCATGGTCGGCCGCGTTCCGTAAGTGCCCCAAATACTTGGAATAGTTTAATAATTTTTTGGGTAGCTTCGCGTTTCTGCTTAACTCCTCCGCTTTAGCATTAATGCCATGCTTTCCGACCAAGCTTACGGCTTGTTTCTCTCCATAGGCCCCTAAGTACGACTCTATCGCATTTCCCGCCATGGTAACTGCGCCAATCCCATCATGATCTCTCGCCCGTAATAACGCATCGGCTAGGTGCTGTATTACCTCGGCCCGAGGTATGTTCGGCACAAAATCTGCGCCGATTTCTCTGCACACTAGACTTTCAGCCTGATGCAGATCAGAACAGGCGCCAGCCAAGGATTGTAGATCGTGCGCGGCACCTTCCTCAGCAGCTCTATAAGCTCCTCCGCCTTCAGCGATAAGCGCGCGGCAGTACTGCCCTAAACTCAGCAACGTCTCTTTAATTTCATCGAAATGGTTAGACAGATCGAGGAGTTGCTTCAATTGCCTCGCAGCTGTCGGTGCGTCACCAGTAGTGATTAATCGATCACGAAATAAGATGAAGGGCTCGTAATCCTCTAGCGCCAATCTTAGGGCCGTAGCTTTTCTTTGCTGGTTACTGGTCACTAACGCTCGGCAAAGGCAGTTCGCTGTTACATACTCGCCGTTCTCTTCGCGCAGTAAGTCTAAGTCGACTGCTAGCTTAAGCGCCGCGTAAGCATTCTCACGAGTTAATTGGCAAAACTCTGAAACATAGATCTGGTCTACCGGCTTGGCCGCAATATAAGCAGCGTCAACAGCCGCTACAACGGCTTCGGCAGTAGCACGCCAAAATTCGCGACTCATATATATTTATGCGTCGCTTGAGTCGTCATCTTCAGTATCGTTCTCGATCACACGTATCAGCTCTCTGAGCCTAGGCCCAAGGGTACTGATTTCATCAGGAGTGCAGTTTATCGATACTTGGATATTCAAAGTGGCTGAGACAGTACCGGAGCATTCTAAAGATCTACTTAACGAACTTTTTACAGGAGCTTCTAGACCCTCATTTTCTACCTTCCCCAAGTTTACGTCCGGCTCAGCCGGCTCCATAGACACTGCATTTTCCCGAGTTAAGAAGTCCCCTTGAATTATTAGAGTTCCATCTTCGTCTTCTAAGACATTTGCAGCCTTCATAATATCTATCAAGGCGCCGGCCCCTACCATCGTCGGCGACTTCTTGGTTGCGCCAGCGGTATAGGCTATATGCGACCTGAGAGCGGATGGTTCCATGCCTCCACGAATTCGAACCGCCGAGATTATTTTCCGAAAGAACGAACTATCGATTATCATCTCTCGCCATGCGGAAGAGATCTCATTAGGCATCTCGAAATCCAAGGCTTTCGCTAGATTACGGCCATGAGAGGTTAGCGTTTTTTTCTGCTTTCCTTGAATTATTCCAATATTCAAAAGGAACGCATTATTTCTACTGACTTGCGTCGGATCTATAATAGCGCGCTCGGCTACATCTTTAGGCGATGCCTGGTCGGGCGAATGGCCATAGGCTCGTATGATTTTAGCCAGCTCGGCGTAAGACGATCCGGGGAGCTTAAAAGCGTCTTCGTCCACTTGAAGTCCTTTTTCCTGAGTTAAAAATAATCTAACCGTGTTTATTCGTCAGGCGCTATTAGCTTTAGTATTGCGAGCAAAAGCCAGAATAAATCTCGTGAATGGCGTCACGTGAATGGTGTCAGGTCTTGCACTGTGCAGCCTCCGCATCGTAATCCGCCTGCAATCCCAACCAGAACTGCACCGACGTGCCAAAGAACCGGCTCGGCCGAAGAGCGATATCGGGATTTACTTGGCGCCGCCCTTCCATCAGCGAAGTTAGATCGGCTTGTAGAAGACCAGTCGCATTAGCGACGTTGCGAAGGGTTAAGCCCATCGGCGCGATAAATTCTTCGCGCAACACGTCGCCCGGATGAACATTCGCAAGCTCGGCCATGTCTCCCCCTCGAAGCAGCATTGATAACTACTAACTAGAACAATAGAGAAGCGAATAGACCGAGTAAATGCAAAATGCATAAAAAAGGCCGGCGAATTACCGGCCTTTAGTCGTAGAGGATAGCGTTTAAGCTACTTCTTCTTCGGAATATACAAATCCGGCAAAGTACCGGCCGCGGCCTCGGCGGCCGTGCCGACCGTTTCCGACAGCGTTGGATGCGGGCAGGCCTGAGGGTCAGCTCTTGCATTGTGCATTTTTCGGCCAATTCGCTGCCCGGGATGACGCGAAAACCCAGGCCGAAGTTAAAGACACCTCAGCGCCAAGGCTTGCGATGCCAGCTTCTGCTTGCTCGCACGACTCGCGTTCGTCTCTGCGCCGTTGGCATCGAGGATGCAAACGTAGCTAAACAGTCAGCCGCATATGGGCGCCAAACTCACTTACGCCCCAGACAGGCGATCTCGCCAGCTATGACGCCGGCAGCGTGTCGTAGGTTTCGACATCCGCCGGTATATGATGGAAACGCTGCTTTTCGGTCGTGAAGATCGCGATCTGCGCGCCACCGAACGAACTGGGATCGTCCAGCGTGCCTATCTTGATCAGGGCCATGCCGGGCAGGGCCGGCGACCAAGATACCAATTGGGTCCCGCATTCACCGCAGAAATCGCGGGTCACCGGGTTGTCCAGATCGCTGCGCGTAAACTGTTTGGGCGTACCCTTGGTATAGGAGAAGTCGGCTTCAGGGATGCCTTGGGTCAGGTTCGACGAACCACCGGCAAAGTACTGGCATTCCCGGCAATGACATTGAGCTTTGACCGCAGGCTCTGCGTCCGTGCGATAGCGTATCGCGCCGCAATAGCAACCACCTTCTTTACTCATGATTCTTCTCCGTTTTTATTATGTAATGAGCGTCGAACGGTAATGCCCGCCCGGCTATTCTCGACTTATCCGAAGGCCAGCATAAACCCGGCATTGAATCTCGCCGTACTGTCGAAAACTACTACTTCTTCTTCGGAATATACAGATCCGTGAGCGTTCCAGCCGCGGCTTCGGCAGCCATGCCCACGGTCTCCGACAGGGTCGGATGCGGATGCACGGTCAGGCCGATGTCGTGCGCGTCGCAGCCCATCTCGATTGCCAGGCCCAGTTCGGCGATGAGTTCGCCGGCACCGGGGCCGACGGCGCCGGCACCGATGGCGATACCGCTGTCCTTGTCGAACAGGATCTTGGTAGTGCCTTCGGCATTGCCCATGCCGAGCGCGCGGCCGCTGGCGGCCCAGGGGAAGGCGCCCTTTTCGTATTCGATGCCGTCTTCCTTGGCCTGGGTTTCGGTGACGCCGGTCCAGGCGACTTCCGGATCCGTATAGACGACGGACGGGATGACCTTGGCATCGAAGGCGGCTTTTTCGCCGGCACAGCATTCGGCCGCGACCTTGCCCTGGTGGGTGGCACGGTGGGCGAGCTGCGGTTCGCCGGAGACATCGCCGATAGCGAAGATGTTGTCGACGCTCGTGCGGCACTGCTTGTCGATGGTGACGAAGCCGCGGTCGTCGACCTTCACGCCAACGTTTTCGGCGCCGATCTTCTTGCCGTTGGGCTTGCGGCCGATGGCGGCGAGCACGCGATCGTAGTCCTTGCTCTTGGGGGCATCCTTGCCCTCGAAGCTGGCCTTGAGCGACTTCTTGCTGGCCTTGATGCCGGTGACTTTGGTGCCAGTCCAGATATTGCCGCAGCGGCTGCTCATGCGCTTCTGGAGCGGCTTGACCAGGTCGCGGTCGGCGCCGGGGATGAGCGTTTCGGTCATCTCGACGATGTCGACATCGGTGCCGTGGGCGGCATAGACGTTGGCCAGTTCCAGGCCAATGATACCGCCGCCGATGACGAGCAGCGATTTCGGGATTTCGTCCGGCGACAGGGCGGCTTCGGAATCCCAGATGCGTTCGTCCTCGGGCCAGTCGGGCAGGATGACCGGCTCGGAGCCGACGGCGATGATGCAGTTGTTGAAGCTGATCTCGCTGGTGTCGCCATTGTTATGGCTATCGCCTTCGATGGACAGGGTGTGGTCGTCCTTGAAGGTGCCCGTGCCGGTGACGACGTTGACCTTGCGCTTTGAGGCCATGGATTTGAGGCCGCCGGTGAGCTTGTCGATCACCGACTGCTTGAATTCCATGAGTTTGGGCAGCTCGATCTTGGGCTTGCCGAAGGACACGCCGTGGTTGGCCATGTCGGCGGCGTCCTCGATGACCTTGGCGGAATGCAGCAGGGCCTTGGACGGAATGCAGCCGATGTTGAGGCACACACCGCCGAGCACGCTGTGGCGTTCGACCAGGGTGACATTCAGACCCATGTCCGCGGCGCGGAAGGCGGCCGTGTAGCCGCCAGGGCCGGAGCCGAGCACCAGCACGTCGCAGTCGTAGCTGTGGTCTTTCTTGGCGCCAGAGTCGGATTTCGACTTTTCGCTGCTCTTGCCTTCTTTTTCGGTCTTTTTCGACGACGATGACTTCTTTTCGTCGCTTTTGGCGCTATCCGATGCTTTTTTCTTGTCGCCGGAGTCGGCCTTCTTCTCGTCGGCCTTGTCCTGCTTGTCTTCTTCACCGCTATTGTCGTCGCCTTGGCTATCGGCGGCTTCGAGCAGGGCGATGACGTCGCCTTCGGAGACTTTGTCGCCTTCCTTTACCTTCAACTCGGTGATCTTGCCGGCGGCGGACGAGGGCACTTCCAGCGTGGCCTTGTCCGATTCCAGCGTGATCAGCGCCTGTTCTTCCTCGACATCGTCGCCCGCGGCGACCAGTACCTCGATGACCTCGACTTCGTCGAAGTCGCCAATGTCCGGAACCTTGATTTCCTGCGCCATGGTTTAACTACCTTGACCGGCCCAAAGGCCGGATTGTGCGTTCAAGAAGCGAGCGATCGAAGCGACAAAACCTCGATCGCCCGGCGCGAGTCATGAGGCGGCAAGACAAGGCGCCGCGAGCGCCGTGTAGCAACGCTACACAAGCGATCGGCAACGCCGTATTGCAGTCTCATGGCCGCGGCCTCCTAGAGAAGCAACGTACGAAGATCAGAGAGTTTCTCGCTGAGGAACCCGGTAATCCTTGCCGCCTTGGCGCCGTCGATCACGCGGTGATCGTAGGACAGCGACAGCGGCAGAATCAGGCGCGGCTCGAACTCGCTGCCGTTCCAGACCGGCTGCCAGCTGTGCTTGGACACGCCGAGGATGCCGACTTCCGGGCTGTTCACGATCGGCGTGAACGCAGTGCCGCCGACGCCGCCCAGGCTGGATATGGAGAAGCACGCGCCCTTCATCTCATCGCCCTTGAGCTTGCCTTCGCGGGCCCGGCCGCTGATGTCGTCCAGCTCACGGGCGATCTGGTAGATGCCTTTCTGATCGACGTTCTTGAGCACCGGCATGAGCAGGCCGTTGGGCGTATCCACCGCGATGGCGATATGCACGTACTGCTTGTGTACCAGGCTCTCGCAGTCTGCGGTGAGCGAGCTGTTGAGATCCGGGAATTCGCGAAGCGCAGCCGCCGCGGCCTTGAGCATGAACGCCAGCGGCGTGAGCTTCACACCGTCCGCCTTGGCCTTTTCCTTGTTGGCCTGGCGGAAGGCTTCCATCTCGGTGATGTCGGCAGTGTCGAACTGGGTGACGTGCGGGATCAGCAGCCAGTTGCGATGCACGGCCTTGGCCGAGAGCTTGCGGATACGGGGCAGCTCGGTGGTCTCGACCTCGCCGAACTGGCTGTAGTCGATATCCGGCTGGGCCGGCACGCCGCCGCCACCGGCAGGCGCGCTGCCTGCACCGGCGCTTGCGCCTCCCTGGACCTGTTCCAGCGTCTTCTTGACGTAGGTCTGGACGTCTTCTTCGAGGATGCGCCCCTTGCGGCCACTGCCTTCGATACGCCCGAGATCGGCGCCGATCTGGCGTGCGTACTTGCGCACGCTCGGCGAGGCATGAGCCTTGTTGAAGCGATCCTCGTCGACGCTCTTGAGCTTGCTCGAATCGCCGCTGTCGTCGGACTTGGGCGCCGGCTGCGTGGGCGCGTCGTCCTGCGGTTCGTCCTTGCCGCTCTTGCCGCGTTTCGGCGGCTTGGATTCGCTGTCTTTCTTGGGCTTCGAATCGGCCTTGGACTCGGACGACTTCTTGCTGCCCCCGGAAGCCTTCTTGCCACCGCCGGCGGTTTCCAGCATGGCGATCACGTCGCCTTCGGAGACCTTGTCGCCTTCCTTGACCTTGAGTTCGGTGATCTTGCCGGCGCCCGAGGACGGCACTTCCAGCGTGGCCTTGTCCGATTCCAGCGTGATCAGCGGCTGTTCTTCCTCGACATCGTCGCCTTCGGCAACCAGCACCTCGATGACCTCGACCTCGTCGAAGTCGCCGATGTCCGGGACCTTGACCTCGATGGTCTCGCCGCCGCCCGAGGCGTCGTCATCCTCGTCGTCGCTGTCGTCGTCTTCGGATTCCGAGTCGTCGGCTTCTTCTTCGCCGTCGTCCTCGCTGTCCGAATCGTCTTCGGCTGCGTCGCCCGAATCGGCCTCGTCGGCCTCATCTTCCGACTCGTCGTCGGAGGCGTCCGCGGCTTCGAGCATGGCGATCACGTCGCCCTCGGAGACTTTGTCGCCTTCCTTGACCTTGAGCTCGGTGATCTTGCCGGCCCCGCTGGACGGCACCTCGAGCGTGGCCTTGTCGGATTCGAGGGTGATGAGCGGTTGCTCCTCCTCGACCTCGTCACCCTCGGAGACCAGCACTTCGATGACCTCGACCTCGTCGAAGTCGCCGATATCCGGGACCTTGATTTCCTGCGCCGCCATAAAGCGTTTCCTTGATCCGGTAGCGCGGCCCGCGGACGGGCCGCGCTTTTAAAGCATTGTTTCGACTGGGTGATCTGTCCTCAGACCCTCAGTGGGTAATGGGCTCCGGCTTGTCCGGATCGATGCCGTACTTGCGAATCGCCTCGCCCACCTGCTTGCGCTCGATAGTGCCTTCGTCGGCCAGCGCCTTGAGCGCCGAGACGGTGATCCAGCGGCGATCCACTTCGAAGAAGTCACGCAGCGCTTCGCGCGTGTCCGAACGGCCGTAACCGTCGGTGCCGAGCGTGTGATACGCCACCGGCATGAACGGCCGGATCAGGTCTGCATAGCCGCGCACATAGTCGGTCGCGGCAATGGCCGGGCCCTTGGCATCGGCAAACTTCTTGCCGATGAAGCTCTGGCGCGGTTCTTCCTCCGGATGCAGCATGTTCCAGCGCTCGGTGGTCAGACCGTCGCGGCGCAGCTGGGTGAAGCTGGGCACGCTCCAGACCGTGGCACCGACGTTATATTCCTTCTCGAGCATTTCGGCGGCCACGATCGCTTCGCGCAGGATGGTGCCGGAGCCGAGCAGGTTGACCTGCTTCTTGTAGCGCTTGTTGCCTTCCGAGAACTTGTACATGCCGGCGATGATGTCGTCTTCCACGCCTTCCGGCATCTCCGGGTGGCTGTAGTTCTCGTTCATCATCGTGAGGTAGTAGTAGACGTCCTTCTGCTCTTCGTACATCTCGACCAGACCGCGATGGATGATCACCGCCATCTCGTAAGAGAAGGTCGGGTCATAGGCGCGGCAGTTCGGCACGAAGTCGAACATGATGTGGCTGTGGCCGTCCTGATGCTGCAGGCCTTCGCCGTTGATCGTGGTACGACCAGCGGTGCCGCCCAGCAGGAAGCCGCGAGCACGCATGTCGCCGGCGGCCCAGCAGAAATCGCCGACGCGCTGGAAGCCGAACATGGCGTAGTAGGCATAGAACGGGATCATCGTCTTGCCGTGGTTCGAGTACGACGTCGCCGCGGCGATGAATGACGAGATGGCGCCCGCCTCGGTGATGCCTTCCTCGAGAATCTGCCCCTTGACCGATTCCTTGTAGAAGGCGAGCTGGTCGGAGTCTTCCGGCTTGAACAGCTGGCCGACCGGCGAGTAGATGCCCAGACTGCGGAACATGCCTTCCATGCCGAAGGTACGCGCCTCGTCCGGGATGATCGGCACCACGCGATCCTTGATGTTCTTGTCACGGGTAAGGATCTGCAGGATGCGCACGAAGACCATCGTGGTGGCCATTTCGCGATCACCGGAGCCGTCGAGCAACTTCTGGAACGCCGACAACGGCGGGATTTCCAGCGCGTCGCCCTCGGTACGGCGCTGCGGCAGATAGCCGCCCAGTTCCTTGCGGCGAGCCTTGAGATACTGGATCTCTTCGGAGTCTTCGGCCGGCTTGTAGAAGGGCGCCTCGGCGATCTTGTCGTCGTCGACCGGGATCTCGAAGCGATCGCGGAATTCCTTGAGCGCGTCCTCGCCCATCTTCTTCTGCTGATGGGTGATGTTCTGGCCTTCGCCGGCCTCGCCCATGCCGTAGCCCTTGACCGTCTTGGCCAGGATCACGGTCGGACGCCCGTTCTTGTTGTTCACCGCGCTGTGATAGGCCGCATAGACCTTGTGCGGATCGTGGCCGCCGCGGTTGAGCCGGCGGATGTCCTCGTCAGACATCGAGGCGACCATCTTCTCGAGCTCCGGATACTTGCCGAAGAAGTTCTCGCGCGTGTAGTCGCCGCCGTGGGCCTTGTAGGCCTGGTATTCGCCGTCGACCGTCTCGTTCATCAGCTCGACGAGCTTGCCGTCGTGATCTTGGGCCAGCAGGCCGTCCCAGAGCGCGCCCCAGATCACCTTGATGACGTTCCAGCCGGCGCCGCGGAAGGAGCCTTCCAGTTCGTTGATGATCTTGGAGTCGCCACGCACCGGGCCGTCAAGGCGCTGCAGGTTGCAGTTGACCACGAAGATCAGGTTGTCGAGGCCTTCGCGGGAGGCGATATCGATCGCGCCCATGGACTCGGGCTCGTCCATCTCGCCGTCGCCGCAGAAGCACCAGACATGGCGGTCGCTGGTGTCCTCGATGCCGCGGTTGTGCAGGTAGCGCATGAAGCGCGCCTGGTAGATCGCGTTGATCGGGCCGATGCCCATGGACACGGTGGCGAACTGCCAGTAGTCCGGCATCAGCCAGGCGTGCGGATAGCTGGACAGACCCTTGCCGCCGGATTCCGATCGGAAGTTGAGCAGCTTGTCCTCATCGATCCGGCCTTCCAGATAGGAACGCGCATAGATGCCCGGCGCGGAATGGCCCTGGATATAGACCAGGTCACCGCCGTGGTCTTCGGACGGCGCATGGAAGAAGTGGTTGAAGCCGACTTCATACAGCGTCGCGGCCGAGGCGTAGCTGGCGATATGGCCACCCACACCTTCGTGGTGGCGATTGGCCTGAATGACCATGGCCATCGCATTCCAGCGGATGATCGAGCGGATGCGCCATTCGATCGCCGGATCCCCCGGCGAGCGCTCTTCCCGATGCGGCGGGATGGTGTTCACATAGGCCGTATTCGGCGAGTAGGGGATATAGGCCCCCGACCGCCGTGAACGCTCGATGAGCATTTCCAGCAGGAAGTGCGCCCGTTCCGGGCCTTCGCGTTCGATGACGGCGTCGAGCGCGTCACGCCATTCGGCAGATTCCTGCGCATCGACGTCTTCTGCGTCGTCGGCGTGCTCGGGGTGCGGGCTCGCCTGGGCCATAAGGCGCTCCTTGTGTAAGAGTCGTGGAAAGACAGTCTGTAAGCGATACTACGCCCGCCTTTCGAGAGCAGACAACTGGCCCGCGCGGCGTGTCGGTGGCATGATTTCAAAGTTTTTCGATAATGTTGCGTTGCACTATACAATGACCACTTCCGATGCAGCCGCGCCCAAGTGCCCGTTGCGCCAGCCATCAAGGCTCCATACGGTATCGAACGGCGAAAGACGTGTCGGTGTGGAACTTGAATTTACCGGGCTGACGATCGAACGCATCGGTGAAACCCTGCGCCAGACACTCGGCGGCGAGATTCGCCCGCACAGCGCATATGAATACACCGTGGCCAACACCGCGCTGGGCGACTTCGCGATCGAGCTCGACTACGCCTTTCTCAAGGAACGCGGCCGTCGCGAAGGCGAAACCGGGTTGCTGGACGAGATCGAGCGGGTCTCCGAAGACGTCCTCGGCGCCCTGGCCAAACGCGTGGTTCCGTTCGAAATTGTCGGTCCGCCCATCGCCATAAGCGACCTGCACGGCATGAACCCGCTTATCGACGAGTTGCGCGCTGCCGGCGCCCGCGGTACCAGTCAATCGGCGATCTATGCCTTCGGACTGCATCTCAACCCCGAGCTGCCGGATCTCGAAACGCCCACCCTGGTGAACTATATCCGCGCCTTTGCCGTGGCCTTCGACTGGCTTCGCCGGGTGAGCGAGATCGATATCAGCCGCCGCGTGTTCCCGTACATCCAGCCGTTTACCAAGGCCTATGTGCGCCAGGTCTGCGATCCAGGCTATGCGCCCACGCGCACGGCAATGATCGACGACTACCTCGCAGAAAACGCGAGCCGCAACCGCGCGCTGGACATGCTGCCGGTATTCGCCCACCTGGACGAGCCGCGCGTGCGCGCCGCCGTTGCGGACGGGCTGGTTAATGCCCGGCCCACCCTGCATTACCGCCTGCCCAACTGCGAGATCGAGCAGCCGGGCTGGGATCTGCATCCGGCATGGGATCACTGGCTGGTGATCGAAGAGCTCGCCGCCGATGAGGACCGCCTGCTCGAAATCTGTGCCGAGTACTGCGCCACACTCGACAAGCCCTTCGGTGACTGGCTCGGCCGCTGGGCCGATCGCTTCGAACAGTTCATCGAAGCCTGAGGCAACAGCTTGGCCTCTAGACGACCGCTGATCGCTGTCACCGGCAAAGCCAGCCGCTGGGCGCCAGGCTGGTGGGCCGCCTGGCTGGCTATTGCCCTGGCAGGCGGCCGTGCCATCCGCGCCACGCCCAAACGCCCCATACCGGCACGCATTGATGGACTGGTGATTGGCGGCGGCGACGATATCGCCACCGATCTCTACGGGGCGACCGCCGCCTACGACAACACCGCCGATCGTGCACGAGATGCGATGGAACTGGCAGCCATCGAGCAGGCGCGGGTCGATAAAACGCCAATTCTCGGCATCTGCCGTGGCGCCCAGTTGATCAATGTCGCGGCTCGCGGTTCGCTGTATGCGGATATCAGCGATCTGCGCCGATCGACCTCGAACCGGGTCAATCCGCTCCCCTGCAAGCCCGTCGCCATCAAGCGGCGCTCACGATTGGCGGCCGTAACGGGCACTCGGCGAATGCGCGTCAACAGCTTGCATCATCAGGCGGTGCATACCCTCGGCCAAGGCCTGCAGGCCAGTGCACGCGACGCTGATGGCTTCGTACAGGCCATCGAAGCACGGACAGGCGCCTTCGTGATCGGCGTGCAATGGCACCCGGAATACCTCTGCTACCGACCGAGGCAGTATCGGCTGTTCCGCGCGCTGGTCCGAGCCTGCGAACGCGCCAACGACGGCGACTGAACTCCCACGAAGCGTTCAATCGCTTGCAGCCGAGCGCCGAGCGCACGCAAAAAAAAGCCGCCCGGCAGTACCGGGCGGCTATGCGAGGCGAGTCTGACGTTACAGATGCTTGCGTTCGAAATCCTTGAGCATCTCTTCGGCCTTTTCCTTGGTCTCGCCGTACTTCTCCTGGATCTTGCCCAGCATGTTCTGGCGTTTACCGGCCGTTTCCTCGACCTCGTCGTCGGTCAGGCGGCCGAAGTGCTCACGGGCCTTGCCCTTCACACGATCCCAGCGGCCTTCCCATTTATCGTCGGATTCTGCCATGACAGATTTTCCGTTTGAGTGGTAACTGGACTATAACGCAACGCACCATTGCTGCCATCACGCGCTGATGACAAGTTTTTTTACTCGCTCTTGTCGACGTCGCTGTCGTCTCGATCCGAGTCGCTGTACGCCACCTGCGCATAGTTGACGGCTGCGACCAGCGCCACACCGCCGATGACATTGCCGAGGATCGTCGGCACGAAGAACACGCTGACGAAATCCATGATCCCGTGAGCGCCGGTGAACACACCGTAAAGCGCGGCCACGGAACCGGCGATAATGTGCGGAAAATGCGCGAGGCCGATCACGTAGGTCACCAGAATAATCACGGCAACCCGGGCCGTCTCGGCGAAGGGCATCAGCCAGAGCATGAGCGCGACCAGCCAGCCGGCGAAGATCGCGCGCACGAACATGGTGCCGAAGCCGTATTCATATTCCTTGGCGGCGATCGAGGCCAAAGCGCCATTGATCTTGGGATCGAGCACGTCGAAATTCGCCAAGGTCACGGCAAATATCGCGGTGCCGACAATATTGGCGATAAGCACCACCCCCCAAAGGTTGAGGGTTCGCGTCACCGTGGATCGGCGCCGTACGCGCAGCACCTCCAGCACCGGCGTCAGCGTATTTTCGGTAAACAGCTGCTGGCGGCCGAGAATCACGAACAGAAAGCCGATCGAGTAGCCAAAGCTGGCGATGATCGGCCGCCAGGCGGATTCGGGCGTATAGCTGTAGAGCAGCGCCTGGGCGATGAACGAAAAGCCCATCGAAAGGCCGGCAGCCAGCGCGGAGAAGGCCAGACCCGGCAGCGGCCGAGTCAGTTCGGATTCGGCCTCGCGCCGGATCGCCTCGTAGACGACAGCGGCGCTGGGCGCTTCACGACGACGCGCATCGCGCTTCTGATTCGAATCCAGATCGTGTTCGGTGTGTTGGTGTTCGGCCATTCGTGGCGTTCCGTAACGGTTACAAGTGAACCATGATAATCGGCTTTTCCCTGTCGTAGCAGACCACTTGTCGCCCAGTCCGCGGGATACAGGGCCGGCACGCTACCATGCACGCATGCCGCGTTTTGCTGTCGTATCCCTCCTGTTCCTGACGCTGATTGTCTCGACCGCCTGCCGGGCGGATAGCGAGGCGGTCACGATTTTGGCAAGCACAGCCCACGACGCACGTGCGTTCACCCAAGGCCTGCTCTACTACGACGATTCGCTCTATGAAAGCACCGGCAAGCACGGCAGCTCGACCCTGCGCCGCGTCGACCCGGGCACGGGAGAAGTGCTTGCGATGCGGCACCTGCCGGCCCGTTATTTCGGCGAGGGACTCGCGCGCATCGACAATCGCCTTTATTGGCTGACGTGGAAATCCGGCGTGGCGTTCGTGTTCGACGCACATACGCTGAAACCGATCGGCCGACGCTACTACCAGGGCGAAGGCTGGGGGCTGACCTTCGACGGCGAGCACCTGATTCTCAGCGACGGCAGCGATACGCTACGCGCGCTTGAACCCGACGATTTCTCGGTGGTGCGTCGTATCGCGGTACGCGATGACGGTGAACCGGTCCACAATCTCAACGAGCTCGAGTATGTCGACGGCGAGATCTGGGCCAATGTCTGGTTCGACGACGATATCCTGCGAATTGATCCGAAAAGCGGCAGCGTACTGGGGCGCCTCGGGGCCTCGAACCTGCGCGAGGCGCTACCCAAAGGCAGCCGCGCCGAGGCCTTCAACGGCATCGCCTATGACAGCGCGAACGACCGCGTCTATGTCACCGGCAAATACTGGCCGAGGATGTTCGAGATCCAGAAGCCTGATCCGACCTGTTGCCCATAGCGCAAGCCGCGATTAGCGCTGGAGCACGCTGCCGTCGTCGTCGAGTAGTGGATAGCTGCCCTGTTCATCGTGATCTTCGGGCCCGACCAGCGCCGGCGAAAAGCAGCACAGCACGGTCATGCCCTTTTCGCTCGACAGGATATGCTGCTGGTTCTTGTCCAGCGCGTAGAGCACGCCGGGCTTGAGGGCCCACTTGCCGCCTTCGGTGAGATCCTCGATCTGGCCTTCGCCCTCGATGCAGATCACCGTTTCCTTGTGGTTGCGGTACCACATATGCAGGTCGCTACCCGGCTTCACATAGGTCTCGTGGAAGGAATGACCCATGCCGTCGGCGCGCAGCGTGTAGCGACGGCTGATGAATTTCTCTTCGTCGATCGCGGTCTTTTCCGCGTCGTCATGGTCACGAACAATCATGTCGATGCCTCTGCTCGAGCGACAAAGGGCGCTGAGCCAGTCGCCGCTGAAAATCGGCGCACAGCCTAGAAAACCCGATGCGCGCGCGAAATCCGGCAGATTACGGACCGATCGACGCGGGCTTACTTGCCGATACAGAAGCTCGAGAAGATTGCACCCAGCAGGTCGTCGCTACTGTAGGCACCCGTAATCTCGCCCAGGGCCGCGTGAGCGAGGCGCAGTTCCTCGGCCAGCAGATCACCCGCCGCATCAATAACCAACCGTTCGTGGCCGGTATTTAACGCCATCTGCGCCCGATTCAGCGCATCGAGATGCCGACGACGTGCAACGAAAGCAGGTGTGCTTTCCTGACCCAGGCCAGCGGCCTCCTTGAGATGTGCGGCGAGCTTGTCGAAGCCGGCGCCGGTGGTGGCCGACAGCCGGATTGCATCGTGGCCGTCCGCGATCGTCTGCGCGGGCGAAGAACCACTGAGGTCGATCTTGTTCGAGATGATCGTGACGGGACAGCGCCCGTCGATCTCGGCGAGCAACGCTCGCTCGGACGCACCCAGGCCGACACTATCGTCGATGACAAGCAGCACTCGGTCAGCGCGTTCCAGCTCCGCCTTGGCACGACGTACGCCCTCTGCCTCGATCGGGTCGTCCGTCTCGCGCAGCCCAGCGGTATCCACCAGGCTGAGCGGCAAACCGTCGATGGCCAGCTGTTCGTGGAGCACATCGCGGGTGGTCCCTGCGATCGCGGTCACGATCGCCGTATCGCGCCGGGCGAGACGATTGAGCAGGCTCGACTTGCCGACATTCGGCTGCCCCAGAATCACGAGCCGCAGACCTTCGCGCAGGCCAGCGCCTTCGCGTGCCTGCGCGGTCAACGCATCGACACGTTGCCGAATACCATTCAGGCGACGCTCGATCTGGCCATCGCCCAGGAAATCGACATCATCCTCATCCGGGAAATCGATCGCCGCTTCGGTATAGATGCGCAGATCGACCAGCGCATCGCAAAGGTCATTGACCTCGCGCGAGAACACGCCCTCGAGCGAGCGCATCGCGGCCGTCGCCGCTTGCTGGCTGCCGGCATCAATGGCATCGGCAATGGCTTCTGCCTGATCGAGACTGAGCTTGTCGTTGAGGAAAGCACGCCGGGAAAACTCGCCGGGCTCGGCCAGCCGGACGCCCAACTCGAGCAGGCGCGCCAGCAGCATATCGACCAGCACCGGGCTGCCGTGGCCCTGTAGCTCGAGCACGTGCTCGCCGGTGAAGGATGCCGGGGCGGGAAAATATAGCGCGACGCCGCGATCGATCGCCACGCCCTGCGTGTCGACGAACCCGCACAGGTGCGCCTGACGCGGTGACGGCAGGCGACCGATCAGTGCTTCGGCGATCGCCGGAACGGCCGCGCCGGACACCCGGATCACCGCAACGCCGGCCCGGCCTGCGCCGCTGGCCAGCGCGGCGATGGTGTCGCCGGGCGTGCCGCTCATGCCGTCAGCGTCAGCTGCTGGCGGCCTTGTGGCCCAGGCCTTCGGCGTCCAGCTTGCGGTAGATGTACCACTGCTGGGCGATCGAGAGCAGGTTATTGGTACACCAGTAGAGCACCAGACCCGCCGGGAAGAAGGCGAAGAACACCGCCAGACCCACCGGCATGATCTGCATGATGCGCTGCTGCATCGGGTCCATGGTCACGTTCGCGGTCAGCTTCTGCTGCAGGAACATGGTCACACCGAAGACCACCGGCAGGATGTAATACGGATCGGGCGCGGACAGATCCTGAATCCAGAGCATGAACGGCGCGTGGCGCAGTTCGACGGATTCGCGCAGCACCCAGTACAACGAGATGAAAACCGGCATCTGCACGAGCATCGGCCAGCAGCCGGCGAGCGGATTGAAGCCCTCTTTCTTGTAGAGCTCCATCATCTTGGACTGCAGCTTCTGGCGGTCGTCGCCGTACTGCTCCTTGAGCTGCTGCATGCGCGGCGCAAACTTGCGCATGCGCGCCATCGCCCGGTACTGCGTTTCCGACAGCTTGTAGAACACGAGCTTGATCAGGAACGTCAGCAGGATGATCGCCACGCCCCAGTTTCCGACCAGCGCGTGTAGATGCTCCAGCACCCAGAAGATCGGCTTGCCGATCACCGTCAGCCAACCGTAGTCAACGGTCAGGCCAAGTCCAGGGGCGGTGGCATCGAGCGCATCAGAGATTTTCGGGCCGACGAATAGTGTGGCCTCGAAATCCGACTGCGCACCGGCTGCGACATTTTGCTGGGCGCCGATAAAGCCGGTGGCGAAGCCGCCGGAAGCGTTGGGCACGTCCTTGGGCTGGCCAAAGAATCGCGCCTTGGCATCGGCCGGCGGGATCACCGCACCAATGAAGTAGTGCTGGATCATGGCCACCCAGCCACCCTGCTGGGTCAGCTCCAGCGGGTTTTCCGCCAGATCCTCGTGGCTTTCCGTACGGTAGCTATAACTATCGCCGTCTTCCGCCTGGTTGTACCAACCGACGCCAAAGAACGCCTGGGCGAAGGGCACATCGCCGGTGATCTCGAACGGGGCACGCCAGAACCGAACGTACTGAGACAAGCGCCAGTCGCTATCCGCGTTGTTGACCACCTTGTGGTTCAGACCGATGCGATAACTGTCGCGGTTGAAGGTATAGACCTTCGTGACCTCATGCCCGGCATCGTTCGTCCAGGTCAACGGCACCTCGAGGCTATCCTGGCCATCCTCGAGCTCGTACTCCTTCTGCTCGCTGCGATAGGTCGAGCGGTGATCGGGCGCGCTCGCGCCGTCCGCCACCAGCCCGCTCTGGGTAATGAAGAAGTTGGGTGCACTATCGTTGATCAAGCGCAGGTTGGTGTCCGGCTTTTCCGAGGACACCGGCACACCGCGCAGTTCGACCTTACGCAGGTCGCCACCGCGGGTATCGATAATGACGTCCAGCTTGTCGGTTACGACATGAATCTGGTCGGCTTCACCGACGACCGGCTGATCGTCCTGGCCGGTCTGTTCGCGTCGCGAATCCGAACGCTGCTCGGGGCCGTCTTCTCCCGCTGGCGCGGACGACAGCGACGGCACATCGTCGTCATCGCTACTGGACGCGTAATCCTGCTGACTGCTGGTCTGACCGTTGGCCGAAGTCGCATCTGCATGCGTCGGAGCGTAGTCCGTCTGCCAGGCCTGATAGAGGAAAAAGCAGAGAACGCCGACAGCGCAGAGGAGTCCGAAACGAATATTTTCCATGCCTGGGGGAATCCCTCGTTAACGGGTCTTGCGCGACCCGTGATCGTGCGGCGGCCGGTTATCGAGGCGAACCAGCTGGGGCCAGATTTCGGCAAGCTGGGCAAAGAGCGCCGCGTTGTCTATCGCGGCGGTACGGCTTCTGGCCAGCACCACTACATCGATTGGCCCGAGTCGATGGCGGTTCAGCCGAAACGATTCACGCAAGACGCGTTTAACCCGGTTTCGGTCAACGGCGCGCGCAATTCTGCGCTTGGCAAGGGCAAGCCCAAGCCGCGGCTGATCCGCGCCACCAGGGGCTGCGATGATCACAAAACCGCGGCTTACAAACTTGCGACCCTGCGCGAAAACAGCGCGGAATTCGCTCGCTTGCCTGAGGCGCGCAGTCGCGGGAAACCCAGCCTGCGCCACCCGATTTTCCTTACGGCGTCAGGCGCTTGCGGCCCTTCGCACGACGCGACGCCAGCACGGCACGTCCATTTTTGGTGGCCATGCGCGCACGGAAACCGTGGGTCCGCGCACGATGCAGGTTGCTCGGCTGATAGGTTCTTTTCATGACAGTCTCGACTCGGCGACCTGATGGACGCACTTCGCGTTAAAGAGCGCGGATTCTAGTCGCCCTCGCCATGCCGTTGCAAGCGGTGAAAAACGCTGTGGATAAGTTGTGACTCGTACGCTAGGGTAAGGCGCCAGCGCGCCAGCTTGGCAGCGCTTTTTTTCGCTACGGAGTATCGGATCTTGGCTGACACGCTCTGGCAACGCTGTCTCACGCATATCGAGGCACGGCTGCCCGAAAAGGACATCAACCTCTGGCTGCGACCGCTCGAAGCCGAGTTCAACGACGATGGCCTGGACCTGATGGCGCCGAACGAAGTCGTGCGCGATCAGGTCGAGCGCGAGCTGCGCACCCCAATTGCGAATGCGCTCAACGATCTGGGCGCATTGCCCAAGCGCATCCGGGTTCTCGTGGGCGGCGGCCGCAAGCCACAAGCCTCTGCAGCGAGCGAAGCGGCCGCGCCGCCGCCGACCGCCCGCCATAACTTGGACAATCGCTATACCTTCGAGGCCTTCGTCCAGGGCAAGTCGAACCAGATCGCCCGCGCCGCCGCCGAGCAGGCCGCGAATCCCGACAACATGGCCTACAACCCGTTGCTGATCTACGGCGGTGTAGGTCTGGGCAAGACCCATCTGATGCAGAGCGTGGGCAATCGCCTGCTGGACAACAATCCACGCGCCAAGGTCGCATACGTCCGCTCAGAGCATTTCGTGAACGAGATGGTCACTGCCATCCGCCACAACCGCATGGATCGCTTTAAGGCGCACTACAGGTCGCTGGACGCGCTGTTGATCGACGACATCCAGTTCTTCGCGAACAAGGATCGCTCCCAGGAAGAGTTTTTCCATACCTTCAACTCGCTGCTCGAATCGAACCAGCGGATCGTGATCACCTGTGATCGCTTCCCGAAGGAAGTCGAAGGGCTCGAGGATCGGCTCAAGTCGCGATTCTCCTGGGGCCTGTCCGTCGCGGTCGAGCCACCCGAGCTCGAGACCCGAGTGGCGATCATGCTTTCCAAGGCGGATGCCCACGGTGTCACCTTGCCGCAGGAGGTCGCGTTCTTCATCGCCAAACGCGTGCGATCGAACGTGCGTGATCTCGAGGGGGCGCTTCATCGACTCAAGGCGTCGGCCCAGATCACGGGCACGCCGATTACCGTCGATTTCGCCAAGCAGGCGCTCCACGACATGCTCGCCGTCTACGACCGCCTGGTCACGCTGGAGAACATTCAGCGCACGGTCGCCGAGTATTACAAGATGCGGTTGGCGGATCTGCTGGGCAAAAAACGTACACGCTCGGTCGCTCGTCCTCGCCAGATCGCGATGGCGCTGGCGAAGGAACTTACCAACCACAGCCTGCCGGAGATCGGTCAGGCGTTTGGTGGCCGAGACCATACGACCGTGCTCCACGCCTGCCGCAAGATCAAAGAGCTGCGTGAAACCGACGCTCGTGTGGATGAGGACTATGCAAACCTGAGCCGGATACTCACAAGCTAGCTGGGGATAAAGCGGGGATAAGTCGGGATCCGCTTTTTAATAGCGCCGCTCGAATAATCCACGCACATACTGTCCACAGCGATGTAACAACATTCAGACCGCTTTCTCAATAGAATCTAAACAGGCTCAAGCATCTGTTTATGAATAATAAAATCGAGTTCTCAACAGAATTCGGCTGACACTGTTACTACTACTACTAACTTTTCTTATATCCCTTAAGACAACAAAGACGACTGTTCCCGGAGCCCGCCATGCAATTCACCGTGCAGCGCAAGGATCTGCTCACTGCTCTTCAGACCGTGATTGGCGTCGTAGAACGACGCCAGACGATGCCGATTCTTTCGAACATCCTTATTCGGACGAAAAACGATCGCATCGTGGTGACCGCGACCGACCTAGAGCTCGAGCTTATTACCGACACCCCGGCGGTCATTGCGGCGCCCGGTTCAGCCGCTGTTCCGGCACGTAAACTGCTCGACATTTGTCGGGGGTTACCGGACGACGCGGAAATCACGCTGCATCACGATCAGCAGCAAACCCGGGTTCAATCCGGACGTTCGCGATTTACTCTCGCGACCATGTCTGCAGACGACTGGCCGTATCTCGATGAAGTGGACGAAGGGCAACGCATTACGCTTTCGGAACGCGTTCTAAAAGGCCTGCTCGATCGCACCCATTTCGCGATGGCCCACCAGGATGTTCGGTATTACTTGAATGGCTTGTTGCTATCGCTCCGAGATGATCGTGCACGTTGCGTTGCAACAGATGGTCATCGGCTAGCGCTGAGCGACGCCCAGGTAAAGATCGGGATCGAAGAACCGATTCAAGCGATCGTGCCTCGTAAAGCGATCACAGAGTTGGTGCGGCTACTAGATAGCAGCGAAGCGGAAATCAATCTGCAGCTGTCTTCCAAGCACTTGCGGTTGCAGTTGCCAGGTCTCGTATTCACGACCAAATTGATCGACGGTCGTTTCCCCGATTACGAACGCGTCATTCCAGCCGACGCGGATCGCTGCATGTATGCCGATCGCGACACGATTCGTCAGGCCCTGTCTCGTACCGCGATTCTGTCCAACGAGAAGTTCGGCGGGGTTCGCCTCGCGCTGAGTTCGCATAGCTTGCGGCTTCAAGCGCAGAACGTAGAGCGCGAAGAAGCCGAGGATGAGATCCAGGTGAGCTACGACAGTGACCCGATCGAGATCGGCTTCAACGTGAATTATTTGCTTGAAGCACTCGGTGCGATGGATAGCGGGGAATTCACGCTGTCGCTTTCCGGTCCGGACAGCAGCGGGTTACTGCAGGCCGCGAATGACCCCGCTACGCGTTATGTCGTAATGCCCATGCGTTTGTAGTGCAGTAGCGCTGCGATGCATCTCACCCGTCTACGGTTGCATGATTTCCGGTGCTTCGAGCAGGTCGAGATTGTTCCGAGCGCGACCACCAACGTAATAACGGGCGACAACGCCTCGGGCAAGACAAGCTTGCTCGAGGCGATTTTCTTTCTGGGGCGCGGTCAGTCGTTCAGGCAGTCGGGGCCACGTCCCGCAATTCGACGTGGCGCAAACGCATTCACGCTCAATGCAGAGATCGGCGTGCCCGACGGCCTAAGCCATCGGCTTGGGATCCATCGCGACAAACGCGGTATTGCTTATCGGCGCGATGGCGAGAATGCGACAACGCGACTCGATCTAATCAACACGCTTCCTCTCCAGATGATCGACCCGAATGTTCATCGTCTGCTTGAACAGGGCCCGCGCTATCGACGCCACTTCATGGACTGGGGTGTGTTTCACGTGGAACACACGTTCTTTCCTGCTTGGCGACGGTATCGACGCGCATTGCGCCAACGTAACCGGGCTCTCAAATCACGATGGCCGAAGAAAGACGTTATTGCGTGGGACGCGGAGCTCGTTCGTAACGCGGAGCTGGTCGATGCGTCGAGGCGTGCTTATATCGATTATCTATACGCAGGCTTGCCGGCCCAGGCGCAACGTCTGCTTGGTGGCGAGCCCGTCACGCTCGAGTACGAAAGCGGCTGGCGTGGCGACGATGGTTTTGGCCATGCGCTCGCAGCTAACTTGGACCAGGACCTTCGGGCCGGTTTCACACAACAAGGCCCGCATCGCTCCGATCTTCGAGTGTCAGTTGCGAGCACCAAAGCGCGTGACTGGGTTTCGCGCGGTCAGCAGAAAATACTGACGACAGCCCTGTTGTTGGTTCAGGCGGAGCTTCTTTACCAGCGACGTGGTATACGGCCCGTCTTGTTAATCGACGATATGGCGGCAGAACTAGGGGCGCGTTATCGAGAGGTGCTGGCCGAAGAAATTGCGCGTATCGGCGGGCAATCGTTCATCACATTTTTGGAGCCGTCCCTCGTTCCGCAGGCGCTTTCCGATGCGGCTATGTTCCACGTGGAACACGGGGCTGTAGCCGCTCCATGCTAGGCAACATGGTAGAATTGTAGGATTGATTCGGATGAATCCTGCTCGATCTGCGGTGCAATATGGCGGAATCCAACGGCGACTACAACTCCAGTAGTATCAAAGTTCTGAAAGGCCTCGAGGCGGTGCGTAAGCGCCCCGGGATGTATATCGGTGACACGGACGATGGCACCGGTCTTCATCATATGGTGTTCGAAGTCGTCGACAACGCGATCGACGAAGCGCTCGCAGGCTACTGCAACGAAATCCACGTCGCGATCCACCGCGACCAGAGTATCACCGTGACTGACGATGGGCGTGGTATTCCCGTCGATCACCACGAGGGTGAAGGGCGTTCAGCGGCTGAAGTCATCATGACGGTGCTGCATGCCGGAGGTAAGTTCGATGCGAACTCCTACAAGGTGTCAGGCGGTCTGCATGGCGTAGGCGTATCGGTGGTCAACGCGTTGTCCGACCACCTGGAACTGAATATCTTCCGCGACGGTAAGCATTACCGGCAGGCCTACAGCATGGGCGAGCCTCAGGCGGATCTGTCGGCGTTGGCGGACACCGAGAAAACCGGCACTTCGATTCATTTTCACCCGAGTGCCGAAGTCTTCACGAACATAACGTTCAGCTTCGACATTCTGGCGAAGCGCCTCAGGGAATTGTCGTTCCTCAACTCCGGTGTACGGATCCGCCTGAGCGAAGACGCGAGTGAGCGCGATGTGGTTTTCGAGTACGAAGGCGGCATCCGCGCGTTCGTGGAGAACCTCAACGAGAACAAGACACAGCTTCACGAGACGGTCTGCTATTTCACCGCGGAACGCGACGACATCGTTGTCGAAGTGGCGATGCAGTGGAACGACTCCTATCAGGAAAGCGTGTTCTGCTACACAAACAACATCCCGCAGCGCGACGGCGGCACCCATCTGGCCGGCTTCCGCGGCGCCCTCACGCGTACGTTGAACGGTTATATCGAATCGGAAGGCCTGGCCAAGAAAGAGAAGGTCGCCCCCGCCGGAGATGACGCACGCGAGGGGCTTACAGCGGTCGTGTCAGTAAAGGTTCCGGACCCGAAGTTCTCCTCCCAGACGAAAGAAAAACTGGTTTCGTCCGAAGTTCGTGCCGTTGTCGAGTCGACCGTAAACGAGCATCTAAGCGATTTCCTGCTCGAGAACCCCCGGGATGCCAAAGTCATTGCCGGCAAGGTGATCGAGGCTGCGCGAGCCCGTGACGCAGCGCGTCGGGCGCGGGACATGACGCGCCGCAAGGGCGCGCTCGATATCGCCGGTTTGCCGGGCAAACTCGCCGATTGCCAGGAAAAGGATCCTTCGCAGTCTGAAATCTTCCTGGTGGAGGGCGACTCAGCGGGCGGCTCTGCGAAGCAGGGTCGCGATCGCCACAACCAGGCGATTCTGCCGCTCAAGGGCAAGATTCTGAACGTCGAGAAGGCGCGATTCGACAAGATGCTGTCCTCGGTCGAAGTCGGCACGCTGATTACGGCTCTGGGTTGTGGCATTGGCCGTGATGAGTTCGACCCGGCGAAGCTGCGTTATCACCGCATCATCATCATGACTGACGCGGACGTGGATGGTTCGCATATCCGCACGCTGCTGCTGACATTCTTCTATCGGCAGATGTTCGCCCTGATCGAAGCAGGCTACGTCTATATTGCCCAGCCGCCCCTGTACAAGGTGAAGAGCGGCAAGCAGGAGTACTACGTCAAGGACGACAAGGAGCTGAGTAACTATCTCCTGCGCCTTGCCTTGAGCAAGGCCGAGTTGCGTGTCAGCGCAGATGCGCCGCCGATAGCCGACGATGCCCTCGCCGAACTCTCCCATCGCTTCATGGGCATGCTGGAAGATATTGATCGTCTGACGCGCCGTTTCGATCCGGCGACGCTCAAGGAGATGACTTATCTGCCCCCGATGACGCCGGAGTTGTTCTCCAACACCGAGAGCATGCAAGCCTGGGCCGAGCAGCTGCAGACCCGTCTCGATGCTCGCAACGAAGCACGTCATCGCTACGAGGTGCAGATCAAACCGGCCGATGACGAACGGCCCCTGCATCTTCAGGTGACGCGCTTCAGCCACGGTATTCCGCATACCTTTGTCTGGCACGAGGATTTCTTCACGGGCGAGGAGTATCAGCGCATGGCCAGCCTCGGCAACGAGTTGCTCGAGCTGATGGGCGAAGGTGCTCAGGTCAGCCGCGGCGAGCGTACGGAGAGTGTCGAGACGTTTGAGGCTGCTTACGAGTGGCTACTGTCCGAGGCGAAGCGTGGACAGAACGTGCAGCGCTACAAGGGCCTGGGCGAAATGAACCCGGACCAGCTATGGGAAACCACGATGGATCCCAACAGCCGTCGCTTGATGCAGGTGAAGATTGACGATGCCGTCGGTGCGGATCAGATCTTTACGACGCTCATGGGCGACCACGTGGAGCCGCGCCGCGAGTTCATCGAGCGCAATGCGCTGATGGTGTCGAACCTGGACGTATAGATCTGCGCCAAAAGCGCTGGAAGTATAGAAAGCGGCTGTCTATCAGCCGCTTTTTTTATGTCGGCGTGCAGTCTGTTCTTCGATGAGAGCATCGGCCGCGGCCGCTAGATTGGCGTGGACCACCACGTGATCGTTGGCGTCGTATTTGTCGTTACTGCCCGGTTTGCCCGTGCGTACGAATATCGGCCTTGCGCCAGCGGATTGGGCCGCCTGCATATCTGTATCGCTATCGCCAATGAACGGCACGCCCTTTATCGAGACGCCGAACCGGCGCGCGATATCGTCGAGTAGGCCGGTGCCCGGTTTGCGACAGGCGCAGCCGTCGTCCGGGCCGTGCGGGCAGAAGAAGATCCCATCGAGCTGGGTTCCGATATCGGCCAGCATCCGGGTCATCTTGTCGTGGATAGCGAACAGCGTGTCGTAATCGAACAGGCCGCGTGCGAGCCCGGATTGGTTGCTCGCAACCGCGACCCGGAAACCCGCATGCTTGAGTTTCACGATGGCTTCGAGGCTGCCCGGTATCGGGCGCCATTCGGCCGGCGACTTGATGAAGTCGTCGCTGTCTTCGTTGATGACGCCGTCGCGATCGAGGATGACCAGTTTCATGCGGCCAGTCTGTTGTATGTCGATGGGGGCGTCCAGTCAGTCCAGCGATAGGCAGGCGATATCCGCAACTTCCCGGCATAGCCGGTCGAGCGTGCGGAGCAGCGCCAGGCGATTCCGACGGAGCTCATCGTCGTCGGCCATGACCATGACCTGATCGAAGAAAGCGTCGAGAGGCGCAGCGAGCGCGGCAAGGCCTGCGAGAGCAGAGGCCGGGTCCCAGTCACTCATGGCGCGCGTTACGGCCTCTTGCTGCGTACTCAGCGCGTCCGCAAGATCGCGTTCGGCACCCGACTCTGTTAACGCCCTGGCGAACGGCGCATCACCCACTTCGTCGGCATTCTTTCGGAGAATATTGCGAATGCGTTTGTGCGCGCTGCAGACAGTCTGTGCGGCGGCCTCGCGGCCAAACGCGTCGACGGCGATGATGCGACGTTCGAAGTCTAGAAGGTCGGTCAATTCGAGGTTCGCGACCGCTTCAAAGCGATCGGACCCGATGCCACGGTCGGCGTAGTAGCCGCGTAGACGTTCCATGTGGAACACCCAGAGCGCTTCGACGCTGTCTTCTGCAGCGCTTACCGGTTGCAGAGCGACGGCGTGAGTCAGTTCTGCCTTCAGGTCTACCGCCAAGCCACCTTCGATGATCGTCCTGAGTACCCCCAGCGCGGCACGACGCAGCGCGAACGGGTCCTTGTCGCCACTCGGACGTCGATTGATTGCGAAGATGCCGGCCAGCGTGTCCAAGCGGTCCGCCAGAGCCAGAGCCCGACCTGCGGGCGTCGATGCGATGGCGGCGCCGGCTCGTGCGGGAGCGTACTGCTCCGCGATCGCTTGAGCGACGGCTTCGGGCTCGCCGCCGTCCTTCGCATAGTAGTAGCCCATCAGACCCTGCAGATCTGGGAATTCGCCGACCATTTCCGTGAGCAGGTCGGCTTTGGCCAGGGTGGCGGCGCGCGCAACAATGGCGGCATCTGCCTCGGCCGCGGCGGCCAGTCTTTCGCTGAGGCTTGCTACACGTGTGCGCTTGTCGCCCAGCGAGCCCAGAGATTTCTGGAAGGTCACCCGGTTCAGACCATCGACTAGAGCCTCGAGTCCCTGCCGGCGGTCCTGATCCCAGAAGAACAGCGCATCGGCCAGTCGTGGGCGCACGACGCGTTCGTTGCCGGCGATCACCTGAGCGACGTCGCGGCTCTCTATATTGGCCACCGTGATGAAGCCTGCCATGAGCTGGCTGTCGGCAGACTCGATCGGGAAATAGCGCTGATGTTCCTGCAGCGTCGAGATCAGTACCTCTCGCGGCAACACGAGGAAACGCTCGTCGAAACTGCCTGCGATCGCGACTGGCCATTCGACCAGTGCTGCGACTTCCTCAACCAGTGCGTCGTCGATCAGCGCGCGGCCGCCGAACTGCTCGCCGGCGTCACGCACCTGTTGGTCGATGCGTTGCTTGCGGATATCGGGATCGGCAATCACCTGCCCCGGTTCGAGCAGCCGCGCCGAATAATCGTCAGCGTTGTCGAGCGCGATCGCCTCAGGGAAATGAAAACGATGGCCAAAGGTTTGGCGGTCGCTTTTCTCGCCGAATACCTCGAGCGGGACCACGCTCGCACCATGCAGCGCAACAAGCCAATGCACCGGCCGCACGAATGCGGCGTCTGTATCGCCCCAGCGCATGAGCTTCGGGATCGGAAGTGCGCGTAGCGCCTGGTCGACGACGCCTTGAAGCAGCGTATCGAGCGACTTGCCCGGCTCGGTTGCGCGATAGACCAGGCGTTCGCCCTTGTCGCTATCTTCGCGATCGAGTGCGTCGACCGTGGTGCCGAGCGAGCGCGCGAAGCCTTCTGCTGCCTTGGTTGCGTTGCCGTTGTCGTCAAAGGCGATGGCAACAGTCGGCCCGGCTTTCTCAACGGCCTCGGGTTCGGTCATGCCGGCGACGTCGGCGATCGATACCGCCAGCCGGCGCGGCGTGGCATAGCGCTCGGTCTTTCCGATGGCCAGGCCGGCTTCATGCAGACCGCGCGTTACACCGTTGGCGAACGCGTCCGCCAACGTGCGCATGGCTTTCGGCGGCAGTTCCTCGACGCCGATTTCGATCAGGAGCGTGGCGGTCATGCGACCTCGCTTTTTTTGAGCAGCGGAAAGCCAAGTGTTTCACGTGAAGCGTAGTAAGCCTGTGCGCAGGCGCGAGCGAGCGTGCGTACCCGCAGGATGTAGCCCTGGCGCTCGGTCACAGAGATCGCGTGTCGGGCATCCAGCATGTTGAAGGTATGCGAGCACTCGAGCATGCGTTCATAGGCAGGGAGTGCCAGTTCGGTTTCGATCAGGTTCTGGCATTCGGATTCGAGCACGTCGAAGCGCTGAAACAGTGCCGCCACGTCCGCATGTTCGAAGTTGTAGCGGGACTGCTCGACCTCGTTCTGATGGAACACGTCGCCGTAGTAGATGGTGCCCGCCGGCGACTTTGACCACACCAGGTCGTAGACGCTCTCCACATTCTGGATATACATCGCGATCCGCTCGAGCCCATAAGTGATCTCGCCGGACACCGGTTTGCAGTCAATGCCGCCTACCTGCTGGAAATAGGTGAACTGGGTGATTTCCATGCCATTAAGCCAGATCTCCCAGCCCAGTCCCCAGGCGCCAAGCGTGGGCGACTCCCAGTTGTCCTCGACAAAGCGCACATCGTGAATCGACATATCGAGGCCGAGGGCTTCCAGCGACTGCAGATAGAGCGACTGGATATTCTTCGGCGACGGCTTGAGCAGCACCTGGAACTGGTAATAGTGCTGCAGCCGGTTCGGGTTCTCGCCGTAACGGCCATCGGTAGGCCGACGAGACGGCTGCACATAGGCTGCGCGCCACGGCTCCGGGCCGATCGATCGTAGAAAGGTAGCGGGATGAAACGTCCCGGCGCCGACTGGCATATCCAGTGGCTGCACGATGGCGCACCCCTGTTCGGCCCAGAATTGCTGCAGCCGGAGAATGAGCTGTTGGAAATCCATGCGAACTGTCCTTGATTCGAGCGCGGAGTATAACGAAAACAGGCCGTTTTCATGCTGGCGCCGGCCTGCACCAGAACGGCGCAGTAAAATATGAATGCGCGTTATTGGTGCGTTGTTCGCACCGTCATGGCGCTTTTGGCGTCGACATGACCCGAAAACAGGCAAAGATGACGTGGCACGGAGAGTGCATTTATAGTGGTTCACCTCGTTGCCCTGCTGCAGACAGTTCAACCGGGTTCTATTTACAAGGAGTCATCAATGTCGAGTAGCGAAGTCCTCAAGCTCATCAAGGAAACAGAAGCGAAGTTTGTTGACTTCCGTTTCTGTGACACGCGCGGTAAGGAACATCACATGACCGTGCCGGCGCACTCGGTCGATGAAGAGGCCTTGGAAGAAGGCAAGATGTTCGACGGTTCGTCGATCGAAGGCTGGAAAGGCATCAACGATTCCGACATGGTGATGATGCCCGACGTCACCTCGGCTCTGCTCGACCCGTTCATGGAAGAGCCGACTGTCATCCTGCGCTGCGATGTGCTCGAGCCGAACACCATGATGGGCTACGAGCGCGATCCGCGGACCATCGCCAAGCGCGCCGAGGCTTATCTGTCATCGACCGGTATTGCCGATACCGCGCTCTTCGGCCCGGAAGCCGAGTTCTTCGTGTTCGATTCGGTCAACTGGCAGAACGACATGATGCGTACCGGATTCTCGATCGAATCCGAAGAAGCCGCGACCAGCAGCAGCGTCAAATACCCCGAAGGCAACATGGGTCATCGTCCGGGCGTGAAAGGCGGCTATGTGCCGGTTCCGCCGGTCGACTCGCATCACGACATGCGTTCCGCCATGTGCCTGGCCATGGAAGAAATGGGCCTGACCGTCGAAGTGCATCACCACGAAGTGGGCACTGCCGGCCAGGGCGAAATCGGCGTGCTGTTCAACACGCTGGTCAAGAAAGCCGATGAGTCGCTCGTCTACAAGTACTGCGTGGCCAACGTTGCGCACGCCTTCGGCAAGACCGCGACCTTCATGCCCAAGCCGCTCGTCGGCGACAACGGCTCGGGCATGCATGTGCACCAGTCGCTGTCCAAGGACGGCAAGAACATCTTCTCCGGTGAGGAGTACGGTGGCCTGTCCGAAGAAGCGCTGTTCTATATCGGCGGCATCATCAAGCACGCCAAGGCGATCAACGCGTTCGCGAACGCGTCGACCAACAGCTACAAGCGCCTGGTGAAGGGCTTCGAGGCGCCGGTGCTGCTGGCCTATTCGGCCCGTAACCGCTCCGCTTCGATCCGTATCCCCTGGGTTTCGAGCCCGAAGGCACGTCGTATCGAAGTCCGTTTCCCGGATCCGACCGCCAATCCGTACCTGGCCTTCGCGGTCATGCTGATGGCCGGCCTGGACGGCATCCAGAACAAGATCCATCCGGGCGAAGCCATGGACAAGGATCTCTATGACCTGCCGCCGGAAGAGGAAAAAGCGATTCCGACCGTGGCCCAGTCGCTGGAAGAAGCGCTGGAAGCACTGTCTGCCGATCGCGACTTCCTCAAGAAGGGCGACGTGTTCACCGACGATCTGATCGACGGCTATATCGAACTCAAGATGGAAGAAGTGCTGCGCATGAAGATGAGCACGCACCCGGCCGAGTTCGACATGTACTACTCCTGCTAGAGCGGGACTCCCGCTTCAGGGGAGGCCGGTATGCCGTGTCCGTCTGAGGGCGGACATGGCCGTCGGCCAGCAGGGCGCGCCCTTTCATCGGGTGCGCCCTTTTTTATGCGCGCGGCTCGCGCTAGATTGAGCCCATGAACAAGCTGCTCGTCTTTCTCGGCGTCGCACTCGCGGCAGGCACGGCCCAGGCCGACATCTACACCTGGGTCGATGCTCAGGGTGTTCGCCACTACAGCGACAGCGCGGCGCATGGCGGTGCCAAGCGCGCCAATCTGCCTGGGTTGCAGCAGGCCGATGGCAATCCCCGGGCGCTGGAGCAACTGCGTTCGGTATCGCGCGCGTACAGCACCGACAGCCCACAGAACGGCACCGACGCGCGTGCGCCGCAGATTCTGCGCCCCGAACCCGAAGAGACCTTTCGCGACGGCCAAGGCATCGTGCCGGTATCGGTGACGATCGGCGGCGCCGATGGCCTGCGATCCGGCGAGCAGATCACCTACTATCTCGACGGCAGCCCGATTCCCCAGTCGCCGACCGACCAGACCCAGCTGCAGTTGGGCAACGTGCCGCGCGGCGCGCATACGCTCAGTGCAGCGTTGATCTATCAGGGTCAGGAGATACGCCGTACCGCGCCGGTGACCTTCTACATGCAACCGCCCTCGGCGATTTCGCCGCTGAATGCGAACCAGGGCGGCGGCACGTCGAACAGCGAGACGCCCTCCGGAAGCGCAGCGGCGCCCCCCGCCGGCAACAGCGCCGGCGCACCGGCGGCCCCGCGTTTCAACACCACCACCAGCGCCGCAGGACAGCCGCCCAGCTAAAGCACTATAGTGGTGCAGAGCCACCGCGCCCCGGCGCGCCATGCCGGTACGCGGTACTGGCCCGAGTCTTGCTTCTGCAGCCATCATGAGTCCTCGCGACAGCATCGGCGTTCGCCCCGACACGATCCTCGATAATCTCAAGACAGCGGTCGTCTGTCTGGATGCCCGGTTGCGGGTGACCTATCTCAATACCGCCAGCGAAATGCTGTTCGGCGTGTCCGCACGCCATTGCGGTAGCGAGCCCTTCGATCGGGCGTTGCCGTATCTGGCTGATCATCGCCACAAACTCGAGTCCGCGCTTTACGAAGGCGCAGCGTTTACCGAGCGTGAGTTGCACTTGCGCGCCGGGGTGGGCGAACCGCTCACCGTGGATTGCACCGTGACCCCGTTCACGGACCGCAACGGCTGTTCGGCCCTGTTGCTCGAATTTCTGTCTCTGGATCGCCAGCTGCGTATCTCGCGTGACGACCAGATGCGGGTCCAGAATCTCGCCAATCGCGAGATGATTCGCGGTCTCGCGCACGAGATAAAGAACCCGTTGGGCGGTCTGCGTGGTGCGGCACAGTTGCTCGAGCGCGAGATCGACGACAACGGCCTGAAGGAATTCACCACCGTCATCATCCGCGAGGCGGATCGGCTGCAAAATCTCGTCGATGGCCTGCTGGGGCCGCGCCGGCCGCCGAACAAGCAGCCACTGAATATCCACGAGCCGCTCGAGCATGTCCGCGCGTTGATAAGTTCCGATCTACCCGAAGGGATAACGCTGCAACGCGACTTCGACCCGAGCATTCCGGACATAAAGGCCGATCGGGAACAGCTCATCCAGACCCTGTTCAATCTGGTTGGGAACGCGGTGACAGCTCTGGAGGGCAACGGCGACATTTTGTTGCGAACCCGTACGCAGCGCCTGTTCACGATCGGTGGCACCCAGCATCGGCTGGTCGCGCGTGTCGACGTGATCGACAACGGCCCGGGGATTCCGCGCGATCTGCTGCCGCGAATCTTTCATCCGATGGTCAGTTCGCGCGCCGAAGGCACCGGCATGGGCCTGCCGATCGCCCAGTACCTCATTCATCTGCACCACGGGCTCATCGAATGTGAAAGCCGTCCGGGGCAGACCGTATTCAGCGTCATTCTGCCTCTGGAGGCCGTCGATGACTAAAGCAATCGTTTTCGTTTGCAGGCGCGTTGCGCGCGCCCGTTTTCAGGCCGCTTCCGTGGGGGCGCAATGACTATGACCGCCACGCTGACGGCCTGGATTGTCGACGACGACGAATCCATTCGCTGGGTGCTCGAACGGGCGCTCAAGAGTGCCGACATCAACGTCAGAACCTTTCCCGGCGGCGCCGAGCTGCTCGATGCCATTGAGGACGAAGTCCCCGATGTGATGCTCACCGATATTCGCATGCCGGGTATCTCGGGCCTGGATCTGCTCGACCGGGTGCGGGCGGTGCAGCCGGAACTGCCGATCATCATCATGACCGCGCATTCCGATCTGGACAGCGCGGTTTCGGCCTATCGCGGCGGTGCTTTCGAATACCTGCCGAAACCGTTCGATCTGGACGAAGCGGTCGAACTGGTCACACGCGCCGCACGCCTGGCCCGCGAGAGCGAGCCGGAAAGCGAGGCCGCGCGCCCGAAGACGTCGATCATCATCGGCGAGGCGCCAGCGATGCAGGAAGTCTTTCGCGCCATTGGCCGGCTTTCCGCATCCAACATCACGGTATTGATCACAGGCGAGTCCGGTACGGGCAAGGAACTCGTCGCCCATGCGCTACACGAGCACAGTCCACGGGCCAGTCGACCGTTCATCGCCGTGAATACCGCGGCGATCCCGAAGGATCTGATGGAATCCGAGTTCTTCGGTCACGAGAAAGGCGCTTTTACCGGCGCTGCCGCACAACGGCGCGGGCGCTTCGAGCAGGCCCACGGTGGCACCCTGTTCCTCGACGAGATCGGGGATATGCCCGCCGATCTGCAGACCCGCCTGCTGCGTGTGCTGCAGGACGGCCAGTTCTATCGTGTCGGCGGGCATGCGCCGGTATCGGTGGACGTGCGCATTATCGCCGCGACCAATCAGGAGCTTGAGAACGAAGTCCGCAAGGGGCGCTTCCGCGAAGATCTGTTCCACCGGCTCAACGTGATCCGTCTGCGCGTGCCGCCGTTGCGCGAACGCCGCGAGGATATTCCGCTGCTGCTGGATTTCTTTCTTGGTCGCGCGGCCCAGGAACTCGATATGGAACTCAAGTCGTTGGGGCGCCCGGTCAGCGAGTTCCTCAGTGCGCTGGACTGGGCCGGCAACGTGCGCCAACTCGAGAACCTTTGCCGCTGGCTGACCGTGATGGCGCCGGGCCGTGAAGTGGTTTTCGAGGATCTCCCTCAGGAACTGCGGGATGGTCGGGTCATGCCGGCAGCGCCCAGCGCCACGCCGATGCCCGCGATGACCAGCCCGGCCGTCACCGGCGAGTCGGCCACCTCGGTCGCTGGCTCCGGCTGGGACGATCAGCTTGCGCACTGGGCACATGCCCGCTTGGCGGATGGCGCCGATCACCTGCTCGACGAAGCGATTCCGAGCCTGGAACGGGTGATGATCCGGGCCGCACTCGCGCGCACCGATGGCCATCGCCAGGAGGCCGCGCGTCTGCTCGGCTGGGGCCGGAACACGCTCACCCGCAAGATCAAGGAACTCGGCATGGAGGCCGAAACGGCCTGAACAGGCTTTGCCGGCTGCCCGGCAAGCAGGACAGGCTCAGTCGTTCGGGTGTCCGGCGCTTCGGGTTTCGCGGATACGCTGGGTGTTCGGCGGGCGCCCCGTGATCAGCCGATCACCGGTCCGCCGGGTGAAGTATTTCCATACCCATTGCAGCATGACCCGCAGACGTCGTTCGCTGCCGATCAATGCATAGATGTGGACCACGACCCACAGCAACCACGCGCTGAACCCGGCCACGGTGAAGCCCGGCAGGCTGCCTACGGCACGGTTGCGACCGATGACTGCCATGCTGCCCTGATCCTTGAACTTGAAGGCGGTCGTGCGCTTGTCTGCAGCACGCCGTTTGAGCAGCTTGGCCACAAACTCGCCTTGCTGAATCGCAGCGGGTGCCAGGCCGGGCACCTCTTTGCCGCGCCGATCGGTGACAGCGGCCAGATCGCCGATAACGAAGATCTCCGGATGGCTGGGCAGCGCCAAAGAGCCGTCGACCTTCAGCCGTCCACCGCGTTCGCGTTCCGCCCCGGTGCGTTCGGCGAGCACTTCGCCGAAAGCGGAGGCGCGCACGCCGGCGGCCCAAAGCACGGTACGCGAGGCCACGCGCTGCTCGTTCCCGTCCGGACCTTTCATCACCACGCCGTCTGCATCGATCGACGAGACGAGCGTGCTGGTGACGATTTCCACGCCCAGTTCGGCCAGCATGGCCTCGGCTTTTCGTGACAGCTTTTCGGGATACACCGGTAGCACGCGATCTGCCCCTTCGACCAGCAGGATACGGGCGTTCTGCGGATCGAACTTGCGGAAATCGTCGACCATGGTGCGATGCGCGAGCTCGGCGATCGCGCCGGCAAGCTCTACGCCGGTCGGCCCGGCGCCAACGATGACGAAGTTCAGCCACGGCGCGCGTTCGTTTTCGTCGCTGGTAAGCTCGGCGGTCTCGAACGCATAGAAGATCTTGCGGCGCATGCGCAGCGCGTGTTCCACGGTTTTGAGTCCGGGCGCGAATTCGCCCCACTGGTCGTTGCCGAAATAGGCATGCTTGACGCCGGTGGCGACGATTAGCGTGTCGTAGTCGAGCTCGCCGGCCTCGTGGTAGAGCACGCGGCGATCGGGGTCGACATCGTAGGCCGTGCTCATGAGCGTGCGCACGTTCTTCTTGTGGCGCAGCGTCACGCGGTGCGGTGTACAGACATCGCCCGTGGTGAGCATGCCGGCCGCGACCTGATAGAGCAGAGGCTGAAACGTATGGAAATTACGCTTGTCGAGCAGGGTCACATCGTAGCCGCTGCGGCCCAGCTTGCGTGCGGCGAACAGACCGCCGAAACCGCCACCCACAATCACGACGCGATGTCGTTTTTCTTGTTCTTGCATTGTGCTGACCTTGTCCCCGGGGGCCGTAGCTTAGCAGTTGGCTCGCGCTGTCGGCCCCTGTCCGTCGAGGCGTGCTCATGTGCCTGATTGCCTTCGCCTGGCAGGCCCATGCCGACCTCGATCTGGTGGTCGCGGCCAATCGCGACGAGTTTCATGCGCGGCCCACGCAACCGGCGCATTGGTGGAGCAACCCGGCCGGCGTATTTGGCGGCCGCGATCTGGAAGCCGGTGGCGCCTGGTGCGCAACAGACCGCTATGGCCGCTTTGCGGCAGTGACCAACGTGCGTGAACCGGCCAGCGCCACGCCGGCCCGCTCGCGTGGCCTGCTGGTGCGCGATTATTTCGCCGGGACTAATGACGCCCGCGCCTGGGCGGCACGTATGGCCGATGAAGGCCCGGCCTTCGGGCCGTTCAATCTGCTGGTCGGTGACTGCGACAGCCTATGGTTCGTGTCCAACCGCGGGCCGGTACGTCATATGGCGCTTCGCCCTGGCGTGCATGCCATTTCCAACGGCCACTGGGGTGACCATTGGCCCAAGACCGAACGGGCTCAGGCCCGTCTGCGTGACATGCTTGATGTGGATCGCTTCGACGACGCGGCCTTGCTGGAACTGCTAGCCGATACCGACACGGCGCCGGTAGCGGATTTGCCAGATACCGGTATCGGCAGCGCACGCGAACGTTTTCTATCGCCGCTGTTTATCCGCAGCGGGCTTTACGGCACCCGCGCGTCGACCGTCATCCGGCGCGATCGCAGCGGCGACACGCATTTTCACGAAAGCGGCTTTGATGCTGCCGCACAAACCACCCATCGTGTCGATGAAGATTGGCGTATCTCCAAGGAAGAAAGCCCATGACCGATTCGCAGCGCAGTGTCCGTGCCTACGGCAGCTGGCCGTCGCCGATCACGGCCGATCATGTGGCCGCAGCCGGGCGCAAGCTCACCGATATCCGTGTCGACCGCGCGGCCGAGGCGCCGGTGCTCTACTGGATCGAAAGCCGGCCGGACGAGGCGGGCCGCAATACGATCATGCGTCTCGACGACGATGGTGAAGCGCAATCTTTGCTGGACGCGCCGGCGAGCGCGCGCAGCGCGGTCCACGAATACGGCGGTGCGGCGTTCACCGTGCATGCCGGCACGGTCTGGTTCGTCAATGCCGCCGACCAGGCGATCTGGCGGCGAGCGCCCGACGGTGATCTTGCGGCGCTGACCGACACGGACGCGCCCGGCCAGTTTGCCGATCTGCAATTCGACGCGACCCACGATCGCCTGTTCGCCATCGCCGAAATACCGCGCGCGGACAACGAGCCACGGGCTACGGTCGAATGTATTGATGCCAAAGGCGAGCGTCTCGTAATCGCCAGCGGGCATGATTTTTATGCCAGCCCGCGCCTGTCGCCGGCCGGCGACCGATTGGTCTGGCTGGCCTGGAACCATCCCGATATGCCTTGGGATGCCACCGAACTCTGGCAGGCCGATGTCGCGGCCGATGGCAGCGTGGGCACGCCGTATCGGCTGTGGGCGCCGGACGATGCCTCGTTATTCGGTCCGTGTTTCGACGCACAGGGGCGTCTGCATACCGTCTGCGATGCGAACGACTGGTGGAATATCCACCGCGAGCGCGAAGACGCGGCCGGCTTCGAAGCACTTACACAGGAACGCGCCGAGTTCGGCGTGCCGCAATGGGTGTTTGGACAAAGTACCTATACGTTCACCGACGACGGTCGGTTGATTGCCATGGCCACCCGCGACGGTGTCTGGCAGCTCGGCGAAGTCGACCAGACCTCGGGCGCGTTCACGCCGTGGCCGCTGGCCCACGACTTCTACGAGCAGTTGCAGCCTTTCGGCGACGACATCGTCGTGATCGCAGCCGATGCACGCACGCCGAAACAGTTGATGGCCGCGTCTGCCGATGCTGTGCCACGAGTACTCCGCGCCACGGACGGCCTGCCGGCCGAAGCCGAACTGGCCGCGCCCGAGCCGGTGTCCTGGCCGACGGCCGATGGCGATACCGCCCACGGTCTGTTCTATGCGCCGGCGAGTGCCGCCTGTACCGGCCCGGCCGATGCCGCGCCGCCGCTGATTCTCAAGTGTCACGGCGGGCCCACCGGTGCCACGAGTACGGCGCTGGATGCCCGGATTCAGTACTGGACCTCGCGCGGCTATGCGCTGCTGGACGTGAACTATCGCGGCAGCACTGGCTACGGGCGTGCCTATCGCCAGAAGCTGACCGGCGCCTGGGGCGTCGCGGATGTCGCGGATTGTGTCCACGGCGCGCGTTTTCTTACCGACGCAGGCCGCGTGGACGGCGACCGCGTGCTCATATCCGGCAGCAGTGCGGGTGGTTATACGGTCCTCTGCGTGCTCACCTTTGCCGATACGGCCGCCGCGGGCGCGAGCTACTACGGTATCGGCGATCTGACGCGTCTGATGGCATCGACCCACAAGTTCGAGTCGCGTTATCTGCACCGTCTGATCGGCGACGCACCGGAGCGGCTGGTCGAACGCTCGCCTCTTTCTCATGCCGAGCGGCTCAACTGCCCGGTACTGTTCCTGCAGGGACTCAAGGACAAGGTGGTGCCGCCGGATCAGGCCGAGACCATGGCCGCTGCGTTGCGCGAGCGCGGCGTGCCGGTTGCTTATGTGACTTTTGCGCAGGAGCGCCACGGCTTTCGCGATGCCGACAATATCCGTACCGCGATCGAGTCCGAGCGGGCTTTCTATACCCGTGTTCTCGGTATTCCCGATGTTGAGGATACGATTGCGCTGACGATCGATAACTTCGAGGAACCCCGCCAAGGAAGGTCTTGAGCTCATCCGAACCGAGGCGCCTGGCGTAAGCACAAACCAGGATTCGCCGCGCGCGTGTTGCGAGCGTATCCGCGGTTTGGGGTAACCTAGATTCGCGCACCCGGCGGCGTTCGCGGCCATGGGTCTGATTTTTGGGGGTTTGTTGCCGCGACGGCGACAGGCACAACAACCGCTTGGGTACTTCGGGCAACGTGATCGAGCGCTATCAAAAGATTCTGAAACGGCGACACCTGCCGCTGTTTATCGTCATCGCGCTTGCGGGAGCGCTGGTACGCCCGGCGGTGGCGGATGTCGTCAACGTCAATGTCGACGGCATCGAGGATCCGCTGCTGTCGAACGTGCGCAAGTCGCTGTCGGTCGCCGGTTCGCATGAAGCGCCCTGGTCGGCCGGCCAGATCCGCCGGCTCTATCGTCTGGCGCCGAACGAGATCAAGAAAGCGCTCGCGCCCTACGGTTACTACAACCCGGTCATCGAGCAGAACCTGGTCGAGCCGAAAGGCGAAAGCGATACCTGGCAGGCCACGTTCCGTATCAAGCGCGGACCCAGGACCAAGGTCACCGCGCTCAATCTTGCGGTGACCGGGCCGGGCGACGAACTGCCCGAGATTCGGGAAGCGTTGCGTACAAGCCAGCTGGCCGAGGGCAAGCGCCTGATCCATGCCCAGTACACCGCGACCAAGAACGCGCTCTATACCGCGGCCTATCAGGCCGGCTATCTCGACGCGCGCTTCGACAAGTCCGCGATCCGCGTACGCCCGGAAGACAATGCCGCGCAGATCGATCTGGTGCTGGATACCGGCGAGCGCTACTACTTCGGCGATGTCACTTTCGACCAGGACGTGCTCAACGACGATTTCGTGCGCCGCTTCGTACCGTTCTCGCCCGGCGAGCCATTCGATGCCGAGCGCCTGGTCGATCTGCAGCTGATCCTGTCGGACACCGATTACTTCAACAAGATCGCGATCCAGGCCGAACGCGGCCAAGCCACCCGCGAAGCGCCGATCGACGACTGGCTGTTCGATATTCTCTATCCGCCGGAAGATCCGCTGATCAGCATCGGCCGGCTGCAGGTGCCGGTCGGCGTGACCGCCGAGCCCAGCAAGCCGCAGAGCTACGAGCTCTCCGGTGGTTTCGGTACCGATACCGGCCCGCGCGTAGGTGTGGGCGTGAAGTTCCGGCACCTGAACAAGCGCGGCCATCAGTTCCGCAGCGATCTACGCCTGTCGACCGTGAAGCAGGCGCTGCAGGCGTCCTACGATATTCCGATCGAGAACGTCGCCGAGGACAAGCTCAGCTTCACGGCCAAGGTCGCGAACGAGGAGTTCGGCGATATCACGTCGCTCGTCTACGGGGTCGGCGCAGTTCGGGATACGGGGTGGTCGCTGGGCCGCAAGCGCGCCTATATCAATCTCGAGCGCGAAACCTACGATCTGGGCGACGACTTCGGCGATCGCACGTCCACGCTGTTCTACCCCGGCTATACCATCACGCTGCAGAAGGCCGACGACCTGCTCAACACCCGCAAGGGCGTGAGTGCGTCGCTGGACGTGCACGGCGGCAGCGAGGCGTTGGCCTCGAGTGTGGATTTTCTGCAGGCCACGGTGAGTGGCAATGTCGTGCTCCCGCTGACGTCGAAATCGCGCTTGCTGCTGCGTAGCCAACTGGGCGCCACCGAAGTCGACGACTTCGACCAGTTGCCGCCTTCGCAGCGGTTCTTCACCGGTGGTGATCGCACCGTGCGGGGTTACGGCTACCAGCAGATCAGCCCCGAAAACGAGGACGGCGACAACATCGGTGGCCAGTATCTGGCGGTCGGCAGTATCGAGGCGGACTACAAGGTCTACGGCGACTACGGCGTGGCTGCCTTCTTCGATGTCGGCGATGCCTCGAACACCACCAGCTTTGATCTCAAGCGCGGCGTGGGCATCGGTTTTCGCTGGGCCTCGCCCGTTGGCCAGATCCGGCTCGATCTTGCCCACCCGCTGGATGACCCCGACAGCGATTTCCGTATCCACTTCAGCCTCGGCCCGGACCTGTGAGCGACGACGAAAACGACAAGCCCGCGAACCAGCCGACACCCGAAGACGGGCCGGCTGCGCAGAAGTCTGCGACGAAAAAGAAAACGCCCAAGCGTGGCCGTTCGCGCGTCTGGCGCGTCGTCAAATGGACGCTGCTGATTCTGTTGCTGCTGATCGTGGTGATCGTCGGGCTGGTCGCCTGGGTAGCCACTACGCGTAGCGGCCTCGATTTCGCCTGGGGCCAGATCGGTCCGCGTCTGCCGGAAGGCATCGAAATTGCCAGCGTCGAGGGTCGACTGATCGGCCCGCTCGAAGTACGCGGCGTGAAATACGAAACCGACACGATGAAGGTCGCGGTGAACGCCGTGGACTTCGATTGGACCGCCAGCGAGCTGCTGTCCACGACCGTGCATATCCGCAATCTCGCCGTGCGCGGCGTGGATTATGAAGTCACGAAGATTGTCGACACGCCCGAGCCCGAACCGGAAGAACCGGCCGAGCCGTTCAGCCTGCCGGATGCCATCGACCTGCCGGTGACGGTACAGATCGACAACGTTGCGCTCGATGATATTTCTGCGATCACCGCCCCCGACGCCGAGCCGTTCGAGGTCGATTCGGTGCGGCTCGCCAACGCGCGGCTCGATGGCGAGCAGTGGCGGATCGAATCGCTAACCGGCCACGGGCCGATGTTCGATATCGATGCCCAGGCTGATCTCAACCCGCGTGGCGGCTATGCCACGAATCTAAGCCTCAATGCCGCACTGCGCCTGCCGGACCTGGCGCCGATCGAGGCGGACGCCGAGATCAAGGGCGACCTGGCCGATCTCGGCCTGAGCGCGACCGTTGCTGCGCCCTACAACGTGAACCTCGATGCCCGGCTGACCGACGCGCTGGAGCAGCCGGCCGTCGATGCCACGCTCAAGCTGGACGACACGCGTCTGCCGGCGATTCGCGAGGATCTGCCGAAAGCCGGTTTCACGGCCACCATCGGCGCCAAGGGCCCGCTCAATGATCTGGGCGTGAATCTCGATGTGGACGCCGACAGCGCCGACTTTGGCCGCGCCGCCCTCACGGCCGCACTGCGCTATACCGGCGAAGCGGTTGCGATCGAGCGCCTGAATCTGTCCAGCCCGGATATGCCCGGCACGCTGAATGCCGAAGGCCAGGTTGCGCTGGCCGAAGGCAATGCGATGGATCTGTCGGTGGACTGGGCTGATCTGCAGTGGCCGCTGGCCGGCGCGCCGGCCTATCGCTCGCAGAACGGCACGGTTCGCCTGACCGGCGAGATGACCGATTACGATCTGGACACCGATCTGGCCTGGCAGGTGGTCGGCCAGACCGCCGGCAAGCTGGCGCTTGCCGGCAGCGGCAGCATGGAAGCCTTCGAACTCGCCAAGCTGAACGTCACCGGCGGGCCGGGCGATATCAGCGGCAACGCCTCGGTGCGCTGGGCGCCGGCGCTGGACGTGACCGCGCATCTGGAAGGCAAGGGCATCAACCCGGGCGCGGTTGTGGCCGACGTACCGGGCGATTTTAATCTCGTGGCCGACGTGCGCGCCAAGCAGGACGGTGAGCAGATCGTCGCCAATATCGACAAGCTCACCGCGCGGGGCAGCCTGCGTGGCCAACCCCTGCGGCTCGACGCCAAGGCCCAGTACCTCGGCGACCACGTACTTGTGGACAACTTCGATCTCGTCTCGGGCGCGACCAACGCCAAGATCAGTGGCCGCTTCGGCTGGACGCCCGATGCTGCGCTCGACGGCCGCTGGACGATCGATTCGAGCGATCTGTCCACGGCGTGGCCGACGCTGGCCGGCACGATCCAGAGTGAAGGCACGGTGAAAGGCCGGGTCGCCGCGCCCAATGTCGACGCGACCCTCGCCGCCCGCAATATCGCGGTGGACGAAAACCGCGTGGCCAGCGCCGACCTCGATGCCAAGGTCGACTGGTCCGGCAACAGCCAGTCGAAGGTGGCCCTCGATATCGCCGGTGTCGATGCCGGCGGCCAGGCGATCGACAGCGTGGCGCTGCGCATGAACGGCACGCCGGGCGCGCATTCGATCACCGCGAACGTCGACAGCGAGATCGCCCAGGCCGATCTCGGCCTGGACGGCGCGCTGAACAAGAACACGATGAACTGGCGTTACACCCTCAACCAGCTGACGGCCGGCTACGGCGAACTTGCGCCCTGGACGTTGGCCTCGCCGGCGTCGGGCGCGGTTTCGGCCAGTGCCCAGTCGATCCAGGACGCTTGTCTGACCTCGGGCGACGCACGCGTTTGTCTACGCGGTTCGCACGACGCGAACGCCAGCGTGGCGCATGTCGAACTGTCCGATTTCGCCTACGACTACGCGCAGATCTATTTCCCTGAAGGTCTGGATATCCAGGGCGCGGTCTCCGGTGTGATCGATGCCCGCCTGCCGGCCGGCGGCGATCCCGATGTGGACGCACAGCTCAATACCAGCGCCGGCAGCGTGTCCATGACTCAGCCCGACGAAAGCGTGGTGCGCATCGTCGATATGGAACCGGGCACGATCCGCCTGCGCATGCAGCGCTCCGCGCTGGACGCTGCCGTGAACCTGCCGTTGGCCGAAACGGGCGGCATCAGCATGGATGTGGCGGTAGCGCCCGGTGCCACCCCGCTGACCGAACGCGCGCTCAGCGGCTCGGTCAATCTGGATATCGAGCGCCTGTCGGTGCTCGAGAAACTCTCCCCCGAGGTGGACGAGTTCAGCGGCCAGATCGCCGGTCAGCTCGATCTCGGCGGCACGCTCGCGCGGCCGTCCGTGCTCGGCGATATCGCGCTCACTGCGTCACGCGTGGTGCTGGTTACGCCGGGGCTGGTGCTCTCCGATCTGCGTCTGGCGGCGACCGGGCGTGGCGACGCCATTGATATCGACGCCACGGCCAAATCCGGCGGCGGCACGCTCAACGCGAATGGCGCCATTGCCTTGAACGACGACGGCCAGGACGTGGACCTGACCATCCAGGGCGAGCGCTTCCAGGTTGTTAACATTCCGGATGCCAAGGCCTATGTCAGCCCTGACCTGAAAGTGGCAGTCACGCCCAGCCGGGTCGACGTGACCGGCAGCGTGACCGTGCCCGAGGCCTCGATCACACCCCGCGATCTGCCGGCGGCGGGTGTGGATACGGTATCGGGTGACCAGGTCATCGTCACCGGCGAGGAAGACAACGCGGCCGTGGAAGCGGCCAGTCGGGCTATTCACGCCGATGTCCGGGTGGTGCTGGGCGACAAGGTCCGCATCGAGGGATTTGGCCTCAAGGCCAATCTCACCGGCGACCTGCGGGTGGTCCAGCAGCCGGGCGACGTGACCACCGGCACCGGCGAGATCCAGATCGTGGACGGGTCGTACAAGGCTTACGGCCAGAACCTGGATATTCAGGAGGGCCGGATCCTGTTCGCGGGCGGGCCGGTGAGCGAACCGGGCCTGGACATGCGCGCCGCGCGCTACCCGGCCGAGGACATCACCGTGGGTGTGGAAGTGCGCGGCAGCGTGCGCAGCCCGCGCCTGACGCTGTTCTCCGAGCCGGGCATGAGCCAGTCCGAACAGCTGTCGTGGCTGCTGCTGGGCCGGCCGCTCGACGGCGCCAACAGCCAGCAGTCGAGTCTCGTCGCCCGTGCCGCTTTGGCACTGGGTAACAGCCGCGCCAACCAGACCCTGCAGAACGTGGGTGATCGCCTCGGTGTGGACGATATCGGCATCGGCAGCGGCGCTGGCGAGAGCAGCGACGAGGCCGCATTCACGGTCGGCAAGTACCTGTCGCCCAAGCTCTATGTGAGCTACGGCATCGGCCTGTTCAACCCGGTGTCGACCTTGTCCCTGCGCTATACGCTGAGTTCACGCTGGCGGCTGGAGACTCAGTCCAGCGGCGTGGCCACCGGCGGCGACCTGATCTACTCCATCGATCGCTAGCGAGCTGTTCGTGTCGGCCCGTTCGGGCCGGCACGGTTAGGACGTAGTGTTCCGCCGCATGCGGTAGTAACCGAAGGCGATGGCACCGCCGACGAGCACGACCGCGACCAGCACCTTCTCGATTTCCTGGATGTGATTGAGCGCGACGTCGACCGCGCCTGCCAGATGCACGCCGACGAAGGTAATGGTGCCGACCCAGATCAGCGTGCCGAGGGTTGCGAAACAGAAGAAGCGCAGCGGCGAGATACCCAGCGAGCCGAGCAGGAACGGCGTGACGTAGCGCAGGCCGTAGAGAAAACGAAAGCCGATCATCACCGGCGCGCCGTGGCGTTCCAGCAGGCGTTCGACCCGGGCGATCTTGGGTTGCCAGCCTGGGCGTCGATCCAGCGCCGGCCGGCCCATGCGGCGGCCGATATGGAAACAGACGTTGTCGCCGATGATCGTGCCGACGACGGCAGCGATCACCACGGCTTCCAGCGGGAACATGCCGCGATGCACGGCGAACACGCCGAGCAGGATGGCGGTTTCGCCTTCCAGCAGGCAGCCGATCGCAACCGCGATCGCGCCGTAGTCGCTCATCAAGCCCTGCAGCGTTTCAATCATGCCGGCAGGCGTTCGGTCAGCCAGCGGCCGATGGTCGCGATCTGCGGCATGCAGACCTGGTGCTGCATCGGATACTCGTGCCAGCCGACGTCATAGCCCGCTTCGAGCATGTGGTCACGGCTGGCCTCGCCAAGCTGCATCGGCACCACCGGGTCCTGGCTGCCGTGGGCCTGGAGAATGGACACGCCGCGATTGGCTTCGCTGGCTTCGGCCGGCAACGTCTCGGCCAGCGGCAGATAGGTCGACAGGGCCATGAGGCCGGCCAGCGGGCTGGCATGGCGCAGTCCCGCATGCAGGGCAATGGCGCCGCCCTGGGAGAAACCGGCGAGCACGATGCGCTCCGGGGCGATGCCGCGCTCGCCCTCGCGGGCGATCAGCTGCTCGATCTCGTCGGCGCTGGCGCGGATGCCCTCGGCGTCCTGCTTGTCGGCGATCGCCATGCCCTTGATGTCGTACCAGGCGCGCATGGGCATGCCGTTGTTGATCGTCACCGGGCGTACCGGCGCGTTCGGAAACACGAAGCGTACGCCGTGGTCGGCGCCCAGGCCGAGTTCGTCCACGATCGGCACGAAGTCGTTGCCGTCGGCGCCCAGGCCGTGCAGCCAGATCACGCTGGCGGTGGCGGGACCGTTCGGTTCGATTTCGATACAGTCGAGCATTCGCACAGGGTCCATGGAAATTCAGATGCGGAAGTCTGGACAGCGAACGTTGCCAGCGCAAGGAATTCTTTGGTTGCGTATAAGCCAGATCAATGCGCTAGACTCGAAACCCTGTAGATTACCGACATAAATGAACAGTCGACTAGTTGAATAACGAGGAGAAGCCATGAAAAGCCGTGCTGCAGTAGCCTGGGAAGCGGGCAAGCCGCTCACCCTGGAAGAGATCGATGTGGCGCCGCCGAAGGCCGGTGAAGTGCTGGTGCGTATCGTTGCCACCGGTGTCTGTCATACCGATGCCTTCACCCTGTCCGGCGCGGATCCGGAAGGCTTTTTCCCGCGCGTGCTCGGCCATGAAGGCGGCGGCGTGGTCGAAGAAGTCGGCGAAGGCGTGACCAGCGTGTCACCGGGCGATCACGTGATCCCGCTCTATACGGCGGAATGCGGCGAGTGCAAGTTCTGCAAGTCCGGCAAGACCAACCTCTGCGGCGCCGTGCGTGACACGCAAGGCCAGGGCCTGATGCCCGATGGCACCACCCGCTTCACCAAGGACGGCACCGAGCTCTACCACTACATGGGTACCTCGACGTTCTCCGAGTACACCGTCGTGCCGGAAGTGTCGTTGGCCAAGGTGAGCAAGGAAGCGCCGTTGGACAAGGTCTGCCTGCTGGGTTGCGGCATCACCACCGGCATCGGCGCGGTGTTCAATACCGCGAAGGTCGAGGAAGGCTCCACCGTGGCCGTGTTCGGTCTCGGCGCTATCGGCTTGGCCGTGATCCAGGGCGCGCGCATGGCCAACTGCAGCCGCATCATCGCCATCGACATCAATCCGTCGAAGTTTGAGTTCGCCAAGCAGCTGGGGGCGACCGAGTGCGTGAACCCGAAGGACTACGACGATCCGATCCAGCAGGTCATCGTCGAGCTGACCAGCGGCGGCGTCGACTACTCCTTCGAGTGCATCGGCAACGTGAACATCATGCGCAGCGCGCTCGAGTGCTGCCACAAGGGCTGGGGCGAATCGACCATCATCGGCGTAGCCGGTGCCGGCGAAGAGATCTCCACCCGGCCGTTCCAGCTGGTCACCGGTCGCGTCTGGCGTGGTTCCGCCTTTGGCGGCGTGAAGGGCCGCACCCAGCTGCCCGGCTATGTCGAGCGTTACATGAACGGCGAGATCAATATCGACGATTTCGTCACCCACGATCTGCCGTTCGAGAAGATCAACGAAGCGTTCGATCTCCTGCATGAAGGCAAGGCCATTCGTTCGGTCCTGCACTTCTAGACGCCACAGACGATCGTCATAGCGCCGTGGTGTCGAGACCCGACATCGCGGCGTTTTTTTACGACCCGATCCGAAGAGAGCCGACCCATGGAAAAGATTGACGAACACCGGGCATTCGGCGGCGTGCAACGCCGCTATACCCACGCCTCGAGCACCTGCAACTGCGACATGACGTTCGCGGTCTATCTGCCGCCGCTTGCCGATACCCGGCGTGTGCCGGTGGTGTACTGGCTCTCGGGTCTGACCTGTACCGACGAGAACTTCGTCAACAAGGCCGGCGCGCAGCGCGTGGCCGCAGAACTGGGCATTGCCATCGTCGCGCCTGACACCAGTCCGCGCGGCGAAGATGTCGCCGACGAGGACAGCTTCGACATGGGCAAGGGCGCGGGCTTCTATGTCAACGCCACCGAAGCGCCCTGGGCGAAGCATTATCAGATGTACGACTACGTGGTCAGCGAATTGCCGGCCCTGCTGGCTGACGAGCTGGGCACTACACTGGACCTGTCGCGTGAAGCCATCTTCGGCCACTCCATGGGCGGCCATGGCGCGCTTGTGATCGGCCTGCGCAATATCGATCGCTTTGCCGCGATTTCGGCGTTCTCGCCGATCTGTGCGCCGACCGAGGTGCCGTGGGGCCACAAGGCGTTTCCCAAATATATCGGCGACGACAAGCAGGCATGGCAGCAGTACGACGCCACCTATCTGCTCTCCAATGCCGACAACGCCCAAGCGCTGCCGCCCATTCGTGTCGAGCAGGGTTTGGCAGACAACTTCCTCGACGAGCAGCTGCACCCGCATCGGCTGGAAGAAGCCGCCGATCAAGTCGGCGCCGATGTCACGGTCCATCGCCGTGAAGGCTATGACCACAGCTACTTCTTCATCGCCAGCTTCATGGAAGATCATCTACGCTTTCTGGCCAAGCATCTGGGCGTCTGACGGACTGCTAGACTAGGCGTTCAATCCACGGTTGCGAACGACAATGAAGGCGTTTTCCAGCGCGCTGTTCCTGGCGCTGTTCTCGGTACTCCTGCTGGCCGGCTGTGGTCAGAAAGGGCCGTTGTATCTGCCGGGCAATGCGCCCGAATCGCAGACCGACGGGCCGTTCGGTCTGGATGAAGACCAGAACGACGAGCAGTCCAGCACGCCGGACCAGGCGGCCGACGAAGACAGCAACGCGCAGTAACCATGGATCATTTCGAGTATCGCGACGGCGTTCTCCACGCCGAGGACGTCGCTTTGTCTGCTATCGCCGAGCGTTTTGGTACGCCCTGCTATGTCTATAGCGCGGCGACCATCCGCCGGCATTACCGGGTATTCGACGAAGCGCTTGCGGGTATCGATCACGATATCTGCTATGCGGTGAAGGCCAACGGCAACCTGGGCGTGCTTGGTCTGCTGGCCGATCTGGGCAGCGGTTTCGATATCGTGTCGGTCGGCGAACTGGAACGGGTCATCACGGCCGGCGGCGATCCGGCGCGGGTGGTCTTTTCGGGCGTCGGCAAGCGGGTCGACGAGATCGAACGCGCGCTGGAAGTCGGGATTGCCTGTTTCAATGTCGAATCCGAAGCCGAACTCGAGCGCATCGACGCTGTGGCCCAGCGCATGGGCGTACGCGCACCGATCTCGCTGCGGGTGAATCCCGACGTGGATGCCCAGACCCATCCCTATATCGCCACCGGGCTGAAAGAGAACAAGTTCGGCGTCGACATCACCCGCGCCGAGACGCTCTATGCGCGCGCCGCAGGCATGGAAGGTCTGGCCATTCGCGGCGTTGACTGCCATATCGGTTCGCAGCTGACCCAGCTTGCGCCGTTCCGGGATGCGGTCGAACGCGTGCTGGCGCTCATCGATCGGCTCGCCGATCAAGGCATCGCCATCCAGCACCTGGATGTCGGCGGCGGCCTCGGCATTCGCTATCGTGACGAGCAGCCGCCGTCGCCGGCCGCCTATGCCGAGAATATCCGCGATCTGGTGGCCGGACGTGATCTCAAGCTCGTCTTCGAGCCGGGTCGGGTGCTGGTCGGTAATGCCGGCGTGCTGCTTACCCGGGTCGAGGTGCTCAAGCCTGGGGCCGAGGACGCAGACAAGCATTTCGCGATTGTCGATGCGGCCATGAATGACCTGCTGCGGCCTGCGCTTTACGACGGCTGGCATGCGATCGTGCCGGTGGCCGAGGCCAGCGACACCGTGTCGCGTACGTGGGAGATCGTCGGCCCGATCTGTGAGACCGGCGATTTTCTCGGCCACGACCGCGACCTCGCGCTCCAGACTGGTGATCTGCTGGCGGTGCGTACCGCCGGCGCCTATGGTTTTGCCATGGCATCGAGCTACAACGCGCGCCCGCGTCCGGCGGAAGTGATGGTCGATGGCGACGCGGTTCATGAAGTCCGCGCCCGCGAGACCGTGGCGGATCTCATGCGCGGCGAGCAGCGGCTGCCTTTCGCCTAGCGACTGCCAACGCGCAATCCGCGCGTTAAGCTGTGCCCAGCCATTTTCCCGTCGTCGGCATGGCCGGCGACCGCCAGGGCTTTATTGCCATGTCGAAAGATTCCAACACACCCCGCGGCCCGTTGATTCTCATCGATGGCTCCTCGTGGCTGTATCGCGCTTATCACGTGCTGCCGCCGCTCACGAACGCCGCGGGCGAGCCGACCGGCGCGATCTACGGCATGACCAACATGCTGCGCAAGTTCCTGCGCGAGTACGAGGCCGACCGTATCGTGGTGGTCTTCGATCCGCGCGGCGGTACTTTCCGCAACGAGCTGTTCGCCGACTACAAGGCCAACCGCCCGCCGGTACCCGAGGAACTGTCGGCCCAGTTCGAAGGCATTCGTGACGTGGTGCGTGCGCTCGGCCTGCCCCTGCTGCAGGTGCCCGGCGTCGAGGCCGACGATGTGATCGGTACGCTGGCGTCACGCGATGATGGCGAAGTGCTGATCGTGACCGGCGACAAGGACATGGCCCAGTTGGTCAACGAGCGCGTGAACCTGCTCGATACCATGCAGGACAAGCGCACCGACGTGGCCCGCGTGCACGACAAGTTCGGCGTGGGCCCGGATCTGATCACCGACTATCTCGCCCTGGTGGGCGACAGCTCGGACAACATCCCGGGCGTGGCCAAGGTCGGGCCCAAGACGGCCGCGAAATGGCTCGAACAGTACGGCTCGCTGGAAGCCGTGATCGAGCACGCCGACGAGATCGGCGGCAAGGTGGCTGAGAACCTGCGGGCGACGCTCGACCAGCTGCCGCTCTACAAGGATCTGACCACGATCCGCTGCGATCTGGATCTTGATGGCGCCGACGCGGTACTCACGCGTAGCGAAGCGGACGCCGAAACCCTCGCTACGCTCTATCGCAACTACAAGTTCCATCGTTTTCTCGACGATCTCGATGCTCCGCCCGCCGAATCTGCGGCCCCTGCTGCGCCGGTCGAGACGAACTACCAGACCGTACTCGACACTGAGGCGCTCGAGGCCATGATGGCCAAGCTCGAGGCGGCCGCGCTGATCTGTGTGGATACCGAGACTGATGCGCTGTCGGCGATGCAGTCCGGCCTGGTCGGCCTGTCGTTCGCGGTCGAACCGGGCGAGGCCTGGTATGTGCCGGTGGCCCACGACTATATGGGCGCGCCGACGCAGCTGCCGATGAAGACCGTCATCGAACGCGTACGGGGCGTGCTCGAGAATCCCGCTATCGCCAAGCTCGGCCAGCACATCAAGTACGACATCAACGTGCTCAAGCGCCACGGCATCGATGTCGCCGGAGCCGATCACGACACCATGCTCGAGTCCTATGTGCTCAACAGCACGGCCACCCGTCACGATATGGACTCGCTGGCGCAGAAGTATCTCGAACGCAGCACCACCAAGTTCGAGGAGGTGGCCGGCAAGGGCGCCAAGCAGATCACCTTCAATCAGGTGTCGCTCGAGGAGGCCACGCCTTATGCCGCCGAGGATGCCGATATCACCCTGCAGCTGCATAACCGGCTGTACGGCGAGCTGGCCGAGATTCCGCGGCTGAAACATCTCTACGAAGAGATCGAGATGCCGCTGATGCCGGTGCTGGCGCGGGTCGAGGCCAACGGCGTGCTCGTTGACCGCGAGCTGCTCGGCCGCGTCAGCCAGCAGATGGCCGAGCGCATGCACGAGATCCAGACCGCGGCCTTTGAAGCCGCCGGCGGCGAGTTCAATCTCGGTTCGCCGGCCCAGCTCAAGGACATTCTCTTCGATCGTCTCGAACTGCCGGTGATCCGAAAAACACCCAAGGGCGCGCCGTCCACCGCCGAGGACGTGCTGCGCGAACTGGCCGACCAGCACGAACTGCCGGCGCTGATCGTGTCATGGCGCGAGTTGTCCAAGCTGCGTTCGACCTATGCGGACAAGCTGCCGGGCCAGATCAATCCGCAGACCGGTCGTATCCACACCTCGTATCACCAGGCGGTGGCCGCGACCGGGCGGTTGTCGTCGTCCGATCCCAATCTGCAGAACATTCCGATTCGCACCGAATCGGGCCGGCGGATCCGTGAGGCGTTCATTGCGCCCGAGGGCCATCAGATCCTGGCGGTGGACTATTCGCAGATCGAGCTGCGGATCATGGCCCATCTGTCGGGTGATCCGGGGCTGGTCACGGCTTTCAACGAAGCGCGTGATATCCATGCGGCTACCGCTGCGGAAGTGTTCGACACCCCGCTGGATGAAGTGAATACAGATCAGCGCCGCGCGGCCAAGGCGATCAACTTCGGGCTGATGTACGGCATGTCTGCCTTCGGGCTGGCCAAGCAGCTCGACATCACGCGCGAGAATGCCGGCCGGTATATCGATACCTTCTTCGAGCGCTTTGCCGGCGTACGCCGCTATATGGACGAGACCCGAAAGCTCGCCAAGGCCGAAGGCTATGTCGAGACGCTCTACGGCCGCCGTCTCTACCTGCCGGAAATCAATTCACGCAACGGCGCGCGTCGCCAGGGCGCCGAACGGGCCGCGATCAACGCGCCGCTGCAGGGCACGGCGGCAGATCTGATCAAGAAGGCGATGATCGATGTGGATGCCTGGCTGCACGAAACCGGCGAGCCGGCGCGTATGATCATGCAGGTGCACGACGAGCTGGTATTCGAGGTGCCGGATGCCGAGGCCGAGCGTCTCGGCAAGGCAATCAGCGAGCGCATGGGCGCGGTCGCGAAGCTCGATGTGCCCCTGCTCGCAGAGGCCGGCGTCGCGGTCAACTGGCAGCAGGCGCACTAGGCTGTCCTGCGGCGGTATGCGCCAACGAAAAAATTTTGAACCGATTGGGAACTCGGCTCGGGAAGCCGGGTCTGACCTTCCATGAGCGTCGTGCAACGCTCGACCGCTTTTCTCCCTGAGCGGTAATCCAAATCCGGTTTCCCCCAAGAACCGGAAGACTTACCCCGACGGCGTTCCCCCGCGCCCTCGGGGTTTCTTTTTTGCGCGTTCTCAATAGCCCCGCGCTTGCAGGCGCTGTAGCCAGTCGTGGGTAGGGTCGTTCGATATTGCGCCGTCTTTCAGGCGTCTTGGCATCAGGCAGAAAATTTCTGCGCCGCTCGCGGAACTCTGTCGATCCGAGCGCGGTCTGAACCTGAGCAAGCAACAGGCTTGCCCGCTTTTCTCCCTGAGCGGTAATCCAAATCCGGTTCCCCCCAATGACCGGTAGAATTGCCCCGCCAGCATCTCCCCCTTGCTGACGGGGCTTCTTTTTGTCCGGGTTTTGCCCGCCGTTCGAACGCCGCGAAGCCCCCTTGCGCCGCGTTCGACCTGCCGATCGGAAATTCGTGAAAATTTTTTTCGAATTTCCGGAACAAATACCCGAAGGCCCGGTCTGACCTTATGTAAGCGCAATGCTTACCCGCTTTTCTCCCTGAGCGGTAACCCGATCCGGTTCCCCCCAAGGCCGGATCACTCGCCCCGGCGGTATTCCCCCTACCGCCGGGGTTTTTTATCCCTGAGCAATCAGACCCTTGTTGGACATACTTTATGCCATAGAAAAACCGGCGCGTCGATTCGACACCCCGGTTTTCCGATAAGTGGTCATTTTGTCTAGATGAGTGCGTCAGCGGCGCGGCAAGGCACGGTCCATGCGGGTGAGTTCATCGCGCACGCTCAGCAACATGAGATCGTGAAACAGATCCTTGATCGCCCGCGAGCGGTCGCCGCGACCATCCCAGGCCACGCGCACGCTGCCCGAATCGATATCGATGATCTCGAGCTGCGGGGTGCCCTCGCGATCAAGCCATGCCCGTATGTCGTATCCCATCGTGTCGGCCCTGTTGAGACATCGCTCTTCGAGCATATATGGGAATGATTCTCATTTACAAGTCGGATTCCGTGGGCAGACTATTGGCAAGTTCCGCAATGGCGTTGCGGGCTTCGTCTACGCCCAGGCGCTTGAGAGCAGAGAAAAGCTGTGCCGTTGCCTCGGGCATCTCCCGTTCGACCGCGCGCAACGCCTTGATCTGTTGATTGCGCGAGAGCTTGTCGGCCTTGGTCAGCACCAGATGAAAAGCCAGGCCCTGTTGTGAGCCCCAGTCGATGAGCTGGCGGTCGAAGTCCATGAGAGGCCGACGCGCGTCCATGATCAACACCACGCCCGCCAGCGTTTCGCGGCTGCTCAGGTAGCCCTCGATCAACGCCTGCCATTGTGCCTTGACCGCCGGCGGCACCCGCGCGAAGCCGTAGCCGGGCAGATCCGCGAACTGCAGGCTTTCGCTGGTGAAGAAATTGATCGCCTGGGTGCGCCCGGGCGTTTTGCTGGTGCGCGCCAGCCCGGTCCGCGAGCAGATGGTGTTGAGCGCGCTCGACTTGCCGGCATTCGAGCGACCGGCAAAAGCCACTTCGGCAACGCTGGGCGCTGGAAACGCCCGGGGCGTCGGCGCGGAGCACACGAATTGCATCGCGTTGAAATCGGCTGGCGTAATCGCTGTCATGGGCAAGGACCGGATGTGGCGGGTCTGGCAGGTGGAGTCGAGCGCTCGGGTGCGCACTGTGGCGCGCGCACCGGGTGGTATACAATAAAGGCTATTTCCAGTGGGCAGCCAAAATCCGGTACGGGCATCGGATAGCGCCATTGTGCTGCCGTTTTGCGTCGGGGACGACTACGACATGACCAAGCGCTTTTTTGTGTTGTTCGGTTTGATGATCTGTGCAGGGGCAGTCTCTGCCGAGCCGCTTGTGGACGGAGACGTCGAGGCGGGCAAGACCAAATCGGGCCAATGCGCGGCCTGCCATGGCCCACAGGGCAACATGCAGTCCGGTCAGTTTCCGAAGCTTGCAGGCCAGGGCGCGCCCTATATCTACGAGCAGCTCAAGCTGTTCAAGTCCGGCGATCGCCAGAACGGTGTCATGGCCGGGCAGGTCGCGGGCATGAACGACCAGGACATGAAGGATCTGGCCGCCTATTTCGCTGATCAGCAGACTCGCCCCGGCGCGGCAGATGTGAAGGTGGCACCGGCTGGCGCCGCGATCTATCACGGCGGCGATCCCGAGAACGATATCCCTTCCTGTGCCGGCTGCCATGGCCCGAGTGGCCTGGGTAATGCCGCGGCGAAGTTCCCGCGCCTGTCCGGCCAGTCACCGCAGTACGTCGCGGCCCAGCTCAAGGCGTATCGCGACGGCAAGCGCAGTGGCTATCGTAACGCTACGATCATGAATGGCGTAGCCGAGAACCTGTCCGACGACGACATTCAGGCGCTGGCTTCGTATGTCGCCGGTCTCGGGCCGATGACCGATCAAAGCAAGGGCAAGGAGTACGGCGCGCTGATGCAGAACGCGGGTGGCCCGGCTGCGGCGGCCGGCGCAGCTGGTGGCGACACGGGCGGTGACGCATCCGGTGACGGTGGCGACACGTCGCAGGCCGATGAGCAGGCAAGCGACGAGGAATCGGGCAAGGCCGACGCTGCCAGCAAGGAAGAAGCTGGCGCGGCAGCGGGCGAGGATTCGTCTGCCGATGACCAGGCCACCGACAGCGCTTCAGGTGAACAGGCAGAGTCCACAGGCGAAGACGCGCCCTCGGACGGCGACTCGTCGTCATCGCAGGATCAGCCGGCCTCGGATGCCGCTCAGAACAACGACAACTCCGAAGACAACGCGGACGCCTCAGCCGACGACTCGAACACGCAGTAGCCGTTGGCGGCGCCCGCCGCAATCGAAAGGCAAAGCATGAGAGCATCCCGCATCGCGGCAGCCGCTGTGCTGTTATTGGCCGTGTTCGGCGTGGCAAGCGCGCAGGGCCTGGTGTCCCGCTATGTTGCCGGCGAGCATTACCGAGCCGCCGAAGAACCCGTGGCCCAGCCTGACGACGGTAAGATCCATGTCGTCGAGTTCTTCCTTTACAGCTGTCCACACTGCGAAGATCTTGAGCCCGACGTCGAGGAATGGCGTGAATCGCTGGCCGATGACGTCGAGTTCTCGCGCGTGCCGGTGCTGTTCGGTGCAGGCGGTCAGGCCTATGCGCGGCTGTATTACGCCGCCGAGAAGCTCGGCGTGCTCGAAGACGTGCACGGCAAGATCTTCAGTGCCATCCATGATGACGGTCGCCGTCTGCTATCGGAAGCCGATATGCGAGCATTCATGGAAGATCAGGGCGTCGACGGCGAGCGCTTTGTCGAGGCCTTCGAGAGCGACGAAGTCAGCGCGAAGGTCCGTCAGGCGGGCGAGACCATGCGCGGCTATCGTGTGACTGCCACGCCGAGCCTCGGCGTGGCCGGGCAGGCTTACGTCAGTGGCCGTACCGCCGGCAGCAATGATGAGATGTTCGACGTCGCGGACTTTTTGATTCGCCAGCAGCGGCACAAGAACGGCGGTTGAACCTGCGGGGTGGCGCGGCCGGCTGTGGTCGGCTTCGCCACAACGTCTTGAATGCGCCGGCTGTGCTGGTGATATCCGGCGTTTTCCACGACGCCTCGTTCGAAGCTCGCTGTTCGCCGTGCGACTGGCCTCGCTATCCTTCAATGCTTGTCGATCCCGCCTGTCGGGCGTCGCGGATCACGGTAGCGGCGCTTGATGGCGGCGTGAATCCTGTTCGAGCGATCGCCTGCGTTCGTAGACAGACGGGCCAGGGTCGACTCAGTCCCTCTCGGTCTCGAGAACGATCTGCCAGTCGCCATCTTCGCTCTGCTGCCAGTACTGGGTCTTGCGGTCTTCGGCCTGGTAGTTGTTGCTGGTGTAGTTCTGGTTGAACGTCACCTTCACCATGCGATCTTCGCCGGGGTAGCGGAAGATGCTGATATTGTTCAGATCGACCGAGATATCGGTTTTCGACGCATTAACCTGCTTCTTGTAGGCAGCAAAAGCAGGCTTGTCCCGGCCATCGTCGCTGACGAAATCTGGCGAGTAATAGGTCAGATAGGATTTGGTATCGATCGCCTGCCAGCTGTGACGCCAGGACTCCACCGCTGAAAGCACTTCCGTGCGGCGTTTCTCGACGTCCGCAGCCGGCACCCAGTCGATCCCTGTGGTCAGCAGTACAGGCGTCGTACCCACGTTGACATGGTCACGGATGGATTCGAAGTCATCGTTGGCGATCACCACGCAGCCTTCGCTGGCGCGCGGCGTGCGTGAATAGGTCGTGCGAGGCACGCCGTGCAGCCAGATGCCGTAGCCGGTGCGGCCGCGGGCGCGATCAAGCGCATTCGGGTAGTTCACCGGCAGCGCGCCCACGCCGTAGAGCTCGGGCAGGCCGTTATCGTTGATATAGCGGGTGATGTGGTAGATGCCGATCGGCGTACGCATATCGCCCTCGACCTGCTTGCCTGCACCGCCACGGCCGATGGTTGTGTAGAAATCGGACACCAGCCGCGGCACGCCCTGCTCATTGGCAAACAGATACAGGCGGTTGTTTGCCAGGTCGACCACGATCGCGTGCTCGTATTCCGGTGCCATCTGCAGGATCGCAGCCGGTACCTTGCCGTCGGTGGCGGCCGACACGCGGTGGGCCCAGCGGGTCTTGGCCTCGTCGAGCAGCGCCTCGCGCTGGTCGCGCATCTGGTCGCTTATGGCGGGTTCGATACTGCGTCCCGAGCGGGCGACCATGAGCTCGCCGTAGACGAGCTGTGCCAGACGGAAATTCGGGCGCGCCTCGATCAGATCCGACAAATCGTTGATTGCCGTGTCGTATTCACCTTGCTGGGCCAGGTTGAGCACCGCCAGCAACTGCGACTCGGCATTCGAATGCACGCGCGCATCGGCCGCGGCTGCCTCGGCGCCGGCGATCGCGAACAGCGACCATAGACAGCAGGCGATCAGTACACAGGTACGGGCGTGAAGGTTACGCATGGGTTCAGTTCTTGCCACTGGCTTCCCGCAGGATGCGCCAGCCAGCGTCCTTGCGGACCAGGATCATGTGCTTGTCGACTCGATCACTGTAGCGCGGTGATTCGTATTCCTGGGTGAAATCCACACGAACGGTGCCGTTCGCCAAGCGTGTGATCGACGGATCCTCCAAGCGGATATGAATATCTTCGGGCGTACCCAGGCGGGCGCGCCGCAGGCTCAACCACTGGGCACGGCTCATGCCGTCCCCCGGGTCGTACTCGTCGGCGTAGAAATCCGTGTACGCATCGAAATCCTGCGATGACCACGCCAGCGCCCAGGCTCGTATCGTCTGTACGATGCTCCGGCTGTCCTGGTCACTGATCTTGTTCTTGTTATCCGATTCAGGCGTGGCGGGTCGTTTCGCCGGCGCCGGTGCCGGCGCGCTCCCAGGTGCAACCGACTCCTGTGCGTAATATAGACGATCCAGCATCGTCAACGGTAGCCGCTTGTCGCTGTCGTCGCTGCCCAGTGCCTTGCGATAGGCCAGCTGCGCGAGTGCGGTGTAGACGTCGCCGAGATTACGGTGCGCGGTGGCATAGGCCGGCTGCGTGGCGAGTGCTTTTTCCAGCCATGTGCGGGCCTTGTCGTATTCGCCCTGATCGGCGTGGAGAACCGCCAGGTTGTTGGCCGGCTCAACGCGCAGCGGGAAGTCCGCAGCCAGTGACTCGTATGCGGCGATGGCCTTGTCGGTATGGCCCTGTCCGGCGAGCGCACGGGCGTGCAGGAAACGCGCGTCTCGATTGCCGGGGTGCGCATCCAGATAGCTCTGCGACTGACGCGCGGCGGCGTCGAATTTCCCGGCATCGATCTCTTTCTGCAGATCGTCGAGGGTCACGGCCGCGGCCACCGACGTCACGAAGATCAGCACGCCCAGCAGGGGCGCGAATGGCTTCGTCGATGTTCGTCGTGTCACGAGTACGTTGTCCTGTGCTGCATGGTCGCGTCCAGGCCGGCCTGCTCTGATGCGAAACCGTCCCCCAGCCTTCGCCTTGGGAAATTATACTAGACAAGTTGGCCGGCCTCGTGGGACGCGCGCGTGACCGCAACGGTCTGTTATAAAACCCGCTTCGGGCCGCGTGCCCGGGCGCTGCGATAATTTCATGCCACGGGTTCCGCGCACGCGAACCCACGGGAGAGTAAATGCTGGTACCTGTTCTGCTCGCCGGCGGTGCCGGCACCCGCCTGTGGCCGCTTTCCCGCGAAAGCCGCCCCAAGCAGTTTCTATCTTTGACAGGTGAGACAAGCTTGCTCGACCAGACGCTGTCGCGTCTGGTCCGGCTGCGCGATCTTGGCCCGGCGCTGTTGGTTGGTAACGCCGAGCATCGCTTCGTCATGGCCGAACAGCTGCGCGCCTCAGGCGTGGAAGGCAAGGTGCTGGTCGAACCCGCGCGCCGCAATACCGCGCCCGCTGTGGCCGCGGCCGCCTTCGACGCGCTCGCCCAGCACGGAGAGGACACCGATCTGCTGGTACTGCCAACCGACCATGCCATAACCGACGACGAGGCCTTCGTGGCCACGATCGAACGGGCGCGAGAGAGTGCGGCCGCCGGGCGCCTGACATTGTTTGGCGTCAGGCCGGATCGCGCGGAAACGGGATATGGGTATATTAAGGCCGGCGAGACCGTCGCGCCCGGCGTGCGCGACGTGAACGCATTCGTGGAAAAGCCGGATATGGAGCGAGCCAAGGCTTATGTCGCGGATCGAGACTACTACTGGAACAGCGGCATGTTCCTGTTCCGGGCCCGCGATTATCTGGACGCGCTCGAACAACAGGCGCCCGCCATCCATGCCGCGGCGCGCAGCGCACATGCGCAGGCCCAGACCGACATGGACTTTCTGCGCCTCGACGAAGCCGCGTTCGCGGCTAGTCCCGTGGATTCGATCGACTATGCGGTGATGGAAGGCGCGGATCGGGCCGTGATGGTCGAACTCGACGCCGGCTGGAGCGACTTGGGCAGCTGGTCGGCCGTCGCGCAGGCTAACGGAACGGATGCCGACGGCAACAGCGTGCACGGCGATGTGATGCTTGAGAACACGCAGAACTGTTTCGTGCACAGCGAAGGCCGGTTGATCGCCGCGCTCGGCGTGCGCGATACGATCATTGTAGAAACCGGCGATGCCGTACTGGTCGCCGATCGCGGCTGCGAACAACAGATCCGCACACTAGTGGGTCGTTTGACCGATGAGGGCCGGGAAGAGGCGACCCAGTACCGCAAGGCCTACCGGCCCTGGGGCAGCTACGAGCAGATCGCTGTCGGCGCGCGTTTTCAGGTCAAGCACATCCGCGTGAAGCCGGGTGGGCGGCTGTCGCTGCAGAAGCATCATCATCGCGCCGAGCACTGGGTGGTCGTACACGGCACGGCCCGTATCACCTGCGACGGCCGTGAGAGCCTGCTCACCGAAAACCAGTCGACCTTCATCCCCCTGGGCGCGGTGCACCGGTTGGAAAACCCCGGCAAGGTCGATCTCGATCTGATCGAGGTGCAGTCGGGCAGCTATCTCGGCGAGGACGACATCGTGCGCTTCGACGACGTGTACGGGCGCAGCGACGCTGAACCCGACACGGAAATTGCTGTCGACTCCACGTCGAACAACGTGCCGGACGCGAACGCGGCCGGCCGCAAACCAGACTGAATTCGGTAACCAAGGAGCGACCCGATGGGTGAGTACTACCCGTTCTTCAAGGCCTACGACGTGCGTGCGAAAGTGCCCGACGAACTCAATGCGGACCTCGCGCGGCGTATTGGCCGCGCCTTCGTCGCCGAAATGGGGGCCGAAACGGTGGTAGTCGGGCGCGACATGCGTCTGTCGAGCGAGGAACTCACCGATGCCCTGATCGATGGTCTGACCACCGGCGGCGCGGACGTGCTCGATATCGGTCTGTGCGGCACGGAAGAGGTTTACTACGGTACGTTTTCGCAGAACGCGGATGGCGGCATCATGGTCACCGCCAGCCACAATCCCAAGGATTACAATGGCCTGAAGTTCGTGCGCGAACAGGCCAAGCCGATCTCGAGCGACAGCGGACTGTTCGATATCGAGAAGCGGGCGTACGACAACGATTTCCCCGAGCCGGCTCGTAAAGGCGAACGCAAGCCGCTCGATCAGCGCGCCGACTATGTGCGTTTTCTCCTCGACCAGATCAAGCCGGAGAATCTCAAGCCGCTCAAGATCGTCGCCAACCCGGGCAACGGCTGTGCCGGCCTCGTCGCCGAAGCGCTGGAGCCGCATCTGCCGTTCGAGATCGTGCGCAAGCACTTCGAGCCGGACGGCAATCTGCCCAATGGCATCCCCAATCCGCTGCTGCCGGAAAACCGCGAAGCCACCGGCTCGGCCGTGCGCGAGCATGGCGCCGACTTCGGCGTGGCCTGGGACGGCGATTTCGATCGTTGTTTCTTCTTCGACGAGCGCGGCGAGTTCATCGAGGGTTATTACATCGTCGGCCTGATCGCCGAGATGCTGCTGAAGATGAATCCGGGGGAAGCGATCGTTCACGATCCGCGCCTGACCTGGAACACGCTCGCTCAGGTCGAGGAGAACGGCGGCAAGCCGGTGCAATCCAAGTCGGGCCACTCCTTCATGAAGCAGACCATGCGCGACGCCGATGCCCTCTACGGCGGCGAGATGAGCGCGCACCATTACTTCCGCGATTTCTCCTATGCCGACAATGGCCACCTGCCCTGGCTGGTGCTGGCCCAGCTGGTCAGCGAGACCGGCAAGCCGCTATCCACGCTGGTGGAAGAGCGCATCGCTGCGTACCCGGCCTCGGGTGAAATCAACCGCGAGATCGGCGATCCGGATGCCGCGCTGGCCGACCTCGAGTCGCATTACGGCCCCACCGCGCAGGCGGTCGAGCACGTCGACGGATTGTCGATGGACTTCGGCGACTGGCGTTTCAACCTGCGCAAGTCGAACACCGAGCCCGTCGTACGCCTGAACGTCGAGACGCGTGGCGATATTGCCCTCATGCAGGAAAAGACCGACGAACTGCTCGAACGCCTGTCGCAGCACTAGCGCGGGCGCCGCGTTTACGGAGGATCAATGCAGGATCGTGAATGCCTGGCGCTGCGATTGCAGAGCGACCGGCTGCAGCTGCTCGACCAGTCGCGCCTGCCGCAGGTTCAGGATTGGTTCGCGGTCGACGATGTCGACACGCTGATCGAGGCCATCCATGCGCTGCGGACCCGCGGCGCGCCAATGATCGCGATCGCTGCGGCGCTGCTGGTTGCCGTACGCGTACAGCACGGCGACGAGCACGCCGCGATTGCCGATGCGATCGAACGCTTGCGCACCGCTCGGCCGACCGCGGTCAACCTGATGCACGCCATGGACGCGCTGCGTGCCGCACTCGACGGCGACGACTGGCGCGTCGCCGTCGTGGCGACTGCCGAAGCGCTGTTCGATGACGACCGTGCGTTATGCAACGCCATGGCCGAGCACGGCGCGGCGCTGGTCGCGCCCGGCGAGCGCATCCTCACGCACTGCAACACCGGCGGGCTCGCCACGGCCGGCATCGGCACCGCGCTCGGCGTGATCCGGCGCGCGCATGAGCAGGACAAGGGTATTTCGGTGTGGGTCGACGAGACCCGGCCGCTGTTGCAGGGCGGACGCCTGACCGCCTGGGAGTTGGGCGAGCTCGGAATCGACTATCGCCTGATCGCCGACAGCATGGCCGCCAGCTTCATGGCCGCCGGCCAGGTCGATCGCGTGATCGTCGGCGCCGATCGGATCGCCGCCAACGGCGATTTCGCCAACAAGATCGGCACCTACGGTCTGGCGGTACTCGCCCGTCACCACGGCATTCCCTTCGCCGTGGTCGCACCGCATACGACGGTCGACCCGGCCTGTTCGAGTGGCGACGCGATTCCGATCGAGCAGCGTGATGCAGCCGAGGTTCGGGGCGTGACCGGCGCCGCCGGCGAACTGTGCTGGGCGCCGGCGAATGCACGCGTCGCCAACCCGGCCTTCGATGTTACGCCCGCTGCACTGATCGACCACTGGGTGCTCGATACCGGCGTCTACGAGCATGCCGCGGTAGCCGAGGGCGTGTTCGGACCAAAGACGACGGCCGCCAGGCGCAATATGGGCTGAGCATCGTCATGCGTTGCGTCAGGCTGTGGACGTTTCGTCGAGCAGGCCTCGCTCGGCGAACACATCCTTGGCGACCGTCATGCCGTTGAGCGCGGCCGGAAAGCCGGCATAGACCGCCATCTGGATGATGACTTCGATAATCTGTTCGGGCGTCACGCCGACGTTGAGCGCGCCGTGGATATGTACCTTGAGCTGCGGCGCGCAATGGCCAAGCGCGGTTAGCGCCGAGACCGTCGCGAGCTCGCGGCTTTTCAAGTCCAGCCCCGGGCGCTGGTAGATATCGCCGAACGGGAATTCGATCGTGTAGTGGGCCAGATCCGGCGCGATGATCTGCAGGCTCTCGATAACGGCTTCGCCGGCAGCGCCGTCGATCTCCTTGAGCTTGGCCAGGCCGGATTCATAACGCGTGTTGTGCATGATCACTCTCGGTAGCGGGATGTCGAAACAGGACAGCCTCAAGCTACAAGTTGGAGTGAACTCCAGGTCAAGCACGGCCACAAGCGCCGTCTAGCACTGGCCTAGCGTCGTTTATAGAAATCGATCTTGGCGTGAATGCCGGCGAGATGGCGACGATCTTCGGCAATACGCGCTTCCAGGTCGCGCGCATGGGCTTCGAGCAATGCCTGGCGCTCGCCCGCGGTCGCCGTGCCTTGGCTACGCAGTTCAGCATACCGGCGGATATCGGCCAGCGGCATGCCGGTCGCCTTGAGCCGCAGTACGAACGCGATCCAGTCGAGATCGCTGGCGTCGAACTGCCGATGGCCGCTTGGGTTGCGCCCAATACGGCGCAGCACGCCAATCTTTTCGTAATAGCGCAGGGTGTCGGTCGAGACGCCGCTGCGCTGGGCAAATTGCCCGATGTTCACGGCAATGGGTTCATGAAAACGGACGGGCGTACGCGATGACGCCCATCCAGAAGGACTGTCTCAGCCCTGGCCGAGCATCTGTTCGCCGGACGGCCGGAAATCCTTGGCGATCTCCGTACCGGTGAAGTTCGCCACCCAGCCTTCCTGGTTGTTGAACAGGCGGATCACCTTGAAATGCGGCTTGTCGCCCATGTCGAACCAGTGCCGGGTGCCGGCGGGCACGCTGATCAGGTCGTCGGCTTCGCAGAGCGTTGCATACACCTTGTCGCCGATATGCAGGGTGAAAAGGCCGGCGCCATCGACGAAGAAGCGCACTTCGTCCTCGCTGTGGGTATGTTCGTCGAGGAACTTGGCGCGCATGGCGTCTTTCTGCGGATGTTCGGGGTGCAGGCCGATCACGTCCCAGGTCGCGTAGCCGAACTGCTGCTGCAGACGTTCGATGTCGTCGGCATAGGCCTCGCCGATTTGTTCGGGCGTGGCGTCAGCCGGTAGCGCGTGGCTGGCGGGCCAGCGCTCGAACAGCACGCCCACGGTATCGAGCTCGCGCGCGATCTCGTCGGCGTCGCGGGTCTCGAGGATCGGGGTGTCGGTATCGTTTTCGTTATAGACGGTCAGTTGGCTCATCGCATCGCTCCGCGCGTTGGTCCAGTCCAGCGTTGTGGCCATCCACGTCAGATCAGTTCGATATCCTCGAACGAGGCGACCACGGGATGTCTTTCATTCATTCTAGCTTTTTCCTGCGTGTCTTCATCACGCGCGACCCAGCAGGTCTGCAGGCCGGCCTCGGCCGCGGCATCCAGTTCGTCGCCGACGTCCGAGAGGAACAGCAGCGACGACGGTGGCTCGCCCAGTTCGGCGGCGATCGCCTTGTAGCTGCGGATCTTCTTCTTCGGCCCGATCCGGGTATCGAAATAGCCGGAGAACAGATCGGTGAGATCGCCGTGGTCGCTGTAGGTGAACAGTAGTCGCTGTGCGGTCACCGAGCCGGAGGAATAGACATACAGCGCGCGCCGGTCGTCGGCCCAGGCCTGCATGCTGGCGACGGCATCGTCGTAGACATGGCCGGTGAAATCGCCGTCGGTATAGCCCTGTTGCCAGACCATGCCCTGCAACGCCTTGAGGGGCGTGGACTTCCGATCCTCGTCCATCCACTGGCCGAGGATATCGATTACGCGGTCGAGATCGACGTCGGTGGCGTCCGCCTCGTTGCGCACGTCCTCGACCAGCGCCGCCACTTCGGGGTCGTCGGCGCGGGCCCGCACGAACTCCGGCAGGTATTCGCGCGCATAGGGAAAGAGCACGTCGTGGACGAAGGCGATATCCGAAGTTGTGCCTTCGATATCGGTGATGATCGCGCGTACGTCCGGCGTGGGCTCTTCCAGGCGCAGACGGTCGGGATCGTTCATGTATTCATTCATCGGATGTTCTCCAGTTGCCGGCGCTGCAGTTCGCAGGCGAGCAGAAATTCCCAGCCCTCCAGATGGCGGCGGGCGCTGGCCAGATCGGCGCCCCAGGCATAGATGCCGTGGCCGCGGACCAGAAAGCCGTAAGCCGGCGTGGCCTCGTCGTAGCGTTGTGCGAGCGCGCTGGCGAGTTCGTCCATGTCCTGGCTGTTATCCAGCACCGGCAGGGTGATCCGTGTCGCGTGGGTATGGTTACCGGTGATCGCCTTCTGCATCTCGTAACCTTCGAAACGCAGCTGCTGCGGCATGCCGATACGCGACATCAGCGTGTTCGCGATCGAATGCACGTGCAGTACCGCGCCGATTGCCGGGTCGCGCTGGTAGAGCGCGAGATGCAGGCCGGTCTCAGCCGACGGCTTGCCGTCGCTCAGCAACGCGCCCTCGACGGTCATCGGCAGCAGGTCGGCCGGTGTGAGTGCGGTCTTGTCCACACCGGAGGCAGTGATCAGTAGACGTTCGTCATCCACGCGCAGCGAGAAATTGCCGCCGGTGCCAGGGCAATAGCCGCGTTGCGCGAACCAGCGCACGGTTTCGCAGAGGGCTTCGGCGCCGGCGGTCGTCGCCGCGTCTTGGGTCATTCGGGTGGCTTTTATCGAACGTCAGGCGGGCATGCTAGCGCTGTGTTGGCAGGGTGGCCAATGGTGGCTTTTCGACTGGCCTAGGTGGCTCTTAAAAGCGGGCCTGAGTGGGGGCGTGTTTGCGTCGGTTCGGCTTGGAGTTTCGTTCAACTGGTGAGTGGGGAAGACGCTCTGGCTGCGGTTCAACGGTTCTTGAATCAACTACCTAGGCGAGCGTTGCTTGGGGTTTCGCACTGCTGTGCGAGTGTCTTTTATTTGCTTGTCCAAATAAAAGGCACCAAAACAAAGGCCCCCCCGTCTTGCCCCGATGCTTCGCATCGGTGCCCTGCGCGGCTCCGGCCGAAAGCGGGCCAGCCGGAACCTCGCCGCGCTACGCGCGACTCAGACATCCGGCTGTCTGATCCGCTTTCGGCCTCCACTGCTCGGCGCTGCGCCCAAGGGGCCCCAATACAGGCAAGCTCGCTGAAGGTCGCCTCTCGATCTATGTAGGCCGGATTAGCCCAAGGCGTAATCCGGCCGGAACGAGGCACCCGCGCCAGCTTCAACTTCGCAGTTGCTAGGGCTTGGGGTACGGCTGTATCGCCTGTATTGACCCCCTTGCACGGCGACGGAGACGCGCAGTGGCGAAGGGTGTCCGGCGCACTGCGCCGGTGCGGCCAGCTGTCTGAGGATCGCCAAAGCGATCCGAGTTCTGGCCGCATCCCTTCGGCGCGAGCATCGGAGTGCGCCGGCGCCGTGCCGGGTGTCTTTTTCTTTGCTTACTTTCTTTTGGACAAGCAAAAGAAAGGGAGTCGCACAGCAGTGCGAAACAAAAGGTGCGATTTACTCGTGAGTGCCGAAAAACTCGTGGCCCGAACCCGCTGATTTTTTAGTTAACGCCCGAGACTCAATCGACTTGAGGTTTCGCACCGATGCCCCGCGTTGTTCGCCCGGCATCGCGCAGCAGGAACGCGCTAACGCTCAAACGTGCAGCTGTTTCAGGCTGGTCTCTCTGCTGCTCAGCGCAACGCCAGGGGGAATACAGACAAAGCCTGCGCGCCGTCGCGTCGAGACGGCTCGCTGCTTCACCCCCTCGGCATGCGGCTATTTTCAGGCCTTAGCGCTCGCCCGCGCCGAAACGCTATCGTGCCAGCGCTTGAGATGGGTCTGCTCCTCGCCGATACGCAGCTTCACCACGCGGGCAAAGTCGACCGTACACAGCGCCGTGATATCGGCCACCGAGTAGGACTCGCCGGCGATGTATTCGCTATTGGCCAGATGCTTGTTTAGAAAGCCGAACATCTTGGTAGCGCGTTCGAAACTGATCTCGCCGTATTCGGTCGAGCACGTTTCGCGATCCTCGAAGGCGCGACTGAGGTTGCGGAAGGCCATGGCGACCGGGAACAGGAGATTCAGCTCCATGCGCCGGTTCCACATCTCGATGATGGCTTTTTCTTCCGGGTTGGTGCCCATCAGCGGCGGCTCGGGGTGAATTTCCTCGAAGTAGCGGCTGATCGCCATCGACTCGGCGATGCAGGTGCCGTTGTCGAGTTCCAGCGTGGGCACGCCGCCCAGCGGATTCTTTGTCTTGTATTCGTCGGTGAGGTTCTCGCCGGCCATGATGTCGAGATTGATGATCTCGACCTGGTCGAGGTCGATGCCTTTCTCCGCCATGAACATGCGCGCGCGGCGCGGATTCGGGGCGCGGTCGCTCTGGTACAGCTTCATATCGATACTCGCGGTGGGTTCGTCGTTGTTCTAGGTGTCGCGTGGGCGTTTCAGGCGGCGTCGATCACGCGCTCGCACTGGTCGTGCAGCACGTTCACGGCATGGCCGAAGCTGGCGAAGCGCTTGTCGGCGGTCTTGCCTTCCACATAGCGCTTGTAGATCTGCTGCAGGATCACGGCCAGCCGGAACAGGCCGAAGACCTGATAGAAGGGCCAGTCTTCGATGGCGTGGCCGGTCTTGTCGCGGTAGCGCGCGAGCATCTCGTCACGCGTGAGCATGCCGGGCAGATGGGTCGGGCCCATGCGGATATCGAGCATCGGCTGCGGGTCGTCGGCCTGCACCCAGTAGGCCATCGAACAGGCGAAATCCATCACCGGGTCGCCGAGGGTCGCCATTTCCCAGTCGAGTACGCCGATGATGTCGTTGAGCGACTCATCGAAGACGACGTTGTCGAGCTTGTAGTCGTTGTGGATGATCGCGCGCCGGGTGACGTCGGGTATGCGCGCCTCGAGCCACTGCATGAGCGCTTCGCAGTCAGGGACATCGTCGGTGCGCGCGTTGCGATAGCGCTTGTTCCAGCCGGTGATCTGGCGCTCGATATAGCCTTCGGGCTTGCCGAAGTCGGCCATGCCGGCGGCGTCGACATCGGTGGTGTGCAGGGCGGCCTGCACGTCGAGTAGCTGTTCGCACATCCGCGTGGCGGCGGCCGGCGACAGCGATACATCCTCGGGCAGGTCGCGACGCAGAATCACGCCGCGCAGGCGTTCCATGACATAGAACTCGGCGCCGATCACGTCTTCGTCGGTGCAGTGCACGATCGGCGTCGGGCCGTAGTCGTAGACGCCGTCGAGACGCGACAGCACGCCGTACTCGCGGCCCATGTCGTGGGCGGATTTCACCTGACTACCGAAGGGCGGCCGGCGCAGCACATACTCGCGGTCGTCGACCTTGAGCAGATAGGTCAGGTTCGACGCGCCGCCCGGGAACTGGCGGATGATCATATCGCCGGATGCCGGCACCAGCGTCGGCGCGTGCTCGCGGCACCACGCGGTAAGCCCGGCGGCGTCGATATCCTCGCCTTCGCGGATGGTCTGCGCCTGATCGATAGCGGTCATGAGATCTCCTCGTTATTCGGTTTGCTGCCCAGGCCCGGAATGGCCAGCATCGCCTGAGCGGCCGCGGTGACCGTGTCGGCATAGGCGGCGACATCCAGGCCGCGTTCGGCATGTTTGTTCCGCTTGAGATACCAGTCCTGGAGCATGGCCTTGATCAGGCCCGCCGCGATTTCGGGCTGCACGCCGGCATACAGCGACTGCGCCTGACCGGCGCGGATGATGTCCGCGAAGATGCGCTCCGATCCCTGCTCCATCACCACCGCCTTGCGGCGTTCATCGGGCGCCAGGTGATGGGCTTCCATATAAAGAAAGAAAAACCATTCGCGCAGGGCTTCCGTAGTCAGCAGGTGCGCTTCGATGGCGGTCGCCAGACGTGCGTGGTTGTCCTCGATATCCTCCAGCGCGCTGTCCATGACCTGACCGAGGGTTAGCGAAATACGCCGCTGGATCAGCCGTGCGAGTTCGTCCTTGCTGCCGATATAGGCATACAGACCGCCGAGTGACAGGCCGCTTTCACCGGCGAGTTCACGCAGCGTCATGGCAGCGAAGCCCTTGCGGTTGGCCAGCCGCAGCGTTGCCTCGATGATGCAGGTGAGGTTGTCGGTGGCAGCCTGTGGGCTGCGTACCGCGATCGAACCCTCGCGGGCTTCCACAATCGCGGCGCACAGGGCGCGGCTGTTGAGATGGTGGCGGGCGATGAAGGCGTCGAGCGTGAGGCGGTCCACGAATAGCCCTAGCGGAAGGTGATCAGGGAGGCATCGTCGGCTGCGTGCAGCGCCGCGATGTCGTTGAAACCGAGCATACGCCAGCCGTCGCGGGTCGAACGCAGTTCGCTGATCGCGGCGTTGTACACGCTCCAGTTGAGCTCGATGGTCTTGGCGTGGCTGGCGTCGGTGGCGGTCGCGATCGAAACCGCGATGGGCCCGCCGGAGCTGAACACGCCGATCCGTGCATCGCGCGGATAATCGCTGCGTAGCCGTTCCAGGCCGCGCTGTACCCGGGCCCGGAAATCGACCCACGATTCACAGTTCGGTGTGTCGTGCGGGGTGCCGGCCAGCCAGTGGCGAGTGACCTTTTCGAAGACTTTCTGGAACACGCGCCGATCGGTCTTCAATTGGTCGCGTGCCTCGCCCAGTTCCGGATGCTCGTCGAAAACGCGCGGCACATAGGCCTTGAAGATGGCGTCGGCGTCGTATTCGTTGAAGTCCGTGTCGGTCGCCAGCTCGGGCGCGTCCGGCAGGGATTCGCGGGCGAGCTCGCCGGTACGGCGCTGGCGCTGCATGTCGCCGGCCATCAGCACGTCGAATTTCTGGCCGCGCGCGGCCAGATGCCGGCCGACCAGACGGGCCTGTCGTTCGCCGGTCTCGGACAGGCGGTCGTAGTTCGCCGCGCCAAAGCTGGCCTGGCCGTGGCGAATAAGAATGAGTTGAGTCATGGACGCGACTATAGGCAGCCCCTGATTACAGGGTCAACGGGAAACGGACGTTCGTTCGTTATACTCGCCGGCTGTCGAATCGATCGGGCGCACACGGCGCGTCATCAGCATGGGCCAGGCATGGCTCACACATGAGCTACACATGAGCAATGACAGCACATCGGACCGGCTTGCCGGCAAGCGTATCGCGATCACCGGCGCCGGCAGCGGCCTCGGTAGAGAACTGGCGCTGCGTTATGCCCAGGAAGGCTGGCGCGTGGCGGTGACCGATATCCAGACCGGGCGCGCCCGTCGCGTCGCCGGCGAAGTGAACGAGGCCGGGGGCGAGGCCATCGCGCAGACGCTGGACACCACCAAGGTCGAGGATTTCGATGCCCTGCTTGCTCGGATCGAGCAGGAGTGGGGTGGGCTGGACGTGTTCGTGAACAACGCCGGGGTATCGAATGCCGGCTCGGTGGTCGATACGCCGCTGGCGGACTGGGACTGGATGCTGGATATCAATCTCATGGGTGCGGTCCGGGGCAGCCGCGCCGCGCTCCCGATGCTGCGCGCCAGCCGTGGCCATCTGATCAATATCGCCTCCTTCGCCGCGGTTGCGAACGCGCCCGGCATGGCGGCCTACAACGTCGCGAAATCGGGCGTGCTGTCGCTGTCGGAATCGATCCGTGGCGAGGAGCACGACAACGGCGTGGGCGTGACCGTGGCCTGTCCGGCCTTCTTTGCCACCAACCTGCTGGAATCGTTTCGCGGCACCAACGATCGCCAGCGCGCGATGGTCGACAAGCTTATGCAGCGGGCCAAGGTCAGCGCTGCCGACGTGGCCGACGATATCCACCGTGCCGTACGCGAGAACGAGTTTCTTGTAATCTCGCACCGCACCGCCCGCTGGCAGTACCGCATGAAGCGCCTGTCCCCGGACACTTTCTTCAATGCGGTACTGAAAGCGACGCGCTCCTTCACCCGCTAGAGCCGCGGTCCGGCCCCGCCGTCGACCGCCCGCTCGATTCGAGACCGACGATGACCAACCCCGTGTTCATGATCTATGGCGCCTACGGCTATACCGGCGAGCTGATCGCGCGCCAGGCTGTTGCCCAGGGCCTTTCGCCCGTGCTGGCCGGCCGTAGCGAGGACCAACTCAAGCCGCTGGCCGATTCACTGGGGTTGGGTTACCGGGTGTTCGCCATGCGCGAGGCCGGCGATATCGCCCCGTATCTCGACGGTATCGATGTGCTGCTGCACTGCGCCGGGCCGTTCTCGGCGACCGCACCGCAGGCGATTGCGGCCTGTATTCGCTCGCAGACGCACTATCTCGATATCACCGGCGAGATCAACGTTTTCGAGCACGCCTTCGGCCGCCACGAGCATGCTGCCCAGGCCGGCGTGGTGCTGTGCAGCGGCGTGGGTTTCGACGTGGTGCCGACCGACTGTATCGCTGCCTATCTCATCGAGGCCTTGCCGGACGCGGCGGAACTGGCGCTGGGGTTCGACTCGCGCTCGGGCTTTTCGCCGGGCACGGCCAAGACCTCGGTCGAAGGCCTGGCCGACGGCGGCAAGATCCGCCGCAACGGGCGCATCACCACCGTGCCGCTTGCCGCGAGTGTGCGCGAGATCGATTTCGGCAACGGCGCCAAGCAGGCGATGACCATTCCCTGGGGCGATGTCTCCACGGCCTGGCATACGACCGGTATCAGCGATATCGAGGTGTATATGCCGATGTCGCCCAAGCGCATCAAGCAGGTCCAGCGGCTGAACTGGGTTCGCCCGCTGCTGGGGCTTGCGCCGGTGCAGTCGTTCCTCAAATCGCGCGCCGCGCGCGTGGCCGGCCCGGACGAAACCAAGCGCGAGAAAGCGACCACCCATGTCTGGGGCGAGGTGGTGAACGACCGCGGCGAGCATCGCGTGGCTCGCGTGCATGTCGCCAACGGCTACGAAGTCACCATCCACGCCAGCCTGGCGATCGCTGAGCAACTGTTGGCCGGCGCGCCGGCCGGCGGCGCCTATACGCCATCGCGGCTGGCGGGCAAGGAACTGGTCGAGCGCCTGCCCGGCAGCGGCCGGGTGGAGATCAGCGAGGAGTAGACGCGCTGAAGTCGGGCGCCGTGGCTGCCGTGTCGAGATCGAAATAGGCGGCCATGAGCTGATGGATGGCCGGGTGGGCTTCTTTCAGTGCCGCGCCGCGCTGGAAGAAGGCCTCGACCGCCACGGCAAAGAACTCCGTGGGGTTCTCGGCGCCGTAGATATCCAGCACCGGTGAGCCTTCATCGCGAAGCTGTTCGAAAGCCGCGCCGAACGCCTGCGACCAGCTGTCGACATCCGCCATCGGCGGAGCGCCCTCGTTCTGCGGTGCGGCGAAATCCAGCAGGTGCGCGAACTCGTGCAGGATCACGTTGTGGTCGGCGCCCGCCAGCGCCTGTTCGATCTCGGCCCAAGCCAGAATCACGCGCCCGCTATCCCAGGCCTCGCCCGAAGCGAGCATGGGCAGATCGTCCACCAGGCCCTGTTCATCGGGCAGCGTCTGGGGGATATAGAAGGCGTCCGGGTAGATCAGGATCTCGCCGGGCAGATCGAACACGCCGGGCTGGGCCCCCAGACACAACAGGCTGGCCTGGCTTGCGATCACCAGCTCCATGTCGCGGGTGACGTCGAGCCCGTTGCAGCCGACAAAGCGCACCTCGGCGAGCATTTGCGCGGCGAGCATGGCCAGCCGATCTCGCTGACGGTCATCCAGCAATGCGGCCCACGGCAGTCTTTCGAACAGGCGGGCGTGTTCGTCACCGGCCAGCGTTGGCGTGCCCCGCCCGAGCGCACGCAAGCGCGGATAAGCGATAATGCCTGCAGCAACGACCAGCGCGCCGGCCAGGACAAGGGTCGCGCCAGCGATATTCATTCAGAGGCTCCGACAGCGCTGTGCGCGAGGTGCGGCCATACAGACAAGGGACGGTGACCGCTCGTGAGCTGGTTCGAAATAGGGCAAAGCATTCTCGGCACGGTGACCTCTTTCGTGATCTGGTCGATGCTGGTCTATGCGTTTTATGTCCTGCGTAACCGCAGCCTCGAGTACAAGCTCAAACAGCTCGTGCAGCCCGAGCGCAGCGACCCCGACGAAGACCGCGTACACATCATCTGCGCTAACGGTACCGGCGTTCGGGTAACCATCCGGGACGTGCGCCTGATCACCGATGACGACGTGCATGTGAGCCTGACCTATATCGGCGATACAGGCGACGTCATCCGGCCACGCAAGCCCAACGACATCATTGCACGCCGGCGTAATCCGGCGACAACCCAGCACGAGAAGGCCGGCCTCATCGAGCGCAACTTCGTTGCGCTGCCGGCCCAGACGGCGGGGCTTTGGGCGTTGACTGCCCAGCAGGTGGAAAACGCGCGCTGGAATTTCACGAGCTGCCTGCTGGTGATCGATTACCCGACGCTGCTCAATACCCGAAAGCTGATGGTCGTCTATGCCAAGCCGGATATCGTCCAGGCGCTGAACGACGACTTCAATCGGTATATCGTCAACGCCCGCCGGCGTCATGAGGAATAACGCGCGCGCCTGCCTTGGTTATTCGTTGGCCACGCCGTGGGGCACATGCCCGGCCGCGATCCGGCCGGCGGCCTTGCCGATATGGGTCGCCTGATCGTCGAAGAAGATATCGGCACCGAAGGCCTCCAGGAACTCGGCCTTGGTCATGCCGCCCAGGAAAAGCGCCTCGTCGATACGGATATGCCAGGCGCGCAGCGTGCGGATCACGCGTTCGTGCGCCGGTGCACTACGAGAGGTCACCAGCGCGGTGCGAATCGGGCAGTCGGCAGGGTCGAATTCGGCCTGGATGCGCGTGAGCGCTTCCAGGAACGCCTTGAACGGCCCGCCCGGCAGCGGGTCGCCGGCCGAACTGACTTCGCTGGCCGCGAAGGCTTCCAGACCCTGTTCCTTGAAGATGCGCTCGGCGTCGTCCGAAAACAGCACCGCGTCGCCGTCGAAGGCGATCTTGAGCGCGCCGTCCGCGCCGGCCAGCGAGTGGCCGGGCACGATGGTGGCGGCAGCGCAACCGGCCTTGAGTGCAGCGCGCACGTCGTCCGGGTCGGCCGACAGGAACAGATCCGCGCCGAAGGCGCCTACATAGCGATACGGCGAACTGCCGCTGGTAAAGGCCGCGCGGGTGATCGGCAGCTTGTGGTGGGCGATGGAGTTGAACACGCGCAGCCCGGTATCGGCGCTGTTACGCGACAGCAGGATCACTTCCACGCGTTCGCTTTCCGCCTCGTTGAGCGACAGCAGCTTGCGTACCAGCCCGAAGGCGACGCCCGGTTCCAGCACGTCTTCCTCGTGCTGGATCTGGTAATTGCAGTAGGCCTCGCGGCCGTCGGTCTCGAATACTCGGTGGCTTTCCTCGAGATCGAACAGCGCGCGCGAGGAGATGCCGATGACCAGCTTGTCGGGGTGTTTGCTCATGGCGGCAAGTGTAGCGTTCGTTGCGGTGACTGTATCCCCGCGGGCGAAAAGGCGCCTTTCAGGCTTGGTCAGCTGCTTTTCTATCGGCTGAGACTAAAGTCTCAAGCGTTGGCGGATCCGATATTTCAACGGATTCAGCAGCCTGGCCAGAGGCCTGTTTTTAGCAAAATTCGCTGATTGTGTGAGAAATCAGGTCATTTTTCGCCTGTAAATGCCCCTTTTGGCAGGTTGTTTGCTTTACACTCGTCTTCGAGCTTATGGCTCGGGTAACCGGCCGACCGTGGCGTACGCGCTCGCGGTGGGGTACGGTCTATATAGCCGGTTCGTGGTGGGACACGAACCGTGGGGAACAAGCTTTTCAGGGAGAAAACCGATGGGGACTCATCCGTTCAATTCAGGCAAGGTGCGCGCGTCTGTGCGTAACGTGATCGGTACGGCAGTCGCCGTTCCGCTGCTGTTCTCGGCAATGCCCGCCATGGCGCAGAGCCAGCAGGAAGAGATGCAGGATCTGCGTGACCAGATCCAGCAGATGCAGCAGCGCTTCGATGAGATGCAGCAGCAGCAGGAACAAATGGCGCAGGAACAGTCGTCGCCGCGTTCCGACGACCAGTTGGTATCCAAGTCGGAAGACGGCGAAGGCTTCATGGTCGGCGACACCAACATCAAGGTGAACGGCTACTTCAAGTTCGACGCCATCTACGATTTCGAAGACGACCACGACGCCTTGCTGGGCCCGTCTGATGCGATCGGCACCCTCAACGCCAAGGGCACCGACTCGCCCGGTGACGGCGATTTTGGCGTTACCGTCAAGCAAACCCGTCTCAAGATCGCGACCACCACTCCCACTGAGTTTGGCGATCTGGGCGGTTATATCGAGATGGACTTCTATGGCAAGCCCTACGATGAGTCGTTCGACAGCGCCCCTTCTCCGCGTGTGCGTCGTGCCTATCTGACGTTTGGCAACTGGTTGATCGGCCGCGACTGGTCCACCTTCTCGGACTTCAACTACGGCACCACGCTGAACTTCTACGGCCCGCAGGCGCAGCTGTTCGAGCGTCAGGCGCAGGTCCGCTACACCATGGACGCGGGCGAGAACACGACGGTCGATTTCTCGCTTGAGAATCCGGGTGGTGGGACGGTTCTGGCTGGTGATGACACCGACGTGGACTTCCGCGGCCTCGAGGATGGTACGGCCACGGAGAACACCGTTCCGGACATGGTCGTTCGTCTCCAGAGCTCGAGCGGCCCGCTGAGTGTCCAGGCAGCGGCCATCGGCCGTTATTTGAAGGCCGATATAAATGACGTCACCGGCACTGGCGATTCTGATGAGGATTCCGTGGTGGGCTACGGTCTTGATCTAGGCGGCTCGTTCACGATGCCGACCGGCACAACGATCATGGTCTCGGGCGTCTACGGCGAAGGCATCGGCAAGTACTTTTATGCCCCCGCAGGTGGCGCCGATGCATACGTGACTACCGACGGCCAGCTCGAGGCCATCGAGCGCTACGGCTTCATCGGTACGATTTCGCAGGAGCTCACCCCGACGCTGACGACCAATGTCATCTACGGCAAGGGCTTCTCCGAAAGCCCAGATGACTTTGTCGGCGCTACGGATGAGCTGCATGACGAGTCTTCGACTCTGGCCGTCAACCTGCTGTACACGCCGGTCGATCCGCTGACCTTCGGTATCGAGTACAACCGTGCCGAGTACGAGCAGCAGAACGGCGTCGATGCCGACGCGCAGAACGTGCAGTTCTCGACGATCTACAACTTCTAGTAGCCGTCGCTGCGTGATTTTGCCCGGCCTTGTGCCGGGCGACTTGAAGCCCCGGTTCGCCGGGGCTTTTTTGTGTCCGCTCGTTCTTCAGCCAAGTTAGGATGAACGGATGAGCCGTCATGCATCCTCTCGTTCCCAGGCCGGGGCCAAGGTCGCGTCATCTGCCCTCAGTGAAGGCGTGGCGTTGCACCGCGCCGGCCAGCTCGATGCGGCCGATGCCTGCTACCGACGCGTCAAGCGTCGTGACCCGGATCACGCCGAAGCACTACGCCTGCGCGCGCTGATCGCCCATCAGCGTCGCCAGCCGGAGGCGGCGATCAAGCTGCTGCGTCGGGCGGTCGAGCACCAGCCGGCGAATCCGGTCTATCACCACAGCCTGGCCGAGCTGCTGCGTGTCAGCGGCGATAGCCGCGCCGCCATTACGGCCTACCGACGCGCGTTTGCGTTGCAGCCCGAGCGCGTGCAGAACGGTCTGGATCTCGGGGATGCGCTCTCGGGAGCGGGCTTCAGCGAGGACGCCCTGGCGGTCTATGCCGATGTCGCCAATCGCCATCCGGCGCATGTCGCGGCCTATCTGCGTCGCGCGATGCTGATTTTCGAGCGCGGTGATCCGGCCGGCGCAGGGGCCGAGCTGGAGCAGGCGCTCGCGCACGTATCAAACGATGCGGGTACGCAGTGTGAACTGGCCGCGGCCTGGGGCGGCATCGAAGAATATGACCGGGCCGCCGAGCGTTACGAAGCCATACTGGCTGATGCGCCCGACAACGTGCGTGCACTCGCGGGCCTGGGCAGTGCCTGCCAGAGCCGCGGTCAGTTCGACGCATCGGCGAGCCACTTCGAGCAGGCGCTCGATCGCGATCCGGGGCTGGGCTGGGTCTATCCGGCGCTGATGAATAACCGCCGTTATGCGATGAGCGGGCACCGTATCGATGCCATGAAACGGCAGGTGGCGGACAACAGCGTGGGCGACACGGTGCGCAGTCATCTGCATTTCGCGCTGGGCCACCACTACGATGTGCAGCAGGCGCCCGAGCAGGCGTTCGCGCATTTCGAGGCCGGCAACCGGCTGCACGCGCGGCGCCACGTGTTCGCGCCACAGATGTTCGACGACCGGATCGAGCGCATCGTGCAGCACTGCGATCGCGAATTCTTGGCGGCGAACGCGCATGCAGCCGATGGCTCGGCGGGTCGCAGTGAGCGGCCGGTTTTCATTGTCGGTATGCCGCGCTCCGGCACCAGTCTCGTGGAGCAGATAATCGCAAGTCATCCGCGCGCTTTCGGCGCCGGCGAGTTGAACGATATGCGCCGCATGTCGCGCGAGCTGCCGGCCCTCGTGGGTAGCGACGGTTCCTATCCAGAGCCTCTGAGCCGCCTGACGCCCGCCCAGGCCGACACGCTCGCGCAACGTTATCTCGGCGCGCTGTCGGCACGTGCGCCCGAGGCCGAGCGTGTGACCGACAAGATGCCGTTCAACATGCTCTGGCTTGGCCTGATTGCGCGGCTGTTTCCCAATGCCCGCGTGATCTATTGCCGGCGCGAGCCGATGGACAACTGCCTGTCCTGCTATTTCCAGCTGTTCAATCAGGGGATGCGCTTCGCCTACGATCTGGAACATCTGGGCGGTGTCTATCGCCAGCACGAACGCCTCATGGCGCACTGGCAGACCGCGCTGCCGTTATCCATGCTCACGGTGGACTACGAGGCCCTGGTTGCTGATCCGGAAGCTCAAAGCCGACGGTTGATCGAATTCACGGGCCTGGACTGGGACGACCGCTGCCTGGATTTTCATCGCGCCAGGCGCGATGTGCGTACCGCCAGCGTCTGGCAGGTGCGCCAGCCCGTATACCGGTCGTCGGTCGAGCGCTGGCGCGCCTACGCGCCGTGGCTTGGGCCGCTGGAGGCTGCGCTGGCGGATTAGTGCCGGCGCCCGATGTTCCATAGGAGACCGCGATCGCCATGCCTGCCGTTATCGAGCTCACCGACAAGGGCCTCTATTGCGCGGCCGGCGATTTTCATATCGACCCGTGGCGACCGGTCGAGCGCGCCCTGATCACCCATGCCCACGCCGATCATGCGCGCAGCGGTCACGACCACTACTGGGCGACAGAGCAAAGTGCGCCCATTCTCTACAAACGCCTGGGCCGCCAGATCGAACTGACCCCGGTGGCGTATCAGGAGCCGTTGACGTTTGGCGATGCACGGGTCTCGTTTCATCCGGCCGGGCATGTGCTGGGCTCGGCCCAGATCCGGGTCGAGGTGAATGGCGAGGTCTGGGTCGCCTCGGGCGACTACAAGCGCGATGCCGATCCGACCTGTGCCGACTTCGAAGTCGTGCCCTGCGACACCTTCATCACCGAGGCGACCTTTGCGCTCCCGGTGTATCGCTGGGCAGACACAGCCGAGGTGGCAGCCGACATCCATGCCTGGTGGCAGGCCAACGCCGCGGCAGGGCGCACCAGCGTGTTGTTCTCGTATTCGTTGGGCAAGGCACAGCGCCTGCTGGCGGAGCTCGCGCGCTATACCGACGAGACGGTCTACCTGCACGGTGCCCTGGTCCCGTTGACCGAGATCTATCGCGAGGCGGGCGTGCATATGCTGCTGACCGAGCCGGTGAGCGCACAGGATCGCAAGGCAGATTTTGCCGGCTCGCTGGTCATGGCGCCGCCGTCGGCGGCCGGGTCGCGCTGGATGCGCCGCTTCAAGCATCACGAAACCGGCTTTGCCTCCGGCTGGATGCGTATCCGTGGCAATCGGCGCCGGCGTGGCTACGACCGCGGTTTCGTGCTGTCCGACCATGCCGACTGGCCGGGACTGATCCGTACCATCGAACAGACCGGCGCGACGCGGGTGCTGGCCACTCATGGCCGCACCGATGTTCTGGTCGCCTATTTGCGCAATCGGGGGCTAGATGCCGCGCCGCTGGCTACCGAATATGCCGACAGTCTGGAAGCCGAAGACGGCTGAACACGCCGGTACGAGACTGCCAGCGGCGCGTGTGTCTGCGTTATGCTGGCGAAATAGTTCCCAATCAGGAGGCGCGCCGTGGCGCTAGCCACCTTTGCCATGGGCTGTTTCCGCAAGCCGGCGCTGTTGTTCCGTGATGTCGATAGGGCGACTGACGTCGCGATCGGCAATGCCGGCGCTGTGAACACCGCCGCCCATGGCCGCCACCCGTTCGACCGCATCGGCCGCGTGTGTTGCTGAGCGGCGCAACAGCGAAGCCGCGTCTATTGGGGGCTGGCCGCATCGCAGGGGGCATGACATGAGCAATGCCCCCGCCGCTGTGGTTGGCACGCGCTCGACCGATCCGGTCGCGGTGGACCGCGACGAGCGGGAACGGCTGCAGCTGCAACGCATGGAACGTGCGCTTGTACGCGCCTGGCTGGCCGCGCCGGAGGCCATGCCGCAGGCAGACTATGAATGCCTGCGCTATGCCTTCGGGTTGGCGAAGCTGCATGTGTTTCGTGTTCCCGGTACGCGCCACGAGATCACGGTCGACGCATCGCGTATCGCGCCGCTGCGCGCCTGGCTGCTCGAACACCTCTACGACCGCCTGCGTGGCTCGGCGACCGCGGACCAGAAGCTCGCTTTCTGTCTCGAGGCGGCGCCGGATGCGCGCCGGCGTTGTATAGAACTGCGTCGCGACCTGCTAGCGCTGCACGGCGACGAGTTCAGCGCCGAGGATCTCGACCGCGAGGCGGGCAAGCGCGCGTTGGTAATCGTCGCCGGCGGTGGTGGCGGTGCCGGCTATGTCTATGCCGGCGCGTTCGCGCGTCTGATGGAAGCCAACCTCATACCCGACTACATGGTCGGCAACTCGATCGGTGCCATTCTCGGTCTGTTCCGGGCCCAGCGCCGGCACGGGGACGTGAACGACTATCTCGACTTCGCCAGCAAGCTCAAGAACGGCGATATCTTCACCGGCGCACGTCGGCGCAGCGAGTTCTGCCTTCCCGGGCTGCTGCATCTGCACCTGCGTGCGCTGCACCAGCGCATGGCCACCGGTGATCTACGCCGCCCGCTGCGTCTGGACGAGATGGAGATCCCGCTGGATCTGGTCGTCGCCGGGATCCGGCGCCGTCCCTATGAACGGCTGCCGTCCGATGTGCGGGCGCCGAGCCAGGGCGCCGAGCGCTGGCTGCCGATGTGGATGCAGGTCGCGGCACGATTCGCGCGGTTATTGCAGTTCTTCAGCGCCGATGTGGTGGAGCCCATCGTGCTTGGCCGTGATACCGACACCCGGCAGGTTCATGCGGTGGATGCTGCCGGTTTCTCGGCGGCCGTGCCCAGTATTCTCCAGTACGAACCCGGCCCCGGCGCGGGCGTGACGCGCGAGATATTCTCCGAGCTGATGGCGACTCGCGAACTGGCCGCAATCGTCGACGGCGGCGTGGCAGACAACGTGCCCGCGCGTGCCGCATGGCGCGGTATCGCCGCCGGCCGCGCGGCGACGCGCAACGCCTACTACCTGGCTTTCGACTGCTTCTTTCCGCGGGTCGATGCCAAGAACTTCTGGCTCTGGCCGATCACCCAGACCGTGCAGATGCAGATGCGCGTCAACCGCGTCTATGCCGACACCATGGTGCGCTTCGATCGCACGTTGTCGCCGCTGAATATCGTGCCGAGCCCGAGCGCGCTGCACCTGTCGGTCGGTTGGGGCTATCAGGAGATGGATGAGCGCATGCCGGAAGTCGAAGAGATGTTGCGCCCGGTGAGTCTTTTTTCGAAGCAGGCAGAGGCGCGCGCGTCATGAGCGACGAACCCACGCAACGCGAAGGCAGCAGCCCGTTCGATCTGGTTTCGGGCGACCGCACCTTGCGCGAGCGGCTGTTTCTGTTCTGGGATCTGGGCATTATCGCGCTGGTGTCGCTCAACCTGGCGCTGATCATCTTCGATACGCTGTTCGCGATCGGCCCGCTCGCCAACGTGTTCGAATCGGTCTGGTCGTCGGGCCACGGTTGGTACGAAAGCAACGTTCACGAGAATTTCGTGGCCATCGACCTGGTGTTCGTCGCGATCTTCATCACCGACGTGCTCGCCGGCTGGGCCCTGGCTATTGCGCACAAGCGCTACTACCGCTGGTATTTCTACCCGTTCGTACGCTGGTACGACGTGCTGGGCTGTATTCCGGTCGCGGGTTTCCGTTTCCTGCGTGTGTTGCGCGTGATCACCATCACCATGCGCCTGCAACGCCTGGGCGTTATCGATATCCGTAACTGGGCGGTCTACAAGACCGCCATGGTGTATTACGACATCGTGGTCGAAGAGATCTCCGACCGGGTCGTGATCAAGGTGCTGTCGGGCGCCCAGGAAGAAATGCAGAGCGGCGGCCAGGAGCTCTCGCATCGCGTGGTGCGCGAAGTGATCCAGCCGCGCCAGCAGCGGCTTGTGCAGGCGGCCAGCACGCATATCGAGAACGCCATCACCAGCGCCTACCAGGCCAACCGCGAGGAACTGCAGGCCTATATCGCCAACGTGGTCAATCGCGGCGTGGACAACAACGCTGCGCTCAAGAACCTGGAACGCGTGCCCATGCTGGGCAGCTTCGTGTCGCGCGCGCTCGACGAGGCCATTACCGACACGGTGAACAACGTGCTCGACGAGGCCGTCAACGGCCTGTCCTCCGAGGACTTCGACGCGCTCGTGCAGAACATCACCGACAGCGTGGTTTCACGCCTGCTCGCCGACGATATCGGCCAGACCTCGGAAGTGCGCGACGCCGTTGTCGAGATCCTCGATCTGGTCAAGGAACAGGTCGCGGTGCAACGCTGGCGCGAGCATTTCGAGTAGGATCGAGAACGATAGAAAACAGCGAGGTCCCGTCGCGATGTATTCATGTTCGACTCGGCGCAAGACGCCCCGCGCCATTGCCGTGCTGTTGCTCTGCCTGCTGGTACTGGCGGTCAGCGCCTGTGAATGGACCGATCTCGTCGACGGTGATGACGACGAGGACGACGACAGCAACAGCGACAACACGCCGCCGGCCACCGAGACCCGCGTTCCGGGCCTGAGTGTGGCCGTATCCAGCTCCGATTTTCAGACCACGTCGGACACGCTGGTCGACTCGATCAACGCGAGCGCGAATTTCGTCGCGCTGGCCCGCATCGACCACCAGGCGAATGCCGGCAGCAGCTCGAGTCTGCGGCCGACGACGGTCGTGTTGTTCGACGATGCCAACCGTTCGTCGCCCCTGATCCTCGCCGACCCGCGCGTGGCGCTCGACCTGCCGGCGCGCGTACTGGTCTATCGCGACAGCGAAAACGATATCGGCGTGGCGTATACCAACGGCGACTATCTCGACGCGCGCTACGATCTGGGTGACGCAGAGGATGGCGCGCTTGACGGCTTCGATGCCGATATCGAGACGCTCGTGAACGATGTGGCCGGCGACGACCCGAGCAGTGGCGCGGCCAGTGGCGTCAGCGAGGGCGAAGGCATCGAGAGTGTCGAGAGCAGCCAGGATTTCAATAGCACGATCAATGCCTTGATTGACGCCATCGAAAGCCGTACCGAGCTGACCCGGCTCGACCCGATCGATTTTCAGGCGCGCAGTACTCGCAACGGGGTGAACCCGAATACCCTGATGATCTTCGGCAACCCGGATGCCGGCACACCGCTGATCCGAGCCAGCCAGACGACCGGCGTCGATCTGCCGCAGAAGATGCTCGTGTCCCAGGCCGACGACGGCACGGTAACGATCTATTACAACGACCCAGGCTTTATTGCCGATCGCCACGACATTACGGGCCGCGATGACGAGATCGACGCGATTGGCGACCTGTTGGCGGATCTGGCCGACGAGGCGGCCGGCAACGGCTCGACGTCCGGTAGCGCGAGCACGAACGCTGCGAACGGTTCAACGAATGCAACAGAGGCGGCTACCACGGATCAGTCCGGCGCTTCCGCCACGCCCTAGCCGGGCGTTGGGTCATCCGCGCCGCTGGGACGCGCTCGTCTACCAGCGCGCCGGCACGCCGCGCACGTCGATATGCACGAACGGCCCGTGGCGGCTGTTGGCGGGGTAGACGCTCAGCCCGCCCTGCAGTGCCGGCGTCTCCGCGGTGATCGTTTCCACGAGGTCGGCCAGCCAGCGCGCGTCGGCGCTATCGATCGTGCCGTCGCCGTTCAGGTCGTCCATGCGATCGTCGCCATCGGCATCGACGAAGATATCCGCCGCGCTGCCAAAAAGATGCTGGCTGTAGACCGTAGTGTTGCCGATATCCGCGTTGTACCAGGGCGTGCGAAAACCGCTCATCACCGTGATTGACGGCGCCGTGACGCCCGCCGCGACCAGGGCTGAATGCAGGCGTTCGAGCTTGTCCAGCAGCAGTGGTCGAACGAGTACGTACTTCGGCCAGTGGTCGGGTTGCTGGTGGCAGAGAAATTGGCCGAGGGTGAAATGCGGTGAGATTCGTGTATCGCGGTTTTCCGGGGTGACTTGCACCAGCCCGGGCGGTGGCGCGCTGGCCGCATCGCCCGGCCGTGGCTCGGGCACGTACCCGCCGATGCGGTATTCATCGAGCGTGTCGCGCGTGTTGTCGAACGGCGTCTTCACGAAGACATTGAGCCGAAGTCGGGCTCGTCTTTCAGCGTCGTGGATCGTGAGCGTATACAGGCCCGGCGTGGCCGGTGCGCGCCAGGTCCAGCCTTGCGCCTGCGCGGTCTCGATCACGCCGTGGCCGCCGGTTTCCAACGTAAGCCGGGCGTTTTCGGCTGCGCCTTGAGCATGGAGCGTGAGTACTGCATCCGGCATCACGAACGCCGCGGCGACCTGGCCCTGGGTTTCTCGCGAATCGATACGCAGGCCGAAGCCCGACGTAACGCTCGAGTCGTCGGCGGCTGACGACGCTGCGGCGACTGGCCCGCTCAGCACGAGGGCGAACAGCAGCAGCCAGGCTATTCTGGTTATCACGGCGTTGATGATTCGCAGATCGAACACGAAGCTCGCGAGAACGCCGCTCTAGCCAAGTCGGTCAGCTGGCGTTGTCGATCTCGACCATCGGCCGGATACGACGCAGGCGCTCGAGCGGGTCGTTGGTGGCCAGCAGGTCGTGCTTGGTGGCGGCATCGAAAGGCAACAGCTCGGTAAGCCGCGCGGACAGCCAGCTGGCCGAGTCGTAGGCGGTGCCGCGTTGTTCGTAGGGCAGGCCGATCTCTTCGATGAGGGCGGCCGCGACCTGTTTGAGCTGCGAGAACTCGATCGGGCAGGCGCTATCCGCCGCTTCGTCGATGAATTCGACATTGCCCCACCACAGGCCGTTGTCGGACTGGCGTGTCGCGTTCACTTCGAACCGGCGCCGGCCTTCCACGGTAATGCCCAGCGTGCCGTCGTCGAGCCGGTCGAAATCGATGATATCCACCAGCGTGCCGACCGCACGGGGCCGGCTGAACTCGTGGTCCTTTTCCGCCGGCTCGGCCGCGCAGACGCCGAACCCGGTCTGGCCCTTCATGCACATCGAGACCATGTCCAGATAACGCGGTTCGAAAATGCGCAACGGCATGATGCCGCCGGGGAAAACCACGGTGGTCAGCGGAAAGAGCGCGTAATCGGGTTGGTCCATAAGGCCGTCAACAGGGCAGTCGTGGGCATGGCGCGGCGGTGGCCGCTCTTGTTTCATCTTACGCGCTTGAGCTTTCGGGCGTTTTCGCCCGGTTCAAGATGCGTGGACAGTCGCGCGGGTGCGGGCTATGGTCGCGCTGCATGAATGACCACACTGATCTGCGCGACCCGGCCGTACGCGAGCGCGTCGCGGCTGGCTTCAACCAGCGTATTGCCCATAATCAGGCCATCGGCCTGCGCGTGGTCGATGTGCAGACCGATCGTGTGGTGACGACACTCGCCTATCGCGAGGAATTTCTCGGCGACCCGGTGGCCGGGCTCTGGCATACCGCGATCGGTACCACGGCCGCCGACAGTACATGCGGTCTGGCCGTCTTTCTGAGCCTGCCCGCGCTCGAATCGATCGCCACGCTCGATCTGCGCATGGACTATCTGCGTCCCGCGGTGGCAGGCCACGATCTCTGGGTCGAGGCCGAGTGCTATCACCTGACCCAAAGCGTGGCCTTCGTGCGCGCCACGCTGCACCAGAGCGATCGCGAGAAAGCCGTATCGCTGTGTACTGCCGCCTTCATGCGCACCGGTCGGCCGCCGGCCACGACGGCATGAGCGAGGTCGCCGAGAGCCTGCAGAAGGCGCTGGATACGGGCGATCACGAGGGCGTGGTCGCTTGTATTCCCTATGCCCGCTATCTGGGTATTCGTGCCGAACAGGACGATTCAAGCGGCGGGCGGATCTATCGCATGCCCTTTCGCGACGAGCTGGTGGGCAATGCTCGGCTACCCGCCTTGCATGGCGGCACCGTCGCGGGGCTGCTGGAGCTGGCCATGCAGATCGAGGTGCTGATTTCAGAAACCCAGCCGCGGCTGCCGTACCCGATCGATTTCTCGATCGACTACTGGCGTTCGGCCGGTGCGCAGGATTGTCTGTGTCGCTGTCGGTTGATCCGGTCCGGCCGGCGTATCGCCCAGGTTCAGGCCGAATGCTGGCAGGAGGACGCCGAGCGTCCGGTCGCCTTTGCCCGCGCCGATTTCCTGCTGCGTGCGGTGGACGACGCCAGCGTCTGAAGCGAGGCGCGCATCCCGCGCATTCCCGGATTGCATGCACGATGAATTAGACTAACGGCTTAGACGGCGGCCGCCGGCCGTCGAATCCGGCATTGCAAGACACAGTCCGGCCCGCATGACGGACCGGCAGGGAACGAGACGCGTTATGGCAGGGGATGGGGAACGCCTGGTCCAGGATCTGCTCGACCAGCTCAATCTGGAAGCACTCGAACAGCGGTTGTTCCGCGGCAGTTCGCGGGATATCGGCGGCAAGAGCGTGTTCGGCGGTCAGGTCGCCGGGCAGGCCATGGTCGCGGCTACGCGCACGGTCGATCCGGCCCAGCAGGCGCATTCGATGCACGGCTATTTTCTGCGTCCGGGCGACATGCAGGCTGCGATCGTCTACGAGGTGGACAACATCCGCGATGGCCGCAGCTTCGCGACCCGCCGCGTGCAGGCGATCCAGCATGGCCGGCCGATCTTTTCCATGCTCGTGTCGTTCCATGTCGCCGAGACCGGCTACACCCATCAGATGGCCATGCCGGACGTGCCCGGCCCGGAAGAGCTGACCAGCCACGACGAGCTGCGCCACGCCTGGGTCGATTCACTCGACCGGGTGCCGGAGTCTCTGCGCGAGGCGGTCGGCCGCGAGGTCGCGATCGACATGCGCGCGGTCAAGCCGTGGAACATGCTCGACCCGGACGAGCGCGAGCCGGTCCAGCACGTCTGGTTCAAGGCCAAGGCGCCGTTGCCCGACGATCAGGCCCTGCATCGCGCGGTGCTGACCTATGCCAGCGATTTCGGCCTGCTGGCCACCTCGCTGTTTCCGCATGGCGTGTCGTTCTTCACCCCGGGCATGCAGATGGCCAGCCTCGACCACGCGCTGTGGTTCCATCGCGATCTGAAGGTGGATGACTGGCTGCTCTATGCCATGGACAGCCCGGGCGCCCAGGATGCGCGCGGCCTGTCGCGCGGGCTGATCTTCAATCGAGAGGGCCAGCTGGTGGCCTCGGTCGCACAGGAAGGCCTGATTCGCCAGCGCGAGCCGCAGCCGAAAAAAGACCCCTAGCAAGCCGGCACGGCGGGTCATCGGCCCGTCATGCCGCGCGGCTAGCGTGGATGGCATCGACCGGAAAACCCGAGGTTCACGATGCGTTCAAAGGCCCACTTTTCGCTCCACGCTGTCCTGCTACTGTTGCTGCTGTGCACGGCGTTGGCCGCCAGCGCGGCGCCGCCGGCCAATGCGCCCGCCCACGGCCGGCATGACGGGCCGGGCAAGCATCACGGAAAACATCCGGGCCAGGAGCGTGGCATGAAAGACGACAAGATAGTGATCGCCCATCGCGGTGCATCCGGCTACCTGCCCGAACACACGCTGCCGGCCTATGCGATGGCCTATGCGCTGGGCGCCGACTATGTCGAGCCGGATCTGGTGATGACCGCCGACGAGCAGCTGATCTGCCTGCACGATATCCATCTCGAATCCACCACCGACGTCGAGCAGCAGTTCCCGGATCGCGCCCGTGCCGACGGCCGCTGGTATGCCGCCGACTTCACCCTCGACGAGATCCAGCAGCTCAATGTCACCGAGCGCACCAACCCGGATGGCACGCGCGTGTTTCCGGGCCGGTTCAAGGCCGACGCCAAGGGCTTCAAGGTGCCGACCTTCGTGTCGATGGTCGAGCTCGTGCAGTCGCTCAATCGCGAGACCGGTCGCGATGTCGGCATCTATCCCGAAACCAAGGACCCGGTCTTCCACGACAACGAAGGTCTGCCGATCGAACGCGTACTGCTCGACACGCTGGCCGAGTACGACTATGCAGGCCGCGATGCCAGGGTCTATATCCAGAGTTTCGGCTTCGAGAACCTGCGCGAGATGCGCGAGGCGATGGGTTCCGATCTGCCCATGATCCAGCTCATCGGTGGCGGCGAAGCCTTTGACGATCTGGTCACGCCGGCCGGCCTCGACGAAATCGCTACCTATGCCGACGGCATCGGCCCGGACAAGAACCGGATTGCCGATACCGACGGCGCGCTGGTCACGCTTGCCCATCAACGCGGTTTGAAGGTGCACCCCTATACCTTCCGTGCCGATCAGCTGCCCGACGGCACGCGCCGGCTCGAAGATGAACTACGGCGCTACTATTATCGTTATGACGTGGACGGCCTGTTCACCGACTTCACCGATATCGCGGTCGGCGTGGTTCACCCGGAACGCCGGGTTCGGCTCTACCCGAAATAGGGTGGCTGGATTGCGGCGCGTCCCGGCTGCTGGTGGTCAGCGGGCGCGTCGGGCCAGATTCTTGCGCCATTCCGGCGCCAGTGTGGGCAGGGCGGCAAGCGTCATCATCACCCGGCGCTGATCGGCATCGGGTCGGCGTGCGCCACAGGCCTTCCACATCATGGCCAGGGTGATGCCGTGATCGGCCCGCTCGATCCGCTTGAGCGTATCCCCGGCCTGTACATGGCCGGGTTCGAGCACGCGATAAAGCCAGCCAGCCCGTCCTTCGCCGGCCACCGCCCGGGCCAGCCCGGCGACGCCGGTACGTGCGCCGATCTTCCAGCAGGGCTGGCGTGGTTGGGCGATCTGGATCACCGCCTCGCCGAGCGCAAACACATCGCCGATGCCGACATCGTCCTCGGTGATGCCTTCGGTGGTGATGTTCTCGCCGAACACGCCGGGCACGAAGATATCGTCGTGGCCGGGGTATCGCTTGCGCCACACGGCATAGTGCTCGGCGGGGTAGTGGTTGAGCGCACGCTCGGCGCCGCCGTGATGGACATGGTCGGCCTGTACGTCGCCCGCTACGCCGTTCGCGTCGAGCCAGCGCGCGTCGCTGACCCCACGCTTGTCGATGCCGGTCGCCGCGCCGTCACAGGCGAGCGGGCCGAGCGCGCCGACCATCAGCGCATCGACAGAAACGGCGAGTTCGTCGGCGGTAATGTCCATGACCTGATCCTAGCAGGCGCGTGGGCCGTCCGCGCCTGTTGCTGCGGGAAGCGTTGCAGCGACAGGCATGGCACACTCGCGGGCCTCGATTGCTGTACAGAACAACGATGAATCGAATATCGGCCCACCAGCTCGGCCTGGCCGGCGGCGTCTGTACGCTGATCGGGATCGGCATGGCGCGTTTTGCCTATACGCCGCTAATCCCGGCGCTGGTGGAGGCCGGCTGGTTCTCGCCGCACGACGCAGCCTATCTGGGCGCCATCAACCTGTTGGGTTATCTGATCGGCGCTGCGACTGCTCATCGTGCGACGCTGATCTTTGGCGTGCGTGCGGTGCTCGGTGCCTGTCTCGCTATTACCGTAATCAGCTTCTATGCCTGCGCGCTGGACGCCGGCGTGTACTGGTACGGCTTCTGGCGTCTGGCCTGTGGAATTACCGGTGCGATGCTCGTTGTGGTCGGCGCGCCGGCCGCGCTATCCCGTGTATCGATCGCCGAGCGTGCCGGCACCAGCGCGCGCGTGTTCACCGGCATTGGCCTGGGTGTGATGGCCAGCGGCACGCTGGTGCCGTGGCTGGCCGATATCGGCGTCGCCGCGACCTGGATCGCGCTGGCGCTGGTGGCGACCGCCCTGAGCGCCTGGGCCTGGTTTGCGGTATTGCGTGATCTGCCGCCGCTGCCGGCCACCGACAGCCGTAACGGAGCGTCGACGCGCCTGCCGTGGCTTGCGCTCTGGCTGGTGATCGGCGCCTACGGGCTGGATGCGATCGGCTTCGTGCCGCATACGCTGTTCTGGGTCGATTACATCGCCCGCGAACTCGGCCAAGGCCTTGGGACCGGCAGCGGCTACTGGGTGGTGTTTGGCGTGGGCGCGATGTGCGGGCCGATCGTGGCCGGCATGCTCGCCGCGCGGGTGAATTTCCGACCGGCGCTGGCGATCGCGCTGACGATCAAGACCGCGGCGGTGAGCCTGCCGCTGATCTCGAGCCATTATCTGTCGCTGGGGTTGTCGTCGTTTCTGGTCGGGCTTCTGGTGCCGGCCACGGTGACGCTGACGTCAGGCTCGGTCGCGTCCCTGTCCACGCCCGAACGCCAGCAACAGCTCTGGGGTTGGGCCACGCTGGCGTTCGCGCTGGCCCAGGCGGCGTCGGCCTATGGCATGTCCTGGGGCTATGAGCAGTTCGGCAGCTATCGGCCGTTGTTCGTGATTGCGGTCATCGCGCTGGCGGCTGCCGCCGCGAGTGCGGTCGGCGGCGCGGTTCGGCGGGTGCCGTGAGCGCTCGCGCGGCTACCCGCAGCGAAGCGATCGAATCCGGCGGCTGGCGTCTGCCATTGGCCGGCGCGGTCGCGCTGCTGCTGGGGATTGGTCTCGGGCGTTATGCATTCACGCCGCTGATCACCCCGCTGGTCGAGCAGCACTGGTTCAGCGATGCCCAGACCGCGCGCCTGGGGGCCATCAACCTGTTGGGCTATCTGTGCGGCGCGGCCAGCGCGCATCGAATTGGCCGCCGTTTCGGCGAGCGCCGCACGATCGCCGTCTGTCTGATCGCGGTGGTGGCCAGCCTGTTCGCCTGTGCGCTGGACTGGGGCATGGTCTGGTATGCGCCCTGGCGGCTGATTGCCGGCTGGGCCGCCTCCACGCTGACCATCGTTGTCACGCCGGCGATCATGGCGCGTATGCCGGCGCGTGCCCGCCCGGGCGCCTCGGCGGTGATCTTTACCGGCATCGGCGTGGGCACCATCGCATCCAGCCTGATCGTGCCGTGGCTGGCGGATGCGAGCATCGCCGCGGCCTGGTGCGCGGTGGGCGTGGTCGGCGGTCTGCTTGCGGCATGGAGCTGGTTCGCCGTCTGGCGCACGTTGCCGGACCTGCCGGCGCGCGAGACCGGTACAGCGCACGCCGTGTCTGGCGTGGCCGTGCCGTGGCTGGCGATCACGCTGATCGTGGTGGCCTACGGGCTGAGCTCGGCGGGTTACGTGCCGCATTCGCTCTACTGGGTGGACTATATCGCCCGCGAACTGGGGCGCGGCCTGGGCAGTGGCAGTGCCTACTGGCTGTTGCTGGGTGTTGGCGGTGTGGTCGGGCCGGCCGCGGCCGGCATCACGGCCGCACGACTGGGCTTTCGTCCGGCGCTGGTGGCCTCGTTCGTGCTGATGACGCTGGCCACGGCCTTGCCGCTTGTTTCGACGCAGCCGTGGGCGCTGACGTTGTCGTCATTTTTCGTCGGTGCGATGGTGCCGGCGATCATCACGCTGACCGCTGGCGTGGTGGTCGATCTGGTCCCGATGGGGCGCCAGCAGCAGATCTGGGGTTGGGCGACGCTGAGTTTTGCTGCGACACAGGCCATCGGCGGTTTTGCCATGGCCCGGTTGTACGAACAGATCGGTCGTTATATCGACCTGATCGGTATGGGTGCTGCGATTCTGGTGATCGGCTGTGCCTGTGCGATGGCTGGCGCCGTTGCCGCGGCACGTGCCGAGCGTTAGGTTTGCCAGACGAGCGATAGCGCGGGACCCGAAATGTTCGATTATTCCTATGCCCACTGGCTGGCGTTTTTCGGTGCCGCGGCGCTCCTGAACCTGTCGCCCGGGCCGGATATGGCCTATATCCTCGGCCAGTCCGCGCGCCGCGGCGTGCGTTCGGGATTTGCCGCCATGCTGGGTGCCTGGAGCGGCACCTTCGTGCATGTGCTGCTGGCGGCACTCGGTCTGTCGGCACTGCTGGCCGCGTCGGCGCTGGCGTTCGGCATCGTCAAATGGGTCGGGGCCGCCTATCTGGTCTGGCTGGGTATTCAGGCCTGGCGCTCCGGCGGCGACACGCTGGTGGTCAATATCGACAATGCGCCGATCACCGATGCCGCCATCCTGCGCCGCGGGATACTGATTGCCGTGCTCAACCCCAAGGTCGCCGTATTCTTTGTCGCATTCCTGCCGCAGTTTGTGGTGGTCGGCGCGGGCCCGGTGCCGGCCCAGTTGTTTCTGCACGGCAGCCTGATCATCGCGGTGGCCGCATTCATCGAGCCGCCCATGGTTCTGCTCGGTGGACGGCTGGCGCGGACGGTACGCAATCATCCACGTGTCGGGCAGTGGATGGATCGTGCGCTGGGATCATTGTTCATCGCGCTGGGACTGCGCCTGGCGGCCAGTGGGCGCGCGGTCTAGCGTTCTCCGTTAGCGCTTCGGGCGGCGGATCTGCGGTCGAAAGCCCGCTGGCTTGTCGGCCAACCAGTCGATGAACGTGGCGATCTCGGGATGTTCCCGAAGAGCGGCGCGGCTGTTGTAGGTCTCGGCCAGTTCCTTTTCGCCGAGTACCGCATGGATATGGCTGTGGCAGGGCCGGCAGATATGCAGGATCGCGGTCAGGCGCTCCTCGCGGTCGAAGCGTTTGCGGATGCGCTTGAGCCGGTGGGTGCGGCGCGGGATCAGGTGGTGGCGCGTCGTGCGCACGCCGACCCGGCCGCAGAGTTCACAGCGCTTGTCGGTATCGGGCGGTGTGTCAGCCACCGTCCGCAGCGACGCCGTCGCGTCCGGTGTGGGCGAGGTCGGTGGGTTCCAGGTCGTCCAGTGCGTCGGACAGGAACTGCAGCATGTGCTGCATGCTGGGCACCGAGCGCCGGCAGGCGATCAGGCCGAATTCGAGTGAATCCCGATAGCTGACCATGCTGATATTGAGCGCCTGGCCGTCGAGCACGATCGACACCGGATACATGCCTTCGAGCGTCGCGTCGCCGTAGTAGAGCGTCTCGCTCGGCCCCGGCACGTTGGAGATCACCACGTTGAAGGACTGATGTTTCGGCGCGATGCCCGTGAGCAGGTTCATGCCCATCGGGGTGCCGAGTGCGGCCGTGAAGCCCAGGATCTGTTCGCTGGTCATGGCCTTGTAGCGACGTTTCCAGTGATCGACCGAGCGCTGGATGGTGGCCAGCCGCTCGATCGGATCGGCCACGTCGGTGGCGAGGCTGGCAAAGATCATGGCGATGTTGTTGCCGGCATCGCTATCGGCCGTGTGCAGGGACACCGGCAGCATCGCCACCAGCGGCGCGTCGGGCAGGGCGTCCTGTTCGATCAGGTAGTCACGCAGCGCGCTGGCGCACATCGCGAGCACGATGTCGTTGACTGTGGCCTCGTAGTGCTTGGCCAGCCGCTTGATCCGGTTAAGTGAATAGGACTGGGCCGCGAAACGCCGCGAGCCGCTGATACGCCGGTTGAGCATGCTGCCCGGGGCCTGGCTGATCGAGGTGAAGTCCGGGCTCTCGCGCGAATCCTGCCAGGCGCGCAGGATCTCCTGTCCGACGCGCGGCATCGCTGCCACCTGCCGGCCGGTGGCACCGAGAGCTTTGACGGCCGAGCGCCAGGGCGTGGGTCGGCTGCTCGGCTTGTTGTCTTCGCGTGGCAGATTCCAGGGCACGCACAGGCTGCCGGGTGTGGCCTGCTCGTTGAGTGATTTGCGTAGGACCCGCATTGCGCTGACGCCGTCCATGATCGAGTGGTGGAACTTGGTATAGATCGCGAAGCGATTACCGGTCACACCCTCGATGACATAGGTCTCCCACATCGGCCGCGAGCGATCCAGCAGCGCGCCATGCAGCATGGACACGAGTGCGAGCAGATCACGGATCGCGCCCGGCTGCGGCAGCGCCAGATGGCGCACGTGGTATTCGAGGTCGAAGCTGTCGTCGTCGACCCAGAACGGCTGGCCAAAGCGATATTTCAGCCGTCGATTGAACGGCGGCTGCACATCGGTGAAACCGCGCGCGGCATCCACGACTTCGCGGACGTATTCGCTGCCCGCACCCTCGGGTAGCGAGAACAACTGCAGCCCGCCTACATGCATGGGCTGGTTGCGTCGCTCGAGGCGCAGAAAGATCTGGTCGACGGGGTTGAGCAGCCGCATGGCGCGCCTCCTGACTGGAATCGTGCGAGCGTAGCGCCTGCACCATGGTCGCGCATAGCCCGAGCGATTACCGAGCGCGCGGCATGGCGATCAGGACAGGTCGATCGCGTGCGCCTTGAGGTCGGCCATGTCGATGATTTCGAGCGCGGCTTCGTCGGTCGCCGTCAGTGCGACTCGCGGCGCGACGCCGGCCTCGTGAGCCTCGGCCCAGCGATCCGCGCACAGGCACCAGCGGTCACCGGCCTTGAGGCCGGGGAAATCGAACTCGGGGTGCGGCGTGGCCAGGTCGTTGCCACGACTGGCAGAGAACTCGAGGAAGTCGTCGGTGACCACGGCACAGACGACATGCCGTCCGATATCGGCTGTGCCCGTGCGGCAGTATCCGTCGCGATAGAATCCGGTCAGCGGTGCATCACAGCAGCCGGCCAGTGGCTCGCCGAGAACATTGCGGGCCGGGGTGTCGGTCATCGTCTGGCTCATTGTTGCTGCATCTCCTGCTGACGCATGGGCATCTGGTCGATTTCGCCGAAGAAGGCGTCGACATCGAGTTCCTCGGTCTGACGCGATTTCACGCCGCCGTCCTTGCCGACCAGTACCGCCTCGAAACCGTCGGCTTCGTGCAGCGCCGTCAACGACGCGCGATCGATCGACCGGGATTGGTTGGATTGCACGGCCTCGGGGGTGACCACAAACCACGCAATATCGCGATTCTCGATACCGGTGGTGCGATTCAGCGTATCGGCCGCGTTCTGGCCGGCGGTCTGTGTGGGCGTGAATACCGCAATCACGCGGTAGTCCCATTTCAGGCTGTCCAGCGTTGCGGCTCCGGCCGTACCGGCACCGGCTATCGCGGAGAACAGGCTCGCGAACAGGAATCTACGCATGGCGGGTCTCGCGGATCGGGACAGGTTCGAGCCGGGCGGAACGGGTGCCGGGGACCGGCGCGTTGTCGCTGCCGTAATAGGTGGTGACCATCGACAGCTTGCGTTCGTCGGTGGTGTTCGCGCCGGCCGCATGCAGCAGGCCAGCATCGAAGAACAGCACGTCGCCGGGGGCAAGCTGTGCGTCGATAGCGCTCTCGATGAGGCGGGCGTTGTCGTCGCGGTCTTCGCGCAGGAACTGGTCGGCGTCCATCTGCTCGGCATCGAACGGCATGCGATGGGTGCCCGGCAGCACGCGCATGCAGCCGTTGGCCGGGGTCTCGTCGCCGAGTGCGAGCCAGGCGTTGACCAGGCGCGGGGTCTCGAAGGACCAATAGCGCAGATCCTTGTGCCAGGCCGTGGCCGTGGAATAGCGCGGCGACTTGGTCATCACGCAGTTGTGGTGATTACGGCTGAGCCAGACGTCGTCGCTGTCCAGCAGTTGGGCGACGATGGCGCTCAGACGCGCGTCCGCGGCCCAGTCGGCGAACAGCGGATCGCGGTCGTAGGCCTGCAGCAGGCGCCGTGGCGTATCGCCGCCTTCGGCGTCGCGGCTGGCCGGTGCGCCGGGGTAGGCGACATCGGCCTCGTACTCGATCGGCGCGACATGGGCGCTGGCGTGTTCGACGGCGGTGGTGCGCATGGCATTCAGGCGCTCGGCGCTGGCCAGTCCACGCATGATCAGAAAACCGTCGACCTTGAACAGTTCGCGCTGGGCCGGCGTGAGTGCCGGCTGGGTGGGCCTATCGATCGTCGCATTCATGCTCATGATTGTAGACTTGCGGGCTCACCAACGCCTACGCAAGGACAGACAATGAAGTTGCCCGACATCCGCTCGATCTATGCGCTGCCGGGCGGTCGGCGACTGTTGTCTCGCGGGATCGGCTGGGTGGCACCGTACTCGGGCAGTATCGGGGCGAAGGTCGAGGCACTGGCTGATGGACATGTCCGGCTGCGCATGCCGGATCGCCGTGCGAATCGCAATCATCTCAACAGTATTCATGCCTGTGCGATGGCGACGCTGGCCGAAACCACGGCCGGGTTGTCGGTGCTCTACAGCCTGCCGGCCGACATGCGCGGTATCGCCGTACATCTGGGCACGGATTATCACGCCAAGGCGCGCAGGCCGATCACCGCGACTGCGCGCTGGTCGGTACCGGCGGCGGGCGAGACGGTCGAGCGCGATATCGAAGTGCTCATGCACGATCGCAACGATGTCCTCGTGGCAGCGTCTATCGTGCGTTATCGCATGGGCCCACGCGGCTAGCGCGGACGGCGCGCTCATCCGTTGCGGCGCGGTTGACGTAGAGTCATACAAACCCCTTCCACGGCGGTGTGGATATGAAACGACGTTATTTTCTGGGTGCGATGGGCTCGGCTGCGGTCGGCGCGACCGTGATCGGTCGTGCACTGGCCGGTTCGTCCGAGGCGCCTGCCGGTGCCAAGACGGGCGACGCGCCCTCGGATGTGGAGGTCTATACCGTGGAGAAAACCGAAGCCGAATGGCGGGAACAGCTTTCGCCGGAAGCATTCGACGTGCTGCGCAAGGCTGGCACCGAAGCGCCCGGATCGAGCGAGCTGAACAGCGTGAAGGCCGACGGCGATTACATCTGCGCCGGCTGCGATCTGCCATTGTTCAAGAGTGAGTGGAAATACGAGTCCGGCACGGGCTGGCCCAGCTTCTACGAGTTCGTCGAGGGCCATCTCGACTTCAAGACCGACTACAAGCTGATCTGGCCGCGCAAGGAATACCACTGCGCGCGTTGTGGCGGCCATCAGGGCCATGTCTTCGACGATGGCCCGAAGCCGAGCGGCAAGCGCTACTGCAACAACGGCGTGGCGTTGAAGTTCGTGCCCGCGGGAAGCGGCGCCACCGGCTGAGCGGCGGCCGCTGCCTGATGAGCGCTGGCTGAAACGAAAAAGCCCCGGCCGAACCGGGGCTTTTTCATGTCCGTCGCGTCAGTAAATTACTGGCTGGCGCCGGCCGATTGCAGCAGATCCTTGTGCACGTTCGGCGCATCGGCCTCTACGCGCTTCCAGGTCTGCGATTTGCCGATCAGGCTGATGCCCATATAGCCGCGCACGTCCAGCGAATCGGCGCCGGTCTGGGTGGCCTTGGCCTTGTAGGTCTTGCCGTTGTCGGGCGAGTAGATATTGCCGCCCTCGAACTTGCCGTCGCCGACGTATTCGAGTCCCTTGAGCACGGTAACGCCGAGCAGACGGCGATCCTGCTTGGATTCATCCGGATTGTTCTTGTCGTAACGGGCTTCGCCGCTCTTCGAGCCCACGATGGTGCCCTTGTAGGTGCCGCCGTCCTCGTAGACTTCCACATAGCCGCCGGTGGCGGTTTCCCAGACGCCTTCGGCATCCGAGGCCTTCATTTCGGCGGCCATCGCGGTGCCGGCGGTGAGCAGCAGGGCGCTGGCCAGAAATGCACTCTTGAACATGGTTTTCCTCCTCATTGAAAACTGAAGATAGCATGCCGTACGAACCCGTACGGAAGATGAACGAAACGCGCTTGATAGCCGTCAAATGCCCGTCAATACAGCAATGCTAGACTGCGCGCTCATTCTGGCCGTGCCGTCTTCGTGGTGCGTGCCGCAGTAGGAAAGCCCATGTCCGGCGAAGCGCTGATTGCCGTATTCATCGATTTCGAGAACCTCGCCCTCGGCGTGAAGGATCTGCCCGGCGGCGAGTTCGACATGGGGCTTATCCACAAGCGCGTGCTGGAAAAAGGTCGACTGGTGTTCAAGCGCGCCTATTGCGACTGGAGCGCCTACCGCAACCAGATGAAGTCGTTTCACTCGATGGGCATCGAGATGATCGACATCCCGCAGACGCGTATCTCCGGAAAGAACAGCGCGGATATCCGCATGGTCGTCGACGCGCTGGATCTCTGTTACGCCAAGGACCATATCGATACTTTCGTGCTGGTCTCGGGCGATTCCGATTTCTCGCCGCTGGTCTCCAAGCTCAAGGAGAACAACAAGCGTGTGATCGGCTGCGGGGTGAAGTCCTCGACCTCGGAACTGCTGGTCGCCAACTGCGACGAGTTCATCTACTACGATGACCTGGTGCGCAAGTCCGGCCGGGCGCGCAAGCGCAAGGCAGAGTCCGGCCAGAAGCAGGACAAGGGGGCGGAAGCGCGCGACAAGCTGCTCGAGATCGTGTCGTCGCTGGAATCCGACTACGACCCGGTCTGGGGGTCGTTGGTGAAGCAGACGATCAAGCGTGTCTACCCCGGCTTCAACGAAAGTTACTCCGGCTTCAAGAGCTTCACCGATCTGCTCAAGTCGGCCGAGCAGCACGGTCAGATCACGCTGGAGTACGACGCCGAGCGTGGTAACTACAAGGTCGCGGTAACCTAGCACCGCACGACGGATTGGCGCTTTCTTTCAGCCGCCCGTAAAAAAAGCCCGACGCCGGTCTCGGCGTCGGGCTTTTTGTTATCCGGTCCTAAAGCCGGAACGCCGTGACTACATGGCGTCTTCGCCGCTCTCCATGCTCGAATCCGAGCCGGATTCGGCCGAACCCGAGGCACTGCTGCCGGATTCCATGCTCGAGCCGCTGCTGTCGCTCGACGCATTGCCGGACTGCGGCTCGGCGATGCCGACCACACCACAGGCCTGACGCGAACCGGCAGCGCCGATCGGCGGCTGGCTCGGATCATTGGCTTTGGCGTGGATGATCACACCGCGGCCGATGATCGCCTTGGCACCGGTGAGCGAGGCGCCGTCGAGCATGCCTTCGTGAGTGGCGCTGCCGTCTTCGCCGGCGTTCAGGTCGCCGAGATCACCGGTGATGTGGTCGATGTCCTCGGGCGGGTTCTTCGAGCTGCCCTTCAGGTTGAAGTGCGTGCCGGCCGACTTGCCGTCGCCGGACGAACAATCGCCATAGAGATGGAGATGGTAGCCGTGCTTGCCGGGCTCGAGACCTTCGGCCTCGGTTTTATAGGCCAGGCCGCCATCCTTGGGCGTGAAGCGGATCGTGGCCGACACGCCGTCGTTGCCGTTGGTGGCGTTGAGCACCGCGACCGCGGCCCGAGGCATGTCCTCGCTCGTGGCGCCGCCCGAGGCGCTGGCGCTCTCACCTGAAGCGCTGTCGTCGCTGGTCGCCATATCCGAGGACATGTTGTCCTGCGATTCGCCGGCGGCATCATCGCTCATCTGCGAGTCGTTGCCGCTTTCCATGGCGTTGCTGTTCTGGCTCGCGGTGTTGGTTTCAGGCGCTTCGCCGTTGTTGGCGGCGGCGTTGTCCTGTTCGTCGTTGTTGCCACATGCGGTCAGGCTCATGGCCAGAAGCATGGCGGCCGAGATGGAGACTACGGATTTCATCGTTTGCCTTCCTTTTCGTTTGAAAACATATGCGTGGTGGCGGTTCTAGCCACGTCGCGCGGCAATGCGGTCAACCATTGCCGCGGCATCGGTGTCGTCGGCGAACAGTTCGCCGTAATGGGCCTGCATCCATGGACCGAGATCATTGTCTTCACCGTCGCCGAGCAGACTGGCCAGCGCGTCGATATGCTCGCCGCCGCCGGTCGCGGCTTCACGGCTGAGCGGGTCGCGCTGGGAATCGACAAAGGCGACCGCCTGTCGATGGCGCGGGGTGTTCGGCTCGGTGACCGAGGCATCGGTGGAGGCGCGGCTAGAGGCCAGCATGCCTTTCGTGGCCGTGCGGGCCACATCCGCGGCGGTATTTGTCGTACTCGTCACGGCCGAGCAGCCGCCCAGCAAGAACGCGAGCATGGCCGCCGCCGCGGCGAGGTACAGGCGTTGCGGCCTGAAGAGAGAATAGCTGATCACGATAACCCTGATGACTGTTGTATTTTCTGACACGCTAGCGCCTGCGTCGTGCCAGCACAATACGTGGCTTTCGCCAGTCGCGCTGCGGCAAAACGCTTTCGAGCGATGCGGCTCGCGGTTTAATGTGGCGTTCAGCACAGGCCCGTCAACTTGATGGCGGTTCGCATGTGTTCGCTTACTCGAGTCCAACCGCCCGAGCCCAACCGCCAAGGAGCCCGCGTGACGCGAGAGGTCTTACGTACCCCCGAGGAACGCTTTTCCCGCCTGCCGGGATTCGCCTATGCGCCGCACTATGTCGAGGTGGACGGTCTGCGCATGCACTACGTGGATGTCGGTCCGCGCAATGGCCCGGTCGTGGTGCTCATGCATGGCGAGCCGACCTGGGCGTATCTCTATCGGTTCATGATCGAGCCGCTGGCGGCGGCCGGCTATCGCGTGCTGGCGCCGGATCTGATCGGCTGCGGGCGCTCCGACAAGCCGGGCGCTGTCGCGGATTACAGCTACGCCAAACACGTGGCCTGGACATGGGCCTGGTTCGAGCAGCTCGAACTCGCCGACGTCACGCTGTTCTGTCAGGACTGGGGCTCGTTGATCGGCCTTCGCCTGGTGGCCGAACATTCGGATACCTTCGCCCGCGTGTTCGTCGGCAACGGCTTTCTGCCGACCGGCGATCAGACCATGCCCAGGGTGTTCTCGCTCTGGCGGGGATTTGCCCTGCGCAGCCCAGTGTTTCCGGTGGGCGCGATCCTGCAGGCCGGCAGCAAGCGCTGGCTGTCACGCGACGAACGCGCCGCCTATCTCGCGCCGTTTCCCGACAAGCGCTATATGGCCGGAACCCGCGCCTTTCCGGCGCTGGTGCCAATCGCTCCGGACGACCCGGCCACGCCGGACAACCGTGCGGCATGGGAATCGCTGGAGAAATTCTCGCGCCCGTTTCATACCTGCTTCGCCGATGGCGATCCGATTACGCGAGGTGCCGACAAGGTCCTGCGCCGGCGGGTGCCGGGCGCGGCCGATGCCGAGCACACCACCATTCGCGGCGCGCGGCATTTCCTCCAGGAAGATCAGGGCGCGGCGATCGCCGAATTCATGCTCGCCCAGATGGGGCCTGCACGCTGAGCCGGTAGCCGCTCTGCGATCGCGCGAGTCAGTGCCAGCGCTGAATCAGCGGATTTCCTTGTAGAGCGCCTTGTACTGCGCCGCTGCCCGGCTGCGCGGTGCGAACGCTCGGACCGGCGCACGATGCGCGCCCATCTGTTCGACATGGGTGCTGTAGTCGATGAACGTCTTGGGCGCCTTCTTCATGATGTCCGGCGGCGATTCGATCATTTCGCGATGCATCTTGCGACGCCGGTCGGCCATGGAGAAGAAAGGCGTGACGCGCGTCTTGCCCACCTTCTTGTCGTCGACGTGCTCGAGTACTTCGTCGAGCGCACGTAGCGACAGCGGTGTGGGTACCGTCGGTACCAGCACCCGATCGGCTGCCCGCAGCACCGAAGTGGCCAGCGCACCGATGCCCGGTGGGCAGTCCAGCACCAGCACGGAATAACTTTCAGAGAACGGTTCGATCAGGCTTTCGAGCACCTTGCGGGGCTGTTTTGCCGCATGGATCTGTGCGTCCCAGTCGCGATAACCGCGGTCGCCCGGCAGGACCGACAGGCGGTCATGTTCGGTCGCCTGCACATGCCGGCCGAGCGCTTCCTTTCCCGAGACGATGCGTTTTGCAGACATCTCGGGGGACGAGTCGACACCCAGGTACCAGCTCGCCGCGCCCTGCGGGTCCAGGTCCCAAAGCAACACATGCTTGCCGGCTGCGGCCGCTTCATAGGCTAGATTGACCGCAGCGGCAGTCTTGCCGACGCCGCCCTTGAGGCTGTAAATCGCGTAAGTCTTCATGCGCTGAATCTTAACCAGAAAATCAGCGACGCATCTATCGCGCGCGCGTGACGCGGGCGTGTCGATTGACTGCCGCCGCGCAGCGGTTAGTCTGCCGTCCATGCGAATAGCCTTGATTGCCGATACCCACGGCATGCTCGACACGCGTATTGCCGAAGCCGTGGCTGGCGCCGACGTGCTGGTTCATGCCGGCGACGTCGGCAACGACGTGGTCGCCGCGATGACGCCGTTGTCTGAGCGACTGGTGATCGTGCACGGCAATAACGACCCCCAGGATTCAGGCTGGCCGCAAAGTGAAACGCTCGACCTGCCGGGTGGCCAGCTCGTCGTCATTCACGGGCATCAGTGGCCGGCCAAAACCCGTCATCGCAAACTGCGCGAACAGTTTCCCGACGCCGGGGCTGTCGTCTGCGGCCACAGTCACCGCCGGGTCATCGATCAGGACGTCGAACCGTGGGTGCTTAATCCAGGAGCGGCCGGGCGTACGCGGGCCTATGGCGGGCCGGGTTGGCTCGAGCTGATTGCCGGCACCGATGAGTGGCAAGTACGCGGACACGACTTGGCGCCAATGAAAAACAAACGGCGCTGATCAACCAGTTCGTTACGTTTCGCAGCCTAAAAATAGACGGGCGGCCAAGAGGCCGCCCGTCTATCACTCGATCGCCAAGGCGCCCTGAGTCAGGAACCGTGGCTCTGGTATCTATCTATGACGGCGACGGGACATGGCGACGAATCCGACACCGAAAAGTCCCAGGCCGAGTAGCGCCAGGGATGACGGCTCGGGGACGTCGTTCATTGCCACGTTGCCCACGTTCACTCGAATGGCCGACTCACCGAGCAAGGCGCTGTTCATATCGAATGCCCGCAACGAGAACGTGTACAGGCCAGCGACTGTCGGATCAAAGGGAGTGAACGAGGGCGCCCGATCCAGGAAGGGGTCGCCCGAAAGATAGTCGAATCCGAGATTCTGCGACCCTTGCGCAACGCTCGTGCTCGCGGCGAAGGCACCGGCATTGAAGAGGCCGTGTTCGCCTTCATCCGTGCCGCCCGCCGGATCAAAGTCATAGAGTAGATCGAAAGAGTAGTCCGCCAGTGATCCGTTGCCGCCGTATACCTCGCTGAAAAAGCTGAAGTTCCAGAGGGAACGGTTCTGGTCGCCGGTCGGTTCGGACGATCCGGGGTCGGCAAAAAAAGTACCTGCCCCGTCATTGGTTACCGGCGGTGCGGTCGATCCGCGAGGCGTAGCCGTCAGGCCCAGCGTGATGTTGTTGCCGTTGTTTTCGATACGCGTGATCGACACGGCGTCGTTGGGAATGCCGTCACCGCCGAATTCGACGTTGTCGCCCGTGCTGTCGTTGAGTTCGCCGAAGGTGTCGAATTGCGGTGTGATGGCCGCGGCCTGTGCAGTCACCGCAGCGCCTGCGCTCAAAACAAGCGCGAGCGCGCTGCCGGCTAGATAGCGGATACCTGAGTTGGTCATGATGCCCCCTGTGCATGGTGTAGAGGCAAGAACCATCGTGGGTCGCCTGCCGCGTTTTGTACGTCGCCTCGGGATGGAGGCGAACAAGGGGTTGCAAGAAACAAGCCTTGTGGAAATATCGTTAAATATCAGATTCTTGAATATAATTTTCAGTTTTTCTGACAAGGGTTGTAATCGTATCCGACGTCTAATTGGTCGAAAATTCCCGCCAAACGTGCTCGTGCCGTTTATCGGGTCGAAAGCGGGTGCAATAATTCCCGACAGGCGCGTCAGCTGTCGTCTGGCTCGAACGGATTGAGTCGCACTCACGGATCAGGACAAAGAAATCTTTTCGGCTTTTCCCGGAATCGGTCCGGCATGCGTCGCGTGGTGTGACAGGTGCAACTTGCACACTCGAATCCCGGTCTGGAGCGTGCGCCCAGGCGTTTGGACGTTGCATCCGGCCCTTGCGCGATGACTCAGACCAGCGCGTTGAGCGATTGCCGCAGCTGGTCGGCTTCACCGGGCGCGAGCGCGGCTTCGAGTTTGCGGTGAGTCTCGCGCCAGATGGGCACCGCCTCAGCTAGGAGAGTGCTGCCTTCCGCGGTGAGCGACAGGCGACGTGTGCGGCGGTCTGTCGGGTCGGGCTGTATCTCGATCAGGCCGCGTCGTTGTAGCGGTTTCAGATTGGCGGTGAGCGTCGTGCGGTCCATCGCAAGCAACTCAGCTACAGCACCGATCGGCGGCGGCTCGGGCCGATTCAACGCGATGAGCAGCGAAAACTGGCCGTGCTTGAGTGAGACGGGTCGTAATGCCTGGTCGAACCGCCGCGCCAGCGCACGGGCACTGCGTTGAGCGTGAAGACACAGGCAGGTGTCGCGAACTTCGAGCGTGGTTCCATGAGGAACATGTGTATTCGTTGACATGCGGTAATTATGTTGATATCAACATTAATGTACAAGCTGAGATCAACGCTTGGTTGAGGCAGTGGTTGGGTGAAGCGGGCGCCGAGCCCGTATGAAGTGCCAAGGGGCGTTCGGCCCCGCAGGAGGCTGTATGGGTTATATCCAAGGCTTTGTCATGGCAATCCCCGCGGAGAACCGGGATGCGTTCTCCACGCATGCGGGTCGCGCCTCGCCGCTGCTGCGCGAATTCGGCGCCGCCCGTGTGGTCGAGACATGGGGCGACGACGTGCCCGAAGGCAAGATCAACGATCTGCACGGCGCGGTGGCGGCAACCGCCGACGAGACCGTGTCGTTTGGCTGGATGGAGTTTCCGGACAAGGCAGCACGAGACGCCGCGTTCGACCAGATGATGTCTGATCCACGCATGCATGCGATCGGCGACATGCCGTTCGACGGCCACCGTATGATTTTCGGCGGTTTCGAGCCGCTGGTCGATGTCGGTGACGCCGGCGTGCCCGGTTATATCGACGGCTTCGTGTTGCCGGTACCGAGAGACAACAGGCCGGCCTATAAAGCCATGGCCGAACAAGCAGCGGTCGTCTTCCAGGAACACGGCGCCAAACGCGTGGTCGAGGCCTGGGGAGACGATCTGCCGTTAGGCGAGGTGACGGACTTCGCGCGTGCAGCCCATGCCGAGTCGAATGAAGAAGTGGTCTTCGCGTGGATCGAGTGGGCCGATCGCACAGCCCGCGATGCCGGAATCGCGGGCGCGATGGCGGATCCGCGGTTGGGCGAGACGCCGCCGGACATGCCCTTCGATGGCAAGCGGCTCATCATGGGTGGCTTCGAAGTGTTGCTTGTCGACGCCGATTGAGCCATCGACAGCAGGTGTTGCCTAGTAAATGCGATCGTCGCTGACCGGCGCGGCCGCTTCCCGCCCGGTCGCTCGGCCCGCGCTTTCTCCAGTGCAACCCAATGCATCGAGCACGAAGGCGTAGATCAGCGCCGTTTCCTCGAGCGCGGTGAAGCGCCCGGGCAGGCCGCCATGGCCGGCAGCCATATGGGTCTTGAGCAGCAGGGCGTTGTTGTCGGTCTTGTGGGCGCGCAGCTTGGCGACCCATTTCGCCGGTTCCCAGTAGGTGACACGCGGATCGGAGACGCCGGCGATCACCAGCGTCGGCGGGTAATCCTGCGCGCTGACGTTCTGGTAGGGGCAATAGCTGCGAATGGTCTCGAAGGCCTGTGCGTCGTCACGCGGGTTGCCCCATTCGGGCCATTCCGGCGGCGTGAGCGGCAGGGTTTCGTCCATCATCGTGTTGAGCACGTCGACGAAGGGTACGTCTGCGATCGCGGCGCCCCAGAGATCGGGGCGCTGGTTGAGCACCGCGCCCACCAGCATGCCGCCCGCGCTGCCGCCGTGGGGCACGATCGCGCCCGAATGCGTGTATCCGGTTTCGACGAGATGCTCGGCCACGGCGACGAAGTCGCTGAAGGTGTTCGGCTTGTGTTCGAGCTTGCCGTTGGCATACCAGCGATAGCCGCATTCCTGGCCGCCGCGCACATGGGCGATGGCGTGCACGAAGCCGCGGTCGACCAGCGAGAACCGGCTGGAGGCGAATGCCGCGGCTTCCGAGATGCCGTAGGCGCCGTAGCCGTGCAGCAGACAGGGAGCGCTGCCGTCGATGGGCGTATCCACATGATGGATCAGCGTAATCGGCACTTCCGCGCCGTCGGCGGCGGTGGCGTGCAGGCGCTTGACCACATAGGCGGCGGGCGTGAAGCCGCTGGGCACCGTGCGGCGCTTGCGCAGGCGCCGGGTGCGCTCGCCCATGTCGTAGTCGTAGGTCTCGTCCGGTGTATTCGGTGCGCTGTAGACGAAGCGCAGCGTATGCGTGTCGTGCTCGTAGCCGGGATCCACGCCCAAGCTGTAAGCCTCGGCGTCGAAACGGATGGCGTGATCCTCGCCATAGTTCTGGCCGCTGCGCTTGTCGGTCAGCACGATGCGCGGCAGTGCGTCGGCACGTTCCATACGCACGCGAAAATCGGCGAACTCGATATGATCGAGCAGCAGACGGCCGGGTTCGTGGGCGACGATCGTTTGCCAGTGCTCGCGGCCCGGGGTGGCGATCGGCGTGCGTACGAGCTTGAAATCCTCGGCGCCGTCGGCGTTGGTCATCATCACGAAGTCGTCGCCGTCGTCTTCGACGTCGTATTCCTGCCCCTCGATGCGTTCGGCAAGCAGGCGCGGTGCATCCCATGGCGAGGCCGAGTCGATGAAACGCGTTTCGCTGGTCGCGTGATCGTGGGCGTTGATCAGGATGAAGCGATCGCTCTGGGTCGTAGCTACGGAGACGAAAAAGCCCGGATCCGGTTCGGCATAGACCAGCTCGGCGGCCTCCGGCGCGTCGCCTAGGGCCAGCCGCCAGACCTTGCAGGGCCGGTGGTTGTCGTCGAGCGTGGTGAAGAACAGCGTGGCGCTGTCGGCCGACCACATCAGGTTGCCGGTGGTGTTGGTGATCGGCGGCTGGATTTCCTCGCCGCTTTCTATATCGCGGACATGCAGGGTGTAGGCCTCGGAGCCGCGCTCGTCGAGAGCGAAGGCGAGCAGCTTGTGGTCACAGCTGTGATTGACCGTGCCGAGGCTGAAATAGGCGCGGCCTTCGGCTTCTACGTCGCCGTCGAGCAGGATCTGTTCGTCGGGCAGCGGCTCGCCGGCCGGCGTGTCGGCGCCGCCGGTACGCGGGGCGCGACAGAAGATCGGGTGCTGGCCCGATTCGCGAAAACGCACGTAATAGAACCAGTCGCCGTCCGGCGTTGGCACGCTGGCATCGCGCTCCGCGATACGCCCGCGCAGTTCGGTGACCAGCGCCTGGCGCAGCGGGGCGAGCGGCGCCATATGCGCGTCGGTATGGGCGTTCTCGGCATCCAGATAGGCGGTGATGTCGGCGCCGAGCAGCTCGGGCTCGTGCATGGCCTCGCGCCAGTTCTCGTCACGCAGCCAGGCGTAGTCGTCGACAAGCGTCACACCGTGGCGGGTTTCGCTTACGCGCCGGCGCTCGGCGACGGGCGGCAGGCTGGAGGCGTGGCGGTTGTCGGTCGGTTGGGACATGCGGCGTCGATTGGGAACAGCGAACCGCCGATGATCGGGCCCGGGTCGGCGGTAATCAAGCCGGCCGATCGGACGTTTGCTCCGCTAGACGGCGTTGCGCTGTGCCAGCAACCGAAGCGCGCGCCGATAGGCCTGTTCCACGGCCGTACGATCCAGTGCGCTGGTCATGGCCTCGCCGGCGGCTTCGTAAAGCGCTTCGGCCTGTGCCTGCATGAGTTTGCGTTGATCGGCGTTGCGCAGGAATTCGCCGCTGTCGCCGATGCGCTTGAACATGTGCACGGCGGCGTTGCGGTCGCCGGCGAAGTATGCCCGCAGCTGGTCGAAGACAGCCGAGACCAGCGCGGCGAAATCGAAACCCCGCGCCCACACGCGCAGCTTGTCGTCGCTGTCGAAGCCGTGGCGACTGGAGATGTCGTCGCGGGCAACGCGATTGATCGCCACGCTCAGCCAGTCGAGACAGCCCATGGCGGTATACGGGTCGTTGATGCCGGGCGACAGCGCGCGGGCGGCGATCTCGACGAGTTCGTTGACCAGAAAGAACACGTCCTGCGACTGGGTGCGCTGGCGGCCCCAGGCATAGGCGTCGATGAGCCCGCTGGTCACGTCGTCGTCCACCCGCGCGGCCGGCCAGGCCCAGAGCAGCGTCTGGCCCGCGGCCACGAAATCGCCCGGCGAGCGCTCGATACGCAGCACCAGATCGTGGGTCGCCGCCTGGCGCACCAGCGAGCCGAAGATCAGGTTCTGGATATAGCCGTCGCCATCGGCGCGCACGGCGACCGCTTGCTCGGCAAAATCCGCCGGCAGATTGGCCGGCGGCTTGTCGCGGTCGGCTTCGACCCGGCGCTGGTATTCGTCTATGGCGCCGTCCAATTCGCTGGCGACATTGGCGACCACGTTGGAAACGTGCAGCGACTCGGTGATGTGATGAATGAAATAGATCAGCACCGCGAGGCTCGCCACCGCCATGCCCACCGCGAACAGCAGCGACAGATGCGGCACGAATGCTGCGCTGCCCTCATGGCCGGCCTGTACCACGCGCAGCAACAGCAGGCAGTACACGAACGTCGACACGAACGTACCGAGGGTGATCTGGTTGCCCCGGTCGTGCATGAAATTGGTCAGCAGGCGTGGGCCCAGCGTCGAGGTCGTGTAGGACAGCGCCGCGATGGTGATCGAGAAGGTCACGCCCGCCACACCGATCATCGAGCCGGCTACCGTGGTCAGCAGTCCGCGCGCGCCCTCGGCCTGGATGCTGTAGATCCAGGGGATGTTGGTGACCCAGGCCGCGCCGATGCGGCTGTCGATCGCGGTCAGCGCAAACGACAGCAGCGCCGCCATGATCGACATCACGGTGGGGATGAACCAGTAGCTGCCCTTGAGCGTGTTCCAGTACTTGATCAGTTGCGCCACTTGGCCTGATCCAATCGCTTGCGGATGATGGACGCACCTTACCCCATGCGAGGTCGAATCATGCAGCACGCCACGCAACGTCAAGTCGCCGGCATCACTATCGAATGCATCAAGGGCGACATCACTGACCAGCCGGATATCGACATCATCGTCAACGCCGCCAACAAGCAGCTCAAGGGCGGCGGCGGTGTGGACGGCGCGATCAATCGTGCCGCGGGGCCGAAGCTGGTCGAAGCCAGCCTCAAGCTCGCGCCAATCGAGGCCGGCGAGGCGGTGATCACCGAGGCCTTCGAACTGCCCAATCGACACGTCGTGCACTGCGTTGGCCCGGTCTACAGCCAGAGTCAGCCGGTGGCGGCACAGCTCGCCAGTTGTTATCGAACTGCCATGCAGCTCGCCGAGGACAACAGCGTGGGCTCGATCGCCTTTCCCGCGATCTCCTGCGGCGTCTACGGCTACCCACTGGACGAGGCTGCGAATATCGCCATCGACACCATCGTCGACTACGCATCCCAAGCCCAAAACGTCGAGACCGCGCGGTTCGTGCTGTTCTCGGACGACGCGCTGGCCGCCTTCGAGCGAGCGCTCGACGCGCATTGATACGTAACGCCGGGTGGCGCCAGCGCCGGCTTCACCGAAATGTCATGCAAGCCGTCTAGCGTGCGGTGGGGCTGCAGCGTGCCGGAAGTGCGCGCGCAGGCATTCCACCGAACAACACCACCGAGGGCGGGCCATGAGCGAGGAAATCGAAGACCATCGTTTGTTCAACCAGAGCGAGAACGAGCCGTTCTCTTCTGTGCTGGAGCGTCGCATCGCGCGTCGCAGCGTATTGCGTGGCGGCCTGGGCGTCGCGGCCGCGACCATGCTGGGCGGCTTTGGCCTGGCTGGTTGCAGCAGTGACAGCGATGGCGGCAACGACGATGCCGACGACGACATGGCCGCAGCCATGAGGCTCGCTTTCGAGGCCATCGCCGGCTCCCAGCAGGATGCCGTTGTCGTGCCGGCCGGTTATACCGCCCAGGTGCTGATTCCCTGGGGTACGCCGATCAACGCCTCCGCGCCGGCGTTCAGCGAGGAGCTGAATTTCACGCCCGAAATCCAGGCCAACACGGTGGGCATGCATCACGACGGCATGTACCACTTCCCGCTGAGCGAAGAGACCGCGTCGAGCGACTTCCTGCTCGCGATGAACAACGAATATATCGACCAGGGCGCGCTCTGGGCGCCGCAGGGTGGGGCGACCAACGCCAGTAGCGGCGTACGCCCGGCCGACGAGGTCCGTACCGAGATCAATGCCCACGGCGTGACGATCGTACGCATCACCAAAGACGACAATGGCAGTTGGGGGCTGGCCGACGACACCAGCTACAACCGTCGTATCACCACCGCCACCCCGATCGACCTGGCCGGGCCGGTTGCCGGCAGTGCGTACGCGGTAACCGCCTACTCGCCCACGGGCATGGCCACGCGCGGCACCAACAACAACTGCGCGAACGGCTACACGCCCTGGGGCACCTACCTGACCTGCGAAGAAAACTGGCCGGCGGTGTTCATCAAGGACAGCGATCGCGAGATCGACGATAACCGTATCGGCGTGTCCAGCGGGCGCGGTCGCTACGCCTGGGAAACGGCCGCCGGCGATGCCACCGAAGTCGATGGCGAGTTCGCTCGCTTCAACGCCACCCCGAGCGGCGCGACGGCCGCCGACGACTATCGCAACGAGCCGCGTACCTACGGCTATAACGTCGAGATCGACCCGTACACCAACACCTCGCGCCCGGTGAAGCGCACCGCGATGGGCCGTTTTCGTCACGAAGGCTGCTGGGTCGGCAAGCTGGTCGAAGGCGAGCCCGTCGTGTTCTATTCCGGCCACGACGCACGCAACGAGTACATCTACAAATACGTTTCGGACGTGATGTGGAGTGCTGCCGACGCGGTTGATCCAGCCGCTACGGGCGTGGATCGCCTGGCGCTGGGCGACAAGTACCTCGACAACGGCACGCTCTACGCCGCCCGCTTCAACGCCGACGGCAGCGGCGAATGGCTGGCGCTCACGCCGGAAGCGATGACCCAGGCCGGCGACCAGACGCTGGCGGCCGCGCTCGGCCTCGAAGCCGACGACCTGGCGGGCATCATCATCAACACCTGTGACGCGGCCGATCTGGCCGGCGCCACGCCGATGGATCGGCCGGAATGGGGCGCGGTCGATCCGGTCTCGGGCGATGTCTACATGACGCTCACCAACAACTCCGACCGCACGGCCGAGGGAACCGACCCGACCTATACCAACGATGGCAGCAATATCGAGGAAGCCGGGGTCGGGTTTGCTTCGGCACCGGTGAATGCGGCGAATCCGCGCACGTTGACGACGTTCGATGATGACGACGAGCCGGATGGCGAGAACAACCGCGACGGGCACGTCATCCGCTGGCGCGAACCGGCGCCGGGCGAGACCACGTTCAACTGGGACATCTTCGTGTTCGGCGCGCTGGGCCTCGACAACGAGCCCGACGATTACAACCAATCGGGGCTGACCGCGCAGAACTATTTCTCCAGCTGCGACGGCCTCTGGTATGACGATCGCGAAGACGGCAACGGCATCCTCTGGATCCAGACCGATACCGGCGGTACCGAAGTGACCAACGATCAGGTCCTGGCTGTCGTGCCACAGGGGCTGAACAGCGGCGATAGCGCTTCCGTGATCAATGCCGGCAATCAGGAACAGCTCAAGCGTTTCGCTGTGGGTCCGAACGGCTGTGAAGTCACGGGCATCTTCGCCACGCCGGACAAGACCGCGCTGTTCATCAACATCCAGCATCCCGGCAACTGGCCGGCCAGCGATTCTGACGACGCCACCGCCGAAACCAGCGGCAGCGTGCGCCCGCGTGCGTCGACCGTGGTGATCCAGAAAAGCGACGGTGGTCAGATCGCGGTCTGATCTGTCTGTTCGTTGACGATATCGGGGCCGCCTTCGGGCGGCCTTTTTCGTGCGGCTCCACGTGGAACCCCATGGAATCAAGTAGCTGCGGCGTGCGCAGCTCAATCGAGCAGGGTGAGAAGGCGTTCAGAGCCTGATCGATGCCAATGGGGTTTTGGGCTCGGTCAGCGCGTAAATCGCCAGCCCCGGCACGGCAGGGCTGCAATTGCGCCCGTGGCGATTCGCTCGGTCTAGTAGAGAAAACAGCGTGCCGTATGCCCGTCGCCGAAATCGCGGGCTTCCGGGTCCTCGCGTTTGCAGCGTTCCATCACATGCGGGCAGCGCGGATGGAAATGACAGCCCGTCGGCGGGTTGGCCGGTGAGGGCAGATCGCCCGCCAGACGGATGCGCTCGCCGTCGCGCTGATTGACGCTCGGCATGGCTGACAGCAGCGCCTGCGTGTAGGGATGCTTGGGTTCGCGCAATACCTGCTCGGCGGGGCCACGCTCGACGATACGGCCCAGATACATCACCGCGATATCGTCGGCGAGATAACTCACCACCGCCATGTCGTGGGTGATGAACAGGTAGGCTAGCCCGCGCTCAGCCTGCAACCGCTTGAGCAGATTGAGCACCTGAGCCTGCACGGACACGTCCAGCGCACTGGTCGGCTCGTCGCAGATCAACAGGCTGGGTTCGAGCGCCAGTGCGCGGGCGATACAGATACGTTGACGCTGGCCGCCCGAGAATTCGTGCGGATAGCGATCGAGTGCGGCTTCCGGAAGGCCGACGTCGGAAAGCAGATCGGCGGCGATCGCGCGCCGATCCGTCGCGTTCTTGCCGATACTCTGCGCGATCAGGCCTTCGGAGATGATCTCGCCGACCAGCATGCGCGGGTTCATGGCCGAGAACGGATCCTGGAACACCATCTGCAGATGTCGGCGAGCCTGGCGCAGGCGCTTGCCGCGCAGCGCGGCCAGATCCTCGTCGCCAAACCGCATCGTGCCGCGGGTCGGGTCGAGCAGCCGCGCGAGCGCCCGCCCGAGGGTAGTCTTGCCGCAGCCGGATTCGCCCACGAGCGCGAGAGTCCGGCCACGTTGAATGGTCAGCGATACGCCGTCGACTGCGCGCACATGGCCGACCGTGCGCTTGAAGATGCCCTTGGTGATCGGGAAATGGACCGCCACGTCCTGGGCGTCGAGCAGCGTGTCCGGTGCCGCTTCGCGCTGCGCATCGTTGTCGCGTACGGCTTCGGCCTGTTCCAGCGCCGCCGGTAGCGGCGCGCCTTCCTGCGCCGGATCGTAAAGGTGACAACGCACCCGCGAGCCCGAGTCCTCTCGCCAGGCTGGCGGCGTTTCGCGACAGGCCGCCCATGCATGTTCACAGCGGTCGGCGAAGCGACAGGCCGGCAGATTCGTGGTCAGCGGCGGCACGGTGCCGGGGATTGCCGCCAGGCGCTGGCCGCGCTGGGCCGCGCCCGGCAGCGAGGCGAACAGCTTGCGCGTGTACGGATGGCGCGGCGCGGCAAACAACGTGTCGCGATCGGCCAGCTCCACGATATGCCCGGCATACATCACCGCCACGCGATCGGCGACTTCGTTGACCACGGCCAGGTCGTGGGTGATCAGCAGCAGCGCCATGCCGCGTTCGCGCTGCAGGCGCGCTAGCAAGGCGAGAATCTGGGCCTGGATGGTGACGTCCAGCGCGGTTGTCGGCTCGTCGGCGATCAGCACGTCCGGCTCGCCGGCCAGTGCGATTGCGATCACCACGCGCTGCTTGAGCCCGCCGGAGAGCTGGTGCGGATAGGCATCCCAGCGCCCGGCCGGGTCCGGCATGCCCACTTCTTCGAGCAAGGCGAGCCCGCGTTCGCGAATCTTTTGGCCGCGCAGTTTCAGATGCGTGCGTAGCGCTTCGCCGATCTGCTGGCCGACCGTGAGCACCGGGTTGAGCGCGCTCATCGGCTCCTGGAACACCATGCCGATCCGCGCGCCGCGGCGTTCGCGCATGGCGGCTTCGGACAGTGCGAGCAGATCCTCGCCGCCCAGGCGCACGACGCCGTCGAGTACCCGCGTCGCCGGCTGCGGCGCCAGCCCCATGAGCGACAGCGCGGTCATCGACTTGCCGCAGCCGGATTCGCCCAGCAGCGCCAGCGTTTCGCCGGGTGCGATGGAAAAACTCACGTCATCGACCGCGCGCAGCACGCCGGCCGGCGTATCAAGGTGGGTTCGTAGCGCTTCGACTTCCAGTAGTGGCGGATTGCGCGTCATATCAATGCGCTCCGCCTGCGGGCGTTGCCGGTGCCTTGCGCTTGAGCGCGCGCCCGCCCTCGTCGCCGCGCAGGCGCGGGTCGAATGCATCGCGCACCACGTCCGCAAACAGGTTGGCGGCCAGCACCAGCACGAGCATGAACACGAACGCGCCGCCCAGGCGCCACCACACGATCGGGTCGCGCGCCATCTCCATGCGCGCGGCGTTGATCATGTTGCCCCAGCTGTCCATGGTCGGGTCCACGCCCACGCCGATATAGCTGAGTACCGCTTCGGCGAGCACCAGCGCAGAGAAATCCAGCACGACCTGGATCAGCACGATGTGCATCACATTCGGCAGCATATGCTTACCCAGGATGCGCAGCGGGCCGGTGCCCAGTCCGCGTGCCGCGTTCACGTAATCCAGCTCCGATAGCTTGCGGGTTTCCGCGCGCAGCAGCCGGCATAGACCCGTCCAGCTGGTGATGCCGAGAATCAGACACAGAAACAGCAGCCGCAGGTCCGCACGCGCAGTGGTGGAGCCGAACGCCTCGGCGTTGTTCTCCATATAGACCTGCATCATCAGCACGGCGGCGGCGATAAGCAGCACGCCGGGAATCGAGCTCAGCGTCGTATAGAGATACTGGATGACATCGTCCACCCAGCCTCGGAAGTATCCGGCCAGCGTGCCCAGCAGCAGGGCAAAGGGCAGCATCACCAGTGTCGTCAACGTGCCGATCGCCAGCCCGGTGCGAATGCTCTTCACGGCTTGATAGAGCACGTCCTGGCCGACCTTGTCGGTGCCGAGCACGTGGTATTCGGCCGCCAGCGAGGCGGTCACGCCAACGATCACCGCGAGTATGCCGGCGGTGACGAGTGCGGCCCGCCAGGCCAGCGGCGTGGTGTCGCGGGCGATGTCTCTGACGACATTCCTCGGCGAAGTTCGACAGTGCGCCGCGATCAGCCCGATCAACGGCACGCAAAGCGCCAGCCAGGCGGCCAGGCCCCACGCCGCCCCCTTGGCCGCGCGACGGGTGATGTCCTCGCCGCGGGTCAGCCCGCTTTCATCGAGCGACGTGCCCGCATGGGTCAGCCGTGGATAGACCTGTGCCTTGCTGCCGTCGGCCGCGGTCACCACCTGCTGCACGTAGGAGCGCAGCGCGAACGGTGCGGAGTAGGTGTATTCGGTGTCCTCGATCAGCGGCGCGGCGATGGCGTCGAACACGCTGATCACCTCGCCCGACACGCGCGTCTCGCCGGCGTCGTTGGTCACCGTCGGCCGGTAGTGAATGCTGTCGAGCACGCCCACCGCCGTATACGCCAGCAGAATCACCAGCGTGATCATGCCCACCGGCCGCGCAAACACCCGCAGCCACGGTACCCGCAACGGCTTGCTGCGCGACGCAACCACCACGAACACCGCGATCGCAATCAGCAGCAGGTAGATCAGCGCGTCGGTGTAGAGGAGGACGTACATCAGTTGGTTCAATCTTACCCAGTGAGAGAGCAGGTCTACGCGTGCGCGAATCAGGACGCAGGAAACGTGCCTCGACAGATTTAGGTATAGTTTTTATCCATGTTCGAATTCGATGAGGCGAAGAGCGAATCGAACCGTGCCAAGCACGGCATTAATTTTGTCGAGGCCCAAGCGCTCTGGAACGATCCTACCCTGCTGGAGATTCCGGCTCGGGCCATGAATGAGCCTCGGTTCCTCCTGATCGGTTTGATCGAAGGCAAGCACTGGTCGGCAGTGGTGACGTATCGAGACGAAAACATTCGGATCATCTCTGTGCGCCGGTCGCGCGAAGAGGAGGTAGCGTTATATGAAAGCTGAATCGTTCGACAAGAAATTCGATGCTGGCGAAGATGTAACCGCCGATCTCGACCTGTCCAAGGCGCGCCGTCCGAACCAGAATGCGCGACGCGTGAACGTTGATTTTCCAAGCTGGATGGTTGACGAACTGGACCGCGAGGCACGGCGTCTGGGCGTAACCCGGCAGTCGATCATCAAGGTCTGGCTGTCGGAGCGGCTGGAACAGGCCGCCGCGAACAAGCGCGCCTAGCTGAGATACGTTTTCGCGAGAGATCATAACCGTATCCGCGGATCAAACAGCGTATAGCTGATATCGGTCAGCAGCAGGCCGACGATATAGAGCACGGAGCCGAGAAAGACCATCGCCCGCACGATGGCGAAGTCCTGCTGGTTGATGGCTTCGATGGTGTAGCTGCCCAGCCCCGGGATGCCGAAGAAGGATTCCATGATCAGGCTGCCCATGAACAGCAGCGGCAGCAGCACGACCACGCCGGTGAGGATCGGGATCATGCCGTTCTTGAGTACGTGCACGAACAGGATGCGCAGGTCGCTCAGGCCCTTGGCGCGGGCGGTGCGGACATAGTCCTTGCCGTATTCCTCCATGAAGATGGTGCGATACCAGCGGGTCCCGGAGCCGACGCCGCCAACCACGCCGATGATCACCGGCAGGATCAGGAACTTGGCCATGTCCCAGCCGGCGTCGAAGCCGGAAATGGGCACCAGATTCATCAGCTTGCCGGCGACGTACTGGCCCGCGATGATGTAGAACAGCGGCGAGATCGACATCAGCAGCACGCAGAGCACGACGCCGCCCCAGTCGATCGCGGTGGATCGGAAAAACACCAGCAGCAGCCCGAAGGTGATGTTCACCAGCATGCCGACGATGAGCGTGGGCACCGCCAGCGCCAGGCTCGGGCCCATGCGTTCGAGGATGTCGGACGAGATCGAGCGACCGGCATCCGAGCGACCGAACTCGAAGGCGATCACCTTCACCGATTTCTGAAAGAACAGCGTCTGCGTGACGGTGTCGAGGCCGTCGGCCTCTTCGTTGTAGATATAGGGCAGGTCGTAGCCGTGGGTGGCCTTCCAGGTCTGGATTGCCTCGGGCGTGACACGCTTGAAGCCGAGCTGCATGCGGGCGATGTCGTCCGGCGTGTTCACCACGAAAAACAATAGGAACGTGATCAGGTTCACGCCGATGAGCACCGGAATGGCATAGAGCGCGCGGCGGATGATGTAGGCGAGCATGGCTAGCTGTGCCCCGTCTGGCGAACCGCGCGCCGTTCGCGCCGGCGATATATCCACAGCCCCGGCGCCAGGGCGACGACCAGGAACAGCAGACCCAGGCCCACCGGCCAGAGCACCGGATTGTTCCACTCGCGCCGCTTCTCGGCGCGCTGGGTGGTGTCCAGGCGCAGGTATTTCAACGAACTCTGCAGCATGCCGTTGGGCTTGGTGTTGTGCAGCCACTGGTGGTACAGCGCGTACTGGCGTGGGAAGAAGCCCCAGGACCAGGGCGCGTCGCGGCGCACGATCGCCAGCATGCGATCGATCACGGCCTGGCGCTCGGGGCCGTTCTCCATGTTGCGCATATCGCGGAACAGGCGGTCGTATTCGGGGTTGTCGTAGTTGGCGTAGTTCGAGCCGGAATGCTCGGCGGTGCCGTTCGGCCCGTAGAGCTGGGACAGGAAGTTTTCCGGGTCCGGATAGTCGGCCATCCAGCCGCTGCCGAAATAGATCTGCGTGTTGCCCTCGGCGATCTTCTGCTGGAAACGCGGCCAGGTGGTGGCGCGCACCACGAGCTGGATGCCGAGCTCGTCGAACTGCTGGCGCATCCAGTCCATCTGGGTCTTGAACTCGGGGCCGGTGGCGGGGGTGTCGATATTCACCAGAAGGGACTGGCCGGTGTCCGGATCGATGCCGTTCGGATAGCCGGCCTCGGCGAGCAGTTCCCGCGCGGTGTCGATGGACTTGCGTACGCGCTCGCCGTCTTTCCAGTCGTAGACGACCGGATTCATGCCGGCCTTGCCCTCTTCGTAGCCGAACAGCCCGGGCGGGATCGGCCCCTGGGCGACGATGCCGCGGCCGTTGAGGAACAGCGGGATGTAGTTCTCCATGTCCAGCGCGATCGATATCGCCTGGCGCAGCTTGCGCCCGGATTCGTCGCGGCCGCCGACCACGTTGTCGTTCATGTTGAAGCCGAGATAGTAGATGCCCGGCAGCACGGTGGTGGCGAGATCCATGCCGTGTTCGCGCATCGTCTGCGTGAGGTTCGGGTTGCCCTCCTCGTCGATACGAATCGCCTGACCAAAGGCGTCGTCGCTGATGCCGGAGGTGTCGTAGTAGCCCTGCAGGAACTTGTTCCAGTAGGGGATTGATTCCTTCTCCAGCGAATAGACCGCGCGCTTGATGAAGGGCAGCGGCTTGCCCGCGTCTGCCAGCAAGCCGGCCGCGCGGTCGCCGTCCTCGCCTTCGCGCGGATAACGCTGGCCATGAAAGTTGGGATTGGCCTCGAGCACCATGCGCCGGTTCGGGTTGTTCTCGGTAAGCATGTAGGCGCCGGTGCCGACCGGGAAGGTGTCCAGCGTGATGTTTCGGGTCTTGAGGGCGGGCTGATCGTAGAAGCGCGTGACCTCGGGGGCCACCGGGGCGAAGAAGGCCAGCGCGAGCCAATAGCGCAGCTGCGGATAGACGCCGTCGACCCGGATTTCGTAGGTATGGTCGTCGATGACCTGTGCGCCTTCGAAATCGAAGGCGGTGAGATCGAGCGATTCGCCCGGTTCGAGTTGCTTGCGCGCGGCTTCCAGGCGTTCGCGCAGGTCGGCCAGGCCGACGATATGAGAACTCATCAGCCCGAAGATGGGCGAATTCACCTCCGGGCTCGCCAGTCGCTTGATTTCGTGGACGTAATCGCGCGCATGCAACTCGCGCGTGCCCTGGTGCTCGAAATCCGCCGGCGAGGCGATGCCGGCCATATCGGCCTTGGTCAGGTCGTCATAGCGCGGGTTGCCGTCGTCGTTCTGCGCGAACGCGGGATGCGGCTGGTAGCGAATGCCGGGCTGGAGTTCGATGGTGTAGACGCTGGTCGCGACCTGGTCGGCCGGCGCGTCGTCCGGAAGCGGGTTGTCGTCGGCGTCCAGAAGCTGTGGCTCGGGGACTTCGGTCGCGGTGGCCGGAATCAGCGTATAGGGGCGCTTGAGATAGTGATACTGAAGCGGCGGTTCGTAGATGGCGCCGGTGAAACTGGCCTCGTCCGTGGCGTAGGAGCGCGCCGGGTCGAGATGGCGCGGCGACTCGCGAAACGAGCTGTAGTAAATATCGTTTTCGGACTCGGCTTCGGGGTAGGGATTGTTCCACGCGCCGTCGCAGCCGCCGAGCAGGCACAGCAGTAAAACAATGATCAGGCGGCACGGGGCCGCCAGCGAACCGAACCGGCGGCGGACGTCAGGCATGCCGGCAATCTAGCCGATGCAAGGCCCTGAATGCACGCGCCGATTTTGGCGGCGGCCCGGTGAGGCCGCCGCCGTGGCGTGCCGGTCAGTGCTTGTCGGCGTAGCGCTCGGACAGTTCGTCGAACAGCGGCTTGTTGACCAGACGTTGACGCTCGGCAAACGGCGCAACGATCTCGGGGTCTTCATCCAGCCGACCATCGTCGCGCAGCTGGGTCAGGGCACGTTGCATACCACAGACCGCGCTCTGCAGCGCGGCGTTGGCATACAGCGTCAGCCCGTAGCCGAGGTCTGCCAGTTCGCTCTGTGACAGGGTCGGCGTCTTGCCGCCGATCACCACGTTGATGATCAGCGGGATATCGAACAGCGCAGGCAGGCGTTCGATATCGGCGCGGGTTTCGGTGGCCTCGATGAACAGCACGTCGGCGCCGGCCTCGGCATATAGATGGGCGCGCTCGATGGCGTCGTCCATGCCGTGCACGGCGGCCGCGTCGGTGCGTGCGATGATCTGGAAGTTCTCGTCGTCGCGCGCATCACAGGCCGCGCGGATCTTGTTGACCATTTCCTCGGCGGGGATGACTTTCTTGCCTTCGAAATGCCCGCATTTCTTGGGCAGAACCTGGTCTTCCATCTGGATCGCGTCCGCGCCGCAGCGTTCGAACGTGCGCACGGTCTGGCGCACGTTCAGCGCGTTGCCGAAGCCGGTGTCCGCATCGACGACCAGCGGCAGCGAGACCGCGTCGCGTACGCGTGCGGTCTGTTCGCTCATCTCGTGCAGGCCGACGAAGCTCAGGTCCGGGAGCGCGAACGACATGTTCGTCACGCCCGCGCCGGTGAGATAGACGGCTTCAAAGCCGGTGTCCTCGATCACGCGCGCGCTCATGGCGTTGAAGGCGCCGGCAATAAGCAGGGCATCGCGATCGGCGATCCGTGCGCGGAATTGGGCGCGGCGGTCAGCAGCAGTGGTCATGGTCATACCTTGGCAGTAAACGAAACAGGTGGTGCGACAGGTGATTACCGGGGCGGACGGGCCGTAGCCAGTGGCAAGCCAATCCGTCGGTTAGCAATCTTGATTGTCGACAATGCGACAAAAGTATGGCGATTATGCATTCCGTTTGGCAACCGATCTGCTAGGATTGTCGACAATGAGTGAGGCCGAAGCGAAACTCGAGACCGCGCCGCGCACGCTGGCGGACCGCGCGCTGGATGCGCTCCAGGACGATATTGTTCGCGGAGTGATCGCGCCGGGTACGCGTGTCAGCGAGTCGGATCTGGCGGCCCGCTATGGCGTGAGTCGCGGGCCGATGCGCGAAGTCATTCGCCGGCTCGAGTCGCGCAAGCTGCTCGAGCGCAAGGTGCATGTCGGTACTCGCGTTGCCGCACTCGATCCCGCGCGCCTGGCCGAACTGTATTACCTGCGCGAAGCGCTCGAGGGCATGGCCGCGCGCATGGCGGCCACCGCGATGGGCGACGACGAAATCGCCGGCCTGTACCGCCTGCTGGCCGAGCACGAGCAGCAACAGGACCTCAAGGAAGACGTCGCCTATTTCCAGCGCGAGGGCGATCTGGATTTTCACTACCGCGTCATCCAGGGCAGTCATAACGCGGCCCTGGCGGACATGCTTATTGGCGAGCTGTATTACTTGATCCGCATGTCGCGTTACCAGTTCAGTGGCGTGGCCAAGCGTCCGCTTCAGGCCCTGAAGGAGCATCGTCAGATCGTCGAGGCCATCGAAGCCCGTGACGGTGAGCTCGCCGAAATGCTCATGCGCCGCCATATCAGCCGCGCGCGCCGTAATATCGAGGTCGACAATCGGCCCGCCCCACAGAATCGAAACCTGAAAGAGGAGAGAACATGAGCGAGAAGAAGACCAACACGGCTGGCCTGCGCGGCCAGGTCGCCGGGCGCACGTCGCTATCGACCGTCGGCCAGAGCGGCTCGGGGCTGACCTACCGCGGCTACGACATCCAGGATCTGGCCGAGAAATGCGAGTTCGAGGCCGTGGCCTATCTGCTGCTCAAGGGCGAACTGCCGAGCGCTGATGAACTCGAGGCCTACAAGAGCCGCCTCAAGCAGCGCCGTGCGCTACCGGAAGCGCTGCGCGAAGTGCTCGAGCGTATTCCGCGCGATGCCCACCCGATGGACGTGATGCGCACCGGCTGCTCCATGCTCGGTCATCTCGAAGGCGAATCCAGCTTCGAGGACCAGCAGGAATGCACCGATCGCATGATGGCCGCGTTCCCCGGCATCGTCTGTTACTGGTATCGCTACAGTCACGACGGCGAGCGGATCGATACAGAGACCGACGCCGATTCGCTGGGCGGGCATTTCCTGCAGATGCTGCATGGCAAGAAGACGAGCGCGCTGCACGCGGCCGCGATGAACACCTCGCTCATCCTCTATGCCGAGCACGAGTTCAACGCCTCTACTTTCAACGCCCGTGTCTGTGCCTCGACGCTCAGCGATATCCACAGCTGTGTGACCGGCGCGATCGGCACGCTGCGTGGCCCGCTGCACGGCGGCGCGAACGAGGCCGCGATGGCCATGATCGAGCAGTTCAGCGATCCGGACGACGCAGAGCAGAAGATGCTCGCCATGCTCGAGCGCAAGGACAAGATCATGGGCTTCGGGCATGCGATCTATCGCGAGTCCGACCCGCGTAACGCGATCATCAAGCAGTGGGCCGAAAAGCTCGCCGCGGACGTCGGCGACACCACGCTCTACCCGGTGTCGGTGCGCTGCGAGGAAGTGATGTGGCGCGAGAAGAAGCTGTTCTGCAACGCCGACTTCTTCCATGCCTCCGCTTATCACTTCATGGGTATCCCCACGAAGCTGTTCACCCCGATCTTCGTGATGAGCCGGTTATCGGGCTGGGCCGCGCATGTGTTCGAGCAGCGTGCGGACAACCGCATCATCCGGCCGAGCGCCGAGTACGTCGGCCCCGCGCCGCGCCCGGTGCCCTAAGCGACCTGGTTACCGGCCGCGCCCCTTTTTTTGGGTCGCGGCCGGCGAATCGAAACAGCGATATCAACGGAGACAGCCCCATGAGCGAACAATCATTCAAGGCGCTGGTGCTGCGCCAGGAAGACGAGAAGACCCAGGCTGCGATCGAGAGCCTGACCGACGCCGACCTGCCCGAAGGCGACGTGCTGGTTGCGGTCGAATATTCCGATCTCAACTACAAGGACGCGATGGCGGTCACCGGCGCGGGCCCGATCGTGCGCACCTGGCCGATGGTGCCCGGCATCGATCTGGCCGGCGCCGTGGTCGAGTCCAACTCGGACGACTACGCGCCCGGCGACAAGGTTGTGCTTACCGGCTGGGGCGTAGGCGAGCGCTACTGGGGCGGCTATGCCCAGCGCCAGCGGGTGAAGTCCGAATGGCTGGTGCCGCTGCCCGAAGGCCTGGATACGCGCACGGCCATGGTGATCGGCACCGCCGGCTTCACCGCCATGCTGTGTGTGCAGCGTCTCGAAGACGCGGGCCTGACGCCTGCCGACGGCCCGGTGCTGGTCACCGGCGCGTCCGGCGGTGTCGGCAGCGTGGCGATCGCGATCTTGGCGCATCTGGGCTACGAGGTCGCAGCGCTGACCACCTCGACCGACGAGGATTTGCACGCCTATCTGCGTGAGCTTGGAGCCTCCGAGATCGTGCCCGCGCCCGATGCCGACGCCAAACCCAAGCCGCTGGCGAAAGGCCGCTGGGCCGGCGCGGTCGATACCGTCGGCAGCAAGGTGCTGGCGCATGTGTTGTCGGAGATGGCCTACGGCGGCCGGGTCGCGGCCTGCGGACTGGCCGCGGGACCGGATCTGCCGGCGACCGTCATGCCGTTCATCCTGCGTAACGTCAGCCTGTTGGGCGTCGATTCCGTGGTCTGCCCGATCGAACCCCGGCAGCGCGCCTGGCAGCGCCTGGTCAAGGATCTGCCCGAAGCCGCGCTGGAGGCGATCACCGATACGGCCACGCTGGAGCAAGTGCCCGAGCGCGCCGCCGACATGATGGCGAACCGCACCCGCGGTCGTATTCTCGTCGACGTGGGCGCCAGCAGCTAAGCCATTCCCGGCCCGGTGTGCGCGCAAACGCCGCCGGGTCGGCAGCTGCAATGACCGACTGATACGTTCGCGTTGTCGATGACATAAAAAGATACGAACATTTGAGGAGATGTCATGAGTCCGCAAACCCCCTACCGCGACCAGTTCGCTGCTGCCCGGGATAATCCGACCGAGTTCTGGCGCGAAGCCGCCCGAGCCATCCGCTGGAGCCGAGAGCCACAGCAGATTCTCGATGACAGCCGTGTGCCGTTCTACCACTGGTATCCGGACGGCGAGCTCAACACCGCCGACAACTGTCTCGATCGGCACGTGGATGCCGGCCGGGGCGACGTGACAGCACTCATACACGACAGCCCCGTCACCGATTCCCAGCAGCGCTATACCTATGCCGAGCTGCGCGATGCGGTGGCAAAGTTTGCCGGCGTGATCCGCAATCAGGGCGTCGAGAAGGGCGATCGCGTGATCATCTATATGCCGATGATCCCGGAAGCGGTCATCGCCATGCTCGCCTGTGCGCGCATCGGCGCGGTGCATTCCGTGGTGTTCGGCGGCTTTGCCGGCGCGGAGCTGGCCAAGCGTATCGACGACGCGACGCCGAAACTCGTGCTGTCGGCGTCCTGCGGTATCGAGCCGAGCCGCGTGGTCGAATACAAGCCGCTGCTCGACCGCGGTCTGGAACTGGCCGAACACAAGGTGGAGCGCTGCGTGATCTTCCAGCGCGATACGCAACGCTGCGAACTGATCTCCGGTCGCGATATCGACTGGAACGACGCGCTGGCGGAAGCCGAGCCCGTCGACTGCGTGCCGGTCGCTGCGACCGATCCGCTCTATATCCTTTACACCTCCGGCACCACCGGCAAGCCGAAAGGCGTCGTGCGCGACAACGGCGGCCATGCGGTAGCCATGCACTACTCCATGCGCGCGGTCTACGGGCTGGATCAGGACGACGTGTTCTGGACGGCTTCCGATGTCGGCTGGGTGGTCGGCCACTCCTATATCGTCTACGCGCCGCTGCTGCTGGGCTGCACCTCAGTGATGTACGAAGGCAAGCCGGTCGGCACGCCGGACGCGGGTGCGTTCTTCCGGGTAATCGCCGAGCACAAGGTGGACGTGTTCTTCACGGCGCCGACGGCGTTTCGCGCGGTCAAGAAGGTCGACCCGAACGGCGAGCTGGCGAAGCAGTACGACGTTTCCAACCTGCGCGCACTGTTCCTGGCCGGCGAGCACACCGACCCGGACACCGCGATCTGGGCCGGCGAGAAACTCGACGTGCCGGTGATCGACCACTGGTGGCAGACCGAGACCGCCTGGCCGATGAGCGCCAACCCGCTGGGTATCGAAAACCTCGACGTGCCGCTCGGCTCGGCCGGTCGGCCGATACCGGGCTACGACACCCACGTGCTCGGCCCCGACGGCGAGGAAGTGCCCAACGGCGAGATGGGCGATATCTGTGTGAAGTTGCCGTTGCCGCCGGGCTGTTTCCCCAACCTCTGGCAGAACGACGAACGCTACAAGTCGTCGTATCTGGAGGACTTTCCGGGCTATTACCGCTCGGGCGACGCGGGCTATTTCGATGCTGACGGCAATCTCTGGGTGATGAGTCGGGTGGACGACATCATCAACGTCGCAGGCCATCGCCTGTCCACCGGCATGATCGAAGAAGTCATCGCCGCCCATCCGGACGTGGCCGAGGCCGCGGTGGTGGGTGCGGCGGATGCCGACAAGGGCCAGCTGCCGGTCGCGATGGTGGTGCTCAAGTCGAGCGCCACGCGCGCTGCCGACGAAATCGTCGCCGAACTGATCGCCAACGTGCGCGAACAGATCGGGCCGGTGGCCGCGTTCAAACACGCGGCTATTGTGGATCGCTTGCCCAAGACGCGTTCCGGCAAGGTGGTACGTGCAACCCTGCGCCAGATCGCCGACGGCAAGGAATGGACCACGCCCGCGACCATCGACGACCCGGCGATTCTTACCGAAATCGAGGATCAGCTGAGCAACATCGGCTATGGAAACAAGCGCGCGGACTGAAACGCGCGCTTTTCCGATCGGCGCAAAACAGGTGTCCGACTGTCGCAGTTGCGCTAACGTAGCGGCGTGATGGGTTTCGATTCGAGGGGGCCGGGCTTGCGCCTGACGGGGTGGATCGTCGTTTCGACGGTTCTGGTGACGCTGTGTCTGTCGGCTACGCTGGCCATCGCGGCTGACGGCTATGCCGATGGCGCGCGGGCTTTCGCGCGCAACGACTATGCGGCTGCGCGCGGGGCTTGGGCGCCGCTGGCCGAGGCCAACGATCCGCGCGCGCAGTACGGCCTCGGCCTGCTGTATTCCAATGGCTGGGGCATCGAGCGTGACGCATTGCGCGCCCAGCACTGGTACACCATGGCCTCGGAACGCGGCCATCCGGGCGCGCAATACAACCTGGCGGTCATGCGCGATACGGGCAATGGTGTGCCTCGTGATTCCGCACAGGCCGCATTCTGGTACACGGAAGCCGCCAGTCAGGGGCTGCCTTCGGCGGCCTACAATCTCGCCCTGATGACGCTGGCCGGTGACGGTCTCAAACGCGAGCCGGCCAAGGCAGTCGCCTGGCTGGATCGTGCCCGTCCGATGGATCGGGCGCGGCTGATCGCCGCGTTGCCGACGGCGGAAGTGGCCGTGCGCGCTGCCAACATTCGTGCGACGCCAGCAAGCGACGCTGAGATCGTGGGAAGCGCTCGGCGCGGCGCGCAACTGCGTGTATTCGCCCGTCAGGGCGATTGGAGCCAGGTATGGCAGCACGCTGCCGATGGCGGGCCTGACGTGATCGGCTGGGTCGCATCGCGGTTGCTCACGGGGCTGCCGGCGGCCGGCGCCGCGCCGGTGCGGCTCGACCGCTTCGAGTTCGGGGCGCTAACCGGTCTCAACGCCCGCCGTGCACGCCGCCCCGAGTCGCGCACCGTAAGCACGACGACCTCGGGCAGTATGGACGCGAATACGCAATCGGGCCGGTTGCTGCGCAACTCCGGCTGGTTGGTTGGTATCGACAATATCGATCTGGGCGAACGGCGCGGCAGCACGGTGCGTGTCGCCACCGACCGTTTGAACGTGCGCGCCGCGCCTTCGACGGGCGCGCCCGTGCTTATGCAACTCGGCCATGACGATACCGTGCAGGTGATCGGTCGACGCAGCGGGTGGCGACGCATTCTCCTACCCAACCGCGCCGGCAGCGGTTGGGTTGCGGCCTTTCTGCTCGGCGACCATCAGCCACCTCCCGGTGAACATTTGCCCGGTCGCGCGGCGCGCATTGGCGCGCGCGACGTGAACCTGCGTGCCGGTCCGTCGATGGCTGAGCAAGTACTCGGCCAGCTCACACGTGGCGAAGCCGTGCGCGTGATCGATGAAAATCGTGGCTGGCGTGAGGTGATGGTGCCGGGTACATCCCGTACCGGCTGGGTCGCGGCTTTCCTCATTGCCGGGGAGACGGCGGCTCCGGTCGCCACGGCGGATAATGCGCGCGCTGGCGATCCGGTCGGCCAAAGCGGCGGCTGACCCCATCCGGCGGCGTACCAACAACCGGGCGCGCTTGATGGCGCGCGTGTCGGCGGTAGCCGCGTTGCTGTTGCTGGCGGCGCTGCCCGCAACTGCGGATTTCGATGCCGGCGTGGCGGCGTTCCAGCGCGGCAATTATGACGTCGCGCGCGATGAGTGGCGTCCACTCGCCGAATCCGGCCAGTCGAATGCCCAGTTCAACCTGGCGCTGCTGCATGCCAACGGATTCGGCGTGCCGCGATCGCCCGACGAGGCGCGGCGTTGGTTCGCGGCTGCCGCCGAGCAGGGAAACACCCAGGCGCAATACAACCTGGCGCTGATGCTGCAGGCCGGCGACGGGATCGAGCGCGATATCCGCGGCGCGCGGCGCTGGTACGAAAAGGCCGCCCGCGACGGTCTCGCGGCAGCGCAGAACAATCTCGGCCTGATGTATCTCAACGGCGACGGCATGCCGGCGGATACGGCGCGCGCCATACGGTGGCTGGGCCGGGCGGCCGGCACCAGCGCCCAGGCGCAGCGCAATCTCGACCAGCTGGCTGAAAGCCTGCCCGGCGCCCGGGTCACCGGCAGCCGTGTGAACGTGCGCGCCGGCCCGTCGCGACAGTCCCAAGTGCTCGCCCAGGTGGGGTCGAGTGATGCTGGCCTGTTGCTGGATTCTCGAGCGGGCTGGTCGCGGCTCTGGTTTGTCGAGCGCGAAACGATTGGCTGGATCGCCGATCGGCTGCTCGCGCTGGACGGCGATGCGCCGCAGGCCAAGGCCGAGCAGACAACAGCCGTGGGCTCGACAGATCCGGCGGATGTGCGAGAAAAGCCGGTGGCTTCATCAGCGGTTGAAGAAGCGCCGGAAGAGTCTGATGAGCGCACCCGATTCAAGGTGGCCAGTGCCTCGGCACAGCTACGCGAGGGGGCGGCTCGGGATGCGTCGGTAAGTGAGCGACTGACCTACGGCACCGAAGTCGTCGTGCTTGGCCACGATGGCGGCTGGCGCCGGATTCGCGTGCCGACCACCGGTGCTGAGGGCTGGGTGTCGGCGTTCGTTCTCGCCTGGGACGAAGCCGCCGAGGCCGAAGTGACGGCGCGCCGTGCCAGTGCGCCGCCCGCCACGGGCAGCGGCGGCGGCTGAGGGGCTAGACCGGGCGCTGCATGATGTAGTCGTCCATGACGTAGCCGTTGCCGATCGGCTTGACGTGCTCGCTTTCGACGACGAAACCCAAGCGCCGGTAGGCCTCGACCGCGCCCGCGTTGTCGCGGTTCACTCGCAGCTTCATCACGTTCGCTTCCCGCTCGGTTGCGGTGCGTAGCGCCCATGCCATGAGTTGGCTTGCAATGCCCTGGCCACGCGCCTCGGCCTTTACATAGAGCTTATCGAGCCAGGCGATTGTCGGATTCTCGATGTCTGGTGAGACCGCGGCAAAGGCGAGCGTCACCTGCTCTCGGCAGGCGAGCACGAAGCGGGTGCCGGCGGCCTGTTCCGCGGCGAGCGTGTCGAGATCGTAGCCGTTGGCGAGCATGTAATCGATCTGCCCGGTCGAGATGATGCCCGGATAGTGTTCGTGCCAGATCTGGCGTGCGAGATCCGCGAGCCGTTCGTGGTCCTCGGTTCGGGTGGCGGCCTGGAGTTCACATGCGGTCATCGGTCGGCGTCGTCTTGTCGTTCACTTAGCCGGTCGCGGACTGCCGGGCCATAGGCATGATCGGCCATCAGAGCACGCCCGCGCCGCGTGGCGCGCAGCCGGGTTTCCAGCCAGCGCAGCCGGCGCGACAGCCGCTCGGACTCGTCGCTTTCGGGGCGCGCCATGCGCAGAAGATCCTCGATATCACGAATTTCGCGTCGGGCCGCGATCTCGGGCGGTACGAAGCCGGCGTTCTTGAGCAGCCGGTAGCCCGCACGCAGCTCGGCGGGTACGCCGGGAGCGTCGTCCAGGACGAGCGGTCGTCCGGCGCCGGGCAGGTCGTCGAACTCGCCGCGCTCGGCGGCCGCCTCGATATGCGCGTCGGCCAGTCGTTCGAGTAGGCTCATGGGCTTAAAATAACGCCTTTGCCAGCGGCGCGCAGCCGTTGGCGGCAACCGTCGCCTTCAAGGATCTTGCATGAACGAATTTCTGCCGCCCGCACTGGACGGCGCGGATCTGGCCGACCGGGTCGAGGCCAATGGGCTGGAGCTGGCCTACGAGCAGTTCGGCCGCGACGCGGACCCCGCGCTGATCCTGATCATGGGTCTGGGCACCCAGCTGACTGGCTGGCCGGACGCTTTCTGTCGTGCGCTCGCCGATACCGGGCTGCGCGTGATCCGTTTCGACAACCGCGATATCGGCCTGTCGACCAAGTTCGATCGCGGCCGGCATTACGACGGTGCTCGCAAGGCATTCATCAAGTCGTTGTTGCGTCGGCGTATCCGCACCGCCTACACGCTGGACGAGATGGTGGCCGATACCATCGGCCTGCTCGACGGCCTCGGTATCGACAAGGCCCATCTGGTGGGCGCGTCGATGGGCGGCATGATCGCCCAGCTGGTTACCGCGCAGCATCCCGACCGCGTGGCGACGCTGACCTCGATCATGTCGACTTCGGGCGCGCGCGGTCTGCCGCGCGGACGCATGAAAGTGCTCATGCGCCTGGGCAAGGCGCCGAAGAACAACGATCCGGACACCATCGCCCGGCATATGGCCAAGACCATGCGCATGATCGGCAGCCCCGAATACGGGCGCAGCCTCGAGGACTGGACCAGCGAGATCCGGCGCAACGTCAAGCGCAGCCACTACCCTGCGGGCACGCAACGCCAGATGCTGGCGGTGATGGCCGCGCCGTCGCGGGTGGCCATGCTCGGCGAGATCGATCACCCGGCGCTGGTCATTCATGGCAAGGCGGACCCGCTGCTGCCGGTCGCGCACGGGCGCGATACCGCAGACAGCCTGCCGAACGCGCGCTACGAGGAAATCGACGGCATGGGCCACGATCTGCCGCCACGGCTGCTGCCGCGTTTCGTTGAATGGATCGCCGAACTGGTTCATGCCGATCCGTCGCAGCCGGCCGGTGAGCCCTATATCTAGCCGAAGTCGAGGGTGTGCTGATCGCCGGCCGCGGGCGGGCAGCGAAACCGGCTGCTGTCGAGCGGCAAGCGCCGACGCGCGCCGATACCGGCGCGCTTGCAGGCGAGCTCGAAGCGCCGCCGGAGCAGCTGCGCATGCACGCCGGTCCCACGCATGCGCGCGCCCCAGCGCGAATCGTAGTCCTGCCCGCCGTGCATCTGCTGGATCAGGCTCATGACGTGATCCGCACGCTGCGGGTAGTGGGTATCGAGCCATTCTCGGAACAGGCCGTTGATGCTGTGCGGCAGGCGCAACAGCACGTAGCCCGCGGTGGCTGCGCCCGCTGCTGCGGATTTCTCCACCAGCGACTCGAGCTCCTGGTCGGTGATGGCAGGGATGACTGGTGCGATCAGCGCGCCGACCGGAATACCGGCTTCGGCGAGTGCGGTGATGGTGCGCAGCCGTTGTTGTGGCCCGGCCGCACGCGGCTCGAGCGTGCGTTTTATGCCCGCATCGAGGCTGGTCATGCTCATCATCACGCTGATCAGGCCGCGCTCGGCCATGGCGGCCAGAAGGTCGATATCACGGTTGATCAATGCACCCTTGGTGATGATCGATAGCGGCTGGTTGTAACGATCGGCGACTTCTAGGAGCTCGCGGGTCACGCCGAGCTGACGTTCGTCCGGCTGGTACGGGTCGGTATTGGCGCCGAGAGTGATCGGTTCGCAGCGATAGCCGGGGGCGCGCAGCTCGGCTTCGAAACGAGCGGCCGCGTCGGGCTTGTAGTAGATCTCGGTTTCGAAATCGAGGCCGGCGGAATGATCCAGATATTCGTGGGTCGGCCGTGCGAAACAGTAGATACAGCCGTGGCTACACCCCTTGTAGGGGTTGATCGACGCGTTGAAGGGTACGTCTGGCGAGTTGTTGCGGCTGATGATCCGCCGCGCGGGATCGACATGCAGGCGTGTGGCTGGCCGCGCGTCGTCCTCGTCCTGTTCAAGGCTGGCCCAGCCATCGTCGAAATCGACCGCGTGTGACGCTGAAAAACGTGATGCACGGTTCGTCAGTGCGCCGCGGCTTTTGTGATGAACGGGCCCGTGCGTCATCCATAAACTGTATAAATAAACAGTTTATATCGCAAGAGCCGCCGGCGGGTCTCAGGGCGCGATGGGCTTGCCGGCCCAGTCGAACACCTGCCCGCTGTCCTCCGCCGAGAGATGAGCGATCACGTCGAGCAGATGGCTCGCTGCGGTGTTCGCGTCCTGCAGCTGTTTTTTCGGCACGTTGTGCTGAAACGGCTCGGACAGGCCGGTATTCACCGTGCCGGGATGCAGGCCTATACAAATAAGCTGTTTCGAGCGACGGCGCAGTTCGATCGCGGCCGTGCGCGTGAACTGGTTCTGCGCGGCCTTGCTGGCGCGATAGGCATACCAGCCGCCCAGGCCGTTGTCCGAGATCGAGCCCACGCGGGCCGACAGGCTGGCGATCACGGCCCGCTCTCCGTGGCAGAGCAGATCGTGGAAGTGCTTGATCATCAGCAGCGGGCCGCTTGCGTTTACCGCGAACGCCCGCGCGAGATGCTCGGGCTCGACATCGGCGAGCTTTTTTTCCGGCCACATGCCGTTGTCGTCGTGCAGCAGGCCGCCGCAGATCATCAGCAGCGTGAGCCGGTCGGTGCGGCGGCCGACCGTGTCGCGGGCGGCGCGAATGCTGTCCTCGTTGGCGAGATCGAGGGCTACGATCTCGAGCCGCGAGGCGCCGTGCTCGCGCGCCAGCGATTCGAGCGCCTCGGCGTGGGCCGGATCACGCACGCTGGCGATCACCCTGGGCTGTTTGTCGTCGGCCAGCAGCTGCTCGACGAGTGCCAGCCCCAAGCCGCGGCCGCCCCCCTGTATGAAGTAAGTGTTTGCTGGCATAACGTTCCGGTTCTGCAAATATGGCCGTCTAGGTCTATGGTCTGGATGCGCTGCGATGCCGGCATGCGGCACACTCGGCGCTGCGCTGATTTTCCAGCGCAGGGCGGCGATGCATGAAATAATGACATTGCGGGGTAAAATGAAATTGTCTTCCACTGACTTATATAGCCTGAATCTGACTGCTTCGATGCAGCCCGCCGATGCAGCGGAGCAGGCACCGACGCGGTTGATCCAGCGCCAGATCGATCGCGGCTTCGCCAGCCTGCGGTTCATGCCCGCGCTTGAGCGCGAGTTCCATGATTATCTGCGTCAATCCAGCCGGCTGAGCCGGGCGAGCCTGATCTTCCTGGCTGTGGCCGGCGTGCTGTCGTCGGCGCTCATCGATTCGACTTGGCTGGGCTTGCCCTTCGAGCTGGTGGGCACCACACGGGCTATTCAGTTCACGGTGATGATGCCGATGGCGCTGATCTGTACGCTGCTGTGCCTGCGTCATCCGACCTCGCGGTCCATGGAAGTGGGCATGCTGCTGCTGTTCATCGTCATGGTCGCGGGGATGATGGGCCAGCGCGTGGTGGATTCGCAGCAGGGCTTCGATCTGCCGCTCGAGCTGGTGGGCGTGACGGCCGTGGCCATGTTCTGCCTGTCGCGGGTGCGATTCTGGATACAGCTGCCGCTGCTGCTGGCGCTCATCGTTGCCACCGTATTGGTCGAGCTCACTCTGGTGAGTCTGGGCAACTCCGGCAATTACGACATGTTTTCGACCGGGATCCTGTTCATCGTGGCCGTGGTCGCCGGTTATTCGTCCGAATACACGATTCGCTGGACATGGCTGAATGCCACGCTGCTGCGCTATCTGTCGCGCCTGGATCGGCTGACCGGTCTGCTCAATCGGCACGCCTTGGAGAGTACGCTCGCCGGCGCCCATGCTCACGGCCAGCGTGAAGGCAAGGCGTATGCAGTCGCAATGATCGATATCGACGCTTTCGGCGCCTATAACGATCACTACGGTCATCAGTATGGCGATGCGGCGTTGCAGCAGGTGGCCGATGCGCTGGCTGATCATGCAAGGCGGCCGCTCGACACCTGCGGCCGCTATGGCGGTGAGGAGTTCGTGCTTCTATGGATGGACTGTGGCGTCGAGCAGGCAAGCGCGCTGGCCGAGTCGGTACGCGAAGTCGTCGAGCGCGAGCGCATCGCCCATGCCGAGTCGCCGGCTGCGCCGTGGGTTACGGTCAGCGTGGGCCTTTGTCATGTCGAAGTTGAGCACGCTGACGCGCCGATTGAATCGGTGCTGCGGGAAGCCGATCGTGCGTTGTATAAAGCCAAGCGAGAAGGTCGTAACAGGGTGGTATCTACCCGCTATCGCAGCGACAGAACGGACGAGGAGAACAGCGCCCTACCGCAGCCCTGGCCGCAGCAGGCGAGTAGCGGCCGCCGTTAATGGATCAGCCAGCTTAGAACGATGACGCCGAGCACCGTCCATAACAGCGTCGCGACGACGGAACGGCGCATCAGCGCCCGCACCGCGCCCCAGAGCATGGCGATGCCGATCAGCAGGATCAGCAGGCTGAATATCGAGGCATTGATGCCGAGCGCACCGGTCAGTCCGCGTACGAAGCTGTCGATCGCGCCGTAGAGGTTATCGAACAGCCAGCCCAGGCTGTCGACGATGAAACGGATCGCGGCGCCAAGCTGCTCGCCGATCCAGTGGAAGAAATTGTCGATTTCCATGCGCGCGTCAGGCCGGGTGGTCGGTGGGGCGTGGCCCCTGAGCGATCAGTGTAACGGCTAGGGCAGAGCGCAGGCGCTTCCCATCGTGACGTGCGGGGGGCGCAGCAGCCGGCGGCCGCCGCGCCCCGCTCGGGTCTTGCGAGCCTACTCCGAGGCTTCTTCCTGGACTTCCTGGCCCGCCTGTTCCATGTCTTCGCCGGCGCCCTGGATGGTGTTGCAGCCGGCCAGTAGCGTGATCGAGACCACGGCCAGCGCGAGCAGGCTGGCAATTTTGGACTGATTCATTCTTGAACTCCCTTGTGGATGGTCGAGCATGACCGTGAGCGATTCTGGCCGTACGTCGGCTGAATATAGGCCATCATGAGTGACAGGAACTAGCGTGGCGGCAGCACCCGGTCGTGCAGGACGCGCCGCAGCACGAAGCTCGAATGCACACCGGATACGCCCTCGATCCGGGTGATATGTTCGAGCAGCAGGCGCTGGTAGTCGTCCATGTCGGTGACCGATATCCGCAGCTGGTAGTCCGCCTCCTGGCCGGTGATCAGCAGGCATTCCTGGACTTCCGGCAGGGCCTCGACCCGCGCTTCGAAGTTCGCGAAGCGCTCGGGGGTGTGCTTGTCCATGGAGATGAGCAGCAGGGCGGTGAGGCCATAGCCGAGCGCGCGGGCATCGACCCGGGCGTGATAGCCGGTGATCAGCCCGGCTTCCTCGAGTGCGCGCACGCGACGCAGGCACGGCGAGGGCGACAGGTTCACCTGCTCGGCGAGCGCCTGGTTGCTGATCCGGCCGTCCGCCTGAAGGGTCTCCAGAATCTGGCGATCAAAACGGTCGAGCTGCAGCGTTTCACGGCTGTTCTTCATGATGCGCAACAAAAATAGCGGTTAATGCTTTATTTTTAGCATTAAATTGCGCGACGGGCGAATACTTCGAAATATTGGCAATCCGCTGCCAAGGCCTGCGCGTTAGACTGTTGTTCGGGCATGCCGTATCGCCGATACGGTGTCCCGGATGAATCATTCAGTGCGAGGACAATCATGAGCCGTTTCGACCACCGCAAGTATCGCCCCGCCCCGCGGGTGCCGGCCTTCAACCGCACCTGGCCGGACCGCGATCTTCAGAAAGCGCCCATCTGGGTGAGCGAAGATCTGCGTGACGGCAACCAGGCGCTGCTTGAGCCGATGACGGTGGACCAGAAAAAACGGCTCTGGAAGCTGCTGGTCGATGTCGGCGTAAAGGAAATCATGGTCGGCTTCCCCTCGGCGAGCCAGCCGGACTACGACTTCGTGCGCTGGCTGATCGACGAGGATCAGATTCCGGAGGATGTGACCATTGCAGCGCTCACCCAGTCGCGCGATCACCTGATCGATCGGACCTTCGACTCGCTGGAGGGCGTGAACAAGGCGATCATCCATCTCTACAACTCGACCTCGACCGTTCAGCGCGAGCGCGTTTTCGAGATGGACGAAGAAGGCATCATCGATATCGCCGTCAAGGGCGCGCAGCGGGTCAAGGAAAACGCCGACAAGCGGCCGGGCGTGAACTGGCGCCTGGAGTACTCGCCGGAGAGCTTTTCCTCAACCGAGGTCGACTTCTCGGTACGGATTTGCGAGGCCGTGATGGACGTCTGGCAGCCGACGCCGGACAACCGCATCATCTTCAACCTGCCGAACACGGTAGAGCTGGCCGGCCCGCACCATCACGCGGACCAGATCGAGTATTTCTGCCAGCACGTGAAGAATCGCGAGTCGGTGATCGTGTCCGTGCATACCCATAACGACCGCGGCGGCGCGGTGGCAGCGGCCGAGCTGGCCATGCTGGCCGGCGCGGAGCGCGTGGAAGGCACGCTGCTGGGCAACGGCGAGCGCACCGGCAACATGGATATCGTGATCCTGGCGATGAATCTCTACGGCCAGGGCATTGATCCGGAACTGGATCTGTCCAATCCGGACGAGATCATCCGCGTGGTGCATGAATGCACGGGTATCCCGTTGCACCCGCGTCATCCCTGGGTGGGCGAACTGGTCTATACCGCGTTCTCCGGCAGCCATCAGGACGCGATCCGCAAGTCGCTGCGCAAGCAGGGCGAGGACGAGCACTGGCAGGTGGCCTATCTGCCGATCGATCCGCGCGACATCGGCCGCGATTATCAGGCCGTGATCCGGGTGAACAGCCAGTCCGGCAAGGGCGGTATGGCCTTCCTGCTGGAGCGCGATTTCGGTATCAACCTGCCGCGCTGGATGATGCTCGCACTGGCCCCGCACGTGCAGGCCGAAAGCGAACGCACGGCCGGCGAGCTGTCCAGTGGACGTATCCGTGAGCTGCTGTTCGAGAATTTCTCGCGCCAGGCGCCGCTGACGCTGGTCGACTACGGCCTGCGCCGCAATGAAGACGGTCAGACGCTCGACATCACCCTGTCCGACGGCCGCCAGAACATCCAGCTGCAGGGCCACGGCAACGGCGCCATGTCGGCGTTCATTGATGCCTGGCATGCGCATACCGGCGAGGAGATCGCGGTGGCGGACTATTCCGAGCACGCGCTGTCGACCGGTAGCGATGCCGATGCGATTGCTTTCGTGCAGTTGCGCAAGGACACGGTACGGATTCCGGCGGTCGCCGAGGACAGCGATACGGTCAGTGCCGCGCTCAAGGCGATTATCGCGGCGCTGAATCTGTCCCACGAAGACGACGAAACCGGCCAGCGCGGTGGCCTGACGGCACTCGCGAGCTAGGCGCGCCAACCCAGGCGTCGAAGCAGGGCGGTGGTTTGACCACCGCCCTTTTTCATGCGCGCTGCTGTGTCAGCGCCGTAGGTTGGTCGCTGTGACCGGTGCGGCGTCGTTGCCCCAGCTGCCGCGGATATAGCTGAGCACCGCGGCCAGCTCGCGGCTGTCCAGATCGTAGAACGGTGGCATGCCGTGGGGGCGCGGGTTGTCCGCGGTGGCGGCGGCAAAACCGCCTTCGCGGATCATGTTCGCCGCGTTGAGCGGGTAGTCCATGGTCACCGCCCGGTTACCGGCAAGCGCCGGCGCGCCGTTGCCGCCCTGGCCATCGTCGCCATGGCAGCCGGCGCATTGGTCGGCATAAATTTCGCGGCCTTCGGACATGGCGGTCTGACGGCCATCCTCGGACATGCGGATCAGCCGCAGCGGCGAGTCGACGCTCTGTTCCGGTAGCGCGGTCAGGTAGGTGGCCATCGCCCGCGCGTCGTCTTCGCGCAGGTATTGCAGGCTTTCGAAAACGACGTCCGCCATCGGGCCCAACATCGCGGCGTGTTCGCGTTTACCGCTTTGGAGAAAGGCCGCGGCGTCGGCGATCGACAGGTGCTGCAGTCCGGCCTGGCTTGGGTCGGTCAGGGGCGGCGCATACCAGCCGTGGATCTGGGCGCCCGGCGCATCTGCCGCGTCGTTCATTGCGCCGAAACGCCCGCGCGCCCGATGACAGGCATCGCAATGGCCGAGGCCTTCGACCAGATAGCGCCCGCGATTCCAGTCCTTGCTTTTCTGTTCGTTGGCTTCCGTATCGGCCGGCTCGAAATACAGCGCCTGCCAGACAGTGAGCAGGCTGCGATAGCGATAGGGAAAGCCCAGATCGTGATCGGGCTGATCTTGTTCGACCGCCGGCACGCTTTGCAGATAGGCATGGATCGCGTCGATATCGTCGCGCGCCACGTGGCTGTAGTTCGGGTACGGACAGGCCGGATACATGGGCGAGCCGTCGGCACGCTGGCCTTCGTGCATCGCGCGGTAGAAGTCGTCGGCCGACCAGGCACCGATGCCGGTATCGGCATCGGGCGTGATGTTGGGTGTGATGAATGTGCCGTAGTCGCTGGACAGACGCAGGCCGCCGGCAAAAGCTTCGCCGCCGGGCGCGGAATGACAGCCAGCACAGTTGCCGACGGTGGCCAGATATTCGCCGCGTTCGAGCGTGGCCTTGGCCGGTTCCGCAGCGCTGGCCATGCTGCCCAGCATCAGTGCGGCAGATAGCAGGATTTTTAGAGGCAGGCGGGACAAGTTCAGGACTCCGGTGGCGATACGCTGCCACATTTCATCGGCGGTTCGTCGATTGGCTGTGCCACCGGTCGGGTGTTGGCCGGTATGGGCTGGGCGGCGAGCCAGGCTGCCACGGCCTCCACGTCGCGGCCTTTCAGCCGATCTGCAATATCGGCCATGCAGTCGGGGGCGGCCGCGTGTCGGGTATCGACCCGCCAGGCACCCAGCTGAGCCATGATGTACTGGCGCGGCAGGCCCACCAGCCCCGGCGTATTGGGCTGTACGCCGGTCAGACGCTCACCGTGGCAGGCGGCACAGGCGGGAATATTGGCGTCTGGGTCGCCTTCGCGTACGAGTTGGCGCCCGCGGCTGGCCAGTGCGGCGCTCGGCGCGGCAGCCGGTGCCGGATAGGGCGTGTGCTGGTCGGCGAAATACTGCGCGATCTCGAACAGATAGGTCGACGACAAATGCGCGACCATGTGATTCATGCTCGTATTGCGGCGCCGATAGTCCTGGTAGTTCACCAGCTGGTTGTAGAGATAACCCGCTGGCTTGCCATCGATACGTGGCACATAGCCGTCTTCCAGCTCGATACCCTGCGGCCCGTGGCATGAGCTGCAGGCGGCCATGCGATCCTTCATGGTGCTGTCATCCGGCTCGGCCGCGCTGGATGCCGGCAGAGTCAGGATCGTTGCGAAAATCGCCAGCCAGACGGCCGTCGCCATGCGATTGGCATAACGGATCATGCTCTAACCCCTCGCCGGATGTTGCGCCTGTCCTCGCTTTGGTCGATAACTTTACGAGGGGCGATAAAAACCGGCTGCATGATAACGCGTTTTCGCCTGACGAGCAGGTCGTGGCTCGGCGTGTCTGGCCGCTCCTGTGCACTACGGATGGCGGCCGTTGGCGGCGACACGCTAGGCTAGCCGCGCTATAGGCACATGAGGCCGATCCAATCGAGGGAGAGCCAGTTGAGCGAGACGACAGTGACGCCGGACGGCGAGGAGCCAAACCCGGGGCAGGACGACAGCCATGTGATGCGGCTTTTCCAGCGGCCGATCCAGATTCGTTCTTTCATCATGACGGCGCTGCTGGTGCTCGCAGTGTTGTACACGCTGTACTTCGCGCGGTTCATCTTCATACCGATTGCGCTGGCACTGATCTTCAATCTGCTGCTCGGTCCGCTCGTGACCAAAATGCAGCGGCTCTACGTACCGCGCTGGATCAGTGCGCTGCTGCTGATTGGCAGTTTCGGCGCGGTTGTCGTCTACGGCGTCTATACGCTCATGGGCCCGGCCCAGTACTGGCTCAATCACGCGCCGCAGGCGTTCACCTCCTTCGACGAGAAGACCACTCAGCTGCAGAAGCAGATACAGGAGATGAACGAGAGCACGGAGCAGATCAAGGAGGCCGCCACCAAGATGATCGGCAAGGCGGCCAATCAGCAGACCATCACCATCAACGAGGAAGGCCTGCGCGACCAGATCGTGGCCAATCTGCAGTGGACGGGCGGCATCCTGTTCATGACCCTGATCATGCTCTACTTCATGCTGTGCAGTCGCGGCTTCGTGTTTCGAAAATTGCTGATCATGACGCGAACCGGGCGAAGTCGGCGCAATGCGGTGCGCATCGTGCGCCATCTGCAGAGCGATATCAGCCGCTATCTGGTCACCGTCACGGTGATCAATGTGCTGCTCGGAGCGAGTGCCGGTGCGGTTCTGTGGATGATCGGGCTCACCGATCCGATCCTCTGGGGCGTGCTGGTGGGGGTGCTCAACTTCGCGCCCTATGCGGGCGCTGCGATCTCGCTGGCGGCGATTACGCTCGCGTCTTTTGCCACCTTCGACACGCTCGGCCACGTACTGGCTGCGCCGGCTGCGGTGTTCGCGCTTAATGTTCTGGAAGGCAACTTCGTCACCCCCTCGATCCATGGCCACCGCTTCGAGATGAGCCCGCTCACAGTATTTTTCGCCCTGTTCTTCTGGGGCTGGTTATGGGGCGTGGCCGGCATGCTCATGGCGGTGCCGTTGCTGGTGGTCTGCAAGGTCACCTTCGATCATATCGAGGAGCTGCGGCCGATGGGCCGCCTTCTTGGTCGCTAGGGCTAGAGCGCCTCTGCTCCTTGCGATCTATTGGCGCAGGAACAGGAAATAGCCGAGAAAGACCACGGCGAGCGCAATCATCAGGGGATGGATCTCGCGGTGGCGGCGGGCCGCGACCATGGTGATCGGGTAGGCGATGAAGCCCAGCGCGATGCCGGTGGCAATCGAATAAGTCAGCGGCATCAACAGCACGGTGAGAAATGCCGGCGCGGCGGTTTCGAACCGGTCCCAGGCGACATGCTTGAGCGATGCCGCCATCAGCACGCCGACCACGATCAGCGCGGGCGCGGTCACGGCCTGCGTGACCACGGCCAGCAGCGGCGAAAAGAACAGCGCCAGCAGGAACAGCACGCCGACCACGACCGCCGTGAAGCCGCTGCGCCCGCCGGCGGCCACACCCGAAGCCGATTCGATATAGGCCGTCGTCGACGACGTGCCGATCAGCCCGCTCGCGGTGGTCGCCAGGGCGTCTGCGAACAGCGCCCGGCCGGCGCGCGGCAGCTTGTTGTCGCGAATGAGGCCGGCCTGGCGGGCCACGCCCATCAGCGTGCCGGCGGAGTCGAAGAAATCCACGAACAGCATGGTGCCGATCACCACCGCCATCTGCGGGGTGAACAGTTCCGGCAGGCGCGAAATCGCCGCACCCGCGACCGGGCTGATATCCGGTACCGGACTGACGATGTGATCCGGCAGGCCGACCAGCCCCGTAAACATGCCCACGATGGCAGTGACCACCATGCCCAGGAAGATGGCGCTGCTCAGGCGCAGCGTCATCAGCACCACGGTCACGATCAGCCCGAATATGGCGAGCAGCGTATGCGGATCGGTCAACGGCGCGAGGCCGACGAGCAGGGCATCGTCGTTGACGATGATGCCGGCGTTGGTCAGGCCGATGAAGGCGATGAACAGCCCGATGCCGGCCGCCACCGCATGCTTGAGATCATCCGGAATGGCGTTGATCACCCGCTCGCGCAGCCGCGAAACGGTGAGCGCCATGAAGATCAGGCCGGATACGAAAGTACCGGCGAGTGCGGTCTGCCAGTCGATGCCCATGCCGAGCACGACCGAGAAGGCAAAGAACGCATTCAGGCCCATGCCCGGTGCCTGCGCGATCGGGTAGCGCGCCAGCAGCCCCATCACCAGCGAGCCGAAGGCGGCCGCGACCGCGGTGGCCGTGAACACCGCATCGCGCGGCATGCCGAGGCCTTCGGTATCCGGCACCGAGGCCAGTGACAGCACGGCCGGGTTCACGAACAAAATATAGGCCATCGACAGGAAGGTCGTCAGCCCGGCGACGGTTTCCGTGCGCAGGTTCGTGTCGAGCGACTCGAAGTCGAAATAGCGGGCGATCGCGTTCACGGCGGCGGCTTCCGGTAGAGCACGTGTTCAGGGCGCGCATGATACAAAAAACGTGCCCTCAAGGCGCCCGATTCGGGTTTGTGCGTGCCGACCTGCCCTAAATCAACTCTCGCGCCGGCGTTCCATCTGTCGTGCAAGACGACTGCTGCGGGCTACGTCGGACAGCGTGAGTACGCCCTCGACCTCGCGCGGATGGCCCATCGTGCCGTCGGCGGTGACCAACGCGACTTCGCATTTCGCGGCGCGCAGACGGCCGACAATATCGAAGATCATGTCGTCCGCGCCGACCACGATGTAGTCAGTCTCCATATGCTCGTCGGCCCAGCTGCGGATACGTGCGCGGCGCGTGAGCCGATAATGCCGGCGCGAGGAGAAGATCGCCTGGATCTGCTGTTCGTCATCCATCACCAGCACGTTCGGCGCCTGGCGGCCGAAACGACGAAAACGCCGGCGGATTTCGGCCAGCCCACGCCCGCTGCCGACCCGTACCACCCGCGGGTCGTAGAAGTCAGACGCCTTCTGCAGCATGAACAGATTGGTCTCGAGCGACCCCGGCACCGGATGATTGCGCCGCGACAGCTTGAAGGTATAGATCGTGTCCGCCATCAGGAACTGGCGTACGTAGTAGGCGATCGAGACCACGATGATCATGGGGATGATCACGTGATAATCGCGGGTCATCTCGAAGATGATCACGATCGCGGTCAGCGCCGCGCCCGTAGAACTGGCCACCACCGCAGCCATGCCCAGCACGGCCATGGTCGCCACATCCAGATGGAACCACGGCGCGATATGCTGCATGCCCACCGCGAAGGCGCCGCCGAGCGTCGCGCCCAGATACAGCGCCGGCGAGAACACGCCGCCGGATGCACCCGAGCCGAGGGTGAGCGAGGTGGCCAGCATCTTGGCCGCGAACAGAATCAGCAGCAGCCCCGGCGCGGTCAGCGCGTTCTCGAGGATGTCCTGAATCGTGGCGTAGCCCACGCCCTGGACATAGTAATGCCCGCTCAGCGACACGAAGGCGTACATCAGCACGCCGACCAGCCCCATGCCGACCACATGCCGAATGTAGTCGTTGCCCGGCATTCGCTCGAAAGCGCCCTCGAATAGATAGATGCTGCGAGTAAACGCGAGCGCGGCCAGCCCCATCAGCACCCCGAAGACCACGTAAACACCGAGCAGCTCGGGCGAGTTCAGATCCAGCGCGTTGTTGGCGAGTGCCGGAATATCGAACGAGGGCGTGTTGCCGAACAGCGCTCGGCCGACGAACGAGGCCGCGCCGGTGGCGAGCGCGACGGGTATTAACGTGCGGCCGGAAGTTTCGGGCAGGATGATCTCGATCGCGAACAGCAGCCCGCCGAGCGGCGCATTGAAGGTGGCTGCGATACCCGCTGCAGCGCCCGCGGCGATCAGCGTGTTGCGCTGCCATTCGCGCAACATCGTGGCCTGGCCAAGACTCGAACCCAGGGCCGAGCCGATCTGGATGATCGGCCCCTCGCGCCCCACCGCGCCGCCGGTCGCGATCGAGATCGACGAGGCCAGCGCCTTGGTCGCCGCCACGCCGGGGCGGATGCGACCGCCCTTGTAGTAGATCGCGTCGATCACTTCGGGCACGCCGTGGCCCTTGGCCTCGGGCGCGAAGTTCTGGATGAGAAAGGTCACCGCGACCGCACCGAGCATAGGCACGATGATGATCCAGGCCCCGAATGGGCTCGCCGCGGTATGGACGTTCGCGTCGTAGACCAGCGATAGCTCGCCGAAGAAGGCGAGGTTATGGAACAGGGCGATCAGATCGCGGAATATCGAAGCGCCGTAGCCCGCCGCGACGCCCACGCCCACGGCGAGCAGGCTGAGCACGAGGCTGGAACGTTCGATAGTGCGCGGCCGAGCCACTGTCTTCCTTTGGTCAATGAGCGCGTCAGGCAAGCTGTCGAGCGCTGTACTCGCGCACTCGTCGAGGCCTTTCGACATCGGCGATTGCGGCGCCGGCGTCGCCGCCTGAATTGCGTGGAGTATACAACAATATCTACGCCTATCGAAGGCGTGGGATGGCCTCGAGCGGAGGTTTCTGGCTGTTAAGCTCGCCCAAGGATGAATACCGCAGATCAGATCAAGCGCCTGCGCCACCGACTGACGGCACCGGTAGTGAAATGGCTGGGCAAGGAATCACGGCCGCTCGGCATGCCGCGCAACGACTTCGCGCGTCTGTGCGAGCATCTGGTACCTGCCGATGTGGTGCTCGTGGAAGGTCGGTCCCGCGTGTCCGGCGTAATTCAGAGCGTGACGCTGAGTGCCTGGACCCACGCGGCGCTGTATCTCGGCACGCTCGAAGAGGTCGCGGCCCGCGGTTCGGATGTGGAGGCTTTGCGCCGCGACGGCGTAGCCGATAACACGCCGATCCTGCTCGAGGCCGAGCTTGGGGAGGGTGTGCACCTGTCGCCGATAACCCGTTATCGCCACGAGCATCTGCGTCTTTGCCGACCGCGTGAACTTACCGCCGAGGATGCAGAGACCGTGGTCGCGTTCTGTCTGGAGCGACTCGGCACGCCCTACAACCTGCGCCAGATCACCGATCTGCTGCGTTTTTTCTTTCCTTACGGCCTGTTGCCGCGCCGTTGGCGCTCGACCCTGTTCGAGGTGGGGCACGGCGAGATGGCGCGCACCATCTGCTCCACGCTCATCGCTCGTGCGTTCGCCAGCGTGCGTTATCCGATCCTGCCCACGCTGCACCGCGGCAGCGACGGCGGCGTCGTCTTTCATCGGCGTAACGCCCGGCTGATCACGCCGCGTGATTTCGATCACTCGCCGTATTTCGACATCATCAAATACCCGTTCTTCGGGGATGACGTCGCGCGCTATCGCGAGCTGCGCTGGGACGACGAGACCGCGCCCTAGGTCGGCCCGGTCTCGACACGCCGGCTACTTTTCGAACATATGCGTGGCGTGGGTTATGGCGCCACCGGCCCGGATGGCGGCGGCCACGACCGCGGTTTCGCTGAGTTCCTCGTTGGTCGCGCCGGCATCGCGAGCGGCTTTGGTGTGCAGCTCGATGCAATAAGCGCACTGCGTGGTCAGCGCCACGGCCAGGGCCAGCAGCTGTTTGGTCTTGCCGTCGATCGCACCTTCGGCGAACGCGGCCTTGTCGAAGGCCCAGAACGCTTTCATGCCGTCCTTGGCGCCCGAGTCGAGCTTGCCCAGTTTCTCCAGGTTGCTCATGTCGTGCATGGTCTCCTCCAGTTCTAATTGGCTGTTAATGCTTGTGTTTATTCTCGTCGGCGAGGCGCCGACCCATCGACACTGCGCCCGCGCTTGAATGCTGTCAACGCGCGCCGCGGGGTGCTTTCGCTGAACGTCACCCGGCCCTTGCTGTCCCTGTTGCAGACGCTTCTATAGAGAGCATGGCGATGCGACACCGTGAAAACGAACGCAGACATTGGCGGCTAGGGCGGGCCGTACTTCTGAGCTGCGGCATGGGATTTCTCGTGTTGAGCGGCGCGAGCTGTACCAGCCACGGGGCGCAGGACAGACCGGCTGTCGAAAGCCAGGCCGCGTTCGAGCACTACCGAAATACGCGCTACGACTATCAGCTCGACTATCCGGCCGGTTTCGAAGCCGAACCGGTTGCCGGTAACGGCGATGGCCGCGTGATCCGATCCGATCAGGCCACGCTGCGGGTATTCGGCGTCCAGCTGGAGGGCCGTTCGCTGCGCGCGCTGGCCGCGAGCGAGATTGCCGATCCGACCGCGGCGAGCGAGATTCAGAACAGCGAAGGCAGTGTCGTGCTCGTGCAGGAACAGGCGCGAGCCATGCGCACGGTGAAAACAATCGCCCTGTCTGATGACCGGGCGGCCGTGCTGGTCATTGATGGGTCGATGGCGCAGCCCGACAGTCGCGAGCGCGTGCTGGCCAGCTTCAAGCCCGTGTCGCGTCAGGCCGCGGACCGCAGCGAAACCGACGCCGATCGCCGCTATCGCAATCCGGAGCTAGGTTTCTCGATCGAAAAACCCAAAGGCGCGCGCGTTTCTCGCGACGGGGCGGATAGTGTCTCGTTTGCTGTGCTCGGCCCGAAAAACGAGGCGGCGAGCGAGATCAGCGATGGGTTCACGCTTACGGTGATTCGAGACCCGCAGGCCGAGGCAGCGACGCTCGCCGAATATGCCGAAGCCACGCGTCCGGATGGCGCGCCTTCGGCCGAGCGGCTACGTGTGGGTGGCCAGGAAACACTGCGGTACGAGAGCCAGTCGGAGATGGGCGGCAGCGTGACGCACTGGCTGTTCATGCCGGACCGGGGCGGCCATTACCACGTGAGTGCGACCGTCAGCGGCCCGACCCGTGATTACCCGGCACAGATCGAGGCCATGCTTTCGAGTCTGCGTTTCAGCCCGGACTAGGGCCGAACTCAGGGCTGGCGGCTGGGGTCTGCGCGCGGTGTCGGCCGGGTTGCCAGGAAGATGGCGATCAGGCATAGCCCGGCGATCACGCCGCCGGCCAGCGGCCGGTAATCGATATGCCACCATACGATCACCGCGCTTGCCGCGATCATCGCCAGCGCGGTGCATTTGGTGCGTAAGGACAAAGCCCGCTCGCGTTCCCAGCTGACGATCGCCGGGCCGGCATAGCGGTTGGCACGAATCCATGCTGCAAAGCGCGGCGAGCCTCGCGATGCCAGCGCTAGAGCGGCCAGCATGAAGGGCGTGGTCGGCAAGAGCGGCAAGAAAACGCCCAGCACCCCGAGCGCGAAAAGCACCGCAGCGGCAGCGACTTGCAGGCGCTGGAGGAGCGTCATGCCGGAGCGCACCGAAGCAGGGCGGCCGTGATGCGGTTGTGCGCGCGGGATCGAGGCATGGCGCGATGCTACGCCGCGCGCCTATCGGCTGTCATGCGCTCATCCCCGCCGGTGGGTTGGCCGTATACTCGGAGTCGACCCCTGCCAGGACTGAGGTGATGGTGCACCGTCGCAACGCTAAGAAACTCTCGCCCGATGAACCGGTCCGGCGCGATGGCCGCGGGCGCCGCGCGGGCACGCCGGTGAACATACCGTTCAAGGGCTGGCGCGACGTGGTCATGCGTGTCTATCACGCCTTCAACGACAACAATCTGTCGATCATCGCGGCCGGCGTGTCCTTCTATGGCCTGCTGGCGATCTTTCCCGGCATCGCGGCGTTCGTCGCGATCTATGGCTTCTTTCTGGACCCGACCGGCGTGGTCGATCAGATGAACCAGCTGCAAGGCGTCGTTCCGCCCGACGTAATCAGCACGGTTACCGGGCAGATGACCCAGGTCGCTTCCAAGCCACAGGCGTCGCTGGGTTTTGCCGCGCTGTTCACGCTCGCGCTCGCGCTATGGAGCGCGCGCAAGGGCACCACGGCGTTGATGATTGCGCTCAACGTGGTCTATGCCGAGCGCGAGACGCGCAATTTCTTCGTGAAGATAACAGTCTCTCTGGCCCTGACTTTCGCCATCGTGCTCGGCCTGAGCGCGGTCGCTGTGCTGGCCGCTGGCGTACCGCTGTTGCTGGCGGGTCTTGGTTTTGGCGACTGGATTGTCTCGGTCGGGCGTGGGCTCGGGCTGGGTGCCGCGGCCTTGTTCCTGATGGTGGGCATCGCCGGGCTTTACCGCTACGCGCCCAGTCGCCGGCCGCCGAAATGGCGCTGGGTGATGATCGGCGCGGCGGTGGTCACCGTGTTCTGGATTCTCGGCTCGCTCGGTTTCTCGGTCTATGTCGCGTTCTCGAATTCCTATTCGGCGACCTACGGTTCGCTCGGCGCGGTCGTGGTGGTGCTGACCTGGCTGTATATCACCGTGCTGATCATGCTCGTGGGCGGCGAGTTGAATGCCCAGCTGGAATTCCAGACCTCGCGCGATACGACCATGGCCAGCGATCGGCCCATGGGCCAGCGCGGTGCATTCGTGGCCGACAACATTGCCCAGCGCGCCGAGCAGATCGACTTCGAAGAAAACAAGACAGGACCCGGTTGATGGCACAGCTTGAAGACTTGCAAATCGAGAGTAGCGCCGCGCCCGGCGAGCATATCCACCTGCGTGAAAAGCGCGCCGGTGACGATCCGGCCAAGGCCGGCAAGGCCTTGCTGTTCGTCCACGGCGCGACGTATCCCGGCGTGATGTTCGATGTGCCGGGCAGCAGCTGGCTCGATCATGCGGTCGCCGACGGCTATACCGCCTATGCCATGGATGTACGCGGTTACGGGGCCTCGACCCGCGGCGCCGCGCTCGATGCGCCGGCCGCAGACAATCCGCCGTTCGCACGTGCCGAGAGCGCCGTCGCCGATATTGCCGACGTGATTGCGCGCATCTGCGAGCGCGCCGGGGTCGAAACCGTGGATATCGTCGGTTGGTCCTGGGGCTCGATGACTACCGGCATGTATGCTGCGGCCCGGCCCGGCACGATCAACCGGCTGGTGCTGTTCGCTCCGGTGTTCTGCTGCGAACAGCGCGCGCGTATCGCGGCCCTGGCCGATCCGGCCGACGACCTGCGGCTACGCCCGCTCGGCGCCTACCGTACGGAAACGGCCGAACAGGCGCGCGAACGCTGGGATGCCGAAATCACCGTCGAAGACCCGACGGAATGGCGCGACCCTGAAATTCTCGACGCCTGGTTTACGGCCATGCTGGCCAACGAACCGGGCGACGCGGTGCGCGCGCCCAACGGGGTGCTGGTCGATCTCTGGGAGGCTTTCAACGGCCGCGCTCGCTACGAACCCGGCGATATCGACGTGCCGGCGCTGGTGATCCGTGCGACGCAGGATGCTACCGCCGTGCGCGACGACGGACTGGCACTGTTCGACCGGCTGGGCAGCACCCACAAGCAGTACGACGAGATCGGACGTGGCACGCATTTCCTGCTGCTTGAACGCCGCGCGCCGCAGTTGTTCACCCGCGTGAGCCGTTTTCTCGACAGCCCGCTCTGATCGAGTCGGAGGGCGAGCCGGCGGCGCGGCCGATCAGCCCAGTATCGCGCGCAGCAGGACGTAGAACACGGCAGTGAACAACGCTGCGCCGGGCAGGGTGAGCAGCCAGCCCAGAAATACCCCGCGGAGCACCGACAGATCGAGCGCGCGCAGCCCGCGGGCCATGCCCACGCCAAGCACGCCGCCGACGAGCGTCTGGGTGGTCGACACCGGCAGGCCGAAGAAGGTGGCCAGGACCACCGTGCTCGCCGCTGCCAGCTCGGCCGAGAAGCCGCGTGTCGGCGTGAGTTCGGTGATACGCGAGCCGATGGTGCGCATCACCTTGTGACCGTAGGTGGCCAGCCCGAATACGATGCCGCCGCCGCCGAGGATCAGCACCCAGCCGGGCAACTCCGAGCTTTCGGCGACCGCCTGCGGATCGTTCAGCACGTTGATGATCGCCGCCACCGGCCCGACCGCGTTGGCCACATCGTTGGAGCCGTGGGCGAAGGCCATGGTCGCCGCAGTGAACACCTGAGCCAGCGCGAAGATGCGCTCGACGTTGCGGTAGCGGTCGGACGCCCGTGCTTCCGGCGACAGGTCGATCCGTCGCAGCAGCACCGCGCTGACCGCCGCGCCTGCCAACCCGAGCCCGATGGCGCCTGCCACCCCGGCACCGGTGCTCAGTTCCAGGCCGATATGCGACAGGCCCTTGAGCAGCGTCACCAGGCAGATTACGAAGACCGCAAGAAACACGTATCCCGGCAGGTAACGACGCGCGCCCACGGCGGGGTCCGGGTGGTTGAACACCAGCCGGCGAATGGATTCGAACAGCAGGAAAGCGATCGTGCCCGCAAGCAGTGGCGACACCACCCAGCTCGCCGCAATCTTGCCGATCTCGCCCCAGTTCACCGGGTCGGCTCCGAAAGCGACCAGGGCAAAGCCGAGGATGCCGCCGACGATCGACTGGCCGGTGGATACCGGAACCCCACGCATTGAGGTCACCAGCAGGAAACTGCCCGCGCCGAGCAATGCGGCGAGCATGCCGGTCACCAGCATGTCCGGGTCGTCGGCCACGATCTGTGGATCGATCAGCCCGCCGCTGATGGTTTCGGTGACTTCGCCGCCGGCCAGCCACGCGCCGAGGAATTCGAATACGCCGGCGATGATCACGGCCTGGCCCAGGGTAATGGCGCCGGAGCCTACCGACGTGCCCATGGCGTTGGCGACGTCGTTCGCGCCGATGCCCCAGGCCATGAAGAAGCCGAAGACACAGGCCAGGATCAGCAGCAGTTCGGCGTGTTGCGTGACGAGCGACATGCTGACGGCCCTAGCGTGCGCCGTACCCGGCGTTGAAGAGATCGCCCAGAGTGGGCCGGCTCACGCCGGTTACAACGGCGGCAGCGCGGCGTTTGGTTTTAACGATGGCGGCTCTCCCGAGGTGTCGCTGCGTGCGCAGGGTAGCGCAAAGCAAGTGTCAACGGGCCATCATGATCTGGAGGCGCGCGCCCACGGCTTCCGCGCGGTCGGATATGCGACCGATCCAGTGAATCACGCGATAGAGGAATATCACTTCCAGCGGCGGCAGCTCGGCCTCCAATGCCAGCAGCTCGCGGCGAATCCCGACCTGCGCCTCGTCGGCGCGTTTTTCCAGCCGGCCGAGTTCCACGACCATGTCCGCGATCATCTCGCTGACGTTGCGCCCGAAACCCGAGTCCAGCAGTTCATCGATCTCTTCGAGTACCTTGCGGGCCTGATGCACGGCCTCGATCGAGATCTGCAGGTAATCGCGGATCGACTGGTCAAGGCTGTCCGGGAACTGCATCCGGCGGCCGGTCATCAGCCCGGAGATGTCCTTTACCTTGTTGATGATCTTGTCCTGCACGTCGATCAGCACGAGCAGGTCGGAGCGCGAGATCGGCAGAAACAGCGTGCTCGGCAGATTGAGCCGGATCTTGTCCTTCAGATCGTCGGCGTTGTGCTCGCACTCGGAGATGCGCTCGTGCACCGCCCCGGCTGCCGTCCAGTCGTTGGCGCGGCTGGCATCGAGAAACTCGACGAGTAGCTCCGTGCCGCGATCGACTTCGCGGATGTGCTCGGTCAGGGCGCCGAACGGCGAGCGGCCGAACAGGCGCGATAGCGGACTGGTCTTGCTCGGATCCATGGCCTTCTCCTTGTGCCTCGAACACCCATGATAAAGGCAACGCTGTGGTCGGGGACGCGATTCGCGGCTGCGTTGCGGCCGATCGGGCGGTATTCAGTCGTTGTCGTCCAGATGGGCGGCGCGGCGCGAGCCTTCAGCGAGTGCGGCCAGGTCGAGATCGCCGTCGCCGGCTGCGAGCGCTTCGCTCAGGCGGTCGCGCACCGTCGAACCCACCGGCAGCGGTACGTTTTCCGCTTTCGATGCAGCAAGCGCCAGATCCATGTCCTTGGCGCCGAGCGCGAGCTTGAAGCCTTCCGGGTTGTCGTATTCGCGGTTGGCCATCGCGCCGGAATAGCCGAGATAGGCCGGGGCGCCGAACACGGAGTTGGTGATGATTTCCAGGAAATCGGCGCGCTCGATGCCATAGGCCGAGGTCAGGCTCGTGGCTTCGCCCATGGCCTCCACCGCCGAGACGAGCATGAAATTGGTCGCCAGCTTGATGGCGTTGGCCTTGTAGGCGGCCTCGCCCGCCGGCCAGACTTTCTGGCCCATCGCCTCGAGTGCCGGGCGGGCGCGCTCTATGGCGTCGTGATCGCCGGCCGCGACGATATTCAGCTTGGCGGCCTTGGCGATATCCGGGCGGCCGAGCACTGGCGCGGCGACATAGTGGCGGCCGGCGTTCTCGTGGCGCGCGGCCATGCGCCTGGCGCACTCGATCGAGCAGGTCGCCATGTTCACGTGCACGCCGTTTTCCGGCATCGCTTCGATCAGGTCATGTGCGTCGACCACCGTGGTCAACGCGTCGTCGTCGGCGAGCATGGTGATCAGCACATCGCAGGCCGCAGCATCGGCTGCCTGTACGGCACGAGTGGCGCCGGCCTCGACGAGTGGCGCGAGCTTGTCGGACGAGCGGTTCCAGACGGTCACGTCGAAGCCTGTCGCGATCAGGTTGTGCGCCATGTGCTGGCCCATGGCGCCGAGGCCGATGAATCCGATACGCATCGATGAGACCTTTAAAGAGTTACCTGTAGAGTGAAGATTAACATCGTGGTCGAGACGTGATCGGCCGCGATCGAGTCGGAAACGGGAACCTTATGCATCCTGTGTGTCATATAGCCCACAAGCACATTTTTCTTATAAATCCGTCTCTTGATGCTCAATCCCATCACGCCGGGAGCGGGTCGCGGCGCGCTATTGCGCTGGCTCGCCTGGCTCGTTATTGCCAATACCCTCGTGCTGTCGCTTGTAGCGGCGCGTTATCTCGACGTCGGCGATCTGTCGACAGGGCTGGTCGCCCGCGTGTTTGGCGTGGCCATGTTTCTGGCCCATTTTCTGTCGGTGGCACTGATACCGATGTTGCCGGTCATGCTGCTCGCGCTGCTATGGCCACAGCGCCAAGTCGTCGTACCGCTGGCCTGGCTCATCAACGTCGCGCTGACCTGCTTGCTGCTGGTGGATACGCTGGTTTTCCAGCAGTACCGGTTTCATCTCAACGGTGCGCTGGTGTCGCTGTTCTTCTCGGGCGCTTCGGACGAGACCTTCGAATTCTCGTCGATGATGAAAGTGCAGGCCGGACTGTTGGGTCTCGCGGTCGCGCTCGCGCATTGGGCGCTGGCCTGGGCCGTATGGCGTTTTCTGGTGATACGTCGAGGGCCACGCCGTATCGCCGGTTTCGCCGCGGCGGCCGGCTGCGTCGTACTGCTGTTGAGCACCAATCTTTTCCATGCCTGGGCGGATGCCACCGGGCAAAGAGAGGTCACCCGCCAGACGCGCCTGCTGCCAGGCTACGAGCCGTTGACGGCTAAGGGCTTTCTGGAAGAACAGGGCTTCGATGTCGCGGACTCGACGTGGGGCGGCGCCGAGGCGCTCGAGGGCTCGGTTGATTACCCGCGCGAACAATTGGCCACCGAGGCCCCGGCAGACAAGAAGAACATTGTCTTCATCGTCATCGATTCCTGGCGTTTCGATGCCATGAACGGCGAGATCACACCGAACATCGCCCGCTTCGCGGATGAGAACCAGCGCTTCATGAACCACTACAGCGGCGGCAACGCCACGCGCATGGGCATGTTCAGCCTGTTCTACGGCATCCCCGGCACGTACTGGCACAGCATGTTGCAGACCAACACGCGGCCGGTGCTGGTCAGCCGGCTGCTGGATCTCGGCTACGAGTTCGGCATCTTCCGCAGTGCGCCACTGTCGTCACCGGAGTTCCATCGCACTATCTTCTCTGGCATGTCGCATCTGCGTATGGAGTCCGAAGGCCACGATTCGCCCACGCGCGATATCGACGCCAACCGTGATTTCATCGATTACCTGAAACAGCGCGATCCGGCATCCGACAAACCGTTCTTCGGCATGGTCTTCCACGACTCACCGCATGCCTACGATCTGCCGGACGACGCGCCGCGTCCTTTCCAGCCCAGCTGGGACAGCGTGAACTATCTCACCCTCGATGAGGACACCGACCCCACCGGCCTGCACAACCTCTATCGCAACTCCGTGCATTTCGTGGACCGGCTGGTCGGCGAGACGCTCGACGAACTCGAGGCGCAGGGCCTGATGGACAACACCATCGTCGTCGTTACCGGCGATCACGGTCAGGAATTCAACGATCTCGATCAGAACTACTGGGGCCACAACGGCAACTTCAGCCGCTACCAGACCAAGGTGCCGATGATCGTGCACTGGCCCGGCCGCGACGAGGCGGGCAAGCAGGTCGATCATCTCACCAGTAGTTTCGACGTCGCGCCCACGCTGCTCGACCATGTGCTCGGCGTGGACAACGCCTACAGCGCCACAAGCGTTGGCCACGATCTGTTCAAAAAGGCGGATCGCCTGCCGCTGGTAATGGCCAAGTATCGCGGCCATGCCGCGATGACGGACGACGGCTTCGTCGCCTTCCACCCCTTCGGCCCGGTCGAGGCGCTCGACGCCGACTACCGCCCGCGTGAAGGCGGCCCGTCACCAAAGGTCATCCAGTCGACGCTCGATCAGATGCAGCGTTTTCGCAAGACGAGCGACTGACGACGCCCGCCCGCGCTGGTCTCGTCAGACGAACGGCGACCAGACATGCGGCAGAAAGCGATAGCCATCGCCGTCGGAGACGACATGGCCGATGCCGGGGAAGTCGATATGGTGGCCGGCGATCATCTCGCCGGTTGCCGCGACTTCGGCGAACAGCGCCTGGCGCGAGCGCACCGCCTGTTCCGGGTCCGTATCGAATATCACGCGGGCGTCCGGGCGCGGAAACTGGATCTGCGGCAGATGCACGATATCCGCCGCGATCAGCAGGCGCTCGCCGTTCGACTCGATGCGATAACCGCTGTGGTCCGGCGTGTGGCCAGGTAGGGGCATGCGCGTGATGCCCGGCTGGATCGCATCGTCATCGATCGCGCGCAGGTTCGTCTCGCAGGCATCGAACACGCGCTGTGCATTGGCGAATTGATTACGCAGCATGTCGCTCGTATCATCCGGCACCGCCCCACGCCAGAATTCCAGCTCGCCCACCGGCACGAAAATCTCGGCGTGGGGAAAGACGGGGTTATCGTCGTCATCGATCAACCCGCCCAGATGGTCGGGATGGCTGTGCGTGAGAATCACGCGGTCGATATCCGCGACCGTGAGGCCCATCTCATCGAGCCCGGCGTCGAGGCGTGCACCTTCATCGCCCACCAGACCACCCAGCCCGGTATCGATGAGAATCCGCTCTTCGCCCGTATTCACCAGATAACAGTTAAGCGTGATCTTCGGCGGCGTCGGCCGCTGGCTCGCTGCATGCAGGTTCTGCACGGTGGATTTATCCAGATTTGTGATCAGCCCGAACCCGCCCTGCAAATAAGCGTCCTGAATCGTCGTCACGACGAAATCGCCCACGCGTAGGTGGTGGACATTCGTGGACTGACTCTGGGGTTGTTGCTGCGGCATGTTGGTCTCGAGTCTTCCAAGTGCGTAGTAGATGACTTGGTGATACGCCTTGCGCTTTAAAAGCGTCTGACTCTTACGCAGGTTTGTTGGGGCAGAAGAGGTCGACAGTTCTGTTGCTCATATCTTCCATTCTGTAAATTACAAACGAGTTTGTTGTTCACGCGTCATCGGCAAAAGCGGTTGTTGATCATTTGCTGTCTGATATGAGCAACAAATCTTTATCGTTTCGAGCCTTTAATGGAACGCTTGCGCGTCTAGATCGCAAGCGAACGATATCGGTATATCCCTTCGCTGCTGGCCGACAAATTAAGCCCGCTTAATTAGCAACGTGCTAAATAAACGAAATGCCGGTTTGCTTTATTAGGCCATCCCATGCGATCGAGGCGGACCTGCGGTCACTGCCTGTGGGTGCGTGTCGCCTCATTGTTAGAGCGGAAGAATTTTCGAGTAGGTTTGTCGCGAGCCGACGTGGAGGCGTTATTTTTGACGCTTTGGCCTTACTGAAAATTGGCTAATCGCCGTTGCCGCGAACGTTATTGAAAATCTCGGCAGCTAAATGTTCGTGAGCGGCGGAACGGAACGATTGGTCGCCCATTACGCGCGAAAAGATTTCCTCATTGCCTTCCATGCGTTCGATGAACAGTTCGTCCATTACGCGTTCGAGATACGATTTGAAATTAGGCCACGTATTGGCTTTTGCCGCTTCGCTGATTTTGTCGTCCTGTTCGGCGGAGACACGAATCTGATCGAAGAAATACTGGTCCGCTTCGGTGAAATTAGTGCCGAACCGTTCGTTGAGTTTTTCGACGAGGGTCGACAACGGTACCTCTTGATCTTTGATGCCGGCGGTGCCGAGCTCTGTTGGGCCTTTGAGCGCATAAGGCTCGCCTTCTCCAAGCTCGATCGACCCGTCGGTAAGCTGTTGCATGCGGTAATAGCGCAAGACCACGTCGTCTTCGAGCGTAAACGGTGCGCCGTCGTCCGGTAGCGGCAGTTTTGTCATCAGGTTTCGGGCGAACGTATAGAACTTTTCCAGTTCGCTGTCCTGGTAGGGAATGATCTGCGATAGGAAAGAGTACAAATTACGAAAGGCGGTGAGCTGGCCGCGAAAGCGGGATTGCTCCTCCTCGCTCAGCTCGTTGAAGCGAGCAACGACGCGGTCGAGAACGCTCGACATCTGCTGATGTTCGCGCCCGCTATGTTCACGTTTGCGCAAGTACCAGATCGCCGCGAAAGCGCTGACGTCTTCCGGAGAAAACACGGCCCACTGCAATAGCTCGTGCTGTAGCTCGCTGAGCCGCTGCGGGTCGACATTGTCTTCGACCGGCGTGGTCTCGTAATAAGGTTTGAACGCCTGATAGATATCCGCTTCGTCGTTGACGAAGTCGAGGACGAACGTGCGTGCCTTGCCCGGCGCCATGCGGTTGAGGCGCGAGAGCGTCTGCACGGCCTGCACGCCGGCGAGGCGTTTAACCACATACATCGTTTGTAGCAGTGGCTGATCGAAGCCGGTCTGATATTTGTCGGCAACGAGTAGCACACGGTAATCGTCGCGCTCGAATGCTTCGGGCAGCTCCCGCTCAGGTAGCCCGTCGTTCATCGACACCTCGGTATACGAAGCGTCCCAGTCCGGGTCATCCACCGTGCCGGAAAAGGCGACCAGCGAGCGAATGCCTGTATAACCGTGATCTTTCACATACTTGTCGAATGCCTTCTTGTACTTCACGGCCGCCAAGCGTGAGCCGGTCACGACCATGGCACGCGCACGGCCGCCAATCTCGTGCATGACGTTCAGCCGAAAATGCTCAACGATCACGGATACCACCTGATCGATATTGACCGGGTGCAGCTCCATATAGCGCGAAAGTGCCTTCGCCGCTTTCTTGCGTGGCACCTCCGGGTCCGTCTCAGCCTGTTTTACGAGGCCGTAAAATCGCTTATAGGTCGTGTAGTTCGCCAACACGTCCATGATGAAGCGCTCTTCGATGGCCTGGCGCATCGAATATTCATGGAAGGGCGAGGTGCCGTTCGGTCCGGGCTCGTCGAACAGCGCTTTGGTTTTGAATTTGGGTGTGGCCGTGAACGCGAAAAAGCTGAGGTTGGGTTGACGCTTGCGCCGCGCCGCATCACGCAGCAGATTAGCCTTGGCATCATCCGATAACTCGTCGTCTTCCTCATCGGATAACTGTGCCGCGATGCTTGATTCGATGCCGGCCTTGTTCAGCATGCCGCGCAGTGCGCCGGCCGTTTCCCCGCTTTGTGAGGAATGCGCCTCGTCAACGATCACCGCGAAGCGTTTGTTGGCCGTATCGATCCGAAGGCCTTCGCCTTTTTCATCCAGCTTTTCGAGCGCCTGCGCGATGAACGGGAATTTCTGAATGGTCGTAATGACGATCGGCGTGCCCTGCGACAAAGCGCGCGCAAGTTGCTGGGTGTCTTCATCGATCTTTTCGACCACGCCCGTCTTATGCTCGAACTGATAGATCGTGTCCTGCAGTTGTGCATCGAGCACGCGGCGATCTGTCACCACGATCACCGAATGAAACACCTTGGCGTCGGTCGCGTCGTGCAGGCTGGCTAGTCGATGGGCGAGCCAGGCGATGGAATTGGATTTACCCGAGCCGGCTGAATGCTGCACCAGATAGTTATGGCCGGAACCGTGGGCCTGCGCATGGCGGACGAGTTGACGCACCGCATCGAGCTGGTGATAGCGCGGGAAGATCATCGTTTCTTTACGTACCGTGCGTATGCCCCGGCCCGCCGGCGTCTTGTGCTCGGCCACTTCCAGATGGATAAATCGCTGGAGAATATCCATAAGGCTCTCGGCGCGTAGCACTTCGTCCCACAGATAATGGGTTTTCCAGTTATTGGCGACCGGCGGATTGCCCGCACCGTGGTTCACCCCGCGGTTGAAGGGCAAGAAGAACGTGTCATCGCCTTTGAGCCGCGTCGTCATCCAGACTTCGTCCGGGTCCACGGCGAAATGCACGAGCGCGCGCTGTTTGAAACTAAACAACAGATCGCGCGGGTCACGATCCCGTTCGTACTGCCGGATGGCATCGGCTGCACGTTGCCCGGTCTGTGGGTTCTTCAGCTCGGCGGTCACAACCGGCAGGCCGTTCACGGCCAGCGTGACGTCGATGATGCAGCGCCGATGCTTACCATCTGGCCGTTTCAGGGCCGATGTAAACGCGACCTGGCGCGTGATCGTCAAACGGTTCTGCCGATAGCGCGCCGCCGACTCCGGGTTCATGCCCGAGTTCGGCTTGAAATATGCCAGCCGCAGCAGCTTGCCGTAACACTTGAACCCATGGCGTAGCACATGCAAAGAGCCCTTGAGCGCGAGCTCTTTGGTCAAGCTGTCCAGCACCGTCGCCGCGGTCTTGTCCGCGAGCAGGGTTTCGAGTTGTTCCCAGCGCTTGGGTTGGGATGCCTGAATAAAGGCGATGGCATCATCGGGAAACAGCGCCATCGCTTCGTCGTAGGCGCTTGGATCGCGTTTTTCGTAGCCGCCGCGGTCGATCAGCCCGGCCTCAATCGCCGTTTCGAAGTCGTGTTCGGTATGTGCCGGCATCGCTGTCCCCTGTCGATCGGCTTGATTCTGACGCGCCTGCGCCTTATATTTTTAATCAGCGACTAGAGGGCCGTTCCCAAAAGCGGCCTAACCCACGCGGTCTAGTCGTTCCGAACATTAAGGCCAGTGCTGGATATGCATATCCGCACTGGCCTTTATCTTTTCCCATATCTCCCAGACCTTGGCATCGTGCCATTTTTCCGGCGCCTCGGCCTGGTGGAGATAACGCCCCGCCATATACACCACCACATCGGCCAGCTGCAGAAACCGGCTGTGGTGGGATTGTGTGAAGTACACCGTATCCACGAGTCGCCCCAGCGGGCGGCCGTAGTGCATCGGCGTCTTGCCCGAGGTTTTGTACTCGGAGAAGTCGACCACTGAGCGAGCGACTTCGTCCTGCTCGTAATCGCCGAATGCGATACCGAGATCGTCGACCGAATCCAGATAGTCGCAGGCGCGCTCCAGAAAAAGCATCAGCCCCAACCGATATTCCGGCTCGGGATGCGTATATTTCCCACGATGACGATTCACGTCGATATGGATCAACCGGATCGGGATCGCGTTATCCACGAGAAACGTGGCCAGATAATCGAATAGCTGAACGCGTTCCGCCAGCTTGCGGCCCTTGAACGGGCCTTTGCCGTGGAACATCTCCTTGCCATGGAACTCGTTCGCCGTAGTGAGCTGGCTGCCGCCAAAGAAATTCGACTGAATCTTGGTCAGCGTTTCGTCCAGCTCCAGCACCTTTGCCTCGGGCACGAGCACGCCGCCAATCGTGAAGAACGGATTGGCTTCGCTGTACTTGTTTTCGTCAAAGTAAATTAAGTGCACGCGAGACTCTTGATCACTAATTAGGCAACGATTCACCGTTTACAACAGTCGTAATCAGCGCACTCCGATATTCTTTAAGACGAACTACCGATGTTTCGATTCGTTGCACTATCTCTCCGAAGCGGCGCTCTGCGTCCATTAGAAAATTGCTGATATCGTGGGCTTCTTTTGCCGGCGGCAACAGAGTCGGAATATTCTTAAGCTGTTGGCTATCTATTCCGCTGATCGTTACTTGCTTCGTAATAGCCAAGAAAAAAGCTCTGCCCACTTGAGACTGAAAGTAGTAAGAAAGGAATCTAGAATATTTTTCGGGATTTTTGATTCTTAAACGGATCATAGAGCTTTCGAAAAGATGTGGCTCGGATATGCTCTCGATTCTTACAGATTTTCCCGAGCCGTCGAAAACTAGTGATCGGCGAGCTATCAGGAAATCGCCTTCATGCAGTCCCCACTGCTTCACCTCGTCTTCGGTAGCTAGAACTCTATCTTCGGTGCCACCTTGAAAGCTCTCACTTCGGAATGCTTCGCCCATCTGTATGAATGGGACGCCGGAATTGTCGAACTGCTCCTTTGGCTTGTACAGACCGTTGATAGTTCTACATGCCATGAAGAAACGGAGTCGCCGCACGTTCCAATGTTCCGGGATTTCGCCAAGCCAATTTAGTCCGGAAGGTTTCATTTGTACGCCGGCGTCGAGGCCTTTAGTAACTGTTTGTGTAATAAGCGCTTGGCGTTTTTCGGCCAGCCGATCCAGAAGCGCGCGCTTCTTTTCGATTAGCGCGTCGATTCGTGCAGTCTTTTCGTCGAGAAAAGCAGCGATCCTTCGCTGGGTTTTTATAGGAGGTAGCGCAATGTAAGCGTTCTTCATTGCATGCTGTCCGAGCCCGAAGCGGGTGACTCCGTTCGCCGCGGTTTTAAACTGATTATTCAGTGGCGCTGAGCGGCATAGCCACGAAAGGTAATTACCGTCTAGCTTGTTGGTCGGATCAAAGATCGCTAAATGATAGCCACACAAGACGCCTGGCATGTCTTCGGTAACGAGTGCAGGGATGCCGATGTCGTCCCAACCTTCGCTATCTTTAGTGATGATAACTTGGCCGAATTGGAGTCGAAATTTTCGAATCTCCGCGGCAGTAGCGGAGCCTCGCATGAACTCCATGCTAGGAACGATTCGGTCGTTGTAATAAACGTCGGTGTAGTTGCAGAGCTCTACCGGGATTTCGTCGTCGGAAACCGTTTTATCGACATTGCTTGTTCGGATAGTGGCGAAAAACTTTAGCTTTTGTATATCCCAACCTTCGGGTAGGTCGCCATATGCGAGCTGGACAACGGACGGTATCGCTGTCATGTCGCCAGCTCTTTTAGTAAGTCTGCAATCTCACCTTCCAGCGCTGTTATATCGGCCTCTATGGCCTTTACCTCGCGCGGCGGTTTGTAGACGTAGAAATGCCGGTTGATCGGAATCTCGTAACCGACCTTCGTTTTCCCGTAGTCCACCCAGGCGTCCGGTACGTGCGGCAAGACTTCGCGCGCCATGTAGGCGTCGATATCGTCCCTAAAGGCCGCGACCAGCTCATCATTCGGCTTGTCCGGGCCGAAGCCCATCGGCAACGGTAGCGTCGTGTTATCTGGCAGCGGAATGTTTTCGGTATCCCGGAGTTCGCTATCCGGCTCCGGACGTCCCTTGCCGTCGTAGCAGATTTCGGCGTCCGGATCGCGTTCGCCGAGCGCGTTGAAGATCGCTTTCTTGAGCGGGGCGGCTAGTTTCACGTCGGGTTGTTGCGCTGCCTGTTTCAGGTCGTGCTCGAATGCCGCGCGATCCATATATCGCCCCTTCGCCTCTAGGCCGGCAAGGAGGGCACGGATATCGGCCTGCAATGCTTCACCGGCGGCGATCTCCTTGGCCGCGGCGTCTTTATCCTTGCGTTTCTTGGATTGCGCCAGGTTGGCGAAGGCGGTCTGGTCGTCGAGTCGGGCGATGCGTTCGGGCGTGGCTTCGAAGTTCATTCGCAAGGGCCGTTCGACGGTGACCTTTAGAAAGCCGAACTCGTGGTTCTTGAATATCCGCGAGACGACGCGGTTTTCGGTTTCGCCGCCGATGACGACGTCGGCCGTTTCGCCGTCCTGATAGCGGCCGTAGATCCGCGTGAGGTCGTTGATCTGGCCGTCGCCGATTTCGTGGCGCTTGTTGTTCAGGCTTTTCTTCATGCGCTGGGAAAAGCGTGTGCCGTCGATGAGCTGTACCTGGCCACGGCGTTCTTCCGGCTTGCGATTGGAGACGAGCCAGATATAGGTATAGATACCGGTGTTGTAGAACAGCTGATCGGGCAGGGCGACGATGGCATCCAGCCAGTCGTTTTCGATGATCCATCGGCGAATGTTCGACGGCCCAGAACCGGCATCGCCGGAAAATAACGGCGAGCCGTTGAATACGACCGCGATGCGCGAGCCTTCGCCGCCGTCATTCGGCGCGGCGTGCATCTTCGAGATCATGTGCTGTAAGAACAACAGCGAACCATCGTTGATCGGGGGCAGGCCGGCGCCAAAGCGACCGTTGAACCCATTTGTCTTGTGCTCGCGCTCCACGCCGCTCTTTTGGTCTTTCCACTCCACGCCGAACGGCGGATTGGCGAGCATGTAGTGGAACTGTTCGCCTTCGAAGCCGTCCTTCGTTTTACCGTCGCCGAGCGTATCGCCCAGGACGATATTGCTCGTTTCCTCGTCCTTGATGAGCATATCGGCACAGCATATCGCCCACGATTCAGGGTTGTACTCCTGGCCGAAGAGGGCGAGGTTGGCGTCTTCGTTCTGGGCGTAGATGAACTTCTCGGATTCCGACAGCATGCCGCCGGTACCGCAGGCCGGGTCGTAAATGGTGCGATAGATACCGGGCGTATAGACGTCCTGTTCGCCGGTGTAGACGAGATTGGCCATGAGGCGAATCACTTCGCGCGGGGTGAAGTGGTCGCCGGCCTCTTCGTTGGCCTGCTCGTTGAACCGCATCACCAGATGCTCGAACAGATAGCCCATCTGGAGGCTGTCGATCCGGTCCGGGTGCAGATCGAGTGTCGCCATTTCCTTCACGATCGTGAACAGGCGATTGCTGGAGTCCAGCTTCTCGATCTGCTCGGTAAAGCCGAACTGCTCGAAGATACTGCGTGCGATCGGCGAAAAGCCGTTGATATAGGCGACGAGGTTCGGCGCGATGTTGTCCGGGTCGCCTAGGAGCTTGTCAAAGGTAAACGGACTGATGTTGTAGAGCGCTTGCTTACGTTCTGGATCGGCCGCGCGTCCGAGCAGTTTGACCAGCGTGTCGCTATCGTAATTCTGAGCTTTTAGTTTTTCGTATTCGTCGAGGACGTAGTCTTTGCGTTCTTCGACAACGCAGTCGAGCCGACGCAACACCACCATCGGGAGCATGACTAGCCGATACTGCGGCGGCCGGTACGGGCCACGTAGCCGATTGGCGATTTCCCAAATTGCGCTTTTGAGTTGTTCGTGCGCTTGAACGTTCAATCGCGTTCCCCTTCGTCTAAGGCGCAAATAGCCGGCCGCATGAATGAATGCGGTGCCGGCATGAGTTAGCTAAATTCGCCAAGCAGTTTAGTAACTTGGCGCTTGCAGTGCGATGGGCCAAAAGGCTGAGACCAAAGCTAATCAGCCCAGGCTGGCCAGTACGTCTTCTCGAGCGGCAGCAGCGTCCGGGTCTTGGCATCGGCGTTTTCGTAATACTCAAGCAAGGCGCTGACGAGTTCGTCGAGATCCATGAGCATGAGCGGGATCTTGGCTCTGTCCGCTTCGTAGCGGGCGTCTTTGGTGAAGCCGCCGGTGCTGACGTACAAGCCCTTGTCGTTGTCGTGTCGGCCGCCGAGGAATGTCCGTAGTTCCTGTGCACCCATGGCGGTGCTGGAGCGATGTTTCACCTCAACAACGATGCGAGGCGATTCGAAGCCAAAGCCATCGGGTGAGGCCATGACGTCAATGCCGCGGTCCGCCCCAGTGGGCGATACTCGCGTTTTATAGCCCATCGCGCGGAGCAGGCCGGCGACGAGCTGTTCCATCTCGTTGGCATCCAGGCGATTCACGCGGTCCTTGATGAATTCGATAGCGCGTGATTTGGAGTCGGCGAGAATCGTATTCTCGTCTTTGTCCGCATCCTCTTCGTCGTTTTCAGGTGTCGCCGCTTGGCCGGCGAGCGCACGTTCGATTTCATCGGCTGCGGACTCAGACAAGCGGAAAAGCGTGAGCGTCGAGCCGAGGGTGTTTCGCGTTGCAACGGAGAGTTTGTCCCGTTCGACCACGCCGACCCAGGCAACCTTTCGGACGTTTGGATATTCGGGCAATAAGTCAGGTCTATGGAGATAGTCGCTTTCGACCGTACCTACGTGATAGATACGGCGGCTGGAGTCGTAAGTCACGACTCGGTCGCCCACGCTTAGACCGAGGCGGAATCTCTGGAGCTGACTGGACGAAGATCTATGGCGCCCGGTTGGCCAGTCTGGATACTCTTCGCGAATGGCTGATTCGATCGCCGATTTTTTGTCGTATTCGTCTAAGGTGCCTATGTCGCCCCACCCGATGCCGACTAGGCCCTTTTCTACGAAATCATCGGCCACGAGCCCGCCGCTGCCGGCGCGTACCATCCAAGAATTCGGGGGCATATAACTTTATCCTCTTAGGTGCGCGATACGGCGCGATTGGGGATATGTATAGTTTTCGGCGATTTCTATGCACGTTACGCGCGATGTGTTCCAACTCAGGCTGAAACTATGCATGTCGCCTCAGATTCGGGGCATATTTCGTCAGTTCGGCAAGGGAGCTGCTGAAGATTCTTCGGTAATTGCGGTTGCGACGAGCCGGCGAACACCTAAGTAATAGCTAGCTATTCAAGATCATGGCGGCCATCGAGCGGTTCGATCTATGAGCCCCCGGTCGGGATTATGGTCAAAGACCGCACCCCTTGCGCCCCGCGTACAAGCACGCCTTCAATATCCGCCGTGGCCGAGGGGCCGGTGTGAAAGACGGTATAGCGGGCGTTCACGAAATCGTCGCGTTGGTAGGCACGGTGCAGGTTGGTGACGATCTCGGCCGGGTCGAGCAGAACGACGAGGTGTTGGGCCAGGTAGGCGACGGCGTTGACGGTGAGTTCTTTCTCGGTAAAGCAGACGCTGCCGGTCTCGGCGACGCCGAAGGTCGCGCGCAGCACGGCAATATCGACGTCGTGCACGGTCGTTGGGTCGTCGTTTTCGCTGATGGTGCGATTGCCGGCCACTTCGGGCACGTTCGAGGCGATGACGGCGTCTTCGAACGGTTTGCCGAGTTTGTCGGCGAGCGCTTCCTGCAGGGCATCGTCCAGGTTCTGGCCCTCGGTGGGCGCATGCCAAGTGCCGCCCATGGTGGTCAGGCGTTCGGCGAATAGAGCGGCGAGGCCGTCGCGCTCCTGCGGGTAGCTTTCGTCGTAGCTCGGTACGGCCGGTGCGGGGGCGTTCATCGCCGGCTTGCCGGCACGGATGGCGCCGAGGATGTCGTCGCGTGCGCTCATTTGCCGTCACCCGCGGTTGTCGTCTTTGCCTGGCCGTTCAGGCGGTTGCGCTTGTACCAGTCGTGGAAGGTGCCGTTGTCCGGCGGGCTGGGCATCTCGCGGCCCTCGCCCCACGCGTTCATACGGTTGTAGAGCGCCCAGCGCGGCAAATGCTTGAGTGCGGAGTTCGTGGTCTTGATCGCGGCGCGATAGCCCTTGGGGCTGGCCAGCACCTTGCCGGCGGCAGTGAGCGCGGTCTTCTTGGTCCAGGGCAGATGTCCTTCCTCGGCGAGCACCTGGCGCCAGCCGAAGATCTGTTCATGGATATTGATCTTGACCGGGCAGACGTTGGTGCAGCTGCCGTTCAACGTGCTTGCGAACGGCAGGTTGGAGTAGCGGTGCGCGTCGAAGCTCGGGTTCAGGATCAAGCCGAGCGGGCCGGCATAGGTCGCGCCGTAGGACAGGCCGCCCGAACGGCGATAAACCGGGCAGGTGTTCATGCAGGCGCCGCAGCGAATGCATTTGAGCGACGACCAGAACTGCTTCATGCCCAGGCGCTTGGAGCGGCCGTTGTCGACCAGCACGATATGCATCTCGCCGCCTTGCTTGGGCGCTCGGAAGTGCGAGGTGTACTGGGTAATCGGCGAGCCGAGCGCGGAGCGCGACAGCAGGCGGATGAACACACCCAGATCCTCGGCCTTGGGGACGAGTTTCTCGATGCCGATGCTGGCGACGTGCAGGTTGGGCACGTTGGCCGACAGGTCGGCGTTGCCTTCGTTGGTGCAGACGACGAAGCCGCCGGTTTCGGCGACCGCGAAGTTGGCGCCGGTCATGCCGGCATCGGCTTCGAGTATCAGCGGGCGGGTGGCGTCGCGCTGGGCGCCGGCCAGATAGTGGGCGTCGTCGTTATCGGGATCGCTGCCGAGTTTCTCTGCAAACAGACTGGCCACGTCCGAGCGCATCTTGTGTACCGGCGGCACCACGATATGGCTGGGGTCTTCGCCGTCGAGCTGCTGGATGCGCTCGCCGAGATCGGTCTCGACGATCTCGATGCCCACGCTGTCCATGTAATGCCGGAAGCCGCATTCCTCCATGAGCATGGACTTGGACTTGATCACGCTTTTCACGTCGTGATCGTCGAAGATGTCGTGGACGATGCGGTTGTGCTCGGCGCCGTCGCGCGCCCAGTGCACGTGTATGCCGTTGGCCTTGGCGTTGGCCTCGAACTCTTCGAGATAGCTGTCGAGGTTGGTGAGCGTATGCGTCTTGATCTGGCTGGCCAGCTCGCGCAGCTCTTCCCATTCCTCGATGGTGTGGGCTTGCTTGTCGCGCTTGGTGCGCATGGCCCAGACCCGCGTGTCGTGGGACTTGGCGTGTTCCGGCGCGTTGAGGAACTGTTTGGCGGACCGCGCATGGTCCACGCGTTTGCCGTCGGCTGCCTTGGCCGGGCGTGGCTGGGGCTCGCGGGTGGCGGTCTTGCTCTGGATGGTCTCGGCAGGATCGGGCTGGTTCGTGCTCATTGGCTCGCCCCGTTGAGGATCTCGGCGATGTGCTTGAACTGGATCGGCGCGCCGATGCGTGCGCCGCAACCGGCCTGGTGCATCAGACAGGACGAGTCTGCGGAGACAATGTATTCGGCGCCGTTGCGGCCGTGATCGGCGATCTTGTCGCGGCCCATCTGGGCCGAGACTTCCGGCTCGGTTACGGAGAAGGTGCCGCCGAAGCCGCAGCATTCGTCCGGCCGGTCGATATCGACCAGTTCGATACCGGCGACTTTCTGGAGCAGCGCGCGCGGTTTGGAGAAGTATTCGCCGTGCAATTCGCTCGGCTTGCCGTGGCCGAGGTTGCGCAGCGTGTTGCAGGAGTCGTGGTAGCCCACGCGATGTTCGAAGCGCGCCCAGGGAAATGCATCGACCTTGAGCACATCGTGCAGGAACTCGACGAGTTCGAGCGTGTTCTCGCGAACGTGCTTCACTTCCGGCGTTTGCTCGACGGCGGTGAGGTTGTCGCGTACCTGATGCACGCAACTGCCGGATGGCGCCACGATCACGTCATATTTGGCGAAGTTCTTTACGAATAGCGCTTCGGTCGCCTTGGCTTCGTCGTGACAGCCCGAGTTGACCATGGGCTGGCCACAGCAGGTCTGGTCGAAAGGGTAGTCGACATCGCAGTCGAAGCGTTCCAGCAGTTCCAGGGTCGCGATACCCACGCCGGGATAGAAGGCGTCGATGAAACAGGGGACGAACAGTCCGATTCGCATGGGGTCTCCGGTAGTCGGCAGCGAGGCGCTAGCGACAACGTTGGCCTATCGCCACGCCAATCGAGCCGGCCGTGACGGCAGGAATCATTGCAATACGCACATGATAGCGAATCAGGCGTACCGCATGGCCATAGGCATAGACCATAGGCTGGAGCGTTGAAAAGCGCCGGGAAACTGGGGGCTATTTCGGCCCTAGAATCTCGTCGCGCTGGGCGCCTTGCGGCATGCCCTGCTTGATCGCGATCTTGCCGGCGTCGTTGCGATAGACCAGCCCCGGCGTGCCCTGAATACCCAGCGATGACATCAGGATATTGTTGTTGGCGACCTTCTGGCGCAGCTCTGAGGGGATGTCCTCCAGCGGCTCGATACCGCCGCGGCGGTAGTTGGCCTCGTGCTTCGCGAGCGCCTTGCTCGGATCATCCGCGCCGAGAATGGCCGCCGACTTGGCCGTGCTGGTCGGCTTGAGGATGCCGACCGGGATATGGCGCAGCTGGACCTTGCCGGCGTCCACCCACGGCCGCGCCGCCTGGTGGAACTTGTGGCAGTAGGGGCAGTTGGGGTCGGTGAAGACATAGATCTTGCGCGGCGCGTCGTCGTCGCCGTCGGCGACCCAGTTCGAGTCTTCCAGCGTCGGCCAGGCGCTTTGCAGGTCCGGCTTCTGGATTGCTTCGTCGAGTACCGGCTTGGTGACGTTGTTGCCTTCGGCGTCGAGCATGGTGCCGACGATCACGTGCTTGCCGTCCGGGGTGAGATAGAGCGCCAGCGGCCGGTTGCCGGCGCGGGCAGCAAAGCCCGTGAGCCCGCCCGGGCCCTTGAACTGCTTGACGATGGTGACGCCTTTTTCCTCGATGCTGCGGATCGGCGCCGGCCACGGCTGGGCCAGTACGGGCAGGGCTGCAAGCAGCAGGGATGACAGCGCGAGGCCGTGAAGAGCAAACCGGGCAAGGCGCGGCATGAAAGGCTCCTGAATCGAAACGGGTGCCCCGAAGGGCAGGCCGGCCAGTCTAGCGGATCGTTCGCGGTGCAGTCCCGGTGCGCGTTCGGTCGTTTGTTATGTTGCGCTGCGGCAAAATTACGCTAAAAATGCTCGAAACGTGCGAAGCCCCATGCTGCGGGGGTCCGCTGGGACTGAGCTCTGCTTCCGGTCGGCTTGCCACGCGGACATTCATGGGTCGTTCACCGCAAGGCACGGCAGGCTTGGGCGTTTTCGCTGTGCGGGCCATGCGCCTTGCAAGAAGGAACTGTAAACATGAAGCGACTACACGAGATGCGACACGACGGCGGCAGCCTGCTCGCCGGCCTGTTCGATCGTCAGTTTACGAGCGTGATCACCACCCAGATGGTGCCCACGATCTATACGCTCGGGCAGCTGCTGTCCGGCCTGGCGACGGTCTATGTAATCTTCTGGGCGTTCCAGCAGTCGTTGACGAGTGGGCTGGTCTGGCTGTGCCTGCTCGGGCCGGCGATGTTTCTGGCCCTGATCGTGACGATCCGGGTTTTGCTGGAGTTCGTGCTCACCGTGTTCCGGATCGCGTTCTTCCTCGAAGCCCTCGGTGGCCAGATCGAAAGCATCGCTGGCCAGACCGAGGAGATACACGAGGATCTGCCGCGGATACGCTTCTGGCGCAAGCCGCGGCCGAAATAACGCCGACACCCGCGGGCGTGCCGGCGCAGGGCAGCGGTTCTAGATGCCGCCGTCCACGTCGAGAAATGCCCCGCTCGTGAACTGGGCTTCGGCCAGATAGAGGATCGCCTCGGCGATGTCTTCGGGCTGGCCGACGCGGCCCAGCGGAATCACCGACTTGGCCTTCTCCGGCTTGTCAGGCAGGCCGCCGCTGGCATGGATTTCGGTATCCACCACGCCGGGGCGTACCGCGCTCACGCGGATCTGCTCGGGCGCGACTTCCTTCGCGAGGCCCTCAGTGAATGTGTCGATCGCGCCCTTGGAGGCGCCGTAGTCGATATACGTGTTCGCGCCGCCGCTGCCAGCAGCATGGCTGGCCGCCGACGACACGTTGACGATCACGCCGCCCGGGCCGCCGTAGGTGGTGCCCATGCGCCGAATCGCTTCGCGCGCGCACAGGAACGGGCCGACCACGTTCACGCTCATCATCCGGGCCACGCGCTCGGCCGACATGTCGGCCACCTTGGACGGCTGGTCGACAATACCGGCGTTGTTCACGAGGGCTGTGATGCGTCCGAGTTCGTCGTCCACGGTAGCGAACAGGCGCACGACGTCCTGTTCGTCGGCCACATCGGCCTGGATGGCGAGCGCCTTGCCGCCGTCTTTCTCGATTGCGTCGACGACGGCGTCGGCCGCCTCGCGGTTGCTGTGATAGTTCACCGCCACGGCATAGCCGTGCTTGGCGGCCATCAGGCAGGTGGCCGCACCGATGCCCCGGCTGCCGCCGGTGACGAGCATGATCTTGTCCATATCGAAAAACAGGTCTGGAGGTTTGCCGCCAGCCTAGACAAAGACGCGCCGTGCGCGCTAGCCGCGGATGAACATCAGTGCTGTCATTGCCAGCCCGATTACCACAATGCCGATGCGATGCCATTTCGGCGCGATGCGATAACCGAAAGACGCGCCGAGCCAGCCGCCGAGCATCGCGCCGCTGGCCATCAGCAGCGCGATCGGCCAGTCGATCAGCCCGAACAGCGCATAGACGGTGACCGATATCGTGGTCAGCGTGGCCGACATCACCGCCTTCATCGCCACCGAGGTCAGCAGCCGGCTCTGGCCGAGCAGTCCGAGCAGCGCGATGACGATGATGCCGACGCCGCCGTTGAAATAACCGCCGTATGTGCAGGCCAGGTAGAGCGCGATGGCTGCGACGGGCGTGGTCGCCTCGCGTGCCGCGAGTGCGCTCTTGATCCACGGCGCGGCGGCAAAAATCGCGGTGGCGGCCAGCATCAGCCACGGTACGATCGCAGAGAAGGCGCGGTCGCCGGTCACCAGTAGCAGTGCGGCGCCACTCACGCCGCCGGCGGCGGCGATGGCGACCATCGCAATCAGCGATAACGAGGCCGGTGGTTCCACGTCCTTGCGAAAACGAAACAGCGTGGTCGCATAGCCCGGCAGCACGGCCATCGCGCTAGTCGCGTTCGCGACCGTCGGTGGCAGGCCATGGAACAGCAGGGCCGGCAGGGTGATGAAGCTGCCGCCACCGGCCAGCGCGTTGATGGCACCAGCCGCGAGCGCGGCGACGAAGAGCAGAGCCAGTTCCAGCAAGATCAGTCCACAGGCGAGAAAGGCGGCACTCTAGCGTGCTCGCACGGTATTTCGCGCCGGCCGCGCGAATCGGGCCGGCGCACGCTTTTTCAGATGCGTTCGTCGCCCTTGGTCATGCGGGCGATCATCGGCTGCTTCCAGGCATAGGTATGCACGAACGCCATCGCGATATGGCCGGCGATGAGCGCAAAAAGTATCCAGCCGAGAAAGCCATGCCACTCGCCGCCCAGGTTCGACATCCATTCGATCTTCTCGGGCTGGCCGGCGAAAATATCGATACCCAGCGCAGAGAAGGGGCGCGTACTGCCATAGGCGCGGATGAGTGCAATGACCGGTACGGCAATCAGCAGGCCGTACATGGCGACATGCCCGAGCGCCGCGAGGCGATCGAGTCCGCCCTTGTGGGACGGGCGCCGCGATATGTTCAGGAATCCCCAGATACCACGCAGAACGGCCAGGCAGAGCAGCAGAACCCCGTTCGAGAAGTGGTAACCGAAGAAGAAATCGGTGATCGGCGTGTCGTCGAGAAAATAGTGCAGTGCCGCCGAGATGATTTGCCACAACAGCAGTAGCACCATCGCCCAATGGAAAAAGCGGCTGACCAGGCCGTAGCCATAGGCGTGATCCATGACCCGCGTATTCATTGTTCGTCTTCCCGATATGAGTGTGCAGCGCAGATATTAGCGCAGGCCATATGACAATGTGCTGATTTCAGTGGGGTTTGTCTGCGGCGCCGAGTCTCTGGTCTTGAATAGTTCGCGTAATACAGGCAGTTACTCGGTATCAGCTAAACAATAGACAGCTATGCCCAGTCTTTTCGACGGCGCGAGTTCGCGTATCGAGGCCGCGCTCGAACACACTACGATTTCCGACGATATCGCCCAGCAGCTGGCCCAGCCGGACACCGCGCTCAAGGTTTCCGTGCCGCTGCGCCACGACGACGGTGCGATGAAGCTCTATCCGGGCTATCGGGTGCGCTACGACAACACCCTCGGCCCGTCCAAGGGCGGTATTCGTTTTCATCCCGACGTGAATGCCGATGAGGTTTCGACACTCGCCTTTTGGATGACGATGAAGTGCGCGGTGCTCAACCTGCCGTTCGGCGGCGGCAAGGGCGGCATCTCCATCGACCCGAAGCAGCTGTCGCCTGCCGAAATGGAGCGTCTTTCGCGCGCTTATATCGACAAGGTCGCCGATTTCATTGGCCCCGACACCGACATCCCCGCGCCGGATGTGAACACCAATCCGCGGGTGATGGGCTGGATGATGGACCAGTACCGCATCATCAACCGCGCCGAAGAACGTGCCGTGATCACGGGCAAACCGGTCGAGATGGGCGGATCGCTCGGGCGGACCACCGCGACCGGTGATGGCGCCTTCCATGCCCTGCAGACGATGATGCAGCGCTGGGGCCGCAAGGCCCAGGGCGCGACCGTTGCCGTTCAAGGCTTCGGCAATGCCGGCCAGCAGTTCGCGCGGCTTTGTGCCGATGCCGGCTATAGCGTGGTCGCGGTCAGCGATTCACGGGGCGGTATCTATGACGCAAACGGGCTTGATCTCGATGCCGTCGCAAAGGCCAAGCAATCCGAGGGTTCGGTTACCGACGCGCAGGGCGAAAAGCTCTCCAATGAAGAAGTGATCGCGCTCGACGTCGATGTGCTGGCGCCCGCTGCGCTCGAAAGCGTGATCACGGCCGAGAATTCCGCGGATGTCAGGGCCCGCGTGATCGTCGAGATCGCCAACGGCCCGGTCGCCAGCGAGGCGGACGCTACATTGGTCAACAACGGTGTGCAGGTGCTGCCCGATATCCTCGCCAATGCCGGCGGCGTGACGGTGAGCTATTTCGAGTGGGTTCAGAACCGACAGGCCTGGTACTGGGACGCCGAGACCGTGGCTGAACGGCTCGAATCACGCATGGTCGATGCGACGCAGCGCGTGGCCGAGCGAGCGAACGCGTTGGATATCGATTACCGCACAGCCGCCTATGTGCTGGCGCTGGAAAAGCTCGAAAGTGCCGCCCGGGCGCGTGGCACCAGCGCGTTCTTTCGCGACGGCGCGTGAGCTGAATAGCGGGTTGGGCCGTCGGGGCGTGTATGCCCCGGCGAGCATTTCCAATGCTGCCCTTGCGCGATCGCAGTGCAGCATTGCGACCATCCGGTGCAGTGCGCCGAGAACGCTGGTAGCGAGAGCGTTCCTTCCCTGAGCGGCTGCAAGCTGCTGAGCGATTAAGTTAAATCCGGTAGTGCGGCGCGTCGCGCGTATCCCCCTTGGCGTGGCTTTCTCGCTTTGATTTATTCCAATGCTTGACTAATTCACGACGCCGGTGGATTACTCGTCGTGTCGGTGAAATCGAGTTTCGTTATTCGATTCGGCGGCATACAACACGACAAACGTAATCAACACGCGCACCTGAATCGTCCACAACAGAGACGGCGGTGACGCAGGAGGGGATATACATGACGGATCTACGCTGGACGAAAGTCCTGGCGCTCGCGATGGCGGGCGCCCTGGTAGTCGGTTGCTCCGATAGTGGGGGCAGCGATGACGTGGATAATGGCGATGATGGCGAACAACAGACGCGAGTACAGGACACGCGTGACTTTGCTGTCAATGAAGACTCGCTAGCCTTCGAGGCGCTCGACGGCGTCGAGACTGATCGCTGGACAGGAATTGCGGACAACGGCGCGGGTTATCGCGTCGAAGTGCCGGCAGAAGGCAACTGGAACGGCATGCTTGTCATGTATGCCCATGGCTACCGGGGCGAAGGCCCCGAGCTGACGGTAAGCAGTCCGTCACTGCGTAGCTATTACATAAGCCAAGGCTACGCCTGGGCCGCGTCGAGCTATAGCACCAACTTCTACGACGTGCGTACCGGCATCGAAGACACCAATGCGCTGGCCAATGCGTTTGTCGATATCGCGGCAGAGAACGGCCGCACGCTCACGGCGCCGTCGAAGATCTATATCACCGGCGATTCCATGGGTGGGCATGTTGCAGCCGCCGCGATCGAGTCAGAGACGCAGGCCACAGCGGCCAACAAGGTGACCTATGCCGGTGCGGTACCGCGCTGTGGCGTGGTCGGCGGCACCTACGAGTTCGACTATCTGTTGAACTTCACTTTCGCAGCCCAGCACGTTGCCGACATGGGCCCGACGAGCTATCCGGCGACCGACTTCGACCAGACCGCCATCGACAACGTCCTCTGGACCACGAATCCCAGCTTTACGGCCCAGGGCGTACCGACGGACGCGGGCCTGCAGCTGGAAAACATCGTGCGCACCCTGAGCGGCGGCGATCGTCCGACATTCGAGCAGGGGTTTCGCGGTGGCTATTACAACGTGGTCATGGGTACGGGCGGACGTGACGGTACGGTCAACGGCATTCTCCTGCGCAATCTCAGTGGAAACGATGGCGTGACCTACAATCTGGATGGTGACCCGGACAGCAGCACGGCTGAAGAAACGGCTTTCAACGAGTCCATGTTCCGCGTTATGGCCGATCCAGCCGCCAATCCGCTCCGCGGCGACGGTGTGCGCTGGATTCCGCAGGTAAACGGCGAGTTCAGTGTGCCGGTGGTGAGCCTGCACAACCTGGGTGATCTGTATGTCCCGTTCGTGCACGAACAGATCTATCGCGAACGTGCCGAAGCCAATGGTAGCGATCAGTGGCTGGTGCAGCGGGCGATTCGCTCCTCGCCGCATTGCAGCTTCGAAGCCGCCGAACTGGTCAGCGCTTTCGACGCCATGATTGCTTGGGAGCAGAATGGCACCAAGCCGGAAGGCGACGATGTGACCACGGCCAGCGTGGTGGCGGACGAGAACTACGGCTGTCAGTTCACGACTGCAACGCGGCCGGGTGTGGCGGCCTGTCCGACTGCCGCTGTCCCATAGGGATCAGCAGAGCGATCAGCGGGCCGGGGCGATGCCTCGGCCCGCTTTTTTATGCCTGCGAATCAGTCCGCGACTGGCCAGAGCCGATTATTGCGCCGCTCGATTCGCTTGGGGATCGTCATCTGCAGCGCCGTGTCGCCGCCGCAACGCGCGAGCAGCTGATCGACCGGTGAACGCTCGGTAGCTGCCAACTGCGCGTAATCGTCGAGTACGCGCTGGAGCATCCATTGCGGATAGGCCATGAGTGCACGTGTGCCCGTGGCCTCGCCGAGGCGGAACGTGTGTTCGCCGAGCCCGCGTGGCAGGCGTTCCTCCGGATGTTTGGTGATCCGCTGTTCGACCGCGGCGACGGTATCGCGCAGCACCGGAAATTGCTCGTCGAACTGGCGCCGGAGGATCGGTAGCAGCGTTTCCGGTACGTGGTCGTCTGCAGGCCAGTCGCCCACTGCCGGCGTATCCACGAACATGCGCTCCACCCAGGCCGCGACGGCGGGTGCGCGTTCGCGCATGAGCGCGCCGGGGGCCGGGTCGCGGTAGAGATGCGCATAAAGCGGGGCGATCAGACCGAAGTCGGCCAGGCTGGGGCGCTCGCCGAGCACGTAGCGATGGGTCGAGAAATGCGCTTGCAGATCATCGAGCGTAGCCTGCCAGGAGGCTTCGATCGCCGGGGCCGTGTGTTCGTCGATGCCCAATGTCGGCAGCATGCCGGCGAACCGGCCGGCATTGCGGCGGGCGACACGGCGGCGAATGAAGGCCGGCGCGTGCGGCAGCACCACACGCCCGAACTCGCCCATGAGAAACGCTTCGTTCTGTTCCGGAAAGTTCCAGCGATAGTGCATCGCCGGGATCAACAGCCATTCGTCGGCATAAAGCTCGAGCAGACGCGCGACGATGCGCTGACAGGGCGTGGCCGGGTAGACGCCGCGGGCGCGAAAACGCGCCTCGCAGAAGTCGATGATGTCGGTCGTATCCTGAACGAACTCGCCGTCGGGCGACTCGAGTACCGGGATGAAATGCACCCCGGTACGCGGCTTGATCACCCGCTTGTAGACACCCAGCGTCGACAGCTTCTCGCGAAAGGGAATGCCCTTGTAGCGCAGATACGCCCGAGCCTTGCCCGTATAGAGCGAGAACTCGGTGCCGTAGAGCGTGTAGGCGCCTGCCACGCGGTCAGCTCCGTTTGCTGCTCATCAGGCTGGCGACCGTGGTGACGATCAGGATGCCGATGATGACCGATAGCGATAGCCAGATCGGGATCTCGGGCACCAGATGCACTTCCTGGCCACCGTTAATGAAGGGCAGTTCGTTGGTATGCAAGGCGTGGATCATCAGCTTGATGCCGATAAAGCCGAGAATGACCGCGAGCCCGAAAGACAGGTAAACCAGCCGGTCGAGCAGCCCGCCCAGCAGGAAGTACAGCTGGATCAGGCCCAGCAGGGCGAAGGCATTCGCCGTGAATACGATATACGGCTCCTTGGTGAGGCCGTAGATCGCCGGGATCGAGTCCAGTGCGAACAGGATATCGGTGGCGCCGATGGCGATCATCACGATCAGCATCGGCGTGATCAGGCGCTTGCCATTCTGAATCGTGGTCAGCCGCGTGCCGTCGTAGTCTTCGGTGGCCGGCAGATATTTCTGGGCCAGGCGCACCATGATGTTGGGTTCGTATTCCTCGTCTTCGTCGTGCTTCGTGCGCGCCAGACTCCAGGCGGTATAGAGCAGAAACAATCCGAAAATGTAGAACACCCAGGAGAAGTTTTCGATCGCGGCCGCACCGAGTGCGATGAATATCGTGCGCAGGATTAGTGCGATCACCACGCCGACGAGCAGCACTTTCTGCTGATATTCGGCCGGCACGTTGAACGAGCCCATGATGATCACGAACACGAACAGGTTATCGACCGACAGGCTCTTTTCGGTGATATAGCCGGCGAAGTATTCGATGCCGTGGTCATGACCCCAGACCATCCACAGGCCGATGCCAAAGATGATCGCGAGCACCACATAGAAAATCGACCAGCCGCCGGCTTCTTTCAGCGACGGTGCGTGCGGTGTGCGCACGTGTGCATAAAAATCGAAGATCAACAGGGCAAGAATGCCTGCAATCGTGCTGCCCCAGATCCAGACCGGTACATCCATCGAATCGTTCTCCTCGTGGCGCGCGAATACGGTGCGCCGTCGTTGCCGCGATGCTACCCGCGCCGGCGTCAACGCATTGTTAACGCGGCGGGCGACGGCCAATGGGCGACGGTGATCGCCCGCGGCATCATCGCACGTTAGCGGCACGCGGTACGGGAATTGCGAGCGTGACGGGGTGGCCCGCGATGCGTATCTTACGCGGCTCGAAATTCAGGGAGAGTTGATGGTGCAGTGGGCAAATCGTACGTCGGGTGAGTCGCCCTACTGGGGCGCGGGGCCGTTCAAGATCCGGTTGCCGTTCCTTCATTACCGCTTTGAATGGCCGGACTACCTGCAGGGCTTGTTGATGTGCGCGGTCGACCTGGCTGCGATCCCGTTGATGACCGACCTGCTGGGCATGCCGTTCGAGGCCGCCCTGGCCGTGGTCATGCTCAACGGCCTGTTCTATCTGACCCATCACTTGCTCGGCGACCCCGTCGTGCCGGGCTGGATCACGCCGGCGATCCCGCTGTTGATCGCCTATTGCGAAGGCTTCCCGGAGGGCGTGGATCGCGTGCATGCGCTGATTGCCTTCCAGTTCATGCTCGGGGCGTTGTCGATCGGTCTCGGCGTGACCGGACTGGCCAAGCACGTGGTGCACTGGGTGCCGTCGGCCCTCAAGGCCGGCATCATCATGGGTGCAGGTCTGGCCGCGGTGAATGCCGTATTCGCCGACGACGGCCGGTTCTGGACCTTCCCGTTCACCATCTCCATCGCGGTCGGCCTGGCCTTTCTGCTGATCTTTTCGCAGGGCTTCAACGTGCTCAAGCAGCGCAACGCGGTGTTCGGGCTGATCGGCAAGCTGGGTATCTTCCCGATCATTGCGCTGGCGATCGTCGTGGCGCCGCTGTTCGGCGAAGCACCGTGGCCGAACGTGGAGTGGGGCTTCTCCAAGCCGGACTTCGTAACCCTGTGGAGCGACTACACCGTGTTCGGCGTAGGCCTGCCGCCGGTCTGGTACTTCATCCAAGCGCTACCGATGGTGGCGGCGACCTATATCGTGCTGTTCGGCGACGTGCTCCAATCCAAGGCGCTGCTCGACGAGGCCGACGGCGCGCGTCCGGACGAGGACATCGACTACAACCCCGATCGCGCGCACATGATCTTCGGCGCGCGTAACGCGAGCATGAGCGTCCTGGGTCCGGATGTCGCCATGTGTGGCCCGCTCTGGGCGGCCATGCATGTGGTGATCGTCGAGCGCTACAAGGAAGGCCGCAAGGCGATGAATTCGATCTTCGGCGGGGCGGGCTCGTTCCGTTGGGGCACGAACACCGGCCTGCTGCTGTTGCCGATCGTGTCCGTCATCCAGCCGATTCTGGGCGTGGCATTGGCGCTCACCCTGCTCATCCAGGGTTACGTGAGTGTCCGCATCGGGATCATGGAAGCACGCAGCCAGCGCGACCTGGGCATCGCGGGCGTGACCGCCGGCGTGCTCGTCACCCAGGGTGCAGCGTGGGCGTTCGGTATCGGCATAGGTCTGTGCCTGCTCATCTATGGCAAGCAGTTCTTCTCGGGCGAAATCGACGAGACCTTCGTCAAGGACCGGGATGGCGGTCACTAGCGCAGCACAATGCGTCAGGGTTGCGGCATGAGCCGGATCGCGAGCATCTGTGTGTACTGCGGCTCGCGCGACGGCGTGCGCGACGATTATGGGCAGGCGGCCAGCGCGCTCGGCGCGCTGATTGCCCGTCGCGGCGTGCGGCTGGTCTATGGCGGCGCCCAGGTCGGCCTGATGGGCGCAGTGGCCAACGCCGCGCTCGCCGCTGGCGGCGAAGTGCTGGGCGTGATTCCCGAGTCCATGATGGATCGCGAGATCGCGCATGTCGGCCTGAGCGAACTGCAGGTCGTGTCCGGCATGCATGCGCGCAAACTCGCGATGATGGACGCCGCGGATGCCTTTATCGCGCTGCCCGGGGGCTTCGGCACGCTCGAAGAGCTGTTCGAGGTGCTCACCTGGCACCAACTGGGCTGGCACGACAAGCCTTGCGGCCTGCTCGACGTGGCGGGTTTTTATGCCCCACTCGTCAACGCCATGGCCCATATGCGTGACGAAGGGTTCGTCTCCTCGGCCCATGTCGAGCGCATCCGGGTTGCCAATACCCCTGTAGGCCTGCTCGAATCGTTGCATAACGGCGCCTGAGCGCGCCGCGCCCACGCCACTAGTTGCATCATCAGAATGGCGGCCCGGCAGCCGCTTATCGGAGAAACCCATGAGCTCCAGTCAGGATAGTGTTTCCTCCAGTCAGCAGAAGGCGCATTCGACCAGTCGCGCCGGCCGTATCGGCCTGTTCCTGGGGCCGTTGGTCATGCTGATCACGCTGGTTCTGCCCGCGCCGGCCGGCATGGAGACGGCCGCTTGGCATTGCGCCGGCCTGGCGCTGTTCATGGCGACCTGGTGGGCGACCGAAGCGATTCCGATTCCGGCCACCTCGCTGCTGCCGCTGGCCATCGGCCCGGCGATCGGTGTCGGTGGTATCGAGGATCTCGCGGCTTCGTACGCCGACGACATCATCTTCCTGTTTCTTGGCGGGTTCCTGCTTGGTCTGGCGATGCAGCGCTGGAACCTTCATCGGCGTATCGCGCTGAGCACGCTGCTGGCCGTCGGCTCCAGCCCGGCGCGCCAGATCGCGGGTTTCATGATCGCCACGGGGTTCATCAGCATGTGGGTGTCGAATACCGCCACCTCGATCATGATGCTGCCGATCGGCATGTCCGTGGTTAGTCTGATGGCGGAAGACCCTGGCGAAGAACGATCCCCGGCCGTCGATCGCTATGCCACGCGCCTGTTGCTGGGTATCGCCTATGCCGCCTCCATTGGCGGCGTGGCCACGCTCATCGGCACGCCGCCCAATGCGCTGCTCGCCGGCTACCTGTCGTCCGATCAGGGCATCGAGATCGGCTTCGCGCAGTGGATGGTCGTCGGCATTCCTGTGTCCGTCACGATGATGGCAGTGGCCTGGTTCTGGCTGGTGCGTGGTGGCTTTGAGCTGGATACCAGCGAGGCCGGCCGCGACATGCTCAAGAACGAGATGGAGAAGCTCGGCCCGCTTACCACGGCCGAGAAGCGCGTCGGGATCATGTTCCTGCTCGCCGCCGGCTTGTGGATCTGTCGGCCGCTGCTGGGCAATGCCGGTCTCGACTGGCTGTCCGACGCGATGATCGCGATGGCCATTGGCGTGGCGCTGTTCGTGATCCCGGCCGGCGACAACAGGGGCTCGCGCCTGATGAACTGGGAGAACGAGGCCGGCGTGCCCTGGGGCGTGCTGCTGTTGTTCGGCGGTGGTCTGGCCCTGGCGGGCGCGATCAAGAAGACCGGCCTTGCCGAATGGATCGCCACCCAGATGGAAGTCTTCGGCGTGCTGCCCAGCGTGCTGCTGATCGGCGCCGTGGTGCTGGTGATCATCTCGCTGACGGAGGTCAGCTCGAATACGGCGACCGCGGCCGTGTTCATGCCGCTGCTCGGTGCGTTGGCCGGGTCGGTCGGCGTTGATGTGCTGCTGCTCACCGTGCCTGCCGCAATCGCGGCCAGCTGTGCCTTCATGATGCCGGTGGCCACGCCGCCCAACGCTATCGTGTTCGCTACCGGACGTATGCGGATTCAGTCGATGATGAGGGCCGGTCTGGCGCTCAACGTGGTCTGCGTGGTGCTGGCCACGCTGATTCCGTATCTGATCATCAGCACGTTCTGGTAGCGGCCGGCGTGGCCCAGCCGATCGAGGCGCCGGTGCGCGCGGCACGCGCGCCGGATTTCATCGCGCTCGACGTGGAGACCGCGAACAACGACGCGGGCAGCATCTGCCAGATCGGCTTCGCCACGTTCGCCGACGGCGCGCTGGTGGAGAACTGGTCCTGGCTGATCAATCCGCACACATGGTTTTCCGGCCACAACATCGCCATCCACGGCATCCGCGCCGCGGACGTGGCCGATGCGCCGGGCTGGGATGAGTGCTACGACGAGATTGCCGCGTTACTGGCGGGCCGGATCGTGGTCTCGCACACCGCTTTCGACGTCACGGCTACTGCCCGCGCCTGTGCGCGTTACGACCTGCCGCTCTTGGGTGCCCAATGGCTGGATTCGGCGCGCGTGGCCCGGCGGGCCTTCAGCCAGTTCGCCAAGCGCGGCTGGGGGCTGGCCAGCCTGTCCGAACATCTGAAGATCGACTTCGCCCATCACGATGCAGGAGAAGACGCCCGCGCGGCCGGGTTGGTGGTGTTAGCCGCGGTCGAGGCCAGCGGCCGCTCGGTCGCCGACTGGCTCACCGACGCACATCGACCGTTGCGCGAGTTCGTCTAGCGCCGAGTATGGGCAGACAGAAAAGTGCACGCGTGCACTTTTTGGAAGGCCGGGGCGCATCCGCCAGGCGCCGCACCGCGTTATAGTCGAAAGCTGTTTTCGTCGAGTTCTCACACCGGTGCTCAACCGTTTTACCCAGCGCCTGCCGGCGCCGAATCAACTGCTCACGCCGCTGCATAAACGCCTGCGTGACTGGATCGTGGGCGTTGTCGCGACCACGGAAGATTTCGGCATCGACTACGACGCGCCGGTCGGCGACGCCGGCCTGTTCGGCCCCGACAGCGTGACCTGGAAGATCCATGGCGATTTCCCCGGCATGATGTCCGGCGGCATCGCCGCGCTCATGCTGCAGACGCTGCACCCGCGCGCGCTTGCCGGCGTGTGGGATCACTCGAACTTTCGGGACGATCCGCTCGGCCGCCTGCGGCGCACGACCATGTTCGTCGCCGCCACCACCTACGCGCCGACCGCGGACGCCGAGCGCATCATCGAACTGGTCGACCGTATCCACGACCGCGTGCGCGGCAGCACGCCCGAAGGCGAACGCTATTCCGCGCACGATCCCGACCTGCTGACCTGGGTGCACTGCACTGAGATGGCGAGTTTTCTCGATGGCTACATGCGCTATCGCCGGCCGGGCCTGAGCGTGGCCATTCAGGATCAATACTTCGACGAGACGCGGCGTATCGCCGAAGCGCTTGGCGCCGAGAACGTGCCGGCCTCGCGCGCCCAGATGGACGAGTATTTCGCTGCGATGCAGCCCCGGCTGCGTTTCGACGAGCGCTCGCGAGCCACGCTCGCCGTGCTTGAATCAATGGAGCTGCCGATTCCGATTGCGGGCGTGTCGCGGCGGATGTTCCTCGGGGCGGGCGCGGCAATCCTGCCGCTATGGGCGCGCGAACTGATTCACCGCACCCCGCGCCAGCGCCTGATCGACCGTGGCGCCGCGGAAAGTCTCAACCGTGTTGCGCCGTTGATTCGTGCGGCCATGTCGGAAGGTGTGGCGGTACGCTCGGCACGGCGTGCCGGGGCCGAGCGGGACTGCCTGCAGTTCGATTAGATTCGGCGCTGCGCAAGTCTCGGTGTCTAGTTCGTGAGTTCTGAATCAACTATGTAGGCGAGCGCCGCTTGGGGTTTCGCGCTGCTGCGCGAGTGTCTTTTATTTGCTTGTCCAAATAAAAGTCACCAAAACAAAAGACCCCCCGTCTTGCGCCGATGCTTCGCATCGGTGCCCTGCGCTGCTCGCCCGGCCGGGCGCAGCCGGAACTCGCTAGCGCTCAAACACCCGTCTGCTTAATCCCGGCCGCGCTCCGCTGCTCGGCGCTTCGCCAAAGGGCCCCGAACACAGACAGGCTCGGTTTCGCTCGCTCATGCTCACGACCGTCTTAAGTCGGATTATCCGGAGGCGTGATCCAGCGGGAACGTGAGCAAACGCCCTCGCTTCAGCTCTGTAGGTGAGTCGGCCTCACTTTCCGAACCGCGGTGCCTGTATTCGGGCCCCTTGGCACGGCGACGGAGACGCGCAGTGGCGAAGGGTGTCCGGCGCATTGCGCCGGTGCGGTCAGCCTGTTTGAGCGTCGCCTAAGCGACGCGAGTTCTGGCCGCAAACCCTTCGCCGCGAGCATCGCAGTGCACCGGCGCCTCGCGCCGGCGCCGTGCCGGGTGTCTTTTTCTTTGCTTACTTTCTTTGGGACAAGCAAAAGAAAGGGAGTCGCACAGCAGTGCGAAACAAAAGTGTGGTCGAACTGGTGAGTGCCGCGAGATTCGCGGCATGAGTCTGCGGGATTCGACACAAAGGAGAGCGTTTATTGCGCCTTAGATTTGCCTCGCTGTCGAATTCGTCCCTAACGCCTTAACGAAAATAAAACCAGCCAGAAAAAAGACACTTCCGTTGCGGGCTCGCAATTGGATATTCCTGAGAGCTGGCCTAAGCGAATCGGACATCGTCATCCCGAGTGACGATTAGGTGCCTGGAAGATCGGGCGGCGCCCCCAGAAACGGCGCGGGGTCGACCGGGCCAAAGCCGGTATAGATCCCGAAATGCAGATGCGGCGGTGTGGTGCGCGCGTTGCCGGTATTACCGACATAACCGATCACGTCGCCGGCCTCCACGCTCGTGCTCGCGTCCACCGCGAACTCGTCGAGATGAGCGTAGTAATAGCGGGCGCCGCCGATGCCGAGCATGCCGGACGACAGCCAGACATGCTTGCCGCCGATACCACCGCTGCCGGTGCGTACTCGGCCGGCGGTGACCGCGCGGACCGGCGTGCCGCGTTCGGCGAAGATATCCACACCGTGGTGCTGGCGCGCGCCGCCGTCGCGCGGCGCGCCGAAGCCGCTGCCGATATCGCGCTGGCCGGCGCCTTCGACTGGAAACGGAATCGAGCCGCCGCGTGCCATCGCGATCTCGTAGCTCGCTTCAGCCGCGAGCTCTGGCTGGAGGACAACGCGATAGTCGCCGTCCCGATCGACCACACGGCTTTCGGTATGGCCATCGGCATCCAGCGTGGCCACCGTTGTCCAATCCGTCGCGTCATCGCTGTCGGCCGCGCGGCGTTCTAGGCTCACGTAGAGCGCGCTGCGACAGCTTTCGCACGGCGTGTCGCGCCGCAGCCGAATCTCGAAACGCTCGCCGCGTTTCAGCGAGGTTTCGTAGACATGAGCCTCGATGCGGTCGGCGGCGAATTCGTCTCGGGTGGCATAGCGGGTCGTGAAGCGTCGCGGGTCGGCGCCGGCGCGGTCGACCGCGCTGCGCCAGCGTTGGCCCAGGGCGCTGTCTTCCAGCCCGGCTATGCGCAGGCGTAGCGTGTAGATGGCTCGCGGCGAGATGTTCAAGCCGTCCATCACCGCGGTTCGTGTCGTTTCCAGTGCGTCGCGACGCAGTTCGGGGCGTTGCGATAGCAACCCGATCAGGGCCGCCAGCATCAGCAGCAAAAGCCACGGCCGCCAGCGAGCGCGCTGGCGCTTGGCCGGCGCTTCGGCATCCGGCGTGGGGTTGTGTTCTTCGGTGGTCACCGGCTCGGCGCCGCGGTCGTGGGTCGGCGCTGCCGGATCTCGCTCGGCTTCGTCGTTCATGTAGGGGTCGACATGGGTCGGATGCGCTGGATACGTTACGGGCGGTAGTCCGGATGATGGTGGGTGGCGCACGGCGCGACTTGGGTATTCGTACGCATTGCTGTTACGGCAAGCGATGTATAGGGTCCCCGCCCTGATTTTTGTCGTATGGGCACGAACGCAACATGAGCGCAAACGATACCGACCTGGGCACGATGGATGCCGGCAAGCTTGTCTCGCTGTTCAAGTCTGGCGACGCCTCCCCGCTGGAGGCAACGCGTGCCGCGCTCGATCGTATCGATCGCTTCAACGGCGACGTCAACGCCTATGTCCATATCGACCGTGAAGGCGCAGAAGACGCGGCCCGCGCGTCGGCACGGCGCTGGGGGCAGGGCAAGCCGCTATCGCCTGTCGATGGCGTGCCGACTTCGATGAAGGATCTCACCGAAGTGGCGGGGATGCCCGCCCGTGATGGTTCGTTGACCACCGGCACGGCCAAGTGCACGGCCGACGCCCCGCCGGCCCGTATGTTGCGCGAAGCCGGCGCGGTGTTTCTGGGCAAGACCAATACGCCGGAGTTCGGCTGGAAAGCGGTCACCGACAATCGCGTGTTTGGCGCGACCGCCAATCCTTGGGATACGCGCCTGACGCCCGGCGGTTCGTCCGGCGGAGCTGCGGCAGCGGCCGCGCTCAACATGGGTGTGCTGCATCAGGGCGGCGACTCGGGCGGTTCGATTCGGATTCCGGCCGCATTCACCGGTGTCTTTGGCTTCAAGCCCACCTTCGGCTGGACCCCGCAATGGCCGCCGGCCAAGATGCCGACGTTGTCGCATATCGGCCCGCTGACGCGCCATCCGCGCGATGCCGCTCGCATGCTCAACGTTATCGGCCGCTACGACTACCGCGACCCCTACGCCACACGCGGCCAGCCCGAGGACTGGGGCGTCGATCTGGAATGTGATCTGCGCGGCCTGCGTATCGCCTATTCGCCCGATCTTGGCTATGCGGATGTCGATTCGGAAGTTGCGGCGCGGGTGAAAGAAGCGGCCCAGAAGATGGAGGAGCTCGGCGCAGAAGTGACCGAGATCAATCCCGATTTCCGCTCGCCGATCGATATCTTTCGCAAACTCTGGTTTACGGCTTCGCTCCAGGTACGGAACAGCTGTGACCAGAAAGGTCGGGAGATGTTGGATCCGGGCCTGGTAGCCAACGCCAAGCATGCCGAGAACTGGAGTGCACTAGAGCTTTTCCAGGCATTTTCCGACCGTGCGGACCTCACCCTCGAACTGGAGAAGTTCAACCAGGACTATCACCTGCTGATGACCCCAACGGTTCCGTTGAAGCCGTTCGAGGTGAATCACGAGGTGCCGCCGGGCAGCGGCATGCGGGACTGGGAAGAATGGGCGCCGTTCTCTTATCCGTTCAATCTCAGCCAGCAGCCAGCCGCGTCCGTGCCCTGCGGGTTCACCGATTGCGGTCTGCCGGTCGGCTTTCAACTGGCAGGCGGCAAGTTCGACGATATTCGCGTGTTGCGCGCCTGTAACGCCTATATGGATGCCTATCCGGCACGATTCCCGACCGTGCCGAACCCGGCAGAATACGGCTGAGCCGCCTTAAGCCGCTGGCCGAGGCTCGGCAGATCGAAGCCCGCTCCGGCGGGCTTTTTTGCGTCAGCCGAGCGCGATCGGTGGTCGCTGGTTAGAGTGTGCGGCCAAGCACTGGCCAATGGAGGCTGCATGGACCGGCGAGTGGAGCAGGTCGCGAATCACCCGTTGCATCGTCATCTCGGTATTCAGGACGTCGAGTCGGATGCCGGGGGCGGACGCCTATCGGTCATCGTGGGCGAAAACACGGTCAACCCGGCGGGCGTTTTCCACGGCGGCGTGCTTTATATGCTGTGTGACGTCTGTGCCTATGCCGGCCTGTTGAGTCGACTCGACGATGTAACCGAAGCCGTGACTCACGATATTCATGTCTCGGTGATGCGCGTGGCAAACCCTGGGGACACGGTGGTTTTCGAATCGACGCCGATACGGGTCGGCCGGCGTATCGCCTTCATCGATGTGAGCGCGCGAGTGGCTGACCGCGTGATCGCACAGGCGCGGGTGACCAAGACCTTGATCGAAGCCCGAGCCTGATCCGTCCGGAAGCCGGCTAGGTCGTATGATCGCCGAGCGCCTCGCGTCGTTTCTTGCCTGGGAACAGCAGGATTGTTGCAAGCGAGATCACGGCATTGGCAACGAACGTCCCGGCCAGCCCGAGCGCGCCCGCGGCCAGGCCGCTGATGGCTGGCCCGAGGATGTTGCCGGCCGCGAACATCGCCAGGGTGGCGGTGAAGCCGATCGTGGGCAGCGCTGGATGCAGGTGACTGCTCCAGAACGAAAATATCGCGCTCAGCACCATGATGCAGGCGCCCTGTAGCGCGGCCGAGGCGAGCAGGGCGGCCCAACGGGTGGGCAACAGCCCGAGCAGGACCAGTGAGAGCAACGAACAGACGAAAATACCGCGCACAAGAGCGGTAAGGCCGATCCGCGACTTGATATCTGCGGTAAGAAAACCGATGGCGCCGCCGATGCCCACTGCGATATAGAGCACTGGCCCGGACAGCTCGGCAGCCACGCCGGGCAGGCCGCCAGCCTGGGAGACGTGATCCACGGCAAACGAGAGATAGAAGCCGTTGGTGAAACCGAACGACAGCGCGATCGCAAGCAAGGGCCAGCTAGGCTTTGCAACCATCTGTTTGAGCCAGCCATGCCGCGACTTCTGGGCCGCCGCATGTGGCAACCGCGCCAACGCGTAGAGATTCACCGTGGCGGCCAATAGTGCGGCGAATGAGAAAATCACCCAGACCGTACGCCAGCCCTGGTCGAGCCTGGCGACAGCCAGGGCAAGAATGCCTGCGCCGACAATGCCCGCAGCCGTGCCGGTACTGATCACTGACAGCGCGCGCTCGCGCTGCGTTGACGGCACGCCGCGTTCGGCCGCGTTGTTGAATGGCGACCAGCAAAAGCCTGCGCTTGTGGCAGCGAGGACGGTGCCCACCGCTAGCATCGCCGTATTCTGGCTGATGGCGACAATCACCATTCCGCCGAGCGCGGCGAAGCCGCCGAGAGCAACTGCAAGCCGCGGACCGCGTTGCACGACCAGCCATGCCGTGAGCAACAGTGCGAAGAAGAAGCCGGCAAACGCGCCGCTCGCGATCAGGCCAGCGCCTGATGTGGATAGATCGAACTGCTCACGAAAACGGGGCAGAAACAGCCCGAAACCCACGCGGGCCGGGCCGAAGGCGACAGCGGTCGCGATTGCGCCGCCGGCGGCGAGTGGCCATGTTCTTGCCACGGGATGCTCCCGAAGGGTGATTGGCAATCACATGCTAGGAGCTGTGGCTGTCTGGATCCATCCGTTAGAACACGGGGTCGCCCTATGGGCTGGAGTGACTGATCCCGCTGTTATTTCTTCGCTCGGACCGTGCGGCTCCTGGCAGGGTTCAATGCTCGCATGGGTTCTTGGCGAACGGCGCGACTAGAGCTCCCAGGCTTCCGCGTAATCGTCCACGTCGACGCCGTGGCTGCCGGGCGCGAGCATTCGCGTCACGTGGAATTTCGGGAAACGCATGAGATCGCGCACACGCTGAGGGAAATAGCGGCGCTTCTTGAAATCCAGCACCAGCAGCACTGTGGGCTTTTCCTGGCGTTCGGGACTGGGGATGACAAAGCCCACTTCGCCGGTGTTGAGTTCCACCATGCTGCCGATCGGGTAATCGCCGAGATAGTCGGCAAACTGGCGCAGCAGCTCATCGTTGAAATCGCCCTCGAAGCTCATCATCAGCTTCAGGGCCTGGGCCGGAGCGCGACCCTTCTGGTAGACACGATCGCTCGTCATGGCGTCGTAAACATCCGCGATCGCTGCGATCTGGCTGTAATAGGAGATCTCGGAGCCTTTGCGTCCGGCCGGGTACCCCTTGCCGTTGAGCCGTTCGTGATGATCGCGCACGATCTCGAGGCTGGCGTGCGTCAGGTCCGGTGAGTTCTTGAGAATTTCCACCCCGTACTCGGGGTGTTTTTTCATGATCGCGTATTCCTCGTCGGTGAGCTTGCCGGGCTTGTTGAGCACCTCAAGCGGCACCTTGAGCTTGCCCACGTCGTGCAGCAGCGCGCCGATGCCCATTTCCTTGATCGCGCGGGCGTCGTTGCCGACCCAGGTGGCCAGGGTGACGGCGAGCATGCAGACATTGAGGCTGTGGATGGCGGTGTACTCGTCGCGATCCTTGAGATTGGAGAACCACACCAGCGCATCCGGGTGACGCGAAACGCTGTCCATCATCCGTTCGACAACTTCAGCGACCGCCTCGGTGTCCAGCTTCTCGCCTTCGACCACATCGCCGTGCAGTGCTTTGACGAGCCCCACGGCATTGCTGTGAATCGCACGCGCGGCGGGCAGTTCTTCGCGAAAGCTGCGCGGGGTCTGATCACCCAGGGCCGGGAGCTCGTTTGCCTTGGCTGCGGCCTCCTCCGGCGTGTCGGCCGGCGGCTCTTCGCTGCTGATATAGACGAACGCGCACAGCGACTGCAGCTCGTCGATATCGGCCTGATTTTCGATCGCGATGCCTTCGAGCAGGTACGGGGTCTCGAGCCACGGCCGGTCGAGTGCTTCGACGAACATGCCGGGCCGCAGATCACGGACTTCGATTTTCTTTTTGTATAACGCCATCGGGGTCGTCGGAACCGTTCGGTCCGTGGCTGCGCAAGAACTCTTCTCTATTTATCGCACAGATTCGCCGCAACTTAAGGCTGAGTCGTTATCTGAGCAGGGATCTCACGAAGCGCCAACGGTCGGGATGCGCGCGACCGGTCGGTCACATGGTTGCGGATTTCGGGGTGTGCCCGTTTTGTTTGATAACCGGGGCCGGCTGCGCGCCATTGTGCAACAAGGTCACAGCAGAGAGCGGGCCGCTGCACGACCGGACAACCAGGCGCCTTCCACGCGACCGCCCGCGAGCCAGTCGCCGGCCAGCGCGAGCCGCTGCCCGGGGCGACTGATACATAGCGTGTCGGCCGGGGGCGGATTCGGTCCCGGGCGCGCATAAAGCCAGCGGTGATGTCGAACCGGCTCGATATGCGATGGCTCGATACCGCTCAGTGCGGCGAATTCCTCGGTAAGCGCCGCGGTTATATCTTCGGGGGCGTGCTCCAGATGGTCACTGCTGAATGCCGGGCCGGCATGTAGCGTCCAGAGATCGCGCTGCGTATCTGCCGCGCCTGCCTTGTGGCTGTTGTCGGCGCACCAGGCAAGATGGCCGTCCTTGACGAAAATGCTGTGGCAATCATCCAGCGGCGGTGCTGATACGACCAGTGACTGGCACGGGTCCAAGGCCTGGTCGGCTGACGCGAGCACGGGTATATCCGTTGTCATGTGCCCCAGCAGAGCGGCGGCTTGAACTGCGGGCAGGGTGACAATCAGGGCGTCGGCGATCAGAGGTTCGTGGCCGCCCTCGAATTGCAGCGTCCAGCCATTCTTTTCGTGCGTGACGGCAATCACTTGGCGTCCGCACTGGACATCGACGGTGGCCTTCTCAAGCCGATGACGAACCCAGCCATTGAGCCCGTCTGGGCCCATCAGGCGTTCGCGGTCGTCCGGCGAGGGTGTTCGCTGCCAGCCGTCGGCAAATCGGCGGGCGATGTGAATCGACGGTTGCCAGCGCGTCAATGCGCCGGCCTCCAGGTCGCGCTCGATTTCGGATCGAAAGTCGGGGGCGCGCGCGGTGAAATACTGCGCGCCGTAGTCGAACCAGGCGCTGGCCGGATCAGCAGCCACGCGCCGGGTGGCACAACGCCCGCCGGGGCGCGTGGCCTTGTCGACCACGGTGACGTTCCAGTCTTCGGCCGCGAGCGTTGCGGCAGCGCTGGCGCCGGCCACGCCCGCGCCGATGATCAGGGCATTCGGCATGGGTCGTATTCTCGACGCCCCTGCTGCAGCGCGCAAATAGTGCGGAACGCGGTATGATTGATCCTATTGTGTTCGATACTTCAGATAGCGCGGGTTTGATCCATGCGTAGCTTGTTGCGTGCCTCCTGGGCGCTTGGATTGCTGGCCACGGCGCTGGCTGCATCGGCAGCTCAGCCGTCATCGGGTGCCTACCCGATCGAGGATGGCCTGGCGGCGACCGTGATCGGTACGCCGGCGGAATACAAAGCCGACTTGCCGGAAGGCCTCGACTTCGAGGTCCGCAGCCTTGAACCATTGGTCGAGCGGGATACCCCGGCGACGCTGCGCTACGCGCGGCCGCTGCAGTATCTGCGTGTAACCCAGGACGAGCCGGCACCGTTGGCCTTCATCATTGCCGGCACCGGCGCGAGCGCGCTGTCGAGCAAGTGCGTGATGCTCTCGCGCGCGCTTTACGAAGTAGGCTACAGCGTGGCCTGCCTGCCATCGCCGACCAGCGTCACCTTCATGCTTGGCGCGGCAGAGCATGCCGTGCCCGGGCGCATGCAGACCGACGTGCGTGATCTTTATCGTCTGATGGGCGCAGTCCGCGACGATCTTGACGACGAGACCGAAGTCACCGGCTATGCGCTGACCGGGTGGAGCCTGGGCGCGACCGAGGCTGCCTTCATTGCCAAGCACGATGCCCAGGCCGGCGAGTTTGGTTTTTCACGCGTGTTGCTGCTCAATCCGGCGGTGGACGTCTGGGCGTCGGTACAGCGCATGGACCGGTTGCTTGCCGATAATCTCGACGGCGGCATCAAGGGCATTCCAGCTTTCGTTGCGCGCGGCCTTGGTGGTTTGCGGCAGCTGTACGCCTCCGGTGATCCGTTACGGTTCAACGAGGATTTCCTCTATCGCGCCTATATGTCCCAGTCCCCGGATCGGGCCGATATCGCCGCGATTATCGGGCTCGCGTTCAGGCTGTCGCTGGCGAACATGGCTTTTGGCGCGGACGTGATGACGCGTTCTGACGTGATCGTGCCGCGCGATGTGGAACTCGGGCCGTACGATTCGCTGGACCCCTATATCCAGCGCTCGTTCGAGATGTCGTTTACGGACTATATCGATCGGCTTCTGGTGGCTTACTGGAATAGCGACGGCCGAAACGTGCCACGTGAAACGCTGGTCGCCGAATCGGATCTGCGTGGTATTCGCGGCTTTCTGACGGGCAACGCAGATATCGGCGTCTTCACCAGCGAGGACGATCCGATTCTCAGTGACGACGAGATCGCCTTTCTACGCGACAGCTTCGGCGAGCGTGCCCGTATCCGCCCGCGCGGCGGCCATATGGGCAATCTCTCGTCCCGGAATACCGTGAGCGCCATACAGGACTTCTTCTCGCCATGATCGCCAGCAATCGCTTCGGCCGTCGCCACGGCAACGCGTTCGTCGTAGTCATCAGTCTGCTGCTTGGCGCCTGTGTCAGCACGCCGCCGCCCCAGACCGTGGACGAGCGCACGCCAGACGACGTGCCGGTGACACAGACGACCGCCAATCCATTGGCGATCAACGACCCGTGGGAAGGCTTCAATCGACGCGTCTATCGCTTCAATGCGCTGGCCGATCGCTATGCGCTGATGCCGGTGGTGCAGGTGTATCGCACCGTTACGCCTGGCTTTGCCCGCACCGGCGTACAGAATTTCTTCTCCAACCTGGGCGAGATCAATACGTTTGCGAACAGCGTTTTGCAGATCAAGCCGGCGAGTTCCGCCGTCACGCTGTCACGCTTCGTGGTCAATTCCACGGTCGGGTTGGCGGGGCTGTTCGATCCGGCTACAGCGATGGGTCTGGATCAGCGTAATGAGGATCTGGGCCAGACGCTGGGTCACTATGGTGTCGGCGCGGGGCCGTATCTGGTGTTGCCGTTCTTCGGGCCGTCATCGCTACGAGACAGCGTTGGGCTTGCCGGCGACCAGGCGTTTTTCTTCGTTCTCGATCCGTTGCAGTTCGACGATTACCCCTGGGCGCGCGTGCCGTACTGGCCCCTGTACGTAATCAACAAGCGCGATACGGTGAACTTCCGCTACTACCAGACGGGTTCGCCGTTCGAGTACACACTCGTGCGGCTTGTCTACATGAATTATCGGGCGCTGCAGGTCGAAGAGTAGGCCGCGCGCCGGCCGGGCAGCTAGCGCTGCCCGGCCGCAATCAGTGTGTCGATAGATTCCCCGATGTGAGTCGCGGCCTCTCTCACCCAGTGCAGCGGCTCCGCTAGCGCGGCATCGACCGAGCCGGCGCGTTCCACGAGGGTAAAACAGCCCGCGAAATGGGATTGCAAATCGGCTGCCGCCGTCGGGGCGATATCGCCGGATAGCAGTGCGGTTGGCGTGGGGTGCGCCGCACCGGCAATCGCAAGAGGCAGTTTGCCGGACAGCGTCTGTTCGTCGGAGCGGCCTTCGCCGGTGATGACCAGATCCGCGCTGGACAGAGCGTCCCGCAGGCCGGTCATGTCCATCAGCGTATTCGCGCCCGGCAACAACTGGCCGCCGATCAGCGCGAGGGCGAAGCCGAGGCCGCCCGCTGCACCGCTGCCGTTGGCGCGCGCCGACTCCTGCGCATTGCCCAGTTCAGCCATGCGTTGAAAGGCCGACTCCACGGCATCGATATCTGCATCCGTAAGGCCTTTCTGCGGGCCGTAGACCCGGCTTGCGCCGCGCTCGCCGAGCAGCGGATTGTCCACGTCGCACAGGACTTGAATAGTCGTTTTCGACAGGCGCGGATCGAGCCCGGAAAGATCGAGCGTGTTGAGCGCGAGCAGGCCTTCCATGGTTGGTGCGACCGGCGCGTTGTTGGCATCTTTGCCCACCGCGCCAAGCGCCAGAAGCAACCCCAGGCCGGCATCATTACAGGCGCTGCCGCCGAGGCCGATACAGAGTTGGTGAACACCAGTATCGAGCACTGCAGAAACGAGCGCCCCGAGCGCCGCACTGCCGCGTCCCTGCAATGGCGGGGCGTCGGTGCTGGCTTCGATCAGCGGCAGGCCAAGGACTTCGGCGGACTCGATGATCGCGCGACCGTCTTCGGTCCGGTACCAGCGTGCGTCGATGGGCACGCCATGGATAGCGTCTATCGTGACCTGCTCCCAGCGGCCGGGCGCGGACGCGGCAATGCAGTCCAGTGTGCCCTCGCCGCCGTCAGCCATCGGCGACAGCGTCAGGCGTGCTTCGGGGAGCACGATCTGGAGACCTTCGCCGAGCGCATGGGCGATCTCCAGCGCGCTGGCGCTGCCCTTGTAGCTGTCCGGAGCGAGTACGATGCGAGGCGCGCGCATCATGATGCGCCCGGTCGCCGTGCCGCGCTATGGTTTGAGTATTGGGTATAAGCAGTAGGTGGGCAGGTCATTTTGACGGGCTATTCGAAAATGTTGTCGACAACTTTCAAGCCGGAGTACGCCTGTGGCAGTGGCCTTCGTCGATCATAGCGCATCGGTGCTGGTCGTTGCAGCGAGCCGTGAAGCCGCTGCGCCTGTGCTCGATTACCTGTTTGATCAAGGCATTGCGTTCGGGTTCAGTCGGCCTTCCGAGCTAGCCTACGCAACCGGCCGCCTCGATGCGATCTATCGAATGGCCGTGGTGCTCGATCTCGGTGTGGGTGATCGCGTGCGCGACGCTGCTCAGGCTTTGTCGCGTGAGCTGCCTTGCGTGCTCGTGAGCGATACACCCGTGGCGCGCCGCGAAGAGTTTCGTGCCGTACTACATACGGATACGTCCCCGGCTGAACTGTTCGATAGCGTTCGCGGAGTGCTTGCGGGCAAGGCCACGGGGTCGGGCCTGACGGGCTCGACACCGGCAATGCGCCACGTGCATCGCTTGATCGAGCGGGTCGCAAACAAGGGGACAACAGTCTTGCTGCTTGGTGAAAGCGGCGTAGGCAAGGAAGTGGCGGCCCGCGACATTCACCGGCGCTCGGGCCGCCAGGGCGATTTCGTGGTGGTCGACTGCGGCGCGCTGCGAGACGAGGCTCTGGATGCTGTTCTGTTCGGCGAGCCCGGGCCGCGCTCGACGGGTACGGGAAGTGGCTATTTCCAGATGGCCGAGGGTGGCACCTTGCTGCTCGACGAGGTCGCGGATCTGAGTCTGGCGTGTCAGGCGCGGCTGCTACGGGTGCTCGAGGATGGGCGCTACAAACGCGTGGGTGAGCCGGGAACGCAAGCCAGGGATGTGCGAATCATCGCCGCCAGTCGCCGCAACCTCGTAGACGTGATGGAGACCGGTGCTTTCCGCAACGATCTGTTCTTTCAGCTCGCAGTGTTCCCCATACGCCTTCCGCCTCTTCGGGAGCGCATCGCGGATATGACGGCTCTGATCGAGGCGCTGGGTGCCGGGCTGCCGGGCGGCCGGCCGCGATTCGACGCGATCGCTATGGCGCGGCTCAAATCCTATGGTTGGCCGGGCAACATTCGAGAGCTATCGAATGTGATCGAACGGCTGGCGATTCTCTATCCTCATGAAACGGTGGACCGCGGCACGCTTGACGCACATCTGCACCCGCTCGATGTGGCCCTCATGACGCCCGAGTCTCTACCCGACGGCGGGCAAGCGCCGGCAACGCAAATTTCGGCGATGGCCCTGCCCAGCGATGGCGTCGACCTGCGCGAACTGGTCGAGCATCTGGAAAAACGGCTCATCGAGCAGGCACTCGATCGCAACGATCGGGTGGTGGCGCATGCCGCCCGCGCCTTGGGACTGCGTCGCACGACGCTCACCGAGAAATTGCGCCGCTACGGCATCAGCTCCGACTGACACGCCCGCGCACGCTGTGCTGACCGGCACGGCTCCATGTCACCTATGTATTGTGCTTGCACAAATGCCGCGTTTTGTCTAAAAGTGACGTAACGTGTCATTTTATTGTCGTCCGTGAGCAGGAAAAAAATCCCGAATTTGCCGCGTTTCGTCATAACAAGTTGCAAGTTACTGAAATAAAAAGGCTGGAATAACGGCACGTCCCTTGCTAGACCAGTCCTGTAAGAACGATCAACACGTCACCCGGGTGCCGGCTTTTCGCCGCGCCGGGCGACACAGAACAACCATGCGGGCACAGGACAGCTCGCTCGTTTCGAGGGGACACCATGTACGCGGCACTTCAGAATCGCAGCCCGATGCAGGACATCGGCCTCGTTGTTGACGAGAACCTGGAACTGGTCAAGCGCATCGCCTGGCGTCTGCATCAGCGCCTGCCGGACTGTGTCCAGATCGAGGACCTGATCCAGGCAGGCACCATTGGACTGCTCGAAGCATGGGAGCGTTACCAGCCGGACGAGGAGGCCAGCTTCTCCACGTTTGCCGGCATCCGTATTCGGGGTGCGATGCTTGACGAGATTCGCCGGGGTGACTGGGCGCCGCGTTCGCTCCATCGTGCGGCGCGTGCCGTGAAACAGGCGCGTGCCGATGTCGAGCGTCGCTGCGGTCGCGCCGCCGCGAGCACCGCGGTGGCCGAAGAGATGGGCATGCCGCTCAACGAATACCGTCGCCTGTGTGACGACGTCGCGCTGGCGCACGTCGGTAGTCTCGACTCGGCGCTGTCCGATCAGCCCGCACTCGAAGTCTCGGCCGGCGATAGATTCGCGCCGGAAGCGGCTGTCGAGTATCAGGACATGTGTGAAGCCATCCAGCGTGCCGCCGTCGAGCTTCCCGAGCGCGAGCAGCTGTTGATGCATCTCTACTACGAAAGCGGTCAGAATCTGCGCCAGATTGCCGAGCAATTGGGTGTTTCTGAATCACGCATCTGTCAGCTGCACGGTCGCGCGATCCGTCAGATCCGCGCGCTCGTGGGCGAAGCCGCCTGATTCGAATTCCTACTCCTCCGTCGTGTTCTGACCGCCTTCGGGCGGTCTCTTTTATTCTGTTGTCCACACGCGGCCGCGCGGTAAGCTGACAGGCTGAAATCGACCTGCTTGTTGCTGATGTTCTACTTCGCCTACGGCTCGAATATGTTGACCGCGCGCCTTGCCGAGCGCGTTCCCACGGTCCGTCCCGTCGGGCGGGGCTGGTTGCCGAGCCATCAATTGCATTTCCACCTGAGCGGCAGCGACGAGTCGGGCAAGTGCAATATTCTGCATACCGGCGACCACAGCGATATTGTCCACGGCGCGCTCTACGAGCTTGACGCTGACCGGCTCGATCGCCTGCATGCAGCCGAAGGACCGCCCTATACATTCCTGGAACTCGAAATCGGCACGCCTGATGGGCCGATACGTGCGGCCACCTATCGCGGTCGCTCCGAATACCTAGATGATGAACTCGTGCCTTTCGAGTGGTATCGAGACTTTGTCGTTCATGGCGGTCACGAGCACGGTTTGCCGGCCGATTATCTCGCCGCGCTTGAATCCGTGCCATGCCAGCCTGACCCGAATGCCGAGCGTGCGGAGATGAACCGCCGTATCCTTCGGCACACTGCGACCAACATACGCTTAAGCGCCTTGAGGTGACGCCGGCGTACGCGCGGGAACTACCGCGCGCTCAATAAGCGCCGGTCAGTCGCGCCAGTGCCCCCGGCGCCGGGCGTGGGGTGCGCGACAGCGCATGAATATGGCGGCGTAGTGCGGCTTCGGCCGCCGGAAGACCGTCGCTGCGATGTGCGGCGGTGGCCGCGGCATGGGCATCGCCGTTTTCCAGAAATTCACCGAGGCAGGAGAGCGATAGCTTGTGCAGCGCGGCGCTGGTGCCTACACCCATGGTGCGCACCGCCTGGGCGTTGAGACGTTGTTCGACAGCGTCCTCGGGCAGGGCGAGTACCGGTTTGCCGAGATAAATCGCTTCCGAGAGCAACTGGTTGCCGGCGGTCGAGACGACGGCCTTCGCCGCGGCGAGATCGTCGATGAAGCCCTGCTGCGACGGTGCCTTGAACTCGAGGTTGGCACTCGTGCCGCGATGCGTGGTGCCGTAGATAATCACGTTCTCCCCGCAGGCACGCAGCGCGGTATCGACTGCGGCGGTGTACTGATGCGCGCCCTTGTTGAGATAGACCAGCACCCGGTTGCCGCGGTACGGCGCGGCATTACGCACCGGCTCGCGCAGGATGGGACCGACCAGTTGAACCGTGTCCCGGCGCGGACGCGCCGGGTAGAAGCTGGACACGATCACGCGGTCCGGGTCGCCTATGAAGGCGCGATAGCCGAGGCCGTCGCGGATACCGGCGAGCGCGTCGCCTGGCGCGAAGTCGCAGTGACAATAGGCCATGATGCCGACATGATCGAAGCCGATCCGCGGAATGCCGTGATGGCGGGCGAAGCGATGCCCGTAGGTTTCCGAGTCGGAGATCACGATATCCGGCGCGAAATCCGCCATCTGTTGCCAGACCGCTCGGGTACGCGGGCCGGCTGCCATGAGGTCGGCGACCAGCGGGGCATTGCGCATGAGAGTGCGACGGGAAGATATACGCCCATGGCTGCCGTACTGGTAGCCGATCACGGGGATCTCGACGCTGTCGTGATCGCGGGCGAGCATGTCGTGCGCGTCGCGCCCGGCGAATACGCGGACCTCGTGGTCGCGTTCCAGGCCTGGCAGTACGGCTGCGGTACGCATCGCATGGCCGCGTCCGTAGCCCATCACGGTATAGGCAATTCGCATGGCGTTAGCCGTTTCGTATTTCCGCGCCAGTATCGGCGCGGGCCATGACGAATTTGTGACGGCGTTCAGGCCATGGGCATCTGCGCTTCAAACTCGATGAGCAGTTCCTCGCGACACAGCGGCGCGTGCAAGAGAGCAACTGGCACGCCCGGTGCCCGCGCCCGTGTGATCGCCAGGATAGCCGCTGCATCGTCCGGGTCGCGGACATAGGCCTTGAGGCACTCGAGCGTGGCCAGTCCCTTGTCCTCATCCCAGGCGTTGGCGCTTTTCATTACGGCTACGAGGTTGTCGAGCGCTTCATGCGTCTGGGCGGCGACATCGTCCACGTGCCGACTTTCATGTCCGATGATGCTGGCCGTGCCGGATATAAGGAAATAGGGCGTGCCCGCGAGATCAACGCGTCCGGCTCGGGCGAACGCCGGCGCGCGTGCGCCGTATTGGCGCGGATAGTCATAGGCGCTGATCTGGCGCGGATTCTCGACCGGGGTGAACGGCTGATCGCCAATCAGCACGTGCATTCGTACCCCGCGCTGGTGCCCGGTCACCAGGGTGGCGGGCGGCAGCGTGGTCATTCCGTGATCGGGCATGTCGAGGGCTTCCGCGCGGCCGCGGCAAAAGCGCTTGTAGCGCTGGTCGTCGCCTTTGCCTGCGGTCACGCCCGAAAGCCAATGCCAGACGCGCTGTACATGAGCGAGGCCCAGCGTGCGTTGCAGGGCGAACAGCTGCGTGTAGGCATCGAAGGCCGCCTGTTGGATCGCCTGCGGGTTGTCGAGGCATCCACCGTCGTCGATATGGCGTGTCGCGAAAGCGATGCGGTCGCTGCAGGAATAGGCCCAGCCGTGCGCTTCGCCGTGGGTGACTTCGGTATCGACGGTCCAGAATTCGCTATCGAAGTCGCCGCCGAGGCTGGGCAGCGGGCAGTTGAACCATTGTGTATCCGGCCGGTGATCGACACGCGCCAACACATGCGCCGCGCTCGGCGCGAGAGCGTCGGGCGAGGTGGAGTCGAGCGGGTGCCAACGCACGGCGGCGTCAGTGGTTGGAACGTCGGGCATGCGATAAGCGGTGGCGTGGATCGCGTCAGCGCAGCAGTCTAGCCCGCAGTCGTCGACCGAACCAGCGTTCAGGCAGCGCCGCGGTTGGGTTGTTTCGAAAGCATTCCGCGAACTGCCTCGACGGTATGCTCCGGGGTCAGCGTCTCGCCGGCCAGCGACACGCAGCCCGGGCCGAGCGGGGCATAGGCCGCGGGATTCGTCGCCTTGAACAGGCCGGCCACCGGCACGCCGGCCGCGGCTGCCAGATGCATCGGGCCACTGTCGGCAGCAACGAAGGCGTCGGCCCGGCTGAGCGTGGCGGCAAGCACGTCGAGCTCTGCGATACATACGCTGGCCATGCTGGTCGGCGTGGGTGCGCCGGGCGGGCAGATCTGCAACAAGTGGGCCTCGGGCAGCTTTTCGGCGACCTGCTCGAGAAAATCCGCCCACCAGTCGTCATCGAGCTGCTTGTTGCCGGTCGCCTGCGTGAAAAAGGCCACCACGGGCGATGGGCTCGTCAGCTCCCTGAAAGCGCGATCCCAATGTTGCTGCGCTGACCTCTCGGCCTCCGCGCCCGGGAAGACAGCGAGCGTGTTGAAGCGCTGCCATTCAGTTTCGGTAACGCCAGACTCGAGCAGTTCCACAGCCTGTTTTGCCTGATGGCGGCTACCCGGTCGCGAGGCCGCGTGGCTGAGCGGAACCCATTGGTTCGCGGTGGCAAAACCCATGCGCTGGCGCGCTTTCGACAGTGCAAGGGCCAGACGGTTGCTCGCCGAGTTGCCGCTCGGATCAATAGCAAGATCATAACGGCGTGCGCGCAGTTGGCGCAGCAGTTTCAGCGTAGCGCCAAACGATTTTTCATGGACCCAGACCCGGCCGATGCCGGGCAATGTCTCGAGCAGAGGTTTTTGACGCGCGTCCTGGATCACGACATCGATGGTGGCGGCCGGCAGCGATGCGGCGAGGGTCCGCAGCATCGGTGTCAGGAACAGGATATTGCCCAGGCGCTTGTTCAGCCGTACGACCAGGACCCGGCGGGTATCACCCACGAGCGGACGCCGGCGAGGCTCGGTAGTGCCGAGCAGTCGCGTGAGCAGGCGGTTCAGCCGCCCCCGGTTGTTGCGGCGCTGATGCTTGATCCACCGCTTCAGGCTTTTGGCATTCACGTTCCTAGATTGGCCTGTCATGACCGCGTGTCCCCTGCGAGCCTCGATTGATCGCCATGTTGAATGCGCGGCACTCCCGGAATCGTGAATACGAGATCAAGATTCCATCAAGATTCGCGAAGCCGTACCTCGATGCGTGTGCCTTCGTGGGGCCGACTGGTCAGGCGGAGCGGCCAGTCGTAACGGTCGGCCACGCGCTTGACGAGGTACAGCCCCAGACCGAGCCCCGCGCCTTGGCCATTTCTGTAGCCGCGCTCGAAGGCGTGCTGCAGCTGCTCTCGTCCCATGCCGTCACCGTCGTCGGCGACGCTCAGCACTCCATCGGCCAGCGTCACGCGCACGGTATCGCCGCCGTGGCGCAGTGCGTTGCGCAACAGATTGCCGAATACGATGACCAGGGCGATACGCGGCGCAGCCACGCGACAGGCATCCAGTGCGGGCACTTGCAAGCGCTTGTTGCCAAGCATGGGTCGATAGGCGTCGATCACTTCGCTGACCACGCTCTCCGCACGGCAGTCGGGCTCCACGCCGTCGTGGCTGCGGCCTTCGTCCCGAGCAAGGAACAACAGCGATTCGATCAACTCCGCCATCTGCCGGCTGGCACGCTCGATCCGCGTCAACGGCGCGCTATTGGCCGTACGCGGATCCTGTTGCAGCACTTCGAGGGCGCCCTGGATGACGGCCAGCGGTGTGCGTAGTTCGTGACTGGCATCGGCGGTGAAGCTGCGCTCGCGCTCGACGAAGCCGTCGAGCCGTTGCATGAAGCGATCGAAGGCACGCGCGATCACGCCGACCTCGAACCCGTCGAAATGGGCTGCAAGATCGTGGCTGGCTACCTCCGGTTGCAGGCTGGCGACGTGCTCTGCCAGCCGGTTGATCGGCTTGAGGCTGATGCGGGCGATCCAGGTGCCCAGCGGCAGAGCGAGCGCAACCACGATCATCGCAGCCACGATGAGCACGGTGCGAAAGAGTGACTCGCGCGCCTCGATTGCGGTCACGTCGTAGGCGAGAAAGGCGCGTTTGCCCTCGATCATCGTGGTGGCGACACGATAGCTGCGATCGTTGAAGGTCAGATCCATGCCCGGATGATGGGTCGGCAGGCTGCGCAGTGGCGGCGGCAGCTCGTCGAGTCCGTCGGGCTCGACGACGAAAGCCTTGATAGTGGCCGAATTCGGCAACGCGGCTGCGCCTTCGGCGGCGTACTCGGTTTCCAGTTCGTTGACCTCGTGGGCCACGATGCCGGCGAGCAGGTCGTCTTCGAGCCGTTCGTTGATCGCGAACAGGGCCATCACCATCACTGTCGCCATCATGGCGACGAACAACGCCAGCGCCGCGGTAACGCGGAACTGGAGGCTGTCCAGGCGGCGTTTCAGCACGTCGCTGGGCCCCATTTCATGCCGCGTCCGGCGCGATCAGTCGATAGCCCATGGTCGGCACGGTATGCAGCAACGCGGTATCGAAGGGCTTGTCGATTGCGGCGCGCAGGGCATGGATATGGGTGCGCAGTGCTTCCGAGTCCGGCGGATGGTCGCCCCAGATCGCAGCTTCGAGTTCGGCGCGACGCACCAGCCGCGGTGAGGCCCGCATGAGCACTTCGAGCAGTCGCAGCGCGGTCGGCGTGAGCGCGATACGTGTTTCTTCTCGCTCGGCCTGCCAAGTGTCGAGGTTGAGCACCAGATCGGCGACCCGCAGCACACGCTGGCTGCGCCGCGGTCCGCGGCTGCCGATAGCGGTCAGCCGGGCATCGAGTTCGAGCAGCGAAAACGGTTTGATCAGGTAATCGTCGGCGCCGCAAGCAAAGCCGGCGAGCTTGTCGTCGATGGTGTCGCGCGCGGTGAGCATGAGAATCGGCGTCTGCCGATCGGCTTCGCCTCGCAGGCGGGCGCACAGGTCCAGGCCGTCGATACCGGGCAGCATCAGATCGAGCACGATGGCGTCGTAGTCGTTCACTACGGCCAGATGCAGGCCGGTTACCCCGTCGGTGGCGCTGTCCATGATGTGGTGTCGCGCCGACAGGAACTCGATGATGTTGGCGGCGAGATCCTCGTTGTCCTCGATCACGAGTATGCGCATGCGATCTCCCGGCCGGTGCGAATGCGGACGGTGTGGCCGCATGCAACGGTTTGCCGTGTGGAAACTGGTCTCATTGGATTATTTTATCTTTATTCGTGCGCCGGTCTGCAGGGTGGCGGTGTTCTACACTGCGGCAGAAGCTTTTCCTGTTGGTAGTCGATAGACCCACGATGCCCCATCGCCGTTCCCCTGCCGTCGTGTTCACCGATCTGGATGCGACCCTGCTTGATCATCACGACTACGGCTGGACGGCGGCGCAACCCGCGCTCGACGCGCTGGCCGCACGCGATGTGCCGGTATGCATCGTCACCAGCAAGACCGCCGCGGAGGTGGCGGCGCTGCGTATCGAACTGCGCAACGGGCATCCCTTCGCGGTGGAGAACGGCGGCGCGGTCGCGGTACCGCGAGGCTATTTCGACGGCGTGGCCTGCGGTGCCGATACGCCGGTTGAACTCACCACCCTCGGTGCCCCGCGCGAGGAACTGGTCGAGCTCGCCACGGTTTTGCGCGCGCGCCACGGCTTTCGGTTTCAGGGCTTCGCCGAGATGAGTGCCGATGACGTGATCGCGGCGACCGGCCTGGATCGGCCCGGCGCCGGTCGGGCGCTCGAACGCAACGCCTCCGAGCCGCTGCTTTGGCAGGACAGCGACAGCGCGCGCGAGCGCTTCATGACGGCGGTCGAGGCAGCGGGCTATGTCGCGCGCGAAGGCGGTCGCTTCGTGCATGTGCTCGGCCATGCCCACAAGGGCGATGCGCTCGACTGGCTGTGCAGCCGCTATGCCGCGCGCGACGGCTCGATTCTTGCAATAGCGCTGGGCGACAGCGGCAACGATGCCGACATGCTCGCCGCCGCGGATATCGGTTACTGGATCGCACGCCCCGACGGCAGCCACTACGGTCCGGCCGGTGGCGCGATCCGTCATGCCGCGGGTATCGGTCCCGCCGGCTGGCGCGCGGCGATCGAAGAGCTGATCGCACGACAAGAGATCCAATAACGAGGAGAGGGTATGGCTGATTTCCACCAGAACGGGCTGATCACGACGTTGCATCGCCTGGGCGATCGGCCGATCGAGGCGCTCGAGGCCGAGCTACGCGCGTTCGGGCGTCGCCGGCCCATGTCGCTGATTCTGCCGTGCCTGTATTCGGAGCTCGAGGGGGATGCGCTGCCGAACATCGTCGAACAGATCGCGAAAGTCGATTATCTAGACGAGATCATCATCGGCCTGGACGCGGCGGACGAGCGCCAGTTCGCCCATGCCCACCGGTTCTTCAAGCAGTTGGGTCAGCCGCACCGGCTGCTCTGGAACGATGGCCCGCGGCTGATGCAGCTTTACGACCAGCTCGATGCCGAAGGCCTGGCGCCGGAGCGTCCGGGCAAGGGCGCCAATGTCTGGAACTGCATGGGCTATTTCCTGGCTTCGGGTACGGGCCGCGTGCTTGCCATGCACGACTGCGATATCAAGACCTACGACCGCGACCTGCTCGCGCGCCTGTTCTACCCGATGGTGCATCCGAACTTCACCTACAAGTTCGCCAAGGGTTATTACGCGCGGATCGCCGACGGCAACATCAACGGTCGGGTGGCGCGTCTGTTCGTCACCCCGCTGGTGCGCTCGCTGATGACGGTGGTCGGCGATATGGAATATCTGCGTTATATGGACAGTTTCCGGTATCCGCTGTCCGGCGAATGCGCAATGACGGCTTCAGTCGCTGAATCCATCCGGATTCCCAGTGACTGGGGGCTGGAGATCGGCATCCTCGCGGAAGTGCATCGAAACTACACGCCCAACGCGATATGCCAGGTCGATATCGCCGACGCCTACGACCACAAGCACCAGCCCGTCTCCGACCACGAAGCCGACACCGGTCTGGCCAAGATGAGCGCGGATATCGCCAAGGCGCTCTATCGAAAGCTGGCCACCTACGGCGTGGTGCTCACGCCGGAGACCATCCGTACCATCAAGGCGGTCTATCTGCGCAACGCGCTGGACAGCGTGGAGCGCTTCTATTTCGATGCCCAGATCAACGGCCTCGCCTACGATCGGCACAAGGAAGAAAAGACCGTTGAGGTGTTCGTCGAGGCGATCATCAAGGCTGGCGAGCAGTACATCGCCAATCCGATGGAAGTGCCGTTCATGCCGACGTGGAACCGCGTGCGCGCTGCGTTTCCCGAGTTTCTCGACCGTTTCTACGATGCGGTGGAAGCCGACCACGCGCAGGCGGAGTCCGAGCAAGGCTAGGCGCGCATTTTCTCGCTGTCAGGATGACGCGATCCCGCCCAAACGGCAGCAAAATCAAGCCGGTGCGGTAGCGTTCAGCTTGAGCGCCGGCGCCCATGTTATCTAGACGCCCTTCACCTGTTTGCAGGACGACGAACATGCGCAGTTCGCGCGTCGACGCGCTGGCGGATGCGCGGGAAATCGAGCAGGCGCAATCGGCGCCCGCCTTGATCGGCTTGATCCGGAAACAGCTCATGCGCGGGTTCGTCTGGCTGCGTTTTACCGCCGAACTCGAGCAGGCGTTTCGCTCGGAAAACGACCGGGCCGCGCGCGTCAATCGCATTGCCTTGCTGTCGATTGCCGCACTGGTACTGCTGATCAGCCCATTGTTCGATACGGCCTATTTCGGCGTGCCGGAATCGGCGGCCTTCTGGTCGCGGCTATTGCTGGTCGGCGTGCTCGTGCCGGTGACGCTCGCGGCCGTGGCCTGGTGCCTGCGCCGTGGCGAGTCGCGGGCGACGGAATTCGTGATCACCGGCCAGTTCGCGATCGTGACCGTGGGGCTGCTGGCCAATCACATGATCCTCAACCGCTACAGCGCCGATTTCCCGATCGAATTCGTTGGCGTCGGTTTCGTGGCCGTGGTGGCGCTGGGGCGGGTAAGGTCCTGGGTGATCCTGCCGGTGGGTGCGGCACTATCGGTGCTGACGTGCGTCACCGTGATCGGGCTCGTGAATTCCAGTCCGGCGGATTACTACCACCTGGCTGCGGCCGGCGTGCTCGCGCTGTTCGCGACCTACCTGCAATACGCGAGCGAATACGTGCTGCGGCGCAGCTGGCTCGACCGTCAGCTGTTGCAGCTGGTGGCCCGCCACGACGGCCTGACCGGGCTGCTCAACCGCCATGCCCTGGAAAGCGCGCTGGCCACCGCCCACGCCCATGCGGTGCGGGAGTGCAACGACTACAGCCTGGCGATGATCGATATCGATCAATTCGGCGCCTATAACAACCGCTATGGGCACCCGGCCGGCGACGAGGCGCTGCGCCGGGTCGCCGAGGTGATAGAAGTCTATGCCCGGAGACCGCTCGACGTGTGTGGCCGCTATGGCGGCGAGGAATTCGTCACTTTCTGGATCGAAGGGCGGCCCAACGAGGCCGAAGAGCACGCCGAAGCATTGCGCGCAGCGATCGAAGACGCCGCGCTCGTACACGAGACGTCCGATGTCGCACCGGTCGTGACGGTGAGTATCGGTCTTTGTCACATCGAACAGCCCCAGCAGCACGATTCGTTATCCGCGGTGCTTTCCTGTGCCGATGCTTTGCTCTATGAAGCCAAGGCCGCCGGGCGCAATTGCGTGAAGGTTGGCCTTTTCGATCGCGGTGGGCCCGTCGGGGAGAAGATGGCCGAGGCGGCCGATTGAGTCCACCGCGGTCAGGCCAGCGGCGGCCGCCGCGAGCGTCGTGCAGGACGGGATGGCTTCCAGCCGGCTCTTCGGACCGGTTTTCCAAACCGCGACGTCAATCGCTGATCCAGGCTACCTCGTAGGGCGCGAGCGTGATCGAGCGGGTCGAGCCGCTGATGCCCTGCGCAGCCACCACGTTGCGGCGCACGCGCGCATCCGGCAGCACATGGGTGGCCACCTTGACTGGCTGATCGGTCACGTTGTGCAGCGCCAGCAAGGTCTGGCCGAAGCCGCGGCGTTGCAGCGCGAACAGCTGCGGGCCGAGGTCAACAACCGTCTGCGCGGCTTCCGGGTGCAGCGCAGGCTGGCGGGCGCGCACGGCCAGCAGATGCTTCAGTCGCGAGAACACCCGCGCGTGATGGGTTTCGCCGCGCAGGTGGTATTCCAGTTCGCCCACGTCCCAGCGGCGCCGGTTGATGGTGCGATAACGCCCGCTTTCCTCTACCCGCGACAGATCGTTGTGGGTGGCCGTCAGGCTGTGGAAATACAGCGCCGGGATGCCGGCCAGCGCCATCGCGATCGCCTGGCTGCAGATGAAGCGGTCGATATGCGCTGGACTATTGCGCTCGCTGATATCGGCGAGCAGGTCGTAGTAGGCGATATTGAGTTCGTAGGGCTTGTGCGAACCGTCCGACACCGCGCGGGTGGACACGAAGCCGCCGCGTTCGCGCACGGTTTCGACCAGATGCTCGATCGCGTCGGCTTCCAGGATCGACTCCACCGCGCGCAGGCCGATGCCGTCGTGGCTGGCGGTGAAGTTGAGGAAATGACAACCGGTCGGCAGCGACGGCAGATTGTGCGCCCAGCCGGTCAGCGTCTGTGCGTCGCCGCTCAGCAGCGCATCGGCGACCAGCGGCGGCAGCGCGAACTGATACGCCACATGGGCCTCGTCGCCGTCCACCAGATAGGAGATGTTTTCCACATGCGGGACGTTGGTCTCGGTGATCAGCTGCACGCCGGGCGCGTAGTGGGCGAGCAGGGCGCGCAGGAACTTGATCAGCCGATGGGTCTGCGGCAGATGGATACAGGGCCCGCCGATGTCCTTCCACAGGAACGCCACGGCATCGAGACGCAGCAGGCGTGCGCCGCGGGCGACATATTCGAAGATGATGTCGATGAACTCGGACAGCACATCCGGGTTGGAGAAATCCAGATCGATCTGGTCTTCCGAAAACGTTGCCCACAGATGGCGTGTGCCGCGCGCGGTGGCAACCTCCGCCAGCAGGGGCGTGCTGCGCGGGCGTACCACCGCGCGAAGGTCGGTGTCCGGCTCGACCTCGATGAAATAGTCGCGCCCCGGGTCCACATCGCCGAGGTAGTTGGCGAACCACTGACCCTTGCGCGAGGCGTGGTTGAGCACGAGATCGAACATCAGCGGGTGGTCTTCGCCGAGCGCGGCGACGTCGTCCCAGTTGCCGAGCTTGGTGTCCACCGCGCGGTAGTCCATCACCGAAAAGCCGTCGTCGGAGCTGTGCGGATAGAACGGCAGGATATGGATCGCCGCGATCGAGTCGGCCAGATGCTCGGCCATGAACGACTTGAGCGTGGCCAACGGCGCCTCGCCCGGACGCTGGACGATATCGCCATAGGTGATCATGACGTTGAAGGCGGCATCGATCGCGGTATCCGAGGCCACCGGCAGACCGTGGCGCAGGGCGGCATCGGAGGCCGCGTCCACGCAGGCGGTGGCCGCGTCCTCGCCGTAGAGCGGGTCGAGCCAGTCGATCAGGGCCGCGCGCGGTGCGCGCATATGGGAGCTTGCGTCGGGCATGGGATAACCGGAAACAAGGTTCGTGCCAGCATGCATTATGCCGGCGTCCCCCCTATGATTGGGTTCTGATTTTCCGGATCGGCAGGAAGGCTTGATCATGATCACCGGCGGTTGCCTGTGCGGCGGGGTGCGCTATGCGATTCGCGGCCCGGTCGATGAAATTCAGCTCTGTCATTGCCGCAGCTGCCGCAAGGCCCAGGGCGGGCCCCTGGCGAGCAACCTGCCGGTGGCCACGCGCGACTTCGAGCTGCACGACGAGGCCGGGTTGCTGCGCGATTACGAATCCTCGCCGGGCAAGCATCGCCTGTTCTGCAGCGGGTGTGGCTCGCCGATCATCAGTCGCCACGACGACCGACCTGAGGCCGTGCGCGTGCGTGCCGGTACGCTCGATCAGGATCCCGGCGTACGGCCGGCGCAACAGGCATTTGTTGCCGACGCGGCGCCCTGGTGGCCGGTCGATCCTGAACTGCCTGCTCATGCCGGGCCGCGACCGGAGTGACGCGATGATCCCAAGGTTTTTTCGAGCGGATACAAGATGATCCGCAAGACGCTGTTTCTTGGCTTGTTGGTGCTTGTGGGCATCGCAGCCGCTGCGCCGGCACTGGTCGGTTTCTATCTCGAGCGCGAATTCGACGACGTGATCGCGCGCTTCGAGCGGCCCGGCCTGACCCGGGTGGTGAGCAGCGATTTCGAACGTGGCTGGTTCTCGTCCGAGGCGCAGCTGCGAATCGAGCTCGACGACGCGCTCTGCGAAGATCAGCCCTGTGCCGGCGTGATGCTGGACACCACCATCCACCACGGGCCGGTGCCGTTCGGCGCGCCGGTCGATACCGAGACGGGGTTTCGGCCCAGCCTGGGCGTGGCGGTCACGCAGCTCGACCCGGCGTCGTTGTGGCCGCGGCTGGTGTTCGACCCAGCGCTGGCGCCCTTGGAAATCGTCACCCGCGTCGGTTTTCAGGCCCATGCGCATTCCCGACTGAGAATCAAAGGCAACAGCGTGGATATCTCGCGAGAGCGCCGGCTTGCGCATATCGATGCCGCGCCGGTCACCGCCCAGGCCAACGTGCCGCTCGGTGACGGTGCAATCGAAGCCGGCGTGGATGCGCCCCAGTTCCGGATCGTCGGCGAAAACGGCGGTCAACTGGCCTGGCGAGCGCTTGAGGCGCGGCTCGGTCAGCCGGATCAGGCCGGCAACGCGACGCGCGAGGGCGGCGTGCTGCGCGCCGAGTCCCTGCGGGTGGCCGATGGGCTCGGACTCTCGGCACTGCTGCAATCGCTGGCCTGGCAATGGCAGCCGCTGCCGGCCGCCGAGGACCGCTTGAGCGGCCGCCTCGACGGGCGTATCTCGCGGGCAGTCATCAACAACAGCGAATACGGCCCGTTGATGCTGGTGGCCGAAGTCACCGATATCGATATCGATGCCTGGCGCGGGCTGGTCGATCAGTTGGGCCAGTTGCGCGATGTGGAAACCGGCGAATTGGATCCCGAAGCCCGGGCGGTGCTCTATGGCGAGACGTTGCCGACGCTACTTTCCGGCGCGCCGCGTATCGATATCGAGCGCCTGCGGTTGACCACACCGCAAGGCGACGTGCGCGCGAAGCTGCGTATCAATGCGCCGGAGCAGATGCGCGAGGCGCGCCTGCTTGCCGATGTGGTTTCGCAGCTGGACATGAATTTCGACGCGCGCCTGCCGGCCGGGCTGGCACGCGACATTACGGTGCAGGTGATGCTTGCCAGCGGACGTTCGCCCTATGCGATCGAAGAAAGCGATATCGACGAGGCGCTGGCCGAACTGGTGGGGCAGAACCTGATCGAATCGGTCGACGACGGCGCTGTCTATCGCCTGCATCTGACGATCGATGCCGGCCGGCTGACGCTCAATGGCCGCAACCAGATCGGCTGGCAGGCGATGGTCGACCAGTTCGAGGCCGCCCGCGAACGGCTGTAGTCGCAGCGCGCAAGGCGTTACACTACGCGGTTCAGCAAGGATTCGAGGTCGCCGCGCTACGGCGCGGCAGGCCGGGCCCGACAGGTGCGCATATGAGCAGTCAGACGCAATTCGACGTCATCGTCGTCGGCGGTGGTCACGCCGGTACCGAGGCCGCAACCGCGGCCGCACGGGCCGGTGCGCGCACGCTGCTGCTTACCGACAATATCGAAACCATCGGCCAGATGTCCTGCAACCCGGCGATCGGCGGGATCGGCAAGGGCCATCTCGTGCGCGAGATCGATGCGCTGGGTGGCGTCATGGGCCGCGCGGCTGATCGTGGCGGCATCCAGTTCCGTACTCTCAACGCCCGCAAGGGCCCGGCCGTGCGTGCCACCCGCGCCCAGGCCGATCGCGCGCTCTACAAGGCCGCGGTGCGTTCGATGGTCGAGAACCAGCCGAACCTGCATTTGTTCCAGCAGTCGGTGGCTGATCTGGTGGTCGAGAATGGCCACGTCGCCGGCGTCGAAACCGCCATGGGACTGACGTTTCATGCGCCCACGGTCGTACTCACGGTGGGCACGTTCCTCGGCGGCACGATCCATGTTGGCCACGAGCGCTTCGGTGGCGGCCGCGCGGGTGATGCGCCTTCGAACGCGCTGTCCCAGCGTCTGCGTGCGCTCGACCTGCCGGTCGGCCGGCTCAAGACCGGCACGCCGCCGCGGATCGACGCCAAGACCATCGACTACTCGCAGCTCGCCGAGCAGCCGGGCGATACGCCCGCGCCGGTGTTCTCGTTCATGGGCCGGCGCGCCGAGCATCCGCGCCAGGTGAGCTGTCATATCACCTACACCAACGAGCGCACTCACGAGATCATCCGCGACAACATCGGCGAGTCGGCGATGTATTCCGGCCAGATCGATTCGGTCGGCCCGCGCTATTGCCCGTCGATCGAAGACAAGGTGGTGCGCTTCGCCGACAAGGATTCGCACCAGATATTCATCGAGCCGGAAGGCCTGACCGCGGCCGAGGTCTATCCCAACGGCATCTCCACCAGCCTGTCGTTCGAGACCCAGCTGCAGGTGGTGCGCTCGATTGCCGGTTTCGAGAACGCGCATATCACGCGCCCCGGCTATGCGATCGAATACGACTATTTCGATCCGCGTGCGCTCAACTACACGCTGGAAACCAAAGCCATCGGCGGCCTGTATTTCGCCGGCCAGATCAACGGGACGACCGGTTACGAAGAAGCCGCGGCCCAGGGGCTGCTTGCGGGCATCAACGCGGCCCGCGCGGCGACAGATCGCGCGCCCTGGTGGCCGGGCCGCCATGAGGCCTATCTCGGCGTGCTAGTGGACGACCTGATCACGCGCGGCACGATCGAGCCCTATCGCATGTTCACCTCGCGCGCGGAGCATCGCCTGCTGCTGCGCGAGGACAATGCCGATACCCGGCTGACGCCGATCGGTCGCGAACTCGGACTGGTTGGTGACGACCGCCTGGCCGTGTTCGAAGCACGTCGTGAAGCCGTCGCCGCCGAGCAGGCGCGGCTGGCGAAGATCACGGTCAAGCCGGCCGATCTTGGCGCCGACCACGGCGCGGCCTGGTTGGGCAATGGGCTCAAGCAGGCGCTACCGGCCGCCGAGTTGCTCAAGCGCCCGGGTGTGTCCCATGCCCAGGTGGCGGCGATCGAAACCGTCGGCGCGCCGGCGCTGGCGCATCTCGACGCGGAAGATGCCGAGGCCGTGGGCGAGCAGGTCGAAATCCAGGCCCGCTATGCCGGCTATATCGATCGCCAGCAGGCCGAGATCGAGAAGACCAAGGCCCACGAGGCGACTGCGCTGCCGCGAGAGATGGACTATGCGGCGGTCTCCGGCCTGTCGAACGAACTCCGGGGCAAGCTAGAGGATGTCCGCCCGGCCACCCTCGGTCAGGCGTCGCGGATTCCGGGCATGACCCCGGCCGCGATCTCGTTGCTGCTCGTGCATCTGAAGAAAACCGGAGCGCCGCTACAGAAAAGCGCCTGATCACGGTGTTCCTGCGCGCCCGGCGCGTAGCGCCAGGGCATTCGAACAGCGCGTCTTTCGTGTAGTCTGAGCGCGCATCCCAAGCTGGTTATTGTCTGCGCATGCTGTCTCGTCGAATCCTGCTCTGCCTGCTGTTTCTCTGCGTCGGTCTGACGGCCTGCAGCAGCGACAAATCCGAGCAATTCCCGGTCAAGAACACGCCGGAAATTCACGACGACGGCAGCACCACCCTGCGTCGCGGCAATGGTGCGGAGCCGGAAAGCCTGGACCCGCACCAGGCGCGTAGCGTGCCCGCGGCCAATGTGCTTCGCGATCTCTATGCCGGGCTGGTGCAGATCGCGCCGGACGGCGAGATCGTGCCGGCAGACGCCGAATCCTGGGAAGTCGGCGAGCAGAAGCTGGTCTATACCTTCACGCTGCGCGATAACGCGCGTTGGTCGAACGGCGAGCCGCTCACGGCCCAGGACTATGTCTACAGCCTGCGGCGCAGTGTCGATCCCGTCACCGGTTCGCCGTATGCCCAGCTGCATACGCCGATCGTCAACGCCAACGACATCATCCAGGGCGACAAGCCGACCGAAAGCCTCGGCGTGCGCGCGCTCGATGACAAGACGCTCGAGATCACGCTCAAGGCGCCGACACCGTATTTCCTCGGCACCCTGGCGCACAGCATCAGCTATCCGGTCTACCGTCCAGCGGTCGAAGCCTACGGCGCGGCGTTTACCCAGCCCGGCAACGCGGTCACCAATGGCGCCTACAAGATGGCGAGCTGGCGGGTGAACTCGATGATTGGCCTGGAGCGCAATAGCGAATACTGGGACGACGCCAATACCGCCATCGACCGGGTCGAGTATTACCCGATCACCAACGAAAACTCTGCGCTGTCGCGCTATCAGGCCGGCGAGCTGGACTGGGCGACCAAGGTGCCGATCTCGCAATACGACGCGATCGAAAAGTACATCCCGGCGCAGCTGCACACCCAGCCCACGCTCGGGGTCTACTACTACGGTCTGAATCTGCGCCGCCCGCCGTTCAAGGATTCGCCTGAGCTGCGGCATGCGATGTCGATGGCGATCGACCGCCGCGTGATCGTCGACAAGATCACCCGCGGCGACGAGATTCCGGCCTATGGCTGGATCCCGCCGGTGGTCGAGGGCTATGCCGGCGCCAAGTTCAAGTGGGCCACGCTGTCCGATACCGATCGCCAGGCCAAGGCGCGCGAGCTCTATGAAAAGGCCGGCTATTCCGAGGACAAGCCGCTCAAGGTCGAGATCCGCTACAACAGCGGCGAGGGCAACAAGAAGATTGCATCCGTGATCGCTTCGATGTGGCGCAGCGTGCTCGGCGCCGACGTCACCCTGCGCAACGAGGAATGGAAGGTCTTCCTCGACAGCGTCCGCCAGGGCGCCAGCACCGAGGCCTACCGCTTGGCATGGATCGGCGACTACAACGATCCGAACACTTTCTTCGAGCTGATGAATTCCAAGTTCGGCCTCAATGGCACGGGCTACGCGAGCGCCGAGTACGATCGGCTGCAGGAAAAACAGGCGCATATGCCGGACGGCCCGGAACGCCAGAAGGTGATGAAACAGGCCGAGGCCACGCTGCTGGGCGACAGCCCGGTGATCCCGATCTATTTCTATGTCAGCAAGTATCTGATCAAGGATTACGTGAAGGGCTTCGAGGGCAACCCGCTCGACTCCTACTACAGCAAGGATCTGTCGATCGAGCCGTGAGAGGCTCGACGACCGTCATCGCCATGAACCGCGCCTGATCATGTTGTCGTATGCGCTGCGTCGCCTGCTCGGCGCCATCCCGACGTTGCTGATCCTGCTCACGCTCGCGTTCGTGATGATGCGTGCGGCACCCGGCGGGCCGTTCGACGCCGATCGCGAGCTGCCGCCACAGGTCAAGGCCAATCTCGAGGCCAAATACCATCTCGACGAGCCGCTCTACCAGCAGTACGGCCGCTATCTATGGGACGTGGCTCATTTCGATTTCGGGCCGTCGTTTCAGTATCGCGATATCACCGTCAACGACCTGATTGCCTCCGGCTTTCCGGTCTCGCTCAAGCTCGGGGCGTCTTCGCTGGCCTTTGCGCTGCTGTTCGGCGTGCCGCTGGGCATGGCCGCCGCACTACGCCAGAACCGACCGACGGATTACGCGGCGATGACCACGGCGATGCTCGGCATCTCGATCCCGAACTTCGTGCTCGCGCCGCTGATGATCCTGTTGTTCGCGGTCTATAACGACTGGCTGCCGGCCGGCGGGCTGGGTGGCTGGCAGAACTACGTGATGCCGGTGCTTGCCCTCGGCACCGCGATGATGGCCTATGTCGCGCGCCTGTCGCGGGCTTCCACCATCGAAGTCATGCGCTCCAACTATGTGCGCACCGCGCGGGCCAAGGGCCTGTCGTCGCGGCGCGTGGTCTGGGTGCATGCGCTGCCCGCCGCGCTTACGCCTGTGGTGTCGTTTCTGGGCCCGGCGGCCGCCGGGATCATCACCGGCTCGGTGGTCATCGAGACCATCTTCGGTATTCCGGGGCTGGGCCAGTTCTTCGTGCAGGGCGCGCTCAATCGCGACTACACGCTGGTGATGGGCGTCGTGCTGTTCTACGGCATCCTCATCGTGGCCTTCAATCTGGTCGTGGACCTGCTCTACGGCTGGCTCGACCCGCGGGTGAGTTACTCGTGAGTAGCCGTGCCGACGAAATCGAGCTCTCCGGCGCGCCCGAGCAGGGCCGCAGTCTGTTCTCCGACGCGCTGCTGCGTCTGCGCGCCAATCGCGCGGCGCTGGCGTCGCTGGGGCTGCTCGGTTTCATCGTTGTCGCCGTGGTGGTCGGGCCGTGGCTGTCGCCACACGATTATTTCACCCAGAACTACGGTGCGATCTGGGTGCCGCCGACGACCACGGAAAGCCACTGGTTCGGCACCGACGGACTGGGCCGCGATCTGTTCGTGCGCGCCTTGCAGGGCGGGCGCATCTCGCTGCTGATTGGCCTGGTCGCCACGCTGGTGAGCCTGGTGATCGGCGTGGCCTACGGCGCGACGGCCGGCTATGCCGGCGGGCGTGTGGACGGCGTGATGATGCGCATCGTCGATATCCTCTATGCGATGCCCTTCCTGTTCTTCGTGATCCTGCTGATGGTGTTCTTCGGCCGCAATATCCTGCTGATTTTCGTAGCTATCGGGGCGATCAACTGGCTGGACATGGCGCGTATCGTGCGCGGCCAGGCGCTGGCGCTGAAGCAGCAGCCATTCATCGAGGCCGCGCGCATGTCCGGGGCGTCACCGTTCGCGATCGTGCTGCGCCATATCGTGCCCAACCTGCTTGGCGTGGTCGCGGTCTATATCACCCTCACCATCCCGCAGGTGATTCTGTTCGAGTCCTTCCTGAGTTTTCTCGGGCTCGGGGTGCAGGAACCGGCCACCTCCTGGGGCGCGCTGATCAAGGACGGCGCCGACGAAATGGGGCGTGCGCCGTGGTTGCTGATCGTGCCGGCGGTGTTTCTCGCCGTAACGCTGTTCTGTTTCAACTTCATCGGCGACGGTCTGCGCGACGCGCTCGATCCCAAGGATCGCTAGGCGCCGCGAGCGCTTTGCGTGCCTTACACTGGCGCCATGCTGCTTGATGTCCGTGATCTGAAAGTGAGCTTCGATACGCCCGACGGCGTGGTCGAGGCGGTGCGTGGGCTCGACCTGCAGCTGGCCGCCGGCGAGGCGGTCGGCATCGTTGGCGAATCCGGCTCGGGCAAGAGCCAGAGTGTGCTCGCTCTCATGGGTTTGCTGGCCGACAACGCCCGCGTTACCGGCAGCGCGAAGCTGCAGACGGGCGACGGGGCGGTCGAGCTCATCGGCGCCAGGCGCCGTGTGCTGGAGCGTATCCGCGGCGCGCGGATCGCGATGATCTTCCAAGACCCGATGACCACGCTGAACCCGCATCTGCGGATCGCCACCCAGATGACCGAGGTGCTCAAGCGCCATCGCGGTCTGAAAGGGCGGGCAGCGACCACCGCAGCGATCGAAATGCTGGAAGCGGTGCGTATTCCGGACGCCTCGCGGCGGATTCGCTATTACCCGCACCAGTTTTCCGGCGGCATGCGTCAGCGTGTGATGATTGCCATGTCGCTGGCCTGCGAGCCGGATATTCTCGTGGCCGACGAGCCGACCACCGCGCTGGATGTGACCGTGCAGGCCGATATTCTCGACCTGATGGCCGAGCTGCGCACGCGCACGAAAACCGCGCTGTTGCTGATCACGCATGATCTCGGCGTGGTCGCCGGTCAGACCGAGCGTGTGCTGGTGATGCGTAACGGCGAAGTCGTTGAGCGCGGGCCGATCGATACCCTGTTCGCGGCCCCGCAACACGACTACACGCAGCGCCTGCTGGCGGCCGTGCCCCGGCTGGAGACGCCGCGCCGCGCGGATGGCGGCAGATGAATCTGCCCGATTACCTGACCGCGCCGGAACTGCTCTCACTGCTGCGGTTCTGGGCCACGGTAATCGTGCTCGCCGGCAGCGCGCTGGTGGCCAGCGTGCATGCCCTGCTGACCCGCGAAACCCCGGCCAGCGCCTTCGGCTGGATCGGCGTGTCGGTTCTGTTTCCGCCGGTCGGGCCGTTGCTCTACTACATGTTCGGCGTCAATCGCGTACGTATCCGCGCGCGGCGTCTGGATCGCCAGTCGCGCCACGGTCTGGGCGCGCGCCAGCCGGGCGCCTATGCGGAGCTGCGTGATTACAGCGAGGTTCTCGACCGGCGTCGGCTGGGGCTCGCGGCCGCCGGCGATCGTCTGTCCGCCTGGCCGGTGGTTGCCGGCAACGGCGTCGACATGCTTCACAACGGCGAGCAGGCCTATCCGCCGATGCTGGAGGCGATCGAAAAGGCGCACCGCTTCGTCTATCTCACCACCTATATCTTCGAGACCAACAAGGTCGGCAAGCGCTTCATCGACGCACTCGGTCGCGCCGCAGAGCGCGGTGTGGATGTGCGCGTACTCATCGATGGTGTAGGCGAGTACTACGCCTGGCCGGGGCGGCGTGCTGTGGCACTGCTCAAGCGCCAGAACGTCCAGGCCGCGCGTTTTCTGCCGCCACGGCTGCTGCCGCCGTCGCTGCGTATCAACCTGCGCAATCACCGCAAGATCCTGGTGACCGATGCTGGGGTTGCCTTCACGGGCGGCATGAACATCGGCGACCGGCATTTCTACGCCGACGGGCGCGGCGTCGAGGATATGCATTTTCGTTTCGCCGGGCCGATCGTGCGCCAGATCGAGGCCGTGTTTCTGTCCGACTGGGCGTTTGCGACCGGTCGCCAGACCGGTGTGAGCCGCGGCGAGATCGCGCCGGCCGGTAGTGCGGCCTGTCGCAGCATCGAGAACGGCCCCACCCGGGATACGGAGCGTCTGGCCACGTTGGTACAGACCGCCGTGGCCAGCGCGCGGCGGCGGGTACTGATCATGACGCCGTACTTCCTGCCCGGGCCGGCGCTGATTGGCGCGCTGCAGTCCGCGGCCCTGCGCGGCCTGGACGTACAGATCGTGCTGCCGTCGAAGAACAATCTACCGTTCGTGGAATGGGCATCGCGCCACGCGTTGGGCGAGTTGATGCTGCGCGGGGTCAAGATCCATTACCGCCCGCCGCCGTTCGCACATACCAAGCTGCTGGTCCTCGACGACGACTACGCGTTGGTCGGCTCGCCGAATCTGGATCCACGCAGTCTGCGTCTGAATTTCGAGCTGGCCGTGGAGATCTTCGATCCGGCCGGTGTCGAGAGGCTGGCTCGCCATATCGAAAACGTTCTCGAGCGCAGCCGGGCCTATACGCTGGCCGATCTGCGCCGGCGCCGCTGGCCGGCACGCATGCGCGATTCCATCTTCTGGTTGTTCTCGTCGTACTTCTGAGGCCGGGCGGCTTCGCTTTCGCTTAGGGCGATGCGCCTTCCAGGGCGCGATGCAACGTGTCCGGCAACTCGACGGCCATATGCAGCGGAAGATGGTCGGAGAGCACGGCATCGATGGCCCGCGCTTCGCGAATCTTCAGGCTTGGCGAGGTCAGGATATGGTCGATGCCCCGGCGCGGCCGCCAGCTCGGAAACGTCGGCAGCGGCCGGTCGTAGACATGCAGGCCGCTGGCCGCGAGTGCCGGGTCTGCGATCAGGGCATGGGCCGTGCAGTTGGTATCGCCCATGACGACGACGTGTTCGTCCCGGGCCACCAGTTCGCAGATGGCGGCCAGCTGGCGCGCGCGGCTGCCGGCCCCGAGCGCCAGATGCGTGACCACCACGGCGAGGCTGTCGTCCGGGGTGCCGAAACGCGCGATCAGCGCGCCGCGACCCGGCAGGCGTCCGGGTAGTTTGTGTTCGCTCACTGCAAACGGGGTAAATCGGCTGATCAGGCCCAGCCCGTGCTGGGCAACCCGACCCAGGTTGCGATTGACCTGCACCCGCCAGTATTCGAAGCCGGCCTGTTCGGCCAGGTGTTCGATCTGGTTGCGGTACTGGCTGCGCCGGCTGCCGGCATCGATCTCCTGCAGGCCGATGATGTCGTGGCCGACCAGCAGTTCGCCGATACGATCGAGATTGTCGCGCACCTGCTGGCTGGGCAGCACATGCCGCCAGCCCTGCGTGACGTATTCGCGATAGCGCTTGGTGCCGACGCCTACCTGCATGTTGAAGCTCAGCAGGGACAGGCGCGGCTTGTCTCGGCTGGGCTGGCGCAGGGCGCCGGGATCGTTGGGCGAATTCACGGCTTCAGCGTACCATCGTTGCCGTATTCCGTAGGTGCCGTACGGGCGGCTTGTCGATGAACGAAACGCTGCTGCGACTGGACGACTTGAAGGTCCATTTTCCGTTGACCGCCGGCTGGCCCTGGCAGGACGCCGGGGTGCTCAAGGCCGTGGACGGCGTAAGCCTCGCGCTGCGGCCCGGCCGCACGCTGGGCCTGGTGGGCGAGTCAGGCTGCGGCAAGTCGACGCTGGCGCGCGCGCTGACCGGCATGGTGCCGATTACCAGTGGCCAGCTCGAATTCGATGGCCGCCGCGTCGAGCACGACAAACCGGCGACCTGGAAAGCGCTGCGCCGCGACGTGCAGATGATCTTCCAGGACCCGCTGGCCAGTCTTGATCCGCGCATGACAGTCGGCCAGATCGTGGCCGAGCCGCTGCGTCATCTGCGCCCCGATCTGTCGCGCGCACAGCGCAACGAGCGCGTGCACGGCATGATCGAGCGTGTCGGCCTGTCGCAGGCCCAGATCAACCGCTACCCGCACGAGTTCTCCGGCGGGCAATGTCAGCGTATCGGCATCGCTCGGGCGCTGGTGGTCGAGCCGAAGGTGCTGATCTGCGACGAGCCGGTCTCCGCGCTCGATGTCTCGATCCAGGCAAGAATCGTCGAACTGCTGCAGGAACTGCAGGCGGAGTTCGGTATCGCCATCCTGTTCATTGCCCACGACCTGGCGGTGGTGCGCCAGATCAGCGACGAGGTGATGGTGATGTATCTCGGCCGGGTGATGGAGCAGGCCGAAGGCGACGCGCTGTTCGAGGTGCCGGCGCACCCTTACACGCGCGCCTTGCTGTCCGCGGTGCCGCGGCCGGACCCGGTGGCCGAGCGTGCGCGCCAGCGTATCGCGCTGCCGGGCGAGCTGCCGTCGCCGGCGAATCCGCCTTCGGGCTGTGTCTTTCGTACCCGCTGCCCGTGGGCGCAGGCCGATTGTGCAGATCAGGTGCCGGCGCTGCGAGCGTTCGGAGAGACGGGGCGGGTGGCCTGTCTGCATGCCGAGGCCGTGGCCGATCAGAGCGTCGCCGCGGTGTCGTAACGCCTATGTTGCGTCGCTGGAGCATACGCCTGTTGATCACCGTCGTGGTGATGGCGGCGATTGCGGTGCTCGCGGTCGCGGGTTGGCGTGCGGCACTCGATCGCTATGCCGGCGGTTGGACGCACGAGCCGGAAGACGCGGCCTGGGTCTTGCCGGAAACCGCGCAGGACTTGATCGATGACACCTTTGATCATCTCGATGGTGCGGTCGTCGATCACCGGGTCGGTCTGCTGACCGATGGCCAGTTGGCCGCCGCAGCGGTCGATGAGGGCGCCCAGGCCGGCAGCGAAGCCACGCCGCCCGGCGGGCCGTTCGACTGGGCGCGCCGAGTGGCGCGCCGCCATGCGGCCGGCATGGGCGACGGCGTGTTTGCCGACGCCGAGTATGTCTCGCGCCTGCTGCGCCAGATCGAAGCAATGCCCGGTGACTACCGCGCACGGGTGTTCGCCCGCGACGCGGTCTACGACGCGCAGGGCGAGCGCGACGACGCGGCGACCACGGATTTCGTCGCCAACGCCTATGTCGTCTGGCTCGCCGAACGCGCGCCCGGGCGGCTGGTGCCGGTCGTGTCGGTGCATCCGGCGCGGGAGGATGCAGCCAAGGCGCTGAATCAATGGGCCGAGCGTGGTGTGACGCACGTGAGCTGGCTGCCGGTCGCCCAGCGTATCGATCTCGACGGCCAGGCCGCGATAGCCGCCTATGCCGCGATGGCAGGCGAGGAGATGACACTGCATACGCGCGTCGGCCACTGGGAAAGCGCCAACGGGGAGAAGGATACGATCGATCCCGCCGCCCTCAAGCCCGCGCTCGATGCGGGTGTGGACGTGAGCGTCGCGATCGGCGACGTGGATACAGCGCCGGGCGTCGATGTGATGGAGTCGTTGTTCGCATTGCTGCGCCAGCCGGCCTACAACGCACATCTGAGCGTCGAACTCGGCAACGCGCTGGAAGCGGGTCGGCTGACCGACGTGCTCCCCCCGTTGCTGCAGCACCCGCAATTCTTCGATCGGATGCGCTATGCGAGCGCCTATCCCGACCCGGCCTGGGCACGCGCCATCGACCCGGCGCGTTTGGCGGACCACGATTTCATCGACCCGGCGCTGGTCGAGCCGCTACGCGCGATCTACGACGTCAATCCCTTGCTGTTCGCGTTGGTTACGCTACGCAATGTACGGTTGCCGACCACCGGGCTGCATTTTCCGGCTTCCGTTTTTACCCACGAGCGCGACTCGTGAAGGCTTAACATCGCGCAGCGATTCGCGTTGGCCAGATAGGTGCGTGCCGGCGAGAACCATGTAGTCCCCGCTGATGGAGTCAGCAGCCCGAAGGCCGAGGCGCCGCTGCCGGCCCCGACCGCGGACAGCGCCGTAGTCGATAGCTGAAAAGATGCTGTTTCACAATAGCGTCATATGGACGGGCTAGATTTCCCTCGATAGGTCTTTGTATCGGTACGGGGGAACTCATGGCCAAGTTACGTGCGGCACGGCCGCATGATCCGGCGCGTCGTCGTCTGCTTTTGCAGAGTCTCAGTGGTGCGGGTCTGTTAGTTACCGGCAGCCTGCTGAGCGGCTGCAGCGACGGCGATGCCGCCATCAATCTTGGCAACGGGGGCGCGACCGGGGGCGCAGACGGCGGCGGCACCGTGCGCCCTTCGATGCCGGACGGCGGAGCCTCGCCCACGCCGATCAGCCAGCTTGGCGCGCTCGGCGAACCGGATGCCAGCGGCCTGCGTTTGCCCGAGGGCTTCACCTCGCGCGTGATCGCCAGCTCGGGCGAGCGTCCCTACGGTGGCGCGCCCTATCTCTGGCATACCTTCCCGGACGGCGGTGCGACCTTCGCGCAGGCCGACGGCGGCTGGATTTATGTCTCCAACAGCGAATCGATTCCTGGTGGTGTCGGCGCGCTGCGTTTCGATGCCAGCGGCGAGATCGTCGATGCCTATGCGATCCAGACCGGCACCATAGCCAACTGTGCCGGCGGGCCCACGCCTTGGGGCAGCTGGCTGACCTGCGAGGAGTATGAAGGCGGCCACGTCTTCGAATGCGACCCGCAGGGCAACGGCGCGACCGATTATCTGTCCAACATCAAGCGGGCGCTGGGCACCTTCAACCACGAAGCCGCGGCTATCGACCCCGTCAACGGTGTCGTCTATCTCACCGAGGACGACTCCGACGGCGGCTTCTATCGCTTCGTCTGCGATGCCTACCCCTCGCTGGATTCCGGCACGCTGCAGATTGCCGAGATCGTCGGCGACGATCCGATGACCCGCCGGCCAATCGTTTGGCACGATGTGCCCGAGCCGAATCCGCAGCTCGCTGTGGTCAACGAGGCCACCCTGGCCGCCAGCGCGGAGCTGCGTGCGATCCCGGGCCTGGGAGAGGCCATCGCCAATGGCTTGGAGAACGTCAATCTCGTGGTCGGCACGCCGACCCGCGAACAGGTTGCGGCGGCCACGTCCTTCGATGGCGGCGAGGGCATCTGGTATCACCAGGCGATCGTGTTCTTCACCACTAAGGGCGACAACCGGGTCTGGGCCTACGACACGCGCGACGATTCGATAGAAATCATCTACGACGACGATCTGTTCGAAGACGCCGTGCTCACCGGTGTGGACAACGTCACCATCTCGCCGCTCGGCGATATTCTCGTCGCCGAGGACGGCGGCGACATGCAGATCGTGGCGATCACGCCCGAGCGCGAAGTGCTGCCGATCGTGCAGGTTGTGGGCCAGGACGACTCCGAAATCACCGGCCCGGCCTTCTCGCCTGATGGCCGGCGGCTGTATTTCTCCAGTCAGCGCGGTCGCCTGCCGGCCGGCGGTGGTGCGGCCAGCGACGGCGGTCTGGGGCTGACCTATGAAATCATCGGCACCGGCGACCGGCGGTTCTTCACCCCGGCTGGCTCATGAGCTCGCCGCGCGGCCCCAAAGACCATTCGCCCTCGCGGCGCGGCTTTCTGCGCCGTGTGGGCGCGGCCGGTTCCACGCTGGCGGTCACGCCCTGGCTGGGCGCCTGCAGCGGCGATAGCGATATCGCGTTCGGCGGCGAGGTCGACACCGGCGGTGGCTCGGCCGTAGAAACGCCAGCGGAGCCGGCGCCCGAGACCACGGACGTCAAGGTACGCTTTGAACACGGCGTGGCCAGCGGGGACCCGTTGCCCGATGCGGTCGTGCTCTGGACACGCGTCACGCCGGCCGAATCCACGACACTGCCGGTCGGCGGTCGCTATGTCGTGGCACGCGACGAAGCGCTATCGGATATCGCGTCTGAGGGCGGCTTTCTGACCGACGCCGGTCGTGATTACACGGTCAAGATCGACCGCGACGGTCTCGAATCCGGCCGGACCTATTACTACCGCTTCGAGGCGAACGGCGCGCGTTCGCCGGTGGGGTGCACCCGCACTGCGCCGATCGGGCCAGTGGATCATGCACGGATTGCCTTTACCTCCTGCTCGCAGTACACCGACGGCTATTTCAACGTCTATGCCGCGATGGCGGCGCGTGCGGATATCGATCTCGTGCTGCATCTGGGCGACTACATCTACGAATACGGCAGTACCGGCATCGACGGCCGCGATCACGAGCCGGCCACCGAGATCGTATCGCTGGCCGACTATCGACTGCGCCATGCCCAGTACAAACGCGACCCCGACTTGCAGGCGCTGCACGCCGCCCATCCGATGGTGGTGGTCTGGGATGATCACGAATCGACCAACGACAGCTGGGCCGACGGCGCAGAGAACCATCAGCCGGATACGGAAGGCGCCTGGGCCGCGCGCAAGGCGCGTTCGATTCAGGCCTATTACGAGTGGCTGCCGATCCGCGCGGTCGAGCCGGACCGGCCCGAGCGTATCTATCGGCGTTTCGCCTGGGGCGATCTTGTCCATCTGATCATGCTCGATACGCGTCTTGTGGGCCGTGACCAGCAGGCCTCCAGCCCTGTAGATGCTGCCACGATCGGCGACGAACGCCGCACGATGCTCGGTTTCGAACAGGAAGCCTGGCTCAACGGCGAGCTCGCCCGTTCGACTGCGCAATGGAAGCTTCTCGGCCAGCAGGTGATGTTCATGCCGCTACGGCTGGGATTGCCGCGGCTGCTGGATCTGAACCTGCTACCTGCGCTGGACGAGAAGCTGACGCTGCTCACCAACGGCGGCGTGGCGATCAACGTTGATCAATGGGACGGCTATCCGGCCGCGCGCGACCGCATCATCGATCAGCTGCGCATCCAGGGACTCGACGACGTGGTCGTGCTCGCCGGCGATATCCATACATCCTGGGCCCAGGATGTGACCGAAGACCCGAACAACCCGGCGGTCTACAACCCGCTCACGGGCGAAGGCTCACGGGCGGTGGAGTTCGTCTGCCCGTCGGTGACCTCCAGCGGCCTGCCCGAACTGCAGCCGGCGCGCGACAGCATTCGTGTACTCAATCCGCATATGAAGTATGTGGATCTGGAGAACCACGGCTACGTGCTGCTCGACATCACTTCGGAGCGACTGCAGGGCGAGTTTTGGTACGTGAACACGATCGCCGAACGCGATGCGGGCGAGCGTTTCGCCACGTCGTTCGTGACCCAGAGCCGGGCCAATCGGCTGAGCGAACAGCGCACGGCGAGTACCGGCGAACAGGCAACCGCCACGCAGCCGCCGAACATCGGTCCGGAGCCGGTAGCCGGCGACGTGCGTGCCGCGCCGAACCAAGCCGTCGCGGACGGCGCAATCCTGGCGCCGAGCGTGGGCTGAAAGACGGGCGCCCGCCAGCCGCCCGGGGGCAAGGCATGACGGCCGGCTCGCTCGGCCGGGCAAAAAAAAGCCGCCCGATTGAGGCGGCTTCTTTTATAGATCTTCGCGAACGGTCGCTTTTAGAAGCGACGCGGACCGCGGGGGCGATCGTCGCGCGGACGCGCTTCGTTCACGCGTAGGGTGCGACCACCCAGATCCTTGTCGTTCATGCCTTCGATGGCTTCCTTGGCGGCACTGTCGTCCGGCATTTCCACGAAGCCGAAGCCGCGCGAACGGCCGGTTTCGCGATCCATGATCACTTTGGCCGACGACACTTCACCGAACGCCTCGAAGGCGCCACGGAGTTCGTCGTCATTGGTGTTCCACGACAGGTTGCCCACGTAAATATTCATCTCGACTGATCCTAGCGATACCGTGTCATTATTTCTGAAAAACCGTAAGGACTCGTCAATGACACCAAACTAAGACCAACGGAGAACGGCTAAGCCGTACTAAACCGAGTCTACATATTTTTCGCGCCGTGCAATAGCTCAAGACGAAAAAAATTTCAAGTTATCCAGGCCGCCGTTGTCGCTGCGGGCGTCGCCTAGCTGCAGTTCGTCTTGTTCGGCGCCTGCTGATAGAGCTGCATCGCCTTGTTCATATGGCTTTGCAGGCCGTTTATGCGAGTTTCGTTCGACGGATGGGTCGACATGAACTCGGCCGGCTTCTCGCCACCGGCGGCGGCCATGTTCTGCCAGAGGGCCACGGATTCGCGCGGATCGAAGCCGGCCCGGGCCATTAGTTCCAGACCAACGGTGTCGGCTTCGCTTTCCTGGGCGCGCGAGAACGGCAGCAGGATGCCGACTTGGGCGCCCAGGCCCAGTGCCGACATCACGGCCTGGCTACCGGCGCCGCCGCCCGAGCCGCCGAGAAAGGCCGATACGACCTGTAGCCCGCCCTGGGTGGCAGCCTGTTGAGAGACGCGTTCGTTACCGTGGTCGGCGAGCACGTGGCCGACCTCATGGCCGATGACGGCCGCGAGCTGGTCGTCGGTCTTGGCGACATCGAGCAGGCCGGAATAGACGCCGATCTTGCCGCCCGGCAGGGCGAAGGCGTTGACCTGATCGTCTTTGAACACCGTGACTTCCCATTCGCCGCCGGTCACGTTCGTGATCGCGTCGGACACGCACTTCACGTAGCGGTTGTCGGCCGTGCTGTTGTCGATGGGTTCTTCCTGCTTCATCTGCTGGTAGCTCTGGACGCCCATCTGCGCGATCTTCTCCGAAGAGAACAGCTTGAGCTGGTTGCGGCCGGTGGGCGAGGTGGCACAGGCCACGAGTACTAGCAGCAGGGCAGCGGCAATGAGTCGACGCATGATGGGAGTCTCCAGGCTATCGGTCGGTTTGCGACCGGGTCTCGTACGATAATGATTCTAGCGCGATGAGCTTGCGCGTCGATGAATACGCAACGCGCCGTTACGCGGGGGCCGGTGCCGGCAGGGCATTGGTTACAATGCGCGCCATGGACGACGTATCAGCGATTCTCGAGCCCCTAAACGAAGCCCAGCGTGAAGCCGTGGGCGCGCCGCCCGGCCATATGCGTGTTCTGGCCGGCGCCGGTTCCGGCAAGACCCGGGTGCTTATCCATCGTATCGCCTGGCTGATCGGTGTGGAAGGCGTGGCCCCGCAGTCGGTGCTGGCGGTGACCTTCACCAACAAGGCCGCGGGCGAGATGCGCGCGCGCCTGGAGCCCATGCTGCGGGTGCCGGCGCGGGCCATGTGGGTGGGTACCTTCCACGGTATCGCCCACCGGCTGCTGCGCCTGCACTACAAGGAAGCCAAACTGCCGCAGGCATTCCAGATCATCGATGCGGACGATCAATTTCGATTGGTGAAGCGCACGCTCAAGAATCTGGAGATGGACGAGCAGCGTTGGCCGCCGCGCCAGATGCAGGGGTTCATCAACAGCTGCAAGGAAGCCGCCGAGCGCCCGCGCGATCTGGCCGATACCGGCGACTATGCCCGTAGCCAGATGATCCGTGTCTATCAGGCCTACGAAAACGCCCGCGAAGCGGCCGGCCTGGTGGATTTCCCGGAGCTTCTGCTGCGCGCGTTCGAGACCTGTCGCGACAACGCCGATCTGCTGGCGCACTATCGCCGGCGTTTCAGTCATATTCTGGTCGACGAGTTCCAGGACACCAACGCGCTCCAGTACGCCTGGATACGGCTGCTGGCCGGCCCGCAGGGCAAGGTCTTCATCGTCGGCGACGACGATCAGTCGATCTATTCATGGCGCGGCGCGCGGGTCGACAACATCCTGCGCTTCGAGGACGACTTCAAGGACACGGCTACCGTGCGCCTGGAGCAGAACTATCGTTCCACCGGTACGATCCTGGGCGCGGCCAACGGGCTGATCGGCCACAACCTGTCGCGGCTGGGCAAGGAGTTGTGGACCGCCGGCAGCGACGGCGAGCCGATCGATGTCTACGGCGCCTTCAACGAGTACGACGAGGCCCAGCATGTCGTCACCCGGATCCAGAACTGGATCGCCGAGGGCGGCCGGCGTTCGGATATCGCCATCCTCTATCGTTCCAACGCCCAGTCGCGGGTGCTGGAGGAGCGCCTGATCGCAGCCGAAATCTCGTATCGCATCTACGGCGGCCAGAAGTTCTTCGAGCGCGCCGAGATCAAGGATGCGCTTGCTTATATGCGCCTGCTGCAGTCGCGGGCCGACGATGCGGCCTTCGAGCGCATCGTCAACACGCCGACCCGCGGCATCGGCGCGACCACGGTAGACAAGATTCGCAGCCATGCCCGGGCGGGTTCGATGAGCCTCTGGCAGGCCGCGTTCGACCTCGCCGAGAACGGGCTGCCGCCCCGCGCCGGCAAGATGGTCATGGCCTTTATCGAGCTCATCGACACGCTCGATGCGTCGGTCGAGGACATGGCGCTGCAGGAAATCGCCGAACAGGTGATTACCACGACCCAGCTCAAGGCCCACCATGGCAAGGGCGGCGACGAGAAGGCCGAAGGCCGCAAGGAAAACCTCGACGAGCTGGTTTCTGCCGCGCGGGCCTACAGCGCCGATGACGACGAAACCATGGACGAGATCACCCAGTTTCTGGCCTATGCCTCGCTGGAAGCGGGCGAAAACCAGGCCGGTGAATGGGACGAGTCGGTGCAGTTGATGACGCTGCACTCGGCCAAGGGCCTGGAGTTTCCGCTGGTGTTCATGGTCGGCCTCGAAGAAGGCCTGTTCCCGCATCAGCGTTCGATCGACGACGACAACGGCCTCGAGGAAGAACGCCGGCTCTGCTATGTGGGCATGACGCGGGCCATGGAGAAGTTGCATATCTCGCATGCCGAAGTGAGGCGCCTGCATGGCAGTGAGAACCTCTGTGCGCCGTCGCGTTTCCTGCGCGAGATCCCGGCCGACTACCTGCGCGAAGTCCGGCCTCAGGCCGGTATCAAGCAGCCGGTATTCCGGCCGGGCGGCATTGCAAAGTCGGAGCAGCGCGCGGCGGGCTTGTCATTGGGCCAGCGGGTCGCGCACAAGAAATTCGGGCAGGGCACGGTGCTGGCTTTCGAGGGCGATGGCGCGCGGGCGCGTATCCAGGTCAATTTCGACGGTGTGGGCAGCAAGTGGTTGATCGCCGGTTATGCCAAACTCGATCCGGCATGATCTGAATGTGCCTTGGCGCATTCGCTGCTGCCATCGGCGGCGTTGAAAACAGCTGATATTTCGGCTGTTATTGGTGTCGGGTCAATAAAAACAATCGCGCCGGTCGGTGCGCAGCCTTGGGGGGCGACATGGGGTTACGTCGTGCAGGGGGATGGTCTGGGTTATCGATGCTGCTCGGATCGGCGTTGTTTGCTGCGCCGGCCTTCGGCCAGGGCGATGATGCTTTCGCGCCGCAGCCACTGACCTTTTCCGATCAATCGCCCACCGTCAGCATCTATGGGCTGCCGCGGGCCGACGGCTATACCGTCGCCGAGCCCGGCGCATGGCATGCCGGCCTGCGCGTCGACTACACCAGCCACTACACCGAACAGGAAAGCGGCAACGAGTCGCTGCTGTTCGACGGGGAAACCACCCGCGCCGCGCTGGTATTCAAGCGTGGTCTGGCCGGCCGATGGCAGGCCTCGATCGAGATTCCCTTCGTCGATCACAGCGGCGGCTTCTCCGACGAGTTCATCGATGATTTTCACGATGTGTTCGGCTTTGCCGATGGCGGCCGCTCCAGCGCGCCGAATGATCGTCAGACTTTTCGCTACCAGCGCGACGGTCGGCTTGCGCTCGACGTGAGCGACTCGCCTTCCGGCGTGGGCGATGTCCGCCTGGCCCTGAAAAAGCGCCTGTCAGGCGTGGGTGACTGGGGCATGTCCGTGGCCGGCGAGCTGAAGCTGCCCACCGGCGACGCCGACAGGCTTACCGGCAGCGGCGCGGCGGATCTGTCGCTGTGGGGCACGGTCGGCAATAACCAGAGCGGTACGTCGCGTTGGCGCATGCTCGCCGGCGCCGGCGGCCTCTATTCCGGCGAAGGCGACGTACTGGAACAACAGCGCGTGCAGGAAGTGGCCTTTGGCTGGGCCACGCTCGGCTACGCGCTGACGCCGGCTTTCGTGCTGGAAGTCCAGGCCTATGCGCATAGCCCGTTCTATGAAGACACGGAAATCGAGGCTCTGGACGGCACGGCGGTCGCCGGCGCGCTGGGCTTCGACTGGCAGGTTGGCCAGCGCTCCAGCGTCGACTTTGCCATTATCGAAGACCTGAATACCGGCGCTTCGCCGGATGTAAGTTTCATGCTGGGGCTGCGTCACGCCTTCTGACGCCGTGCCCGGCATCAGGGGGGATAGATGAATAATATTTTTTCATTCAAGACATTGGCTGCATTCGCGCTGTGCGCCTTGCTGGCCATGGCGGCCTCGCCAGTCTGGGCGCAACAAGACGCCGCCGACGCGCAGGCAGCCTCGGACGACTCAGTCTCGGCCGCCATGCCGGCCGGCGAGCGCGGTGCCAATCTCGTTGTTGGCACCAAGGCCGCGCCGCCGTTCGTGGTCGAGAACGAGGCCGGCGAATTCTCGGGTATCAGCATTCAGCTGTGGGAAGCCGTGGCCGAGCGGCTCGGGGTCGAATTCAGCTATGCGCCCAGCGATCTGAGTGGCCTTTTCACGGGGTTGGGGGATGGCACGCTCGATCTGTCGGTGGCCGCGCTCACGGTCACCGCGCCGCGCGAAGCCAATATCGATTTCTCCTATCCGTTCTATTCGACGGGGCTGGCGATTGCCGTGCCGTCGACCGGCAGCGCGGTCTGGGCGACGATCAGCCGCTTCTTTTCCTGGCAGTTCTTCACCGCGCTGGCGGCGTTGACGCTGGTGCTGCTCGGCGTGGGCGTAGCCATCTGGTTCTTCGAGCGCCGCTCCAATGCCGAGGAATTCGGCGGCACCACCGCCCAGGGTCTGGGCAGTGGTTTCTGGTGGGCCGCTGTAACCATGACCACGGTGGGCTATGGCGACAAGGCGCCAAAGACACTCGGCGGCAAGCTGATCGGGCTGGTCTGGATGTTCGCCGCCATCATCATCATTTCCAGTTTTACGGCCGCGATCGCGACATCGCTGACCGTCGATCGACTGGCCTCGGGCATCAACGGGGTCCAGGATCTGGGCAATGCACGGGTGGTCACGGTCGAGGGTTCGGCCGCGGCTGATTCGCTGCGCGATCGGGGTATCGCCTTCAGTACACGCACCGAACTCGAGGAAGGGCTAGCGGATCTGGCCGACGAGCGCGTGGATGCCGTGGTCTACGATGCGCCGCTGCTCAACTTCCGCGTGCTCAACGAGTATGCCGGCACGCTCGAGGTTCTGCCGTCGGTGTTCGACCGCCAGGACTATGCCTTCGCCCTGCCGCAGGGCAGCGATCTGCGCGAGCCGATCAACCGCGCGATTCTCGAATATCTGGCCAGCGACGCGTGGCGCGATACGTTGACCGAGTATCTCGGCAAGCAGCCCTAGCCGAACGCCAGCGTTCGGCGCGCGCGGCGCCCTGAGACGGGTGCCGCGCTATTTCTTGGCCCGCATCACCAGCGTGTCGATACGGTTCTCGCGCAGGCGCTTGAGCATGCGATTGAGCTCGTTACTGGAGCCGATCGTGTCGCTCTGTACGCGATAGACCGTCTTGCCCGACGGCAGATCGACCTCGACGATACGTGCGGCCAGGCCCAGCAAACCGAGCTCCGCCTTGCGACGGTCGGCGTCCTTGTGGGTCGAGAACGAACCCGCCTGGATGATGTAGCTGCCGGGTTCGTCGACCTTGGGGGTGGTCGGCTGCGGCTTGCTCGGCGTTTCGGTCTCCGGCGCTGGCGCGGGGCCGGCGCTCGATGCGGTGCTGCTCGAGCTACTCGAACTGCTGCTGGTCTCGCGTTCCGGGTATTCCTCTTCCGGAATCACTACCTCGTAGTTGGGCAGCATCTTGTAGAAGGAGAACCGGGGTTCCTCTTTCGGTTTGGCGGGCTCGGCCGGCTGTTCGTTCTCGGCGGCCTTGCTCTTGTCTTCGTTGCTGGCCGCCTGCGGCGTGGCGATCTCGACCTGCTCGCGTGCGAGCGTGCCGCCGGGACGGGCGAAGACATAGAAGCCGGCTGCGACGGTCAGGCCGATACACAGCCCGCAGATCATCCATACCCAGCCCGGCGGGCCGCCGCCGGTCTTGGTCTGGCGGCTTTTCGTCGGCTTGGCAGCCGGTTTCCGGCGCGTGGGCTTGCGCTTGCCGTTCTTCGACGGCGAACTGCTGGGACGAGAGGAATAGTCTCGAGCCATTACATTTTCTCCGGAGCACTCACACCCAACAGCCTAAGCCCGTTGGCGAGTACTTGCCGAGTGGCGTACACCAGCGCCAGGCGCGCGTTGCGCAGGGCCGCGTCGTCGACCAGGAACTGCTGGGCGTTGTAATAGCTGTGGAACGCGTCGGCCAGATCGCGCAGATAGTGGGCAACTGCCTGCGGCGCACAGTCGTCCGCCGCGGACTCGACGAGTTCCGGGAAACGTGACAGGGCGGTGATCAGGCGTTGCTCGTGCGGCGTGTCCAGACGCGCCATATCGGCCGCGTCGCGCGAGAATTCGAAGCCGCGCTCGGCGAGCTGGCCATCGACGCTGCAGATACGTGCATGGGCATACTGGATGTAGTAGACCGGATTCTCTTCCGACTGGCTGCGGGCCAGATCGATGTCGAAGGTCTGCTGGGAATCGGGCTTGCGCGCGGCCAGGAAATAACGGGTCGCGTCGCGGCCGACCTCATCGATGAGATCGCGCAGCGTCACATAGGAGCCGGCCCGTTTGGACAGCTTCACTTCCTCTCCGCCGCGCATCACCGTGACCATCTGGTGCAGCACGTAGTCCGGCCAGCCCTTGGGGATACCGATATCCAGCGCCTGCAGGCCGGCGCGCACGCGGGCGATGGTGCCGTGGTGATCGGCGCCCTGTTCGTTCACGGCACGGGCAAAGCCGCGCTCCCATTTGGCGACGTGATAGGCGACGTCGGGCACGAAATAGGTATACCCGCCTTCGGCCTTGCGCATGACGCGGTCCTTGTCGTCACCGAAGTCCGTGGTCTTCAGCCAAAGCGCGCCATCGGCCTCGTACGTGTGGCCGGCCGCGATCAGTTCCTCGACGGTCTTTTCGACACGGTTGTCGGCATACAGGGCGGATTCCAGCGAATAGACATCGAAATCCACGCCGAAGGCCTTGAGATCGGCATCCTGCTCGCGGCGCAGGTACGCCACGGCGAACTCGCGGATCGCGTCGAGGTTCTCGGCGTCACCCGCGCCGGTGACTTCGCGGTCGTCGGCGGCAACGGTCTCGCCCGCGAGATAGGCGGCGGCGACATCGGCGATATAGTCGCCGCGATAGCCGTCGGCGGGCCACACGTCGTCTTCCGGCGTGATCCCTTTCGCGCGTGCCTGTACGGATACGGCCAGATTGGCGATCTGGGCGCCTGCGTCGTTGTAATAGAACTCGCGGGTGACGTCGTAGCCGACGGCCTCGAACAGACGCGCCATGCAGTCACCGACCGCCGCGCCGCGGCCATGGCCGACATGCAACGGCCCGGTCGGGTTGGCCGAGACGAACTCGATCATCACCTTCTCGCCGGCGCCATCATCGCTGCGGCCATAAGCTGCGCCGGTGGTCAGCACGGTATCAATCGCGGCCCGGAAAGCAGCCGGGGCGAGAAAGAAATTGATGAAGCCGGGGCCGGCGATCTCGACCTTGGCGATACGTTCATCATCGGGCAGCGCATCAACGATTGCCTGGGCGATCTCGCGCGGGTTGCGGCGTGCCGCCTTGGTCAGCGTCATTGCGATATTGCTGGCGAAATCACCATGCGCGGCATCGCGGGTACGTTCGACGTGGGGCGCGGCAGAAGTGTCGATATCGGGCCAGGCGCGGTCGGCAGCGCTGGCGAGGAGATCCTGGACGAGACGTTTCACGGTGGTATTGGTTCGAGGCGGTCGCGAATGACCGCGCAGTCTAACGCGGCGCGCCACACCCGGCTATGTCTCGCCCATGTGTGGCTATGTCTGGGCCTCGATCAGGACAAAGGCACGCTGGGAAGGCGGCGGCGCACGGCCCGCGTCGGCCAGCTCCGACTCGGGCAGTACGCGGGCCCGAGAAAAACCGTTGTTCTCGAGCAGGCCGATGGCCTCGTCGGTGCTGGAACAGAGCTGGCTTAGCATGTCTCGGCCGCTGATTCGGCGCAGCGCGTCGAGCACAACACCGGCTGCGGGGCCGAACGCCGCAATCCGATCGCGTGGATAGATTTCGAGCAGGTAACGGCCGCCGCCGAGTCGCTTGAGCAGCGAGGAAATGCTCTGCCAGGCGCGCTGCTTCTCTTCGCGGTTCAGATAGTCGGTCACGCCCTCGGTCATGGCGATCACCGAACCTCGGCTTGGCGCTGTGAGCTGAGCGCCGAGCCCTGTTGCGAGCAGATCGCCGGGTTCGAGCGTGTAGTTCGCTGGCAGGTCGCGACTGGCGAGCATGTTGGCGCGCGCATGCACCATGTCGGGTAGGTCGTAGTCGACCCATTGCATCTGTGGGTTACGCGCGGCGTGGGCGATACCGCGCGTCGACAGCCCGGCGCCGATCTCGATCGCCAGGCCTGGACACTGGCGGGCGGCCCATTCGGAGAACCAGTGATGACGCCAGTAAAGCGTTTCCGTGAAAGCGCCCGGACCAGGCGCGAACCGGCGCAGGGCGCGACAACCGAGATGCAGCGGCAGGAACAGGGCACGCCCGCGCAGGGTGCTGAACCATTGGGCATGCTCGAACCCGAAATGAGTCCAGGCACTGGCGGTGGCATAACCGGTAAGCGAGACGCGCGGGTTCCCGGCGCTGGAATGCGTTGTGGTCATCGATGAATCCTCCAAGCGCCACGATCGCATAACCGCGGCCAGCGTGTGCGTCAGAGCAGATCCTGCGGATCGACATCGATCGACCAGCGCACGCGGCGCGCGCCCGGCAGCTCGCCGAGCACCCGTTGCCAGTGATCCAGCGCCGGGTGCAGACGCGCACGGCGGGTGGCATGCAACAGCAGATGGGCGCGATAGCGGCCGGCGCGGCGCTGCATCGGCGCAGGCACCGGGCCCCAGCAGGCGATATCCGCATCGACGTTGATGGTTGCCGCAGCCTGGGTGAGAAATTCCTGGGGCGACTGAAGGTCGTGGGCTTCGGCGCGTAGCAGGGCGAGATGGCCGAAGGGCGGCAGGGCGGCGTCGCGGCGTTCTGAAAGCGCGGCACTCGCGAAGGCGTTGTAGCCGCCTGCCAGCAGCCGGTGCAGCAGTGGATGCTCCGGATGACGCGTCTGCAGCCAGACTTCGCCGGCCAGATCGGCACGCCCGGCGCGGCCGGCGACCTGGGTGACCAGCTGGGCCATGTGTTCGGCGGCGCGAAAATCCGCGGAGAAAAGGCCGCCGTCCACATCCAGCACGCCGACACAGGTCAGGCGCGCGAAATCATGTCCCTTGGCGAGCATCTGGGTGCCGACCAGCAGCTGAGTGGCGCCGCTGGCTACATCGGCGAGCTGTGATTCGAGCCGGCCCTTGCGCGCCACGCTGTCGCGGTCGAACCGTGCGATCCGCACATCGGGAAAGCGGCTGCGTAGCGCCCCGGCCACGCGCTCGGTGCCGGCGCCGAGTGCAATGAGTTCCTTGGCGCCGCAGCTCGGGCAGCGCGGCGGCGCGGCTTCGGCGGCGCCGCAGTGGTGGCACTGCAGGCGGGCGCCGCCACCGTGCAGGGTCAACGGCGCGTCGCAGCGCGTGCAGGGTGCGATCCAGCCGCAGTCATGGCAGGACAGCGCCGGCGCATAGCCGCGGCGGTTGATGAAGATCATCACCTGGTTGCCAGCAGTGAGATGGCGCTCGATATGGCCGAGCATCGGGTCCGACAGGCCGCCAAGCAGCGGCCGGGAGCGGATATCGATCACGCGGATCGGCGGCAACGCGGCGCCGGTCGCCCGCTTGGGCAGCTTCAGATGGGCGAAACGTTTCTGATTGGCGTTATGCAGGCTTTCCAGCGCCGGCGTGGCGCTGCCGAGTACGATCGGTACGCCGCATTGCTGGGCGCGGCGCAGGGCCACGTCGCGCGCGTGATAGCGAAAGCCGTCCTGCTGCTTGTAGGAGCCGTCGTGTTCCTCGTCGACGATGATCAGCCCCAGCCGCGGCAGGGGGGTGAACACCGCCGAGCGGGTGCCGATGACGATATCCGCGTCGCCCGCGCGTGCCGCACGCCAGACATCGGCACGCTCGCCCTCGCTACGCTGGGAATGCAGCACGCCGATGGCGGCATCGAAGCGTGCGCGCAGCCGTTCGATCAGCTGGGGCGTGAGGCCGATTTCGGGCGCGAGGAACAGCACCTGCCGGCCCGCTGCAAGCATGCGCGCCATGTGCCGGAAATAGACTTCGGTCTTGCCGCTGCCTGTCACGCCTTCGAGCAGGACCGGGTGAAATGCGGCGTCCAGACCGCACAGGTGATCGACGGCCTGCTGCTGATCGGCGCCCAACGTGGGCGCGCTGCCGGCGCCCAACGTGGGCGCGCTGCCGGCGCCGCCGCGTTCGAGTGCGCCGGGCAGCTCCACGGGTTCGATCAGTCCGCGCTCCTGCAGCGCCTTGAGCGGCGCCTGGGCGTTGCCGAAACGGGCGAGCAGATGTGAATGGGCGGTGGGATGCGAGACCGCGCGAATCGCGGCCAGCAGTTCGCGTTGGCGCGGTGCGCGGGCGAGCAGATCGTCTTCGTCGGCGGGCGCCGGGTCCACCTGCTGCCAGCCGCGGTGCCGATGCGGTGTCTGATCGGCCTTGGCGCGGCGCAGGGCAACGGGCAGGGCTGTGGCCAGTGCCTCGCCGAGCGGATGGTGGTAATAGCGCGCCGCCCAGCGCAGCAGGCCGAGCAGTTCGTCGTCGAGAACCGGGGTGTCGTCGAGGACCTTCTCGATCGCGCGCAGTCGCGCCGCGGGCACATCGCTGTCGTCGGCATGTTCGATGACGATGCCGACCAGGCGCCGGCGGCCGAAACGTACGAGTACGCGGCTGCCCACCGGGGTGCGGCCGGTCTCGTCGATATCGAGATAATCGAAGCCACCGTACAGCGGTACCGGTACGGCGACGCGTAGTATCGGCGCTGTTTCGTGGCCTTTGATCAAAGGCTTACAGCCTGTGGATAAAATCGTGGATGGTTTTGCAGCGCAGAGAGCATAGTTTCTGTCTAAAAACCGTCACGTGTTGAAAGACGTCTATTATAAATAATAAAAACAAAAGGTTGCGCCGTTACCCGGTCAAGCTGCGTTGCAGCAATCTCTATCGCACGATCTTTCCGACGTTGTGTATATGTGGACAAGTTGTCCCTGTGGGCGCCCACGGGCCGACATGCTGGCATGCCTTGTTTTCGTACGCCTGTGGATGGGTCGAATGTGCGCATTGGTCGTGCTCAACTCAGCCCGCGTAGCTCGTCGAGCATGGCAAGAGTGAGTCCCCAGAGCCGTTGGCCGTCGCCGCAGTCGTAACACGGCATGGGCAGCGCGACCCGGCCCAGTTGCCAGCGCATCGCGGCGCGGTTCGCCGGCTCGTCCAGCCACGCCAGCGCGAGCCAGCGGGTGGCCGCGATCTCGTGATTGAGTACAGGGGTGTCCGCGTCGCGGTATCGATAGACGAAGGGCGACACGACCATCGGGGCGCGGCGGCGATGGTCCAGCGTTATGCGGTCGTTGAGACGGCCGATGCCGTCGTCGCGTGACAGTCGCAGGCCGACTTCCTCTTCGGTCTCGCGACAGGCCGCGACGGAGGCGCTGGCCTCGTCGGCCGCATCGACCCGGCCGCCGGGAAACGCCATGTCGCCCGACCAGGGGTCGCCGTGGCGATGTGCCCGCACGGCGAGCAGTACCTCGGCGCCCTGGCGTGTCTCGCGCAGAATCACTGCGACCGCGGCGCGTTTGAGCCGTCGACGCCAGCGATAGCGGCGCGGCTGGTAGCGAGCCAGGGCCGCGGCCAGTGGGGCGATCTCATGCATGCGGGCAAGCTTAGCGCGGATAGAAATGGCGGACAGAAAAAAGCCGCCCGAAGGCGGCTTTTCTCCCAGTCCAGGACTGGCTTTCTGCGGCTGGCGCCTAGAGCTGCTTCAGCCCGTTGGCCAGATCGGTGCAGACCTGCTTCGCATCGCCGAACACCATACGGGTGTTGTCGCCGAAGAACAGGCCGTTCTGCACGCCCGAGAAGCCGGTGCCCTTGCCACGCTTGACGACATAGGCCTCACGGGCCTTGTCGACGTCGAGGATGGGCATACCGTAGATCGGGCTGGACTCGTCGTTACGCGCGGCCGGGTTGACCACGTCGTTGGCGCCGATGACCAAGGCCGCGTCCGCATTCGGGAACTCGGCGTTGATCTCTTCCAGATCGAAGATCATGTCGTAGGGCACGCCGGCTTCGGCGAGCAGTACGTTCATGTGACCCGGCATGCGGCCCGCCACCGGATGGATGGCGAACTTCACGTCCACGTCGTGATCCTTCTGCAGCATCTGGACGAATTCCCAGAGCTTGTGCTGCGCCTGGGCGACGGCCAGGCCGTAGCCGGGCACGACGATCAGGGTGTCGGCGTAGGCGAAGGAGGCCGCGGCGTCGAACGCCTCGACCGACTTCATCTCGCCTTCGGGGCCTTCGCCCTGGGCACCGTCATCCACGCCGAAACCGGCGAACAGGACGTTGGAGACCGAGCGGTTCATGGCCTTGGCCATGAGCAGGGTCAGCAGCGAACCGGCCGCGCCCACGACGGTACCGGCAATGATCATGGCCGGGTTGCCGAGTACGAAGCCTTCGAAGGCCACGGCCAGGCCGGTCAGCGCGTTGTACAGCGAGATGACCACCGGCATGTCGGCGCCGCCGATCGGGTTGGTCAGGAACACGCCGAACACGAGGCTGGCGATGAAGAACAACGTCACCAGAACCGGCGCGCCATCGCTCGAGGCGATGATGACGATGCCCAGGAGCACGATCAGCAGGGCGATGCCGGCGTTGATCAGATGCTGGGCCGGCAGACGGATCGTCTTGCTCATCTTGCCTTCGAGCTTGGCCCAGGCAATCAGCGAACCGGAGAAGGACACGCCACCGATCAGCGCGCCGACGACGGCGAGGATCAGCACGGTGGTGCCATGCATGAACGCGGAGTGCGAGTACAGCTCGACCAGCGCGATGGCCGCGGCCGCGCCGCCGCCCATGCCGTTATACAGCGCCACCATCTGTGGCATGCCGGTCATCTGAACCTTCTTGGCGGTGTACCAGGCGCCGCCACCACCGATGCCGATGGCGAGGAAGATCAGAAGATAGCGGAAGAAGCCGGCATCCAGATCGGGATGCCAGAGCGTGACCACGGTGGCCAGCACCATGCCGATGCCGGCCCACTTGATGCCTGCCTTGGCGGTCTTGGGCGAGCCCATCCGCTTGAGGCCCACGATGAACAACACGGCTGCAATGAAGTAGCTCGCGTCGACGGTGAATTCCCAGAAACTCATAGTCGGTAACCTTTTCGTATGCTCGTTTTAATACGGGATCTGCGTGCCTGTGGCGCGCATCAGTCCTTGGAGGACTTGAACATTTCGAGCATGCGCTCGGTGACCACGTAACCGCCGACCGCGTTGCCGGCCGCCAGAATCACGCCGATGAAGCCGATCAGCGTCTCCCAGAAGCCCTCGCCGTGGCCCAGCGCCACCATGGCGCCGACGAGCACAATGCCGTGCACGAAGTTGGAACCCGACATGAGTGGGGTATGCAGGATGGCCGGAACCCGGCCGATGATCTCGTAGCCGGTGAAGGCGGCGAGCATGAAGATATAGAGTGCGACAAAACCTGTGATCACTGTCTTTTCTCCCGGAAAAATATAAGCCGCGTGATGAAGGCCTAGGCCTTGTCCCCGAGGGCTTCCTTGGCAGCTTCATTGACGGTCTGGCCGTCATGCGTGAGCGCGGATTTGGCCAGGACCTCGTCGTCCCAGTTGATTTCCAGCTTGTGCTTCTTGTCTGCCGGCTTGGCCTCTTCCTCGCCTTCTTCCGGCACAACGATCAGTTGCAGGAAGTTGAACAGGTTCTGGGCATACATCTCGCTGGAATGCTCGGCGAGCAGCGCCGGCACGTTGGACGGGCCATAGATGGTGACGCTGCCGTGGCTGACCGTCTCGTCGGGCTTGGTCAGCTCGCAGTTGCCACCGCCGGAGGCGCCGAGATCGATGATCACGGAGCCGGGCTTCATGGCATCGACCATCTGCGTGGAGATGATCTTGGGTGCCGGACGGCCGGGCACGGCGGCGGTGGTGATCACCGCGTCCGCATCGGCCATGTTCTTGGCCAGCATGTCCTGCTGCTTCTGCTTTTCTTCGTCGGTCAGCTCACGCGCATAACCGCCCTCGGCCTCGGCTTTGACGCCTTCGGCCATCAGGAAGTCCGCGCCCAGCGACTCGACCTGCTCCTTGGTGTCGGTACGCACGTCATAGGCGAATACCTTGGCGCCGAGACGCTTGGCAGTGGCGATCGCCTGCAGGCCGGCCACGCCAGCGCCAATGACCAGCACCTTGGCCGGGCGGATGGTGCCCGCGGCGGTGGTCAGCATGGGCAGGAAGCGTTCCAGCGAGTTGGCTGCCATGAGCGCGGCCTTGTAGCCGGCGGCCGATGCCTGGGAAGACAGGGCATCCATGGACTGGGCGCGGGTGATACGCGGCACCAGTTCCATGGCGAAGCAGGTCACGCCGGCCTTGTTGAGCGCTTTCACCGCGTCCGGGTTGTTGTGCGCCTGAACGAAGCTGATCAGAACCGAGCCCTGCTTCATCCTGGCGATCGACTTGGCGTCCGGCGCGTTGACCGCCAGCACCACGTCGGCGCCGAACACATCGTCGGCCTTGTCGGTGATCTGGACCGGGTCGTTGAAGGACTCGTCCGGAATCCGGCTGCCTTCGCCGGCGCCTTTGCTGACCAGCAGATCGACGTTCAGCTTGGCCAGTTTGTCGGCCACCTTCGGCACCATCGCGACGCGTGTTTCGCCGCTGGCCGTCTCTTTCGGGACTGCGATAGTTACGCTCATGTCTTCCCTTGTTTGATTGCGATGAACATCCGGCGCGGCAGCATGGTCGGCGCAGGGTGCGCCGTAGCCCCCTCGGGCCGCAGGCCGGATCAACCCTCAGGCAGTCTAACCGAAACGATACGGCTTTCGTAGCATGCCGCTCCGTGTTAGCGCGCTAGCTGCCGGGCGGCGTGATCGAGGTTTCGATATAGCCGTCGGGGATGGTGAAACGCTTTTTCGCAAGCGAATCGTGGCCGACCTTTACCAGCTGCCGGCGCTCGCCGGAGTTGGTGTCGGTGAAGCGCACCGGCATCCCCGACAGGCTGAGATAAGGCAGGCCCGCGGTCTCGAAACCGGTGCCGGCGAGCAGCGTCTGCATCAACGAGAACATGGATTCGACGCTGGCAAAGGTCTTGCCGGAAATACCCAGATCCTTGGGGCTGGCGACGCATAGTGTTTCGGCCGGCTTGCCGTCACGTACGACTTGTACGACCTCGCAGGACACGCCGGCGACACTGTCCTGGCGACCGGTACGATCCAGGCCGACCTTCTGTGCGCTCGTGTCCAGACCCGGCACCGATTGCAGCATGGCCGCACGGGCGGTGGCCTGCTGGCCTTTCGGCAGTTGTTGGACGCGCGATTCGATCTGGGCGCGCAGGTTGTCGACCCGCTCGCGGATAGCACTGGCGGTATTACGATCCAGGCGTGTATAGCTGCGGTCGACCGGGTTGACCGAGAAGATGGCCTCGTCGTCTGCCTCGTAGAGCTGCCACTGGCGTGTCGCGTCGTCGATACGGACGGCGCCGGGCTTCATGTCGACGGTGAATTCGCCGCTCGCACCCTGATAGGTGAGGGTGGTGTCGGCCTGGGCGGCGCCGGCCGCCACGGTCAGCAATCCGGCCAGCATCGTTGCGCTGGCCCGGGCGAGAAATCGGCTCATGGTCGGTGTCCTCTCGGATGAATTCGGCAAGGGGCGCGGCATTCTGCAGTGTCGGCGCCCGAATCGGGCGAACGGTGCAGTACACTAGCGCCATGCTGCTCGTGGATGCCAGTGTCTATATTTTCCGGGCGTTCCACTCGCTGCCCTCGAGTATGACCGGGCGCGATGAGCGGCCGCTGAACGCCGTCTACGGTTATGCGACCTTCCTCGCGCAGTTGCTCGCCGCCGACGACGACCGCGAAATCGCGGCAGCTTTCGACGAGTCGCTGGTCAGTTCGTTTCGCAACGAACTCTATGCCGACTACAAGGCCAACCGCGAGCTGCCGCCGCAGGCCCTGGTCGACCAGATCGCGGCCTGTCGCGATATCACCGAAGCGCTGGGCGTGCCAACCCTCTCCAGCCCGGTCTACGAGGCCGACGACCTGATCGGCACACTCGCGGCGACCACCGATAAGCCGGTCACAATCGTCACCTCGGACAAGGATCTCGCCCAGATCATGGGCGCCGACGACATCCTTTGGGACTATGGCCGCGAAACACGCTACGACGTCGCCGCCATCGAGGCCAAGTTCGGCGTGCCGCCGCGATTGATCGCGGACTATCTCGCGCTGTTGGGCGATACCGTCGACAACATTCCCGGCGTGCCGGGTATCGGCGCCAAGACGGCCGCATCGCTGCTGCAACGCTTCGATGGTGTCGAGGCGTTGCTTGACGATTTGCCGGGTGTTGCCGCAAGCGGTCTGCGCGGTGCCAAGTCGCTGGCGGGCAAGCTCGAGGCCCATGCCGATCAGGCCCGGCTTTCGCGCCAGCTTGCGACCATCGTCACGGATATCGAGCTCGATAGAGGTCAATGCGATGTGGCCCGGCGCTCGCCGGATCTCGATGCGCTGGCTGCGATCTGCGAGCGCCTGGGCGTAGGCGATCGGCTACGCAAGCGTCTGGGGCTGTCGACGACGTGATCGACTGGGAGGCGATCGATGCCGCCATCGCCCGTACCACCGGCCGAACGTTTGCGAGCGGGTACCGTACGCGGGTCGGCGGCGGTTCGATCAATAGCGCCTACCGGCTGGGCGATGCGCGCCAGCGCTTCTTTCTCAAGCTCAATCGGGCCGACCGCCACGGCATGTTCGAGTCCGAGGCGGCGGGCTTGGCGGAACTCGGCCAGGCGGTCGGTCTGCGCGTGCCGCGGGTGATCACCCACGGCACCACCGCGGCGCATGCGTTTCTGGTGCTCGAATACATCCCGTTGCAGCCGCTTGCGCCGGCGGCGATGACCCGTCTCGGCGAGGCGCTCGCCGACATGCACGGGATTGTTTCTGCCCGCTACGGCTGGGATCGCGACAACACCATCGGTTCCAGCGAACAGCCCAACGCGCGCCATCCGCAATGGCTGGAATTCTGGCGCGAGAACCGATTGGCGGTGATGCTCGATGCGCTATCGCCGCACCATCCCGGACTCGGGCGCGACGGCGATGCGCTGCTGTCGGTGCTCGACGAGCTGCTGGCCGGCCATCGGCCCGAGCCGTCGCTGGTGCACGGCGATCTGTGGGGCGGTAACGCGGGCATGGATGAACACGGCACGCCGGTCATCTACGACCCGGCGGTCTACTACGGCGATCGTGAGACCGATCTCGCCATGGCCGAACTGTTCGGCGGCTTCTCGCCGCTGTTCTTCGAGGCCTACTGGGGCGCGTGGCCTATGAGCCCCGGTTATCGGTATGTGCGGCGCCCGCTCTACCAGCTCTATCACCTGCTCAATCATGCCCGCCTGTTCGGTGGCCATTACGTGGCCGAAAGCCGACGCGTGATGCAGTCGCTGCTCGCCCGGGTCTGAGTCGTGTCTCCAGGACGGGTCGCGCGGCTGTAGTGCGGACCGGGCGTGGGTACAATGGCCGTCGTTTTCGATTCACTGCAACGATTGCCAGCGTGGCCTCCATGTCCGATATCCCGGTTCTCGATACCCGCCCGCCGGCCGGCCTGACGCCGGGTTCGGTTGGTGCGAACAAGCTTGCCAAGCGCCTCAAGCGCCTGACCGGCCAGGCCGTGACCGATTACGACATGATTCGCGACGGCGATCGCATCATGGTCTGTCTGTCCGGTGGCAAGGACAGCTACACGATGCTGGACATGCTGCTGTATCTGCAGTCGGTCGCGCCGGTGCGTTTCGAGCTGCGCGCGGTCAATCTTGATCAGAAGCAGCCGGGTTTCCCCGAACACATCCTGCCCGAGTATCTGAGTGGCTTGGGCGTCGATTACGAGGTGCTCGAACGCGACACCTATAGCGTCGTGGCCGAGAAGGTGCCGGAAGGCGCCACCATGTGTGGCCTGTGTTCGCGCCTGCGCCGCGGCATTCTCTATCGCTATGCGCGCGAGAACGGCTTCAACCGCATCGCGCTGGGGCATCATCGCGACGACATGGTCGAGACCATGTTCCTCAATATGTTCCATGGTGCGCGCATGGCGGCCATGCCGCCGAAGCTGCGCTCCGACGACGGCGACAACGTCGTCATTCGGCCGCTGGCCTATTGCAGCGAGCGTGATATCGAGAAATATTCGCGCCTGAATCAGTACCCGATCATTCCCTGCAATCTCTGCGGATCCCAGGCCAATCTTCAGCGCCAGAACATCAAGGCGATGCTCAGCGAATGGGAGCGCACCGATCCGGGGCGTAGCGAGCGCATCTTTCGTTCGATGACCCGCATCGCGCCGTCGCAGATGGCCGATCGCGAGCTGTTCGATTTCGCTGCACTCGACTGAGTCGATTGCGTCCATAGCGGAACGACCGCCGTATTCCGGCGTCGAATACACGTAATAGGCACGTCTATTGCCTCTATTCCCGGCATGGTCTTTCTTGAAAACCGTCGGGACGTGCCGCATACTTTTTCAGCGCAGTGAACAGTTGTGCACTGCAGCGGAAACACCGTAATCTTGTGAGGGCTATCAAGCCGATGACCGCAGAAAGGAAATATCCGGCCAACCCGGAGATGGACGACCACTTCAACTGGGTCGAAGCCATACCGTTCGCGCTGCTGCATGTGGCGCTGATCGGTATCTGGTGGACCGGCTTCACCGCCACGTCGATCGCGATTTGTGTAGGGCTTTATTTCGCCCGCGTATTCGCCATCACCGGCGGCTATCATCGTTACTTCTCGCATCGCGGCTACAAGACCAGCCGCGGCTTCCAGTTCGTGCTGGCCTTTGTCGGCTCCGCCGCGCTGCAGCGTGGTCCGCTCTGGTGGGCGGCCAAGCACCGCGAGCATCACCGCGATTCCGATATGCCCGAAGATGCGCATTCGCCGCGTCAGTACGGCGTGATCGACGCGCATGTGGGCTGGGTTTACCGCGAAGCGCGTTCCCATGCCGACATGGACCTGATCAAGGATTTCTCCAAGTATCCGGAGATGCGCTGGATCGAGCGTCATCAGTTCACGCCGGGCCTGATCGTGGCCGCGCTGTGTTTCCTAGTGGGCGGCTGGGCCGGCTTGGTGTCGGGCTTCGTGCTGTCGACCGTGCTGGTCTATCACGCGACGTTCACGGTGAACTCGCTCAACCACATGCTGGGCAAGCAGCGTTATCTGACCGGCGACGATTCGCGCAACAACTGGTTCCTGGCGCTGCTGACCATGGGTGAGGGTTGGCACAACAACCATCACTACTATCCGGCAGCCGCTCGTAACGGTTTCTTCTGGTGGGAGATCGACACGACCTATTACCTGCTGCTCGGTTTCGAGAAGCTGGGTCTGGTCTGGGATCTGCGCCAGCCGCCGAAGACGATTCTCGCCAACGAGAAGGCGCCGACGCAGAAGATCATCGACAAGTGCGCGGTGTATATCGCCGAGGGCTTCTCGGCCGATCGCATCAGCCACAACATCCGTGCGCGCTGGGAAGGCAGCCACGTGCTGGACGACCTGCGTGCCCATGCCCGCACCAAGTGGGACGCGGCCGAGGCCTATCTGGCCGAGATCGAGCTGCCGGATCTGCCGAGCGCGGAACAGCTCAAGGCCCGTGCGCATGCCAAGTTCAAGATCCGCCATGAGGGTCTGGACCGTGCCATCGAGCGTGCCCACGAGATGCTGCGCAGCAAGGTTTCGCACCGCCTGATCGAGCAGGCGCGTTCGGAGCCGACCCCGGCCTGATCCCCAGCCGGCGCAAGCAACGCCAAAGCCCGCTGCATTCGCAGCGGGCTTTTTTTATGTGTGCCGGATAAAGCAGTTGAGGTTTCGGTCTCGAAGCGTCGCGCGTAACGGCGCCGCGTATTAATGACGGCGGCGCTGTGCTCGTGCGCGCCATTGCGACGCTCCGGTGTCGAGGTTCGGGTGTGAAGACGCGATTTGCTGCGGGCGTGTCGTCAGTGAGGCCGAGGTGAGCGCCTGTTGGCACGCTCAGTCGAGTTTCTCGCGCGCCTTGGCCTGTTCCTCGTCCTCCGGCGGCTCCGTCTCCGGATCACCGTCCAGATCGCCGCCGCAGAACTTGCAGTAGTCGGCGTCCTTTTCGTGGCCGAATCGTTCGCAATGGGGACACTGTGCCGACCCGCGTTGGGTGCTGATTTCGGTCGTCAGTTCGGCGGTGATCACGCCGGTGGTAACGGCGAGTACGCCGTAGCCGATCAGGATCGCGATGCCCGCAATGGTCTGGCCGACCGGCGTGGTCGGGGAGATATCGCCATAGCCCACAGTGGTGATTGTGACCACCGCCCAGTAGATGGCGCGCGGGATGCTCGTGAAACCATGTTCGGGGCCTTCGACCACGTACATGATCGCCCCGAGGATGGTCACGAACAGTGTCAGGGTGCCGAGAAATATCTGAAGCTTGCGCTGTGCCTGCATCAGCGAACGACGCAGCGTGTAGAGGTCGTTGGCGTAGTTGGCCAGCTTGAATACGCGGAACATGCGCACGATGCGCAATGAGCGTACGGCCACGAAGTAATGCGCGTCCGGAATCACGGGCGCCAGATACATCGGCAGGATAGCCGCCAGATCGATCAGTCCCCAGAAGCTGCGGATATAGTGCCAGCGGTTCTCTGCTGCGTAGATGCGGGTCGCGTACTCGAGCGAGAATACGATCGTGAACACCCATTCGAGCGTGGACAGCTCCGGGCCCAGCCGCGCCTCGATGGCGGCAACGGAAATGAGCATGAGGTTGATCACGCTCGCTGCGATAACGAGCAGCAGCAGAATGTCGAAGGTGCGCCCGGCGGTCGACTCTGTGCCGAATATGATGTTGTGCAGGCGTCGGCGCAGGGTCTGGTCGGGTTGCGAGTCGGTCATGAGTCTAGAGCCACGCGGTACGCGCTAGTTGGTCCGCGCGTTCACGCGCCGGGATTGCCAGTAGTGGCGCTGCCAGTAGACGTTATCCATGCGCGACATGGTCACGCCGCGGCTCGTAGATGCGTGCATGAACCGGCCATCGCCAACGTAGATGCCGACATGCCTGCTTCGAAAACCGGTCTTGAAGAAGACCAGGTCGCCTGGTGACAGATTCCCGGGCGGCACCGGCTGGCCCGCAAGCGCCTGGGCGGCGGTCGTGCGGGGGAGCTCCAGCGAATGCAGATCGCTCATGGTCTGGCGCACGAAGCTTGAACAGTCGATGCCGCTACGGTTCACGCCGCCGTAGCGGTAGGGTACGCCGCGCCATTTCTGAAAGTAGTCGCGAAGCGCTTCCGACACCGCCGAGTGATCACTGGCGTGGCGGCTGCCCGATGGGCCGGGATACGATGTGCCGCCGCTGCTCTGATAGGCAGGCTGGCCCGCGCAGCCGGCGAGCAGGATGATCGCAAGCGACAGCGATAGCCACGACAGGTGCAGTCGCGCGCAGCATTGCGACATAATCGCTTTCGCAATTCTCAAGTGCACGCGCATGCCCCCTTTCATGAATTCATATATCGGCGCCGCGTTCCGTCTGCTTAGGCATTGGCCATGAGCGACAGTCTGGCAAATCGCGCCGTGCAGGCAGCGCCGCAAACCGTCGCTGCCGTGGATCTCGGCTCCAACAGCTTCCACATGATCGTGGTCCGCGACGACGCCGGCAAGTTGCATGTGGTTGATCGGCTCAAGGAATCGGTGCGATTGGCGGCCGGATTGTCCGCAGATCGCACCCTCGATGCCGATTCGGCCGACCGCGCGCTGGCCTGTCTCGAACGCTTCGGTCAGCGCCTGCGCGGGCTTGCGCCCGGCCACGTGCGGGCAGTGGGTACCAATACGTTACGCCGCGCGCGCGATGCCGACGCGTTCCTGGCGCGTGCCAGCGAAGCGCTCGGTCACCCGGTGGAAGTCATCTACGGTGTCGAAGAAGCGCGCCTGATCTATGGCGGCGTGATTCAGGACCTCGGCCGCGAACAGCCGCGTCGGTTGGTTATCGACATTGGCGGCGGCTCGACGGAACTGATCATCGGCGAGATGGGCGCGCCCCAGCTTGTTGAAAGTATCTCGCTCGGCGCGGTCGTGCAGATGCAGCGTTTCTTCGGCGGCGGCAAGATCACCCGCAAGAGTTGGCAAGCCGCCGTGACCGACGCACGCCTCACGCTCGAGCCGATCGCGCGCGCCTATCGGGACGCCGGTTGGGATATCGCGATCGGCGCTTCGGGCAGCGTGAAATCAATCCTGCGCGCGACGGGTGCTCAAAGCGCGGACGAAACCATTACCCCGGCGGGCCTCAAGTCGCTCGGCCGCGCGATCGTGAAGGCCGGGCGCCTGGACAAGCTCGATCTGCCCGGCGTGTCGGATGACCGCAAGGCGATATTCCCGGGTGGCCTGGCGGTGCTGACCGGCATCTTCGAAAGCCTCGGCATCGAGGCGATGCGGGTTTCGGACAAGGCGCTGCGAGAAGGCGTGGTGGCCGACCTCTTGGGCCGCCTGCACGATCGCGACGCGCGTGAAAGCGGCGTGCTGGCCGCAATGAATCGTTACGACGTCGATCAGGCCCAGGCCGAGCGGGTAGCCAAGACCGCCAAGCGCCTGCTGGGCGATTACGCCGACGAGAATGACGACGCGTACGCCAGTGGCATGGCGCTGCGCCTGCTGCGCTGGGCGGCGCTGTTGCATGAGATCGGCCTGGCGATATCCCACAAGGGCTATCACAAGCACGGCGAGTACATTCTGCGAAATGCAGATCTGCAGGGTTTCTCGCGGACGGATCAGGCCTTGCTGGCCACGCTCGTGCGCCTGCATCGCGGGCGCTTTCGCGCCGATCTGATCGAAGCGCTGCCGGCAGAATGGCGTGCGCTCGCCCGTCAGTTGGTCATCGTCCTACGCCTGGCGGTGATCCTGCATCGCGGTCGTAACCCGAAGCTGGCGCCGCCGGTGCGCCTGCGCGTGGGCAAGCGCGAAATCCGGCTGGTGGGTGACAGCCACTGGCTCGCCGAGCGCCCGCTCACGCAGGCCGATCTCGACCGCGAGGCTGAGTTGCTCGGACGAGCCGATATCCGCCTGGTCAGCAGGACTGACGACTAACCAGCGTTGTACTCGCGGGTGCTGGCGAAGGTGATCTCCGGCCAGCGTTCCTCGGTAAGCTGCAGCTTCACGCGGGTCGGCGCCAGATAGACCAGCGCGCCGCCGTGGTCTTCGGCCACGCCGTCATCCATGCGGTCGCGGAAACGCCGCATTTCGCGGTCTTCGCCGTAGATCCAGCGCGCAGTATGCACGTTGATCGGCTCGAACGTGGCCTTCACGCCGTATTCGTTCTTGAGCCGCTCGGCGACCACGTCGAACTGCAGCACGCCGACCGCGCCCAGGATCACGTCGTTGTTGTTGATCGGGCGGAACACCTGGGTCGCGCCTTCTTCACAGAGCTGGTCGAGACCCTTGTGCAGCGCCTTGGCCTTGAGCGGGTCGCGCAGCACCACGCGTTGGAAAAGCTCCGGCGCGAAGTTGGGAATGCCAGTGAACTGCAGATCCTCGCCCTGCGAGAAGCAGTCGCCGATCGCGATGGTGCCGTGGTTGTGGATGCCGATGATATCTCCTGGCCAAGCGCTTTCGGCGGCCTCGCGCCGGTTGGCCATGAAGGTGATCGCATCGTTGACGCGGATCTCCTTGCCCGCGCGCAGATGCTGCATCTTCATGCCTTTCTCGTAATGGCCCGAGCACACCCGCATGAAGGCGATACGGTCGCGATGCTGCGGATCCATATTCGCCTGGATCTTGAACACGAAGCCGGACAGCGGCTCCTCGTAGGGGACGACCTCGCGCTTGGTCGTGTCCCGCGGCAGCGGGGCAGGCGCCCATTCGACGAAGGCATCGAGCAGCGGGCGGATACCGAAGTTGTTCACCGCCGAGCCGAAGAACACCGGCGTGAGCTCGCCGGCGCGATACATCTCCAGGTCGAAGCCTTCGCCGGCCTCGCGCACCAGCTCGATCTCCTCGAGCAGGTCGTCGTAAAAGATGCCGGCAATCTCTTTCAGGCGCGGATCGTCGAGCCCGTCGAGCGTGACCGTCTTGCCGCCGGCTTCGTTGTCGGAGCCCTCGTAGAGATGCACCTTGTCCTCGAGCAGGTGATAGACGCCCTTGAACTGGCTGCCCATGCCGATCGGCCAAGTGATCGGGGCACAGGTGATGCCCAGCACTTCCTCGATCTCGTCCAGCACTTCCAGCGGTGGTCGGCCTTCGCGGTCCATCTTGTTGATGAAAGTGAAGATCGGCGTGGTGCGCAGTCGACAGACTTCCATCAGCTTGATCGTGCGCGGCTCCACGCCTTTGGCGATATCGATGACCATGAGCGCGCTATCCACCGCAGTGAGCGTGCGGTAGGTGTCTTCCGAGAAGTCCTCATGGCCCGGTGTATCGAGCAGATTGACGATGCGCTCGTTGTAGGGGAACTGCATCACCGACGTGGTCACGGAAATGCCGCGCGATTGCTCCATCGCCATCCAGTCCGAGGTCGCATGGCGGCTGGCCTTGCGCCCCTTCACCGTGCCGGCGAGCTGGATCGCGCCGCCGAACAGCAGCAGCTTCTCGGTGAGCGTGGTCTTGCCCGCGTCGGGGTGCGAGATGATGGCGAAGGTCCGACGCTTGGTCGCTTCGCGCGCTGTGGGCGTGTTGTCGAGGGCGGGTGACGCACTCATCGATGGCTCCCGGTCGCTATAAAAGGCTGTATCGGCTGATAAAAGTAGCTGTATAGTGCAGCGCTATCCATAGCAACAAGAAATGCAATTAGGAATCACGATCGCTCCTGCCTATAATTCGTCTCGAAGCCGGCAAGGCGCAACGCCCGCCGGTCTTCGCAGAATCGGTGTTCCCCCTTCACCGGTTTTTGCGTTAACGCAGCGCGCATCCTACCCGAGCGATTGCGCTGCGATGCTGGTGCCGCTCTCCCCCTGGCGGCGCCATTCTTCAGGCCCGGATCGGCTGCCCTCCCGATCCGGGCCTTTCTTTTGTCATTGATGTCTTTCGGTTCTCGGCGAATCTCGCCTGTTTGCCGCGTATTTTGCCGTACTCAAGGCCCGAAAAGCGTGCCTGGGCCTCAGTGCCGCTGGCTCGAGCTCTTCTGCCAGACGCGAATACGTGCGATGACCTCAGCGATATAGAGCGCCAAGAACAACGCAAACATCAGCTCCTTGACCTCGCCTGCATCGATGTCGAATGGGAAGGGAACGTCGCCAAAGACAGCCTCGAAAATCTTCTCCGGTACAGAGGACAACGGCGCAATGAAGCCGATCGCGACACAGGCGATACCCGGCATGATCCAGTAACGGAAACTGCCCGGAGCGTAGGCCGTGCCGCGGACACGCCGTACCAAGGGCAGGATCGCGCCGCCGATGAGCATGCCGACGGTCATCAGGTTGCGTGGCAGCTGGTCCAGCAACGATCCGGCGAGCGCATTCGAATTATGCAGGTTGGTCTCGGCCTGGTTATTGAGTGCACGCCACTCCTCGGGTGTCGCCCAGCCAAACCAGTGCTGCCCCCAGCTGGCTTCTTCACCGCCGAAATACAGGCATCCCAGGGCGAATATCGCGAAGAACACGGTCAGCGCGCGATCTCCCTGACGCCAGGCCCAGCGGGTCACATACAGGCCGGCGACGAGTGAGAGAGCCAGCAGTGCCACGGTCGCGGTTTCAGTCACGCCGGATTCATGGCGGAACCATGTGTCGTAAACCGGATTGCTGAAGACTGCGCGGGCGACGTAGTGGCCGAAATAGACCACCACGGGAACCGCCAGCCAGAGCCAGCGGGGCAGGAGCGTTGCGTTCGAATTGTTCATGGGCGTAGAAGATTAAGACGTTGTGCCGGCACCCCGCGTGTCGCGTCGGGGTCAGCGTACGGTAAACGGTTGGGGCAGGTTGTCGGCGTCGGTGGGCTGTTCGTCGACTGAGTCGACGCGTGCGGCCGGCGAGCCTTGTTCGAGCCAGCGGTTCAAGGCGGCCACCGCATCGCGATCGCCGCCCGCGACGGCCTCGACACGACCGTCCGACAGGTTGCGCACCCAGCCGGCGAGCGCGAGTTCGCGCGCCTTGTCCTGGGTCGCGGCGCGAAAGCCGACGCCTTGCACGCGGCCGCTAACGATGAACTGTCGGGTATGCTGCATGGGAGTATCCGCTAACGCACATTATAATCGTTCCATCACTAGATGGCGCAGGTTGGCCCATGTTCAACACCATTCGTCGACGAGTGCGTCGGCTGGCCGGGCGGGACGAGTCCATGGCCCGGGCCCATGACGCCACGATCCAGTTTCGGGTGCCCAATCCCTACGGCGGTCGGCCCTGGCTGACGGCCACTGTCGCGTTGAGTAGCACGCCCCATGGCTACGGCGAAACAGTGCGCGTACGTGCCCATATGGACGGCGCGCTCAAGCTGCCGGTTCCCGGCGCAGAGCGCGAGCGCCTCGCGCATGACCGCGACGGGGGCGGGGGCCTGGTGCGCTATGGTCGCGATGCCGCTGCAGCCCTTGCGCGCGGCGTCGTGGAGCGCTTGCCGGCTCGGCATCTGGAGTCGATCGCGGCGCGTCGCTGGCGCAGCTGGGTGGACATCCAGATGAGCACTTCGCCGTTGGACGGTGGCGCCGACGCGCTAATGCCCGAGCCGCTGCGCGGCATGTATGGCGGCGGGCTGCCCCGTGCCGGTACAGGCGAGCCACGTATCGGCGTCTGGTCGGGGCCTGCCGGCGGGCCGGCAGGGGGCGTTGCCCAGCTGGCGATGCTTCAGCTCGACGAGCGCGACATCGGTCGCGACCGACAGAAGAGCGGCACGGGCTTCAATCTCAACGCCAGCATCGCCCAGGTGATGGAGCCGACGCTGCCCTATGGCGACGGCGATTGAAACCGATCGTGCGAATTGACTCATGGGCGGTTTTACAAGAGCATATCGCTGCGCCGCGCTTCATGGCGCGTGCTGTTACCGGGAGAATTTGATGATGCAGAGTTGGCGTAAGGCCCTGTTGGCCTTGATCTGTTGCGCCTTCGCGAGCGCTCCAGCGTTCGCCCAGTCCGAGGACAACGCTGATGCACCGGGGGATGCCGCTGCCGGCAAGGAGCGCTTCTATACCTGCGTGGGCTGCCACGGTATTCCGGGTTACAGCAACGCGTATCCGACTTACCATGTGCCCAGGATCGCCGGTCAGAACGCGACTTATGTCGTGGCCGCGCTCAAGGCCTATCGCGACGGCGCACGCAAGCACTCGACCATGCACGCACAGGCATCGAGTCTGAGTGATCAGGACATCAAGGACATTGCGGCCTACCTGTCGCAACTGAAGCCGTAATGGCGGGGCGAGCAACGATGACGCATGCATTCACGCGTGGACTGATCTGCCTGGCGCTGTGCGGTTTTGCCGGTGCGAGCATCTCGGCCGAGTCCGGCCACGGTGAGGACAAGCCGGCCGACAGTGACTGGGTGTCCCAAACCACCCAGACCTGCGCCAGCTGTCATGGCAAGAAGGGCGTGGCCCAGACCGAAAACTTCCCGACTCTGGCGGGGCAGTATCAGGACTACCTGCTGCACAGCCTCAAGGCGTATCGCGACGGCGAGCGCAAGAACGGCATCATGGCCGGCCAGGTTCAGGGCATGACCGACGACCAGTTCAAGGCGTTGGCTCGTTATTACAGCAAGCAGGAAAGCCCGCTGCACACGCCAAGCCTCGACTAGGTTTACAAGGGCCGGGCGGCTGCGCTTTTCAAGGATTAGACGATGTCCAACTTTGCGGTTTACATGATCGGCATCATCATCGTGGCGGGCGCGCTCGCCTACGGTGCCTATGCGCTCAGCGTTCCGCCGGTGTGGATCGGTGTTGGCGCGGCCATCATCCTCGGCTTCGGCCTCATGGGCGCAGTGAAAAAGACTCGCGGCCCGTCGGGCGGCCCGCCCCGCCGCTAGACCGGCCCACCTCGCGCTGGGGCGCGATGCGTCAGTCGCTGCGGTACCCTAGCCGTGCGAGCAGGCCGTCGAACTCGTCGAGATCATGAAAGGCGATACGTAGCTCGCCGCGCCGGCGATCGGCGTCGTAGTCGATCTTGACCGTGTTGCCGACCAGATCGGCCAGCTGATTTTCCAGTTCCGCCATGCCGTGGTCGGTGGTCGACTGCGACGACGTGTCGCCTGTTTCCAGGCGCCTGACCGCGGTTTCCAACTGGCGCACGCTCATCCGGCGCGTCGCCGCCAGTCGCGCCAGCTCGATCTGATGGGTCGGGGCCAGTCCGGCCAACACCTTGGCATGGCCCAGATTAAGTTCGGCGGCTTCCAACCGCGCCTGTACCGGCGCGGCGAGCTGGCGCAAACGCAGGTAATTGGTCACGTATACCCGTGACTTGCCGATCCGCCGGGCCACCGCGTCGTGGGTTAGGCCGTGCTCCTCGCACAGCCGCGCGAGGCCGTGGGCGGTGTCCATCACTCCCAGCGATTCGCGCTGCAGGTTCTCGATCAGCCCGAGAACGGCTGCCTCGGCCGCCCCGAGATCGTTGCGCACGATCGCGGGCAATTCCGCCAGGCTCGCGCGCTGGGCGGCCCGCCAGCGGCGCTCGCCGGCCAGCAGTTGGTAGCCGGTCTCGGCGTCGCCGCGTACCACCACCGGCTGGATGATGCCGGAGGTCTCGATCGAGGCTGCGAGCTCGGCGAGGCCGGCCTCGTCGAACGCGGTACGGGCCTGGCTGGGGCCGGGGCGAATCAGCTCGATGGCGAGCGAGACGACGCGCTGGCCGGGCTGGTCGACAACAGTGGAATCATTGGGCATCGGGGGCCTGCAGGGTGCTAGGCAGCGCGATCTGCGTGCTAAGCTCGATGGTCACAGGCTGCAGTGTAAAACCAAAGGCGCGTCCTTCCCCAGCGCGGAGCGACGTACCGTTCGAGGAGTCCTATGCGCACCCGGCAGTTTCTCAAGCCGCGTACCGTGGGTCGCGATGTCGACCGGCTCGTCGACGGCCTTCCCATGCACAACATCGGCAGCCAGGGCTATGACCCCTGGGGGCTCAATCCGGATACCGCGAAGATCACCTTCACCGCGGTGCGTTGGCTGTATGAGAACTATTTCCGCGTTCAGGCCAGGGGCCTGGAGCATATCCCTGGTGATGGCCGGCTGTTGATCATCGGCAATCACAGCGGCCAGCTTCCCATGGACGGGGTGATGGTCAGCTTTTCGGTGGCCAACAAGGAAGAGGACGCGCGTCTGCCGCGTTCCATGATCGAGCGCTGGTTTCCGTCGGTGCCTTTTCTGGGCAACTGGATGAATTCGGTCGGCGGGGTGATCGGCGATCCGAAGAACTGCGCCAAGATGCTCGAGCGTGAAGAGGCCATCGTGGTGTTTCCCGAGGGCATCCGTGGCTCGGGCAAGCCGTACCGGCTGCGCTACCAGCTGCAGCGTTTCGGCCATGGCTTCATGCATCTCGCCATGGAGCACAACACGCCGATCGTGCCGGTGGGCGTGGTCGGCTGCGAAGAAACGATGCCCTCGCTGGTCAATATCAAGCCGCTCGCGCGGATGCTGGGCATGCCGTATTTCCCGCTGGCGCCACTGGTGCCGTTGCCGGCCCGGGTTTTCCTGAACTTCGGCAAACCCATGCACTTCGCCAACGATGCGCGTAACGAGCGTGATGTCGAATGGCGTGTCGAGGAGGTCAAGGACGCCATCCGTGATCTGATCGATACCGGCATCGCCCAGCGCAAGAGTATTTTTTGATGACCGAGTCGACCGAGAACAAGAACGACATCGACCCGACGGCCGCCGCAACCGAAGACAACGCCACGCCGCGACGCAAGACGCCGGCCCGGCGCGCGCCCACACGCAACCGGCGCAGCGCCACCCGCAAGGCGGAAGGTATCGGGACCGGTACGCGTGGCAAGGTGCTTGTCACCGGCGCGGCTGGCGCGTTGGCGCAGCATGTGATCGCCCTGCTCAAGGAGCATTACGAGGTTGTCGGCGTCGAGTTCCGCGGCCTGCAGACCGATTATCCAGACACCGTCGACTACGTCGTGGATTTCAACACCCGGCCGTTCGAGGATGTGTTCCGCGAACACGGGTTCATGGGCATCATCCATCTCGGGCGTATTCGTTTCACGCAGTCGACACGCAACCGGCGCTATTCAGCCAACGTGGTCGGCACCGCGCGGCTTTTGCGCCTGGCACGCAAATACGGTGTGGAACAGGTGATCGCGCTATCGACGTATCACGTCTATGGCGCCGACGCGCGCAACCCCTCGCTCATCGACGAGGAGTACCCGATGCGCGCGGCCAATCTCATGCCCGAGATCGTGGATGCGGTAGAACTGGAAAATCTGTTCAACATCCATCTCTACAAGCATCCGGAACTCAATATCGCGATCCTGCGGCCGTGCAATATCGCCGGGCCGGGCATCAATAACGAGATCAGCCGGATGCTGTCGCAGTCGGTCGCGCCCTGCCTGTTCGGTTTCTCGCCGCTGATGCAGTTCATCCATGTCGAGGACATGGCCGCGGCCGTGGTGCGGTCATTCGAGCGTAACCGTCCGGGCGTATACAATGTCGCGCCTGACGATTACGTGGCATATCAGGATGCGCTGCAGCGCTCGGGATGCCGGCGGTTGTTCCTGCCTTCGGTGCCGCCGTCGCTCGCGCGCCGATCGGTACGGGCACTGGGCCGCTACGCGCCCCCGGACTATCTGATCGATTTCTTCAAGTATGCAGTGATCATCGATGGCGGGCTGTTCGCGCGTACTTTCGACTTCAAGCCGCAACATTCGTTGACCGAGCTGTTCGCCCATTACCGTGGCGGCAAGTAGGCGCCGGCGGCGTATTCATACCTCGAGGATGACCATGATGAAAATGTTGCCGCAACGGCTGCTCTCGCTTTCGGGCCTGTTCGGGTTGCTCGTGCTCGGCGGCTGCGTACACAGTCCGCCGTCCGATCCCTGGGATCCGATCGAGCCGGTCAACCGCGCGGTCTACAAGTTCAACGACACCGCCGACCGCTACGTGCTCCAGCCGGTGGCACGCGGCTACGACACGATCACGCCGGACCCGGTACAGCGCAGCGTCGGCAATTTCTTCGACAACGTGCGCGAGCCGGTCAACATGGCCAACAGCGCGCTGCAGCTCAAATGGGGGTCGTTCAATACCTCGCTCGGGCGTTTCATGGTCAACACCACCGCCGGCGTGGGCGGCCTGTTCGACGTGGCCAGCGCCGTGGGCGTGGCCGAAGTGGACGAGGATCTCGGCCAGACGTTCGGCTACTGGGGGCTGGGGCAGGGCCCTTATCTAGTGCTGCCGTTCCTCGGGCCGAGCAGCGGACGCGATTTGACCGGCCGTCTGGGCGATCAGTTCTTCTATCCGCTGACCTATGTGGATGAGGACTACGACTACATCGTCTGGAGCCTGCGCGCGCTGGAACTGATCAATTACCGGGCCAGCCTGCTCGGCTTCGAGGAAACGTTGGCCCAGCAGTTCGACCCCTATGCGTTCATGCGTGGCTATTACCTCGAGAACCGCCTCAAGGCGGTCTACGATGGCAACGTGCCGGCCGAGCGCATGTACGGCGACGACAGCGAAGACGACGGCGGCGCTTAGCCCGGGACCCGCATGCCCCAGGACCGGACCGATCTCCAGGCGCTGCAGGGGCTGACCCGGGTGCAGTTGCATGCCCATGCGCGCCAGTACTACAAGGCGGGTGGCCGCACGGAGCCGGAGGTGGCGCTGGTCGTCTACGGAGAGGCGCGGGCCGTGTTCAAGGACTATGCCCGTACGCCGGGCTGGTTCGGGCGCGTCCTCGCGCCGGTACTGATCTGGCGCGAGGCGAGCGCGCTGCGGCGCCTGGCTGGTATCACCGGCATTCCGAAGATTTATCGCCAGCTGGATGCGCGCGGTGTACTCATCGAGTATCTGCCGGCCACGCCCTGGCCGCAGGCGCGGCCGTCCGAGGTTGCTTATGAGCGGCTCGAAGCGCTCGTTCAGGCAATGCACGAGCGCGGCGTCGCCCACTGTGATTTGCGTGCGCCCAGCAACATGCTGGTCGGCGATGACGGCACGCCATATATCGTCGATTTTGTCGCCCGCGTGTGTCGCGGGCAGGTCTGGAACCTGCCGTGGAACTGGGTTTTCCGGCAGTTCGTGGGCGCCGACGAGAGCGCGCTCGCCAAACTGCGAGTACGTTTCGCGCCCTCGCTTGCGACAGCGGCCGACCGTGCGTTGCTCGCCGAGCGCGGCCCGGTCGAGCGTGTCGCCCGCGCTATCGGCGAGCGTACCCGCGAGATCGTGCGTTTTTTCGTGCGTTCCGGCTAAAAAGCGTCACAGGCAAATAAGCAATGAGTTTTCTGCTGCGTTTCCTGATGTTGTTCATGCCGCTGCTGCGCTGGCCGCTGCGTGCATGGATCAACACCCATGCCTCGCCCTCGGATCTCGAAGAGCTCTCCCTCGCGAGCGATAAACCGGTGTGCTACGTGCTGCCGGTAGCCAGTGTCATGGACTGGCTGGCCCTGGAAGTGGTCTGTGCCGAACATGGGTTGCCGCGCCCGCAGCTCGCGGGCAACCGCATGCCGAGCATGCAGCGCGCGGTGGTGCTGGCGCTGCCGGTGGGGCGCAGCCGTGAACGGTCCGAGCTGCACCGGATTGTCTCGCGCGGCCTGCATGACAAGTCCTTCGACGTGCAGATGGTGCCGGTGTCGGTTTTCTGGGGCCGCAACCCGGTCAAGGAAACCTCATTGTTCCGGATTCTGTTTGCCGACAGTGACCGTACCGGGCGGCTGCGCAAGTTTCTGATCGTGCTCGCGAATGGCCGCAATACGCTGGTGCATTTCGGCCAACCCCTCGATTACCGCGGTTTCCTGGACGAGGACGCCGCGCCGGACACCATGGTGCGCAAGCTCGTGCGCGTGCTGCGTATCCATTTCCGTCGCCAGCGTGCTGCGACCCTGGGCCCGACCTTGTCGCGTCGCAGCCAGCTGATCAACTCGCTGCTGGCCGATCCGGATGTCCAGCATGGTATCGAGCAAGCCGCACGGCGCGAGAACGTAACTGTCTCCGCGGCCCGGTCGCGCGCCCGCGATTACGCCAACGAGATCGCGGCCGACTATTCCAATATCGCCATCGGTTTCATGCTGCGGGTGCTGACCTGGCTGTGGCACCGCATCTACGACGGCGTCGACGTGCGTCATCTCGCGCGCCTGCGTGCCACCACGCATGACCGGCGTGAGGTCATCTATCTGCCCTCGCACCGCAGCCATATGGACTACCTGCTGGTGTCCTACATCCTCTACAAGGAAGGCCTGGCGTTGCCGCAGATCGCGGCTGGCGTGAATCTCAATTTCTGGCCGGTCGGCGCGTTGTTGCGTCGTTGCGGGGCCTTCTACCTGCGCCGCAGCTTCAAGGGCGATCGACTCTACACGGCGGTATTCCGCGCCTATGTCGACGTGCTGATCACGCGCGGCCAGCCGATGAAGTTCTATCCCGAAGGCGGGCGCAGCCGCACCGGCCGGCTGCTGTCGCCCAAGACCGGCATGCTCTCGATGGCCGTGACCAGCGCGCTGGGTGGCAAGGGCGCGCCGGCCGCGATCGTGCCCGTCTATATCGGCTACGACCGCGTGATGGAGGTCAACAAGTACTTCGACGAGCTGCGCGGCACGCGCCCGAAGAAGGGCGAATCGATGGGCGATCTCGTACGCGGCTCGACCAAGGTGCTCAAGCGCAAATACGGCCGGGTGTTCGTGTCCTTCGGCGAGCCGATCGACCTGCAATCCTATGCCGACGAGCACCTGCCGGATTGGCGCCAACAGATGCGCACGCTGGATATGGATGCGCGCCCGCGCTGGCTGCAGGACTTCGTGGCCGCGCTCGCCGAGCGGGTGATGGAAGGCATCAACGCCACGGCCACGCTCAATGCCTCGGGCCTGGCCTCGCTGGTGCTGCTTGGCAGCCCGCAGAAGGCGGTCGCCGAGGACGAAATGGTCCATACGCTGTCGCTGCTCGCCCAGCTGGCGCGCCGCAGCCCGTATTCGCGCGATGCCACCGCCCCCGCCGAAACCGACGGCCACAAGCTGCTCGCCGAGGCCGAGCCGCTGATGCGCCTGATCCGTGTGCCCCATGCCTGGGGCGACGTGCTTACTGTGGAATCGCGTCAGGCCGTATTGCTGACCTATACCCGCAACAACGTCATGCACCTGTTCGCGCTGCCGTCGTTGGTGGCCAATTTCTTTGCCCATTTCGAGCATCGGGATCGCGCGCGCGTGCTGGATGACGCGGTCGAGCTGTATCCGTTGCTGGCCTCCGAACTGTTTCTGCGCTGGCCTTTGGAGCAGGCGCGCGAGGCACTCGATCAGGCGATCGATGGCCTGCTGGACTGTGGCTTTCTGCTGACCGACGAATCCGGCCAGCTACGTCGGCCGGAGGCCGGCAGCAATGCCTTTGCGGCGTTGATGAGTCTTTCGCGGATCATGCGAGAAGCGCTGGAGCGTTATGCGATGACCGTGATGCTGCTGAGCCACAATCTCGAGGCCGGCACCGTCGAACGCGGTCGCTTCGAGCGCCAGTGCCAGCTCATGGCCGAGCGCATGGCGATTCTGACCGGCCGCAACAGCCCGGAATTCTTCGATTCACGCCTGTTCCGCAATCATCTGCAGACCCTGGTGCGGGTCGGTTTGCTGCAACAGCAGGGCAACAAGTTGCATATCGACGAAGCGCTGCGGGATGTCGCCGAGCATGCGCTGCAACTGCTCGGCCCCGATCTGCGCCAGTCGATCGCCCACCTCACCTCGCTGCCGCATCTCGAAGACGGCGACGCGCAAGGCAGCGACGCCGCCAAGACTGCATCGGCCGGCTGAATCGCGAGGTGCGAGTCGGTGGCGCTCCTTATGGGGCGCCGGGCGGCTGCCAGAGATAGAGCGGCTGTGACGCGCCGGCATTGCTGTCGACCGACAGATCGATCGGCACTCCCGCGGCACTGAAATTCATGCCGCTGCCAGTTGCCGCCTCGGCGAGAATCGAACGCGGCGCGCTACGTCCGCGGTAATAGCGGATCACGCGGGCTTCGTCCACGCCGGCCTTGTCGCGGGCCAGCGCGAGCACGTCGTCGATATGGCCTATCCGGTCGATCAGGCCCAGCCGTTTGGCATCGTCGGCGGCGAAGATCCGGCCGTCGGTGATCTCGGCCAGATGATTGCTGTCCAGATTCGGGCGGCCGGCCTTCACCACGCTCACGAAGCGCGCGAACAGCGAATCGATCACGTCCTGAACGATCCGGCGCTCTTGGGGGCTCGCCTCGCGTAGGGGCGACATGATGTCCTTGTGCTCGGCGCTGACATAGCTGGCGTCCTCGACGCCGAGCTTGTCGAGCAGCCCCTTCGCGTTGACGCTCGGAATGATCACGCCGATCGAGCCGGTGATCGATGTCGGCTGCGCGATCACCGTATCCGCGGCCATGGCCACGTAGTAACCGCCGGATGCCGCCACGCCGCCGAAGCTGGCGATTACCGGCACGCCGGTGGTTTCGTGGTAGCGCTGAATGCGGGCATGGATCTCGTCGGCGGCGGATACCGTGCCGCCGGGGCTGTTGATCCGCAGTACGACGGCGCCGATGTCGTCGTCCTTTTCAGCCTTGTCGAGCGCGCGCGTGACCGTCGCCAGCGTCGACTGCTGCTGGACCAGCCCGAACGCCTGGCGGCTGGGGGCATCCGAGATGAACCCCGAAATCGGCAGCCAGAGAATCTTGCTGTCGCCATCGCCCTGGACCGTGGTCTCTCGCAGTTGGTCGTCATGGCCGCCGAACGGCGAGATGACCACGCAGCCAGCCAGCCCGAGCAGGGCGGTGGCAAGCACCGTGGCGCACAGGCCGGTACGCAGGGTCGCAGCAAAATGGGGCATGGCTAGTGGACCTGCGTCTGCCAGGCCTCGATCGCGGCGATCACGCGCTCGGAAGCCTGCTGGAGGCATTTCTCGGCTTCGCCGCGCTGTTCGTCGTCCAGATGTTCCCAGGCCATGGCGATGAACGGGCGCGCCTCATCGACCACGTCGTGCTCATAGAGCTGGCGATAGGCGGTTTCGAGCGCGGCCAGGCACTGGCCGATAGCGTCGGCCGGCATCTTGGCCTGCTGGAACACCATCACGCAGGCGCCGGTGGCGGCATTCTCGAGCATCGGCTCGTTTTTGGCCGTTTCCGGATAGTGCTCGGCAAACAGATCCGCGAGGCGCGTGACCATGTCGACGAGCGCCAGCATGGCTGGCATGTCGTCATGCAGGGTCGGATGGCCGCGCTTGGCCGCCACATCCGCGGCCGCCTTGAGCGCCGGGCCGATCACGCGGTGATAGGTCTTGGGGTCGAGCGCCTCGGGATCGAGTTTTTCGGGATCGAGTGGGCGTGCGGTATCCGAGTTTTTCATGATGCAAGACGTCTTGTTCGATAGATGAAGCCGCGCGTGGCCTGGCGCGCGATCTGCAATACGCGCAGGCCCTGCGTCGACACTGTCTGAAATCCTTGGGGCAATCGACACGCCGGGCAAGCGCCGCGGCAGCTATGCCGCCGGCGCAAACACGGGTGCTGTCGATCCTATCACCCGGCCGGCAGCACGATGGCCACCCGTGCACCGCCGTTCTCGCAGTTCGTGAGCGTGATCTCGCCGGTATAGGAGCGCACGATCTCGGCGGCCACCGCCAGCCCGAGTCCCTGACCTTCGCGGTTGGTGTCGGCGCGCACGCCACGTTCGAGCAGGCGCTCGGTGGAGCCATCGCCGAAGCCCTGGCCGTTGTCGTCGATCTGCATGTGGAGATCGCCGTCGCGGGTCTCGGCGCGCACGTCCACCTGGCCGTTGCCGTATTTGGCGGCGTTGTCCATCAGCGTGCCGAGCAGCTCGGTCAGGTCGCCCTCATCGATGGGCGCCTTGACGCCCGTATCGATATGAACGCGGAACCGGGTGCCGTCCTCGGCATAGACCTTGGTCAGCGCGCGGGCAAGCTTCTCGGCGATCGGCGCGATCGAAATCGAGGCGGTCAGGCTGCGCTTGCCGGCCGCGGCGGCCTTCTGCAACTGGTAGTCGAGAATATCGTTCATGCGCGCGAGCTGATTGCGCAGCGGCTTGCGCTGGCTTTCCTCCAGGCGCTGATCCTCGGCGAGTCCGCGCAGCACGGCCATCGGCGTCTTCAGGCTATGCGCGAGATCGCCGAGTGCGTTGCGATAGCGGGTCAGCCGCGCCTGGTCGTTGGAGAGCATGGTGTTGAGATTGCTCACCAGCGGCTGGATCTCGTCCGGATAGCGGCCCTCGATACGCCGTTTTTCGTGTGCTTGGAGTGTGGACAGGTTGCGTGCCAGCCGGCGAAGCGGCGCCAGGCCCCAGCGCAGGATGAGCAATTCGACGATTAGCAGGACCAGCGCAGAGGCGCTGAGCAGTGCCCAGAGCACGCCGCGAAAACGCTGCATCTGTTTGATGAATGTACTCGCGTCCTCGGCCACGACCAGCGTATAGCGAAAGTCTTCGCCGCCGTCGGTCACCCAGCGAAAACCGAAGGACAGCGTGATCAGCGTGCCCTTTTCGGGGTAAATGCGCATGAACTGCCATTCGCCCACCGCCGGCAGACTCGGCATGTCGACCGGGTCGAGCAGCGAAGGCGAGCGCCAGACGGTTTCGCCGTCCTCGTTGAGCACCAGCGCATAGAGGCCGGAATCGGGACGGGTAAGGTCGGATTCGGGCAGCACGCGTGGCGCCAGCTTGAAACCCCCGTCGTCGGTGATTTCCGCGCTGCCTAGCAGTGCATAACTCAGCCCCTGCAGGCGATCGTGCTCGGCCTGGTCGGCGCGCTCGCTCACAGCGGTTTCCAGCGCAACGCCGGTGAGCACGATGAAAGCGAGCAGGAGAACCGCGGTCGCGGCCAGCAGCCGCGCCCGCAGTGAGTTCATCACGAGTCGGTCGCGTCTGCGCCGGTGGTCGCGTCGGCGTTACGCGAAAGCCCGCGCGACAGCCGGTAGCCGCGTCCACGCAGGGTCTCGATCGGCTTGCGCGTGCCTTCCGGGTCCAGCTTGGCGCGCAGGCGCCGCACGAACACCTCGATCACGTTGGAGTCGCGTTCGGCGTTCTCCTCGTAGATATGTTCGGTCAGCGCGGTCTTGGAGACCACTTCGCCGGCATGCAGCATCAGGTGCTCGAGCACGCGGTATTCGTAGGCGGTCAGTTCCACTGATTCCTCGGCGACGAAAACCTCCTGGCGGGCCGTATCGAGCACGATATCGCCGGATTCCAGTTTCGGCTGAGCCCAGCCGCGCGAGCGTCGAACCAGGGCCTGGATGCGCGCGGTCAGCTCTTCCGGCTGGAACGGCTTGACCACGTAATCGTCGGCGCCGGTTTCCAGCCCCTCGACCTTGTCCTGCCAGCGGCTACGCGCGGTGAGGATCAGGATCGGATAGTCGAGTCCGGCTTCGCGGACCTCGCGGATGATATCCAGTCCGGTGGGCCCGGGCAGGCCGAGATCGACAATCGCGATATCGATGGGATATTCGGTCGCGAAGAACAGGCCTTCTTCGCCTTCGCCGGTCGCGTCGACCGCGAAGCCGTCGCTGCGCAGCTGGGCGCAGATCTGCTCGCGCAGATCGACGTCGTCCTCGATGACCAGTGCTCGCATAGGTTCTCTCAGAATCCGGTTTGTGAAGGCGCCGACAGGCGCAGGTTCAGTGGCGGGCCTCGACGTGCACCACACGGACACGCCCGCCATCGAGCAGTTTGACCCGATAGTACGGGCCGCCCGGGCCGTCTTCCAGCACCACGTTGAGCACCCGCCCGCCGTATTCGCGCGAGGCGCGTCGTGCAGCCTCGCCTGGTGCCACGTTGGGTTTCGGGCGGCTGTCGCGCTCGGCTGTCTTGCGCGCGCGTTCCTTGCCGGGACCGGCGCTTTCGGCCAGCGGCGCGCGCAGCGCGTTGCCGCTCATCTGCGCAAGCGCTGGCGTCGGGCCGCCGAGCAGCGCGGTCACGCAGACTGCGATCTGCAGCGTGCGCCAATGTCGGCGTGGTTGGGAGGAGGTCATGATGGCAGCCGCTCGAGCGGGCTAGTAGCCGCTCTGGTTGGCCGGCTGATAACCGCCCTGATAAGTGTTCTGGCGCTGCAGGCAATCGTTCGTCCGATTGTTTTCCATGCGCTTCGCGTTCCAGGCGCCCGCAGCCGCACCCGCGGCCACGCCGACGCCGGTGGCGATATCGCGGCCTGACCCGCCGCCGAACTGGTTGCCGAGCAGTCCGCCGGCCGCGCCGCCGATCACGGCCTGACCCGCGGTGCTCGTGGCGCCTTTAACGGCCACGTTGCGGTCATCCGTCTGGTAATAGCAGTCGTATTTTCCACCGGGCACGGCCTGGAAGATCGGGTCGACCTGCGGTTTCGGATTGCTGGCACAGCCGGCCGCAAACAACACACCGGTGAGCAGTGTGGTGATCAGCGCGAGTCGGCTGGCGAAGGATGTGTTCGATGTCATTGCATGGTCCCCGGTTCTATAATGCAAACGCTAGGCCTGAAGCGCTGAACGCCTGCTTAATTCTCGAGCCGCTGGCCGCGCGGCGGGACAGGCTCATTCATGGCGCATTCACGCGCGCGAGCCAAGACTCCATACAAAGTCGATGCCGTACCCGCGAGGAGGGTGCCGTCATGCCCATACGATTGCGATTTCTGTCCCTGTGCGCCGCGAGCATTGTCGGCGCCACCGCGCTGCTGGCCACGACCACGGCGGTCGCCGCAGACAACTCGGGCATCGTGATCATCGACCAGCAGCAGCGTTCGACGCCTTTCGGCAGCTACAACAGCCGTCGTCAGACCCAGGTGTTCGGCCCGTCGAGCGGCTTTCGCTACGAAGAATATCGGACGCCGGTCCAGCCCGTGTACCCACGTTATCGCAATCCCGGCCATCGTCACGGCCGGAGCGATCGTCACGATGGCGGCTATGCCTATGGGCCGAGCTATCGCGGCGATCAGCGCGAGAGGCGGGTGATTCAACGCTATGGGCCGGGCGCCTATGGCCGCTATGGCGCGCCCGCCGCGCCACGCTATAACGGCCACGGCCACAGTCGTGGACATCGCGATCGCTTTGGCGGCCATGACCGTGGTTATGGCCATGATCGCGACCGTGCCCGTAATGGCCGCGCCATCGATCGCCCGCGGCGGGCGATCAAGCCAGCTCAGCGTGCGATCGGCAGCGATCGGCGCTAATCCGCGGGCGCGGGCGTGCCCGGCATGAGATCGCACTGGCCGAGCGCGTCCTGCCAGCGCTCGGTATGGGTCTCGATGGCCTTCGACAGCCGTTCCCAGACGCCGTGGTCGCTGGACAGCGTTTCGCGACGATAGGTCTCGAATGCCGTCGGCAATAGGGTGCTCTGTACCTCGATGAGCCGTCCGGTGGCGTCGCGCCACAGACGGCCTGCGCGTACCAGATCCGCGAGATAGGGCTGTACGCCCTGGCCATAGATATCGAGCAGGATCGTGCGCAAGACCCGCGCCCGGCGATTGGGCCGCTGGTTGAAGCATAACGGCCGGTCGGCGAGACGGGCGTTGAGGAGTGCGGTGGCCTGTTCCAGTGCCGCGGCCGCTTCCAGCGCTGCGATCTGTAGTGCCCCGCCGTATTCGGTGGCGTCCAGCGTTTCGTAGATCGTTGCCAGCTCGTCGCGCGCGATCGTCTCGCCCGTGTTGAAAGCCGCAATGCGCTCGGCCAATCGTGCGAGTGCCTGGCGGCTACCGCGCCCGGCGAGACTAGGCTGAAGGCCGGCGTCGCCGCCTGCAACGCTGAACAGATGAGCCATGGCCTCGCTCGCCCAGGTCTCGTTCCAGATCGTAGGCGCGCGGTTGGCCTGCTTGCGGGCGATGAGTGTAACCAGGCGCGCCAGAAATTCGGCGTCGTCGGCATCCTCGGCTTGTTCTGCACGACAGTCGACGAGGCCTTCCAATACCTGCGACTCGTAGGCCAGTAGTGCCTGGGGCGGTGCCACTCGCCCGAGGATGCTGTTGCGCTCCGAGACCAGGTTCATCAGTCCGCAGCGGTTCAGTTGGAAGAATCCGATCCAGCCGGTACGCGGCGTATCGATCGGCTGCAGCAGCGCCCGCCGCGGCGGATAGCCAGTGCGCGTTGGTGCCGGCTGGACTGGAATCTCGCGGTCGAGCGTGCGGGCAAGTCGGTCGAGATAGTCGTCGAATCGGGCGCCCGGGCTATCGGCTGCGCTACAGCCGCCGATAAAGATCAGCAGAAGGAGCCCGGCCCTCATCACCCGGGCGAAAGGGCGGGCGTGTCGCGATGTCGTACCCGTCTCGTCAGTGCGCATGGGGCGCGATACGATCCTGCTTGGGGTCCAGTTGCCGGGAGAGAACGCCATGTTCGGCGCTCGCAAGAACAATCAGATCGACAATGTCCGGCCGGCGCGGCGCCGGGTGGCGGTGCACGTCGAATCGCGCCTGGCCCTCAACGAGGCGATTCAGGAGCGCATCGTCGAAGCGGTTTCGCCCATGGCCTGTACGCCGTTGGCCGATCCCGTCGGCGCGGTGCCTGCGGTCGATGCCGTGTTCGCGCTCTACCCGGAACTCGAAACACTGGAGACCCTCGCACACGCCGTACGCGTCCAGCGCGAAGCGCGCGACGATGGTCTGCCGGTTCTGATCGTCGGCCTGTCGCCGGACAATCTCACCGCGTTCGGCGGCTGGCTCGCCAATGCGGCGCGCGACAACGCCGTTCACGGCCTGCGCCTGCTCGTGGATCGCGACCCGAGTGTGGTCATTTCGCGTCTCGAGGCCTATCTGGAGCCGGTATACGAGACCAACATCATTGCGATGCCGGTATCCACGGAAGTCGAGACGCGCGAGTACAAGTATTTCTTCTGCCTGAGTCCGGAACTGCGCGGTCTGCTCAGCTATCTAACCGAGCTGGCGCAGAACAACATCGAGCGTATCTATCTGCTCGGCGGGCCAGGTGCCGGCAAGACATCGCTGGCCTATTACTACTATCTGTGCCGGCAGCGGGGCAATTTCGTAACCGTCAACCTGTCCTCCGAATCCACCGACGACAAGGCAGCCATGAAATCGCTGCTCTGCGGCCATGTCTCGGGGGCGTTCGCCGGCGCCGGTTCGCGCACCGGCGCGTTCTCGCATGCGCGTGATGGCGTGTGTTTCCTCGACGAGTCGCACGGCGTTTCGGGATCGGTGATGGAAGTGCTCATGGAAGCACTCGATTCCGGTCAGTACCTACCCTACGGCGCGTCGGCCAAGCGGCCGCTCGAATGTGCCCTGGTGTTCGCCTCGAACCGCAACTGGGACACGCTGATCTCTTCCGTGAACATGGACGAACACGCCCGCCTGGCGGCGCAGGTGCTGCATCTGCCCGATCTGGCCGTGCGGCGCGAGGATCTGGTCGCGGTGCTTGCGGTCACGCTCGACAACATGCGGCGGCGCTCCACGACCTGGCAGGCGCCGGCCGGGCTCACCCACGCGGCCTGGCAGGCGGTCTGCAACTGCCCGTGGCGCGGCAACACGCGCGCCCTTATCCGGGTGATCGAGACGGCTTTCGTCACCGCCGCCACGCGGCGCTCGCCGTTGATCGAGCGCGATGCGATCGACGAGGCGCTCGCGCTATGGGAACCGGAAACCCACGCCAGCCATGGCCTGTACACGGTTGGCGGGCGCTAGCTCGTCAATACCTGGGCCGCTGTGCGAACAGCGGCGACTGGCTATACTGGCGTGATGGCAACCAACGACAATAATGCCCTCGCGTCGGTCGACGCTTCGCTCGACAGCCTGCGCGAACCGCTGACCCTGCCTTGTGGCCAGACCCTGCCCAACCGCATCGCCAAGGCGGCGATGACCGAAGGCCTGTCCGATGCCGGCATGAACCCGACGCCCGCGCTGGAAACGCTCTACCGGCGCTGGTCGCATGGCGGCGCAGGCCTGCTGATCACCGGCAACGTCCAGATCGATCGCTGGGATCTCGAGCGCCCGGGCAATGTCGTCATCGACGGCGCTGCCGATCCGCGGGCGCTGTCTCGCTGGGCGGCCGCCTCGAAGGAAGGCGGCAATCGCGTCTGGATGCAGTTGTCGCACGCCGGCCGCCAGGCGCCGCTGTATTGCACGCCGCGCCCCGTCGCGCCGTCGGCCGTCGGCCTGAAGCTGCTCGGCGCCTATCGCACGCCGCGCGCGCTTACCCGTCAGGGCATCGAATCGGTGGTCGAACGCTTCGTACACGCAGCCACGGTCGCGCGCGATGCTGGGTTCGACGGTGTGCAGGTCCATGGGGCCCACGGCTATCTGCTCAGCGAGTTTCTGTCGCCGGTGACCAATCGCCGCAGCGACGACTATGGCGGCAGCCTGGAAAACCGGGCGCGCTTGCTGCTCGAGGTTGTACGCGCGGTGCGGGCCGCCGTTGGGCCGGAATTTGCTGTTGGCGTGAAGCTTAACTCCGCCGATTTCCAGAAGGGCGGCTTCACCAACGAGGAATGTCTGCAAGTCGTGCGCTGGCTCAGCGAGTGCGATATCGATCTGCTGGAGATATCCGGCGGCAGCTACGAGCAGCCGCGGCTGCTCGGCCATTCGGGCGACGAGAGCCAGGCTGAAGACGATCGCCGCGAAAGTACGAAGCGGCGCGAAGCCTATTTCATGGAATATGCGGCACTGATTCGCAAGGCGGCGACGATGCCGCTGATGGTGACCGGCGGCTTTCGTTCCGGTGCCGCCATGGTCGAAGCACTCGCCAGCGGCGATACCGACGTGATCGGTCTCGGCCGGCCATTATGTGTCGATCCGGCGTTCGTGAATCGGCTGTTCGAGCAGACTACCGAGCGCGCCGAAGATCCGGGCGCCGACCTGGCCTATGGCGGTGGCAAGCTCGGCCCGCGCTCGTCGATATCGGCGCTACGCTTCATCAATATTTTTTCCCAGATGGGCTGGTACTACATGCAGCTCATGCGCATGGGCCGCGGTGCAGAGCCGGACTGGAACATGCCGCTATGGAAAGGCTTGTTCGGCCATGTGAAGGCCGAGCTGTCGACGGCATGGCGGATCCGCAGCTTCCAGAAGAAAGCGAAGACGCTGGACGCGGAATAACGCGGCTGCAGGCCGCGTCGAAAGCATCTGCGCTTTCGGCTGTTTTGATGCCGGGTTAAGCGGCTAGCTGAATACCGCCACGCCGAGCAGGATCACGCCCAGCGTATTGATCGCGCCGTGGCCGTAGATGAACAGCTTCGGCGGCGCGCTGTGCTTCCAGACGACGCCGAACAGCACCGCGCCCGCACCGAAGCCGATCGCGAGCAGCGCGAACGCGGTCCAGACGAGCGTGCCCGGCGTAATCAGTGCACCGATCAGCAGACACGCCAAGCCGACTCCGGCGATAGCGCCGTGGCCTATGCGCAACGGCCGTGTCGCGCCGTCCAGCGTCGCCATGGTGGCGCCGCCGAGCGCGGCGATCACCAGTAGCCAGAAGGCGAGGACCAGCACGGTCTAGCTCTCGCCCATCTGCGGTTCCGGCTTGGCCGGTTTCTCGCTGCTCGAGCTGTCGTCACCCGAATCCGAAGCGGACGGCTTGTCACCGTCGTTTTCGCTTTGCGGCTTGTTTTCAGCCGACGCCGGTTTGTCGCCGGCCGCTTTCTTCGGCGGCTGGGGCTTCTTCTGCTCCGGCGCCTTCTGCTGCGGCTTGTCCGACGGCTTCTCGGCGTTACTCGTGGCGTTACTGGCGGGCGGCGGGGCGCTCGTCTCGCCATCGGCGACTTCCAGTTCGTCGATCACGTCCTGCACGCCGGCCTGCGAACGGGCGAGCTTGATCGCGCGCTTGCGCGTCTCGTCGTCGGGCACATTGCCGGTGAGCGTGACCACGCGGTTCTTGACCCCGACCGAGATCGCCGCCTTGTCGAATTCCTTCTTGTCCAGCACCTCACGCTGGATGGTGCGGAACAGCACCTCGTCGTTGACGGTCTTGTTGACCGCCTGCGATGCGGCCTCGACTTTCTTGCGTGCTTCCTGGAGCTTAGCCTCGGCCTCGTTGAGGTTGGCCTGGAGCTCGCTCAGCTCTTCCTTCTTGGAGGCGACCTTTTCCTGCGCGTCGTTGCGGGATTCGCGGGTCTCGTTGAGCTTCTCGACCGCGTTGTCGTATTTCTCCTGCGGCGTCTCGGAACAGCCGGCCAACGTGGCCAGGCCGAGCGTGATGGCGACGAGCAGCGCCGCGGGGCGAACAGATTGAGTGGTCATCGAGGTTTAGATGGGCTGACAAACCGATGCCAGCGAAAATAACACGTTTCGATCCGGCTTCCGCAGAGTCCAGCCGTCGCTTGCTCTAGAATATGTCGCCATGCGTATCGCCGGTTTCCAATTCGAGTCGGGCCTAGCCGCCGCGCCGATGGCGGGCGTGACCGACCGTGTCTTTCGCCAGCTCTGCAAAAGCCTGGGCGCGAGCGCGACGACCGCGGAAATGGTCTCGGCTCGCCCCGAACTGCGTGGCACCCGCAAGTCGCAGCTGCGTCTCGATCATGCCGGCGAGCCCGCGCCGCGGATCGTGCAGATTGCCGGCGGCGACGTGGCCGATCTGGTGCACGCCGCCAGGGTCAACGCCGATGAAGGCGCGGATATCATCGATATCAACATGGGCTGTCCGGCCAAGAAGGTCTGTCGCAAGGCCGCGGGTTCGGCGCTGATGGCGGATTACGATCGGGTGGCGGCGATTCTCGACGGCGTCGCCAACGCGGTGGACGTGCCGGTCACGCTCAAGATGCGTACCGGCGTCAGCGCGGATCGGCGCAACGCCGTGGCGATTGCACGCTGTGCCGAGCAAGCCGGCATTGCCGCGCTCGCCGTGCATGGGCGTACCCGGGATCAGCACTACAAGGGCGTGGCCGAGTACCACACGATCGCGGCGGTAAAACGGGCGGTGTCGATTCCGGTCTGGGCGAACGGTGATATCGATTCGCCGGCCAAGGCGCGCCAGGTGCTGGCCGCAACCGGTGCGGACGGGCTGATGATCGGCCGCGCGGCTTGCCGGCGGCCCTGGCTGTTCCGCGATATTGCGATCGAGCGGGCCACCGGGCAGACGCCTGCTGCGCCGACCCTGGCCGACGAGCGCGAGATTCTCATGGCGCTCGTCGAGCAGCTGCATGATTTCTATGGCGAGCAGCAGGGCGTGCGAGTCGCCCGCAAGCATCTCGCGTGGCTGCAGGAACGTCGGCCGGCCCGGCCGGCGCTGTATATGGACATGGTTCAGGCCGCGACTGCGGCCCGCCAGCTACGTCTGCTCGACTGCTATTTCGATGCAGCGCACGCTGCCGAAACCGCCCAAAAGCCTGTGCAGACGCGGGCCGCGGCCTGAGCCGCAGCCCGCTTTCCGTCTTCTTACATGCCTGCGGGGCCAGTCGGGCCTGCAAGACCGCCGATCAAGGCCATGATCAACAGCTGCACGAGCCAGCCCGCTACACAGACGCCCACCGCGCGCAGCGTGCTGTTGTAGTCCAGCGCCTGGCGTACCGCGATGACGGTTGTGGCCAGCATCCACACGGACGCCACGAGCCAGACGATCGGGCCCAGGATGGGAATGATGCCGAATACGCGCAGTAAGCCCGGCGTGGCGGCAAACCCGAGCGTACGCAGTAGTTGGCCGATGTCGGCTTCGGTCTGGGCCTCGGGCAACAGTTTGGTGCCGATCGCCCAGATAATCGCGGCCCAGATCAGCCAGCCGAGAAGGGCGGCCACCGCGTTGAGTAGCAGAAAACCGATACTGCCGCCCACGGCGCCGAGCGCGCCGATGCCGGCCGCCAGCGCGGCCAGCGCGACGACCAGGGCCGCCTGGCCGGTGGCGCTGCTGTCGTGTTCGACCTCTTCATAGGTCGGCGCCTGCAGTTTGGCGGCGCCGATCATCCGTTGGGTAAAGCTTTGCATGAGAGCCTCGCGGGTGCGTTTCGATTTCGATCTTGAGGCAAACCCGCGGCGCTGACCAGCCCTCACGCGCGTATTTGATCGTGTCGATTGCGCTGGGGTCGGGCGGCCACTACGCTAGCCGCAATTGCTTATTGCTCCGGTGAAGATTCTGCGCGCGCTATTGTTGATCAATCGGGAATCCCGCCAGGGTGAAGCCAACGCACAGGCGGCCCGCGATGCGCTGGAGGCCCTCGACGTCGAAGTTCTGCTCGGCAAGTTTGATGAGCCGGACGACGTGCCCGCCGAGATCGACCGTCATGCCCAGGCGGTGGATATCATCGTGCTGGGCGGCGGCGACGGTACGCTCAATCTGGCGGCGGAATCGGTAATGCACTCGGGCAAGCCCATGGGTGTGCTGCCACTGGGCACCGCGAACGATTTCGCGCGCACGCTACTCATCCCTACCGAATTGCAGGCAGCCTGCCGCAACGTGGTCGAGGGCGTGACCCACGGTGTCGATCTGGGCAAGTGCAACGACGTGCATTTCGTGAACGTCGCCAGCATTGGCCTGGCCGTGCGGGCCTGTGAATACCGTTCCGACGTGGCCAAACGATGGTTCGGCTCGCTGGGCTATGCCAGCAACGTGTTCTCGGCCTACCGCGATACCAAACCGTTCGGCGCGACGGTGCGTTGCGGCGACGAAAGCCACCGGCTGCACTCGATCCAGCTCGCGGTCGGCAACGGCCGTTACTTCGGCGGCGGGCTGGCTGTGGCCAGCGATGCGGCGCTCGACGATGGCCGGTTGGATCTCTACAGCCTCAAGCCGCAGTCGCTGGCCAAGCTGGTCGGCATGCTGCCCGCGCTGGTGCGCGGGCCGGACAAATCGGTGCAGGGCGTGCAGCTGCTCGAAGGCACGACTTTCGAGATCACCACCGACCGGCCGATGCCGATCAATACCGACGGCGAGATTCTCACCGAAACGCCGGCCAGCTTCCGCGTGTTCCCGGGCGCGCTACAAGTAAAGGTGCCGCAGGAGTATGTCGACCGGTATGGCAGCAGCAACGCGGCCTGAGCCGGTTCGAGCAGGTCGCCGCCCGCATGGAGAAGCCCATGACTGATCGCCCGCAGCGATTCACGGATGCCGAAGCCACTGTCGACTGGCTGATCGAGACTGTTGGCCAAGACATCCGCGTCGGCGCGCCGCTTGGGCTCGGCAAGCCGGCCACGCTGCTTAATGCCCTTTACGCGCGGGCCAAGGCGAATCCCGCAATCCGGTTGAGCATTCTCACTGCGCTGTCGCTTGACGTGCCGCACGCATCGAGCGATCTGGAGCGCCGGATCATGGATCCGATCGTCGAGCGCGTGTTCGAGGATTATCCGGGGCTGCATTACCTGCGAGACGTCCAATCCGGCGCGCTGCCGGACAACGTCACGGTGTCCGAATTCTTCTTCCAGCCCGGCGCGTTGCTCGGTAACGAACACGCGCAGCGCCACTATCGCTCGGTCAACTACACCCATGTGGCGCGCGACCTGATCAACTCGGGTGTCAACGTGCTCATGCAAATGGGGGCACCCGGCCCGGACGACAGCTGTTTCTCGTTGTCGAGCAATACCGACGTGACGCTCGATCTGGTGCCTGTGATCGAAGCCATGCGCGAGCGCGGCGAGCCAATCTGGGTAATCGGCCAGCTCAATGCCCGTATGCCGATGATGACGCGCAGCGCGCTCGTCGATGCCTCGCTGGCAGATGCCATATTCGAGGGCGAGGCCGCCACCTTCAAACCCTTCGGCGCGCCGGCGATGCCGGTCGCGCCTGCCGACTACGCGATCGGCCTGCGTGTATCCGGCCTGATCGCGGATGGCGGCACGCTGCAGATCGGCATCGGTTCGCTGTCCGATGCGATCGCCTATAGCTGCGACCTGAGGCATAACCACAACGCGGACTATCAGGCATTGATGCACGGCATCGATCGTGGCGACGCCGAGCGCGCGTTGATCGAGGCCATCGGCGGTCTCGAGCCTTTCGAGCAGGGCCTCTACGGCTGTACGGAAATGCTGGTCGACGCCTATATCCAGATGTATCGCGCGGGCGTGATCTCGCGGCCGGTCTACGACGATATCGGTATTCAGAAGCTCCTCGATGCCGGCGCGATTGGCATCGATGTGAACGCCGCGACACTCGCCGCGTTGCGCGATGCGGGCGATCTACGCAGCCAGCTCGATGAAACTGATGTGGCGCGTCTCAAGCATATCGGCGTGTTTCACGACGACGTGTCTCTGCAAGGGCGCGAACTGGATGCCGGCGACGGCGGCGCAGCGATCGCGGCCGATCTCGACGATGCAACGGCCCGCGCCGAAATCGAGGCGCGTTGTCTCGGCGATCGACTCAAGGGCGCGACGCTCGTGCACGGCGGCTTTTTTCTCGGGCCGAACAGTTTCTACGATGCACTGCACGCGCTCGACGATGACGAACGCGATCTGTTCCACATGACCAGCGTTGGCGAGATCAACGAACTCTATGGCAACGAGGCGCTGCGCCGCGTGCAGCGCCGGCAGTCGCGCTTCGTGAATACCGCGATCAAGGCCACGCTGTCGGGGGCCATCGCCTCGGACGGACTCGAAAGCGGCCAGGTGCTGTCCGGCGTGGGCGGCCAGTACAACTTCGTCTCCCAGGCCCATGCACTCGAAGACGGCCGCTCGATCATCTGCGTGCGCGCGGTGCGCCAGTCTTCGGACGGTCCGGAATCGAATATCGTGGCCCACTACGCGCATACGACGATCCCGCGCCACCTGCGCGATATCGTGGTCACCGAATACGGCGTGGCCGATCTGCGCGGCAAGACGGATGAAGAGGTCGCCAAGGCGCTGATCGAAATCGCCGATGCGCGCTTTCAGGATGAACTGCGCAGTTCGGCGGTCGCGGCCGGCAAGCTGGCGCGTGATTACCAGGTGCCGATCCGCGCACGCAGCAACACGCCGGAGAACGTCGGCCGTTGGCTTGCAGCGGAAAAGGCCAGGGGCCGTTTCGAGCCGTATCCCTACGGCAGCGATTTCACCGAGATCGAGCGTGCGTTGATCGGCGCGCTCAAGAAACTGCAGGGCGGCTCCACCGGCCAGACGCTGTCGCAGTTCGCGCGCCATGCCGCCCGCTTGGCCAGCCTGCCGGTGGCGGCCGGGCCCTATCTCGAACGCATGGGGCTGGAGCGTCCGCGCAGCCTGCGCGAATCGCTCTATGCCCGGCTGGTGACGCTCGCTCTGATCAACGACGGCCTGATCGACGCGGACGACGACAAGACCGAAGACAGCGACCACGGCGCATGACGGACTCGAACCCGAAAGCGCGCTTCGACAGCCCCGAAGCGCTCGACGCCGCGCTCGCTGATCAGGCCTATGTCACCGACGCCGATCTGCGCATGACGCTGTATCTGGCGATGGCGCTGGGCAAGCCGTTGCTGGTGGAAGGTCCCGCCGGTGTCGGCAAGACGGAGATCGCGCGGGCGCTGTCGGCAGCGCTGGATACCCGTCTTATCCGGTTGCAGTGCTATGAAGGTCTGGATGCCGCCCAGGCGCTGTACGAATGGGACTATCCGCGCCAGTTGTTGGAAATTCGCCTGCAGGAAGCCGCCGGCGCGTCGGCCGACACGCTCCGGGCCAGCCTCTATAGCGACGATTTCCTGCTCGAACGGCCGCTGCTCGCGGCCCTGCGCCACAGTCCGCCGCCGGTGCTGCTGATTGACGAGCTCGACCGCGCTGACGAGGCCTTCGAGAGTTTTCTGCTCGAAATCCTGTCCGAATGGCAGATCAGCATTCCCGAATACGGCACCGTCCGTGCCGAGGTGCCGCCGCTGGTCGTGATCACTGGCAATCGCACCCGCGCGCTGGCCGAAGCCACGCGCCGCCGCTGTCTGTATCTGTGGCTGGATTACCCGGACCGGGCCAAGGAACGAGCGGTGCTGGAACAACGGCTGCCCGGTATCGACGCCGCTCTGGCCGATGCGATCGTCGATTATCTCGCCTGGGCCCGCGAACAGGACCTGACCAAGACGCCCGGCCTGTCGGAGACGCTCGATTGGGCCGCGTCTTTGATCGAGATCGGTGCTGCGGATCTCGATCATGCCCAGGTGCCGGCCACGCTCGGCGCGCTGTTCAAGGACCCGGCCGATATCGACTCAATGCGCGAGCGGCTGGCGGTCTACCGCGGTGGCCGCTGACAAACAGTTTCGCAACGCTGGCCGTTACTGGTCGCTGACACGCGCGCTGGCGGCGTTTGCCAGCGAACTGCGGGCCCAGGGTGTGACGGTGAGCCCGGCCGAAAGCGCCGATGCATTGGCCGCGCTCCAAGCGTTACCGGTCACCGACAAGCCGCGTTTCGCAGCCGTGCTTCGTGCCTGCATGGCCAAGACGCCCGACGATCGGGCCCGTTTCGATACCGTCTTCGACGCGTTCTGGGGTGATCATTTTATTACGCCTGCGAAGACCGTGGAGCGCGACGCCGGCGACGAAGATCACGACAGCGACGAGCCGGCCCGCGGCACCGGTGACGGCGGCGATCCCGATCCGGCCCGCGGGCAAACGCTCGACGAAACGCAGTCGGACGGGCCGAACGACGGCGCCAGCGGTCAGCGCCGGGCCATGCAGGCCGACTTGGCTGCGATCGACGAGCGTGAGCGCGCCGCGATGGAACGCTTGATTCGCGCCCTGGGTCGCCAGCTCGCTCGACGCGCCGCCCGACGCTGGCGTCGGCGTGCCCAGGGCCGGCTGGATCTGCGTGCCAGTCTGCGCAGCGCAATCGCTCGGGGCGGGGAGGTATTCGCGTTCCGACGCCGCTATCGGCCACGCGAGCGGCCACGGCTGGTGGTGTTCGCAGACGTCAGCTATTCGATGGACGCCTATAGCCGTTTCTTCTTGTGTTTCGTGCACGCGTTTGGTCAGGCGTTTCGCTCGATGGAGAGCTTTGTGTTCAGCACGCAGCTGTCGCGGGTTACCGAGCCGTTGGCTCGTGGGCGTGTCGAGGCCGCACTGGCTCGATTAGCGGACACGGTCGACGACTGGGCCGGCGGCACGCGTATCGCCACGTCGCTGGAAGCCTTCATGGCGCGTCATGCCGATCAAATGCTCGATCGCAACACGGTGGTGATGATCGTGTCCGACGGCTGGGACAGTGATGAGCCGGAGCGTCTACAGGCCGCTCTGAAGCAGCTGCGTGCTCGTTGTCGTGCACTGATCTGGCTCGATCCCCTGATGGATCATCCACGTTATTTCACGACCGCGTTGGGCGTTCAGCACGACTCGCCACATGTTGATCTTTGTGCGCCGGCGCGGGATCTCGATGGGCTTGCACGGCTTGTCGATCGGCTCTCGCGGAAGCGCTTGGTCTAGAACTGCGGGTGGCTTTGTTTGAACGTCTGAGTTGAAAGCCGGTGACTTCAGGTCGCGAGTCTTTCGGCACTCACAAGTTCGTCGCACCTTTTGTTTCGCGCTGCTGCGCGACTCACTTTCTTTTGCTTGTCCAAAAGAAAGTAAGCAAAGAAAAAAGACACCCGGACACAGCGCCGGCTGCGCCGGTGCACTCCGACACGCAGCGGCGACGGGATGCGGCCAGGACTCGCGTCGCTTTGGCGACGCTCAAACAGGCTGGCCGCACCGGCGCAGTGCGCCGGACACCCGTCGCCACTCCGTGTCTGCGTCGCCGTGCAACGGGCCGGAATACACAGGCCAAGCCAAGAGCGAGCGTTACTAACTTGCTGCGCCGGCAGTCGTTAGTGGACCGCGCTTACTCGGACTCGCCTTCGGCGTCGTCTGACAAAGATCGCTTCGCGATCTTCTGGGCGAAGCGTTAGCGAGCCTGTCTGTATTGGGTTCCCTTGGGCGTAGCGCCGAGCAGTGGAGGCCGCAAGCGGATAAGGCAGCCGGATGTCTGAGCGCAGCGAGTTTCCGGCTGGCCCGCTTGCGGACGGAGCCGCGCAGGGCACCGATGCGTAGCATCGGCGCAAGACAGGGCGCCTTTTGTTTTGGCTGGCGGTTTCAAGTATCAAGTGCAACAGCGCCATTGTCCCGGTCTTGGA
>NZ_APND01000003.1:0-614135 GCF_040361215.1 Salinisphaera dokdonensis CL-ES53
ACTAGCGTCTCGATTTCTGTCGGCATCTTCAAGATGCGAGGTCTTGCATCGTGCATGACGTGAGCTGGATCTGAATCCCAACTGGAACACAGCGGCGGTGCTTAGAAGCATCTCAGAATCCCCGAACATAAAAAAGCCCGCACGAAGCGGGCTTTCAATAGACAGCTAATCAATCAGCACCAATCACTCCGGCGCCTGATCCGTAACCGCCCCTTTCGAGGCCGTCCCCACCAACCGAGCATATTTCGCCAACACACCCCGAGTCGCATTCGGCGGCTTGGGCTGCCATGCCTTACGACGCTCGGCCAGCTCCTCGTCGCTGACGTCGAGATGCAGCTTGCGCTCGCGCGCGTCGATGGTAATGGTGTCGCCTTCCTGTACCAGGGCGATATTCCCACCTACGGCAGCTTCCGGCGCAACATGCCCAACAACCATGCCGTAGGTGCCGCCGGAGAAACGGCCGTCCGTGATTAGGCCGACTTCCTCGCCCAAGCCGCGGCCGACGATGGCGGACGTCGGCGAGAGCATTTCGCGCATGCCGGGGCCGCCTTTCGGGCCTTCGTAGCGAATGACGACGACATCGCCGGAGACGATCCTCTCGTCGACGATCGCCTGCATGGCTTCCTCTTCGGAATCGAACACGCGGGCGGGGCCGGTGATGGCCGGGTTCTTGAGACCGGTGATCTTGGCGACACCGCCCTCTTCGGCCAGATTGCCCTTGAGGATGGCGAGGTGGCCGGACTTATACAGCGCCTCTTCCATCGGCAGAATGACCTTCTGGCTCTTCGGCGGCTCGTCGGGCACGTCGGCCAGCGTTTCGGCCAGCGTTTCGCCGGTGATGGTCAGGCAATCGCCATGCAGCAGACCGGCGTTCAGCAGCATCTTGAGCACCTGCGGGATGCCGCCGGCGGCGTGCAGCTGGGTGACTACGAAACGGCCGGACGGCTTGAGGTCGCAGAACACCGGCACCTTGGCGCGAATGCGCTCGAAGTCGTCGATGGTGAGGTTCACATCCGCGGCCTGGGCGATGGCCAGCAGATGCAGCACGGCGTTGGTGGAGCCGCCCACGGCCATGATCAGGGTGATGGCGTTCTCGAAGGCCTCGAACGTGAGCAGATCACGCGGTTTGATGTCTTTCTCGATCGCCTCGATCAACACTTCGGCCGAGCGCGCCGCGCTGTCGGCTTTTTCGGCATCCTCGGCAGCCATGGTCGAGGAGTACGGCAGGCTCATGCCCATCGCTTCGAACGCGCTCGACATGGTGTTGGCGGTGAACATGCCGCCACAGGAACCCGCCCCCGGGCAAGCATTGCATTCGACGGTCTTCACGCGTTCGTCGTCGATCGTACCGGCGATGCGCTGGCCGACGGCCTCGAACACAGAGACCACGGTGAGATCTTCGCCGAAGGCGTGACCGGGCTTGATGGTGCCGCCGTAGACAAAGATGGCCGGCACGTTCATGCGGGCAATGCCGATCATGGCACCCGGCATGTTCTTGTCGCAGCCGCCCAACGCCATCACGCCGTCCATGGATTCGCCCTGCACGGCGGTTTCGATGACGTCGGCAATGACTTCGCGCGAGACCAGCGAATACTTCATGCCCGGCGTGCCCATGGAAATGCCGTCAGACACGGTCACGGTGCCGAACATCTGCGACTTGGCGCCGCCGCCTTCGAGCGCAGCCTCGGCCCGCTTGGCGAGATCGTTCAGGCCCATGTTGCAGGGTGTGATGGTCGAGTAGCCGTTGGCGATGCCGACGATGGGCTTGTCGAAATCCTCGTCGGTATAACCCATCGCGCGCAGCATGGCGCGGTTGGGCGCGCGCGACGTGCCCTGGGTGACGACGTGACTGCGGCGTTGCTTGGGCGTGTCCTCGGCCATGGTGTTTCTCGTTGTTTGAAGGTTGATCGGATGACGGCGGCTGGGCCGACCGGCGGCGCGCCAATGCGGGCGGGCCCTGCGGCTATGCGTGGCGGTCGCCGTCGAGCGGCGTAGTATGCCGCGATCCGTGCAGTGCACACAAAAAAGGCGCGGCCTCGAAAGACCGCGCCCTTTTGTTCGCTGACGTAGCGCCGCTTACTTGTTCGGCTGCTTGGTCATGCGCAGGTAGGGCTTGAGCTCGTTCCAGCCCGCGGGAAACAGCTTCTCGGCTTCCTCGTTGGACAACGCGGGCGAAACGATCACGTCGTCGCCGTCCTGCCAGTTCGCCGGCGTGGTGACCTTGTAGTTGTCGGTCAGCTGCAGCGAATCGATCACGCGCAGGATCTCGTCGAAGTTGCGGCCGGCGCTCTTCGGATAGGTGAGCGTCATCCGGATCTTCTTGTTCTGATCGATGATGAACACCGAACGAACCGTCGACGTGTCGCCCGCGTTCGGGTGAATCATGTCGTAGAGCTCGGCGACCTTGCGATCGGTGTCGCCGATAATCGGGAAGTTGACCGCATTACCCTGGGTCTCTTCGATGTCCTTGGACCATTTCTTGTGGTCTTCCACCGAGTCCACCGATACGACGATGGCTTTCACGCCGCGCTTGGCAAAGCGCTCGGTCAGGCCGCCGACGGCGCCCAGTTCGGTCGTGCACACCGGCGTGAAGTCGGCCGGATGCGACATGAGCATGCCCCAGCCGTCGCCCAGCCATTCGTGGAAGTCGATCTCACCTTCGGTGGTGTCGGCGGTGAAGTTCGGTGCGGTATCGCCCAGTCGAAGACTCATGTTTGTCACTCCGTTCGTTGTTGTGGCGCGACTATAACAGCCGCTTTTTGGCGCCACTAAATAAGCCTGTTTACACCAACTATTCTGGGGTGCGCTCGCCGCGGTACAAGACATTGCCAATGATTCGGCCGTACCGCGGTACGGCGTCGCGCCCGAGCACCACACGTCCTAGAATGCGCGCATGAACGAAACCCGAAACGACGCCGACGCCCGGATGGTCTACGTGACCTGCCCGGACCGCGAGACCGCCCGCACGATCGCCAGCGCCCTGGTCGAACACCACGAGGCCGCCTGCGTGAATATCGTGCCCGGCCTGGAGTCGGTCTATCGCTGGCGGGGCAAGGTCGAGATCGACGAGGAACTGCTGCTGCTCATCAAGACTCGCGCAGCGCGCGTCGCCGACGTGCAGGCACGCGTCGAGTCCCTGCATCCGGATGAACTTCCCGAGGTGGTCGCAGTCCGTCTGTGCGACGGCTCCAAAGGCTATCTCGATTGGCTCGACCAGCAGACGACCCCGCAATGACGTCTTCCCCGGCTGCGGCGGGCCGAGCGCCCGCGCCTTACGCGCGCGCGTTCTTCTTATGCTCACTCTGTGTCCTGACGCTGCTGAGCGCGATCAGCGCGCCAGCCCGTGCCGCCGACGACTTCCTGCCGGTCGAGCAGGCGTTCGCGCCCAGCGCGGCACGCACCGTCGAGGGCGATATCGCCGTGACGTGGCAGGTCGCCGATACCTACTATCTGTATCGGCACGCCTTCGACTTTGCCCTGGTCGACGCCGGCCCCGCCCGCATCGGCGAGCCGCAGATTCCCGACGGCGAAAAGCACGAGGACGAGTTCTTCGGCCCGGTCGAAACCTATCGCGATAGCGTGACCGTGCGCCTGCCGGTCGAGGACGGCCCCGAGCTGGCGGACGAGGCGCGTATCGAAGTCACCTACCAGGGCTGTGCCGATGCCGGCCTGTGCTATCCACCGCAGACAATCGCGCTCGATATCGCAGACGCGCCCGCAGGCGCCACGGCTACAGCCGAGACGACGACCAACACGTCTACCGGCACGGGTGACAGCGCATCCGACAGCTTTCTGACCCAACAGGACGACCTCGCCGGCCGCCTGGCTAATGCGGACACGCTGTCGACGCTCGGCCTGTTCTTCGTATTCGGTCTGCTTCTGGCGTTCACGCCGTGCATTCTCCCGATGATTCCGATTCTGTCAGGGTTGATCGTGGGCGCCAACGCGCCGCCGCGGCGCGCCTTCGCCCTGTCGGTGGCCTATGTGCTGGCAATGGCGCTGGCGTACACGGTGTTCGGCGTGATCGCCGGCTATTTCGGCGCCAACCTGCAGGCCGCGCTGCAGATGCCGGCCGTGCTGATTCCATTCGCCGGCGTGTTCGCCCTGCTCGCGCTGGCGGCATTCGGTGTTTTCCAGTTGCAGGTGCCCGGCGCGCTACAGGCACGGCTCGGCGGCCTCGGCACGCGTCGCGGCGGGCTCGCGGGCGCCGGCATCATGGGCTTTTTCTCCGCGCTGATCGCCGGGCCCTGCCTCGCCCCGCCACTGGTCGGCGCGCTGCTCTATATATCCAGTAGCGGTGACATGCTGCTGGGCGGCGCAGCGCTGTTCATGCTCGGCCTGGGCATGGGCGTGCCGCTGATCGCGATCGGCGTGTTCGGCGCGCGGATCATGCCGCATGCCGGCGCCTGGATGAACGAGTTCCGGGTCGCCTCGGGCGTCGTGCTGCTGATGGTCGCGTTGTGGTTGCTGTCCCGCATCCTGCCGGCTGACGTGACGCTGGCCGGCTGGGGCCTGATCGCGCTCGGGTACGGCAGCTATCTGTCGACGCTGGCCACACAGACCCGAGCCGCCACCGCCATCAAGCGCGCGCTCGTGTTTGCGGTGCTCGTTTATGCCGGGGCCGCGCTGACCGGCGTGCTCATAGGCGGCGGCACGGCACTGCGGCCGCTCGCCGGGTTGGGCACGGCGGCCAACGGCGCGACGAGCACCGCCGACGTCGAATCCCCCTTCACCCGTATCGATAATCTGGAACAACTTCAAGCGGCGCTCGATACCGCACGCGCCAACGGCCGGCCCGCGGTCGTGGATTTCTATGCCGACTGGTGTGTCGAGTGCGTCGAGATGGAGCATGGCCTGTTCGCGGATCCGGCCGTGCGCGATGCGCTATCGAACGTGGCCGCGCTGCAGGTCGACGTCACCGATTACGACGATGTCGATCGCAAACTCATGCGTGAGCTGGATGTCTTCGGCCCGCCGACCGTGCTGTTCTATCGCGCGAACGGCGAAGAAGCCGCCGATCAGCGCCTGATCGGCAAGATCGATACCGACGGCTTTATCGAGCGCCTGAACCGTCTGGACCATGCGGGTAACGCACCATGAGTCGACCGCTCCGCAACCTCGTCGGACTGGCGCTGATCGCCCTGTTCGTTGCAGGTGGATCGCTGGCCTACTGGCTGGCCGCCGAAGACCACCCCGTACGCCCGGACTTCAGCCTGCCCGATCTGCAGGGCAATCCGCATGCGATCGGCGATTACGATGGCCAGGTGGTGGTACTCAACTTCTGGGCCAGCTGGTGCAAGCCGTGTCGCGAAGAGGTGCCCATGCTCATCGACGCCCAGAACGAGTGGGGCGACGAGGGCCTGCAGGTGATCGGCCTGGCCGTCGACCCACCTGAAGCCGCTCGCGATTTTGCGGCGGACTACAACATCAACTACCCCGTGCTGGCCGACCCCACCGAGGGCGCACGTATCCAGGACCGCTATACGGCCGAAGGCACACCGGCCGGCGTATTGCCCTACACCGCCATCATCGACCGTGACGGCCATATCGTTGCGCGCATCGCCGGTGCGCTGAACCACGCCAAACTGGCCGACATCGTGCAGCCGTTGCTCGAAAATGAGGCATCTGCGACCAAAGAGTGACGAGCAGCCCGCCGCGCCCGCCGAATGCGATTGCAATGCGCCTTGCGCTGAGGGGAACTTCGGCGAACTACCGACAATACGGTAGCGAACGGTCACGAAAATCCGCGGCGGATGGTTGTAACGCTGATTTCCTTGGGGCAGACTCCAAGCATCGCCATACAAGGACGGCCGCGTGGCTCATTTTCTGCTGCTCAACGGACCCAATCTGAACCTGCTCGGCAGCCGCGAGCCCGGCGTCTATGGCCACGACACCCTGCCCGCAATCGAACAGCGCCTCGCCGCGCGCGCCGCTGAACACGGGCATACGCTGAGCTGCTTCCAGTCCAACAGCGAAGGCACCCTGATCGACCGCCTGCATGCCGCCCGCGATGAAGACGTGGCCTGCGTGCTGTTCAACCCGGCGGCGTTCACCCATACCAGCGTCGCCCTGCGCGACGCGCTGCTGGCCAGCGAGCTGGCCTGTATCGAGATTCATCTATCGAACACCGCGAAGCGCGAAGCGTTTCGCCACCATTCCTATTTTGCCGATATCGCGATCGGCACCATCACCGGCTTCGGCGCACAGGGGTATGTGATGGCCCTGGATGCGGCCATCGCGCGTGCCGCCGAACCGACTCGGGAGAACTGAAACCTCATGGATATCCGCAAGCTCAAGAAGCTCATCGAGCTGGTCGAGGATTCCGGCATTGCCGAACTCGAGATCACCGAAGGCGAGGAATCGGTCCGTATCGGCCGTTATCCCGCACCGGGCAGCGTCCCCGCCGCACCGCCGGCTGCCGCACCCGCCCCGGCTGCTGCGCCGCCCGCCGCGGGCGGTGGTGAGCAGCCCGCGCCGGCCGCCAAGGAAGAGGACGACACGCCGGACGGCCAGATCGTGCGTTCGCCGATGGTCGGCACCTTCTATCGCGCGCCGTCGCCGGATGCCAAGCCGTTCGTCGACGTGGGCGACAAGATCGGGCCCAGCGACACGCTATGCATCATCGAAGCGATGAAGATGCTCAACCAGATCGAGGCCGAAGTGTCCGGCGAGGTCAGCGAAGTGCTGGTCGAGAACGGTCAGCCGGTCGAATTCGATCAGCCGCTATTCGTGGTGAAGTGATGCTCGGCAAGGTTCTGATCGCCAACCGGGGCGAGATCGCGCTGCGGATACTGCGTGCCTGCCGGGAACTCGATGTTCCGGTTGTCGCCGCCTATTCGACCGCGGACCGGGAACAGAAACACGTGCTGCTCGCAGAGGAAGCGGTGTGCATTGGCCCGGCCGATAGCTCCAAGAGCTATCTCAACATGGCCACGCTGATGAGCACGGCCGAAGTGACCGGCGCGAGCGCCATCCACCCGGGCTATGGTTTCCTGTCGGAAAGCCCTGATTTTGCCGAGAGCGTGGAGCAGTCGGGCTTCATCTTTATCGGCCCGCGCGCCGAGACGATTCGCCTGATGGGCGACAAGACCTCGGCGATTCAGGAAATGCAGGCCGCGGGCGTGCCCTGCGTGCCGGGCTCCGGCGGGCCGCTGGGCGCCGACGATGCGGCCAACCGCAAGCTGGCCCAGAAGATCGGCTTCCCGGTCATCATCAAGGCGGCCGGCGGTGGCGGCGGACGCGGCATGCATGTCGTGTACGAAGCCAAGGCGCTGGCGGGCGCGATCGACATGGCGCGCCGCGAGGCGGCCAGCTTCTTCGGCAACCCGGCCGTCTACATGGAGAAGTATCTCGAAAAGCCACGGCATATCGAGGTGCAGGTGCTTGCCGATCATCACGGCAACGCCATCCATCTGGGCGAACGCGACTGCTCGCCGCAGCGTCGCCATCAGAAGGTGGTGGAGGAAGCGCCGGCACCGGGCATAACCCCGGCCGAGCGCGAACATATCGGCAAGCTGTGTACCGATGCCTGCAAGCGCATTGGTTATCGCGGCGCGGGCACCTTCGAATTTCTGTACGAAAACGGCGAGTTCCATTTCATCGAAATGAACACGCGTATCCAGGTCGAGCATCCGGTCACGGAAATGATCACCGGCGTGGATCTCGTCGCCGAACAGCTGCGCATCGCGGCCGGCCACGAACTGCGCTACAAGCAGGAAGATATCGTGGTGCGCGGCCATGCCATCGAATGCCGCGTGAACGCCGAGCACTCGGAGACGTTCGTGCCTTCGCCCGGCAAGATCACGGCTTATCACGCACCGGGCGGCCCGGGTATTCGCATGGATTCGCATATCTATGCCGGCTACAGCGTGCCGCCTTATTACGATTCGCTGATCGGCAAGCTGATCGCCCACGGCGACGACCGGGCCGCGGCGACCGCGCGTCTGGACATGGCGCTGTCGGAGATGGTCGTGGAGGGCATCAACACGAATATCGCCCTGCACAAGCGCATCATCCACGACCCGGCCCATATCGAAGGCGGCGTGTCGATTCACTGGCTGGAGAAGAAGCTCAAGGAAGAAAGCAGCCGTGGATGAGCCGGCCGCTCCGGTGGCCTGGCTGCAGATCACGGTCGAGACAGAGCGCGCTTCCCTGGCGGAGGCGATCTTCGAAAGCTTCGACGCCGAAGCCGTCACCGTGCTCGACGCCGGCGACGACATCACGGTCGAGAACACGCCGCACGAGCACCCCGGCTTCGAGGCGTCGCGCGTAACCGGCCTGTTTACCCACGGCACGCTCGCTGCACCCATCGAGCGCGCACTGCAGGACACGCTGGGTAACGACGCCACCATCGAAGTAAACACGCTGGCCGACGAACACTGGGCCAGCGCCTGGCTGGCCCAGCATCCGCCGCTGCACTTCGGGCATCGGCTGTGGATTGCGCCGCACGAGGCGCCGGTGGACGTGGATGACGATGCGATCGTCGTGCGTCTCGATCCGGGCCTGGCTTTCGGTACCGGAACCCATCCCACTACCGCGCTGTGCCTGGAGTGGTTGGCCGAAGCAGATATAGCCGGCCGCCACGTGCTCGACTACGGCTGCGGATCGGGGATTCTCGCGGTGGCTGCAGCCCGTCTTGGGGCCGCATCGGTCACGGCCGTGGATATCGACGATCAGGCTGTCCGCGCGACCCGCGAAAACGCCGAGCGCAACGGCGTGAGCCAATGCATCGAAACGCCGGCACTCGACGGTATCGGCGCCCGCACCTTCGATATCGTGCTGGCCAACATTCTGGCCAAGCCGCTGATCGCGCTTGCGCCGACCCTGACTGGACATGCCGCACCCGGCGCACCGCTGGTGCTATCCGGGCTGCTCACACGCCAGATCGAAGATGTGAAAAACGCCTACACGGGCGCATTCACCTTCGAAGAAAGCGCGATACGCGAAGACTGGGTGCGTCTAGATGCAAGGCGCAACGGGCACGACTGACGACTCGCCGAAAGTCGCCTTTCTCTGGGCGAAAAATGCCGTTATAGTTTTGCGCCTTCGCCCCCCGAGCGACCCTGCACGGAATGACGCAGATCGACCCAGACGCCGAATCTCAGCCGCTCAGTCACTACGTCGGCGCCAGTCTCGATCGTTACTTCGATTCGCTCAACGGCTGCGCGCCACCGCGCGATCTGTACCAGATGGTGCTGGAGCAGGTAGAAAAGCCTCTGCTCGAACGCGTACTCGACTACAGCGAGGGCAACCAGTCGCGCGCCGCACAGATGCTCGGCATCAATCGCGGCACGCTGCGCAAGAAGCTGCGCAGCTACGCGCTCGATCGCTGACGTTTCGAAAAAACGACCAGACCCCACCACCCGCGCTGCGGGTGTTTTTGTTTCCATCGGATAGAAATCCGCACTACGGATAGAAGGCCATCGTGACCGATACCGCAAACACCGCCACCCCGATTCGCCGCGCGCTGATCAGTGTTTCCGACAAGACGGGCGTTGCCGATTTCGCCCGCGTGCTTTCCGAACGTCACGGCGTCGAGATCCTGTCGACCGGCGGCACGGCGCGCGCGATGCGCGAAGCCGGCGTACCGGTGGTGGACGTGGCCGAGCATACCGGCGCGCCGGAGATCATGGACGGGCGCGTGAAGACGCTGCATCCGAAGATCCACGGCGGCATTCTCGGTCGCCGCGGCACGGACGATGCCGTTATGGACGAACACGCCATCGCGCCGATCGATCTGGTGGTGGTCAATCTCTATCCGTTCGAGCAGACCATTGCGGCGGCCGACTGCAGCCGCGCCGACGCGATCGAGACCATCGATATCGGCGGCCCGGCCATGCTGCGTGCCGCTGCCAAGAACCACGACTATGTAACGCTCGTAGTCGACGCTGCAGACTACGATGCCGTGCTGGCGGACCTGGACGACCATAAGGGCACGACCACGGCCACACGCCGTCGCCTGGCCGCCAAGGGCTTCAGCCATACCGCCAGCTACGATCGCGCGATCGCCGACTATCTGCGCAGCGACAGCGATGTGCCGGACAGCCCCGCAGACGACGCCCTGCCCGAGCGCTTTGTCGGTACCTTCCAGAAACGCCAGGACCTGCGCTACGGCGAGAACCCGCATCAGCGCGCTGCGCTCTATGCCGCCGACACAGCCGTGGCAGCCAGTCTGGTCGATGCACGGGTGTGTCAGGGCAAGGCGCTGTCCTATAACAATCTGGCCGACTCCGATGCGGCACTGGCCTGTGTACGCGCGTTCGACCAGGCCCCGGCCTGTGTGATCGTCAAACACGCCAATCCCTGTGGCGTGGCTGTCGCAGCCGATCTGAAGACGGCCTACGAGCGCGCCTTTGCTACCGACCCGACCTCGGCCTTCGGCGGCATCATCGCCTTCAACCGGACGCTGGACCGAGCGACCGCGGAACAGATTCTTGCGAACCAGTTCGCCGAGGTGATCCTCGCGCCGCGGATCGACGACGACGCGCTGGGCGTGTTTTCCCAGAAGAAGAACCTGCGCGTGATTGCGACTGGGGATTTTCGCCCAAATAGCGAGTCCAAACTCGCCATACGCCAGATTGCCGGCGGTCTGCTGGTGCAGGACGACGACAGCCTGCTGTTCGATCGTGACAAGCTCGATGTCGTCACCAAGGCGCAGCCGGACGGCACCCAGTTGCAGGATCTTCTGTTCGCCTGGCGGGTGGCCAAGTTCGTCAAATCCAATGCCATCGTTTATGCGCGCGACGGACGCACAATCGGCATTGGCGCAGGCCAGATGAGCCGCGTGGATTCAGCGCGAATCGCTGGTTTGAAGGCCGCCGATGCAGGCCTGGACGTGGCCGGATCGGTGATGGCGTCCGATGCTTTTTTCCCGTTCCGCGATGGCCTCGATGCCGCCGCGCAAGTCGGTGTACGCGCTGTAATTCAGCCCGGCGGATCGATCCGTGACGACGAGGTGATCGCGGCAGCTGACGAGGCCGATATCGCCATGCTGTTCACCGGGATTCGACACTTCCGCCACTAGGGCGCGACGGCTTTCCGACATTCGCCCGCGTTTGCGTCATTTAATTGACGCGTGTTATCACTTCTCCTGACCGATCGATAAATAATATCAATTAAGGCACAACCACGGCCCCTCTACCGTGGTTCAGAGGAGTGGAAAACAATGCGAATCGTCATGTCTGCGGCAGCCGCGGCCGCGCTAACCTTATCCGTGTCGGCTACGCCGGCGCTGGCCGCCCTGGATGGCGGCTTGCTCGGCAAGCTTCTGAATGCGGGCCAGAGCGACAACGCCGGCGCCCAGACCGAAGGCTCGGCCGAGGCACAAACCGATGGCAGCTCGATGCAGGCGAATGCCGATGCGAGCGCCGACGCTGGTAACGAAGCCGGCTCGGATGCAATGGCCCCCGAGGTCGGCGGCAGCTTCAGCGAGCCGTTTGCCGAACCGACCATCACGGTCGACCAGGAAGAAGTCACCACCGACGAACGCTGCATCCCGGGCGCCGACGGCTCCCTGAACTGCAAGCCCGCCGCCGGCACCATTGCCGTGCTGGGTGACGGCCGTTTCGTCTATCTCAACGCCCTTGAAGGCACCGAGAACGTGGAGCTGTCCATCGTCGCCGAATTCGGCGAGGTCTCGGTGAACGATCAGTCGCGCGTGCTGACGCTCGACGAAAACGACAACCCGACCTGGACCCGCCCCGCGCCCAATGATGGCGGCGCGAATCCGGACGGCAACGACAGCGAAACGATCGCACGCGGCCTGCCCGGCGTGCCGAACGGCGTCCTGTCCACCGCCGACAACACCGACAAGAACGACGGCGCGCTGTTCTGTGCCGACGTCGTGTTTCTGGCCGACGGCAGCATGATGGCCGTAGGCGGCACCGACTATTACACCGAGCCGGGCGTCGACGGCGTGCCGGTCGGCGTGGTCGAGCTCGAGGGTCTGAAGTCCTCGCGTATCTTCGACCCGGAAACGAATACCTGGACGCAGAGCGGCGACATGAAGTTCGGTCGCTGGTATCCGAGCCTGGTGACCATGGCTGGCGGCGATGTGTTCGTGGCCAGTGGCGTGACCAAGCTGCTCAAGCCGGTTTACCCGGAGCAGCCGCTGAACTCGGGTCGTAACGTGGTCCAGACCGAGACCTACGACATCGACAACGGCACCTGGAGCGAGAACGGCGATGCCGCTCAGCGCACTCTGCCGCTGTTCCCGCGCATGCACCTGCTGCCCAACGGTCAGGTTTACTACAACGCCGGCGGCCAGGCCTTCAATCCCTTCGGCCAGGCCTATGACCAGGCGCTGTGGAACATCGTCGCGGCCTACGATCCTGAAACCAAGAACTGGACGGATCTCGGCTATGCCGGCCTGCCGCTCAAGCTCAACGAAGTCGGCCTGAGCCAGCTGACCAGCACGCTCAACCCGACCAATCTGAATGCGGATCAGGTTCAGAGCACGCTGACCGAGCTGGTCGGTACGACGCTTAGCAACCCGACTGGGGCGATTGAAGGTCTGCTGGAAACGCCAGTCGATGCCCGCGCGCTGGAGCGTGTCGTCGGTGCCGGCATGCGTGGCTCGACCTTCTCGGCCATGCTGCCCATGAAGCCCGACGCAAACGGCGGCTATCACGAAGCCGAGTTCCTGACCGCAGGCGGTGTGCCGACCTACGTGACCGTGGGCAGCCCGGGCGGCTACCTGCCGGTCTCCTCGTCGCGTATCGATACCGTGACGGTCAACAACGACGAAATGAGCTACGAGTCGCGCCTCACCGGCCCGCTCAGCCAGCCCCGCTGGTACGGCTACTCCGTCGTCATGCCGGACAATGGCGTGATGGTCTTTTCCGGTGGCACGCGTGATGGTGTGGTGGTGCCGGGTCTGGAAGGCGCTATCCGCCAGACCGAGCGTTTCGATATCGAAACCGAGACCTGGACCCCGATGGCCACAGCGCATCGTCCGCGTACGTACCACAACACCGCCGTGCTGATGCCGGACGGTCGCATCCTGGTGGGCGGCCATTCGCCGATCAACACGGCCTATCTGTCCTTCATCAACCTCGAGGGCATTGGCCTGGCGGACTACCAGAGCCGCGATCCGTCCTTCGAGATCTACACGCCGCCGTATGCCATGCGTGACGACCGGCCTGTGATCGAAGACGCGCCGACCGAACTCGAAACCGACGGCGATACGTTCACCATGACGGTGAGCAACCCGGACGTGGATCAGGTCATGCTCATTCGTCGCACCGCGACGACCCATCTGGTCGACGGCGACCAGCGTGCAGTCGTACTGCCGATCGCTTCCAAGAACGGCAACGAACTGACCGTGCAGATGACCGGCAACCCGGCCGTGCTGCCCGCCGGCCAGTACATGATGTTCGCCAGCTACGAAGCCAGCGACGGCAAGCGTGTACCTTCGGTCTCGACCCCGGTGGGCATCGCACCGAACCCGAGCGCCCAGGGCGACATCGATCAGCCTGAACCGGCCCCGGTCGAGGAAAGCGAAGACGGCAGCCTGTTCACCGGCGGTACCGGTAACGCGCTCGACGGCTCAGTGTCTCCGCTGCTGCCGGTCACCGACCTGCTGAGCGGCGTCACCAGCGCCATCCCGGGCCCGGAAACCGCCATCACTGGCGCACCGGCGGTCGGCGAGGAACTCGCCAACTTCGGTGAGCGTAGTGGCGGTCTGCTGCAGGAGACCGTAAAGAGTCTGCCAACAGCCGGTGAAGGCCTGGTCCGAGACCTGACCAACGCCGCGGGTGACAGCGGCGACGGCGAAGACGACGGTGGTGACACCGGCGCCGAGACGCCGTGATCGGGCTATCTAGCCTCAGCCGGCCGCTTGCGAGCGGCCGGCTTTTTATTGGTCTGTGCTTCGTGTTGTGGGCCGGCTTTGTCTTTGCCCACGGTGGTGACGACGACAAGGCACCGGTAGAGGCCGCTCTTGCGCCTCTCCCCGCGGAACTCGAGGGCATTCACGTACAGCTGCGTCGTACGCTTGCGCCGCAGTTGCTGGTAGCCAACCCGACCGACAAGGAACTCACCGTCTTCGACAGCGACGGCCGGGCATTCTTGCGTATCGGTCCGGGCGCCACACAGGCAGACCTAGGGGCAGCAGCCTTCCATCGCACCAACACACTGATGGCGCCCGGCGCGATAAAAGCCGATGCATCAAAGGCGCCCAACTGGCAAACCGTCGAAGCCACGCCGAACTGGGGCTGGTTCGATCTGCGCCTGCGTACCGACGCAGTCGCCGTGCCACACGAGATAGTCGATCGCGGCAAACGTGCCGAAGTCGGGCAATGGTCCATTCCAGTACAGCTGGGTGATCAGAAAGCCGCGATTAAGGGCCATTTCGCATTCGCTCCCAAGCCGGCCGGCATTCCCGAGGCTCGGGTCGCCGATACGGGCGCGCTTGGTGATGTCGCACTCGTACGAGCCATGAACGGCAGTGCGCGTATCGGTCTGTTCTTGTCGTACCGCGGCAGCGAACCGATGATCGTGCATGGCGCGGTCGATGAGCCGATGCTGCGTTTCGACAGCACCGGCGTTTCGGTCAACCGGCATAGTCCGACCTGGAAAGATGTGGCGCCCGCCGGCGCCCCGCCCTACCAGGCCGGTGACGGCACCGATTGGGCACGGGTTTCGTCGCAGCGCAGTTACGGCTGGGTCGACCCGCGTGCAGGCCACCTCGGCACTGTCGAAGCCACAGACGAAACCTCGGTGATCAAGAACTGGACGATCCCGGTCACGGTTGGCGACAGCAAAAGCGCGATCGAAGGCGTCACCGAATGGAAGCCCGTCAAGCCGCTGGCCAAGGCGGACTGACACCCACCTGACCTGTCTGGGCGTGCCCGATGTCGATGTGGCTCGGGCACGCTACAGATATTCTATGCAAGAACCAACAAACTAAGCATTTGCTGAGTTTAGTATGCTTCCCCCTGCAGCACGCGATACCGCCGCTGCGCTTCGACCGACGGGGGATGCGATGACACGGCCACGACGATTCACGGCGTTTGGCGCTCTGCCACTCTCGGCACTCTGCCTCGGCCTGGCGCTTGCGGGTGCTAGCCAGGCCCAGACCGCTGACGAGTTCGACACCGGCCATAACCTGCTCGGCGATCCGGCCGGCCTGCGCTCCAGCGCCACAGCGCGCGGCTTCGTTCTTGATGCCAGTCTGACTGGCGACTATTCCATGGTTCTCGACGGCGGCGAGGCGAAGCGTGCCACCGCTGCCCGCTATCTCGTCGAAGCAGGCATGACCATCGACACCGCCTTCGGCCTGCCCGGTGGCACCTTCTATATTGGCTATGTCGGTTTTCACGGCAACGATGGCAGCGTGGATGTCGGCGATTTCCAGGGCACATCGAATATCGACGCCGAGCCATTCGACGCCCTCTATTCGCTCTGGTATCGGCAATCCCTGTTCGATGACCGGCTGTCGATCAAGATCGGCAAGGAAGACGCGAATACCGACTTCGCCTATGTCGACAACGGCGGCGAGTTCATCCATTCCTCGCCGGGTTTCTCGCCGACGATTCAGGCCTTTCCCTCCTACCCGGACCCGGCCACGAGCGTAAGCGCCTTCCTGCGCCCCGGCGGCGGGCTCTATATCGGCGCCGGCGTTTATGACGGCGCAACCCAGCCCGGCATCCGTACTGGCACGCGTGGGCCCAGCACCTTCTATGGTGCCCCCAGCGACCTGTTCTGGATCAGCGAAACCGGTATCGAGTACGGCGGCGTGCACAACGGGCGCGTCGGCGTGGGCTACTGGCAGCACTCGGGCGAATTCGAGCGTTTCGATACCGGCACCGAAGATCATGCCGACGGCGCCTACCTGGTCTGGGACCAGACCATATACGCCGATAGTGCATCGGCGCGTGAAGTCGGCCTGTTCGCCCAGTACGGCTGGGCCGACAAGGAGATCAGCGAGGTCGAGCACCATGCCAGCACCGGCGTACAGGTTCAGGCGCTGCTGGCGGATCGTCCGGACGACGTGAGCGGGCTGATGACCAGCTATGTGGCTTTCTCGGATGCGCCGGGTGCGGGCTTCAGCGACGACTACGAGCTCGCGATCGAAGCCTTCCATGCGATTCGGGCGGCCGAGTGGCTCACCATCAAGCCCGACCTGCAGTACATCGTGAACCCCGGCGGCATGGGGCTGGACGATGCGACCGTCGTAACCTTGCGCGCTCAGATCTCTCTCTGACGCGGCTTTGGCTTCGGGCCCTGGCTGCCGTCGCCGGGCGGAGCGTTACCGGCTCCGACCGGCAATCAAGACTTACTCGATCACACCGCAGTACATACGCATGCCGCCCTTGCCGTGGTGGTGTGTGCCGTGGTCGTCGTAACGATCGACCTCTGCATGCACCATCACGGCACGGCCTTCGAGATCGGCAACCGTCAGACGCGGTGCAAGTACTGGCGTCGCCGCCGTGCCGTCATCCTCGACGGTGAGATTCGGCAGGTCACCCAGATGCCCGTCGCCATAAGGCCCGGCATGGCGGCCGGCCTGCTCCGGATCGTAATGCCCACCGGCCGCACCGCCAGGCATCATGTGGTCGCCCATGCGGGTGGCGCCACAGTCGGCGTTGGCATGGATATGCGTGCCATGCAGCCCACGCGACTGCAGGTTTTCCAGGGCAGGGGTGACGATCAGCCCGTACTTGGAATCCGTGAACGTCACGCTACCGACAGGCTCGGCCTCACCCGCTCCAGTAATGTGATGGAGGTTTGCCGATGCCTCGGCGGCATGGACAGACGGGCATGACACCACGGCTGCCGCGGCCACGATCGCGGCCCAGCGCTTGCGAATAAGCATGAATTCTCCTCGGTAATCGACACGGTACGTCCGCCCCGCTGTAGAGGCCCGCGTACGGTCTTCTTGTCTTTATATGCCGGCTATCCATTATAGCCGTGTCGGGCCTAGCCCGCCGCAGGCAGCAGCGTAACGACCACCTCGCGCCGATGGGGCGCGCTGCGATGCTCATAAAGATAAATGCCCTGCCAGGTGCCCAGATTGAGCGCACTGTCGGTGATGGGTACGGTCAGGTCCATGCCGGTGAGAATGCTGCGGATATGGCCCGGCATATCGTCCGGCCCTTCCATGTCGTGTTCGAACATTGGGTCGCCATCGACCACGGCTTTCCCCATCCAGCGCTCGACGTCATCGCGCACGCTCGGATCGGCGTTCTCGCAGATCATCAGGGACGCCGAGGTATGCCGAATGAACACATGACACACGCCGGTTGCGACGCCGGCCTCACGCACCACGGCATTCACGTCGGCCGTGATATCGCGGGTTGAGCGTCCGGGGGTTTCGAAAGCGAGGGTCTGTTGCATGCCGATCCGTTCCAGAGAATCCAGGTTCGCGACCAGCCTAACCCGACAAGCCGGCGCGTCTACAGCGCGTCGAGCTTGGCCACCAGCATCTGGTTGACGTCCTTCGGGTTCGCCTTGCCCTTCGACGCCTTCATCACCTGGCCGACCAGAAACCCGACGATCTTGGTCTTGCCGTCGAGATACTGCTGGACCTGATCCGGGTTGTCGGCGATGACCTGATCCACAAAGCCCTCGATCGCGCCCGTATCGGTGATCTGCTTGAGGCCTTTCGACTCGATGATCGCATCGGCGTTCTCGCCCTCGCCCTTGAACAGCGCCTCGAAGACGTCCTTGCCGATCTTGCCGGAGATGGTGTTGTCCGCCACGCGGGCGATCAACCCGCCGAGCTGCGTCGCGCTGACCGGCGATTCGGTGATCGTCAGGCCTTCGCGGTTCAGCGCACCGGACAGATCACCCATGATCCAGTTGGCCGCCGGCTTGCCGTGCGTGCTGGCTTCGCCGCCGACCGCGGCGACGGTCGCCTCGAAATAATCGGCCAGCGCACGCGAGTTGGTCAGTGCTGCAGCGTCTTCGGCGTTGACGCTGTATTCCGCGACAAATCGTTCGCGCTTGGCGTCCGGCAGTTCGGGCAGATCGGCCCGGGCGGCTTCCACGAAGGCCTCGTCGATCACCACCGGCAACAGATCCGGATCCGGGAAGTAGCGATAGTCGTGCGCTTCCTCCTTGCTGCGCATGGAGCGCGTCTCGTCCGCGTCGGGATCGTAGAGACGGGTTTCCTGCACGATGGTGCCGCCGGATTCGAGCACGTCGATCTGACGATCGACCTCGAACTCGATCGCCTTCTCGAGAAAGCGGAAAGAGTTCACGTTCTTGGTTTCGGTCCGGGTGCCGAACTCGCTCGAGCCGACCGGACGCACGGACACGTTGGCGTCCACGCGGAACGACCCCTCCTGCATGTTGCCGTCACAGATGCCCAGATACTGGACCAGCGCATGCAGCTTGCGGGCATAGGCCACTGCCTCGGCCGCGCTGCGCATATCCGGCTCGGATACACACTCGACCAGCGGCGTGCCGGCACGGTTGAGATCGATACCGGTCTCGCGATCGAAAGCTTCGTGCAAGGACTTGCCGGCGTCCTCTTCGAGGTGCGCCCGGGTGATACCGACGCGCTTCTCGGCGCCGTCGGGCAGCACGATATCGAGATGGCCCGCGGCCACGATCGGCAGCTCGAACTGGCTGATCTGATAGCCCTTCGGCAGATCCGGATAGAAATAATGCTTGCGCGCGAATACCGAAGTCGGCGCGATCTCGGCATCGATCGCCAGCCCGAACAGTGTGGCCATGCGAATAACGTTCGCATTGATTACCGGCAGCACGCCGGGCAGCGCGATATCCACCGCACTGGCCTGCGTATTCGGCTCGGCACCATAAGCGGTCGGCGCCGTCGAGAAGATCTTGCTTTGCGTTGCGAGCTGGATATGCACTTCCAGCCCGATCACGGTTTCCCAGGCCATTATTCGAATCCTGCCGGACGCTTGGTGTGCCAATCGGTGTTCTGCTGGTAGGCATGAGCCGCGCCAAGCAGTCGTGTCTCTTCGAACCACGGGGCGAGCAGCTGCAGCCCGACCGGCAGGCCGTCCACGAAGCCGGCCGGCACCGACATGCCCGGCAGACCGGCAAGGCTTGCCGGCAGCGTGTAGACGTCGTTGAGATACATCGAGACCGGGTCGTCGAGCTTTTCACCCAGCTTGAAGGCCGGCGCCTGTGTCACGGGCGCGGCGATCAGATCGACGTTTTCGAAGGCGTCACTGAAATCACGCGCGATCAGGCGACGCGTCTTCTGCGCCTTGAGGTAATACGCGTCGTAATAACCGGCCGACAGCACATAGGCGCCGACCATGATGCGACGCTGCACCTCGCGGCCGAAGCCTTCGCCGCGCGAACGGGTATAGAGATCTTCCAGATCGACCGGGTTCTCGCAGCGGTAGCCGTAGCGCACGCCGTCGAACCGCGCCAGATTGGAAGACGCCTCGGCCGGCGCGAGCACGTAATAGGTCGAAACCGCGAGCTCGGTATGCGGCAGCGAGATCTCGACGATCTCGGCGCCCTGGGCCTGGAACTCGGCGATGGCCGCATCGATGACCTTGCGGCTGGCATCGTCCAGTCCCTCGGCGAAGTATTCCTTCGGCAAGCCGACCCGCATGCCCTTGAGGAAGTCGTCGCCCTGCCCGCCGAGTGCACCGACATAATCCGGCACGTCACGCTCCACGCAAGTGGAATCGCGCTCGTCAAAGCCGGCCATCGCCTGCAGGACGTGGGCACAGTCGTCGGCGGAGCGGGCAAAACAGCCGCCCTGGTCCAGGCTCGAGGCAAAGGCGATCATGCCGTAGCGCGACACGCGACCATAGGTCGGCTTGATGCCCGTCACGCCACAAAGCGCAGCCGGCTGGCGGATCGAACCACCGGTATCGGTACCGGTGGCCGCCGGAACGAGGCCGGCCGCCACGGCGGCAGCAGAACCGCCCGAGGAACCGCCCGGTACGTAATCGGTATTCCAGGGATTGCGAACCGGCCCGTAGAAGCTCGTCTCGTTCGACGAGCCCATGGCGAATTCGTCCATATTGGTCTTGCCAAGCGTGACCGTGCCGGCCGCAGCCAGACGTTCGACCACGGTCGCGTCATAAGGCGCGACGAAGTTGTCGAGCATGCGCGAACCGCAGCTTGTGCGCACACCGCGGGTGCAGAAAATGTCCTTGTGGGCGATCGGCAGGCCGGCCAGCGGCCCATCGGCCGCCCCGCCGGCGTCGAGCGCTGCCGCGCGCTCACGGGCGGTGTCGGCACAGCCGCTGATCATCGCGTTCAGCGTTTCGTCGTGAGCGGCGATACGATCGAGAAAATGCCTGCTGAGCTCGGCCGCGCTCACTTTCCCTGCGGCACGTTCTGCGACCAGTTCGCGGATACTGCGCGGGTAGCTCATTCGATCACCTTCGGCACCAGATAGACACCTTCGGCCGTCGCGGGCGCAATCGCCTGGAAATCGTCGCGGGACGTCACCGGAACCGCCTGGTCGGCGCGCAGGCGCGCGGCCAGATCCAGCGGATGGGCCATGGGCTCGACATTGGTTGTGTCGGCCTTTTCAAGGCTGGCGACAACATCGAGAATATTCGACAACTCGCCGGCATATTCGGCGATCTGGTCGTCATCAAGACCCAGTCGGGCCAGCCGGGCCACGTTGCGTACCTGATCGGCAGTCAGACTCACGGGCTTTGCCTTTGCTGTGCATGAACGTGTGGAAACACAGCCCCAATGGCGCTGCGCGGGCGTAAAACTAGCATAACTGCCCCCTGCCCGACTGTCGGCGTTGCCGACACGCAGCCCCATTGCTAGCATTGCGATCTTTAGTGCGTCGCGACGTGGAGTCGCGGTGCCCGATGCGCGTGTTTTCTCACGCGCTTTTTTGTACTTGCCCTCGGGTGTGCTTCACATGTTCGACAACTTTCGCGGCCTGTTCCTCAACGATCTCTCGATTGATCTGGGTACGGCCAACACGCTGATTTATGCGCGCGACCAGGGCATCGTGCTCAACGAGCCGTCGGTCGTGGCGGTTCGTACCGATGTCCGCGGCGGCAAACGTATCGAGGCCGTCGGCCATGACGCCAAGCGCATGCTCGGACGCACACCCAACCACATCACCACCATCCGTCCGCTCAAGGACGGCGTGATCGCCGACTTCACCGTCACGGAGAAGATGCTCCAGCACTTCATCCGCAAGGTGCACAAGAAGCGCATGCTGCGGCCGATGACGCGCGTACTGGTCTGCGTGCCCTACGGCTCGACCCAGGTCGAGCGCCGCGCGATCCGCGAGTCGGCTTCCAATGCCGGCGCACGGCGCGTGTATCTGGTGGAAGAACCGGTCGCAGCCGCGATCGGCGCGGGCATCCCGATTGGCGAAGCCCGCGGCTCGATGGTGCTGGATATCGGTGGCGGCACCTCGGAAGTCGCGGTGATCTCGCTCAACGGCATTGTTTATGCCGAATCCGTGCGTACCGGTGGCGACAAGTTCGACGAGGCAATCGTCAATTACGTGCGTCGTCAGTACAACATGCTGATCGGCGAATCGACCGCCGAGTCGATCAAGCAGCAGATCGGCACCGCCTTCCCTGGCCACGAGGTCAAGGAGATCGAGGTGGTCGGTCGTCATCTGTCGGCCGGTGTGCCGCGCGCGTTCACCCTCAACTCGAACGAGGTACTGGACGCGCTGCAGGAACCGCTGTCGAACATCACCAGTGCGGTCAAGCTGGCGCTGGAATCCACGCCGCCGGAACTGGGTTCGGACGTGGCCGAGCGCGGCATCGTGCTCACCGGCGGCGGCGCGCTGCTGGCCGATCTGGACAAACTGATTTCCGAGGAAACCGGTCTGCCGGTGATCGTCGCCGACGACCCGCTGACCTGTGTCGCCCGTGGTGGCGGCATCCTGCTGGAAATGATCGATCGCAAGACCGGTCAGCTGCTCGCGCTCGAATAGCGCGCGACACAGTTGCGCAAGGCCTGCACGCCGGCCTAATCTGGCGCGATAACATCAGTTAATTCCACGGTTTCGGGGGCGTTGGGTGCGCGGACTCGCCGAGGACGACAAAACGCCGTTTCTGGGTCGCCGCATTACGCCGGGCATCCGAATCGTTGCGATTGCGGTCATCTCGATCATCCTCATGATGGTCGATCACGCCAGCACGTCTCTCACTCCGGTGCGCAGCACGCTGGCGGTCGCAACGCAGCCGATCCAGATGATCGCCGAGATGCCGGGCGAGGTCGCCCATTATCTGGGCCGCTACTTCGATCGTGGCCAGCTGATCACCGAGAACGAAGCGCTCGAGCAGAAAGTGCTGCTGCTCCAGGCGCGCCTGCAACGACTCGCCTCGCTGCAGGCCGAAAACGAGCGCATTCGCGCCCTGCTCGCCTCGGCCAGTTCGCTGGATCAGAACGTGCTCATCGCGCGCATTCTGTCGGTCAGCCCTGACCCGTATCGCCACTACATCAAGCTCAACAAGGGTAGCTCCGACGGCGTGTTCGTCGGTCAGGCACTGGTCGATGCGAACGGCATCATGGGCCAAATCACCGATGTCACGCCGCTGGATTCGCGCGCGATCCTGATTACCGATGCGAATCACGGCATCCCGGTCGAGATCAATCGCACCGGGCTGCAGACGATCGCGCAGGGCAGCGGCAAGACCGATGAGTTGCGATTGCCGTTTCTAGCCAACAACTCGGATATCCGCGCCGACGACCTGCTGGTCACTTCCGGGCTGGGCGGGCGTTATCCCGCAGGTTACCCGGTTGCACACGTCACGAGCGTCGTCCATCAGCCCGGCGACGAGTTCCTCGACGTGGTTGCCAACCCCACTGCCCATCTCAACCGCGGCCGCGAAGTGCTGCTCGTGTGGACCAGTAACACCGAGGCGCAGGCGCGCGAAGACGCGGTTGCGAGCGAGGCTCAACCCCAGGGCGAAACGGGCGCCGAACCCACGGCCCCATGATCATCGAACGCCGCGTCAGCGGCCTGCTGATCCTCGCAACTCTCGGCGCGGCGTTGTTCCTGGCCCTGTTGCCATTACCTGATGCGTTGTCCGCGATCCGGCCGGCCATTTATGCCGCCACCGTGCTGTTCTGGGTGCTGATGCAGCCGATGAGTTTCGGGCTGATCGCGGCCTGGTGTTGCGGTATCCTGATCGACGTCATCTACGGCACGCCTTTCGGCGAGCACGGCCTCGCGCTGGCCGTGGCCGGTTATGCCGTGATTCGGATGCGTGAATTACTGTGGACCTTTCCGGTCTGGCAGCAGAGCGTGCTGCTTCTGCCCGTTTTCGTCCTGTATGAATTCGTGCTGTTCTGGATCGACGGGGTCGCCGGCGCCGAGGTGAACCAATGGTGGCGTTGGCTGCCGGTATTGACCACGGCCGTCATCTGGCCTTTCTGGGCCTCTATTCTGGAACGCATTGCAGAATTCGAGGTCGGATAGCGTGGGGTCTCAACTATCCTTTATAACCGCTTGAGCCAGCTCGCAAACCGCCACTGCGACGCAGCTCGGCGCGGGCAGATGTCCGAAAGACGGGAGCGACACACATCCAATGGCCGCCGATAACGCCATCAAGAACCATGCGGCCGAACGCCGCATGTTCCTGCTGCGTACCGCTGTGGCGGGCGCGGGCATCGCCGTGCTCGTGGGTGTTCTGCTGTTCCGCGTGAGTTACCTGCAGGTGCTGCGCCACGGCTATTACGAGACCCGCTCGCAGGACAACCGCATGCGGGTACAGGTCATGCCACCGGTGCGCGGGCTGATCTACGACCGCAACGGTGTGATCCTCGCCGACAACCTGCCCGCCTACCGGCTCGAAATCGTGCCCGAGCAGGTCGATGATCTCGACGCGACGCTCGATCGGCTGGCCAAGCTCATCGAAATCCGCAAGGCCGACCGTGACCGGTTTCGCGAGCGGGTGGCCAAGACGCCACGTTTTCGTGGCGTGCCGATCCGGCTGAACCTGAGCCAGCGCGAAGTCGCGCGCTTCGAGGTCAATCGCGGCGATTTCGCGGGCGTCGAGATCCGGGCGGGCCTGACGCGCCACTACCCGCTGGGCCGCGTCGCCGCGCACCTGGTCGGCTATGTCGGCGGCATTACCGTGCAGGATCTCGGCCGCGTGGACGAAAAGCGCTACCGCGGTTCGAACCACATCGGTAAATCCGGAGTGGAATACAGCTACGAGTCCCGTTTGCACGGCGACCCCGGCTCGCGCGTGGTCGAGACGAACGCCAGCGGACGCGCCCTGCGCGAGCTGGAGATGAATCGCCCGACCGCCGGCGAAAGCCTCTACCTGACCATCGACGCCCGCCTGCAGAAGGCCGCCTTCGATGCGCTGGGCGACCAGGACGGCGCCGTGGTCGCCATCGATCCGAACACCGGCGGCCTGCTGGCGCTGGTCTCCAAGCCCAGCTACGACCCGGATCTGTTCGTCGACGGCATCAGTCATGTGAACTACAAGCAGCTGATTACCGATCCGCACAAGCCACTGTTCAACCGCGCGCTGCAAGGCCAGTATCCGCCCGGTTCGACGGTAAAGCCGGTGATGGCGCTGGCCGGGCTGGAAACCGACCAGATCGAGGCTGAAAAGCAGGTGTGGTGCCCGGGTTTCATCACCCTGCCCGGCAGCAATCACCGCTATCGCGACTGGAAACGTTCCGGCCACGGCTGGGTCGATATGCTGGAAGCGATCTTCCGCTCCAGCGACGTGTATTTCTACAAGCTCGGGCTCAAACTCGGCATCGACAACATCCATCGCTATGGCGAGCTGTTTGGCCTAGGCGCTCGTACCGGCGTGGACCTGCCGCGCGAGAACTCCGGCATCATGCCGTCGCGTGCCTGGAAGAACGGCACGCGTAACCAGCCGTGGTATCCCGGCGAGACGCTCAACACGATTATCGGCCAGGGCTTCATGACCACCACGCCGCTGCAGCTCGCACAGATGACCAGCCTGATCGCGCAGCGCGGTGCCGGCTACAAGCCGCATGTCTTGCGCGCGTGGAAGAATCCGGTCAACGGCGGCGTCAGTCAGACCGAGCCGACCGCCTTGCGCCCCATCGCGCTCAATGACCCCCAACACTGGGATGTGGTGATCAAGGGCATGGAAGAGGTCATCGGCAACCCACGCGGCACGGCTTATCACTACGTCGGCCAGAATCTCGACTACACGATTGCCGGTAAATCCGGCTCGGCCCAGGTCACGAAACTGGCCCAGAACCAGGCCGCGCCTGATATCGAGGATGTCGAACACCAGTTCCGCGACCACGCGCTGTTTATTGCCTTTGCGCCGATCGAGAATCCGGAAATCGCAGTGGCCGTGCTTGTCGAGCACGGCGGTGGCGGCTCCAGCGTGGCCGGGCCCGTCGCCCGCAAGGTCATCGACGCGTTCCGTAGTCAGCCGCCTGTACTACAGGCTTCAACCGGGAGCGGCCGATGAGCACGAACGCCACCAACGCGCCGTCCACGTTGTCCGAATGGCTGGTCTACTGGCGTATCGATCTGCAGCTGCTTGTCGCCCTGGCCTGCTGTGCCGCATTGGGCCTGTTCGTGCTCTACAGCGCCTCCGGCCAGTCCAGCACGGTCGTAATCAACCAGAGCATCCGGCTGGGCATCGGCCTGTTGGGCATGTTGCTCGTTGCCCAGATACCGCCGGAATGGTTCCGGGTGGCCGCGCCCTGGGTCTTCGGCTTTGGCGTCTTCCTGCTCGTGCTCGTGGTCGTGCTCGGCGACACCGCCATGGGCGCGCGGCGCTGGCTAGATCTCGGCGTCGTGCGCTTCCAGCCGTCAGAACTGATGAAGCTGGCCGCGCCGTTGGCCGTTGCAGCTTATTTCCGTGATCGCAGCCTGCCGCCGAACCTGCGCGATATCGGCGTCGGCGCGCTGCTCATCGCGGTACCCGTTCTGCTCGTCGCCGACCAGCCGGACCTCGGCACGGCACTGCTGATCGCCGCCGCCGGCAGCTTCGCGCTGTACTTCGCCGGCCTGCGCTGGCGCATCATCCTGCTGCTGATAATCGCGGCGGCCGCCGCGGCTCCGGCGCTGTGGTTCAACATGCACGAGTACCAGCAGGAACGCGTGCTCACGTTCCTGAACCCGGCGCGCGATCCGACGGGGGCGGGCTATCACATCTCCCAATCCAAGATCGCGATCGGCTCCGGTGGCTTGTTCGGCAAGGGCTGGCTCAACGGCAGCCAGGCCCATCTGAACTTCCTGCCGGAATCGGATACCGATTTCGTGTTCGCCGTATTCGCCGAGGAAACCGGCCTGTTCGGCGTCATGGCGCTGCTCGGGCTGTACTGCTTCATCGTCGGCCGCGGCCTGTATATCGCAATGAAGAGCCAGGACACCTTCCAGCGCCTGACGGCTGGCAGCCTGAGCCTGACCTTTTTCATCTATGTGTTCGTGAATATCGGCATGGTCGCCGGGCTGTTGCCCGTGGTCGGCGTGCCGCTGCCGCTGATCAGCTATGGCGGCACCTCCATGGTGATCCTGCTGATCTCTTTCGGCATCCTCATGTCTATCCATACCCACCGGAAACTGCTCGCCACATGACACGATCGACTCTTCTGCTCGCGCTGGGTCTGGCCTGCGCGCCCCTGATCGCCCCGGCAGCGACCGGCAACTACGCTCAGCGCCCCGAAGGCAAAGCGCTGCTGGAACGGCTCGAGAAATCCGACGGTGTGGATATCGAAGCCGCGCGCGCCCTGCTCGAGGACGCGAAATACCAGCCCAAGATCGTGGCCACGATGCGCAAGCCAGCCGAGCGCACGCTGACCTGGAAGGATTACCGCCCGATCTTCCTGCAGCCCGAGCGCGCCGAGAAAGGCGCGGCCTATATCGAAAAGCACCGCGAGCTGTTCGAACAGGCCGAGGACGAGTACGGCGTGCCGGCCAATATCATCGCCGCTATTGTGGGTGTCGAGACCAAATACGGCGCATTCATCGGCCGCGACCGCGTGCTCGATGCGCTGGCCACGCTGGGGTTCGATTATCCGGAACGTTCCGCCTATTTCATGCGCGAGCTCGAAGGCTTCATCGAACTATGCGTGGAAGAGGATCTCGCCTGCGATCGCGAGATCGGCTCCTATGCGGGCGCCATGGGCCTGCCGCAGTTCATGCCGTCGAGCTACCGCGCCTATGCGGTGGACGGCAATGACAACGGCAAGCGCGACCTGTGGGAAGAGCCGGCCGACATCATCCACTCCGTCGCCAACTACCTGGCCGAGCACGGCTGGCAGCGCGATGCGCGCGTCGCCCTGCCCGCGTGGATCGGGGATAGCGACAACCTCGACGAAATCGAGCGCAGCAAGCGCAAGGGCGCCTACCGATGGGACGCCCTGCGCAAACTCGGCGTGCGCGTCGACGACGAGCCACCGGCCGATGCCGATGTCGGCCTGCTCCAGTTCGAAGGCGCCCACGGCACGGAATACTGGCTCGGCCTGAACAACTTCTTCGTGATCACCACCTACAACCACAGCCCGCTGTACGCGATGGCCGTGTACCAACTGGGTCAGGAAATCGCCCTGGCACGCCAGACTAGCGGCGAGGACAAGCCGTGATTGGCTGGCGCCTGCCGGTGCTGCTGGGCGGCGCCGCGCTGCTGATCGCGGGCTGCGCCAGCCAGCCTCGCTCGCCGGCCAGCAGCGGTGGCAGTGCGCCGTCGCCGCAATCCAGCAAGGGTGGCGGCTACTACCAGAACGACGGCCCGCCCGACGACGAGAACATCGATCTCGACGCCGTACCCGATGCCGTGCCGCGCGATGAGCCGTTCTCGCGCTACGGCAACCCGGACAGTTACGAAGCGCTGGGCAAGACCTACTACGTGCTCGACAGCGCAGCCGGCTTCACCCAGACCGGACGCGCCAGCTGGTACGGCAAGCAGTTCCACGGTCGCCGCACATCGAGCGGCGAGCCGTACAACATGTTCAAGATGACGGCCGCCCACAAACGGCTGCCGGTGCCCAGCTATGTGCGCGTGACGAATCTCGACAACGGCAAACAGGTCATTGTGCGCGTCAACGACCGCGGCCCGTTCCACGACGGCCGGATCATCGACCTGTCTTATGTCGCCGCGCGACGCCTTGATGTCGTGGCCCACGGCAGCGTGCCGGTACGTATCGAAACCGTCACGCCGGCGACGATCCGTGCCGAGAAGCGCCAGCAACAATCCAACGCTCGCGCGTCGACCCCACGCCCGCCGCAGCAGGCACGACGGACACAGACGACAACAGCCGCCCCAGCCGCTCCTGCGCCTTCAACGCGCGCGCAGACGAATTCGAATCGCGGACGCGCGATTCCGGTTGCCAACCGCACGGCTACGCCCAATGCCGGCGGGGACGGCTATTATCTGCAAAGCGGTGCCTTCGGCGAGCGCGACAACGCGCAGCGTCTCAAACAGAAACTTGGCAACGCCGGTTTCGGACGCGTATCAGTCGTGCCACCGAGGAGCAGCGCCGGCCTGTATCGCGTCAGGCTCGGCCCGTTCGACGACGAACGCAGCCGTGCGCTCAACCGCCAGATCCTCGTCGAACAGGGTTTTTCCGCCCGCAACGTCGATCGTTAGCCCACACGGGCCCGAAGCGCTAAACTGCCGCGCAACCGGGGTCGCCATCAATTTGTCCCGTCAAAGAGCCGAAGTCGATGATCCACGCTAAACGCCTGCTTTATATCGCATTCCTTCTCGTGGTTAGTGCGAGCGCGTTCGCGAAGCCGCTGCCAATTCCCGAGCCGCCGAGTCTTGATGCGCGCAGCTATATCCTGATGGATTTCGACTCCGGACAGATTCTTGCCGCCAAGAATCCGGAAAAGCGGGTCGAGCCCGCCAGCATCACCAAGCTGATGACGACCTATATCGTTTTCGACGAGCTGTCCAAGGGCAATATCTCGCCGGACGACAAGGTCACGATCAGCGAAAAAGCCTGGCGCATGGGCGGCTCGAAGATGTTCATCGAGGTCGGCACGCAAGTGTCGGTCGACGACCTGCTGCACGGCATGGTTACGGCCTCGGGCAACGACGCGACCGTCGCGCTCGCCGAGTATGTCGCCGGCACCGAATCCACGTTTGCCGACTACATGAACCAGTACGGGCGCGAGATCGGCCTGGAAGACAGCCATTTCGTGGATGCCAGCGGCTGGCCGCATGAAAATCACTACATGTCGGCCCACGACATTGCCCGCCTGCTGTCGGCCGTCATTCGTGATTTCCCCGATCTGTACGCGCAGTACTTCAACGAAAAGAAGTTCACCTACAACGGCATCGAGCAGTACAACCGCAACTCGCTGCTCTGGTCCGACGAAAGCGTGGACGGCGGCAAGACCGGGCATACCGAATCGGCCGGTTACTGCCTGTCGGCCTCGGCGAAGCGCGACGGCATGCGCACCGTCGCGGTGGTCACCGGCACCGTGTCGAACAATGCGCGCAAGTCGCAGACTCAGGCCCTGCTGAACTACGGCTTCCGTTTCTTCGAGACTGGCCGCCTGTTCGACGAGGGCAAGGAAATCTCCGAAGTCCGTGTCTGGAAGGGTGACGACACCATGCTGCCGGTCGTCGCCAAGGGCGCGGTCGATGTGTCCTTCCCGCGCGGACAGCGCGATACGCTGACGACCAGCGCCGAGCTACCCTCGCAGCTGCTCGCGCCGATCAAGAAAGGCGAGCGCCTGGGCACGCTGGAGGTCAAGTACGACAGCGAAGTGCTGGCGCAGGTGCCGCTCTATGCCGGCAAGGATATCGAGCGCGGCGGCATTTTCCGCCAGCTCACCGACGAAGTCATGATGATGTTCGAATGATCGCGCGCGGCCACGGCCGATAGCGGCCGTGGCCCGTGATCCGACCCTGGAATCCACGACCGCGAGCGCCCTATGTCCACCGCCTTTCTCAACGGCGAGTTCCTCGCCCTCGAAGACGCCAAGGTTTCCGTACTCGATCGCGGCTTCCTGTTCTCGGACAGCGTCTACGAAGTCATCCCTTACTACGACGGCCGCGGCTTCGGCCTGGACGCCCATCTGCAAAGGCTGGCCCGAAGCCTGGACATGCTAGGCATCGCCCACCCCTGCGACATGGACGGCTGGCGGCGTATTCTCGCCGAACTCGTCGAGGCGAATGGCGGCGGCGACCTCGCGGTTTACCTGCAGATCACCCGCGGCGTGCCCGAGCGACGCGATCATCGTATTACGCACGATCTCACGCCCACGGTGGTCGCCTTTTGCCAGGATCGTCCGCCCCACGACCCGGCTGCGCTCACCGACGGCATCGCCGCTGTCACCCAGGAAGACACGCGCTGGCACTACTGCACGATCAAGTCGACGTCGCTGCTGGCCAACGTGCTGGCCGCTGACGCCGCCCGTGCCCAGGGCGCGAACGAGGCCATCATGGTGCGCGACGGCGCCGTGCTCGAGGGCACGTCGTCGAACGTGTTCGCGGTGATCGATGGTCAGCTGGTCACGCCGGCGCTACGCGACACCATCCTGCCGGGCATCACCCGCGGCGTGGTGCTCGATCTGGCCGCCCGTGACGGCGTCGATCATGCCGAGCCCGAGACGCTTACGCTCGACGCTCTGCGCGGCGCGAGCGAGATCTGGGTCACCTCCTCGATCCGCGAGATCTTTCCGGTCACGCGGCTGGACGGTGCGCCGGTGGGCGACGGCAAGCCCGGCCCGGTCTGGACGCAGATGCAGGAACGGTTGCAAGCTATGACCGATGAGTGATGAACGCGAAACCCTGCTCGAATTCCCCTGCCGCTTTCCAATCAAGGCTTTCGGCAAGGATGAAGATGATTTTCAGGAGCGGGTCTACAAGCTGATCAAGGCGCATGTGCCGGAACTGGAACGCTCGGATCTGTCCATGCGCAACAGCAGTGGCGGGAAATACGCGGCCGTGACCGCCGACATCATGGCCCAGAGCCAGGACCAGCTCGATGCGATCTATAACGATCTCACCGACAGCGGCACCGTCCTGATGTCGCTGTAGCGCATGCCGCGGCCCACCATCGATATACGCCGTTTCGGCTGGCAGCCGCAACCGTATCGCCCCATCTGGCAGGCCATGCAGGACTTCGCCGACACGCGCGATGCGGACACGCCGGACGCATTCTGGCTGCTCAACCACGAACCGGTGTTCACCCAGGGCAAGAACGGCCGTGCCGAGCATATCCTCGCGCCCGGCGACATTCCGGTCGTACCGATCGACCGCGGCGGCCAGATCACCTATCACGGGCCCGGCCAGATCATGGCCTACGTGATGGTCGATCTGCGCCGGCTGGGCATCGGCATCCGCAGCCTCGTAAGCGCGCTGGAGGACGCCATGGTCGGCACCCTCGCCGGTTACGGCATCGAGGCCTATGCCAAACCGGACGCCCCGGGCGTGTATGTAGACGAAGCCAAGATCGGCTCCATCGGCCTGCGTGTACGGCGCGGCACCAGCTATCACGGCCTGGCGCTGAACGTGGACATGGACCTGGAGCCCTTCCAGCGTATTGATCCCTGCGGCTATCACGGCCTGGCGATGACCCAGGTAGCCAATCTCGGCGGCCCGCGCTCGCTGGATACGGTCGCCGATGATCTGAGCACGCATCTGTGTCGTACATTGAAGGTCGATGCCATGCACCACATGAGTGCCACCCCCATCTGATAGGCTTGCGCGCAAGTTAAGTGCGTAATCTTGAATGACTCCGGATCCCGAAACCTTGAACCAGCGCCCGCAAGCGCCCGACAACCTCGTCGAGGTTCGCGGCGTGCATTTCACCCTCGGCGAACGCGTGATCTACAAGGCTGTGGATCTCGATATCGCGCGTGGAAGAATCACCGCGATCATGGGCCCCAGCGGCACCGGCAAGACCACCCTGCTGCGCCTGATCAGCGGCCAGTGGCGCCCCGGCAAGGGCACGGTGCATTTCGACGGCGCACATGTCGCCAAGCTGTCGCAGAACGACCTGTTCGAGCAGCGCAAGCGCATGGGCATGCTGTTCCAGTCCGGCGCGCTGCTTACCGACCTATCGGTATTCGATAACGTCGCCTTTCCGTTGCGAGAGCACACCAAGCTGCCCGAGCCGCTGATCCGCGATATCGTGCTGATGAAGCTCGAGGCCGTGGGGCTGCGCGGCGCGCGTGCGCTCTACCCGGCACAGCTGTCGGGCGGCATGGCGCGGCGCGTGGCGCTGGCGCGGGCAATCGCGCTCGATCCGGAAATGATCATGTACGACGAGCCCTTCGCCGGCCAGGATCCGATTTCCATGGGCGTACTGTTGCGGCTCATCCGCCGGCTGAACGATGTGCTCGGCCTGACCTCCATCGTCGTATCGCACGATGTGAAGGAAACGCTGGGCATTGCCGATTACGTGTATGTGATCTCGGACGGCGAAGTGATCGACCACGGCACGCCGGAACAGATTCGCGATTCCTCTTCCAAATGGGTGCAGCAGTTCATCCATGCCGAAGCCGACGGCCCGGTGCCCTTCCATTACCAGGGCGCGCCCTATGCCGACGACCTGCTCAACGGGAGCCGCCGATGACCACACTGCAGCGCGGCTTCAACAGCGCCACCGGCTGGATGGCGGACCTTGGCCGCGGCGCCATGTTCCTGCTGCGTATCATCATGAGCCTGCCGGGCCTCGTCCTGAAGCCGCGCCTGCTCATCGAACAGATCTATTCCGTCGGCGTGCTGTCGCTGGTGATCGTGGTCGTAGCCGGTGTATTCGTCGGCATGGTGCTCGCTTTGTCCGGCTATCGGCTGCTCGTGGGCTTCGGCGCTGAAGAAGCGTTGGGTACGTCGGTGGCACTTGTCGTGGTCCGTGAACTCGGCCCCGTGGTCACCGGGCTGCTGTTCGCCGGCCGTGCCGGCAGCGCGCTCGCCGCCGAGATCGGCCTGATGAAGGCCACCGACCAGCTCTCCGGCATGGAGATGATGGCGGTGGACCCGGTCAAGCGCATCGTCGCGCCGCGTTTTCTCGCCGGCGTGATCGCCCTGCCGCTACTGACGTCCATCTTCTGCGTGATGGCGATTGGTGCGGGTGGCGGCTATTTCGTCGGCGTCGACATGCTCGGCGTGGATGCCGGCTCCTACTGGTCCGGCATTCAGTCCAACGTCGATTTCGGCGAAGACATCATCAACATCTTCCTCAAGAGCGGCGTGTTCGGCGCGATCATCACCTGGGTCGCGGTGTATCAGGGCTACCACGCGCCGCCCACGTCCGAAGGCGTGTCGCGCGCGACGACCAATACTGTCGTGATCGCCTCGCTCGCCATCCTGGGCGCCAATCTCATGCTGACTGCCGTGCTGTTCGGCAGTCACTAGACGTAGGTCATCGAAGTTTATGCAATCAAGAGCGGTAGAACTGCTGGTCGGATTCTTCGTCTGTCTCGGCATCGCAGCGATCTTCATCCTCACGATGCGGGTGAGCAATCTTGCCGATACCAGCGATGTGCAGGGTTATACGGTGGTCGCGGCATTCGACAATATCGGCGGCCTCAAGGTCGGCGCCCCGGTGAACATGGCCGGGGTACGCATCGGCCGCGTCGCGGATATCACGCTCAACCAGGAAACCTTCCGGGCCGAAGCCAGCCTGCGGGTCAGTGATCAGTACAAACTGCCCAAGGATTCGGACGCCGCGGTACTCACGTCCGGCCTGCTTGGCGAGCAGTATGTCGGCATCGGGCCCGGCGGTTCGCTCAAGGACATGCAGGACGGCGACGAATTCATCATCACGCAGAGCGCGGTCGTGCTCGAAAACCTCATCGGCCAGTTCATGACCAGCATGGGCGCCGGCGGCGGCCCTGGCGGTGATTCGGGGGGCAATTCCGGCGGTGGCTCGGGTAGCGGCGGACTGCCGGCACCGGCCGACCTGTAGTTCAGGATCAATTCATCGCTGCAGCTCGATACTGCAGACCAGTGAACCCCATCACGCGAGGACATTCGATGTTACGCATCAAGCGCACCCTGCTTAAGACCTTTGCCGTTGCCCTGCTCGCCCCGACGCTGGCGATCGCCGCGCCGACGCCGCCTGACCAGCTCGCCCGCGAGACCGTGCAGACGGTACTCAGCGAAATGGATGGCCGCCGCGACGAGCTGCGGAAGAATCCCCAAGAGCTCTACGCCCTGATCAATAGCGAGCTCGTGCCGCTCATGGACCTGCCGTACATGTCGCAGCTGGTGCTGGGTCGCGCTTGGCGCACGGCAAGCCCGGAACAGCGTGAGCGCTTCCAGGTTGCCTTCAAGAACATGCTCATCCGTACCTACGGCAACGGCCTGCTCAGCTTCGACGGCAGCCAGGACATCGAATACCAGCCGGTGCGTGCGGCGGAAGGCGCCGAAGATGTCACCTTCCGTGCGATCGTGACCACCGACGATGGCCAGAAGACGCCGGTGACCTTCCAGATGCATGTCGTCGACGACGAATGGAAGATCTACGACGGCAGCGTCGGCAATCTCTCGTTCGTGACCAACTATCGCGGCCAGTTCAACTCGCAGATCCGCAATGGCGGTCTCGAGAAGCTGATCGAGCGCATGGAATCCCGTTACAACAACGGCAGCTAGCGCGCGCCCTGCCGTAACCAGTCATGAACGAGCCAAAGATGAGCACCAACGGCCCCCACCAGGAACAGGTCCGGCTATCCGGCGAACTGGACGCCGACACCGTTCCGCGGCGCCTGCGCGAGTCCGAGGACTGGTTCGAGCAAGGCGAGGAAACCGTGATCGACCTATCCGGGGTTGGGCGCGTGGACAGCGCCGGGGTGGCGCTGCTGCTGGAATGGGTGCGCGACGCGCATGCCAACCAGGCCACGCTCAGCTTCATCAATGCGCCGGCCCAGATGCGGGCGATCATCGACTTCTGTGCGCTCAACGATGTGATCCGCCTGCGCGCTACCGGCTGAGAGCGGCTTTTGTACGGGCTGAAATAAAAGGGGCGATGCTTTCCGGCATCGCCCCTTTTTTCTTGACCCGGCTTCCTGCCCGGTGTCCCTCAATCCCTCAAGCGGGCGACGCAGAAATCTCCAGCGCCTCGATTGCGCGGATCTCATCCAGCGACTCGGGGTTGGCGATCGCCTCGGTGTTGTTGATCGGCATGCCGCGCAGCATCCGTGCGACCGCCATTTCAACCTTCTTTCCGCTACGCGTATAGGGCAACGCCGAGACCGGCACGATGACCGCCGGCACGTGGCGCGGGCTGGCCTGCTCGCGCAGGCGCTTGCGGATATCGGCCGCCAGCGCTTCGTCGCAGGTATAGCCGTCGTTGAGCACCACCAACATCACGATCCGGCTGTCGTCGCCATAGGGCTGCGCCGCGACCAGCGTATCGGCGATTGCGTCCATCGGTTCGACCTGGCGATAGATCTCGGCCGTGCCGATACGAATACCGCCCACATTGAGCGTGGCATCGCTGCGCCCGTAGATTACCGCGCCGCCGTGCTTCGTGAACATCACGAAATCGCCGTGCGCCCAGACACCTTCAAAGCTGGAGAAATAGGCTTCGTGATAGCGACTGCCGTCCTCGTCGTTCCAGAAACCGACCGGCATCGACGGCAACGGTCGAGTGCAGACCAGTTCGCCACATTCGTCGATCACCGGCTGGCCGTCATCGTTGAACGCTTGGGCGGCCACGCCCAGTAGCCGGCACTGGATTTCGCCACGTCGGACCGGCAGCAGCGGACAGCAACCGACAAACGAAGACACGATATCGGTGCCGCCCGAAATCGAGCCGAGCAGCAGATCGCCCTTGACCTCGGCATAGACCCAGTCGAAATCCGCGGGCAGCAGCGGCGAACCGGTCGACATCAGCGTACGCAGCTTGCCGAGATCGAAATCCTTGCCCGGCGTGATTCCCGCATTGCGACAGGCGGCAAGCCATTTGGCGCTGGTGCCGAAATGGGTGATGCCCTCGCGTTCGGCCACACGCCAGAGCGTGCTCATGTCCGGATGACCCGGGTTGCCGTCATAGACGATCAGCGTCGTTCCGGTCACCAGGCCGGACACGAGCCAGTTCCACATCATCCAGCCGCAGGTGGTGAAGTAGAAGAACACGTCGTCGCGATGAATATCCCCGTGCAGCATCAGCTCCTTGCTGTGCTGGAGCAGCGCGCCGCCGGCACCGTGCACGATGCATTTGGGCACGCCGGTGGTGCCCGAGGAAAACAGGATATAAACCGGCTGGTCGAACGGCAGCGGCGTAAACGACGGCGCTGCCCCGGCGCCGTTCGCGAGCGCGCTCTCCCAGGTCACGAAATACGGATATCCCTCGACATCGGGCGCTTCGCCGGCGTTGCCGATCAGGACGACCCGCTCGATCGACGGGATCTGCTGGCGAATCGCCTCGGCGTGTTCGATGCGTGCGAAATCCTTTCCGCCGTAGCGATAGCCATCGACCGAGACCAGCACCTTCGGCTCGATCTGGGCGAAGCGATCGACAATCCCGGCCACGCCGAAATCCGGCGAGGCCGAAGACCAGATCGCGCCCAGGCTGGCGCAGGCCAACATGGCAACGATCGGCTCATGCGTGTTCGCGACAACGCCGGCCACACGGTCGCCGGCGACCACGCCCACCGAGGTCAGATAGGCCTCGAACGCGCCGACCTGATCGATCAGCTGGCCGTAGCTCAAGCGTACGTCATCGCGCGATTCACTCAGCCCGACTACGGCCGTACGATCGGGGTCGCCGTACAGGCCTTCACGCAGCAGATTCTCCGCGAAATTCAGCCGCGCGCCGGGACACCAGCGGCCCGGCATGGTGTCGGAGGCCAGCATCCGCTCGGGCGGCGTATGCGCAATGACGCCGGTGTAGTCCCAGATACTCGACCAGAACGCCTCGAGGTCTTCGGTCGACCAGCGATGCAACGCATCGTAGTCAGGCAACGCCGGATAACCATTGGCCGGCAACCATTCCATGTAGTCGTGCATCCGGGTGCGCGCCATGGTGGCCTCGTCGGCCTGGTAGAGAATCGCGTTGTCTTCGCTCATCGCGAACGGCCCTTTTTCTGTCGTGTTTACAAGCGCCTCAGCTTACACCGACACAGGTTCCATACGTTTGCGCCTGCTCGCGGGGTTATTTGCGCATGGATATTCGCGGCACCCTTCCAGAGCCACCACCGCTGATTATCCGTCCGGCATGAGCAACGTAATGCCGCCACATAATGGGTCTTTGCTCTTGGGATGAAACGCCGTTCCATACAAATTGCAGCCATAGGATGACCATGCAAGACTCGACGACCCGCGATCCGGCCGCGCTTCTACGCGTACATATCGTCGGACACCCATAACAAGACAGACCTGTCGCGACCGCAGGCTGACCGCGAACGAAGGAGACCCATGCCAGAATCCCTGTCCACGCCCGATGTCGTACCCACGTTCGGCACCCTGCCGGGCCGGGTACGAGAGCACGCGCAGCAGCGCCCCGATCACGTCGCGCTTATCGATGACACGCGCACGATCACCTATCGCGAACTCGATCAGCGCGTGGACCGGGGCGTGGCGGCGCTACAGCGAGACGGTATGCGACCCGACGACGTCGTCGCGCTCTGCGCCGCGAACTCCATCGACTATGTGGTGGTCATGCTCGCCGCACTGCGTGCCGGCGGCACGTTCGCGCCGCTGGCGCCGTCGAGCACGGCGGCCGCGCTCGGGCTGATGCTGGACAACTGCGGGGCACGCTTTCTGTTTGTCGACGCGGTTGGCCGCGGCGCGGTCGAAGCAGCCGGCGAGCGACCTGAGCTGATCGGGATCAGCATCAACGGCGACGACGCTTACCCGCCGTTCAAAGACTGGCTGACGAGCGACGACAGCGCGCCCACGCCAGTCGAGCCGAATCCGGACACCATCTTCAACATCATCTACTCCTCCGGCACCACGGGCGCGCCCAAGGGCATCGTGCATACCAATGCCCTGCGCTGGCCGCAGATCGCCGGCAGCACCGTGTCGCTCTACGACGGCGACTGCGTCACGCTCGTCTCGACGCCGCTGTATTCCAACACCACGCTGGTGAGCTTCATGCCCGCGCTGGCGGCCGGCAGCACGCTGGTGCTGATGCCGAAATTCGATGCCGGGCAGTTCCTGGCCTTGGCAGAAAAACACCGTGTCACCCACGCCATGCTCGTGCCGGTGCAATACCGGCGTCTGCTCGATCACCCCGATTTCGATCGCACCGATCTGTCCAGCTTTCAGATGAAATGCTGCACCAGTTCGCCGTTTGGCGCCGATGTAAAAGCCGAGGTTCTGGATCGCTGGCCGGGCGGCCTGCTCGAGTTCTACGGCATGACCGAAGGCGGCGGCAGCTGCATGCTCGCCGCCCACGAACATCTCGACAAACTGCATACCGTCGGCCAGCCCATGCCAGGCCACGAACTGCGGGTCATTGATGAACAAGGCCAGGAGATTGATCGTCAAAGCACCGGCGAGATCGTCGGCCATTCCGGCTTCATCATGCGCGGCTATCACGGCGATGCCGAGCGCACGCGTGCGACCGAATGGTACGAGCCGGAGACCGGCGCCCGCTTCATCCGGACCGGCGATATCGGCTATTTCGACGCCGACGGCTTCCTGTCGATCGTCGGGCGCGCCAAGGAGACCATCATCTCCGGCGGTTTCAATATCTTTCCGAGCGACATCGAAGCGATACTACGGGAACACGAGTCGCTGGCGGACGTGGCGGTATTCGGTGTCGCCAGCGAGCGCTGGGGCGAAACGCCGGTGGCCTTCGTCACGCTGGCCGCAGGCGCAACGGCGACTGCCGAAGAAATCCAGATCTGGGCGAACGAACGGCTGGGCAAGTTTCAGCGGCTGACCGATACGCGGGTGGTTGACGCGATACCGCGCAATGCGATCGGCAAGGTATCGCGCAACGACTTGCGCAACATCTACGGTGCGAGCGCGTAAACACGATCTCGCCTCACCGGCCCGGAACACTCATCCGGGCCGGCTACAACGCCGTATTCCTAGCCGACGAAACGACGTGCGTTGGAGAACAGCCGCGCCCAAGGGCTCATCTCGCCCCAACCGCGCGGCGCCCACGACAGATTCACGCTGCGCGTGACGCGTTCCGGATGCGGCATGGTGATCAGCACGCGGCCGTCGGCGTTGCACAACCCGGTCACGCCATCGGGCGAGCCATTGGGGTTGGCCGGGTAATGCGCTGCCGGCGCGCCGTGGTTGTCGATATAGCGCATGCCGACCTGGCCGTTGGCAGTAAGCATGTCCAGATCGTTCGGCGCACCGAACTGCGCCCGCCCTTCACCATGGGCGACCGCGATCGGCACCCGGCTGCCGGCCATGCCGTCGAGCAACACGGCCTTGGATTCAGCAATCTCGACCGCGCTGGTACGGCCCTCGAACTGACGCGAGGCGTTGGCCACGAAGGTCGGCCAGTTGTCAGTGCCGGGGATTATCTCGGCGAGCGCGGCCAGCATCTGGCAGCCGTTGCAGACACCGAGCGCAAAAGTCTCGTCGCGGCTGAAGAAATCGGCAAACACGCGGCGCGTGCCGTCGTTGAGCAGGATGGACTTCGCCCAGCCCTGCCCGGCGCCGAGCACGTCGCCATAGGAGAAGCCGCCACAGGCTGCCAGGCCCTGCATGTCGGTGAGATCGCGGCCTGCCGCAATCTCGCTCATGTGCACGTCGACCGCCTCGAAGCCCGCTCGGCTGAACGCCCAGGCCATCTCGTTGTGGCCGTTGACGCCCTGCTCGCGCAGGATCGCGATACGCGGGCGCGTTGTATTTACGAAGGGTGCGGCGACGTCGTCGGCGATATCGAAGGTGGGCGCGGCCGGCAAGCCCGGATCCGCATCGTCGAGCATCGCGTCGTATTCCTGCGCCGCACACTTCGGCTCGTCGCGCAGCGTCTGCATCGCATGGCTGGTCGCGGCCCAAGTTCTTTGCAGGCCGGCGCGCGATGCTTCGAACAACGTCGTTCCGCCGTGCGCGATCGTGAGCTGCTGATCCGCCACCACGTCGCCGATCGTATGCGCGGTAAGACCAGCGGCGCGCAGTTCACCGACGACGACAGAAGCGTCGTCGCGTCCGACCTGGAGCACCGCGCCGAGTTCTTCATTGAAGAGCGCGGCGAGCGCATCGTCGCCCAGATCGTCGAGCGTGATGTTCGCGCCCACGCGGCCGGCAAAGACCATCTCGGCGACACAGGCCAGCAGGCCGCCGTCGCTACGATCGTGATAAGCCTTGATGCGATTCTCGCCGGCCAGGCGCTGGATCACGGCGAAGAACTGGCGCAGCTGCTTTGGCTGATCCAGATCGGGCGCGCCCTTGCCTGATTGATGGCCCAGCGCGCCGAAGGCCTGTGCGAACGCGGAACCGCCAAGACGGTTCTTGCCGTTGCCCAGATCCGCGAGGACAAGCGCGGTCGGCGCCTCGTCCGGCGCGCTCAGCTGCGGCGTAAGCGTCGCACGCGCGCCGCTGACTGGCGCGAAGGCCGAGACGATCAACGACAACGGCGCGCTCATGCGGCGCTCGTCGCCGTTGTCGTCAGTCCAGACGCTGCGCATGGACAGCGAATCCTTGCCGACCGGAATCGCCAGGCCGAGTTCGCTGCACAGCTGTTCGCCGACGGCCTGCACCGTGTCGTAGAGCCGCGCGTCCTCTCCCGGCTCGCCGCAGGCGGCCATCCAGTTGGCGGATAGGCGGATATCGGTGAGCTGGTCGATACGCGCTGCAGCAATATTGGTTACGGCCTCTGCGACCGCCATACGCCCGGAGGCGGCGGCATCGAGCAGCGCCAGCGGCGCGCGCTCGCCCATGGCCATGGCTTCGCCGGTATCGCCGGTATAGCCCGTCGTGGTGACCGCGACATCGGCGACCGGCACCTGCCAGGGGCCGACCATCTGGTCGCGCGCGGTCATGCCGCCGACGCTGCGATCGCCGATGGTGATCAAAAACGATTTGCTGGCGACGCTGGGTACGCGCAGCACCCGGTTGACCGCCTCGGCCATTTCCATCCCGGCATGATCCCAGCGCGGCAGATCGACCTGCTGATGCTCCACTTCGCGCTGCATCTGTGGCGTACGCCCGAGCAGCACACCCATGGGCATATCGACCGGATAGCGAACGTCGTCGCTATCGGCTTCCGCGTCCTCGACCTGCAACAAAGGCTCGGCCGTCGCGCGCCCGACCACCGCATAGGGGCAACGCTCACGCGCGCACAGCGCTTCGAACGCGCCGAGTTCGTCGGCCGCGATCGCGAGCACATAGCGCTCCTGCGATTCGTTGCACCAGATCTCCATCGGCGACAGGCTCACATCCGCCGCATCGACGTCGCGCAGGCGCACGCGGCCGCCACGATCGTCGGCATCGATGATCTCGGGCAGCGCGTTGGACAGCCCGCCCGCACCCACGTCGTGGATCGAAGCGATCGGATTGCCCGATCCGAGCGCGATACAGCCCTCGACGACTTCCTGACAGCGGCGCTCCATCTCGGGATTGGCACGCTGCACGGAGGCAAAATCCAGCTCGGCCGAGGACGTGCCGCTGGCCATCGACGAGGCTGCGCCGCCGCCGAGACCGATGAGCATGGCCGGCCCGCCGAGCACGATCAGCGCCGCATCGACCGGCACCGCATGTTTTTCCACGTCGTCCGGCCGCACATTGCCCATGCCGCCGGCGATCATGATCGGCTTGTGATAGCCGCGCAGGCCGGTGGCCTCGGATTCGTACTGAAAGCTGCGGAAATAGCCACCCAGCGCCGGGCGGCCGAATTCGTTGTTGTAGCGTGCCGCGCCGATCGGGCCTTCGAGCATGATATCGAGCGGCGTGGCGACCTGCGGCGGGCGACTGTCGTCGACTTCCCAGGGCTGCACGTCGTTCGGCAGGCGCAGATCGGAGACCGAGAAGCCCGCCAGCGCGGCCTTGGGCTTGCCGCCGCGACCGGTCGCGGCCTCGTCGCGGATCTCACCGCCGGCACCTGTCGCCGCACCCGGGTTGGGCGCGATCGCGGTCGGGTGGTTGTGCGTCTCCACCTTCATCAATATATGCACGGGTTCTTCGTGCAGGCGATAGACGCGGTCTGCATCCACCAGCTGGCGCGTGGCGTTGTGGCCCTCGATCACGGCCGCGTTGTCGCGATAGGCCGAAAGCACACCCTCGGGGCGCGCCCGGTGCGAGTCGCGGATCATGTCGAACAGCGACTTGGCGCGCGTTTCGCCGTCGATCGTGAATTCGGCGTTGAATATCTTGTGCCGGCAGTGCTCGGAGTTGATCTGGCCGAACATCATCAGCTCGACGTCGGTCGGATCGCGATCGAGCGCGCGATACTGTTCGGCGAGGTATTCGATCTCCTCGTCCGCCAGCGCCAGGCCCCAGTCGCGATTGGCGTTCTGGAGTGCGGCGACGCCCTCTTTCGCCAGCGGCACGCGGCGCAGTCCGCGCCGGGCGAGCGTGTCGAACAGGCGCGGCAGACGTTCGGCATTGGGCAGCAACGACTGGGTCATCGGGTCGTGCAGGACGCCGCTTTGTGCCAGTTCTTCAAAGTCGGGCGTGCTGCCGAATGAGAACACCACGCCGCGCTCGAGACGCATCAGGCCGACCAGCCCGCTGTTGTGGGCAATGTCCTCGGCCTTGGTCGACCACGGCGAAACGGTGCCCAGCCGCGGAATCGCGATCACGCCTTCCGGCACGTCGTCGTCCTCGGTCACGCCGAGCACCGCGCGCAGGCGGCGGGCCGTGTCTGCATCGGGCGCTTCGGCGAAAGCCGCCACGAACACTTCGCGCGCGACGAGGCTGGCGACGTCGATACCCGCGCCCGCCAGACCGCCACGCAGGCGTTCCAGTTCGAATTCCGCCAGCGCCGGCTTGCCGACGATGATATTCACGGCAGCGATGGAAGATTCGCCTACCGGTTGACCAGACTGCGCCACGACAGACCCTCGCGTTGATTGGCGACATGCACCCAGTCGGCCGTGGTCGACAGCGCTTCTGCGAGCGCGGCCTGGGCCAGTTCCGGGCGGTTGTTGCTTTCACTGATATGGGCCACGACCAACTGCTGCAGGCTCGTGGCATCGATTTGGGTGAGCAGCTCGGCCGCCTGCTGATTGCTCAGATGGCCGAGCTTGCCGGCGACGCGGCGCTTGAGCGATGCCGGATACGGGCCCGTGGCCAGCATCTCGGGATCGTGATTGGACTCGAGAACCAGCGCATCGCAGGCGTCGATCATCTCGCGTACATGCGGCGTCGCATAGCCGATGTCCGACAAGATGCCGAGCCGTTTGTCGCCATTACCCACGACCAGCTGCGCGGGTTCGCGCGCGTCGTGTGGCACGGGATACGGGAACAGCTCCAGATCGCCGATGGCGAACGGCTCGTGCGGCGAATACAGCTCGGTAGCGGCGAGCGCGTCGGCGGCCTTAGCGGCCTGGGTGCCGGGCGTGAGCCACACGGGCACGTCGTGACGACGTGAAAACCGCGAGACGCCGCGCCAATGGTCGTCGTGTTCGTGGGTGATGACCAGCGCGTCGATATCGGCCGGCACGAGCTCGAGCCGCGCGAGGCGCTTTTCCATCTCTTTCGCGGAAAAACCGCAGTCGATCAGCAGGCGCGTATCGGCGTATTCGACCACCAGCGCGTTGCCCTTGCTGCCGCTGCCCAGCAGCGCGAAACGCATGGACCCGGCTTTGTCGCTCATGTCCGCCGGCTCATGCGCGGCTCACGAGCCGCCGCCTTGACCGCCAGGCCCCTGGCGCGTGTAAACCGGAAACGGCCGCACCTTGCTGTCGCCGTCGGCGGGCGTGATCTTCGCGGTGCCGCGGCGCGTGACCTCGTCGATACGAATCACTGAATGCATCGGGATATAAGAGCGCTCGACATCAGCGAATTCGCTGGCGAGCTTCTCTTCGGCCGGGTCGATCACCACCGAGGAGCGTTCGCCGAAGACGAGCTTCTCGATCTCGATGAACCCGAACAGCGCGCCCTGCGAGACCGAGCGCGCGAACACCTCGTAGACTTCACCCTGGTTGAAGAAAGCCACGCGGTACAGACGCTCGGGGGATTTACCTGTGGCCATGGCAGGGGTTCGCGAAAGGCGGCAGGAAAAAATGGCGGAGAGGGTGGGATTCGAACCCACGTGGGGCTTGCGCCCCCAACCGATTTCGAGTCGGTGCCGTTATGACCGCTTCGGTACCTCTCCTAAAACTCGTTCAGCCTACCGGCGCTTTTGCGGCGCTACGCTCGCCGGTGGCCCGTCAAGAAGTCGCGTATGTTAAATGATAACGCCGGCTTTCCCAACACTCGTGTGCAAGATAGCCTGACGCCATGACCACTGCCCTGCCCCAGCGCCGCCCGCGACGCTGTCCATGCCACGCTGCGCCATGACCGGAGTACGCGAACTGCTGCGCTGCCTGCAGCTAGTCACAATCGCCGCGCTTGCGCTCGCGCTGGGCACTTGCGTGTCGCGCCCCGGCCTGCTCGAACAGATCGACACGCTGGGCACGCTGCGCGTGGCCACGGTGAATTCCGTGAGCACCTACTATCTGGATGCCGACGGGCCGACCGGTTTCGAATACGACCTGATCCGCGATTTTGCGCAAAAACTGGGCCTGCGCTTCGAGATGATCGTGCTGCCCGACCAGCAGGCGGTGCTCGATGCGATCGCCAGCGGCCATGCCCATATCGGCGTCGGCGTGGCCGTGAGCGAGCGTCGCCGCGGGCGCGTGCGTTTCACCCCGCCCTACGACGAGGCCGACCTCGAAGTCGTCTATCGCGTCTACAAGAACAAGCCCCAGACCCTGGCGGATCTTTCCGGTGATCTGGTGCTGCCGGCGAACACCGCAGTCGCGGACTGGCTGCGTGCCAATCGACCCGACGTGGCCTTCACGGTCGATCCGCAGGCCAATACCGAGGAACTGATGGACCGCGTCGCCTCGGGCGATCTCGCCGCCACCATTGCCAATGCCGACATCGTGGCGATGAACCAGCGCTACTACCCGAAGCTGCGCGTGGCGTTCGATCTGGAAGACGTGCATCAGAAGACCGCCTGGGCAATGGCGGGTAACGGCGATGGCGGGGTGGACGACACGCTCTACAACGAAGCGATCGCCTATCTGGAGGAAACCAAGGCCAACGGCCGCCTGCATATTCTGCGCGACCGCTACTTCGGCCATGTAAAACGTCTGGGCTTTGTGGGCGGCCATGAGTTCGCGCGCCAGGTCGACAACCGGCTGCATCTCTGGGAAGGCTACTTCCGCCGCGCGGCCGACGATTACGATCTGGACTGGCGCCTTTTGGCCGCGATCGGCTACCAGGAATCCCACTGGGACAAGAACGCGGTCAGCCCGACCACGGTGCGCGGCATCATGATGCTCACCCGCGCGGCCGCATCCGACATGAACGTCACCAACCGGCGCGATCCGGCGCAGAGCATCGACGGCGGCGCGCGTTACTTCATCCGCATGCTCAAGCGCATGCCCGAGGAGATCGACCAGCCCGACCGCACCTGGTTTGCGCTGGCTGCCTACAACGTCGGTTACGGCCATGTGATGGACGCGCGCCGCCTGCTCGAAGCGCAGGGGCGCGATCCCAATCTATGGGTGAACCTGCGCGATGCGCTGCCCTGGCTGACCCAGGAACGCTATATCGCCCAGACCCGCTACGGCTATGCACGCGGTCACGAGGCCGCCGCCTACGTGGGCAACATCCGCGCCTATTTCGACATTCTCACCTGGATGACGAACAACCGCACTACACAGGAACCGCCGGCGCTGGCCGAAGAGGAATCCGAAGGCGGCACCGAGGTCGCCGAGAGTCCGTCGATCTCCATCGATTCGCCGGCGTTCTAGACCACTCCATCGTTCGAACCACGCAGAACGTGGTCAGCCCATCGCTGAAGCGCCCGGCCAAAAACCGTCGGCCGGGCGTGACGAACGAGACCGCGCCCGAAGGCGCGGATTCGTCAAGCCTAGAAATCCACCTGATAGCCAAGCTTGAGCGTGCGGCCGCGGCCCTTGAAGTAATACTCGTCGCTGATGCGTGCCGACTGCGAGTAGTAGGTGAAATAGTCCTTGTCGAAGACGTTGTCGATGCCGAACTGGGCACGCCCCACCGGTAACGCGTGGCTGAGCGACGCGTTGACCAGCGTGAAGCCGTCGAAATCGAGTTGCGGATCCTCGGTCTCGCGATCGATGTAATGCACCGCCTGGATATAGGACGAGAAATCCGGGCTCCAGGTCGCACCCCAGGACGCCGTCACCGTATCGGGCGCGATATTGATGCCGGTCAGCTTGGTATCGACCCGGCCATTGCCGTTGGTGTCGGATCGGCCTTCGGCTTGCGCATAGGACAGATCGAATCGATGACGCTCGCCGACCTCGGCGCGGCCGGTCACTTCCAGACCATGGATCTCGGTCTTCTCGCGACTGCCGACAAACCTGCCGTCGCGCTCGGTCAGCCGCTGACCCAGATCCGAGTCGGACTGGTAGTAGCTCACTTCCAGCCCATAGCGCCCCCAGTCCAGGCGCGTGCCGACCTCACGGGTATCGGTCACGATCGGCGTGAGTTCCAGCAGGTCGTCCACATCCTGGCCAGGTGTGCTGATGCCACGCAGCACGCGCCCGACATCGGGCATGCCGAAGCCCTCGGAATAGCTGGCATAGAGCTGGCCCCAGGCGGTGGCCTGGTAGGTAAGCCCCGCGTTGTAGAGCGTTTCGGAGAACGACGGCTCGCCGCCACCGACATCCACGGCGTCGTCGGTCACGTTGCTGCGGTCGATGGTCGCGTAGTCATCGACCTTGAGCTTTGCATTCTCGCGGCGCACGCCACCGGTAACGGTAAGCGCTTCGGTCAGGTGCAGGTCGGTCTGCAGAAAGCCAGCATAGCTGCGAAAACGGGTTTCGGGCACATAGGTTCGCCCGGTATGCACGAGCACCTGCTGTGTCTCGTCCTGCAACAGGTCGACGCCGGTGGCGATGTCGACCAGCCCGTCGAACATGCCCTGACGATTGAACGTGAACTGCGAGCCGATCTTGTCGGATTCGTTGCGGGTCTGGTCGAAGGCCGGCTGCCCGTCCTCGGTGTAAGGGAAGAAAGGCGTGGTATCGAACTGGGCACGGAAACGCTGGGTATAGATCTGCGCATCCAGTTCGTTGCCGTGCCAATCGGCGTGTGAATAGGAAATTCGTGCGGTGGTGATGTTGTTGTAGCCGGGATCGCCGATCGGGTCGCCCTTCTCGGCGCCGGTCTCGACGCCGTTGGCCCGGTCGCCGACGACCGGCACGTAGTCGCCATTGCCTTCGAGGTCGAAGTGATTGAGCGACAACTGGATTTCCTGGTTATCGTCGATCCAGTAGCCGAGCTTTCCCAGCAGGTCGTAGCTGGTCGAGTTCTGTATTTCGCCGGGATAGGCGACGCCCACGGCTTCGTCGTTGCCATCATAGAAAACGCCGCGCTCCTGCCAGCTCGCGGCCACGAGGTAGTCCCACTTGCCCTTGGCACCGCTCACCCGGTAGTCCGCCTTGTAGCCGAGGCCGTCGGACTGGCCGTCGTCGTCGGTGGTGAGGCTGATACCGGCGTGCTGACTCAGCGTGCCTCCTTCCGGCCGCCGCGTGACGAAGTTGATGATGCCGCCGGTCGCGCCCAGGCCATGTTCGGCGCTTGCGCCATAGATGACCTCGATCCGCTCGACCATGCTCAGATCGACCGTATAGCTGTCCCGGGAGCTGTCACGCAGCGGATTGGTCTGCGGCACGCCGTCGACGAGATACTGCGGGTCGCGCCCTCGTAGGGTTTCGCCCGCGTTGGATAGCTTCTGGCGGCTGGGCGAATAGGACGGAATCAGATTGGCCAGTACCTGGCCGGGGTCGCTGGTACTCGCCAGCTGCTGCTCGATCTGCTGGCGCTGGATCACCGTCACGCGGCGCGGCGATTTGTCCTTCTCCGTCTTGTTGCGTGTGGCACTCACGGTAATCGGGCCCAGATCGGCCTCGGTTAGCGGCTCCAGCGAGTCCTGTGCCTGCGCGGCAAACGCGATGGACGTGGATGATATAGCCATGGCGATAGCCGTAGCGGTCCCGTGAACGCCGACCCGCGGCGTATTCCCCCTGAATTGCAAAACTGCCCCCTTCGAAAGATCTCAGAACGATAATCGGCACCGACCGTAAATGATATTCATTCGCATTCATAGTTTGTATTGTGGGCCATGGTTTTCTGCGCAGGCCGTTTTGTGGGCCGTACCCGCGCGGCGCTCGACGACAGGGCCCCCAGTCGATCGGGCCACATTGAAGATAACAATGATTCTCATTACAGTGCCCGATCGATATCCGCGCCCATCGGGGCACCGTCTTGACCGCGTCTAGAGGTCGCTCTTGCCGATCCTGAAGCCGACCGCTCGCGCGCTGGCGACCTGCCCAGTCACGGCCCTTGCCGACCACGTGCCCGAAGCGACAAAGCTCGCCTCGCCCGCACGGCGACGGCTTTTGCTCGGTCTGGCTGCCAGTCTGCTGTCGCCCGCCTGGGCGGGCGCCGCACATCAGCCGCGCGTCGTCACGCTGTTTCAGGGCGCCACCGATACCGCCGTCGCGCTCGGGGTCACACCGGTCGGCATCGTCGAGTCCTGGCAGGACAAACCGGTCTACCCCTATCTGCGCCCAGACCTGGCCGGCGTGCCGCTTCTCGGCCTCGAAACCCAGCCCAGCCTCGAACACATCGTGCAGCTCGAACCCGACATCATCGTCGCTTCACGTTTCCGGCACGCGCGTATCGAGCCGCTGCTGGCAAGGATCGGGCGCGTCGTCATGCTCGAAGATATCTATCGGTTTAGAGAAACACTGTCGGTGATGGCACAAGTGCTGGGCCGCGAGGCGCAGGCCGAGGCATGGCTTGCCCGTCTGGACGCGCGCATACGAAATCTGGGGACACGGCTACAAAAGCATTTCGATGACCGCTGGCCGCTCACCGTATCGCTACTGGATATTCGCGCGAACGAGGTGCGCAGCTATCTACCGCCCAGCTTCGGCGGCTCGATCCTGGCAGCGCTCGGTTTTCGCTGGAATGCCGCCAGCCGGCGTGCATCCGGCGTGTCGCTCAAGCTGAGCGGCGTCGAAAGCCTGCCCACGGTGGATGCGGATGTCTTCTTCGTGATGCTGCATAGCCGTAGCGCTGCGGTGGCGGCGCACTATAGACGCTTACAGGCTCATCCCCTGTGGCAACGCATGGCCGCACCGACGCAGAATCGGGTCTGGCCGGTCGAGGCGGTGCCCTGGGTGCTGTCCGGCGGGGTACTCGGCGTCATGCACATGCTCGACGATGTCGAGCACTGGCTGGCCCATGAATCAGGCCGCGCATGAGCACGCGTATGCGACTGCTGATGCTGGCTGCCCTGCTGTTGCTCTGCGCGGCCACGAGCCTGATGGCCGGCGCGCACTGGTTGAGCCCTGTCGATATCTGGCATGCGGTCTGGATGCCGTCGGCCACGAACGTCGAGGATCTGCTGATTCGTACGACTCGCATATCCCGCACCGTGCTCGCGATAACGGTGGGCGCCAGCCTTGCGGTCGCCGGCGGTATCCTGCAGACGCTGACCCACAATCCGCTCGCGTCGCCGGGGATTCTGGGTATCAACGCCGGCGCGTTGTTTGTCGTGGTGCTGATCGCGACGTTCGGCGGCTTCGGTATCAGCTGGAGCCCCTACGCCGGCGCTTTCCTTGGCGCGGCCGTCGCGGCGGCTATCGTGTGGTGGCTGGCGATGCACCGGGCCACGTCCGCATCACCGCTGCGCCTGATCCTGGCCGGCGCGGCGTTGGCCGCACTGTTCAGCGCCTTCACGCAGGCGCTTCTGGTAATCGATCAACAGGGACTGGATGCGGCGCTGTTCTGGCTGGCGGGTTCGGTATCCGGTCGGCCACTCGACACCGCCTGGCCGCTTGTGGTCATCGCGGCGATCGGTCTATTGCTGAGTGCACCGTTGTTGCGCGATCTGAACGTGCTGTCAGCCGGCGATACCGTTGCCGCCTCTGTGGGCGTGCGTCTTCGCCGACTGCAAGCCCTTGCCATCGGCGCGATCGTGCTGCTCGCCGGTGCCTCCGTGGCCTTGGCCGGCAACATCGTGTTCATCGGGCTGATCGTGCCGCATATCGCGCGCCGCTTGCTGGCGGCCGATCTCCGCGTCTGGCTGCCAGGGGCTGCGCTGCTCGGCGCGATCCTCACGCTCGGCGCGGATATTGCCGCCCGCCTGCTCATCCAGCCGGGAGAAATACCGATCGGCGTCATGACTGCCCTGATCGGCGCCCCGCTTTTCATCATTCTCGTGCGCCGGCAGCGTAATGCCCATGTCTGACACACGCGCCATCCGTTTCGGCAGCTGGTCGCGCCAGTTTGCCGGCACGCCGTGGCGACGTGCGCTGGCGGTGTTCGTGCTGGCCGGCCTGGTCGGAATTATGGGTTTGGTGATCGGAGCGGTAAAACTCTCGCCGCTGGCATTGCTGGACGCAATGGCACACCCGGACAGCCAGGCCGGCCTGATCGCGCTGCAACTGCGCCTGCCCCGCTTGTTGCTGGCCCTGCTCTGTGGCGGCACGCTGGCGGTATCCGGCTGGATATTCCAGCAGGTGATGCGCAACGCGCTCGCCTCGCCGGATACGCTGGGCGTGACCAGCGGGGCCAGTGCGGCTGCGGTCGCTTATCTGTCCTATCTGGCCGCGGACTGGGGCACGACAGGACTACCGCTGGCCGCGATGGGCGGCGCGCTGGCGGTGATTGCGGTGGTCTACGCGCTGGCTTGGCGCTCCGGCACCACGCCGCTGCGGCTCATACTCATGGGCATTGGCATGGCTGCGCTGTGCAGCGCGATCACGACGTTCATCCTGGTTTCCAGTCCACTGACCACCACGCTTTCCGCCTATGTCTGGCTGACCGGCAGCGTGTACGGCGCGAACTGGGTCGAGGTGCGGCAACTGGCGCTGTGGTGCGCAGGCCTGGCCGTTTTGCTGGTGCCGTTGGTCCGGTTCGCATTACTGGCGCCGCTCGATGATGCGCTGGCTGTCGGCCTCGGCGTCCGGGTTCAGCGTACCCGCGCCCTGCTGACACTCGTCGCTACCCTGCTCGCCGGCGTGGCGATTGCCTGGGGCGGTGCGATGGCTTTCGTCGGTCTCGTCGCGCCGCATATAGCCCGGCAGGTGACGCGAGCACCCGGCGTGGCACAACTGCTGACCAGTGCCGCGCTGGGCGCCACGATTGTGATGCTCGCCGATCTGGTGGGACGAACACTGTTCCTGCCGCTGGATCTGCCGGCCGGAATTTTCGTGGCCGCCATCGGCACACCGTTCTTCCTCGCCCTGCTTCTGAGAGAGGCCCGCTAAGCCGTGACCCGTCTTTCCGCACAAGGCATCACCGCCGGCTATCAGCGCGCCGCGATCCTGCGCGATCTGACACTGGCGCTGCCCGAAGGCCAGCTATCGGTACTGATCGGCAGCAACGGCTGCGGCAAGAGCACGCTGCTGAAGACGCTTGCGCGGTTGCTCCAGCCCTGGTCCGGCGAGGTCTGTCTCGATGGCGCCGATATCCATCGCCTACCGACCAAGGCCGTGGCGACAACGCTCTCGCTGCTGCCGCAACAGCCGATTGCGCCCGAAGGGCTGACGGTACGCCAGCTCGTCGCGCTCGGACGTCACCCGCATCAGAGCTGGTTGTCGCAATGGTCCGAGCGCGACGAGGCCTGTGTGGAAGAAGCCCTGGCGCGTACCGATCTGGAGACGCTGGCCAGCCGGTCGGTGGATGCGCTGTCGGGCGGCCAGCGCCAACGGGCGTGGATTGCCATGGCCGTGGCGCAGGATACCCCGCTGATGCTGCTCGACGAGCCGACCTCCTTCCTCGACCTGACCCATCAGCTGGAAGTCCTCGACCTGCTTAAAGCCTTGAATCGCGATGCCGGCAAGACGATCGTCCTGGTCCTGCACGATCTGAATCTGGCCTGCCGGTATGCCGATCACGTCGTTGCCCTGAAGGAGGGACAGATTCACGCCCAGGGCACGCCCGAAGAGGTCGTGACCGCAACCCACGTCCGCGAGATATTCGATCTGGAATGTCGGGTCATTGCCGACCCGTTCTTTGGCGTGCCGCTATGTATCCCGTTTGGCCGGGCAGCGACCGAATGAGTGCGGTACCAGAAGCCCTCAGCGCCGGAGAGTGGCAATACCTGACCGGGCCGTTGCGGCTGACAAGCGCCGCCCGCGCAGGTCGTCATACCATGACCTTCGCCGCGTTCACCGACCTCGATCGCTGTCGCAACGCGCTCGACCAACTGGGCCCGGTGATCGGCTCATCCTCGCGACGGGTGACGGCATCTTTGCTGTCCAAGCGTCTGGCGTTTCTGGCCACGGGCGCCTGCCTGTATGCGCTGTCGGCCTGCGACCGGGGAATCGATGTCTCACCGGATAATTGCCTGATCGATCTGGCGCACGACGGCAACCGCTGGACATCGCATCTCCCACTGCATGTGATCGACGCTAAAAACTGGCCCACCTCGAGGCGCGAGGCGGCCCGGGAGCACATCGTGGCGACATTGTTCGCCGGTCTGATCGCGCCGCTGTGGGACACATTGCATCAGGCAAGCGGCGTACCGATGCGCATGCTCTGGGAGAACACGGCGGTTCGCGTGTATTCACTGTACGAACGACGCTTGGCAGAGCTGACAGCCGCGGCCGCCGTCGCACGGCGCGACGACGATTGGCGCTTTCTACACGCGGCGCCATCAGCGCTATTCGGCTGGTCGGCGAATCCGATCGCCCGCTTCCATTCGCGGCCGCTCCCTATGGGCGACACTGACCCCGTCCGATTCCGGCGCACCTGCTGCCTGTATTACCAGGCCACCTCGCCGCCGAAATATTGCCGGACCTGCCCGCTGCTCAAACTCGCGCCGGCCCGGCGACCGGTCGCAAAACAACGCGACGCTGTCTGAACCACGACGCCGAAATCAACGGCCCGCCGCATACGGCAGGCATAAAAAAGCGCGGGGCCGAAGCCCCGCGCTTTTATCGATCCTCTTCTAACCTGTGATCAGGCGGTGAAGCGGTTATGCAGGCCGCATTCGCGGTTGCCCAGCACCTTGGTCGGATCGTAGTAATTGGTCTCGTTCGGCAGACCGTGCTTCTCGCGATAGGCCGCCATGTCGTCTGCGGTCCATGCCAGCACCGGGGCGACCTTGACCACCGCATCCGGCGAATCCTGGGTCACGATCTCCATGTTCTTGCGGAACTCGGTCTGATCGCGACGTACTGCAGTAAGCCAGACGTCCGGCGCCATGGCCTTCATCGCACGGCCGAACGGCTCGAGCTTGACCTGACGGGTGAACTCTTCGTGCTGCGGATCGTCCACGTCCGGGATGCCCATCAGCGCGTCGCGACGCGCGGCAGAGGCCAGCGGATTGAACACGTGCACGTTGAGGTTCAGGTCGTTGATCAGCTTTTCGGCGAACAGATAGGTCTTGCGCGTGGCGTAGCCGGAATCGATCCAGACCACGTCCATATCCGGCTGGACCTGGGTGGCCAGATGCAGGATCACGGCTTCATCGGGGCCGAAGTTGGTGGTCACGATGGTCTTGCCACCGAGGCCAGCCGCCCACTCGACGATTTCCTTGGGATGCTTGCCTTCGAGCTCGGCGTTGGCTTTTGCGACATCGACTTGCATGTGCTGTTCCTCGTTCCTTTGGCCGTGTACACGGCAAATGGCTTGAAATTGGGCCGTCGCGCGTGTGCGAATACGCCAGATGATAGGCGCGTTCTCGTTATTTTAAAGGCGCACTCTTAGATCGATCGGTCATAAGGTTATTTTGCGCGCCGCTGTAGCGGGCGTATTCCAAGGCTGCGGCATTCAGTCCACGCGGCAGTTGGCTTACACTGGCGCTCTTTTCACCACCAAGGCCGCGTAACCATGGCTCAATACATCTTCACGATGAATGGCGTCGGCAAGGTCGTGCCGCCGAAGAAGCACATCCTGCGCGATATCCATCTGTCGTTCTACCCGGGCGCCAAGATCGGCGTGCTCGGCTACAACGGCGCCGGCAAGTCCACGCTGCTGCGCATCATGGCGGGCATCGACAAGGAAATCGAAGGCGAAGCCCGTCCGATGCCCGGCATCAACATCGGCTATCTGCCCCAGGAGCCGCAGCTCGACGAATCCAAGGACGTGCGCGGCAACGTGATGGAAGGCCTGGGCGATATCGCCGAGAAACTGGCGCGCTTCAACGAAATCAGCGAAGCCTTTGCCGAGCCCGATGCGGACTTCGATGCCCTGCTTACCGAGCAGGCCGAACTGCAGGAAGCCATCGACGCCGCCGACGGCTGGGAGATCAACAACACGCTGGATCGCGCCGGCGAGGCGCTGAACCTGCCGCCGTGGGAAGCCGAGGTTTCCAAGCTGTCCGGCGGTGAGCGCCGTCGTGTGGCGCTATGCCGGCTGCTGCTGTCCAAGCCCGACATGCTGCTGCTCGACGAGCCCACCAACCATCTCGACGCCGAATCGGTCGCCTGGCTGGAGCGCTTCCTCAAGGACTTCCCCGGCACCGTCGTAGCGGTCACCCATGATCGCTACTTCCTGGACAACGTCGCCGGCTGGATCCTGGAGCTCGACCGCGGCCACGGCATCCCCTGGGAAGGCAACTACTCCTCCTGGCTGGAACAGAAGGACAAGCGCCTCGAGCGCGAACAGAAATCCGAGGATGCCCACCAGAAGGCCATCAAGGCCGAGCTGGAATGGGTGCGCAGCAATGCCAAGGGCCGCCAGTCCAAGTCCAAGGCGCGCCTGAAGCAGTTCGAGGAGCTGCAGTCCAAGGAATACCAGAAGCGTAGCGAGACCAACGAGATCTATATCCCGCCGGGTCCGCGTCTGGGCGATCTCGTGTTCGAGATGAACAACGTCACCAAGTCCTACGGTGATCGCACGCTCTACGAAGACGTGTCGCTGAAGGTCCCGCAGGGCGCGATCGTGGGCATCATCGGCCCCAACGGCGCCGGCAAGACCACGCTGTTCCGCATGCTCAACGGTGAGGAAGAGCCGGATTCCGGCGAGATCCGGGTCGGCGAGACGGTCGACCTGGCCTATGTGCGTCAGTCCCGCGAGGAACTGGATTCGTCCAAGACCGTGTGGGAGGAAGTGTCGAACGGTCAGGACATCCTGCAGATCGGCAACTACGAGATCCCGTCGCGCGCCTATATAGGCCGCTTCAACTTCAAGGGCGGCGATCAGCAGAAGCGCGTTTCGGAACTCTCCGGCGGTGAGCGCAACCGACTGCAGCTGGCCAAGCTGCTGCAGAAAGGCGGCAATACCCTGCTGCTCGACGAACCGACCAACGATCTGGACGTCGAGACCCTGCGCGCGCTCGAAGAAGCCCTGCTGGAGTTCCCCGGTGCCGCGCTGGTCATCTCGCATGACCGCTGGTTCCTCGACCGCATCACGACTCATATCCTCGCCTTCGAGGACGATGAGGTGGTATTCATCGAAGGTAACTACCAGGACTTCGAAGCCGATCGAAAACGCCGACTCGGCAATGCCGCCGAAGGCTCGTCCAAGGCCAAGCATCGCAAGCTGGCCTGATCGACTTCAGATGTAGAGAATCAAAGCCCTCGGTCTTGGATCGGGGGCTTTTTTGTTGCGGCGTAAGAAATCTTCAAGCCAGAGCGCACGCCGCGCCCATGGCAAAAAACACCGAACAGCAGTTCGGTTTATAGTAAGCCAGTAGCGACATCGGCTTGAGCCTTGCCTATTCAAGGACGTAGCGCGGTCAGCAAAGCTCTGGCGCGTAAAAATCCAGTCGTCTACTCGACTGTTGCCGATCGTTAAATGACGCATTCATGAAGGCTGTTGATGAAAACCCACCAACTGCATAAAGCCTCCAGCGAGCCGAACCTCAAGCTGGTCGCGATATTGATGCGATTGGAGGTTCTGGCCGCACTGGCTGCCGTGATCGTGACCGCGGTGGTGTTGCTCGCCTGGCTCATTCCCGCCCTTGCCTCGCTGCTGCCATCCGGCTGGAATGTGATGAAGGCGAATACAGCCCTCGCACTCATGCTCGGCGCGACCAGCCTCGTTCTGTCACAGCCCCGGCGCAGTCGTATACAGCAGCAAACCAGCATGGCGCTCGCCGCTGTCGTCATGCTTATTGCGCTATCGGCGCTTGCCCGCCACCTGGTCGGCTGGAATATCGGTCTCGAAGCGCTGCTCGCGCCCGACACAGGTTCCGCGCGCCCCGGGCTGATGTCGATCCAGAGTGCGGCCTATCTGCTGGCGTTGGGTTTCGTCGCGCTTCAGATCACTGCGCGCACGAAACCGCTTTCACCTTTCGTCGATGCCCTTACGATGGGCCTGATCATGTTCACGCTGATCGTACTGTCCGGCTACTGTTTCGATGCCGCACGGCTGGTCGGCCAGTCGCTGGAAACGCGTGCTTCGCCCCATACGCTGCTGTGCATGGGGCTACTGACCTGCGTGGCGATCGGCCGGCGCTCGGAGTCGGGTTATTTCTCGGTGCTCGTTGGTATCGGTATCGGCAGCCAGATCGCGCGCGTCATTTTTCCGTTCGCTCTGGTTCTACCTTTTCTGCTCGTACTCGGCGGCCAGTATGCGAACTGGATGGGCTGGGTCGAGATGGCCTATGCGTCCGCGATGACCGCAGCCGGCACGTCCTTCATCTTTTTCCTGCTGCTTATCGTGGCGGCACAGCGCATCAACGACCTCGAGCGCGAACTGCGCGATATGTCGCTGTCGGATGCCCTGACCGGCGTCGCCAACCGGCGCGGCTTCGAACTGCTGGGCAGTCAGTCCATGCGTGAAGCGCAACGCAACAAGACACCGTTGACCGTCATGTTCGCTGACTTGGACGGCCTCAAGCAGACGAACGACGCGCTTGGCCACGATGCCGGCTCCGAATTCATCATCGACGTGGCGCGCCTTCTGGTGGAAACGTTCCGCGGCGCGGATATCGTCGCGCGCGTGGGTGGCGACGAGTTCGCCGTGGTCATCCACGCGGACGAAGCCGCGGCGAACCGGGCGATCCATCGCCTTGCCGAGCGCACGAAAGCCCGCAACGCCCAGGGCGATCGCCCGTACGAGATCAGCTTCAGCCTCGGCGCCGCAACGAGCAGCGCGGATCGAAAGGAAAGTTTCAGCAGCCTGCTCAAACGTGCCGATGAGGTCATGTACGAGCAGAAGAAGAAAAAGAAAAAACTGCGCGAGCGCGAGATCTACACGCTCCGCGACGTAACAATGCCGCAAGGCAGCTAACTGCCCCGGTTCGCATGCACCGTTCGGGCGCGTCTTTGTTGAAACCTGCCAGGAAGAGCGCGCCTCGGATCAAAGCGTATTAGTGCTCCCCTCGCCATGGCGCCGGCGACTAGCCGGGCGCCCGTGGACTGCGCCGCCTGGCGAACGATCGCCGGACTCTAGCTCGGCGTGGCGTCTCTCTACGACGTCACCGACCGCGAGGCGGCCTTTATTCACGCGAAGAATCGCACGCGCATGCTGCGCCTATCGGCGGGCTGTGCCCGCGGTGCAATCCCCGGCTTCACGCGGGCAAACGGCAATCACGATCTCCTGCCGTTGGTGTTTGAGATCACACGCTAGACGAAGGCCGTGGCTATACGGTCTGTTTCGCTTCCGCCGGCGATCCATCGTAAAGCCGCCCGGCCCGGGCGCTGGTCAAATATTGGGCAACGCGCACCCAGCCATGCTGTGCGGCCACCGCGTCACACTATCCACAGGGTTGTTCACGCCAACTGTGGAAAGCCCTATCAGTGCAGACGCGCCACGGGCGTCACCTCGGTGGCCATGGCAGTCGGCGGGAACGCCCCGCCGCGCGTGCCGTGCTTTTCACGCGACGTACGTGGCACCGGCGGCCCGAGCTTGAGATGGCGCTGCCAGTACTCACGTGCTGGCTGAGAGAACCAGTGGTATGGCGCGGTGATAAACACATGCACCAGATAGGCACGCCCGGCAAGGTCCACCAATTCGCAGACGTCGCGATAGGTGCCGGCCGACATCACCCGCGCGGCGATACGCTCGGGCGACTCGCTATCCGATAACGCATCCGCGCTGAAATAGCGCCGCGCCATCCGGGCCAGAAAAGCTTCCAGTTCATACGGCCGTAGTTCCGAATTCGTGATCATGGGGCTACCTGAAAGTTGTTGTACCGGCGGATGGAGGCGTCGAACGGCACGCTCGACGTGCGCAAATCTCGTCTTCAGATGGCTGCGATATACCGTGAAAATAAGCGCGCCGGCGCCGTTCTCATCCTGTTGGGCGCATAGCCTGAACCGCGGCTGTGACAGCTCGACGACAACCCGCACACGATCGAATCCGGCGCGATGAAATCGTGATCGGCCACGCCTGTACTGCAACTGCGGCACTGCAGGCGCCGGGGTGTATTGGCTACACTGGCCGGATGCACGATGCAGACACCTTGGAAACCATCGCGACCCAACTCGCCCGGATCGCGGACGCTCAGGAAGCCCGGCTTGCCGATGAACGACGCGCGGTCGGCGGCGATATCGACTGGTCCGCGCTGGCGTTTCGCTGGCGCGACGACGGGCGCCTGCAAGCGATCGACTCGCCCATTGCCCTGCCGCTGGAACGCCTGCACGGCATCGAGACCCAGAAACAGCGGCTGGTCGCCAACACGCGCCAGTTCGTGGCCGGTCTGCCAGCCAACAATGCCCTGCTCTGGGGCTCGCGCGGCTCGGGCAAGTCGTCGCTCGTGAAAGCGCTGCTGCCGGCGTTCGCCGACGAAGGCCTGCGCGTTGTCGAGGTGCCGGCCCACCGGCTGGTCGATCTGCCGGATCTCGTCGCCATCCTGGCCGATCGTCCGGAAAAGTTCGTGGTGTTCTCGGACGATCTGTCGTTCGAGGCCGGCGACGGCAGCTACAAGGCACTCAAGGCCGTCCTCGACGGCTCGCTGGCCGCCGCACCTGAGAACGTGGTGATCTATGCCACTTCGAACCGGCGTCACCTGCTGCCCGAGTACCAGTCCGAAAACCAAGCCGCGCAGCAGATCGACGGCGAGATTCATCACGGCGAAGCCGTCGAAGAGAAGATTTCCCTGTCCGAGCGCTTCGGTCTGTGGCTGTCGTTCTATCCGTTCGACCAGGCGAACTATCTGGCGATCGCGGCCAAGCATCTCGCCGCGCGTGATATCGAGGCCGAGATCGGTGTCGACGCGCCCTGGGAACGTGCCGCTCTGCAGTGGGCGCTGGCGCGCGGCTCGCGCAGCGGTCGAACCGCCGAACAGTTCGTGCGCGACTGGGTTGGCCGCCTATCGAATGCCTAGAATGCTAGCGTCAATATCACTTTAGAGTTGCTAGGGATGATGAAAACTAAACTTAAAAACTTTATTCAGCATCTCTATCATGAAGTTGAAGACGAGGAAAAAGCCGAGGAATACATCGACAATGCCCTGCCTTCCATCGGCCTCATCGTGATGTACTTCAATTCTCTAGAAAGTTGGCTTGACTCCATCCTTTGTGAGAATTTTACGGATCGGACAGATTCGACGGGATTAATAGTTCTTAACAAAATGAACTATAATTCAAAAATTGAGCTATTCAAAAGATTTTGCGACGACTTTCATGTAGCCAGTCAACAACCGATAGAGGGCTATGAGAGCCTTATACAAGATTTGAAGGAATGCGGCCGGTTGCGAAATTTAGTAGTGCATGCAAATTGGCAAGCTACTGATGACGAAGGTTATACTTTCGTTAGACTCAAGATGTCTAAAACTGGCATGCAGCAGGAATACGTGCAGTTCTCTAAAGACTCTCTTGAGCGGATCATTGAATTAATTATTAAAACTGAATTCAATCTCAGCACATACTGGGAAGCACGAAATGAAGTGCTCTACGGCAGCGTTTAACTGTTCATTAGAGGCGGACCGCTATCTAACGAGCAACAATAAGCCGCACTCGTAAGAATAGCGTTAGCTACAGGTGGGCAACCCCTTTGCAGTGGCATTTTGGGAGCCAGAGCCTCACGTTAACTCGCTGACGCCTCCGTCTACTAAACGAAGCTTCTGGCCACAGCGCCGGCAGACATAGTCGGTGCCTTTCTGTGCACGCTTGTGGCGAATGCTGGTGAGCCAGGCGTCTTCATCGCAGGCGCATTCGTAGCGAAACCGCTTGAGCTGACGTACCGGTTCGGTCGGCAGCGTATGGCACGGCGCAGGGTCGACGCCGAAGGCGCGCATGAGCGCTTTCCACTCCCTGCCGTGCGGTTTTGCGCGGCGGCCATAGAGCCGGTAGATGACGACGTGCGCGACTTCGTGCGGCACCGTCTCGGCAAGCATTTCCTGTGGATGCGAATCCAGCAGCGCGGCGTTGATACGAATCCGGCAATCCCGACTGCGGCGCGCAAAGATCGCCTGCCCCGCCGAGCGGCCGCGCAGATCGAAGGCGACCGCGGGCACCGGCAGCCGCCGCGCGCTGACGCCGGTGATCTCGCGGGCGCGTTCGATCCAGTACGCGGTCTCGCGCTCGGCGCGGGTCTGCAAGTCCTCGTCGCCGAGATCGAGACGATGCTGTTCGGCCTGGGCCATGGGCGGGGCACTTCATTGCAAAATCGACCAGCCGCTCAGGATACCTGCTTGCGCGCGTCGGCCTCTCCCCGGGCACGCGAGCGCGGCGGCTGCGCCATGGCAATGACCTGGCGCAGCCCCAGACGCTGACGACGTACCCAGGCGGGGTCGGCCAGCTGGTTGCGCAGGCAGAACGGGAACTGCTGGCTCAACTCGGCCAGACGCCGATCGGCCTGCTCGCGCAGAGCGCGCAGACGGTCATGTTCCTGGCGCAGCGCGACGATTTCATTCGGCAGACGGGCCGATGCCGCATTGTCACGCGCCCGTGTCAGCAATTCCCGTAGCCGGGCGGCATCGCCGGCACGATAAGCCAGCACGGCCAGCGACCAGAGCCCGGCCGTATCTTCGGCGGCGGCCTTGGGCGCCACGTCCGGATGCAGCGCTGCAAGCAAGGCACGAAAGATCGCACGGGCCTGGTCGGATTCGACCGGCGCGAGCGCCGTCCAGTCGCGGCGCGGCGCGGCACTGGCGGCGACCTGCATGTCGTGGGCGGTTTCGGCATCGCGACGCAGGTCGCCGAAGGCTGCCCAGTACTGTGCGGCCCATTCGGGGCCGTCGTGAAAACGCCAGTCGGCTTCGATGGCCAGCGCGCGGGTCAGGCCACGGCGCTCGGCCTGGGCCGCCTGCAGCAGTGCGGCACGGGCCGGATGGATCAGTCGTTGGGCGGTGGTCATGCTCATCGGTCACTCCCTGTTTTCAACGTGGGTACAGGGTGGCGCGGCCGGTGGGTCATTAGACGACCCTGAGCTGTATGAATTTACATTATTTCGCGTTGGCGCCGTATTGGGCGGCGGCCGCATGCAGGCGGTCGGCCGCCGCGGCACGCAGCTCGAGGGGCGCGATCACTTCGGCGTCCGGGCCGTAGGCCAGCACGTCGGCCAACAGTTCGGCCGAGGCCGAATACGGCACGCGCAGTTCATAGCCACCATCGTCTAGCGACTCGCCCTGCTGATCCGGGTGCCATTGCTCGTCCGCGACCCAGCGCGCCGCGCGCGCACTAAACCGGATCACCGCGGTATTGGCTGGCGCGCCGGAGAAGATGCCGTAGCCGCCCCCGAGTTCGGCTTCCAGCGCGTCCTCGTCCATCTCGATCGCCGCGGCCTCGCGTGCCTGCGCGTGGCGGATACGGTCCAGCGAGAAACTGCGCAGGCCCTCGGCGTCGTGACACCAGGCATCGAGATACCAGTTGTCGCGGTAATAGATCAGCCGCTGCGGCGACACGGTGCGCTCGCTTTCGGTATCGCGCGCGCGGCCGTGGTAGCGAATCGTGAGCCGGCGTCGCATCGCCATGGCGCTGGCCACGTCGGCAAAGGCCGGCCCTGGCCGACGCGCGCTGGCGCGCAGAATACGCGTGCGTCGCGACAGTTCGCCCGTGCCCATCGCCCGGCTTTCGAGAATCCGCTCCAGGCGCTTGCGTACCGGCGCGAGATCGAGCGCGAGCAGGCCCGGCTGCACGGTTTCGAGCAGCTGATCCATGGCCAGCAGCGAGACCAGCTCCGAGGCGTTGAACCACAGCCCGGGCAGCTCGAAATGGCCGCTCGCGGCTTCGTCGGTACTCTCGTCGTCGGCATCGCGAGCGTAGTAATAGCCGTTGTACTCGCGGTCGTACTCGATCGGCGCGTCGAGATACAGCCGCATGTCCCGAATGATGCGCTTGACCGTAGCCGGCGAGCATTCGAGGCGTTCTTCCAGCGTGGCCTTGGGGATCGGCCGGCGCGCGCCGGCGAGCTGCTTGTGCAGCGCGTAAATGCGATCGAAGACATTCATGCTTCGAGTCTATCGTTTCGTTCGAAGTCCGCGCATGAAAAAGGCCGCGCTGCTGCCAGCCCGGCCTGTCCGTCCAGCCTAGACGACGATTAGGGCGCGTCGCGCTGGGCCTTCAGATTGACGATACGCGTGTCGTCCGCGGCGGCCGTTTCTACCTGTGCGTACGCCATACCCCCGTTGTCCGGGTTGTAGAGCGCCCGCAGATGTTCGGCCAGGGCGTCCTGCTCGGTACCGCTGTCGGCGAATGACGCCAGGCCCGGATCGTAGTCCGTGCTCACCAGCGACGGATCCGTCGCCGTAGCGGGGTCGAGATCCACGCGTTGCGGATCGGCCAGGCTCATCAGCGGATAGGCATCGCCGCATTCCTGGGTGCCGGCATCGTAGTTGTCGCCGGCCACGCAGGCCGCAGTGAAGGCCAGCAGCACCATGCGGATGCCACGATTTGAATCGCCTTGCAGCACGCCGTTGGCAACGATCGTATCGGTGGCCGTACCGGCGTCGTCGATGACTTCCAGGCTGCGGATTCGGCTGCCCGTGGTGGCCGCACCGAGATTCATCTGGCCGCCGGTCCGGGCGGTCTCGTCGGCATCGAACGCGATCCGCATGCCGCCGATCTGTGGGAACTGGCCCGGCGTGGCGCCTTCGGTGGTGGCCGCGACCGCGTGTTCCATGATGTCGCGCAGCTCGGCGGCGGTGACCGTGATCAGCGTCAGGCTGTTGTTGAAACGCAGCGAGCCGGCGATATCGAACTGCGACACGCCGCCGGCCGGCTTGCCGATCGAGTCGTTAGCCTGCGGCGGTCGAAATTCCGGCTCGGCGTCGTTCGAACCCGGCGGCACGACCACCTGGCCGATATCGTCACGAATACCGCCGCCGTTCTTGAGCGAGACCTGCACGCCGGGCTCGGCCAGACGGGCGTAATAAAGATTGGCATCGGCGGTGAGATCGCCGAGATTGGTCTCTTCGGTACGCACCTGGGTACGCCGGCCGTCCAGATAGACGTCGGTGATGCCCTGCACGTTGCCGTCCTGATCGGCGAGCACGGTCTGCAGTGCGGATTGCACGTCGAGCACGTCCGGGTTCGCCGTCGTATCCAGACCGCGATTGCCGAGCATCTCGACCACGGCATCGGTCGACGCCCAGGCGCCGTTTTCGGCGGCATCCAGCGTGCTAGTGATCAGCACGCCGGCATCGTCGAAATCCGCGACCAGACGGCCGAGGTATTTGTAGTCGCCGTCCACGTTGACGACCAGCGTGGGCGTGCCGTCCGGTCCGTCAAAGGACAACGGATAGGTGTCGGCGGCCATCTCACCGTCGCGCAGGACATCGTTGCTGTCCGCGAGCAGCGTATTGGACCCGCCGGCAATGATGATGTCGACGTCGTTCAGACGCGTGGCAAGTGCTTTCTCGATCGCGATCTGCTGCATGTGGGCCATGAGCACGATCTTGTCGATACCGGCGTCCACGAGCGCATCGATCGCGGGCTGGATCTCGGCGGCCAGCGCGTCGTAGCCGGACTCGTCCATGCTGAAGCCGCTCGGCGACACGGTGATGCCGCCCGTCGAGGTGAGGCTCGCCAGGGCCGGCGTGCTCGCGCCGACCAGACCGATGGTCTCGCCGCCGATCTCGACGGTGGCGGAGCCCGAAACGCTGCCGGCGCCGTCGCTTGTCGGCAGGCCGTCGGCCACGATCAGGCCCGACAGACTGGCATCAGTAGAGAAATCCAGATTGGTCGACAGATAAGGGAAGGCGGCGCCGGGGTAATCGCCATCGGCAGCGATAATATCGGCAAACGCCTCGGTACCCTGGTCCAGATCATGGTTTCCGACCGCAGCGGCGGCGGTATCGAAGGCGTTCACGAATACGATATCGCCGCGGCCGTTGCCGGCCACGCCGAGTGCCCCGCGTGTGTCGTCGTTATCCACGCCGGCCGCGAAAAATCGCGGGCCGGGAATGAAGTTGTCGCCGGAGCTGAGTACGAGCGTGTTGTCCGCCAGATCCTCGTCGCTGGCAAAGGCGTTGACCAGGCTCGAGAAATTCGACACATAGTCGAGCGCGGCGGTCGAGCCGTCCATATCGGCGAAATGCAGCAGCTGCAGCCGGTAGGCCGGCGCAGCGTTGTCCATGTCGCCGGAATCGTTGTCGTTATCGTCGCCGTCGCTGCTGGAACAGCCGGCGATACTGGCGGTCAGAAGTGCAAGCAGCACAAGTCGTCGCCAGACGGGTTGCGTCGTGGTCATGGTTCCCCCTCAGGTTGATCGGTCAAAGGCGACCAAGAACCTACCGGGGGCGCACTTCACGAGCGTGACGTTTACCTGACAGCGCGATGACAGTTGCAGTGCTCAACCGCACTGCACAAACTGGCGTACTACTCGACTTTGGTCGCAACTGTTCTTCAATGATCCGACTCCATGAAACCGTTCGTGTCGCCCGCAGCGCGGCCGACTGCTATCGCTACCTGCTGGACTTCTCCACCTGTGAGCAATGGGACCCGGGCGTCTATCGCGCCGCGAAGATCACGCCTGGCACGCCGGCGGTAGGCAGCGAATTCGATGTCACGGTCAGCCTGTTCGGACGCCGCTCCACACTGCGCTATCGCATTACCGCGCTAGAGGCGGATACGCGTATCGAGCTCGAGATGCACGGCAACGGCATCCGCTCGACCGAGACGATCGCTATCTCGTCCGGCGCTTCCGGCGGTGCCGAAATCGACTATCGCGCGGATTTCCAGCTTTCCGGCGTGTTGCGGCTGAGCCAGACCGTGGCACGCCCGCTGTTCAAGCGCGTCGGGCGCAAGGCCGTCGCCGGCCTGGCTGACGCGTTGACGATCAAGTCCGAGCCGCCGCGTCAGAGCTGGCCGAGCTACGCGGCCGATCGCAGCATGATCCTCGCAGCGCCGACGTTTACCGAGCGCGGCTACCTCGCGTTGGATGACAAATCGCACAGCGAGTTCATGGACGACCGCGTTGTTGTTGTCACCGGCGCGACCAGCGGCATCGGCGAAGCGATCGCCTGCGAATACGCGCGCCTGGGCGCGACCGTTGTGCTGGTCGGCCGCGACGCGGACAAGCTCGCCGCCTCGCGCCAAGCCGTGCACGACTTCGCCGGCGGCGATATCGCGCGTATCCATACCGAACAAGCCGACCTGGTCGACGTCGCGCAGACCCGCGCACTCGGCGAACGTCTGGCCGCTCAGTTCCCGCATATCGACGTGCTGGTCAACAACGCCGGCGCGATGTTCGATACGCATGCGCTTACCGACGACGGTTTCGAACGCACGCTCGCGATCAACCTGGTCGCGCCATTCGTGCTCACGGAAACGCTCATGGGCACGCTCATCGCCGCCGGCGGGCGTGTGGTGAACATGTCTAGCGGCGGCATGTACCTGCAGCCGCTGGTACTCGGGGACCTTAACTTCGAGAAATCGAGCTACAGCGCCAACAATGCCTACGCCCGCGCCAAGCGCGGGCTGGTCGCCGTCACCCGTCACTGGGCGCGCCGCTACGGCGACGCCGGCGTGCAGTTCAACGCCATGCATCCCGGCTGGGCGGCCACGCCGGGGGTGACAAAATCGCTGCCGGGATTCGACAAGGTGATGGGCCGCTTCCTGCGTGATGCGCGTATGGGCGCCGATACCGCTGTCTGGCTGGGGGCAGCGGAGGCTGCCAAGCATTGCCAGGGCGAGTTCTTCCTCGACCGCACCCCGCATCCGACCGCCGTGCTCCCGAATACCCAGGTGCGCCCGAGCGACGCGCAGGCGCTTTACGGCTGGCTTCGCAACGAGAGCGATATTCCGGTTCATGGCTTCGGATAAGGACGAACAACGCACCCGCCGGCGCCGCATCATCGGCGCGGGCGTACGCAGCCTCGGGCGCAGCGCGCTGCATACGCTGCCGGGCTACGACCGCGCCAAAAGCTGGCAGAAAACCGGACAGGACTGGTTCGACACGCTCGGCGGGCTCAAGGGCGCAGCGATGAAGCTCGGCCAGATCGCCTCCCAGTATCAGGATTTCCTGCCCGAGCAACTAGCCGAACAGCTCGCGCGTCTGCAGCGTAACGCCGAGCCCTGGGCCTTCGAGCGTCTCGAGCCGGTACTCGATGCCGCCTGGAGCGACGAGCAGCGGGCCCAAGTCGAGCAACTCGACGAAGAAGCGCTCGCTGCGGCATCCATTGGCCAGGTCCACCGCGCTCGGTTGACCGACGGACGCGATGTGGTGGTCAAGATCCGCTATCCCGGCGTCGCGGACGCCGTGGATGCCGATATCGCCAATCTCGGTCGGCTGCTCAAGCTGTCGCGGTTTCTGCCCATCCGCGGCAGCGATATCGATGCCGTGCTCGATGAACTGCGCGAGCGCTTCATCGAAGAAACCGACTACCGCCACGAGCTACGCAACCTCGAATCGCTGCGCGCCATTGGCCTGCCCCGTTTCGTGCTGCCTGAACCGGTGCCCGAGCTGTGCGCGGACTCGGTGCTCGTGACCCAACACGTGCCGTCCGCACCGATCGGCGAAGCGCCGTCAGATCTCGGGCATGCGATCGTCGGCGCGATCAACCGCCAGGTATTCACCCACGGCGTGCTGCACGCCGACCCGCACCCGGGCAATTTCGGCGTAACGAAAAACGGCGAGGTCGCGCTCTACGACTTCGGCTGCGTGAAGCGTCTGGACATCGAGACCCGCGCCGGTCTGCGCGACGTGGTCGCGGCCGCGCTGGAAAGCCGCTGGGAAGACGTCCACTCGGCCCTCGAGCGTCTTGGCGTCGTGCCGCCGAACAGCTGGTCCCGGCACAGCGAACTCTATACCGAGATCTATGCCGGGCATGCGGCCGCGTCGCTCGGCCCGCTGCGCGACAACGCCGCGTACGTATTCACAGACGACGGCCTGATCGAGTCCATCCGAGGTGAAATCCGCAAGTCGCTGCGCCACTGGAAGCTGTTCAACGCCGCGCCGGAGCTGGTGTTTCTCATGCGCACGCTCAGCGGCCTGTACTGGATCCTGCGCAGCATCCACGCCGAGGCCGATCTCTACGCAGAACTGGAGGCCATCGCTTCAGGCGCTTATGACCCACCGGCAGACGCCGAGAACACGACCTAGTATCCTGCGCACGCTCGCGTAACACCGTGTCCACGGGTTCCCTCACCCCGTCATTAAAAAGGTCATGCCCATGTCCGCGCTTTCCGACGCCCAGTGGCGTCGCGTCGTCATCGCCCTCGCCGTGCTGCATATCGTCGTGATTGCGGCCAGCAATTATCTGGTGCAACTGCCGTTCACGCTGTTCGGCTGGCATACCACCTGGGGCGCTTTCAGCTTTCCGTTCATCTTTCTGGCGACCGACCTGACGGTACGCATCTTCGGTGCGGCGACCGCGCGCCGGATCGTGTTCGCGGTGATGGGCCCGGCACTGCTGGTGTCGTATCTGTTCTCTGTGCTCTATGTCGACGGGCGCTTTGCCGGCTTCGGCGCGCTTGGCGAGTTCAATGGCGCGGTCGCGCGGATTGCGCTCGCCAGTTTCTGTGCCTATCTGTTCGGCCAGCTGCTCGATATCGGGGTGTTCCGGCGCCTGCGCGCATTGCCGCGCTGGTGGGTCGCGCCAGCGGCCTCAACGATCATCGGCAACGCACTGGATACGCTGCTGTTCTTCTCGATCGCCTTTGTGGCGTCGTCGAACCCGTTCATGGCCGAACACTGGTTCGAAATTGCCTGTGTGGACTACGTCTTCAAGCTGCTGATCAGCCTGTGCCTGTTCCTGCCGCTCTACGGCGCCCTGCTGGCCGTGCTTTCCGATCGCCTGCTCGCCCTCACCGCCGAGGGCGCGAGCGCCCACCGCGCAGCCGAGCCCGCAACACGCTGAACCGCGGTCACGGCGCGATCGGGCCCGTGCTATAACCGGAGAACGCGCGTTGACGTGACCGCACCGGACACGCCGCGCGGGCCGATAAGCACCACCGCAGCCGCGGCTGCAGGAGATAGGGCGATGAGCATGTCCACGTCCACGCGCGTCGCCCTGCTTCTGGGGCTGGCGCTGATCTGTGCGCCGCTTACCGCTCTGGCCCAGAGCGCTGCCGGCGCCGCGCCGTCCAAGCCGTTCACGGTCAAGATCCGCTATGGCATGAACGCGGCGCCGGATAGCACCGCGACGCCCAAACCGCGACGGCTTGAATTTTCTGTTGCCGCCCGCGACGCCGGCCGTATCGCCACCCGCGATGCGCGCCTCGACTATGGCTTCGATGCGGGGTCCGGCAGCGATATCACGGTCTCGATCGAGCTCACCTATGCCACCGCCGACGGCTCGCAGAGCATGCAGACACAGCTGCTCCTGCCGCGACGCCAATGGACGCCTATCGGTGGCGAAACAGACGATGGCCAGTCCGGCAATGCGGTCTATATTCGTGTCGACCCGAACTAGTTTCAGCCGCTATCTCGCCGTAGTCGAATACATTTTCCGGCCGTCGATCCCAACAGCGACGCCATCATCACGATGATGTTTCGCTAACGTGAACTTGAGAAAAATGCTAATGTCCTAACAGAGCCGAGGGCGCCGCGCTTCAAACCCGAAGCCGGTGTATGGGGCCCTGGAACAAGGGTTCAACAATGGATAATGCGGATCGCGTCGGGTTTACGGCGTTTTTCGTGGCGTGTCTCTTTCTCGCCTTTCTTGGCGGCACCATGGTCGTGCTCGCCAAGGTCTTCCCCTATGAATTCGTCAACGATGCGTACAAGGCCGGGCATGCCCTGCTGGTACAGGATTCGATCGACGATCCGTATACCCAGACCGATCAATGGCGCATCGCGCGCAGCGAGCGCCGTGGCACGACCATTCACGACGCCGAGCGCGCCTATCAGGGCTATACGCTCTATACCTCGGGCGGCGGCCCCAGCGCATCACTGATCGACATGGAAGGCAACGAGGTTCATAGCTGGACCCTGCCTTACAGCAAGCTGTGGTCGACCAATCCGGCTGGCCGAGGCGCCCAGGACGACGGTTTGATGTACTGGCGCAAGGCGATCATGTACCCGAACGGGGATCTGCTCGCCATCTATATCACCGCGGGCGATACGCCGTGGGGTTACGGCATGGTCCGGCTCGACGCGGACTCGAACGTGATCTGGAAATATCACGGCGCCGCACACCACGACTTCGATATCACGCCGGACGGCCGGATCGTGCTGCTCACGCACGCCTTCTCCGACAAGACGTTCGACGACTTCCCGGCACTCGCGAAGCCGTTCCTGGACGACTACGCGGTCGTGCTCGACGGCGAGACCGGGGAAGAACAGAGCAAGATTCCGCTGTTCGAGGCGTTCTACGAATCGCGCTTTCAGCCGCTGCTGACGAATATCGCGCATTTCGCCGTCGAGGACCCGCTGCACACCAACAGCATCCAGTTCATCGACGACGAGTTGGCGCAATCCTTTGGCCCGGCCAAGGGCCGCGGCAATCAGGTACTGGTGTCTTTCCGTCATCCCGGCACGCCGGCACTGATCGACCTGGATTCCGGCCAGCTGACCTGGGCGATGAGTGGCTCCTGGCTCGGCCAGCACTCGGCGCGCGCCCTGCCGAACGGCAACTTCACCCTGTTCGACAACTATGGCCATTTCCAGGCCGACAACATGACCCGTGCGCTGGAAGTCGATCCTGAAAGCGAGGAGATCGTCTGGCGCTACCAGGGCGATAAGGAACACCCGTTCGCCAGTCGTCTGCGCGGCCAGATCATCACGCTTGCGAACGGCAACCGGCTGATTACCGAATCCGACGGCGGCCGCCTGTTCGAAGTCACCCGCGACGGCGACATCGTCTGGGAGTTCTTCAATCCCAAACGCGCCGGCGACAAGGATCAGCATATTCCCGTCGTCTCGTCGGGCCAGCGCCTGCAGGCCGAGGACTTCGAGCCGGAATTCCGTAACCGTATTCAGAACCCCTGAGAGGACAACGTCATGACTGACCTGAACAAACAACAGACGAAACCGCTGATACGCACCGGCCTCGCCGCTGCATTGATGCTGGCTCCTTTTGCTGCCGCCCAGGCCTATGTCGGCCCCGGTGCCGGCCTGAGCCTGCTGGGCGCCCTCTGGGGCGTGGTCGCCGCGATCGGTGCCGCGCTGCTGTTCGTCATCCTCTGGCCGATCCGGCGTATGCGCCGGCGCAAGCGGGAAGAGGCCAAGGCCGCGGCCGCAAGCCAGGGCACGCAGCAGAACCGCGACGCCAGTGACAGCTCACAAGAGCACTCGTCCAACCCGTAATTCCTATTCGGCGTTGTCGCCCGCCCGCCGTTCACGGTTGGGCGGCGGCGTCGTTTTCTCTGGAGAGAGTCGATGGGGCTTTTTGACCTGCCCGCGCCGCTATTCGATCTGATCGATGCGGCCATGGCGAATGTCTTGCCCGCGGCCGCGCGGCTGGCTATCTGGGCGACGGTGGGCGCGTTGCTCACCATGTTTCTTTACAAGGCGCTGTCGCCGCAATCGCGTATCGGCACGGCCAAGCGCGAAGCCAAGGATGCGCGACGTCAGCTCAACGAGTTCGACGGCGATTTTGCCGATGCCGGCCCGTTGATCAAGGCCCAGTTCGTCAGCGCCTTTCGCCATGTCGGCCTGGTCGTGCCCGGCACCCTGCTGGCGATCCTGCCCCTGCTCGCGCTGCTGCTCTGGGCCGAGACGAACTATGGGCGTACCCTGCCGGCTGATGGCCAACCGCCCGTCATCCAGACCGTGCCGGAAGGCGTTCAAACCGACTGGCAATCCGATGTCGCCCCCGCCCATCTGCTCGTAAGTGACGATGGCGGTGCCATCGCCGACATCGAGATGAGCGCGCCGGTCGGCATCGTCACCAAGCAACCCTGGTGGCATTGGTTGGCCGAGAATCCGCTCGGTTATCTACCGGACGATGCCCCTGTCGACCAAGTCCATATCGAACTGCCGACGCTCGAGGTGATCCCGTTCGGGCCGTCGTGGATGCGTTCCTGGCTGTTCGTGTTCATCCCCGTGATGTTCATCGTCTCGTTGCTGATCTACAAATGGGCGAAAATCGAATGAGCGATACCGAGAACAAGCCAGCTGACGAGGCGTCCACGCCGTCATCATCGGCAAACGAGTCGGGCGAGCGCACTGCCCGCTCCCGGCCCAGCGATGCAGCAATCGCGAGTTTCGAGGTACCGACCTGGATCGACCGTATCGGCGGCTGGCAGCATCGCCACCCGCGCGGCGCGATCCGGCTCGGCAACTTCGACACCCGCATGGCCGGCGAAGCGATCGAGGGCGTCACCATCGACGCACCGATCTATGTGGCCGGCCTTGCCCGTTCGGGCACCACCATTCTGCTGGAGCTACTGGCCGAGCATCCCGAAGTCGGCACGCATCAATACCGCGATTTCCCGCCGGTATTCACGCCCTGGCTGTGGGATCGTTGGCTGGCCCGCGTGCCACAGGCAGATGAAACCGCTAAGGAACGCGCCCACGGCGACGGTATTGCGGTCACCTCGCAAAGCCCCGAGGCCTTCGAGGAAGTGCTCTGGATGGCCTTCTTCCCCGATACGCACGACCCCCGCCGGAGCAGCGTGCTCGACGCACGGACCGAGCAACCCGAGTTCGAGCGCTTCTACGCCGAGCATATCCGCAAGGTACTCGCTATTCGTGAAGCCAGGCGCTATGTAGCGAAGGGCAATTACAACCTCATGCGCCTGCAGTATCTGCAGAAGATGTTTGCGGATGCGCGCTTCGTGCTGCCGGTACGCGATCCGGTCTGGCATATCGCCTCGCTGATGAAGCAGCAGACGCTGTTCGAGGCCGGCGAAAGCGAACACCCACGGGCACTCGAGCATATGCGCCGCGTGGGCCATTTCGAGTTCGGCCTGGATCGGCGCGCGATCAACACCGGCGACCGGCAGACGCTTGAGCGCGTCGAGGCGCTATGGGCCGAAGGCCGCGAGGTCGAAGGCTGGGCGCACTACTGGGCGATGGTCTATGCGGATATCGCCGACCGTCTCGATGCCGACCCGGCGCTCAAGCAAGCCGCGCTGATCGTGCGTTACGAGGATATGTGTACCCGTTCGCACGAGGTCCTCACCGGCTTCTATGCCCATTGCGGCCTGGAAGTGGATACCGAGACGCTCGATGCTGCCGCGTCGCGCCTGCGCCTGCCCGGCTACTACAAGCCGGCGTTCAGCGACGAGGAACTGGCCACGATCCGCGAGATCACGGGCCCGGTCGCCAGTCGTTTCGGCTACGCCTGAAGCGGCACCCCAGGTACCCCCGTAAAACGCGTGCATAAAAAAGGCGGCGCCGGGATTCCGGCGCCGCCTTTCGTTCAAACGCTGTCCCGTTCGATCAACCGGTAACCGCGGCGATGCCCGCCTTGGCAGTCTGCGCGTCCTGATCCGGCTTCACGCCCGACACGCCCACGGCGCCGGCGAGCTTGCCGTCGACCATCACCGGCACGCCGCCGGTCATCGTCGCCTTCAGTTCCGGCACCGACAGGAAGGCTGCACGCCCGCCATTGATCATATCCTCGAACGCCTGGGTTTCCTTGCCGCCCAGCGCCGCGCTGCGGGCCTTCTCGGTGGCGACATAGCTGCCCATCGGCGCACAGCCGTCGAGACGACGCAGCGCGATCAGGTGGCCGCCATCGTCGACCACCGCGATGGATACGTTCCAGCCCTGCGCCTCGGCCTCTTTCTGGGCCGCGTCGAGGATGGTGTTCGCGTCGTCGAGCGTGACTACGGATTTCTGTTGCATGGCAGTGTTCCCGAATTTTGGAAAAGATAAAACGATTGAAGACCGGCTTAGTGTAAACGCTGCGTCCAGTCACGCCGCACAACGAAAAACGGCCGCCGAGGCGGCCGCCCTTCGTTGTGGCACCGGCCTCTAGTTCATGAGGCCGTCGACCACGCCGATGCCGTAGAAGGCAATCAGGCCGATCACGCCTGCCAGTACGCAGTAGTAGAGCGTCGGCAGGATCGTCTTGCGCAGCGTCGTACCCTCGCGGCCCAACAGGCCGACGGTGGCCGACGCGGCCACGACGTTGTGGATCGCGATCATATTGCCGGCAGCCGCACCCACGGCCTGGAGTGCAACCATCATGGCGGTCGAAACACCCAGCGTCGCGGCGACGTTGAACTGGAAGTCCGACAGCATCAGGTTCGACACGGTGTTCGAACCGGCGATGAAGGCACCCAGCGCGCCCACGGCCGGCGCAAACAGCGGATAGATATGGCCCACGCCGTCAGCGACGAGCTGCGCCATCGCGACCGGCATCGACACCAGATCCGAACCGTTCACACCGGAGTTGATGAGAATACGCACCATCGGAATGGTGAAAATCAGCACGAAGCCAGCACCCAGGATCGTGTTGGTCGATTCCTTGAACGCGGCACCCATCGCCGGCGCGCGCATGCGGTGCAGGAAGAAGGTGATCAGCACGGCCATGCAGATGATGCCGCCCGGCAGATACAGCGGCTGAATCGAGCCGGAGACATCGGCTTGACCCAGGATATCGCTCCAGCTGATGGCGACCGACTTGAGCGCATTGGTGATCGGTTCAACCGTGCGCGAGATCACCAGCAGCGCGGCCAGCAGAACGTACGGCACCCAGCCCATGGTCGGCGTCAGCGGCGTGCGTCCGGCCACGTGATCGGCCTTGATATCCATGTTGCCGACCCATTCGGACGGCCATTTGCTGGCGTCCGGAAAGTCCCACGGCGTCTTGGGGATGAGAAAGCCACGACGCGCGGCGGGCACGACGATGGCCAGGCCAACCATGGCGCCGATCATGGACGGGAATTCCGGCCCGAGGAACACGCCGGCCAGGGCGTAGGGCACGACGAAGGCCACACCGGCGAACAGCGCGAACGGCGCCACGGCAAGGCCGTCGCCCCAGGATTTGCGTTCACCGAAGAAGCGCGCCATGACGGTGATCATGATCAACGGCATGAGAATGCCGCAGATGGCGTGCGTAATGGCGACTTCCGAAGTGATCAGGCGGAAATAGGTTTCCCAGTCCGAACCATTGGCCACCAGCTGCTCGGTGATCTGCGACTTCTGCACACCACCGGTCACACCCACGATGATCGGGGTACCGACCGCGCCGAAGGATACCGGCGTGGACTGAATCATCATGCCCACGACAACCGCAGCCAGCGCAGGGAAGCCGAGCGCGACCATCAGCGGTGCGGCTACGGCAGCGGGCGTGCCGAAGCCCGAGGCGCCCTCGATGAAGCAGCCAAACAGCCACGCCACGATGATTGCCTGGATACGACGGTCCGGACTGATGCCCGAGAAACCGTTGCGAATCGCTGCGATCCCGCCCGAGTGCTTGAGCGTGTTCAACAGCAGAATCGCGCCGAAGATGATCCACAGGATCGAGACCGTCAGCATCAGCCCTTGAAGACTGGAAGCTGCCACTCGCGTGAAGCTCATGTCCCAGGCCAGCAATGCGATCAGTACCGTGACGATGAAAACCACCGGCATCGCCGTACGCGCCTGCATGCGCATGCCGATGAGCATCACACCGGCGAGCACTAGTGGCACGAATGCCAGTAGCGACATGTAAATCGGAACCATGTATCTCTCCCCAGAAATAAAGAAGTTTCCGAGAGCGGCCCGGGACCCACCGACCCAATGGCGCACTGCACGAAGACCGCAAAGCTAATCATGTTATTTGTGAAACGACAATTCACTATCCGCAACGCGCCGCTCGCTCGCGGCACCCTGGCAAAACCGCCCACGCGCTTGCCGCGACGCGCAATACACAGGCCGGTGGGCGCTGTACCGCCGTATCCAGACGCTTGTTTCCGCTCTGCCGCACCTCCTTTCTTACAGGCAGCTACTACTAATTGACGACTTTTCCCGGCAACCGCTGTCCAAGAGCACTACCCTCGCCGCGCAACCGCCGTCACCTCCCCCCCTCGCAGCACGCATGGGGCCACTCGTCCAGGGACTGCCGCGCGGCGAGACTCAAGCGCGCCCCTGTGCAGCCGATACCGAGAAACATGGAAGCCATCGCCCATTTCGCCGAAAGCCCCCGCGTGATTCCTATTGAAGGGCGACGCGCGGCGGCGCTATGCCGCCAGCTTTCCGCAGCGCTTCCCACCGGCGCCCAGGTAGAGATCGGCCGCCATCCTCAGGTGGACCACGATTGCGGGCTGGCTTTGACGCTGCAACTGCCCGCGCGCCCGAACGCCACGCTCCCCGGGCGGCTGCATCCTGCAAGCGCGGCTTTTGCAATCGAGATTTCCTGGCGGTTGCTACAACGGCATTTCAGCAACCCCACACGTGAGCAGACCGCCGGCGCCGCTCTGGCAGACTGGATCGCCCTGCACGTGGCCGGGGCGGCACCGACCGCCGGGTCCGCGGATACCGCCCCGCTCCTGGTCTGGCGCTTTACAACCCCGCTCGACGACATCTCCGATATCCGCGTCCAGCGCGTCCGCGCTGCCTAAGCCGCGGTCGTCACCACGCCGCTGGCGTCATTGACGCCTGGCGTTTCCTCGCTTTTCCCGCGGCCATCGCACTCTCTCCATCGTGATGCTCGAGTAGACAGCCCACTCGGTTTCTCCGGGCTATCAGGTTCGCGCTACGCGAGCCTCTTTATGGCCCTGATTTTTGAAGACGATGCAGCTGTGATCACGCTCGCCAGGCAATATCTCGGCCGCAGGTGTACGCGTTGGCCCGATCCCCAACTGTCCTCGCCCGCCAAATGAGTGCCGCCATCTCGACCACTTATCTTCGGATATTTAGTTATTGATAATAACTTTATTTCGTGAAATGATCGCTCCAGATTCGAATGCAAGGAGGAGATGCCATGGGCGATTATCAAGACAAGTGGACGACGGTGGCGGTGTCGGTCGAGGCAGGGATTGCGTGGGTCACGCTGAATCGCCCCGAAAAGCGCAACGCGATGAATCCGACGCTCAACAAGGAAATGATCGACGTTCTGGAGACCCTGGAACTCGACCCCGAGGCCCAGGTGCTGGTGCTGCGCGGCGCGGGAGAAGCCTGGACTGCCGGCATGGATCTCAAGGAATACTTCCGCGAAATCGACGCCCAGCCGGAGATCGTCGAAGAGCGGATTCGCCGTGACTGTTCGCAGTGGCAGTGGCGCCTGCTGCGTTTCTATACCAAACCGACCATTGCCATGGTCAACGGCTGGTGCTTCGGCGGCGCCTTTTCGCCGCTGGTCGCCTGCGACCTGGCCATCTGTGCCGACGAAGCGGTCTTCGGCCTGTCCGAGATCAACTGGGGTATTCCGCCCGGCAACCTGGTGAGCAAGGCGCTGGCCGACACCATCGGCCATCGGCAGGCGCTGCACTACATCATGACCGGCGAGACCTTCGACGGTCCGCGTGCCGCGGAGATGGGCCTCGTCAACACCAGCGTGCCCCGTACCGAACTTGAAGACCATGTGCGCAAGCTCGCTGAAACCCTGCTGCAGAAGAACCCGGTCGCGCTACGCATCGCCAAGCACGGCTTCAAGCGCTGCCGCGAACTGACCTGGGAGCAGAACGAGGACTATCTCTACGCCAAGATCGATCAGTCCATGCACCGCGACAAGGAAGGCGGCCGCGAGGAAGGTCTCAAGCAATTCCTGGACGACAAATCGATCAAGCCAGGCCTGCAGTCGTACCAGCGCAACAAGTAGCGACGTCCAATAATAAAGACGCGATACGCCCCGCTCGCCCGACCGGCCATGCCGCTTCGGCACGGCATGGCCGGACGGCGTGCGTTCGCGTCGGAGGAGAACCCATGCCTGCCATCCGTTATCGGCCGGTGCGCCTGGGCGAATCGCCGTGCACGCTCGAGACCGACGAATCCGGCATCGCCCATGTCCAGCCTCGCAAAACGCTCGGCACCTACCCCGAACGGCTGCTCGATCGTCTGATCGAGGGTGCCACCAGCCATCCCGACCGCACCCTGGTCGCGCGCCGTGAAAACGGCGGCGCCTGGCGCGAAGTCAGCTACGCACAAATGCTGCAGCAGGTGCGCGCGATCGCACAGGCATTGAGTACGCGCGATCTGTCCGTGGATCGACCGCTGCTGATCCTGTCCGGCAACAGCATCGAACACCTGAGCATGGCTTTTGCCGCAATGTGGACCGGAATCCCCCACTGTCCGCTATCGCCGGCGGCGTCCCTGCGCTCTGCCGATTACGGCAAGGTGCATCACGCGATGACGCTGCTCACGCCGGGTATGGTCTTCGCCGACGATCTCGACGCTTTCGCGCCGGCGATCGCGGCCACCGTGCCGGACGATGTCGAGGTCGTGGGCGTGACCGGCACGCTCGATTCGCACGCGGTCAGCGACTACGCCAGTCTCGCCGCCACGCTCGCCACATCCGCTGTCGACGACCTGCATGCCGCAACCGGGCCCGACACGATCGCCAAATTCCTGTTCACGTCGGGTTCCACGAGCCTGCCCAAGGCCGTCATCACAACCCAGCGCATGCTGTGCTCGAACCAGCAGATGTTGCTGGAAACCTTCCCTTTTCTCGCCGACGAGCCGCCCGTACTCGTCGACTGGCTGCCGTGGAACCATACCTTCGGCGGCAGCCACAACATCGGCATCGCGCTCTATAACGGCGGCTCGCTGTACATCAACGAGGGCCGTCCGACGCCGGAGCTGTTCGGCGAGACCGTTCGCAACCTTAAAGACGTATCGCCGACGCTTTATCTGGACGTGCCGCGCGGCTGGGAGGAACTCGCCGACTCACTGGAAAAGGACGCCGAGCTGCGACGCAGCTTCTACGCCCGCTTGAAGCTCCAGTTCTTTGCCGCCGCCGGCCTGTCGCAGCAGACCTGGAACCGGCTGGACGCACTCGCCGAACAGGAATGCGGCGAACGCATCCGGGTCATGGCGGGCCTGGGCTGTACCGAAACCGCGCCTTCGTCGATGTTCACCACCGTGCCTGAGATTCGTGCCGGCACGGTCGGCCTGCCCTGTCCGGGCTGCACGCTCAAGCTCGTGCCCGCAGATGACCGTCTCGAGGCACGCTTTGCCGGCCCGCACGTCACGCCCGGCTACTGGCGCGAGCCCGAACGGACCGCAAGTGCTTTCGATGCCGAAGGCTTTTATTGCAGCGGCGACGCACTCGATTTCATGGTTGCCGACGATCTGTCCTACGGCTTCGTGTTCGACGGCCGCATTTCCGAGAACTTCAAACTGTCATCCGGCAGCTTCGTGAATATGGGTGCGATTCGCACGCGCATTCTAGAAGCCACCAAACCGTACGTGCAGGATGTCGTCATCACCGGCGCACAGCGCAACACCGTCGGCGCGCTGGTGTTCGTGGCACCGACAGCCTGCCGTAAACTCGCAGATGCGGGACACGACACGCCGGTCGAGACACTGCTCGATGATCCGGCGTTACAGGCGCACTTCTCCGCGTGGTTCAAGCAGATCAATCAGAGCGCCACCGGCAGCGCCACGCATATCGCGCAGGCCTGTCTGGTGGGCGAGCCGCCCTCTTTCGATGTCGGCGAGATCACGGACAAGGGCTCGATCAATCAGCGACGCGTACTCGAACACCGGGCCGAACTGGTCGACGCCCTCCATGCGGGCACGGCAGCCCATATGATCGCCACGGATTGAATCCACACGCCTGCGTCGCAAACGGTTTGGGCGTTTACCGTGCCGGCCACCGCCAGCCATGCAACGATAGGGCATCGGATCACCGGACGCCGGATCGAGATGCTGGAACTACGCCCGACCTGCGAACACTGCAACAAGCCGCTCGCGCCGGAATCGCTTGAAGCGCGCATCTGCAGCTATGAATGCACGTTCTGCGCGGCGTGCGTGGAACACGTTCTGGAGAACGTCTGCCCGAACTGCGGCGGTGGCTTCACGGCGCGGCCGATCAGGCCCGCCAAGGACCGCGTTGGGGGCAACTATCTGGGCAATCACCCGGCAAGCGACAAGCGCGTGCACAGGCCGGTCGATCCGGCGGCCCACGCGGAACGGATCGCGCGCATCAAACACCTGCCACCGGAGCAGCGCTGACTGCTTGACGGTGCCGTCGAGCGCTCGGCGCGCGAAGCGCTGACACCTCATCTGCGGCCACCGCCCCGGCCTCGCAAACCATGCTAGAACCGCGCCATGAAAAAGCCGGCCACTGCGCGTAGCGCCGGGGCCGGCTTGTGCCGTTGGAGACGTGTGCTATTCGGCGTTGTATTTCTCGATCAGGCGCCGGGCGTCGTCGTAGAGTTCCTGCGCCGGCAGCCGATCGCTGTTCTTCTCGATCCAGTCGTCGGTGATCTTCTGGCCCACCGCTTGCCACTTTGCGGTTTCCTCGGGGCCGACCGTCACGATCTGGCCGGGCAGCTCGCCGTTGTCGATCCTGTCGATCTCGACCTGATCGGCGTCGTCCATGATTCGCCCGATCTTGGCGGCGGCTTCGATACCCGAATGCGCATCGATCACTGCCTGCAGATCCTCGGGCAGGCTGTCGTAACGATCCTGATTCATGGCCACCATCATCATCGTCGTATAGAGCGCATGGTCGCCGCTGAATACAGTGTGCTGATCGGTGATCTTGGCCAGACCCAGCGCCGAGATCGCTTCGAACGGCACCACCGTGCCGTCGATCACGCCGCGCGACAACGCTTCCGGCGCCTGCGATACCGGCATGCCCACCGGCTGGGCGCCGAGATTCGCGAGATAGGTGTTGATGACCCGCGTGGGCCCGCGTAGCTTCAATCCACGCATATCCGACATCGTCTTCACCGGCTCGCCTCGCGTATGAATCGCGCCCGGGCTGTGGGTATGTACTGCGATCGGATAAACGCCTTTGAGCTCATCCTGCATGTGTTCCATGGCGTAGGCATGGGCAGCCTTGCTGGTCGCCTCGCCGGTGGTCGGCAAGAACGGCAGATCAAACACTTCCGCCTTGCGGAAACGTCCCGGCGCGTAGCCCAGCACCGTCCAGATGATATCCACCTGACCGCTTTCGGCCTGATCGAACAACGTCGCTGGCGATCCGCCCAGCTGCATCGACGGATAGATTTGCACTTCGATACGCCCGTTCGATTCTTCCTCCACCGCTTTCGCCCACGGCACGAAGAACTCTTCGTTCACGGGTGCAGTGGACGGGAAGAAATGATGGATCCGCAGCGTGTAGGTCTTGTCCTGGGCGGCGGCGGCGCCCGCTGCGATCAGCCAGACGACCGATAAGCCTGCCAGCCATCGAAAGCCATACTTACAGAGTCCGGTTTTCATGCTCCCTCTCCTCTCGTTTTGCAGGGTCGTTTTATGGGTTCATTCGATACGAAAGCCGTGCGGACGCACGGCAAAGACATCGACGACGACACCCGCTTTAAAACGCTGCGCGCTGCCGACGAAAATGGTGCGATTGAGCCAGTCCAGCGCTGGCTCTGCGGTGATGAAAACCGGCGCGGTCTGAAAGTAGTAGCTGTTCGGCGCGACCACCTCGCCGGCCGCGATGCGTTCGAGCACGGTTTTCGGGCCGTGCCGATAGCCACGGTTGTCGATCTCGATACGCGCGCCTGCATCGGTTTCGATCGCGTACATCGCCCGCAGGTCGGTCACGCCATCGGTGCGGATCGTCTGCCAGTCGCCACCGCCGGCGAGCACGCGCCCGCTGAGTTGCGGGCCGTTGAACCGACCGCCCGTGATCGGAATGATGCGGCGCAGGCCGTCACGGGTCGGGCCGATCTCGATGACCGGGCCGACCTCGACTTCCAGGCGCATGACGAAATCCAGCGCGGGTGAACGGTATTCCTGCGTCGCCGACATGAGCGCCTCGTGTCAGTAAAGAAAACGAACGAACCAGAGCGTGATCGCGGGGAACGCCACCAGAATGGCGACCCGGATCACGTCTGAAACCAGAAACGGCACGATCCCCTTGAAGGTTTCCTTGAGCGGCACCTGCGGCGCCATGGAATGGATCACGAAGATATTGAGCCCGACCGGCGGCGTGATCAGCCCGACCTCGACCACGATCACGGCCAGAATGCCGAACCAGATCGACACTTCCGATGCCGGCAGGCCGAAATCCAGCCCGACAATGATCGGAAGGAAGATCGGCACGGTAAGCAGGATCATGGACAGGCTGTCCATGAAGCAGCCCAGCACGAGATAGCACAGCAGAATGCCGGCGAGCACGAGCCAGGGGCTTGCCTCGAGCCCGATGATCCAGCCGGCGACATCCTGCGGCAGCTGGGTGAGGGCCAGGAACGAATTGAACTGCTCGGCACCCAGGATGATGAAAAAGATCATCGCCGTGGTGATCGCCGTATACGCGAGACAACGCGCGAGCAACGTCGCGTTCATCCGTCCCTGCACGAGCGCCAGCAGACCGGTACTGGCCGCGCCGACCGCGGCCGCTTCGGTCGGCGTAAAGATGCCGACATAAATGCCGCCGATGACCACAATGAAGATTGCCGCGGCCGGCCACACCTTCAGCACCGCTGCGAGTCGCCGACGCATCGGTGCCTTGTCCAGGCGCGGTGCGCTGTCCGGATAGAGCCGCGCATAGACCGAGATCGCGAGCATGTAACCCAGCGCGGCAAGCACGCCGGGTACGAGTGCGGCCGCGAACATCTCGTTGATGTTCTCTTCGGCGAGAATCGCGTAGATCACCAGCACGATCGACGGCGGAATGAGAATGCCCAGCGTGCCGCCGGCGGCGAGCGCGCCGGTCGACAATCCGCCGGCATAGCCGCGGCGTTCCATTTCCGGCAGCGCGACTTGGGTCATGGTCGCCGCCGTGGCCAGCGACGAACCACAGATCGCGCCGAACGCGCCGCAGGCGCCGATGGTGGAGATTGCCAGACCGCCGCGACGGTGCCCGAACCACTCACTGGCCGCCTGAAACAGCGCACCGGACAGGCCGGCGTGCGAGGCAAACTGACCCATCAGGAGAAACAGCGGGATGATCGAGAGCGTGTGGCTGGAAAAGTTTTCGTAGGGCAGGTTCTCGAACGCACTCAGGGTGCCAGGTACGCCGATGATCATCGCCGAACCGGCGGCGCCGACCGCGAGCATGGCCAGGCCAATCGGCACCCGGAGCATCATGAATACGAGCAGCACGGCAAACCCGCACAGCCCCAGCGTCTGGGCACTCATGCGTGCACGTCCTGGCCACGGCAGACGGCCAGCGCGCGGTAGAGACATACGAGTGTGAGTATCGAAAGCCCGACGATACCGACGCCATAGCCCCACCAAACCGGAATCTCCATGAGCATGGTGGTCTGCTCGTAGCGCAGCTTCTGCTGCATACCCAGAACCAGACGCCAGGTCATCAGCGCCGAGACCACAAGAAACAGGATCTCGCTGAGTGCGGCGACGACGCGCCGCAGCACGCGCGGTGCATGGCTCATCAACAGATCCACGGTGACGTGTCCGCCGCGCATATGGCAGTACGGCAGGAACAGAAACACCGCCATCGCGGTGCCCATCTTGGTCATTTCGAAATCGCCCATGATCGGGCCGAAATCACCAACAACGGGCACGCTGGCAAGCCAGGCGATGCCGGAAGACCAGCGCCCGAGAATGCTGCAGACCGTCATCCCGGCGAGCAGACAGATCACGACCCCGCCCGCGACGGCCATCGCCAGGCACAGGCGATCCAGCGCGCGCCCGATGGCGCCTGCGCCGCTCGGTTCCATAGCTCCTCCTCATCAATCGTGTTGCCCCGGTCGAAGGTCGCTCGCCATCGCCGCAGCTCATTCTGTTATTAACTATAAGTAATTCACTGGCAGCATGCTTTGCAAGCTCGATTTACGAGCAGTTAGCGGGTCTGCTGATTAGTCCCGTGATTCCAGCAACTTGCCGAATAGAACCGGAACCGGGGCGAACGCGAAGGGCCGCAATTCATCCACTCCGGCACGAGACTGCGCGCTTACTTAGCGTCGTCCGGGATGCAACTGCGCGGTCGCGGAGGGCCTAAGGGCGAACGCGTTGCAGCAACTCGAGCAGCTGCTCGTGCTCGCTATTTTTCCAGGAGGCCAGCGCCTCGGCTTCCATGTGTTCGACCGCCGAACGGACCTCGGTTTCCAGCGTCTCGCCCTTCGCGGTGAGTTTCAGAATGATCGAGCGACCGTCGCTGGGATTGCGCGCACGCGTGAGCAGACCATCCTTCTTCAGCCGCCCTACGACGGCGACCATGTTGGATGGCGCCACGTCCAGGGCCTGGCTCAGCCGTTTGTGGGTCACCTGGCTGTTGTGCTTGAGCAAGACGAGCACGGAAAACTCGACCGGCCTCAGATTGAACACGTTGACAATGTCTCGCGTGAAGGTCTGGCGCATGGCGATATCCGCACGCCGTAGCTGGTAGCCGACCAGCGATAGCAGGGGCGATTGATCAAGCTCGCCGTCGGCCGTTTCCGTGTCTGTCGTCGCTCTGGCGTGGTGCGGTTTGCTCATGGCATGCGTATCCGAAAGTTTGCCGACGCGGGCCCGATCGACATCGTTTCGACCGTCACCGTCAGCAGATCTGAGCACGCGCGATCTCTACGCCACGCGTTCCGGCCCCTGCAAGCAAGCGAGCATACCGCATCCGCCAAGCGCGTCAGACCCCGCGAAATCTGGTTCAGCGTCCCGTGGGACGCTGAACCAGGCGCGCTTTCACGTTCTAGTAAACGCTCAGATCATCGGCCAGCACGACCTCACCGTCGTAGTCCGCGCGAATCTCCTCGACAGTGGACTGCTCATCCGCACCGTAGAACAGGTTGTGAACGACCACGAGCTTGGCAGGCCGTGCCCGGTTCGCGATCTCGGCCAACTCGGTGCTCACGGTATGCGCGGCGCGATGATAGTTCTGCCAGAACTCCGGCAGAGCCGACAGGCCTTCCTGGCTGATTGCTTCGTGAATCAGCAGGTCCGCGCCCTTGGCCTGTTCGGCCACGACCGGATCGTAGGCGGTATCGCCGGACACGACGATGGTGCGATCGTCGGTGATTATCTTGTAGCCGACGGCATATTCGAGCGAGCCGTGCGAAACCGAGAACGCTTCGATCCGGATCCCGTCCTGTTCCAGGACGACGCCGTCTTCCGAGAATTCGGAAACCTCAGCCTTGTAGCCCTCCTTGTCCTTGATCGGCTGGTTGCCGCTGAAGCGTGCCTTGAGATCGGGCGCCATCATCTCGTAAACGCCTTCGCTCATCTGCTGTGTGCCGGGCGGGCCGTAGACGTTGACCCGCGCATCGCGACGCCACCAGTAGGTGCCCAGCATCTCCGGGTAATCGAGCATGTGATCGCTATGCAGATGCGTGAAGAACACATGATCGATGTTCGGCGGGTACAACGCCTCGATATCGTTCTCCTCGTAGGCGCGGATCGCGTTCTGAACCGCACCGCCACCGAGATCGAACAGATAGGCCTCGCCGTCATGGACGACCGCGATGCTCTGTCCGGCGCGATCGCCGTCGGGTACCGGTGTACCGGTGCCAAGCATCACGACCCGGGTTTCGGCCGACGCCGAGAACGCTGCGAACAGTACAGCCAGTGAAACCAGAATTGATCGTATTTTCATGGGATACATCCTTACTGTGAATCAACGCATAGGCCCACCGCGGCGGCGCCGCGCGTGGTATCGGATGCTTCGGCGCCGCGTGTGCAAGCCGAAGCATCCGCAACGACACAACTAGAACAGGAAGCTTGCTCGCACCGAGGCGTACTGGGTGTCCTCGCCGCCAACATCACGAATGACATCGCTCACGTCGTAATACTGGTATTCCAGATCGAGCGTGAAGTTGGCGGTCGCCGCCCAGCGCACGAACATGTTGTAGGTGGTACCCAGTCGGCTGCCCGGCACGTTGGCCGTGCCGGCTATCGGACGCAGACCCGGCAGGTAAGCGGAGTCTTCCTCACTTTCGCGCCACAAAGCCAGGATGGTTGGCGACACGGTGACCGAGGGCAATGGCGACACTGCAAACTGCGGACCGACTGCAATCAGGTTGGACAAGGTGGTCAACGACGCGTTGCCGTAGAACTTGCCGTTGGCCGGGAACAGCGGGTCAAAGGTATTCGACTCGCTGTCAGTCGGGCTGTCGTCACCGCTGGCGGCATCGAAACGCAGCGCCATGCCCGGCTTGCCGGCCACACCGTTGAACGTATAGCCCGTCGAACCGGACAGCCCCCAGGCCTTGATGTCCTGATCCCCGAGATCGCCGAACTGGTAGAGCGTATCCACGGTGAAATCGACGTTGCCGGCGACACCGTGCAGTCGGTTGCCGGTCGAGTGGCGCTTCTCCTTGCCAGCGGCCCCGTTGAGCGCGTTGTTGTCGCGCTTGTAGCCGTAGTAGTAGACGTCGGTGCTGATCGACTCCGAGAGCGGGATTTCGCTGTAGAGCCCGTAGAAATCGCCGCTGTCGCTCGAGCTGTCGTTGAACGAACCATCCTGAACGGTTCCGACCGGCTGGGTGAAGAATGCGTTGAAGTTGTAGCCGTCCGGGCCGGCATAGATCAGACGCACGCCATCGAAGGTTTGGCGAACGTTGGGCACCGCGCGCGTCGTCGTGTTGACGAACTCACCCAACGCCATTTCCTGCCGACCGACACGAGCGGTCAAGCGGCCACCGGAATAGGTATCGGTATTGAAATCGAGAAACGCCTGGTGCAGTTCGTTATCGCTCTCGTCGAACGGCGAGAAGGTTTCCTTGCTCCAGGATTCCGTGTTCTCGAGCTGCACGAACGCCCGCAGGGCATCGTCGAACAGATGCAGATCGGCGTGTAGCTGCAGACGCTGCTGGTAATAGCTGTCGTTGTTGACGCCGCCGAGACCGAAGCCCGGCTCGTTCTGATCTTCGTAGCGATACCGAAACCCGCCTCCCAGCTGCAGCCAGGATGACGACCCCACCGGGATATGCCGAATCGGGTCGAAGAAATCGTTATGGCCTTCCGACTCGGCCAGAAAATCATACTGCTCGAGATACCGCGGCGGCCCCGGGCGTAGCGGTCGAGACTTCTGCATCGGATTTGACGACGCGCCGCCCGCTGCCGCATTGGCATTCCCCGCCATCGGCAGACCGGCCGCCACCAGGCAAACCGCTGCGGCAGGCGCATATAGCCTGTTCATACGCATGGGTACTCCTCCCTTATCGCTTCGCTTTTAATGTTTTATTGGCGATCGGCGCGCGGCCGCCCGCTCTTTTCCACGCCGGATCGTGAATACGAACCGGAGTGATTTTTATTCTGATCGGCCGGCTGCGGCCTGCCGCTCCGTTGGTTGTTTCAGCGGTGCGAGGCGCGTGCTACAGCAGCAGCGTAGTCAGCACCGGGAAGGCGATCAGCAGCGCCAGGCGGATGAAATCCGAAACGATGAACGGCGCGACGCCGCGAAAGATCTCGCCCAGGCCCACATGCGGCGCGGTGGCCTTGATCACGAAGACATTCATGCCGACCGGCGGCGTGATCAGCCCCAGTTCCACGGTCAGCACGGTGACGATGCCGAACCACACCGGATCGATCCCGAGGCTCGTGATGATCGGGTACACCACCGGCACCGTGATCAGCAGCATGGCGATGGCATCCATGAAACAGCCGAGCACGAAGTACATCAGCAGCATGCACATGAGCACGCCGAGGTTGGACAGCCCCAGCCCGGCAACGTATTCGGTAATCGTGAACGACATACGCGAGGCGGAGATGAAATAGCCCAGCGTCTCCGCGCCCAGAATCATGAAAAAGACCACAGCCGAGAGCGCCAAAGTCTCCTGCGATGCCTGCCAGAGCCCGTCAAGGCGCATACCCTTGAACAGGGCATAGAGCAACGTCGCGAAGGCGCCGATCGAGGCGCCCTCCGTCGGTGTGAACAAGCCGCCGTAAATGCCGAACACCATGAGCGCGAACACGCCGCCGAACGGAATCAGGCCGGTCGTCGCCTTGAGCTTGGTGAGCAGCTTGGTGGGCTCCGAAGCCTGGGCCAGCTCGGGCCGAAGCTTCACCACGATCGACACGGTGATGATGTAGAACGCCAGTCCCATCAAGCCTGGAATCAGCCCCGCCGCGAACATCTCGCCGACCGACTGCTCGGTGAGGATCGCGTACAGCAGCAACGCGATCGACGGCGGAATCATGATGCCGAGCGTGCCGCCGGCGGCGAGCGCGCCGGTCGCCAGCGACGGCGCATAGCCGTTTCGCTCCATTTCAGGCAATGCCACCCGACTCATGGTGCTCGCGGTCGCCAGCGACGAACCGGAGATGGCCGAGAAGATACCGCAGGAGCTCACGGCGGCGATGGCCATGCCGCCCTTCCAGCCGCCGAACAGCTTTCGCGAGGCATCGAACAGGCTACCGGCCATGCCCGAATGCGAAGCCAGCACGCCCATGAAGATGAACATGGGAATGGCGCTGAAGCTGTAGCTGGTCAGCACCTCCAGCGGCACCGTCTTGATCATCGCCAGCGCGGCATCGAAAGTGATGACGTTGGCAAAACCGAAGAAGCCGACAAGCAGCATCGACAGCGCGACCGGCACCCGCAGCGCCAGCAGCACGAGCATGGCGACCATGCCGATATAACCGATCATTTCAGGCGCCATGCGCGACCCCGGAAAACAGGCCTTCGAGGCCGTGAATGGCACTGCGTACAGCAAAGATCACGAACAGCGCGGCCGCGGCTTCATAGATGGGCGCCAGCGGAATCGCGAGATCCTGGGTCACCTCGCCGAACTCGGCCGCCGCCCCCGCTGCCTCGTGAATACCCCATGCGAGCACCGCACCGAGCACGGCGAACACCAGCAGATTGGCGCCCGCTATCCGTGCCTTCAGAGAATCGCTCAGTGCCTGACTGAACACTTCGACCACGACCTGGCTCTTCTCGACATGTCCGGCCATCGCACCCAGCAGCGCGGCGAGCAACAGATACTTCACCAGTTCGACACTGCCGACGAAGGTCAGGCCGCTCGCGCCATCGGTCAGCTGAAAGGCATACCGCAGGACGACGTCCACGACCGTGATCATCATCATGGCCAGCAGGGCAACGCCTGCGACGGCCAGTGCGATACGCCCGAGCCAGAGGCTGGTTCGCTGCAACAACGCCATCGGTATCAGCCTTCAGCGCATTGCTGCGCGATCTGGCGCGCCTGCTTGTAGACCTGCTGGGACGGGCGACCGCGGGACTCGAGTTCGTCGAGATAACCCTGGGTCGCCTTTTTCAACGGCGGGCCCCAATCCGGGTCGTTAAGCGGGTCGGGAATCTCCACGATCTCGTGTTCTGGACCCTCGGCCTGTTCACGGCCCGCGGCGTCCTCGGCGGCAAACACTTCACCGGCCTTGCGGGCCCACTTCATGCCCGTGTTGTCGTCGATCACCTGCTTGAGATTGTCCGGCAGGCGCTCGTAGGTCTGCTTGTTCATGGTGGTCACGAACGTCAGCGTGTACAGCGGCATTTCCGTGTGGTGATTCGACAGTTCGTTGATGCGGAACGTCTTCATCCCTTCCCACGGCAGCGTGGTGCCGTCTATCACGCCGCGCTGCATGGCGGTATAGGCCTGCGGTGCCGGCATGCCGACCGACTGGGCACCCAGCGAACTGAGCATCTCACCCACAACCGCCGTCGGGCGGCGGATACGCAGCCCGGCAAGATCCTCGGGTTTACGGATCTGCGTTTCACGCGTGTTGATGAAGCCCTGTCCGGTGGTGAACATGAACAGCACATGCGAATCGCGATACTCATTCGCGAGCGCATCGTTTTTCTCGAACAGCGTCTGCGCCAGGCAGGAGCCCTGCACCGCGCTCTCGGACAGGCCCGGCAGTTCGATGATCTGGGTCAACGGAAAACGCCGGGCGGTGTAGCCCTGAGCCGTGGCTGTAATATCGGCCAGGCCGTTCACCGTGGCGTTATAGGACTTGTCCGCTTTCGAGAGTGTCTGCGAGGGGAATATCTGCACCGACAGCTCGCCGTCGGACTCGGCTTCGATGGTGTCGGCCCACTTCTGGAACACCTGCTCATTGATCGCCGACCCGGCCGGCCAGAAATGCGCGAATCTCAGCGTGGTCGCTCCCGAGGCCGCGCCGGCCAACCCGGTCAGACATAACCCGGCAGCGATAGCGAGAGCGCGCGAGCGTTTACGGGACGGGAACATGGCGACTCCTGGGTTTTATTGTTCGAGTGACAATCGTAGCGGACGAATCACAGTGTTCGCCTTGCGCACGACTGTTCGCTGAATGCAGACCCTGAGGCGAAACGCCCTATCGCTCATATTAGACGTTGGTCGAACATCGACGCCGCCGAGGGACGCCCCCAAGAGATTCGAACCCGGGGAACGCCTTGTTTTCGGCATGTTCCCGATGGCGACGCGCGGCGGGCTCGTGCTGGCGCTAAAACGTCCGTAAACCCGGGTGCCCGCGGGCCGGTGCGTCAGTCGGCCAAGGCCGCGCGGCGCGCCGCGACCAGAACGGCGTCGCGAAACCAGTGGTGTGCCGGTGAGCGTTCTCCGTCGCCATGCGAGTAGAGCCCCACCTCGAAAGCCGGTACTGCGAACGGCAACTCGTGAATCGTCAGCGCGGCCTGATCCGCAAACCGGGTCGCGATCTGGAGCGGGACGATCGCGAGCAGATCACTGCGCCCCACCACATACGGCAGGCTCCAGAAATGCGGCACAACGAGGCTGATCTTGCGGCGGATGTCCTGATCGCGGAGCACGTCCTCGACGAGCCCGTGGCCGCTCGCCGGATCGACCACGACGTGGTGTTCGTCCAGAAAAGTCGACCGCTCCAGACGCGCGCCGACATGCGGATGCCCGGCACGGGCAAGACATACATAGCGCTCTTCGAGCACCACATCGCGCTGCAGTCCGGGGTAGTCGAGCCTGCGGCTGCAGATCGCGACATCGATCCGGGCGCGGGCCAGATCGCGTGCGACCGTCTCGATTTCCAGGGGCACCACTTCGATTTCGACAGCCGGCGCGCTCGCCCGGATACCGCTGAGGATTTCGGGCAGCAGCGTAACCTCGCCCAGATCCGTCAAGGCGATACGAAAACGCATATCCGACCGCGCAGGGTCAAAACTGCGGGCCTGCGCCAACGCCTGGTCGATACCTCCGAGCGACCCGCGCAACGCGGGGTACAGCCGTGTCGCGAGCGCGGTGGGCTGCATGCCATCACGCTCGCGCACGAACAACGGGTCGGAAAGCCGCTCTCGCAGGCGGCCGAGCCCATAGCTCACCGACGGCTGAGTGACATGCAGGCGCTGCGCGGCCGCGGTCACGCTGCCCGCTTCATAGAGTGCGACGAAGGTACGCACGAGATTGAGATCAAACATTGCATCGATAGTATCTATTCGAATTAAAAATACTATCGATTTGTCTGATACACGTCCGGCGACATAGCGTGGTGATGTTGTTTTCTGGAGACGTGCCATGCCAACCGTTCATTCCTGTGTCTACGACCTGCTGCGTGCCCAGGGTCTGACCACTGTCTTCGGCAACCCCGGCTCCAACGAACTGCCGTTCCTCAAGGATTTCCCGGAAGACTTTGACTACGTGCTCGGCCTACACGAAGGCGTTGTCGTCGGCATGGCCGATGGGTTTGCCCAGGCGCGCGGCACGCCAGCGCTGGTGAACCTGCACGCCGCGGCCGGCTCGGGTAATGCCATGGGCGCGTTGACCAACGCCTGGTATGCGCACTCGCCGCTGGTGCTCACCGCCGGCCAGCAGGCGCGCGACATGATCGGGGTCGAATCCATGCTCGCCAACGTCGACGCGCCGCAGCTGCCGCGGCCACTGGTGAAATGGAGCTATGAATCGTCCTGCGCGACGGACGTGCCGCGGGCGATGGCGCAGGCCGTGCACACGGCACGCCTCGCGCCGAGCGGTCCGACGTATCTTTCCATCCCGCACGACGACTGGGCAGCCGAAGTATCGCCGCGCAGCGCCGAGTTGCTGGCCCAACGCACGGTAACGACTGCGGGCCACGCCAGCCCCGAACAGATCGACACGCTCGTGGCCGCGATCGCGGCGGCCGATAACCCCGTGCTCGTACTCGGGCCCGACGTCGATGCCGCTCGCGCCAATGCGGATGCCGTCGCGCTCGCGGAACGGTTGCGCATGCCGGCGTGGATCGCGCCCTCGGCGTCGCGCTGCCCTTTCCCGAGCCGCCACCCCTGTTTTCGCGGCGTGCTCCCGGCCGCAATCTCGGGGATCGCCGACAAGCTTGCCGCGCATGATCTAGTGCTCGTCATCGGCGCACCGGTGTTTCGCTATCACCAGTACGCGCCGGGCGACTATCTCGCCGAGAATGCCCGACTCGTCCACATCACCTGTGACCCGGGCGAGGCTGCACGCGCGCCCATGGGCGACGCCGTCGTCGGCGATATCGGCGCCATCCTGCAGGGATTGCTGCCGGCACTCGCGCAGCGCGACACGCCGATGCCCGAAGCACTGCCCCAACCCGAGCCGGTCGAACACGAGACGGGTCGACTCGCGCCGGAGACGGTGTTCGATCTCATCGACGAACTCAGCCCCGAAGACGCTATCTACGTGAAGGAATCGACGTCGACCGTGACCGCATTCTGGCAGCGCGTCGAGATGCGCCATCCCGGCAGCTACTACTTCCCGGCTGCCGGCGGGCTCGGCTTCGGCCTGCCGGCCGCGGTGGGCGTGCAGATGGCCGAGCCGCAGCGGCGCGTGGTCGCGCTGATCGGCGACGGCTCGGCCAACTACGGCATTACAGCGCTCTGGAGCGCGGCGCAGTATCAGGTGCCGGTGGTATTCATCATCCTCAAGAACGACACCTATGGGGCGCTGCGCTGGTTCTCCCGACTGCTGGATGCCGAGAACTCTCCCGGTCTCGACGTACCGGGTCTCGATTTCTGTGCCCTCGCCAAGGGCTACGGCGTCGAAGCGCACGCGATCGACGACGCCGCCCAGTTCCGCGCCGCGTATACGGCCGCGCTCGAAAACCGCAGCGGTCCGGTCCTGCTCGAAGTCCCGACGACCCTCATTGAGCCCTAGCACCAACTCGAAGCTTCGCGCGCGGCTGTAACGCAGCCGCGCATGCCTGCCCATGACGGCGGCCGCGCCAACCGCGTCCGTTTGACAGGCGACTTCGACTTCGACGAAGTTGTTCGACAGTCGCACTTTTAGTTCGTACTGCGAACGCGCTGATTTCTGCTAACTGCACGTCGGCACGATGAAGCCACGTGTTGATCGGCAGATGTCCGGGCGTTGGCAATCGCCGCACCGGCATGCGACCAGCGAGGGCCGCCAGAAAAACGAGGCACGCAGGAGAAAACCATGGCAGACACGCCTGACCAGATCATTGATCGATCCCGACTCACGTCGTTCCAGATCGTGGCTATCGCTATCACTGTCGCGCTCAACGGCCTCGACGGTTTTGATGTCCTGTCGATCAGCTTTGCCGCGCCCGGCATCGCCGAGGAATGGGGTATCAATCGCGCCGCTCTCGGCTTTGTACTGGCCGTGGAACTGATGGGCATGGCTGCCGGCTCCATCATGCTGGGCGGCGTAACCGACAAGATCGGGCGCCGGCCAATGGTGCTCGGCTGCCTTGTCGTGATGTCGGCCGGCATGCTGCTGGCCACCACCGCGACCGGTGTGACCACGCTATCGATCTGGCGTCTGCTCACCGGGCTGGGTATCGGCGGCATGCTGGCCGCCACCAACGCGGCCGCGGCCGAATACAGCAACGACAAGAACCGCAGCCTGTGCGTGTCGCTCATGGCCGTGGGCTATCCCATCGGCGCCGTGCTCGGCGGCGCGGTGGCCGCATGGCTGCTGCAGTTCTACAGCTGGCGTGCCGTGTTCATGCTCGGCGGCTGCATATCGTTGGTGTTCATTCCGATCGTGTGGTTCCGACTGCCGGAAACCGTGCACTTCCTGTGTCAGCGTCAGCCCGACGGCGCGCTCGACCGCATCAACGCAACGCTCAAGCGCATGGGCCACGCCACGGCCAGCGCCCTGCCCGCGCCGCGCAAGGAAGAGCTCAAGGGTGCGACCAGTGATCTGTTCAGCCCCGCGCTGATCCGCACGACGATCCTGGTCACCCTCGCCTACTTCACCCATATCGCGACCTTCTACTTCATCCTCAAATGGGTGCCGAAGATCGTCGTGGACATGGGCTTTGCGGCCTCCGCGGCCGCCGGCGTGCTGGTCTGGGCCAACGTGGGCGGCGCGATTGGCGGCTCGTTGCTGGGGCTGGTGACACGACGCTATCCACTCCGTGTCGTGACCATTGGCGTGATGCTCGTATCGTTCGTGATGGTGTCGGTGTTCGGCAGCGGTCAGGCCGATCTCACCGGGCTGGCTCTGGTCGCCGCGACCGCGGGCTTTTTCACCAACGCAGGCGTGGTTGGTCTGTATGCCATCTTCGCCCAGGCCTTCCCGACCCACGTCCGTGCCTCGGGCACCGGCTTTGCGATTGGCGTCGGCCGTGGCGGGGCCGCGGTATCGCCGATCGTGGCCGGCGTCCTGTTCGAGGGCGGCTTCGGCCTGCAGGGCGTGGCCATCCTCATGGCCAGCGGCTCGCTGGTGGCAGCGGCCGCGCTGTTCTTCGTCAAGACGAAGCAGGCGACAGGCTCCGCCTGATCGGCCCACACGAAAAACGCCCCGTCGGTTACCCGGCGGGGCGTTTTCTATTCGGCTCGGCTGACGCGCCGATCGATCAGATCGGGTAGTGGCGCGTGCCGGTCTGGAGTGTCATCCATCGCAGTTCGGTGAATTCGTTGATGCCCGCCTGGCCGCCGAAACGGCCATAGCCACTGCCCTTCACACCACCGAACGGCATCTGGGCCTCGTCGTGCACGGTCGGGCCGTTCACGTGGCAGATGCCGGACTGAATGCGCTTGGCCACGCGCATGCCGCGCGCGCCGTCACCGCTGAACACCGCGGCGGACAGGCCGTACTCGGTGTCGTTGGCCACACGAACCGCTTCGTCCTCGTCGGCCACACGGATCATGGCGACCACCGGCCCGAAGGATTCCTCGGTGTAAAGACGCATATCCGGCGTGACACGATCGACCACGGTCGGCTGCATGATCACCGAATCGGCTTCGCCGCCGCAGGCGATATCCGCGCCCTTCTCGCGTGCATCCGCGATCAGTTCATTGAGTTTTACGCGGGACGGCTCGCCGATGAGCGTGCCCAACGGCGTGTCTTCCGACTGCGGGTCACCTGCCTTGAGGCTTTGTGTCTTGCGGGCAAGCTTTTCGACGAATGCATCGGCGACCGAATCCATCACCACCAGCCGTTCGCTGGACATGCAGATCTGGCCCTGGTTGAAGAAGGCGCCGAAGGCCGCGGCCTCGACGGCTGCATCCAGATCGGCATCGTCCAGCACCACGAACGGCGCCTTGCCGCCGAGCTCCAGCAGCGCCGGCTTGAGCTGGCGTGCCGCGGTCTCGGCGATGATGCGCCCGACCGGGGTCGAGCCGGTGAAATTCACGCGCCGCACGTATGGATGCTCGATCAGCGCCTTGACCACCTCGGCCGCGTCTTCGGGCGCGTTCGTCACGACATTGACCACGCCCTTGTCGAGGCCGGCGCTGCTAAGCGCTTCGCCGATCAGGCGATGGGTCGCCGGGCACTGTTCCGACGCCTTGAGCACTACGGTATTGCCACAGGCTAGCGCAGTTGCAACGGCGCGCGTGCCGAGGATGACGGGCGCATTCCAGGGCGCGATGCCAAGCACCACGCCACAGGGCACGCGTACCGACATCGCCAGGTTGTCCGGCACTTCGGTCGGGATCGTCTGCCCCGCAACCTGGGTGGTGAGCGACGCGGCCTCGCGCAGCATGCCGGCGGCAATATGCACGTTGAAGCCGGCCCAGCCCGGCGTGGCGCCGGTCTCGTCGACCATGTGCCGGATGAACTTCTCGGTACGCGCTTCGAGTTCGTCGGCGGCAGCCAGCAGTTTCGCGCGCCGCGTATGCGGACCGATCTGCGACCACTCGGCAAAGGCCTCGTGCGCTGCATCGGCGGCAGCATTCGCATCGGCCACGCTTGCAGCCGCCGCGCGTGTCGCGACCGCGCCCGATGCCGGCGTGCAGCGGTCGAACGTGGCGCCGTGGGCGGCCGGGCGCGATTCGCCCCCGATCAGCAGATTGATTTCCTTCACTGGATTCTCCTCGCTCCAATAATTGGTATGACCGGCGATGATGCACGCCGTGGCCGCGCGACTTGAATCCGGTGTCGGCACCGAGCCGCGAGGCCATGGCCGATGCGTCGAATGATCGGCCGGAATGCAAGTTCGCATAGCGCTCAGTCGCGCGCAAGGCGCACTCGCCGGGCGAGCGCGCCCTCTTTCTTGTTCATCCGGAAAATGAGCCTGCGCGCCACATCGCCGTCAACACAAGGGTTATCCGCATTCACGGACGATACGGCGTGTCAGCGACATCTGTTCGCAGTGCGAACATTAACGCGCGTTGCTACACTCGGGTATCCATATCAACTCCTAGCGAGCGCCACGTGGCAGCCGACCAGCTCGACGACAACCCTGCGGGCCTGGCGCCCGATCATCGCGATTTCGTGACCGCGCTCGCGACCGGCCTGCAGGTCATTCGTGCCTTCGATGCCGCGCATCCACGGATGACCCTCAGCGAAGTCGCCACGCGTACCGGCATGAATCGCGCGAAGGCGCGCCGGTTCCTGCTTACGTTGCACGGTCTCGGTTATGTCCGCCGCCAGGATCGCTATTTCGAGCTCGCGCCCAAGACGCTGCAACTCGGCTATGCGTTTCTTTCCGCGAACAACTACCAGTCGGTGATCCGCCAACACCTGGAACACATCACCGAAGCCACCGGCGAATCGTCGTCGATGGGCGTGTTGCAGGGCTCGGACGTGATCTATGTCGCACGCTCTGCCGCGCCGCACCGGCTGATGACCATTGCGCTGTCTGTCGGCACCCATCTGCCGGCTGCCGCAACGTCGATGGGCCGCATGTTGCTGGCCACCCTGGAGCCGCAGGCTCTGGACACGCTGCTATCCGGGCTCACGCTGGAACGTTATACCCAGCGGACCGTGATCGATCCCACCGAGCTGCGCAGCCATATCGACGATGCGCGCGAACGCGGCTATTGCATCGTCGATCAGGAGCTGGAATCCGGCCTGCGGTCGCTGGCTGTGCCCGTACACAACATGCACGGCAACCTGCTCGGCGCGATCAATGTGAGCACCAACGCGGCACGCGTGGATCGCAAGACACTCAAACAGAAGTTCCTGCCCCTGCTGCAACAGACCACCCGGGATATCGCCAACCAGGTGAGCTGAACCCAGCCCGTATGAATCCCGCGATGTTCGGCTCGGCACGCACCGGCGCCGATGCGACACGCGGGACCTGTATCGACGGCCGAGATCCTGCCATGCCCGATCCGTTTCTTCGCCATCCTTTCATGAGCACCGCCGGGCGAGACGCCTGCACACCCCAGACATTCGTCGCGGCGATGTGCCGTGTCGAAATCGCCCTGGCCCAGGTCCAAGAGAACGCCGGCGTGCTCGCGTCCGGCACCACCCAGGCGATCGCCGAGCATGTGGTCGCCGATGCGTTCGATCTCGACGGGCTGGCCGCAGAGACAGCCGACGGCGGCAATGTCGCCATCCCGTTCGTGAGGCAAGCCAAGGCCCTGTTGCCGGACGAACTACGGACGAGCTTTCATGGCGGCGCGACCAGCCAGGACATCGTCGATACCGCACTGATGCTGGTGCTGAAGCCACGCATGGAACACTGCCTCGAGCTGCTCGCGCAGTGCCGCGCCGACGGCATCGCCCTGATGGACGCGCATGAAAGTACGCCCATGGTCGGGCGCACGCTCATGCAGCAAGCCTTGCCGATTACCTTCGGCGCGAAGGTCGCACAGTGGCTTTGGGGATTGGCGCAGGCCGAGCAGCGGCTGGCCGCCACGACCCGCGACGGCCTGTTCGTACAGTTCGGCGGCCCGGTCGGTGTGCATACCGGCTTCGCCGAAAACGGCCCCGATCTGGTGGAGGCGCTCGCGGTCGAACTTGGCCTTGGCTGCCCGGTCCTGCCTTGGCACACGGATCGCCAGCCGGTGCTGGCCATTGGCGACAGCCTGGGCGCCGTGGCGGTGGGCGCGGAAAAGATCGCGCTCGACGTGGCGCTCATGGCCCAGACCGAAATCGGCGAAGTCAGCGAACCGGCAAGCACAGGCGCGGGCGGCTCTTCGTCCATGCCGCATAAGCGTAATCCGGTGGGCTGTGCGCGTATCCGGGCAGCCGCGCGCCAGATCCATGCCACGGTCGGGCTGCTGCACAACGCCGGCGCCCAGCCGATGGAACGCGGCCTTGGCGAATGGCATGCCGAATGGGCGCCGCTGGTCGATGCGGTTCTCCTGCTCGAAGGCAGCCTGGAAACCCTTCAGTTGCTACTCGAAGGGCTCGATGTTCACCCCGGCGCCATGCGCCGCAATCTGGCGCTCACCGGCGGCGCGATTCTCGCCGGGCCAGCGATCACTTTCCTCGCTCGATACATCGATCGAGACCGAGCCGCCGCACTCGTTCAGAGCGCCCACCAGAGCGCCGCCGGCGAACATCGGGAGTTTGCCGAGATCCTGCTCGAGCAGCCCGAGATTCATGACGCGATCGATCCCCAGGAGCTGCGCGCCGCGGTCGATCCCTCGGCCCATGTCGGCGCCAGCCGTGCCCAGGTGGCCCGCCTGCGCCGGGCGATCAAGTCGCTGTAAAGGCCGATCTTCCCTCTCGCTGCCGGGTCCACCGGCACTGCGACGGCCGTTGGGCGGATTGACGCCTGTGATGCCCACCCATTAGGTTATTCGCATTACAAACTCGTGTTCGCACAACGCACTTATGAGGAGGCGCGCTCGATGGCCGAGTTTCTCTCGCTGCACGAGGCCGTATCGCGATATGTGGCCGATGGCGCCACGATTGCGATGGAAGGCTTCACCCATCTGATCCCGTTCGCAGCCGGGCATGAAGTGATCCGCCAGAATAAGCGCGATCTCACCCTTATTCGCATGACCCCGGACCTGATCTACGATCAGCTGATCGGCGCCGGCTGCGCGAGCAAGCTGATCTTCTCGTGGGGCGGCAACCCCGGGGTGGGCTCATTGCACCGTCTTCGCGATGCGGTCGAGCATGGTTGGCCGCGGCCGCTCGAGATCCTGGAACACAGCCATGCGGCCATGGCCTGCGCGTTCGAAGCCGGCGCCTCCGGACTTCCGCTGGCCGTGCTGCGCGGCTATATCGGCAGCGACCTGCCCCAGGTCAACGATCAGATCCGGTTCATCGAATGCCCATTCACCGGCGAACGATTGGCCGCGGTGCCGTCGATCCGTCCGGATACGTCGATCGTGCATGCCCAGAAGGCGGACCAACACGGCAACGTGCTGGTCGAAGGCATCGTCGGCGTACAGAAGGAAGCCGTGATGGCCGCAAAGCACGCCATCGTCACGGTCGAAGAAATCGTCGACGAGTTGGATACGCATCCCAATGCCTGCGTGATCCCCGGCTGGGTGATTGATGCCGTGGTCGAGGCGCCCGGCGGCGCGCGCCCGTCCTATACCCACGGCTACTACGGGCGCAGCAACCGTTTCTACAAGGACTGGGACGCCATCGCCCGCGACCGCGACGCCTTCAATACCTGGCTTGAGGACAACGTATACGCCGACGAAGGAGCCCGGGCATGAGCGCGCGCTATACCGATTCCGAAATGATGACCGTGACCGCGTCGCGCGCGCTGGCCAACGGCAACACCTACTTCGTGGGCATCGGCCTGCCGAGCGAGGCCGCCAACCTGGCACGGCTGACGCACGCGCCCGATGTCGTGCTGATCTACGAATCCGGCACGCTGCAGACGCGCCCGAACGTGCTGCCGCTGTCGATCGGTGACGGTGAACTCTGCGAGACCGCGCTGACGACCGTCTCGGTGCCCGAAATGTTTCGCTACTGGGTTCAGGGCGGCCAGATCGATGTGGGTTTTCTGGGCGCGGCCCAGATCGACAAGTATGCGAATCTCAACACGACACTGATCGGCGACTACACCAACCCCAAGGTCCGTTTGCCGGGCGGCGGCGGCGCGCCGGAAATGGCAACCTGTACGGGCGAGATCTTCATCACCCTCAAGCATTCGAAACGCACGTTCGTGGATGAAGTCGATTTCGTCACCACCGTCGGTTTCGGTCGCGACGGCACAGCGCGCGACAATGTACCCAACGTCGGTCGTGGGCCCACCCGCGTCATCACCGACCTGTGCGTGATGCAGCCCGATGCGGATACCCGCGAGCTCACCGTGACCTCGCTGCATCCGGGCGTGACCCGCGAGCAGGTCAGCGAAGCCACCGGCTGGCCGATCCGCTTCGCCGACGACCTGGCCGAAACGCCGGAGCCCGACGAGCACGAACTCAACACGCTGCGCGAACTCAAGACGCGCACCGAAGAACACCACAGCGAGGATTAATCCATGTCCAACGACGTCTATCTCTGTCATCCCGCCCGTACCGCGGTCGGCCGCTTCGGCGGCAGCCTCGCCACCGTGCGTCCCGACGACATGCTCGCGCATATCATCAAGGCGGTGATCGCCCAGGCGCCGAATCTCGACCCGGCGGCCATCGACGACGTGATCATGGGCTGTGCCAACCAGGCTGGTGAAGACAACCGCAACGTGGCGCGCATGAGCGCCCTGCTCGCCGGTCTGCCGACCGACGTCCCGGGCGCGACGCTCAACCGTCTGTGCGGCTCCAGCATGGATGCCATCGGCACCGCCGCACGCGCCATCCGCGCCGGTGAGACCAAGCTGATGCTGGCGGGCGGCGTGGAATCCATGTCGCGCGCGCCCTATGTGCTGTCCAAGGCACCGGCGGCCTTCTCGCGCGGCCAGACCATGGAAGACACCACCATCGGCTGGCGCTTCATCAACCCGCTGCTCAAGAAGCAGTACGGCGTGGACTCCATGCCCGAGACCGGCGAGAACGTCGCCGCGCAGTACAACGTCTCGCGCGAGGACCAGGACGCCTTTGCCGTGCGCTCGCAGGACAAGGCTGAAGCCGCCCGCGAAGCCGGTCGCCTGGCCGAGGAAATCACCCCGATCGAAATCCCGCGTCGCAAGCAGGACCCGCTGGTCTTCGATACCGACGAGCACCCGCGTGCCGGCACCACGATCGAGAAACTCGCCAAGCTGCCGACGCCGTTCCGCGACAACGGCACGGTGACGGCCGGCAACGCGTCGGGCGTGAACGACGGCGCCGGCGCCCTGTTGGTCGCCGGCGACGAAGCCATCAAGCAGTTCGGGCTGCAGCCGAAGGCGCGCATCCTGGGCATGGCGACAGCCGGCGTGGAGCCGCGCATCATGGGCATGGGCCCGGTCTATGCCACGCGCAAGCTGCTCGACCGTCTCGGTCTGGGCATCGACCAGATGGACATCATCGAGCTCAACGAAGCGTTCGCGAGCCAATCGCTGGCCTGCCTGCGCGAACTGGGCGTGCCGGACGACGCGCCGCATGTGAACCCCAACGGCGGCGCGATCGCACTGGGCCACCCGCTGGGCATGTCCGGCGTGCGCATCGTCAGCGCGGCGCTGCACGAGATGGGCCGTACTGATGCACGCTATGCCTTGTGCACCATGTGCATCGGTGTCGGTCAGGGCATCGCCACGGTCATCGAACGGGTCTGATCCCGAGGACAAGACGTTATGGCATTTGTCGAATGCAACGGGCGGGTGATCTGCTATCGCGACAGCGGCGAGACCGCCCTGCCCGTGTTGCTGTTCGCGCACCCGCTGGGCATGTCGCAGAACGTCTGGTGCGACGTGATCAAGCGTCTGCAGGGGCGCTATCGCTGCATCAGCTGGGATCTGCCGGGGCACGGCGCGAGTGCGCCGGTCGACGAGTCGATCAACGCGCAGGATCTTGCTGAAGATGCGCGTGCGCTATTGAGCCAGCTGGCGATCGAGCAATGCCATTTCGTCGGCACTTCGATCGGCGGGGTGATAGGCCAGGCGCTGCTGATCGAGTCGCCGGAGCTGCTGCAAAGCGTGGTGCTTACCAATACAGGTGCCGTGATCGGGTCGACCGCGGCATGGAACGAGCGCGCCGAGCGCGTGCGTAGCCAAGGCCTCGCACAGATCGCGGGGGAACTGTCCCAGCGCTGGTTCGCCGATGCCTACAAACGCGACACGGCCGCGGGCGCCGCCGGCTGGATGCACCAGCTCGCCCGCACCGACGACGAAAGCTATGCGCGCCTGTGCGAACTGCTGGCCGACACCGACTTCCGCGACAGGCTCGGTAACGTCGACGTGCCGGTACAACTGGTCGCCGGTGCTGACGACCCGGCCACGCCACCCGCAACGCTGACGGCTCTCGCCGAGGAAATCACCGGCGCGCGAATGGATACGCTTGCCGGCGTTGCCCATGTGCCATCGGTGGAGGCACCCGCCGAGTTCGCCGATCGCCTGCCCCGCTGGCTCGACCCGGAAGCACGTGGCCGGCGCGCGCCCTTCACCTATGACGAGGGCCTGGCAACTCGCAAGTCCGTGCTGGGTAGCGAACATGTCGAACGGGCATCGAAAGCGGCTTCCACGCTCGACGCCCCGTTCCAGGAACTGATCACCCGCTTCGCCTGGGGCGAGCTCTGGAGCAACCCCGATCTGTCGCGCACCCAGCGCAGCCTGATCACGATTGCCGTGCTTGCCGCACTCGGGCGCGATGGCGAACTGACGCTGCATCTCAAGACCGCCAAGCGAATCGGCGTAACCGAGCCGCAGCTGCGCCAGTCGCTGATGCATGTGGCGATCTATGCCGGCGTGCCCGCATCCAACCACGCCTTCAAGCTGGCCAAGGAAAACGGCTGGGGCGAAGCGCTGTAGCGCCTGGGCCATGACAGCGCGCGCAGGCAAGGCGACCGATTCCACAGCCCTCGCGGCTGCACCGTGCGCAACACTGTGGGCCCAGCGATGATCCACTCGCCGATCAAGCTGCGTCATCTGGTCGCTTTTCAGGAGGTCGCCCGGCTCGGGCGCCTGAAAAGCGCGGCCGATGCGCTGTCGATCACCCAGCCGGGCATGTCCAAGACCATCCGTGAGCTGGAAGACAGCCTCGGCGTACGCCTGTTCGAGCGGCTGCCGCGCGGCGTGCGCCTCACCCCGGCCGGGCGCACCCTGCTTCGTCATGCCGCGCCTGCGTTGCGCTCGCTGCGCGAGGGTATCGACGCGATCCGACAGGACAGTACCGAGACGGCGGTACGGCTGGGCGCGCTTTCCAACGTCGAGGGCGGTCTGCTGCCGCTCGTGCTCGAACGTCTGCACGAGCGCTATCCCGCGCTGCGAGTCGAGGTCGATACCGGCACCAGCGCGGCGCTGCTCGCGCGTCTTCGCCTGGGCGAGCTGGACCTGGTGCTCGGACGCATGAGCGAGGCCGAGGAAATACGCGACCTGCATTTCGAGCATCTCTACTACGAACCGTTGATCGCGGTGGTCCGCGCGGGCCATCCGCTGCTTGCGACTGAAAACACCCAACAGCTTGCCGCCCTCGTCAGCTATCCCTGGGTCGTTCCGCCCCGGGGCACCACCCTGCGCGAGAAGCTCGAACGTTTCTGGGTGGAGCAGCTCTCCGAGCCCCCCCACCTGGCGATCGAAACGCTCTCCCTGCCCTTGAGCCAGCGCTATGTGGGCTTATCCGATGCGATATGGATCACACCGCTGGACACCGCGCGCGAGGCCATGCAGAGCGGTGCTCTGGTGCGCCTGTCGCAATCTATAGAACTGCGCGGCGGCTCCGTCGGGCTTGCCGTCAACAGCACCCAGCCCATGCCGGATGCGGTATCCCGCTTCTGTGATTGCCTGCGCCGTATCGCCGCCGATTATCCGCAAGAAACGGCTACGCATAACCCATAGGTTATTCCAAGGCACGCTATTTTCACTTGGCAGCGGACGTTCGTTCGCCACAATTGAAAACATGACAACGCATGCCGTGGCGCCGCGCTCCATTGCGCGCCGTGGTCGAGCATCGCTGACCCGCAGGAGAACCAACCATGGCGCAGAACGACCATACCGCTTTCGTCATGCGCGACCGCGGCTGGCATCCGCCCGCCTATGCACCGGCCTACAAGACGTCGGTCGCCCGTTCGCCGCAGCAGGCCCTGATGAGCCTGCAGACGCCCACGGCCTCGGAGCTCACCGGCCCCGACTTCGACAATTTCGCGCTCGGACCGGTCGACAACGATCTGCTGCTCAACTACCGCGAAGGCACGGCGCGCGACGGCCTGCCGATCGGCGAGCGCATCATCGTCTATGGCCGCGTGGTGGATCAGTACAACAAGCCGGTCGCGGGCACGCTGGTCGAGGCCTGGCAGGCCAATGCCGGCGGACGCTACCGGCACAAGAAAGACGCCTATATGGCGCCGCTGGACCCGAACTTCGGCGGCGTGGGCCGAACCGTCACGGACGCCGATGGCTGGTATCGCTTTCGCACGATTCGGCCCGGGCCCTACCCCTGGCCGAACGACGTCAATTCCTGGCGGCCCGCACATATTCATGTCTCGGTAATGGGCCCATCGATCAGCACCCGGCTGATCACCCAACTCTATTTCGAGGGCGATCCGCTTATCCCGCTGTGCCCGATCGTGAACACGCTCAACGACCCGGACGCCATCGACACGCTCGTCGCCCGGCTAGACAAGGCCGGCTCACGCCCGATGGACAGCCTTGCGTACCGCTTCGACATCGTCACTCGCGGCGCGCTGCAGACGTACTTCGAGAATCAGGGGTAGGCCATGACACAACCGACACGAGACGGGCAGCTGCGCTATCCGGAGTCGCCCTCGCAGACCGCCGGCCCGTATGTGCATATCGGCCTGGCGCTCGAAGTCGCGGGCCTTCCGCCACGGGACGTCGAAATCGGCCCCGAGATCGCCACGCGCGATGCCGAGGGCGAGCAAATCGAGATCGTGGGCACGGTGATCGACGGCAATGGCGATGTCGTCGAAGACATCCTCATCGAGGCCTGGCAGGCCGACGCGAACGGCGTCTACCAGACCGACTACCGGGCCGATCGCGCATTCCGCGGCTTTGGCCGTAGCGCCCCGGGCGAGCACGATGCCGGCGAGCTGGCGCTGCATACGATCAAGCCCGGTCGGGTGGCCCATCCGAACGGCCAGCCGATGGCCCCGCATATCAATCTCATGCTGTTCGCGCGCGGGATCAATATCCACCTGCACACGCGGCTCTACTTCGACGACGAAGCAGAGGCGAACGCGGCCTGCCCGTTCCTCGCGCGCGTGCCACCGACCCGGCGCGACACCCTGATCGCGGCGCGTGAAAACAACGACGGCGTGCCCCGCTACCGGTTCGAGATCCACCTGCAGGGGCCGCGCGAAACGGTGTTCTTCGACTTCTAGAAGTACAGGCGAACGCGACCGGGCGCGTTGGAGATGCCCGGGTACCCCACCGGAGAATAATCATGAAGACACAGGTCGCCATCATCGGTGCCGGGCCTTCGGGCCTGCTGCTTGGCCAGCTGCTCGCCCGTCAGGGTATCGACAACGTCATCCTCGAGCGCCGCTCCGGCGAATACGTGCTTTCGCGTATTCGGGCCGGCGTGCTCGAGCAAGGCACCGCTGATCTGCTGCGCGAAGCCGGCGTGGCCGAACGCATGGACAGCGAAGGCCTGCCGCATACCGGCTTTGCTCTGGCCTTCGGCAACCGGCAGATCCGTATCGACCTCGAGGAACTGACCGGCGGCAAGACCGTGCTCGTCTATGGCCAGACCGAAGTCACGCGGGATCTGATGGACGCCCGCGCGGAGATCGGCGCGACCACCTGTTACGAAGCTGACGACGTGCAGCCGCACGATCTCGAAAGCGACGCGCCCTATGTCACCTTCACCCATGAAGGCGAACAAAAGCGGCTGGACTGCGACTACATCGCCGGCTGTGACGGCTTCCACGGCGTGTCGCGCACCTGTATTCCGGCCGACCGCCTCAAGACGTTCGAGCGGGAATACCCGATCGGCTGGCTCGGCCTGCTTTCAGATACGCCGCCCGTTGACGAGGAGCTGATCTACGCCAGCCACGATCGCGGCTTCGCCCTGTGCAGCATGCGCTCGTCCACGCGCAGTCGTTACTACATCCAGGTGCCGGATACCGAAGACGCCAACAACTGGTCGGACGACGCCTTCTGGGCGGAGCTCAAACGCCGCCTGCCCGAGCACGTGGCCGACGAACTGGTCACCGGCGAGTCGATCGAGAAAAGCGTGGCGCCGCTGCGCAGCTTCGTGGCCGAACCGATGCAGCACGGCCGCCTACTATTGCTCGGCGACGCCGCTCATATCGTGCCGCCCACCGGCGCAAAGGGACTGAATCTGGCCTGTAGCGACGTGAACACCGCGTTCCGTCTGCTCACGAAGATCTACGAAGAGAATCGTACCGACCTCATCCCGCGCTATTCCGAAACCTGTCTGCGTCGGGTCTGGAAATCCGAGCGTTTTGCCTGGTGGATGACGTCGAACCTGCATACGTTCTCCGAGAACGACAATTTCCTCAGTCGCATGCAGCGCGCCGAACTGGACTACTACACCCAGTCACGCGCGGGGCTCACCACCATCGCCGAAAACTATGTCGGCTTGCCCTTCGAGACACTGGAAGCCGACGCCTGAACAGGACCCGAGCAGCGGTTTGCACATCGCTGCATAGGCCATCAGGCTGCATCGATTACTCGAACGCGACAGGAGCAAACCATGCAAAGAAACAAACCACCCTTTCGCTGTGACCACGTTGGCAGCCTGCTGCGGCCGGCGCATCTCATGGACGCCCGCGCCCAGTACGCGCGCAAAGAAATCGACGCCGATGCCCTGCGCGCGATCGAGGACGAGGCGATTGCCGATGTCGTGCGCAAGCAGGAGAACGTCGGCCTGAAATGCGTCACCGATGGCGAGTTCCGTCGCGCCTATTTCCATCTGGATTTTCTCCAGCAGCTCGACGGCGTAAGCGTGACCGGCGGTATCGATGCCAACAAGAGCGCCAAGGCCTCGGGCGACGGTTTCACCCCGCCCAAGCTGAGCGTCACCGGCAAGCTGCGCCACGCACGCAATATCCAAGTCGCGGACTACGAGTATCTCGCCTCGCAGAGCGGCGTGATGCCGAAGGTCTCGATCCCGTCGCCGACCATGGTGCATTTCCGCGGCGGGCGTGCGGCGATTGATATCGAGGCTTATCCGGAAATGGACGAGTTCTTCGAGGATCTGGCCCAGTGCTACCGCGACGAAATCCGCGTGCTTTATGACGCCGGCTGTCGCTACATCCAGCTCGACGACACCAACCTCGCCTATCTGTGTGATCCGGACATGCGCGCCGCCGCTGCCGATCGCGGTGATGACCCGAACGAGCTGCCGCATCGCTACGCCGAGCTGATCAATTCGGCGCTGCAGGGCCGGCCAGACGACCTTACCGTCGGTGTGCATCTGTGCCGCGGCAACTATCGCAGTACCTGGTTCGCCCAGGGCAGCTACGAGCCGGTTGCCGACGTGCTGTTCAACGAACTCGACGTCGACGCCTACTTCCTTGAATACGACGACGAACGCTCGGGCGATTTCGCGCCGCTGCGCTTCGTGCCCAAGGGCAAGGACGTCGTGCTCGGGCTCGTATCCTCCAAGCTGGCCGCGCTCGAATCCCACGATGAGCTGGCGACCCGTATCGACGAGGCGGCGCAGCACGTGCCGCTGGATCAGCTCTGCCTGAGCCCGCAGTGCGGCTTTTCGAGTACGGCCGAGGGCAACGAGATCACCGAGGACGACCAATGGGCCAAGCTCGAGCGCGTAGTGAAGACCGCTGAAAAGGTCTGGGGCTAAACTCGTCCGCCTTCGCGGCGCTCAGTCGATGAGCTGATTCAGCTCGTCGACGAGCGCTGCATTCACGCGTACAAAACCGTCGGCCTTCGTCTGGCGTCGCGCTGCGCGCCGACGCTGCGACGGCAGACGCGCGCCCTGATCGACGATGCCCTCGAACAGTCGCTCCGCCGCCGCGCTCTGGTCTTTTGTGTCAGGTGCGAATGCGGCGGGGTCGATCGCGATAATCAATTCGCCATGAAACGGCGCCGCGCCGCGGCCGGCATCGAACTGCTGTGACTGTCCACTGGTGAGATCGCCGATGAGCGGCCCGGCGAGCAGTTCGATCAGGGTTGCCAGCGCGCTGCCCTTGTGCCCGCCGAAAGGCAGCATCGCGCCCTCAAGTGCGGCGTGCGCATCGATTGTGGGTGCGCCGGTTCTGTCCAGCGCCCAGCCCGGTTGCAGCGCGCGATCTTCGCGCGCGTGCAGTTCGATATCGCCACGCGCGATTGCGCTGGTCGCGAAGTCGAAAACATAGGGGTCGTTATTCGGCCGCGGCCAGGCAAAAGCCAACGGGTTTGTGCCGAACAGCCCCCGCTTGCCGCCGAAGGGCGCGACCCAGGCATGGCTCGGTGTCATCGCCAACCCGACCAGGTTCTCGGCGGCGAGCCGTTCCACCTCGGGCCATAGCGCGGTGAGGTGAAAACAGCGGTTGATGGCCATCGCCGCGATGCCGCCACGGCGTGCCTTGTCGATGAGCATCGGTAACCCGCGCTCGAATGCCAGCGGCGAGAAACCACCACCCGCATCGACCTTCACGACCGCCGCAGCGTGATCGACCACGGTCGGTGCCACACCGCCGTCGGCGACTCCGTCCCGGCACGCCTGCGCGATCCCGATCAGGCGATAGATGCCGTGCGAATGACAGGCGTCGTGCTCCGCAGCGAGCACAGTCTCCGCAATCGCGCGGGTATGGTCGGCGCCGAAGCCGTTGTGGCGCAGCACCGCGTAGGCAAGCGAGGCGAGTTCATCGAGCGTTATATCGCGAGTTTCAGCCATTGCTTGCTTCTCACTTGTTGCCGGTCACACGCCACGCCTTATTTTTCGTCGCGCCGCGCCAGAATTCCCGCGGCGGTCTTCATGTGTGGTTCGTCGACCATGCGCCCGTCGAGCGAGAAGGATGCTGCATCCGGGTTCTCTTCACGCAGCGCCTGAACGCGTTGCGCCCACTCAATCGCCGCGGCGTCCGGTGCGAGGCCGGTATTGATGGGTTCGAGCTGGGCCGGATGGATCGCCATTTTCGCGACGTAGCCGAGTTCGCGCGCCAGATCACATTCGTCGGCCAACGCGTCCATGTCGCGGAAATTGGCGCTGATCGTGTCGATGGCATCGATACCGGCGGCGGCGGCCATCAGCAGGCAATGCATCTGCACGGCCTGCATCAGGAGTTGCTGTGCCGGCGTCGCACCGGGCAACGGGACGCGCCCCAGCGCGGCCGATAGATCCTCGGTACCCCAGCTGTAACCACGCAGGCGCGGATGCCCCTGCGCCAGGCTCGACGCCTGCGCGCCGACCAAGGCAGTCGCGGTTTCCGTGATGATGCCGACGATGCCGGTCGAACCCATCGCGACGCCGTCGCGGGCTTCCAGCGCATCGAGCCAGTCCCCCATCCGGTTGAGCTGGCCGCGATCTTCGAGTTTGGGATGAAACACGCCGGTCACGCGATCGAGCGGCAATGCTGCCAGTTCGGCGAGCGCGCGCGCCGGATCGGCGGCGTTGAGTCGCACCCAGAATTCGCGCTCGTGAGACACCTCAGTCGTGCGCAGGAATTCGCAGGTCGTGGCAAGCGCTTCAGCCTTGTTCGCCTCGGCAACGGAATCCTCGAGATCGAGGATCAACGCGTGCGCGGCCGACTGCGCGGCCTTGTCCATCTTGCGTGCCGAATCGCCGGGCACGAACAGATAAGAGCGCACTGCCTTCATGCAGCACTCTCCCCGCGACAACGCATCATCGCCTGGCGGGTGCAGGTCGCCACCTCGTCGCCGTGCTGGTTGTAGGCACGATGGATGAATTCGATGATGCCGACATCCGGTTTCGAGCGGCTGCGCCGCGCACTGGCGACCTCGGAGACCACCGAGATCGTGTCGCCCTGGAACACCGGATTGGGAAAGCGCGTATCGGTCATGCCGAGATTGGCGACCGTGGTGCCCAACGTGGTGTCGTGTACCGAGATGCCGATCATCAGCGCGAGGGTGAACAGGCTGTTCACCAGCGGCTGGCCGAACTGGCTCTGCTCGGCGAAGTGGCGGTCGATATGCAGCGGCTGCGGATTCATCGTCATGCCGCAGAAGAGCATGTTGTCGGACTCGGTCGCCGTGCGGGTCAGCGCGTGCTCGAAACGCTGCCCCACTTCGAATTCCTCGAAATACAATCCGGCCATTGGCCTCTCCTTCTCTCCGCGCGAACGCGTCTTGATCGTTATGCGCTTGTGTCGGGCGCGTCGCCGTCCGCTTCGAACTCGAACAGTTCCGCGCCCTCGCTGACCTGATCGCCCACCGCGCAGTCGTAGCGTACGACGGTACCGCTGGCCGGCGCCTTGATGGTCAGCTCCATCTTCATCGCTTCCATGACAAGTATCGGCGTGCCGGCCTCGACGTGCGCGCCGGCCTCGTGATTGATGGCCACGATCGTGCCGGGCATCGGTGCCGTCAGCTCGGCCTGCGGGTCATCCACCGCGGCCGCTTCGGCGAGCGGATCGCGCCAGACAATCTCGTGCTGCGCGCCCGCGACGAAAACATGGCGTGCCGCAGCCGGTCCGACCAGCGAGACATCCTGTTGCGATGCGCCGAGGGTCAGTCGATGGCGCGCGCCGTCCAGTGCGATCAGCACTGCGCACTCGCCGTCGAGATGCAGCCCGTCGGCCGCGTATGTCACACGGATCTCGCGCTCCTGCTCGCCTGCGGCGAACGTCAGGGTTCGATGCTGTGCCGCATTCAGCCGCCAGCCGTCGGACAACGCCCAGGGCGACCCGCTGGTCGAAACGTCCTCGCGTTCGTCGGCCAGCAACGCCAGCGCCGCCGCCTGAAAGAACACGCCCGGCACGGCCTGGTTGGCAGGTGCGAGCGCTGCCATTTCGCGCTCGATCAGGCCGGTATCGACCGTTCCGGATCTGAAGGCCTCGTGACCGATCAGCCGGGCGAGAAACTCGCCGTTGTGACGCACGCCCACGATCTGCAGACCCGCGAGTGCTGTCAGCATGCGTTCGACGGCAGCCGCGCGGTCGTGGTCCCAGACAATCAGCTTCGCGATCATCGGGTCGTAATGTGGCGTGATCTCGTCGCCCTGCTCGACGCCGCTGTCCAGGCGGACATGCGCCGATGCTTCGGGTGCAACGAAATGCGCCAGCCGGCCGATCGACGGCAGAAAGCCGCGCGCCGGGTCCTCGGCATAGAGCCGCACTTCGATGGCGTGGCCCGCGATCGCGAGCGCCGATTGTTCACGCGGCAGCGGCTCTCCGGCGGCAATGCGCAGCTGCCATTCGACCAGGTCGAGGCCGGTAATCAGTTCGGTCACCGGATGCTCGACCTGCAGGCGTGTATTCATCTCCATGAAATAGAACGCGCCGCTATCGTCGGCGATGAACTCGACCGTACCGGCGCCGACATAATCCACCGCCCGCGCCGCGTTGCAGGCTGCCTCGCCCATGCGGGTGCGCTGCGCATCGTCGATACCGGGCGCCGGGGCTTCCTCGACCACTTTCTGGTGGCGGCGCTGGGCCGAGCAGTCGCGCTCGAACAGGCTCACGGTGTGGCCATCGTGATCGGCGAATATCTGGATCTCGATATGGCGTGGCCGTTCGAGATATTTCTCGATCAGCACGTGATCGTTGCCGAAACTGGCCTGCGCCTCGCGCTGGCAGGACGTCAGTTCCTCGGCAAAGGCATCGGCCGACCGGACCACGCGCATGCCCTTGCCGCCGCCGCCAGCCGAGGCCTTGATGATGACCGGGTAGCCGATTCGATCGGCCTCGGTTTGCAGAAGCTCAGCGCTCTGATCGTCGCCGTGATAGCCCGGCACCAGCGGTACGCCGGCCTCGTCCATCAGGCGCTTGGCGGCCGACTTCGCGCCCATCGCGCGGATCGCGGCGATCGGCGGGCCGATGAACACCACGCCGGCGTCGTGACAGGCCTGAGCGAAATCCTCGTTCTCGGACAAAAAACCATAACCCGGATGGACTGCCTCGGCGCCGGCGCGCTGAGTGACCTCGACGATCCGCTCGCCGCGCAGATAGCTTTCACTCGAAGCCGCCGGCCCTACGCAAAACGCTTCGTCGGCCAGGCGCACGTGACGCGCGGCCGCATCGGCCTCGGAATACACCGCGACGGTGCGCACGCCCAGCCGGCGACAGGTGTCGATGATGCGACAGGCGATTTCGCCGCGGTTGGCAATCAGTATTTTCTTGAACATGACTTCGATTCCCGACCGGCTACATGCGGAAGATGCCGAATCGCGTCTCGGCGATCGGTGCGTTCGCGGCGGCGGCGAGGCCCAGGCCGAGGGTGCGCCGCGTCTGGGCAGGGTCGATGATGCCGTCATCCCAGAGCCGGGCGGTGGCGTAGTACGGGCTGCTCTGCTGCTCGAACTGATCCTGAGTGGGTTTCTTGAACGCGGCCTCGTCTTCTTCCGACCAGTCCTCGCCGCGCGCTTCCATGGCATCGCGGCGTACCGTGGCCAGGACTCGCGCTGCCTGCTCGCCGCCCATCACCGAAATACGTGAGTTCGGCCAGCTCCACAAAAACCGCGGGCTATAGGCTCGCCCGCACATGCCGTAGTTGCCGGCGCCGTAGGAACCACCGACCAGCACCGTGAACTTGGGCACCTGCGCGGTGGCCACCGCGGTCACCAGCTTGGCGCCGTGGCGGGCAATGCCTTCGTTCTCGTACTTGCGCCCGACCATGAAGCCGCTGATGTTCTGAAGGAACAGCAGCGGAATACGACGCTGCGCGCACAGCTCGACGAAGTGGGCGCCCTTCACAGCCGACTCCGAAAACAGCACGCCGTTGTTGGCCACGATACCCACCGGATAACCGTGGACATGAGCGAAACCGGTCACCAGCGTGGTGCCGAAACGAGCCTTGAACTCGTCCAGTCGCGAGCCGTCGACGATACGCGCAATGACTTCGCGGATATCGAACTGCTTGGACAGATCTGCCGGCACGATGCCGTAGAGCTCGTCCGGATCGTAGAGCGGCGGCTCGGGTGTGGCCGACTGCGCGATCGACGGCGTGGCCACCGGCAGATGGCTGACGATACGGCGCACGATCGACAGCGCATGGGCATCGTTTTCGGCCAGGTGATCGGCCACGCCGGACAGGCGCGTATGCACATCGCCGCCACCCAGATCCTCGGCGCTGACCTCTTCGCCCGTCGCGGCCTTCACCAGCGGCGGGCCGCCGAGAAAGATCGTGCCCTGCCCCCGCACGATCACCGCTTCGTCCGACATCGCCGGCACATAGGCGCCGCCCGCGGTACAGGAGCCCATCACGCAGGCGATCTGCGGAATACCCAAGGCGGACATATTCGACTGGTTGTAGAAGATACGGCCGAAGTGATCGCGATCGGGAAAGACCTCGTCCTGCATGGGCAGAAAGGCGCCGCCCGAATCGACGAGATAGACACAGGGCAGCCGGTTTTCGAGCGCGATCTCCTGCGCGCGCAGGTGCTTCTTCACTGTGACCGGATAGTAGGTGCCGCCTTTCACCGTGGCGTCATTCGCCACGATCACGCATTCGCGACCTTGGATACGGCCGATGCCGGCGACTACGCCTGCGGCCGCTATACGACCGTCGTACATCTCGTGGGCCGCCAGCGGCGCGATCTCGAGAAACGGCGTACCGGGATCGAGCAGCAGATCGATACGTTCGCGTACCGGCAGCTTGCCGCGACCGATATGCTTCTGGCGCGCGGACTCGGAGCCGCCGAGCGCGGTCTCCTCGGTGATCTGGCGGAGCTTGCCAACCAGTTCGCTCAGCGCGGCGTGGTTGGCGCGATACTCTTCGCTACGGGTGCTGACGTTGGAGGCGATGACGCTCATCGATCGTCCTACCGATTCTCGTTGAACAGTTCGCGGCCAATGAGCATGCGTCGGATTTCCGAAGTGCCGGCGCCGATCTCGTAGAGCTTGGCGTCGCGCCACAGGCGGCCGGTGGCGTATTCGTTGATATAGCCGTTACCGCCGAGCGCCTGGATCGCCTGGCCGGCCATCCAGGTCGCCTTTTCGGCGCTATAGAGAATCGCGCCGGCGGCGTCCTTGCGCGTGGTCTGGCCGCGATCGCAGGCACGCGCGACCGCGTAGACATACGCCCGACAGGCATTGAAGCCGACATACATGTCGGCCAGCTTGGACTGCATCAGCTGGAACTCGCCGATCGCCTGACCGAACTGCTTGCGCTCGTGCACATACGGCACGACCTCGTCTAGACAGGCCGCCATGATCCCAAGCGGGCCGCCGGAAAGCACCACGCGTTCATAGTCGAGGCCGGACATGAGCACGTTCACGCCGCGGCCGACTTCGCCGAGCACGTTCTCTTTCGGCACTTCGCAATCCTCGAAAACCAGCTCGCAGGTGTTGGAGCCGCGCATGCCCAGCTTGTCGAGCTTCTGCGCGGTCGAAAAACCCGGAAAGTCCTTTTCAATGATGAAGGCCGTGATGCCTTTCGAGCCGGCGTCCGGATCGGTCTTGGCATAGACGATCAGCGTGTCCGCATCCGGGCCGTTGGTGATCCACATCTTGTTGCCGTTGAGCACATAACGGTCGTCGCGCGCCTCGGCGCGCAGCTTCATGCTCACGACATCCGACCCCGCACCGGGCTCCGACATGGCGAGTGCACCGATATGCTCACCGGAGACGAGCTTCGGCAGGTACTTGTCCTTCTGTGCGTCGCTGGCGTTGCGCCGCAGCTGGTTGATGCACAGATTGGAATGCGCGCCGTACGACAGGCCCACCGAGGCCGAGGCGCGCGAGATCTCTTCCATCGCCACGACATGCGCCAGATAACCCAGCCCGGTGCCGCCATAGGCCTCGTCGACCGTCAGCCCGAGCAGGCCGATATCGCCGAACTGGGGCCAGAGCTCGTTGGGGAAGACGTTGTCCTGGTCGATCAGCGCGGCGCGCGGAGCGATCTCGTTGCCTGCGAATTGACGGGCCAGCTCACGCAACTGGTCGACATCTTCGCCCAGTCCGAAATCCATTGATGCCAGATCCATGACTGCTTCTCCCCGCCTTTGATTTATCCGCCGATCTTTCCTGTATGAGCGTCCGCCTACTGCACCCTGACCTAGTCACGCACGCAGATCGGTGGAGTTCACTTCGAGGATGCAACATACTTAAGTGAATCCGGATTCGCAAAACAAATCACAATTCACTTATGGCCTATCAGCGTTCCCCGCTCATGGAAGAGCGGCTTGCCGACAATCGCGCCCGCATCATGCGCGCGACACGCCAATTGATCGCCGCCGGCGGCTTCCGCGAGGTCTCGATCACGGCAGTCGCTCGCGCGGTGGGATTGTCGACCGGCGCGATCTATCGCTACTTCCCGTCCAAGTCCGAACTCTATGTACAGGCGCTGGTGGACGCAGTCGATCACGAGGTCGCAGTACTGCGTGAAATTGTTGATACGGACGATCCCGCCACCGATCGCCTGCGAGCCGCCATCCGGTCTTTCACCAGCCGCGCGCTCAAGGGCCCGCACCTGGCCTATGCCTTCATTGCAGAGCCGATTGACGCCGAGGTAGATGCCGGACGCATCGTTTGCCGAGAGCGCTTCGGGGAGGTATTCAAGGATGTGCTGCGCGACGGTATCGCCGCCGGCGAATTCCCCGATCAGTCGGTAGACGTGGGCGCCGCCTGCCTGGTCGGCGCCTTCACCGAAGCGCTGGTACGGCCGGTGGCGGCTACCGAGAAAACTGCGGACGCGGAACGGCTGGTCGATGCCATTACCGGGTTCTGTTTCCGCGCGGTCGTTGGACGCACCTGAACGGCGCATACGTAAGAAACGCCCTTCGCGGCCCTCGCTGACTGATCGCGCCTGACCAGCTATTAACTAGCGTTAGAGAGGAAGACGCCCGAACAAGTCCGGCACAAAGAAGGCCTGGGTGAGAGCTTTCTCTTCGCCTGCTGAAGCCAGGAAGATGATTCGACGGATACGACGCCTCCGCCGGGGTCGCACAGCGGACACTGGACGATTCAGCCACTCAACCGGCTGTAGAACCATTTCTATCTATCGGGCTCGCGCCTGAAACCTCCAGACAAAAAAAAGCCCATCTGATGATGAGCCTCTTTCTTTGCAGGGGGCGCCCGGGAAGATCACTCGCGGCTACGCCGCTCGCCCTTCGGGCCGGTGCGACTGCGTCGCCCCGTTCAACCACGCTGCGCGCGGTTGTCGAACGATTATCATCTGTCGGGATTTCGAATAAATCGTCAGACACAAAAAAGGCCCATCTGATGATGAGCCTTCTTCTTTGCATGGTGCGCCCGGGAAGATTCGAACTCCCGACCTTGCGGTTCGTAGCCGCACGCTCTATCCAACTGAGCTACGGGCGCTTTGACTAGTTGTCATGGCGGAGAGGGAGGGATTCGAACCCTCGAAGAGGCTATAAACCCCTTACTCCCTTAGCAGGGGAGCGCCTTCAGCCACTCGGCCACCTCTCCTGAAATTCGTTGTCCTTATCGAACGCAACCGCCGTTCACTAGAGCCGTTTGCGTCGACTGTTCGAACAAACCGACTTACTGAAGTAGCGGCCTTGCGAGAACGAACGTGCATTCGTTCAAGGCCGCGAATAATACCGGTGTAACCGGCGCGGGTAAACCCCTTGTCTACTTTTGATTTGTACCGGTTTCCGAATCATCCTCGGGGGTCGCTGCGTCCACAGCCTCGATACGCACGTCGCGCGGCGCCTCGACACCGATGCGCACCGTCTGCCCATCGGTATCGAGAACACGCACTTCAATCTCGTCGCCGAGTTGCAGCGCTTCGCCTGCGCGCCGTTCGTAGACGAGCACGACCTGGCCTTAGCCCTGGTCTGCCGACGGCGTGAGCTCGCTTTCGACCTTCTTCGGCTCTTCGTCGAGTTCGAATTCGTCGTGCAGCGCGCGTACCGCGAGTTCGAGATACTTGGTCTCGATCACGATCGAGATCTTGATCTCTGTGGTCGAGATCATGCGCACGTTGATGTTCTCGTTCGCCAGCACCTTGAACATGCGCGCGGCGACGTTCGCATGCGAGCGCATGCCCACGCCCACGAGCGACACCTTGGCGATGCCGGCCTGGCCGGAAACGTCGCGCGCCCCCAGATCCTTGGCGGACTTCTCCAGCAGCTCCTTGGCCGCATCGAAGTCACGGGTATGCACGGTGAAGGTGAAGTCTGTCAGCGTGAAATCGCTGCTCGAATCGCCCGAGACGTTCTGCAGGATCATGTCGACTTCGATGTTGTTCTCGCCGATCGGGCCGAGCAGCGCATAGGCAATGCCGGGACGGTCGGGCACGCCGAGCACGGTGAGCTGGGCTTCGTCCTTGGTAAAGGCGATACCGGAAATGATCGGTTCTTCCACTTGATTCTCCAATGTAATGAGCGTGCCGGGGCCGTCGTCGAAGGTGGACAGTACGCGCAGCGGCACGCCGTACTTGCCGGCGAATTCCACGGCGCGTATCTGCAGCACCTTGGAGCCGAGACTGGCCATCTCCAGCATTTCCTCGAAGGTGATCTGTTCCAGACGCCGCGCACCCGAAACCACGCGCGGATCAGTCGTATACACGCCGTCCACGTCCGTATAGATCTGGCATTCATCGGCGCCGAGCGCGGCCGCAAGCGCCACCGCCGTGGTGTCCGAGCCGCCGCGACCGAGTGTCGAGATCTCGTTGTTCTCGGTCACGCCCTGAAAACCGGCCACTACCGTTACGTCGCCATCGTCCAGCGCGCTGCGCAGATTTTCCGGGTCGATGCTCTGGATACGTGCCTTGCCGTGCGAATCGTCAGAGACGATCGGAACCTGCCAGCCCGTGAACGAACGTGCGGATACGCCGGCGTGGCGCAGCGCCATCGACAGCAGCGAGATGGTGACCTGCTCGCCGGTGGACAGCAGCACGTCCATCTCACGTGCGATCGGGCGGCTTTCGAGTTCGTCCGCCAACCCCTGCAGGCGATCGGTCTCGCCGCCCATCGCGGAGACCACGACGACGACCTGGTCGCCGTTATCGCGGTAGCCCTTGATCTTCTGGGCGATGCGTTTGATCTTGTCGACCGTGCCGACGGAAGAGCCGCCGTATTTCTGGACAATCAATGCCATGGAATATCGTCTTCCTTGCCGGGCACGGGGTCGCGCGCCCTGGGTGAAAATTCGATTGTACTAATATCTGCGCGCGGCGCCCGCTAATCGACGCTGCGCTGTTCGACCCAAGCGTAGACACTTTCCAGTGCCTCATCGAGTTTGCCGGCATCGCTGCCGCCGGCTTGCGCCATGTCCGGCCGACCGCCGCCCTTGCCGCCGACCTGCTCGGCAACGAAGTTGATCAGTTCGCCTGCCGGCAGCGTCTTGCTCTGGCCCTTGGCCACGCCGGCAATCAGCGCGACCTTGCCTTCGGCCGCCGCGCCGAGCACGACGACTGCGTTATCGAGCTTGTTCTTGAGCGCATCGACAGTATCGCGCAGAACCTTGCGATCGGCGCCGTCCATGCGTTTGACCACGACTTGCGCCCCGCCAATCTCGCGTGCGCTATCGACCAGGTCGTCGCCCTGGCTGGCGGCGAGCTTCTGGTTCGCCTGATCGAGCTGTCTCTCCAGACCTGCGACGCGCTCGAGCATGCGATCGAGCTTGTCTTCGAGTTCGGCCGGCGATGCCTTCAGGCGTGAGGCCACGCGAATCTCGCGGGCCGACGCGTCCTGCACCCACTTGAGCGCATGGTCGCCGGTCACGGCTTCCAGACGCCGAACACCGGCCGCCACACCGCGCTCCTCGGTGACCTTGATCAGGCCGATCGCGCCGCTGGCCGGGGCGTGGGTACCGCCGCACAGCTCGACCGAGTAGTCGCCGAAGCGCACTACACGCACCTCGTCGCCGTATTTCTCGCCGAAGAACGCCAGCGCGCCCTCGGCGATCGCCTCGTCGTAGCTGCGGGTGTAGAACTCGCCCTGGATGTTTTCGCGCACACGGGCATTCACCTGGGCTTCGATATCGGCCAGGTTTTCAGGCGTGACCGACTCGTAATGCGCGAAATCGAAGCGCAGCCGATCGGGCGCAACCATGGAACCCTTCTGGCGCACATGCGTGCCCAGCGTCTCGCGCAGCGCGGCGTGCAGCAGATGGGTCGCCGTGTGATTGAGCTCGATCGCCCTGCGGCGTTCGAGATCGACACGGGCGTCCACGGCCTGCTTCGCTGCGAACTCGCCGTTCTCGACACGCCCGAAGTGCAGGAACACGCCGTTCTGTTTCTGGGTATCGGTAACCACGAAACAGGCACCGTCGGCCTCGATCACGCCGAGGTCGCCGAGCTGACCGCCGGATTCGCCGTAGAACGGCGTGCGATCGAGAACGAGCACGCCCTCGTCACCGGCTGCGAGCCGGTCCACTGGCTGCTCGTTCTGGATCGTGCTGAGCACGGTCGCTGAGCCGCTGGTTTCGGTGTAACCGATGAATTCGGTCGGCTCGTCGATCTCGAGCTTGGCGTGGTAGTCGGCGCCGAACTGGCTGGCTGCGCGGGCACGCTCGCGCTGGGCGCTCATGGCCGCGTCGAAACCGCGGGTATCCAGCGTCAGCTCACGCTCGCGGGCCACGTCGTTGGTCAGGTCGACCGGAAAACCATAGGTGTCATAGAGCTTGAACACGGTTTCGCCGGGGATCTCGGTGCCGCTCATCTCGCTGATGGCATCCTCGAGAATACGCAGGCCCTGGGCCAGCGTGAGCGCGAAACGCTCTTCTTCCTGCTCCACCACGCGCTCGATCTGCGCCTGCGAATCGGCCAATTCCGGAAAGGCCTCGCCCATGAGTTCGACCAGCGGGGCGACCAGTTTGTAGAAGAAGGTGCCCGTCGCGCCCAGCTTGTGGCCGTGACGAATCGCACGCCGCATGATCCGGCGCAGCACGTAGCCACGGCCTTCGTTCGCCGGCATCACGCCGTCGGTGATCAGGAATGCGGTCGCGCGAATATGATCGGCCACGACCTTGAGCGACGCATGGTCGGAATCGGCCGGGATGCCGATCGCATCGGCCGTGGCTGCCATCAACTTCTTGAAGACGTCGATCTGGTAGTTGTCGTGGGTGCCCTGCATGACCGCTGCAACGCGCTCCAGGCCCATGCCGGTGTCGATGGACGGGCTGGGCAGATCGACCATGGTGCCGTCGGGCTGGCGGTCGTACTGCATGAACACGAGGTTCCAGATTTCGACAAAGCGATCGCCGTCCTCTTCCGGCGTGCCGGGCGGTCCGCCGTTGATATGGTCGCCGTGGTCGTAGAAGATTTCGGAACAGGGACCGCAGGGGCCCGTGTCGCCCATCTGCCAGAAGTTGTCCTTGGCGCCGATACGCGAAAAGCTGTCTTCCGACACGCCGATCTCGTCGAGCCAGATACGTGCGGCTTCCTCGTCTTCCTCGTAGACCGTCACCCACAGCTTTTCCGCGGGCAGTCCCAGTTCCACGGTGAGGAATTCCCACGCGAACTGAATGGCCTCGCGCTTGAAATAGTCACCGAAGCTGAAGTTGCCCAGCATCTCGAAGAAGGTGTGATGACGCGCGGTATAGCCGACGTTCTCGAGATCGTTGTGCTTGCCGCCGGCGCGTACGCAGCGCTGCGAAGACACGGCACGGCTGTAGTCACGCTTGTCGCGGCCGAGGAATACGTCCTTGAACGGCACCATGCCGGCGTTGGTGAACAACAGGGTTGGATCTGACGCGGGCACGAGGCTGCTCGAAGCAACAAACCGATGCTTGTGACGTTCGAAATATTCGACGAAACGCGCGCGCAACGCGTTGGTGGACATCATGGGCGGGCGCCTCTTCTACAAAATCAGCGTGGGGCAAATAGCCCGCTAGTCTAGCAGAGCACCCGCGCCGGCCCTACCGCATTCGGCGCGCCTATTCACGTCCTGCATGAACGCTGTCGATCTTGTCCTGATTGCTCTGCGCGCGATCGGTGCGGCTGCCGACCTTGATGGTCGTGAACACGCGGGGTGCGCCCAGGTCGTGGATGGTTTCGTGGCATTCCCGGAAGGCAGCGAATACGTCGTCCCACTCGCCTTCGACGTTGGTGCCGTAGGCATGCAGCACGGGATTGAGTCCCGCCGCTTCCAGGATCGGCCGGCAGGCCGCGACATAGCGCGAGACCGATACGCCCACGCCCATGGGTATGACACAGATTTCGGCGGTGACTTTCATGGGCAACTCCATGCGGGACATACCTGCATCTTCCGACGTCGCGTAGCCGCTATCAATCCTCGAACGCGGCCTGCAATGCGTCGCCATCGAAACCGCGCCGCTGCAGAAACCGCATCTGTTTTGCCTTCGCGGGGAAATCGGCGGGCATTTCGTCACCGAAGCGTTTGCGCCGCACCGCCTCCGCGAGCGCGTGCCAGTCCACCTCGGCATCTTCCAACGCACGGTCGATCTCGAAATCGGAGACCTTGACCGCGGTGAGGTCGGCACGGATACGTATCGGACCGATACCGCGCGCAGCGCGCGAGGCCACCATGGCGTCTGCATAGCGGCTCTCAGATAAAAGCCCGTCGTCGATCAGCTCATCGAGAACGGTCGCGATCGTGTCTCGATCGTGATCACGCTTGGCGAGCTTGATCGCCAGTTCAGCCGGCGCATGTTCGCGGCGGGCAAGGAAGTCCATCGCCCGCTTGCGGATAGCGAGCCGCTCGGCGTCTGGGTCGAGCGGCTCGACTTCGGTCGAATCGTCGTCGATCATCCGACAGTGGGCGCGGGCGGCAGAACCGTTTAGCTGCTCTTGCCGCCGCTCTGCGCGGAATCAAGCAGATCGGAACTCTCGCTCTTCTCGGCGGCAGCCTTAGCCTCGGCCTCTTCCTTCTTGCTGCGCCGCGGCGCAAGCAGCTTCTCGCGCAGGGCGTCTTCCAGCTGCTGCGCGATCTCGGGATTTTCCTTGAGGAAGTTGCGGGCGTTGTCCTTGCCCTGGCCGACCCGGTCGCCGTTGTAGGAATACCAGGAACCTGCCTTCTCGATCAGGTTATTGGCCACGCCCAGATCGATGATCTCGCCTTCGCGCGAGCTGCCCTCGCCGTAGAGGATTTCGAACTCGGCCTTGCGGAACGGCGGTGCCATCTTGTTCTTGACCACCTTCACGCGGGTCTCGTTGCCGATCACCTCGTCGCCCTTCTTGATCGCGCCGATACGGCGGATATCCAGACGCTGGGACGCGTAGAACTTGAGCGCGTTACCCCCCGTGGTGGTCTCCGGACTGCCGAACATCACGCCGATCTTCATGCGGATCTGGTTGATGAACATCACCGTGGTGCCGGTACGCTTGATGTTGGCGGTGAGCTTGCGCAGTGCCTGGCTCATCAGACGCGCCTGCAGGCCGACATGGGAATCGCCCATCTCGCCCTCGATCTCGGCCTTGGGCGTGAGCGCGGCCACGGAGTCGACCACGACGATGTCCACCGCCGCCGAACGCACCAGCATGTCGGCGATCTCGAGCGCCTGCTCACCGGTATCCGGCTGCGAGATCAGCAGATTCTCGATATCCACGCCCAGCGCCTCGGCGTAGGTCGGATCCAACGCATGCTCGGCGTCGATGAAGGCTGCGGTGCCGCCGGCCTTCTGGCATTCGGCGATCGCCTGCAGCGTGAGCGTGGTCTTGCCCGAAGATTCCGGGCCGTAGATCTCGACCACACGGCCTCGCGGATAGCCGCCAATACCAAGAGCGATATCCAGGCTCAGCGAGCCGCTCGAAATGGACGGAATATTGGTGGTGTCCTGGTCGCCCATGCGCATGACCGAGCCTTTGCCGAACTGGCGCTCGATCTGGCTGAGTGCGGCGGCCAGTGCCTTTTTACGATCTTCGTCCATAATTCTCGTCACTTTTCATGGGGATACGGTCGCCATTCCGAGTGGCGCCCGGTATCGAAATCGGGCCATCGGCGGCCATTATTTCACAACCTGAACGCCTCGACCGAAGCCGGCAGAAGCGGCCATCGACGCAGTTCGCGATAGGCGCCGGGCGCGCCGTTCACGCCACTCGCGATCAACGAAAAATCGGTTACGGGCCAGCGTATCGGTGTGATCGATCGCGTTTCCAGTACCGCCGCTTTGCGCTCGATCGTGATATGCGGACGAAAGCGCCTGCCATCAATAGCCGAATGTGTATTTTTATACAGCATTCGAGACAGGGCTGGCAACGCCTGGGGTGGCTCGCTCGGGGCGAGCCAGTTGATGCCGGCATGGGCAAAACCGCCGACATGGTCCAGCGCCAGCGCGAAAGCCGGCATCTGCGCCGCGTCGCCACGCGCCAACAACGTATCGATCTGCATATCGTCCACGTTGCCGATGAACGCCAGTGTGAGGTGCAAGCGATCGGTAGACACCGCCTGCCCCGTCAGTCCAAGAGACTGTGCCAGTTCGCCAATTTCCGCCGCGACCGAAGCTGGCGGCATGAGCGCGAAGAAAACGCGGCTGCGTGATTCGCAGGCATGGCGCGGCGCCGGCATATAACGCGCGGCTGTTACTGCGCGTCGGCCCGCTCGCGCAGGCCGACTAGTGCAGCGACCACGCTCTGACGGCGCACTTCCGCGCGCTCACCGTCGAACTGGTAGCGCACCACATCAGGACGACCTGCGCGCGCCATCCAGCCAATGAAGACCGTGCCTACCGGCTTGTCTTCGCTGCCACCGCCCGGGCCGGCGACGCCGGAAACCGCAACTGCCCAATCCGCCGGGCTGTGCGCAAGCGTGCCCTCGAGCATGGCAGCAACCACCGGCTCGCTGACGGCACCGTGCGCCTCCAGCAAGGCATCGGGAACGCCAAGGCATTCCTGTTTCGCGGCATTCGAATAAGTGACGAAGCCGCGCTCGAACCAGTCGGAGCTCCCCGCGCGGTCGGTACAGGCCGCCGCGATCATCCCGCCAGTGCAGGATTCCGCCGTCGCCAATCTCTGACCGCGGCCCGGCAGCAGCGTGGCAAGTTGCTCGACGAGCGAGGCAATGGATTTCTGGGCATCGTAAGCTGCGATCATCCAACGTATTATGCCAACAATCGCGCCTGCGAAGAGACGCCGATTGCGTCTACAATCCGCGCCCGCCCACACGGGCCGCCTTCGACGACTGGCGCAGGCACCGGCCCGGCCCTGACCAAGTAAAGGCTCATGAGCGCATCCCGCACCGGCGAACAACGCAACGAGATCTCGCCCGACGATTTCACTCAGCACACGCCGATGATGCGCCAGTATCTCGGCATCAAGGCGGACTATCCGCACATGCTGCTGTTCTATCGCATGGGTGATTTCTACGAGCTGTTCTTCGACGACGCCCACCGCGCCGCCGAGCTGCTCGATATCACCCTTACCGCGCGCGGTGAATCGGCCGGACGCTCGATCCCGATGGCCGGGGTGCCCTATCACGCCGCCGAGGGTTATCTGGCGCGCCTGATCGCAAAGGGCGAATCGATCGCCATCTGCGAACAGCTGGAAGCGCCGGGCGCGACCAAGGGCCCGGTCAAGCGTGAGGTCGTACGCGTGGTCACGCCGGGCACGGTCACCGACGATGCCCTGCTCGAGGCCCGGCGCGCCAACCTGATCGTGGCCCTCGCGCCGGCCAAGCGCGCGATCGGCATTGCGGTGCTGGAACTGGCGCGCGGCGATTTCGCGGTCACCGAAGTTGCCGACGATACCGCACTGGCCGCCGAACTAGCGCGTCTGGATCCGGCCGAAATCGTGATCGGCGAGCAGTCGACGCTGGATCTGCCCAGCGACGGCGTCGCGATCACCCGTCGTCCGAGCTGGCTGTTCGATGCGGTCAGCGCACGACGCCGGCTCGAAGGCTTTTTCGAGGTCGCCCAGCTCGACGCCTTCGGCTGTGCCGATCTGCCGCGTGCGATTGCCGCGGCGGGCGCACTGGTCGATTACGTCGAAGCCACCCAGCAGGCGGCGCTATCGCATATCAAGAGCCTGCGCACCTACGCGGTGACCGATACGCTGGTGCTGGATGCTTCGACCCGCCGCAACCTGGAAATCGAACGCAGTGCGAGTGGCGACACGCGCCATAGCCTGGTCGGCTTGCTCGATCGCTGTGCCACGCCGATGGGCGCCCGCGCGCTGCGCCGCTGGCTGGCCGAGCCGCTGCGCAACTTCGATATCCTGCGCCATCGCCATTTGGCGATCGAAACGCTGCTGTCCGGCAGCCATGCCGGGCTGTCGGAACGGCTCAAGGAAGTGCCGGACGTCGAGCGTATCGCCACCCGAATCGCGCTCGCCTCGGCGCGCCCGCGCGATCTGTCCGGGCTGAGCCGTGCGCTGGTCGCCCTGCCGGCGATTCGCAGGACGCTGGCCGGTCTCGACGCGCCGCTGCTGGCCGCGCTGCACGAACAGATCGACCCGGCCGAGGAAGTCCGCGCCCTGCTCGAGCGTGCCGTGATCGACAATCCGCCGGTGGTGATCCGCGACGGCGGCGTGATCGCGCCCGGCTACGATGACACGTTGGACGAGCTCCGCAACCTGTCGGCCAACGCGGACGGCTTCCTCGCCGAACTGGAAATGCGCGAGCGCGAACGCACCGGCGTGGAGACGCTCAAGGTCGGCTATAACCGCGTGCACGGCTATTACATCGAGATGGGCCGGATGCACGCCGAGAAGGCACCGATCGACTACCAGCGGCGCCAGACGCTCAAGGCGGTCGAACGTTACATCACCCCGGAACTGAAGAAATTCGAGGACCAGGTGCTCTCCGCGCGAGAGCGCGCGCTGGCACGCGAGAAGGCGCTCTACAACGAGCTGGTCGAAAGTCTGGCCGCGCATCTGCCGCGGCTGCAGGCGATCGCCGCGGGCCTTGCCAGCCTCGACGTGCTCTGCGCGCTGACCCGCTGCGCACTCGATTGCCACTGGGTTGCGCCAACCCTGACCGATACGCCGGGCATCCAGATCACCGGCGGGCGCCATCCGGTCGTGGAGCGTTTTTCCGACACGCCGTTCGTGGCCAACGACACCGTGCTCGACGACGACTGCCGGCTGCTGCTGATCACTGGCCCGAACATGGGCGGCAAATCCACGTACATGCGCCAGACCGCGCTGATCGTGCTGCTGACCCATATCGGCAGCTTCGTGCCGGCCGATGCCGCGACCATCGGTCCGCTGGATCGCATCTTCACGCGTATCGGCGCGGGAGATGACCTATCGGCCGGCCAGTCGACCTTCATGGTCGAAATGAGCGAGACCGCGCAGATTCTGCACCACGCCACTGATCGGTCACTGGTACTTCTCGACGAAATCGGGCGCGGCACCTCGACCTACGACGGCCTGGCGCTGGCCCGCGCGGTGGCAGAGCGGCTGGCGCGCCACAACCACTCTTACACCCTGTTCGCGACCCACTACTTCGAGCTGACCCAACTGGCCGAGAATTGGCCCGCCAGCCGAAATGCACATTTCGAAGTGGCCGACTACAACAACGGCGGCGAACAGAAACTGGTGTTCCTGCACGCGATCCGGCCCGGCCCGGCATCGCGCAGTTTCGGCTTGCAGGTGGCCGCACTCGCCGGCGTGCCGCGTACGGTGATTCGCCAGGCCGAAAAGCATCTGGCGGAGCTGGAAGCCCAGTCGCGCGCCGAATCCGGTCCCCAGATGGGCCTGTTCGAACCGGCCCCGGAAGTGAAAAAGCCGGCCGAACCCGATCCGTTACACGACGCGATCACCGATCTGGACTGCGACGACATGACGCCGCGCGAAGCGCTCGATCTGCTTTACCGTCTCAAGCGTATTGCGAGCGAGCGCAGCGATACGCCGGGCGGCTAGCCCACTAGCCGGCGAACGACGTCGCCATTTTCACCAGCCCGACGAGCAGCACGATCAGCAGGATCGTCGCCAGCAGGCCGAGCAGAATAAAGTGACTGGCCTTGCCGCGAGTGAAGTCCCGCTCGCGGTTGGCGCTGGACTGCACGCCGAAGAAGGCCGCCAGCACGCTAACCCAGCTTTGCCAGAGCGTCGGCGGCTTGCCTTCGCGCTCGCGCTTGTCGTCATGTGCCACGATCAGGCCGCAGCGTAGTCGCTCGCCATCTTGTTCGACAGCGCCATATCGCTATGCAGGCGATCAGTGATCGGACCGGCGATGGCCTTTTCGATCTTGGAGCCAAGCAGCGGCACCTGGGCATCGATATCAAAACGCAGTGTCAGTCGAGCCTTGCCGTTCTGCTCGCTGAGTTTCAGGTCGATGGTGATATCCACCGGCGCCTTCTCGATATCGATATCGATACGGCCGCTCTGGCTGGCCACGTTCCAGACATCCGTCTGGCGCAGCATGATGCGGTCGCCGACCCGCTTCTTGATGATGTCCGGGAACGAGAGCTTGTTGGCGTCCAGCGCATGACGAACGGTGATGGAGAAACGATCGTCCGTCTTCTGGCTATCGACGAGTTCGGGCTTGCGACCACCGAGACGCTCGTACTTATCCAGGAAATAATCCTGGTCGGTGAACATCCGGAGCATGACCTCCGCCGGATAATCGAAATCGAAGGTTTCCTCAAACTTCATCTGTGCCTTTCCTTGGTAATAACTTGCGAACCGCGGCGCGTCAGCTGTCGTCCGACGCTGCCGGTTCGGCTTCACGATAGAGATAGGATGCCAGCATGTCGCGCGCGTCGATCTCGGCGTCGAGCACGGCCAGCAGCACGAATACACCGCCCATGCGCCGGTGCAGGAACACGATCTCGCGCGGCGGGATACGGAACCAACGCGAGATCGCCGCGTCCGACACCGCACGCGAGACACGAAACGGCAGATCCGACTCGCCCCAGCGATAGGCGCCCTGCTCGTTCGCCAGTTCCTCGGGCGGATCGTCCGTGAACGGTTCGATCATGAGCATGCCGACCCGCGCGAAGGCGTCGAAGACATGCTGCGGCGAGTCACGGCGCAACAGATTGATGCCGATCGCGCCGTCGATGAGGCGCTTGGCGTCCTTTTCGAAGGCGCCGGAGACCACATCGTAGTAGGAACCGAGAAAACGCGGGGCGAACTCGCGAGTAGCACCGAAATCGAGCAGCACCATCTGATCCGGGCCGTCATCCTGCAGCCGGATCTTGTAGTTGCCGAAATGCGGATCGGTCTGGACGATGCCCCAGACGAAGAACTCGTTGAAGAACAGGTCCAGCGCGTGGCGGCCAAGCGCATCGCGGCGCGGCTGATCGAGCTGCTGCACGGCCTCGCTCTGCACGTGATGGGCCTGCTCGAAGGACGTCACCAGCACGGTCTCGGTCGAGTATTCCGGAAAGACCTGTGGCACCACGTAGCGGTCGTCGCCTTCCAGCCGGGTGGAGAATTCGCGGGTCATGCGCAGTTCGCGATCGTAATCCACCTCGCGGTAGATCATCTCTCGCACCTCTTCCATGATCGCGTTCAGCTCCATGCCCTTGGGCACCAGCCGCGCCAGGCGCACGATCTGGGTGAGCGTGCGGATATCGCTGTCGATGGCATCGGCCAGACGCGGATACTGGATCTTGACGCACAACTCGAGCCCATCGGACTTGCGTCGTGCGCGATGGACCTGACCCAGTGAAGCTGCCGCCAGCGGCTCCGGATCGATTTCCAGTTCCGACAGGCGCTTCTTGCCCAGGCGCTGGACAACGACCGGTTCCAGGTCTTCCCAGGCAACCGGCGGGCTGTCGTCTTGAAGGCTGCGCAGCACCTCGATCGCTTCGGGCGGCATGAAGTACTGGCCATAGACAGACAGCATCTGCCCGACCTTCATTACGCTGCCTTTCAGCTGGCCGAGCTCGTCCGCAAGGAATTCAGCCTGCTTGACGTAGAAATCGCGGTTGCGGCGCTCCTTGCTTTCCTTGCTGCGGAACATGTTGCCGAGCGTATGGCCCGCAAACGAAGCGCCCGCCATCACGCCCATGCGGGCCATTGCCGCATTACGGTCGAAGGAGCCTGTCTTGAGCTTGAGTGGTTTCCGGTCTTTACGGTCGGAAGAGTTGGCCATACGTCCGGTCGACTGCCGCATAAAGGTCGAAGTCTATCAGGTCATTCGCGCCTGACAGACCGCAGAATCAAGCCATGCGCAGCGAACGGCTGACGCATGAGGGCCAGGCAAAAAAAAGGGACCCGGCGCCTGCCGGATCCCTTTTCAACCTTCGAAAGATCGAAGGTGCACGTCGCCTGGTGGCTATGGGTGGATTTGAACCACCGACTCTCGCATTATGAATGCGATGCTCTAACCCCTGAGCTACATAGCCGGAAAGCCGCGTAGTTTCTTCGCCGCGGGCCGTCGTGTCAACCCTTGTGCGGCAACGTTTTGCCCGTGCTTTGAACGGGCTGAATCAGACGTTGAAACGAAAGTGGACCACGTCCCCTTCCGTCATCAGATATTCCTTGCCCTCTAGCCGGTGACGGCCCGCTTCCTTCGCGCCTTTCTCGCCCTTGAGCGAGACGTAGTCGTCGTAGCCGATGACCTCGGCACGGATGAACCCACGCTCGAAGTCGGTATGGATCACGCCGGCGGCCTGGGGCGCGGTGGCACCACGACGTACCGTCCAGGCGCGCACTTCCTTGGGCCCGGCGGTGAAGAAGGTCTGCAGGCCGAGCAATTCGTAGGCGGCCCGGATGACGCGATCGAGTCCCGGCTCCTCGAGGCCGAGATCGGCCAGAAATTCGTTCTTGTCGTCGCCGTCCAGCTGGGCGAGCTCGCCCTCGAGCGCCGCGCATACGGCGACGACCGGCGCGTTCTGGGCGGCCGCATGCTCCGATACGCGATCGAGCAGCGGATTGTTCTCGAAGCCTTCCTCGTCGACGTTGGCGACGAACAGGGCCGGCTTGGCGGTGATCAGGTGCAGCTCGCGCAGGGCCAGTCGATCGTCATCGCTCAGATCCATGGCCCGCACGGGTGCACCCGTATCCAGGTGATCGCGCACCCGCTCGAACAGTTCGACATTGCGCTTGGCGGTTTTGTCGCCCGACTTGGCCGCCTTCGCGGTGCGGTCGGCTGCGCGCGTGACCGTGGTCAGATCGGCGAGCGCCAGTTCGGTGTCGATGGTCTCGATATCCGCGATCGGATCGACCTTGCCCGACACGTGCATGACGTCGTCATCGTCGAAACAGCGCACCACGTGCAGGACGGCGTCCGTTTCGCGGATATTGGCCAGAAACTGGTTGCCTAGGCCCTCACCGGTCGAGGCGCCGGCCACGAGACCCGCGATATCGACGAATTCGATCGTCGTCGGCAGCGTCTTGTCCGGGCTGGCGATCTCGGCGAGCGCGGTGAGACGCGGATCCGGCACCGTCACCACGCCGACATTGGGGTCGATGGTGCAGAACGGATAGTTCTCGGCCGGAATCTCGGCGGCGGTGAGTGCGTTGAAGAGCGTGGACTTGCCCACGTTGGGCAAGCCGACGATACCGACCTGAAGTGCCATGCGCTGCCCCTAGGGAGACTTGCGGGAATTGAGTTGCTGGGCGCCGTGGTCCCAGCCCTTGTCGAGCGCCGTTTCGAGCGCTTCGATACCGGCATCGATCGCGGTATCGATCTCGATGCGCTCGTCCGGCGCCGGCGTGCCGAGCACGTAGGACAGCACCTGACCCCGGTCGCCCGGATGGCCGATGCCGATACGCAGGCGCTTGTACTGGGTGCCGATCACGCGAGTGACATCGCGCAGACCGTTGTGGCCCCCGTGGCCGCCGGACTGCTTGAGCCGGGCGGTGCCGGCCGGCAGATCCAGATCGTCGTGAATCACCAGTACGCTTTCCGGCGCGATCTTGTGGAACGCGCAAAGCGGCTGCACGGCATCGCCGCTACGATTCATGAAGGTCGACGGCTTGAGCAGCCACACCGTGGCGTCGCCCATGCCATACCGCGCCAGTTCGCCCTTGAACTTGCGCTCAGGCGACGGGAACACGCGCCAGCGGTCGGCGAGCCGATCCGCCAGCCAGAAACCGACGTTGTGCCGGTCGCTGGCGTGGTCAGCGCCGGGGTTGCCCAGCGCCACGACGGCGCGAATCGGATCGCTCACGCCACACCGTGGTGCCGGGCCCGCACGACAGAGTCAGACGAAACGAAGACTACTTGTCTTCGTCTTCGCTGCTGTCGTCGCCGGCATCCTCGGAATCGCCATCCTCGGCGCCTTCCTCGGATTCGCCTTCTTCGCCCTCGGCGGCTTCCGCAGCCGCGGCTTCGGCTTCAGCCTCTTCCTCGGCTTCCAGCTCGATGGCGGCACGCGGCACCTGAACGGAAACGACAGTGCGATCGTGCTGATCTTCCTCGTCGCCCATCAGTTCGACGATCTCGACGCCTTCCGGCAGGACGAGTTCGCTCAGGTGCACGGAGTCATGCAGATGCAGCTTGGTGCAGTCGACCTCGATGTACTCCGGCAGATTGCGCGGCAGGCACTCGATCTCGATGTCGTTCATGTTGTGCTGGACAACGCCGTCTTCGTCGGCAACGCCCGGGCACTCGTCCTCGCCCACAAAGTGCAGCGGCACGCTCATGCGCAGCGCTTCGCCCGCGACAATGCGCAGGAAGTCGGCATGCTCGATGAACGGCTTGGCCGGGTGGCGCTGCAACGCACGCAGCACGACTTCCTCGGTCTGGCCACCATCGACGTGAATCTTGACGATGTGCGAGAAGAACGCCTCGTTGTCGAGATGATGCTCGAGGTCGTTGTGCTCGAGAGTCAGCATCACCGGCTCGCCATTGCCACCGTAGATGATGGCCGGCACGCGGCCGGTGCGACGCAGGCGACGGTTCTCGGCGCGGCCCTTCGCGGTACGTTTTTCCGCATTCAGCTCGAAAGCTTCCATATCGATTCGCTCCAATAATAAGGACGGCCGCCGGGGGTTCCCGCCGGTCGCTCGATCGTTGTTTTCATGGCGGGCCGCCGCCCACCGTTCGCAAAAGACCGCGTAGTATACGCGCTTGAACGGCAAATGCACGACCTCTGCGGCCATGCATTGCTGTTAGTCCACGTACAGCGTGGAAACGGATTCCTCGTTGCTCACTCGGCGGATGGTTTCGGCCAGCAACGCAGCGATGTGCAGCTGGCGGATCTTGCCGCAGGCTGCGGCGTCCGGCGACAGCGGGATCGTATCGGACACGACCAGTTCGTCGAGCCGCGAATTGCTGATGTTTTCCACCGCCTTGCCGGACAGCACGGCGTGCGTGACATACGCCTTCACCGACGTTGCGCCCTGATTCTTGAGCGCGTCGGCGGCCTGGCAGAGCGTGCCGGCGGTGTCGACCAGATCGTCGACCATGATGCAGCTCTTGCCGTTCACGTCGCCGATGATGTTCATCACCTTGGCTTCGTTGGCCTTGGGACGACGCTTGTCGATGATCGCCAAATCGGCATCATCGAGGCGTTTGGCAAGCGCTCTTGCGCGCACCACGCCGCCGACGTCCGGCGATACCACGATCAGCTTCTCGTCCTTCTTCTGGCGCCAGATGTCGCCCAGTAGAATCGGCGAGGCATAGACGTTGTCCACGGGCATGTCGAAAAAGCCCTGGATCTGGTCGGCGTGCAGATCGACGGTCAGTACGCGATCGGTGCCGACGGCGCCGAGCATGCTGGCAACGACCTTGGCCGAGATCGGCACGCGCGCGGAGCGCGGCCGCCTATCCTGGCGGGCGTAGCCGAAATACGGAATCACGGCGGTGATACGGCCGGCCGATGCGCGATGCAGCGCATCGATGAGCATCAGCAGCTCCATGACGTTGTCGTTCGTCGGGCGGCAGGTGGACTGCACCACGAACACATCGCGTCCGCGCACGTTCTCTTCGATCTCGACCGCGATCTCGCCGTCGGAGAACTTGCCGACACTCGCCTTGCCCACAGGCAGCTTGAGATAACCGGCCACGTCCTTGGCCAACGCCGGATTGGCGTTGCCGGTAAAGACCATCAACCTGGAATCCGCCATGCGTTCGTGCTGCCGTGCTGTCGATTGAAAATGAGCAACGGCCGACGAAAAACATCGTCAACCGTATTGCAACGCCGTTCGGCGATGCTTGATCCCAGCGGAAGATGCGACGAACGCTGCGCCGCTTGAACCGCTTTTTCAGACCCCGCGCTGCTGCGCTGACCGGTTTGAGCGCGCTGCCACAGAGGCTGTTCGTGCCCGCTATCGCGGGCGTCTCTATGTTGGCTGGGGCGGCAGGATTATTCGCCACCTACCGGTGGCTCACCCTGCGGGCTCGTGCCTCTGCGCGTCACGATTCTTGCGCGCTTCGCGCGCTGCGTCGAACCTGGCAGGTCCTCATCCAGCCGCCCCGGCTGTTCTTCGTGCCCGCTTTCGCGGGCGTCTCTATGTTGGCTGGGGCGGCAGGATTCGAACCTGCGGTACACGGGATCAAAACCCGATGCCTTACCGCTTGGCTACGCCCCATCTGACTCGGTTGTTTTCGTTCCTTCGAACTGCGCCGCTTTCCGGCTCAATTCGAAACCGCGTATTGCCTAGCCTCGATCAGCCGGCGATACGCTTTGAAGAGACCTTTACGGGCCGACCCCTTCAATGAAGGCCGCGTATTTTCTTGACTGCTCGAGCCGCTGTCAATTCGCGCGCGATACGCCGTCGACATCGAACCAGCGATCGACGACCAGGCGGATTCGTGTTTCACCGTTATCGAGCACGATGCGACGCGGCACCGCGGGCGCGCCTTCGGGCTCGATATAGTCGGGAAACGACAGGGCCCAACCCTGCTGTTCGAGCGCAATCATGCGGCCCTGCTCGTCGACGCTGATGCGCTCGTAGTCGCCCGGCGCGGGCAAGCCGCGCGCCCAGAAGCGCAGCGGTTCGAGCGGGAACGTCCAGCCCAATGTCCGCTCGACCAGCGCATCCGGCTCTTCGGTGACATAGCGCTCATCGCGCGTCTGGATAACCACTTCTTCCTCGAGCGCGCCCATGGCACGGAAGCCGCCCGCGCCCAGCGGCCCGGATAGCCGCACATCGAATTCCTCGCCCTGCTGGCGCCAGCTCAGGTTGCCAGTCCAGCCGAGCAGCTGCCCGGTGGCAACGCGCCCCTGCAGGGACCAGACGCTGAAGTCCGCCAGCTCTTCCTTGTGCTCGGCCCAGGCCGACGCATTGACGACGCCGGGCTCGGTTTCCGCCGGTTTGCGGATGATCGCGCAGCCGGACAGCACGGAAAGAACCAGCAGTGAGGCAACAAGTTTCTTCATGGATCGAGACGGTTCACGGTTTCACGCAGAACCGGATGGTCGGGGTTGTCAGCCAGCGCACCCTGCCAGACTTCGCGCGCGGCTTCATGCTGGCCCTGCGTCCAGAGCACTTCGCCCAGATGGGCCGCCACCTCGGCGTCCTGGAAGTCGCTGTAGGCCTGTTCAAGGTAACGACGCGCCTGCGCAAGGTTGCCGAGCCGGTATTGCACCCAGCCCATGCTGTCGAGAATTGCCGGGTTGTCGGGCTCGGCTTCAAGTGCGCGCTCGATATAGTCGAGGGCTTCCGCGTAGCGGTCGCTGTGATTGGTCAGCAGGTAGCCGAGCGCATTGAGCGCGCGCACATCGTTGGGTTCGCGCTCGAGCACCGCACGCAGATCTGCCTGGGCATCATCTATTTTTCCGAGCCGCTCCAGCGCCATCGAGCGGCCGTAGCGCAGCTCGGTGCTGTTGGGCACGGCATCGAGTCCGTGGTTGTAGATATCCAGCGCTGCCCGCGGCTCTTCGGCCTCGTAGAGCAACTGGCCTTCGGCGGCATAGAGCTGGTCGGTGAGTTCCGGATAGGTTTCGCGCAGTTCGGCAATGCGCTGTTGCGCGCCTGGCAGATCACCCTGCTGGTAGATCATGCGCGCGGCGCGCACCTGGGCGTCGAAGGCACGGCCGCCGCTTTCGACCCGCTGATACCAGTGCTGCGCGTTGGCGTAATCCTCGTTCTGTTCCGCTACCGTGCCCAGATAATAGGCCGCGTCGTCGGCGCGCTCGTTCTTGTCGTATAGCGTCTTGAACGCGGTTTCGGCGCGCTCGAGATCACCGATACTCAATGCCAGAATCGCCAGTCCGTAGCGCGCGTCGGCGTTGTCGGGCTGCAGCACGATCGCGCGTTCGAATTCGCTCAGCGCGGCCTCATCCTCGTCGGCTTCGATGAGCAGGCGTGCCAGCGTGAGGTGGTATTGCGCGCGGCTTGCATCGTTGCCGGCCAACTCGTCGACCAGCGCCTGCGCTTTTTCCGTCTCACCCTCACGGATCCATACGCCGGCCTGTAAGAGCACGGCATCGTTCCAGGTCGGGTCGATAGCGAGGGCGCGCTCTGCTGCGCGCGCGGCCACTTCACTGCGCTCGTAGCGCAGCGCGATCACGCCGAGCGCGTACTGCGCCGGTGCACTCTGGCTGTCGCGTTCGGCCATGTCGCGGACGGTATCGATCGCAATATCGGCCGCCTCTGGCTGGCCGCTGACCACATCCGCGAGCAGCCGGTAGCCGATATCGGGCGATGCCGCCGCGCGCACCATGGCGGGCGCGTAAACGCCCAGTCCTTCGGCGTCGCTGTTGGCTATGGCCATGCGCGTGGCGGTGCGCTGGGCATCCAGAGAATCCGGCTCGGCGGCTGCCCAGACCCGCGCGGCGCGATAGGCCATTTCGGGTTTTTCTGCGAACAGCGCGATACGCGTGGCACGCTTCGCGAGCGCCGGGTCGTTGGAATATTCGAGAGCGGCCACATATTCCTGCGCGGCGAGCTCGCGCTTGTTGCGCTGAATCGCCATTTCGCCGGCAAGGACATGGTATTCGTAGGCTTCGCGCCGACTCGCCTTCGACGGCTGCACGGCGTTCGCGTCGATACGCACGTCCGACGCGGGTCGCTCACCGATCGGCTGGCTGGCACAGCCGCTCACCAGCGATACGGCGAGCGCGGCTGCCGCGAATACGGCACCACCGAGCCGCCTCGCCCTCGCCTGGCCGGCACAATTCACGTCGTTGATATGCATGAGGCGATGATAGCGCGACGATCGAACCAGGGGCTATGTAAACCGGCGCGCCACGTGACGTGTGACGGTAGAATGACGCCATGACGCTGCTGACCGTCGGCCTGAACCACATAACCGCCCCGCTATCGGTCCGCGAGACCGCGGCGTTCCCGCCCGAGCAGTTCGACTCGGCGCTGGACGACTTTTTGCGCCTGCCGCATGTGCACGAGGGCGCGATCCTGTCGACCTGCAACCGCACCGAACTGTATGCCGTGACCGACGCCCCCGGCGATGCCGAACTGCGCCACTGGCTATGCGAACAGCGCGGGCTCAACGACGATGCCATGGCGCGTTACTTCTATATCCATCGCGATCGCGACACCGTCCGCCATAGCCTGCGCGTGGCCGCCGGACTGGATTCGATGATTCTCGGCGAGCCGCAGATCCTGGGCCAGATGAAGAACGCCTATCGCAGCGCGCGCGCAGCCCGCGGCGCTGGCCCGCTGCTCACCCGGCTGTTCGAGCACAGTTTCGCGGTAGCGAAGCAGATCCGCAGCCAGACCGAGATCGGCGCCAACCCCGTATCCGTGGCCTATGCCGGCGTGAGCCTGGCGCGCCAGATCTTTGCCGACCTGTCCGAAACCGCGGCGATGTTCATCGGCGCCGGCGAAACGGTCGACCTGGCCGCGCGCTATCTGGCCGAGGCCGGCGTTCAACGCATGATCTTCGCCAATCGCAGCATCGAGCGTGCGCAGGCGCTGGCCACGCGCTATCACGGCTATGCGATCGCGCTCGACGACGTGCCCGCGCATCTGGCCGAGGCGGACATGCTGATATCGTCGACCGCCGCGCCGGGCTTCATGGTCCATTTCGACCAGCTGCGTGCCGCGGTCAAGAAACGCCGGCGCAAGCCCATGTTCGTACTCGACCTGGCCGTGCCGCGCGATATCGACCCGAGCGCGGGCAAGCTCGAGGACATCTATCTCTATTCGGTGGATGACCTGCAGAGCGTCATCGACGACAATCGCCGCTCGCGCGAAAAGGCGGCCGCGCTCGCCAACGGCATGCTCGATGTCCGTATCGAGGAATACATCGACTGGCTGGACTCGCGTCAGGCCACCGATACCATCCGCCAGCTGCGCGATCAGGCCCATACCGCGCGCGAGGATGTGCTCGACAAGGCCCGGCGCCGGCTGGCTCGCGGCGAGAACACCGAGGACGTGCTCGCCTTCGTCGGCCGTACGCTGACGAACAAGCTCATGCACGAACCGAGTGCCACACTGCGCAAGGCACGCGGCGCCCATCAGCAGGAACTGCTGACCAGTGCCCGTCATCTGTTTTCGCTCGATGACGGCGACTCTTCCAAAACGACCACAGAAGACAACGAATGAAAGATTCCCTGCGCGCCAAACTCGAGGAACTGGTCGAACGCCACGAGGACCTCGCGCACTCCCTGTCCGATCCCGAAGTCATCGGCGATCAGGACAAGTTCCGGCGCATGTCCCAGGAATACGCCCAACTGGAATCGCTGACCGAGGACTATCGCGCCTGGCGCACGCTGGTCGACGAGATCTCTGACCTCGAGGACATGCAGAACGCCGACGAGGCCGAGCTGCGCGAAATGGCGGACATGGAGCTGGAATCCGCGCGTGAGCGTCTGGTCGATCTCGAAGCCGCGCTGCGCAAGCACCTGATCCCGCGCGACCCCAACGACAACGCCAATCTGTATCTGGAAATCCGCGCCGGTACCGGCGGCGACGAAGCCGCCCTGTTCGCCGGCGACCTGCTGCGCATGTACTCGACCTATGCCGAGAAGCAGGGCTGGCAGGTGGAGATCCTGTCCGCGAGCGAAGGCGAGCACGGCGGCTACAAGGAAGTGATCTCGCGCCTGATCGGCACCGGCGCGTTCTCGCGCCTGAAGTTCGAGTCCGGCGCGCATCGCGTGCAGCGCGTGCCCGCCACCGAATCCCAGGGTCGTATTCATACCTCGGCCTGCACCGTGGCCGTGCTGCCGGAACAGGATGAAGTCGGCGATATCGATATCAGCGCGAACGACATCCGCGTGGATACCTATCGTGCCCAGGGCGCGGGCGGCCAGCACATCAACAAGACCGATTCCGCGATTCGTATCACCCATATCCCGACCGGCGTCGTGGTCGAATGCCAGCAGGAGCGCTCGCAGCACAAGAACCGCGCACGCGCCATGAGCCTGCTGCAGACCAAGCTGCTCACCGCCGAGCAGGACAAGCAGGCCAGCGAACAGGCCGCCACCCGCAAGAAGCTGGTCGGCAGCGGCGACCGCTCAGAGCGTATCCGCACCTACAACTTCCCACAGGGCCGGGTGACCGATCACCGCATCAACCTGACGCTCTACAAGCTCGACGACGTGATGGCCGGTAACCTCGAGGAAGTCGTCGACGCGCTGACCAGCGAGCATCAGGCCGACCTGCTGGCCGAGATGGGCGCGGCCTAGCAGCCCACGACACCATGCCGGCCACGATCGATTCCACGCTGCGCGATGCGCGGGCGCGCCTGGCCCCGGTCAGCGACAGCCCCGATATCGACGCCCGGCGCCTTCTCGAACACGTGCTGGGCGTCAGCGGCAGCTGGCTGATCGTGCATGCGCGGGACTCGTTCGATCGCGACGCGCACTCACGCTTCGAAGCGCTGCTCGAACGCCGCCTCGCGGGCGAACCGCTGGCCTATGTGACCGGCCGAGTGGGCTTCTGGACACTCGATCTGGACGTCACGGCCGACGTGCTGGTCCCGCGCCCGGATACCGAAACACTGGTCGAGGCCGTACTCGAACACCACGACGCGCAGTCGCTTCGCCTGCTCGATCTCGGCACCGGCAGCGGCGCGATCGCGTTGGCTCTGGCCAGCGAACGCCCGAACTGGGCGATCACTGCCACCGACGCAAGCAAGAGCGCCCTCGCCTGTGCGCAAGCGAACGCCGAGCGCCTCACTCTGGACAATGTCACGTTCACGGTCGGCCCCTGGTATGCGCCCCTAGAGGGCGAGCTCTTCGACGTGATCGTGTCCAATCCACCCTACGTGGCGCCGGGTGACCTGCATCTCGACGCACCGGCGCTTCAGCACGAACCACAGGCGGCCCTGATCGCAGAAGACAACGGCCTGGCCGATCTCGAGCGGATCATCACGGGCGCGCCCGCACGATTGAACGCTGGCGGCGCCATTTATCTCGAACATGGCAACGACCAGGGCGCTGCCGTACGCTCGAAGCTGATCGCCGCTGGCTTCGAAGCAGTCGCCACGCGGCGCGACCTGGGCGGCAACGACCGCGTTACCCACGGCCTGCTCGCGAGGGCCACGTCATGATTCGCTATTCATCCACTCCGCGTCGTGTCACTCGATGTGCATTCGGATCGGTCACAACGATCGCGATGCTTTCGCTTACCGCGCTCGCCGCCACGGCGGCCGAGCGTGTCGACGTAGGCGTTTTCGCGCCCGGTTCGCTGACCGAGTGGGAAAGCCGATCGTTCGAAGGCAAGACCGACTACCGCCTGAGCGGCGACGGGGAGTCCCGTGTTCTGGAAGCGGCATGCGACGGCACCGCGTCGGCAATCGCACGCCGGGTGCCGGTCGATTTGAAGGCGACCCCCGTGTTGCATTGGCAATGGCGTGTCGACGGCGTACACGAAGGCTTGGACGAGCGCAGCAAGGCCGGAGACGACTTCGCCGCGCGGGTCTATGTGATCCGGGACGGCGGCCTGCTGAAATGGCGCACGCGGGCGATCAACTATGTCTGGGCGGGATCCAGTGAAGCAGGCCAGCACTGGCCGAACCCGTTCACCGATCAGGCCATGATGGTCGCTGTGCAAGCCGGGCCGCCGGACGACACCGGCGCGTGGGTCAGCGAGTCTCGCAATGTGCGCGCGGATTTCGAGCGCTTCTACGATCTCGATCTGGATACGGTCGACGCGGTCGCGATCATGACCGACTGCGATAACGCCGGCGGCCAGGCGGCCGCCGCGTATCGCAATCTCTACTTCGCGCCCGAATAACGCCTGATCAACTAGCCGAGTCGTTCGATCACCGCATCGGTGAAGCGATCCGTGGTGGCATTGCCGCCCAGATCGGGCGTGACGCGGTCATGCTCGGCCACGACCGAACGCACGGCACGGCGCAGACGATTGGCGTTCTCCGGCTGGTCCACATGCTCGAGCATGAGCGCCGCCGCCAGGATCACGGATGTCGGATTGGCGATGTTCTTGCCGGCAATATCGGGCGCACTGCCATGCACCGCCTCGAACATCGCGCAGTTCTCACCGATGTTCGCACCCGGCGCCAGCCCCAGGCCGCCGATCAGGCCGGCACACAGATCCGACAGAATGTCGCCGAACAGATTGGTGGTGACGATCACGTCGAAGCGTTCGGGATGCATGACGAGCTTCATCGCACAGGCATCGACGATCACCTCGTCGTGTTCGATGTCGTCGTACTCTTCGGAAATCTGGCGACCCACTTCCAGAAACAGCCCGGAGGTGGACTTCATGATGTTGGCCTTGTGCGCCAGCGTCACCTTGCGACGGCCGCGCGCACGCGCCATGTCGAAGGCGAACCGGATGATGCGCTCACACTCGGAACGCGTGATCACCGACAGTGCCTCGGCGCGATTGCCGTCTTCCGAGACTTTCTGACCCTGGCCCGAATACATGCCGCCCGTGTTCTCGCGCACGGTGATGATGTCGAGATTGTTGTAGCGCGACTGTGTGCCCGGCATCGACAGCGTCGGCCGCACGTTGGCATACAGATCGAAATGCTTACGCATCGCCACGTTCACCGAGCGATAGCCCTTGCCCGACGGCGTGGTCACCGGCCCCTTGAGCACCAGGCCGGTTTTCTCGATCGACTTGAGCGCCGATTCCGGCATCACTTCCGACTCACCCGCATCTAGAGCGGCCTGCCCGACGATGACTTCCTGGTATTCGAAGCCGGTATCGAGACAATCGAGTACACGCAGCGTGGCATTGACGATATCGGGCCCGATGCCGTCGCCCTTGATAACCGTGACCGGCGTTTTGCTCATGTCCAGATCCTGTTTCCGAAAGTTTGTAATGAACCGCCACCAGCCCCTTGAGGCGCCGACTTATGGCGGTTTTAAATCAGCTATGTGGCATCCTAGCACCCGAGATAAAACCGCCGATTACAAAGGCCGTACGGCTGGAATGATCGAGCGCAGCCCGCGTAGCCACTGGTCGCTACCCCGCCTGATCGGCAGAATTGCGTTTTCAGGCAGTTGCGTGCGACCAGGCGACGAGCCATTCGTCTGTCGTATGCCGCGGCCATAACCGCCCTGCCCGTTGAGACAAACCAAACAAGAGTCGGCCCATGCGCCCGAAAAGAATCGGTTATAGAGCACTTGTCACCTTGTGGCTGCTGACCACCCTGGCGCTCGCCGCTCCTGCGATCGCACAGGAAAGCGTCGGTGATACCGCCAGCCAGGCGCCGGTGGACCTGGTCGTGGTGATGAAAGCCAACCGCGTGCTTTATCTGTATTCCGATGGCGAGATGGTCGACCAGTTCCCGATCGCGCTCGGCAAGGATCCGATCGGTACCAAGCGCCGCCGTGGCGACAACAAGACGCCCGAAGGCCTCTATCGTCTGGACTGGCGCAACCCCAACAGCGATTTCTATCGTTCGCTGCATGTTTCCTATCCTGACGCACAGGATCGCGCGGCTTCGGCACGGCTCGGCGTGGACCCGGGTGATTTCATCATGATCCACGGCCAGCCGAGCTACGACGACCGCGAACGCGAAGGCGACTGGACCAACGGCTGCATCGCGGTATCCAACGCGGCGATCGACGAGATCTGGAACCGCGTGAGCGACGGCACGCGCATTCATATCTATCCCTGATAGTGGCGACCGCAAACCGCCGCGCCAGGCCGCGAGCCGGCCGGACCCGCATTAACAACAGCCCACGACGACCGGCGTAACCGCGGCCTGCTCGTCGCTAAGCGGTTCGGGCGCTATCATGCGCGTCGATTTCTCGGGACGGGATCAGCACGTGACACCACTGAAGATGAGCCGGCCGCTGGCGACGCGGCTGTTGTTCGAGGCGCAGAAGCAACCGGACGTTGAGGTCTGCGGCTTTTTGAGCGCGAGCGACGAGGGGCCACACGAGATCTATCCCGTGGCCAATATCGCCGCCGAGCCCGCTCGCCGCTTCGAGATGGATCCAGCCGGCCAGATCGCGGCCATGAAGGCCATGCGCGAGAACGGCGAGCGCCTGCTGGCCATTTATCACTCACATCCCAGCGCGCCGCCCGAGCCGTCGATCCACGATATCGAGGGGCTGGGCTATCCGGACGCGCTCTATCTGATCATCTCGCTCAATATCAAGGGCGTGCTCGAGATGCGCGCCTGGCAACGCGACGGCGAAGCCATGGTCGAGCGCGTCCTCACGGTCATGGACTGATCTCGACAACCCGATAGCGGGCCGACCATTCTCGGTCGGCGCCGCCTGTTTTTTGTAGAATCGCGGGCTGATTCGTTCACCTGCCCAACCGGCCTAACCCATGCGTCTATCCGCCTTCGCGCTGTCCACCACCAAAGAGACTCCGGCCGATGCCGAGATCGTGTCGCACCAGCTGATGCTGCGTGCCGGCATGATCCGCAAGCTCGGCGCCGGCCTGTATACGTGGAGCCCGCTGGGTATGCGCGTGCTGCGCCGGGTGGAAACCATCGTGCGCGAAGAAATGAACGCCACGGGCGCGCTGGAAGTGCTGATGCCGGCGATCCAGCCGTCCGAGCTGTGGCGGGAATCCGGCCGCTGGGAGCAGATGGGCGATCTCATGCTGCGCATGCACGACCGCGCCGAGCGCGAATACTGCTTCGGCCCGACCCATGAAGAAGTCATCACCGATTTCGTCAAGCGCGATATCAGCAGCTACAAGCAACTGCCGGTGAATTTCTACCAGATCCAGACCAAGTTCCGCGACGAGATCCGGCCCCGTTTCGGGCTCATGCGCGCCCGCGAATTCATCATGAAGGATGCCTACTCCTTCCATATGGATGAGGCCGATCTGGACCGCGAATACCACGCCATGCGCGCGGCCTATACGGCGATTCTCGATCGCATCGGCCTGGACTATCGCGTGGTCGCTGCCGATTCGGGCGCCATCGGTGGCGCGAAGTCCGAAGAGTTCCATGTGCTGGCGCAGGCCGGCGAAGATGAACTCGCGGTCTCGGAAGACGGCCGCTATGCCGCGAATATCGAGGCCGCAATCACCCTGCCCGGTAAAGACGAACGCCCGGCCCCGTCGGGCGAGCTGCGCAAGGTGGACACGCCCGGCGTCGCAACCATCGCGGATCTGTGCCAGTCGCTCGATCTGCCCGTGGAAACCACGGCCAAGGCTATCGTGGTCATGGGCGACGACGACAAGCCTGTACTGATGGTGCTGCGCGGCGACCACACGCTCAACGACATCAAGGCCGAGGGCATCGAAGGCATCGCCACGCCGCTCAAGTTCGCCGAGGAAAACGTCATTCGCGAACACTTCGGCGCCGGTCCCGGCTCGCTCGGCCCGGTCAATACCAACGTGCGCGTGATCGCGGACTACGCCGTACAGAACGCGGCCGACATGGCCGTCGGCGCAAACTACGACGGCGCCCACTTCGTGAACTTCAACTGGGGCCGCGACGCGATCGAGCCCGAGTTCGCGGACCTGCGCAACGTGACTGCCGGCGATCCCAGCCCGGACGGCTCGCCGCTGTCGGTGTTGCGTGGCATCGAGGTCGGCCACGTCTTCCAGCTCGGCGACAAGTACAGCAAAGCGCTCGAATTGAGCGTGCTCGACGAGAACGGCAAGGCCGTGACCCCACAGATGGGCTGCTACGGCTTTGGCGTGTCGCGTATCGTCGCCGCCGCCATCGAGCAGTGCTACGACGACGCCGGCATCTGCTGGCCGACCGCTATCGCGCCGTTCGAGCTGGTGATCATCCCGATCAAGGCCGACAAGTCGGCCACCGTGCGCGAGGCCTGCGAGAAGCTATACACCGAATGCCGTCAGGCCGGCATCGATGTCGCCTACGACGACCGTGGCCTGCGTCCCGGCCCGATGTTCGCCGATGCCGAACTGATCGGCATCCCGCATCGTGTGGTGGTTTCCGATCGTGGCATCGACGCGGGCACGCTCGAATACAAGGGCCGGCGCGATAGCGAAAACAGCCAGATCGAGTTCAGCCTGGAAGCGCTCAGGCAAAAGTTGTCGCAAGGCTAGCCGATACCGTCGTTACGCCACGCGTGGATACCTTGTGACCCGCGCGGCGATTGGGTGGATGACGGCCAGACAGGCCATCGGCTCTGAACCGGATTCGTGGGGGCGGCGCGATTTGATCATCGAGCATTCGGAAACACAGGCGCAGCCGCATCGACGCGGGCTGCGGCCCGGCGGTGTAGCAGCGCTGTTGCTCGTGCTCGCTTCGATGATCCTGGGCGGCACGGCACAGGCCGCCGCGGCCGCACGGCCCGGCGAGGTCGATCCGGACCTGCGCCGCGCGCTCGTGGCCGCGGTGCAGGAATCGGCCACCTTCTCGAATCGCTTCGAGGCCGAAGTCTGGCTCATGGATATGTCCACCCGGCTGGCCCGCCAGATGCCGGACGTCGGTCGCCGCATGGCCCTGCTCAAGACCGTGCACGCTGAGGCCACGCGCGCCGGGCTCGATCCGCAGATCGTGCTGTCGCTGATTCAGGTCGAGTCCGCCTTCAAGCGTTTCGCCGTGTCCTCGGCCGGCGCGATGGGGCTGATGCAGGTGATGCCGTTCTGGATCGACGAGATCGGGCGACCTGACGACAATCTCTTCGATATGCGCACCAACCTGCGTTACGGCTGCACGATCCTCGCCCACTACCTCAAGCGCGAGAAAGGCGACCTCACCGACGCGCTGGCCCGCTACAACGGCAGCCTCGGCAAGTACTGGTATCCGTCGCGCGTAGCCACCGCCCTGCAGACCCGCTGGTACGCACGCTGACGCGCCGCTCGCCGCGCTGGCGGGCAGCGATTGCGTCCGGGCCGGCGCGCCCGCACGATATGCCGCCGGTTCACCCCTACGCCGCCGCCATGCGTCTGTACTACAACCCGCGCTGTTCCAAGTCGCGCGCAGCACGTCAGCTTCTCGAAGAGGCCGGTCACGCCGTCGAGATCGTGAACTATCTCGATACGCCGCCCGATGCCATCACGCTCGCCCGCCTGCTCGAACACCTCGATGCCGAACCGGCCGACCTGGTGCGCACGACCGACGCGGCTTTCCGGGATCGAGCGCACCCAGCCACCACGCTGAATCGCGAAGCGGTAATCGATCTGCTCCAGGCCACACCAGAACTGATGCAGCGCCCCGTGCTCGATACCGGTACGCGCGCGATCATCGCCAGGCCACCCGAGCGCGTATTCGAACTCGTCGACAACTCGCACAACCACTAACGCATGAGCGACCAGCCCATGACCGACAATTCTTCGCCCGGCGCCAGCCGCGACATCCTCGTGCTCTACTACAGCCGCAGCGGCGCCACCGCCGCGCTCGCCAACGAGGTCGCACGCGGCGTCGCGCGGGCCAAGCCCATGCAGGCACGCGTACGCACCGTGCCGGAAGTCTCGCCCCAGACCGAAGCCAGCCAGCCGGCCGTGCCGGAAAGCGGCGCGCCCTATGTCAGCCACGATGACCTGGAAGATTGCGCGGGCCTGATCATCGGTTCGCCCACGCGCTTCGGCAACATGGCGGCACCGCTGAAATACTTCATCGACACGCTTTCGGGCCAGTGGCTCTCGGGCACGCTCGCCGACAAGCCGGGTGCGGTATTCACATCGACCGGCAGCCTGCACGGCGGCCAGGAAACTACGCTCACCAGCATGATGCTGCCCCTGATCCACCACGGCATGCTCATCGTCGGCCTGACTTATACCGCCGACAACTTGCTCGCCGAAACCGATAGCGGCGGCACGCCCTACGGCGCGAGCCATGTCTCCGGCGTGCTGGGCGACAAGGCGCTCACCGAGATCGAGAAGCAACTCGCCCGCAATCTCGGCGAGCGGGTCGCCCGCACCGCCCTGAAGCTTGGAGCTGCCTGATGCGCTGGTCCCGCTATGCACTCGGCCTGGCTATTGCCGGCAATGTCGCCGTGATCGCCAGCCTGTTCCTCCTGGCAGGCGTATCAGCCGGCCCCCGGCTGGTTCTTGCCGTGGTGTTCAGCCTGCCGCTGATTGCCTCGCTGAACGGGCTTTGCCGTGCCCGCCTGTATACCGCTGCCTGGGCGTCGATGGCGGCCATGTTCTATCTGGCCTATGCCATGGTCGAGTACATCGCCGGCGCCGGCACGGCCGCCGTCGATATCTGCCTGGCCGGCAGTATCGCGATGTTCGTGGGCACCGTTGTGTTCGCGAAATGGGATGCCCGGGAAAACGAAGCTGCACGCGACTGACGCGCGTTCTCACGACAGCGCAAGCCGGCCTCGCCCAGCTGAATGCCCCTAACCAACTAGTCGGCAAACCACAGACCGGGATTGAGCATGCCCGTCGGATCCAGCGCACTCTTCGCGCCGCGGATCGCGCTGCGAAACGCATCCGGTATCTCGGTGCGTGCCCAGGTCTTGTGGTCGCGCCCCATGGCATGGTGATGGCTCATGGTGCCACCGCCTGCGACTACCGCTTCCGAAACCGCGGCCTTGAGCGCGTGCCATTGGGTAAGCAGCGCGTCGTGTTCGCCGGGCGCATAGAACGAGAAATACAGCGCGACCCCATCGGTGTAGGCATGGGTCACACGACAGGCGACGCCGCCGTGCCCACAGACTTCATCCAGAGCCTCACCGGTCGCTTCCAAGACGCTGTGATAGAAGGCCGGCACGGCCGACCATGGCACCGCCGTTTCGAAGGTATCCACGATCACCGCATGGTCAAGCAACGCATCGCGCAAGTAGGGCTGGCGGAAGAAGGCCTCTCGCCAATCGCCGGCGCCGCTGTCGCCGGATGTACGCGGCGTGCCGCCATGAGCACGGGCAATCTCGACCGCGGCGTCGCGCTGGCGCGAGACGTCGTACTCGCCCTCGAAGCCGAGAATCATCAGCGCGCCCTCTCCGGCCCCGCCCGCCAGCGCGGTCGAGACCATATGCTCGAACGGATCGAGCACGCGCATCTGCGCCGGCCAGATCTCGGCCTGGGCGATGGCACGGGTGGCTTCCAGCGCAGTCTCGAAATCACGAAAACCGATGGATGCCGAGAGCTTGTGCGCCGGATCGGCCACCAGGCGTAGACGCACATCGGTGATCACGCCCAGCGCGCCTTCGCTGCCGGCCCAGAGCCGGTTCGGATCCGGGCCGATGCTGGAGGCGGGTAATGGGCGTGTCGTCGACGTGCTGCCGTCTGGCAGCATTACCGATAGCGACTGCACCCGATCCTCGATCTTGGCGCGCAGGGTAGAGAAATGCCCGGCGCCGCGGGTGGCAACCCAGCCGCCGAGCGTGGAATGGAAATACGACTGCGGATAATGCCGTACGGCAAGACCAGTGCCGGCCAGCGCGTTCTCCAGCGCCGGCCCGAGAATGCCGGCCTCGGCATGCACGACGCGGTCACGCTCGTTGATACCGAACACCTGATTCATGCGCTGCAGGTCGATCGTGACCGCACCGGGCCAGTCGCCCATATCCTCCGGGTTCACACCCCCGACCACGCTGGAACCGCCGCCGAAGGGAATCGCTGCCAGGCCGGCATCCGACGCCCAGGCCAGCGTATCCTCCAACTCCTGCGGATTGCGCGGCGTGGCGACCGCAGCCGGCGCGGCCAACGGCGTGCCGGCGCGTAGGGTGGCGAGATCGCGAAAACTGCGACCGACCGCGCGCAGCAGGCGCTGGTCGTGATCAGTCGAGACGAATGCCGCGAGCGCTTGCGGCGGATCGACCGCGGGCGTGGCGAGCGTCACATCGGCCGCACTCGGCCCCGGCCGTGCCGGCTGCGGCGCACCGCCGAGCACCGGCGCCATCACGTCGAGGATCGGTTGCAGCGTGGACTTGTCGATGGCGTCCTCGACATAGCCCCAGCCCATGGGGTTACGGGTCTTGTTCAAGCAGTTCTCCTCGTATGGCCGCGACATGGGCGGCGTCTATTATTTTTATCGCGGGCTCCCGGGCAGCGTTTCGACGACAGCCACCATAGAGCGCGCTTTCTGCGGAGTGTACAAAACCCAGTCCGAGTCGGCGCAGCGCCCGTGCGGCGCGAAGAAACCGCCGACGGCTCAGCCTTCGGCGGCGAGCGTCTGCTTCACAAAGGGAATGGTAAGGCGACGATGGGCGGCGAGCGATGCATGGTCGAGGGTATCCAGTGCACGCATAAGCGCCGGCACATCGCGCTCGCCGTGGCGCAGCAGCCAGCGGGCGGTCGCATAGGGCAGATCCATGCCGCGTTGGGCGGCCCGTTCGACCAGCAGGTCCAGCTTGTCGCTGTCATCGAGCTCAATCGCCGCGACCGCCCCACCCCAGCCCAGCCGGCTGGCCAGATCCGGCAGCGTCAGGCCGATCTCGCGCGGTGAGTTACGATCCGCCGCGAGCAGGCGGCCGCCGCTCGCGCGCAGGCCATCCGTCAGGCTCAGCAGGGCGATCTCGGCATCGCGGTCACCGGCAATCGCGCCCACGTCGTCGATGCAGACGCAGTCCATATCCTGCAGCCCGACGAGCAACGATTCGGCCTGATCGGCCATCTGGGCGAGCGGTACGTACACACTGCGATCCCCGGCATCGCCGGCGGCGCGACAGGCTGCCTGAAGCAGATGCGTCTTGCCGCTGGCTTCCGGCCCATGCAGGAAAAGACGCTCGCTGCGGCCGTCGACGATCTGCTCGACCGCGGCCCGCACCTGCGCGTTGGTCGCACCAACGAACGCTTCGAGCGTTGCGCTCTGCGGCAGCTGTACGCCAAGAATCATCTGCGTGGCCATTCAGACCCCGCTCCGCGCCGTCAGGTCCATGTCAGTGATCCAGATAGAGTCGGCTGGAACGCCACTGGCGGCCGCCATAGCGCACCACCACCGCAACCGCGGCAGCTACGGGCAGCGCAATGAGCACGCCCGCAAAGCCGAGCAACTGGCCGCCGGCAAGCACCGCGAAAATCACCCATACCGGGTGCAGGCCGATGGCATCGCCGAGCAACAGCGGCTGCAGCACGACCTGTTCGAGCACCTGGCCAATGCCGAATACGATAAACACCCAGATCAGCGCGAACGGATCGCCGGTCTGCACGAGCATCGCGATACTCGAGATCGCCAGGCCACTGATCACGCCGACATAGGGCACGAAGCTCACGATGCCCGCGCCCAGGCCGATCACCAGCGCCAGATCCAGTCCGGCCAGCCAGAGGCCGACGATATATACCGAGCCCAGCACGGTCATCACCAGCAGCTGGCCACGGATGAACTGCCCCAGCACCTGGTCGGTTTCCTGGGCGAGTTCGCTGATCGTGCCGACATAGCGGCGCGGCAGCTGCGACTTGATCCAGGCCACCATGTGATCCCAGTCGCGCAGCAGGTAGAACATGATCACGGGGATCAACAGGATGTTCATGGCGATGGCCATGAGCGCGGTGCCCGAGGAGAACGCCTTCTTGGCCACCGACGAGGCGAAGCCACCGGCGGTGCCCCAGTTATCGGCAATCAGCGTCTTGATCGATTCGACATCGAGTGCGCGGCCGCCCAGGTAAGGGGCCGTGGTCTGCTGTATCCAGTCCGCATAGCGCGGCAGATTCTGGACCAGCGTATTGATCTGTTGCTGCAACTGCGGCAGGAGCAACAACAACAGCAGGGTGAACACGACCACCACCACGGCGAAAACCACGACCACGCCGCTGGTGCGCGACAACCGCAGCGTCTCGAGCCGGTCGACGATCGGGTCGCAAACGTAGGCAAGCCCCGCGCCGATCAGAAATGGGGTGAGCACCGACCCCAGCAGCCACACGGCCAACACCACGAAAGCCAGCAGCCCGAGCACGAGATTGCGTTGCCGTTTCATCATCCAGCGGACACCATCAGCCCGGCACGCGTGAACGCGCGGAAGGCTCGCAACGATTGAACTGCGGTGCGGCGGCTACTCTCGATGCCGCGAAACGAGCGGTGCTGCACGAAGACCTCGGCATGAAACGACGATGGCGACAGGCACGATATGGCAGTCGTGTCACACCGCCCATCATTGCTGCCTGTCATTGCAGGGCCGCGTCCACATCGTGCGCTCCAGTTTCGTTTACACGTCCGGCGAACACCGAACTCTGCTGCGGCAGATTGGCGTATTTCACGCCTGTTCGCTGCACCGGAAACAAGTCAACGCGACTGCGGATCAGCATGAATGGCGGCAGACCCCAACTCCCGCGTTACAATAACATGCGTGCCCCCGCACCGGCGGGCGCCGTTTTCCCAAACCGCGAGCGATCACACGTGAGTCAACGCCCTTCCCTGACCTATGCCGATGCCGGCGTGGATATTGATGCCGGCAACCGTCTGGTGGACGAGATTCGTGGCCCGGTCGAAGCCACCCGCCGCCCGGAAGTGATCGGCGGCCTGGGTGGTTTCGGCGGCCTGTTCGAGTTGCCGGTGGACCGCTATCGCCGCCCCGTGCTGGTCTCCGGCACCGACGGCGTCGGCACCAAGCTGCGCCTGGCGATCGACGCCGCCCGCTATGACGGCATCGGCATCGACCTGGTCGCCATGTGCGTGAACGACGTCCTGGTCACTGGCGCCGAGCCGCTGTTCTTTCTCGATTACTACGCGACCGCGCATCTTGATGCCGCGGTCGCCGCACCGGTGATCAAGAGCATTGCCGAGGGCTGCCAGCAGGCCGGTGCCTCACTTGTCGGCGGCGAGACCGCGGAAATGCCGGGCATGTACGCCAGCGGCGATTTCGATCTCGCCGGCTTCTGTGTCGGCGTGGTCGAATACGACCGCCGCATCGACGGCAGCCGCATGACCGAGGACGGCGTTGTGCTCGGGCTGGCCTCGTCCGGGCCGCATTCCAACGGCTACTCGCTCGTCCGCCGGATTCTCGACGTGGCCGGCGCCACGCTGGATACCCGCCTGGGCGATCAGAGCCTGGGTGATGCCCTGCTCGCGCCGACACGTATCTATGTAAAGGCGATCCAGAAGCTGCTCGAAGCCGTCGACGTGCAGGGCATGGCCCACGTCACCGGCGGCGGCCTGGCCGAAAACTTCGCCCGTGTAATGCCCGAACATCTGGCCGCCACGCTAGAACGCAGCGCCTGGCAGCAGCCGCCGATCTTCGACTGGCTGGCCGATGCCGGCAATGTCAGCGACGCCGAGATGGCGCGCACTTTCAATTGCGGCATCGGATTCTGCGTGGTGGTGCCAGCCGATCAGGTCGCCCAGTCCATCGACATCCTCACCGGCGCCGGCGAGCAGGTCTTCACACTCGGCCGTATCCATGCGCGCGAAAACGCGGCCGACGACGCCGTTCGACTGGTTTGATCATGCCAATCGAAGGCGCCGAGAATCCGGCGCCACGTCTTGTCGTGGTCATTTCCGGGCGAGGTCGCAATCTGCAGGCGATCATCCAGGCCATCGAATCCGGTGATCTGAACGCCCAGATCGAGCTTGTGATCAGCAACCGCAGCGATGCGCCCGGCATGCAGATCGCCCGTATGGCCGGTCTGAACTGCGTCTGCATCGAACCCAAGGGATTCAAGCGTCGGGACGATTTCGACCGCGCGATGGGCGCGCGCATTGCGGCCGCCCGGCCCGACTGGGTGGTACTCGCCGGCTATATGCGCATCCTGAGTTCAGCTTTCGTCCAGCGTTTCGACGGCAAGCTCGTGAACATTCACCCCTCGCTGCTACCGCGCTACAAGGGACTGAACACCCACGAGCGGGTGCTGTCGAACGGCGATACGCGCCACGGCGCCAGCGTGCATTTCGTCACTCCCGATCTGGATGACGGCCCGCTGATCCGCCAGGCCAGTATTGCCGTTGCCGACGACGACACGCCCGAGACGCTGGCCGATCGGCTGATGGCCGACGTCGAGCAGCGCCTCTATCCGGCGGCGCTGGGCGATCTGATCGCCGGCACGGTTCGGTTCTACGACGGGGTCGTGTGGCGCGATGGCCAGATACAGGAGCACTGCCCACATGACGACTACGACTCGATCGCCACGACCTGAACCCCGCCGCCGGCATATTGCCGGCATCGCGCTGCTCGTCGGCGCCCTGTTCGCCTCGGTCGCCGGCGCAGCCGTCACCGACCCGTTCACAGCGCATTTCAAGGTCAACCGCGGCAAGATCGGGCTGGGCACGACGACCTTCAGCCTTGCCCGTGCCGAGACCGACAACTGCTACATCTATTCAGGTCGCGCCAACCCGAACGCGCTCGTGCGCGTGTTCATCGGCGATGTCACCGACGAAAGTCGTTTCTGTATCGAGGACGGCACGCTACGGCCGAGCCGCTTCTCGCATCACATGCAGGACGACGCGGAAGACAGCTACACCCTCGACTACGACTGGGCCGCGCGGCAGGTCGTCTATCGCAGCGAGGCCGGCAAGCAGGAAACGATGGCGCTGGGCGAACAGGGGCTCGACCCGCTGTCGATCCAGATCGCGGCGCGGCGCTGGGTGGCGGATGCTGCCGATCCCGACAGCCTCGGCGAGGCGGATTTCTCGCTCGTCGATGAAGACGAAACCAAGACCTACACGCTGCGCGCCAGCGACGGCGGCACCGTCGACACGCCGGCCGGGCGCTACGAGACTCTCTTGGTCGAACGCGTGGACGATGACAAGCGCCATCTGCGTTTCTGGCTGGCCCGCAACGCCGAGTGGATTCCGGTACGCGTGGAGCACCAGAAAGGCGACGGCGGCGTATTCCGCATGTCGCTGACCGGACTGGAACGTCCGGACGCATAGGGCCTGTTGCCGTCCCACACGACGCCGCGCCGAGGGCCATTTTTTCGCAAGACAAGGCGCAGCGAGCGCCGTATAGCCGCGCTACATAAGCGAGCTGCAACGCCGTATTGCGGAAAAATGGCCCTCGTCCCACGGTTATTTATTGAGGGTTGCGGCCCAAATCTACGCCATCCGGCGTTGCAGGACTTGACCTTGGAATAACCGAGGCCGGCGCCCTGCGCCTTGGCTGACGCAAATTTGGGTTGCAACGCGGGGCCGTGTGGAACGGCAACAGGCCCTGGACGAATCAGGTGCGCGGCAGCGTCACGCCGCGCTGGCCCTGGTACTTGCCGCCGCGGTCCTTGTAGGAGGTCTCGCAGACTTCGTCGGATTCCAGGAACAGCATCTGGGCCACGCCTTCGTTGGCGTAGATCTTGGCCGGCAGCGTGGTGGTGTTGGAAAACTCCAGGGTCACGTGGCCTTCCCATTCGGGCTCCAGCGGCGTGACGTTCACGATGATGCCGCAGCGCGCATAGGTCGACTTGCCGAGACAGATCGTGAGCACGCTGCGCGGAATTCGGAAATACTCCACCGTCGAAGCCAGCGCGAAGGAATTCGGCGGAATGATGCAGGTGTCGCCCTCGAAGTCCTGAAAGCTTTTGTCATCGAACGCTTTCGGATCCACGATCGCGGTGTTGATATTGGTGAATATCTTGAAATGCGGCGAGCAGCGCACGTCGTAGCCGTAGCTCGATACGCCATAGGACACGATCCGGCCCTTCTCGTTTTCCTTGACCTGGCCGGGCTCGAACGGCTCGATCATGCCGGTCTCGGCGGCCATGCGGCGGATCCACTTGTCGGATTTGATACTCATCGGGTCGGCTCTGCGCGGCGGGCAAAGCGCGCAGTTTAGCGCCTCGCGGGCGCACGCGCCTACGCCCGGACTGAGTCATGCCGCGCATTGACGTATTGTGGCCCTCGTCATTGCTGCACAAGCGTTCAGGAGTCCAGTTATGAAGGTCCAGCTCATCCGTGAATTCGGCGCGCCCGATGTCTTCGAAGCCGCCGACATCGATACCCCCAAACCCGGCGCCGGCCAGGTCCTGGTGCGCCAGATCGCATCCAGCGTGAACCCGGTCGATACCAAGCTGCGCGCGGCCGGCCCGCCGATCGCGCCCGAACTGCCGGGCGTGCTCGGCTGTGACGTGGCCGGCGTGGTCGAGGCGGTCGGCGAAGGCGTCACGCGCCTAAAAGAAGGCGACGCGGTCTATGGCTGCGCGGGCGGCCTGCGCGGTCGCGGCGGCGCCTACGGCGAATACATCGCAGTCGATGAAGCCTTCATGGCCTTCAAGCCGGAAGCGCTCGACTGGCGCGAAACCGCCGCCCTGCCGCTGGTGACCATCACGGCATGGGAGGCGATGGTCGATCGCACCCGCGTAATGCCCGGCGATCATGTGCTCATCCATGGCGGCGCCGGCGGCGTCGGCCATATCGCCATCCAGCTGGCCAAGGCTCAGGGTGCGCGCGTTGCCGCGACGATCTCCTCGGCCGCCAAGGCCGATATCGCGCGCCGCATGGGCGCAGACGACATCATCAACTACCGCGAGGAAAGCGTTGCCGATTATGTCGAACGCCTGACCGGCGGCCGCGGCTTCGATGTGGTCTTCGATGCCACCGGGGGCTCGGATATCGCCACCTCGTTTGCCGGCGCAAGGGTCAACGGACAGGTCGCGACCATCGTGTCGCAGTACGAGGCCGATCTCACACCCATGCATTCGGGCAGCCTGACGCTGCACACCATCTTCATGCTCACCAGCATGCTGCACGGCGTGCATCCGCAGCATCACGGCGAGATCCTGACCAAGGCCGGCCAGCTGGCCGCGACCGATCAGCTCAAGCCGCTGCTCGACGAACGTCGCTTCACGCTCGACGACATCGCAGCCGCGCATTCGCATCTGGAAGCCGGTGCTGCGGTCGGCAAGGTCGTGATCGATATCGGCGAAGAAGCGCGCAGCGCCTGATCGCCAGAAGCGCGCCCCGAGGCAAACTCGGGGCGCCTGATCCGGCTATCGCCCGCCAGTCAGATGGCAGTCTCGCATCACCTGCTCATCCGGCTTCGGATCACGCAGGCCTCGGTGCAGCTGGGCCCGACTGTAGCCCAGATCGCAGAGGATATGGTCGTCCTTGGCCAGCAGCGCGCGCACCGCACGTCGTGTGCGCCAGCGGCGGACTGCGCGGCCGATTATTGCGAACAGCCACAGCGGCGGCATTGCCGGCATATAAAGCCGTTGAAATTGGGCTTTCTGACGAGCGATCTCCTGAACGGTCGGGCGTTTCGGATGGGACGGGACATCACGCATGGCTCTTCTCCTGAAGGCGGGCCTTTCGCGCCTGCCAGTGTTGGGACGCCTCGATTTCTCGAGGCACGAAACCAGCGTGCGCATGCGCGACTGTTCAATCCAGCGAAAAGATTTATACTCTGCCTTCAATATTTCTTAACGCTAGGCGATGACACAATCCCCTGCACCTTCGGCCTCGGGCGTCCAGCCACTGCTGGATACCGACGTGCTGCGCAGCTTCGTCGCGATCGCGGAGCACGGCAGCTTCACGCGTGCTGCCAAGGCAGTGTTCCGTACGCCGTCGGCGTTGAGCATGCAGATCAAGCGGTTGGAGACCACGCTCGGCAAGAACCTGTTCGTGCGTGAGGCGCGGCGGGTACAACTGACCGAGCACGGCGAACTGCTGCTGCGCTATGCGCGCCAGTTGCTGCAACTCAACGCCGAAGCGGTCGCCTGTTTCCTGGCACCCAAGCTGGAAGGCACGGTGCGTATTGGCACGCCGGACGACGTCGGCACGCGAATCCTGCCGCAGGCGCTGGGCGAATTCGCGCGCTCGCACCCGGCAGTACAGGTCGATGTGATGACCGGCGCAAGCCGGGTGATACTCGAACGGCTGGACGCCGGCGAGATCGATCTCGCGCTGGTGACAGCCGGCAACCTCGACGTCCAGGTGGAGCGCGGCGAGATCGTGCATACCGAGCCGCTGGTGTGGGTCGGCCGGGCCGACGGCACGGCGCGTCTGCGCGAACCGCTACCCGTAGCGCTCGCCGAACACGGCTGTGCCTGGCGAGCGGATGCGGTGAATGCGCTCGATCGCGCCGGACGCCCCTATCGGGTGGCCTACAGCAGCGAGCACAGCGCCGGCCAGCGGGCCGCCGTCGAGGCCGACCTGGCCGTGGCGCCGTTGCCGCGCTCGCTGGCAAATTCGCCACTGCTGGAGATCATCGACGAACCGAAGATGCCGGCGCTCGTCGATACCCACGTCGCGCTGGTGATCGGCGCGCACTGCGCCGAGGCCGGCAAGGCGTTGACGCAGCATGTGCGCGCCGCGTTCCGCGCCCTGCGGCGCAACTGAGCGTTCGTATCAGCTGTTCTCAACCTTGATATTCGGGAACTTGCTGGCGTAGTCCTTCTTCTGGCGCGCCAGGCGGGCCGCAGTCTTGCGCGACATATCGAAATAGGCGCTGGCGATATTGCCGTCGGGATCGGCCACCACGCTGGGATGGCCCGCATCCGCGTTCTCGCGAATCGAGATATCCAGCGGCAGCTCGCCGAGCAGATCCACATCGTACTGATCGGCCAGCTTGCGTCCGCCGTGAGCACCGAAGATCGCTTCCTCGTGGCCGCAGCTCGAGCAGATATGTGTGCTCATGTTTTCGACGATGCCCAGCACCGGCACATTGACCTTCTTGAACATCTCCACGCCCTTGCGCGCGTCGAGGAGCGCCAGATCCTGCGGCGTGGTCACCACCACCGCACCTGAAACCGGCACCTTCTGCGACAGCGTGAGCTGGATGTCACCGGTGCCCGGCGGCAGGTCGATGATCAGGTAATCGAGGTCATCCCAGGCAGTCTGGAACAGCATCTGCTGCAGTGCGGACGTCACCATCGGCCCACGCAGGATCGCCGGCGATTCCTTGTCGATGAGATAGCCGATCGACATGGTCTGCATGCCGTGGGCTTCCATGGGAATCAGCGTCTTGCCGTCCTTGGCCTGGGCCCGGCCTTCGATCCCCATCAAGCGCGGCTGGCTGGGCCCGTAGATATCCGCGTCCAGCAGACCGACCGACGCGCCATCAGCCTTGAGCGCGAGCGCCAGATTGGCGGCGACCGTGGACTTGCCGACCCCGCCCTTGGCCGAGGCCACGGCGATGATGTTACGAACGCCTTCGACCCGCTTGAGCGACGGCTGGACCGCGCGTGCCGCAACCGAGAAACCGACGGTGACGTCGGCCCGTTCGATACCGTCGACGGCTTCGAGCATGGCGCGGACCTGCTCGGCAAGCTTCTGGCCGTACTGGCCACAGGGAAAGCCGAGATCCAGTTCGAGCGTGACGCGGTCGCCTTTCACTTCCAGCGAGCGAACCGCCCGTGCGCTCATCAGGTCGGTATCGAGATAGGGTTCGTTGAAGCGGCCGAGTTCGGTCTCGACGGCCTTCTTCAGGGAATCGCTCATGGCGTGCACCCGATGATTGTCTAAGCAAATTGAAACGACGGCGATGATAGCAAGGACGGCCGGGCTACCGGGGCGCGTATGGCATACTGGCCGGCTTTCAAAAGCCACGAACACGCTCGGGAAAACCTAGCCATGGCGCGCGATATTCTTGTCACCTCCGCCCTGCCCTACGCCAACGGGTCGATCCATCTCGGCCATCTGGTCGAGTACATCCAGACCGACGTCTGGGTGCGCTTCCAGAAGCTGCGCGGCAACAACTGTGTCTATGTCTGCGCCGACGACGCGCACGGCACGCCGATCATGCTCAAGGCGCGCGACATGGGCATCGAGCCCGAGCAGCTCATTGCGGACATAGGCGCCGAGCACAAGCAGGATTTTGACGATTTCCTGATCGGCTTCGACAACTACCACTCGACCCATTCGGACGAGAACCGCGAGCTGGCCAGCGAGATCTACACGCGCCTGGAAAAAGCCGGCCATATCGCGCGTCGCACGATTTCACAGGCGTTCGACGAAGAAAAGCAGATGTTCCTGCCGGATCGCTTCATCCGTGGCGAGTGCCCGAAATGCGGCAGCGCGGACCAGTACGGCGATGCCTGCGAAGTCTGTGGCGCGACCTATCAGCCGACCGAGCTGAAGAATGCGGTTTCGGTGCTCTCGGGCAAGCCCCCGATCGAGCGCGATTCCGAGCATTACTTCTTCCAACTCGCCGATTTCGAGCAGTTCCTGCACGACTGGACCCGTAGCGACCATCTGCAGGAAGCCGTCACCCGCAAACTGGACGAATGGTTCCAGGCCGGCCTGCGCGACTGGGACATCTCCCGCGACGCGCCCTATTTCGGCTTCAAGATCCCGGGCACTGAAGACAAGTATTTCTATGTCTGGCTGGACGCGCCGATCGGCTATATGGCCAGCTTCGCAAACCTGTGCAAGCGCCGCGACGACCTCGATTTCGACCGCTTCTGGAAGGCCGATTCCGACGCCGAGCTGTACCACTTCATCGGCAAGGACATCGTCTATTTCCATGCCCTGTTCTGGCCGGCCATGCTGGAAGGCGCGGGCTATCGCACGCCCACGGCGATCCACGCGCACGGCTTTCTCACCGTCAACGGCGAGAAGATGTCCAAGTCGCGCGGCACCTTCATCAAGGCGCGCACCTGGCTCAAGCATCTGCCGGCCGAGTTCCTGCGCTATTACTTCACCGCCAAGCTGTCGGGCAAGGTCGAGGATCTCGATCTCAATCTCGACGACTTCATGGCCCGGATCAACTCGGACCTGGTCGGCAAGTACGTCAACATCGCCAGCCGCTGTGCGAACTTCATCAGCAAGCGCTTCGACGGCAAGCTGGCGGACACGCTGGACAAGCCCGAGCTGTTCGAGCGCTTTGCCGCGGCCGCCGACGAGATCGCCGAACACTACGAGCAGCGTCGCTTTGCCCAGGCCGTACGCCAGATCATGGCGCTCGCAGACGAGGCCAACGCCTATGTCGCCGAGCGCGCGCCCTGGCAGCTGGCCAAGGAAGAAGGCCGCGAGGACGAGCTGCAGCAGATCTGCACGACAGCGCTCAATCTGTTCGCCCAGCTGACGATCTATCTCAAGCCGGTGCTGCCGGAAACGGCCGCCCGTGCCGAGGCCTTCCTGCAGGTCGGTGATCTGGGCTGGGCCGATCTGGCCAGGCCGCTGACCGGGCATGAGATCGCCAAGTTCAAGCCGCTGCTGCGCCGCGTCGAGCAGCCGGCCATCGACAAGATGATCGAGGCCAGCCAGGAAGACCTGGCCGCCAAGGCCGCGCCACAGGCCGAGGCCGAGGCGCCGAAGAAAGCCGATAAGAAGCCTGCGGATAAAAAGCCGGAATCAGCCGAGGGTGCCGACACGATCGAAATCGGCGATTTCGCCAAGGTTGATCTGCGCGTTGCACGTATTGCCAGCGCCGAGCATGTGGAAGGCGCGGACAAGCTCCTCAAGCTCACGCTCGACGTAGGGCCGCTGGGCACCAAGCAAGTCTTCGCAGGCATCAAGTCCGCCTATGCGCCGGAGACGCTGGAAGGCCGGCTCACCGTCATGGTCGCCAACCTGGCCCCGCGCAAGATGCGCTTTGGCCTGTCCGAAGGCATGGTGCTGGCCGCTGGTGATTCGCCGCATATCCTGTCTCCGGACGACGGCGCCAAGCCGGGCGACAAGATCAAGTAGCCCATGAGCGAGCCGTCTGTCGACGCCATCGACGCCCTGCTGCCGCAGACGCAGTGCCGGCGCTGCGGCTATGACGGCTGTCGGCCCTATGCCGAAGCGATCTCCGCGGGCGAGACGGATATCAATCGCTGCCCGCCCGGCGGCGACGCGACGGTCGAACGCCTAGCCGCGCTGACGGGCGAATCGGTCAAGCCGATCGATCCGGAATGCGGCGACGCCAGTGTGGCCAAGGTCGCCTTCATCCGTGAAGACGAATGCATCGGCTGTACCCGCTGTATCCAGGTCTGTCCGACCGACGCCATTATTGGTGCGGCCAAGCAGATGCATACGGTGATGGAATATGACTGCACAGGCTGTGAGCTGTGCGTGCCGGCCTGCCCGGTCGACTGTATCGACATGCCGGAATCGCAAGCCGATTCGGGCCAGCCGCTATGGCCACCCCAGCGCGAGATCGACGCCGAACGTGCCGCGCGTGCACGCCAGCTGTTCGAGGCGCGCCAGAAACGCCTGAATCGCCAGACCACACGGCGACGCCGCACGAACCGCCACGACGCCACCGTCGATGCACGCGAGGACGCGGCGGCCGGCGCCGACGCCAAGAAATCGACCATTGCCGATGCAATCGCGCGCGCCAAGGCAAAACGCGAACAGCGCGACTGAGCGACGAACGCCCATGAACAAGGCCAAGCGAACCGAAATCTTCACGCGCCTACGCGATGCGAACCCCAGCCCGAAGACCGAACTACAATACAACTCCTCGTTCGAGCTGCTGGTCGCGGTGATCCTGTCGGCGCAGGCGACCGACGTCGGAGTGAACAAGGCCACCGCCAAGCTCTACCCGGTCGCGAACACGCCACAGGCGATTCTCGACCTCGGCGAAGACGGGCTCAAGAGCTATGTAAAGACGATCGGTCTTTACAACAGCAAGGCCGCGAACATCATGAAGACCTGCCGTGCGCTGGTCGACGAACACGACGGCGAGGTGCCGGCCACGCGCGAAGAACTGGTCGCCCTGCCCGGCGTGGGCCGCAAGACGGCGAACGTGGTGCTCAACACCGCCTTCGGCAAACCGGCGATGGCGGTGGATACGCATATCTATCGCGTATCCAATCGCACCGGGATCGCGCCGGGCAAGACCGTGCGCGCGGTCGAGGACCGGCTGATGCGGCTGGTGCCGAAGGAATTCCTGCTCGACGCTCACCACTGGCTGATCCTGCACGGACGCTACACCTGCCGCGCACGCAAGCCGTTGTGCGACAACTGCATCATCGTCGACCTGTGCGAGTATCGACACAAGAATTTGACTGAGGAATCCGCCCGATGACTGCCAACACTGCCCGCCCTGCCGAGGCGTTTGCCGCGCGCAACACGCCGCGCATCTTCTGCATCGGCCGCAACTACGCGAAGCACATCGAAGAACTCGGCAACACTTTGAGCGGGCAGGAGTCGGTGGTGTTCATGAAGCCGGCCAGCGCGCTGGTCGCGCCCGACGAAGCCATCACGCTGCCCGACGATGTCGGGGCAATCCATTACGAGACCGAACTGGTGGTCGAGATCGGCAGCGGCGGCCGCGATATCGCGCCCGAAGCCGCCCGCGAGCATATCGCCGGCATCGGGCTTGGCCTGGACCTCACGCTGCGGGATGTCCAGACCGATCTGAAGAACACTGGCGAGCCCTGGGAGAAAGCCAAGGCCTTCGATCACAGCGCGCCGCTCGGCCCCCTGTGCGCGTTGGGCGAGGATGTCGACCTCGCCGATCTGCATTTCGAACTGACCGTCGACGGCGAAACCCGCCAGCGCGGCCATACCGCACACATGCTCGTCGGCGTGGCCGATCTCATCGCCATGCTCAGCCACCACTGGCAGCTGCTGCCGGGCGATCTGATATTCACCGGCACCCCTGAAGGCGTGGGCCCACTGCATCCGGGCATGCATCTGGCGGTTTCTTCGCCGCAGCTTGCATCTGCCGAGTGGACCATCGCGTGAGCGAATCGGCGCTGCCACGCGGCGCCTTCATCCCATAACAAGAACAAAGGATCGGCCATGCACCCAGCACTCGCGGGCATCTCTCTTGTCGTCTTCGATCTCGACGGCACGCTGATCGACTCGGCGCCCGATCTGGCGGTTGCGGTCGACGCCACGCTCGCCGAACGCGACCTGCTGCCCGCCGGGGTCGACAAGGTGCGCCACTGGGTGGGCAACGGCTCGCACAAGCTGGTCGAGCGCGCGCTGGCCGACGCGCTCGGCGCGGCGGCGGAGTCGCTGGACGCCGGAGAAATCGATGCCGCGCATGACCGTTTTCTTGCCTACTACGCCGACGCGCCCTGTGAACGCACGCAGCTTTACGACGGCGTGCATGAATGCCTCGAAGCAATGCGCGAACGCAATATCGCCTGCGTGCTGGTCACCAACAAACCGGTAGCCTTCCTGCCCGCCATTCTCGAACAGTTCACGCTGGCGTCTTTCTTTGCGCTCACCCTCGGCGGCGACAGCCTGAGCGAGAAGAAGCCCCACCCGGCGCCGCTGCTGCATGCCGCCGAACATACCGGCGTCGCACCGGCCCGAGCGCTGATGGTGGGCGACTCGCGCCACGATGTGCAGGCCGGCAAGGCGGCCGGATTCAGAACGCTGGCGGTGACTTACGGCTACAACCACGGCGAGCCAATCGCCGACAGCGCACCTGATCACGTCACCGACTCGCTCGCCGTTCTGGCTGCCGACTGAATCTAAAAAGACCTATTGTCATTTCACCGGCGTTACGGGACGATGCGCTGAAATAACGACGTCCCTGGAGAACGTCGATGGCGAAGAAGAAGACGGCCCTCGTCTCGGGCGGCGGCATCCTGTTGCTGCTCGTCGTGGCGCTCGTGGCGATGCGCCTGGCACAAAGCGTGGACGACTCGCCCCCGCCGATGACCGCCCAGAAACAGGCACAGCTCGCGGCTCTCGACGAACTCCAACAGGCGCACGAAAACTACGCCGGTGAATTCAATCCGCGCGAACGCGAACCCACCCTGCGCGACTCGGGCCGTGCGGCCGTGGGCCTGTTCATCCACAACACCTATTTTCGAATCGCCGGCGATATCGCCTTCGATACCGAGCACTTGTCCGCCCTGCTCGTTCCCAAGGAATCGTCGCAGCCGGTGATCCTCGACGACCCCGGCTCGTTCGTTTTCCAACCGCTCAACGGCTCGGTCACCATGCCACCGAAGGCACTGGCGGCGCTGTTCAACCAGTATCTGACCGACTACGACGACACCCAACTACGTAACACAACCGTGCGGACCGCCCCCGGCAAACTGATCGTGGAAGGTGAAACCGCGAAGATCCCGGGCCTGTGGCTCCCCTTCCATATGGAAGGCAGCGTACGCGTCGAACAAGGCCATCTGTTCGTCTACGAGCCGAGCAAGATCGAGGTCGCCAAGATCGAGGCCAAGGGTCTGCTCGAAGGCATCCGACTACAGCTGTCGAGCCTGCTCGATATCGAGACCGGCGGCGCCGAGTTCTCCGGCAACAACGTCGTGCTCGATCTCAACCATTCGCTGCCGCCGCCGACCCAGGACGTGAACGTCTCGGAGATGGCCATCGACGATGCTGGCGTGCACCTGACCTTCTCCAGCGACTTCAATCCCGAATTCCCGCCCACGATCGTGGACTCCGACAGCTACGTCATGATCCAGGGCGGCGATATCAAGACCTTTCGCGCCGTGATCACCGATGCGCGGCTGCAGATGGTTGCCCAGAATGGCGGCAAGCTCGACGCCTCGCTCTACAGCTATCGCGAACAGATTCTGGCCGGCCTGTTCGATGCCACCCCGGCCGGCGAACTGGTGGCCTATCTAGGCCCGTACCAACCGGCCGATTACCTGCCGCCCGCCCAGCCAGAGGGGGACGACGATGCGTCCTGATTTCATGCGCCTGTCGGGCCCCACTATTGATCGCAGTCGGGCAGGCAAGCTCTGGCCTTCGACCGTACTCGCAGCGTTGTTGTTTGCCTTGACCGCAGCGACCAGCACCGCCGCACTCGCCCAGGGCCAGATGCGCGAAACGGACGGCCCGTCGTCCGCAGCCGACGAAACTGCCGAAACCACCCAGCCGGCCGAAGCCGACGAACAAGCCGATGCCGATACCTCGGAAAACGAAGAGACAGCAGAAACCGAAGGCGCCGCGCCGAGCACGGGCGGGCCGGACAACCAGCTCGATCCCGACGACCGCATCGTGCCGTCGATCGTGCGCGAGCAACGCGAGCAGTATCAGCAGCTCGAAAAGGTATGGGGCCAGCGCCGAGTGCCGGCCGGCCTAGCCGGCGACATCGGCGCCGCCCAGCCGAGCGATTCCGGCGTGAGCGCGGTCGCGCTCGAGGCTCGGAACGTCGATTTCTATCTCGACGACGAGGTCGGCTATCACGTCAAGCATCTCAAGGCGGCACTCGAACCAGTCGAAGCCGGCGCGCCGGTGGATTTCGACGATCCCGAGCAGTACGTGATCCATATCCTGTCCGGCGAGGTGCTGATCCGGCCCAAGGATCTGGACGCACTGTTCAACAACTACGTACTCACCTACGAGCCGCGTTCGCTGTCGTCGGTCGAGAACAAGACCAGCAAGGACACCCTCGAGGTCACGGTGGGCGCGCGGCTGTTCCGTTTCATTCCGCCCGTCGGCGGCCTGCCGACCAAGCTCAGCGGCCCGATCAAGGTCGCCGACAATAACTGGCTGGTCTATACGCCCACATCGGTCAGCCAGTTCGGCATGCCGGTCAAGGGCCTGATCGAGACGGCCCAGTTGTCACTGGCGACCCTGACGCCGTTCGACCGGCCCGGCGTGAAACTGGAAGGCAATCAGCTGCTCATGAACCCGGAAACGCTGTTTCCGCCGCCGAAGCTCAAGATCGACAAGATCACCAACGCACAGCTCAGCGATGAAGGCCTGACGCTGACCTTTGGCAGCGACACCAGCGATGCCGGCTATGTCGACCCGCCGGAGGCTGCCGACAGCTATATCTGGCTGCAGTCGGGCGATGCGCGTTTCTACTCCACGCTGCTGGTCAACGCCAACCTGCAGCTGATGAGCGACAGCGACGAACCGCTGGATTTTCACCTCTACCATTACCGGGCGCAGAGCGCTGCCGGCACGATCAGCTCGAAACGCGATGGCGCGTTGATTGTTCGTGTTCCCAACACGTTCGAAGAGGATGATCTCGATCCGCAGCAGAACAGTGGCCTGACGCCGCGATCTGCCCAGGACGGGGGGAGCTGAGCTCACCACATAACCCACGCGCGCGCCCGCGTGTTGCCACGGTATGGCCTTATCGGTAATCTGCGCGTTTTTGCCGCGCCGGTAGCCCCGCCAGCCCAGGACGAGTGCCCATGAGTTTGAATGCCGAGTTGAACACGACACTGGGCCTGGATGGCCTCGAGTATCGCCATAACCTCAGCAAGGACGACCTCTTCCGGGAAGCGCTCGCCAATGACCGCGGCCGTATACGCGCCGACGGGCCGGACGATGAACCCAAGGCTTACGAAACCGCACTCGGCCTCGAAGGTCCGCTGGTCTACTACTCGGATCCCAGCTGCACCGGCCGCCCGGTTCAGGACACCTTCGCCGTGGCCTGGCCCGAAGTCACCGACAAGGTCTGGTGGAAATCGGATTTTCAGCAGTTCGACCCGGCGCATTTCGGCCCGCTGCTTGAGCGCGTTGCCCAGCATCTGAACGAGCGCGGCCAGCATCTCTACGTGCAGGACGTCTACTGCGGCTGGGATTCGTCCTATGCCGTGCCGTACCGTTTCGTCGGCGAGTTCGCCACCCATGCGCTGTTTGCGACCAACATGTTCGCCGACGGCGTCGATGTGGAGAACCCGGACGACAAGCGCTGGACGCTGCTGAACGTGCCCAGCTTCCATTGCGACCCGGAACGCGACGGCACCAAGTCCGGGCGCGCCGTAATCGTGGACATGCGCAACCGCATTGGCCTGGTTCTGGGCCGCGCCGACTACTGCGGCGTGGTCAAGAAGACCATGTTCACGGTCATGAACTATATGCTGCCCGAGATGGGCGAGATGCCGATGCATTGCTCGGCCAACGTCGGCGCGCGCGGCGACGGCGCGATCCTGTTCGGTCTGTCGGGCACGGGCAAGACCACGCTTTCGGCCGATCCGAACCGCGAACTGATCGGCGACGATGAGCACGCCTGGACCACCGACGGTGTCTCCAATTTCGAGGGCGGCTGCTATGCCAAGCTCATCGATCTGGACAAGGACGCCGAACCGGTGATCGCCGCGGCCCTGTCTACCCCAGGCTGCGTGATCGAGAACGTCCCGCCGCTGCCCGGTAAGGCCATGGCCGACACCGATCCGCAGGATCTGGACCTGACCGACGGCTCGATCACCGAGAACACCCGCCTGTCCTATCCGCTGTCGGCGAACCCCAACGTCGCGGACGGCGCCTGTGGCCCGCATCCGGAAACCATCGTGCTGCTCACCGCCGATGCATTCGGCGTGCTGCCGCCGGTGTCGCTGCTGGATACCAAGGACGTGATGTATCACTTCGTGTCCGGTTTCACCGCGAAGCTGGCCGGCACCGAGGTCGGCGTGACCGAGCCCAAGGCGGCATTCTCGGCCTGTTTCGGCGCGCCCTTCATGGCCCAGAAGCCGTCGGTCTATGCCGAAATCCTGGCCGAGAAGATGCGCACCCACAAGGCCCGCTGCATCCTGTTGAACACCGGCTGGTCCGGCGGTCCGCACGGTGTCGGCAAGCGCATTTCGATCAAGCACACCCGTGCCCTGCTCAATGCGGCGCTCGCCGGCGATCTGGATCCGGACAAGGTCGAGTACGAGAACCATGAGATCTTCAATCTCGCCATGCCCACCAGCTGCCCGGGCGTGCCCAGCGAGATCCTGAACCCGCGCAATACCTGGGACGACAAGGCCGCTTACGACAAGCAGGCCAAGATGCTGCGCGACATGTTCCGGGAAAACTATGCTGCCAAGGGCTTCGACCAACTCGGTATCGAAGCGGTCATGTAATCCCCGGCCGCGGATTCGAGACCGAGCCCGCGGCCAGCCGTCCTTTCAAGGGCAATCCTCACCCCGTGCAGACGGCTGTAAAGCTGTCTTGAGCGCAATCGGTCACACGGGCCACCGCTCACCAAACACGTGACGGCAACAATGTGAACAAGTGTTGACTTGACGGTAGGGCCAGCCTAATGTGTACAAGTGTTCACATTAGAGCCGCAAATACCTATCACCATGAAATTCTTGACCCACCTATGGTTGCCCTGCCTGCTTCTGCTCGTTGTGGCCTCCAGCCCGGCAACCGCCGCTGAAACCCGCCGTGCTTGCGTATTCGATCCGGTCGGCGCCGACGGCTTCGTCTACGACCTTTTCCGCGACTATGCCGTTCAGGCACGCGAATGGGGCTACGATCTCGAAACTCGCGCCTATACCGATGAGTCGGTAGCCGCCAATGACCTGAAGGCCGGCAAATGCGATATGGCGGTGCTGTCCGGCGTGCGCACGCGTCAGTTCGTGAAGTTCGCCGGCAGTCTCGATATGGCCGGCGGGCTCCAGAGCTATGCTGAGCTGCGCAAGGCCGTAGGCGTGATGTCCGGCCCGAAGGCCGCACCGCTGATGCGCGCCGACAGCTACGAAGTGGCCGGGATCGTACCGCTGGGCAAGGTCTTCCTGTTCGCGCGTGATCGCGCTCACCTCGCGAGCCTCGACCAGATGGCCGGCAAGCGCATCGCGGTGCTTGACTACGACCGCCCCTCACGGCTCATCACCGAAGAAGCCGGCGCCTCGCCGGTGCCTGCGAGCATCGCGTCCCTGGGTCCGCTATTCAACAACGGCAGCGCCCAGCTGACCTATGCCCCCGCGATCGCCTACGCGCCGTTGGAGCTTCAACAGGGTGTCACACCCGATGGCGGCGTGGCGGATTTCGTGCTCGCCATGCTGTCCGGCCAGATTGTTATTCATCACGAACGTTTCGAAGACGATTTCGGCGCGCAGTCACGGGCCTGGGTGTTCGATCAACTGTTCGACACAACGCTCGCTCGTGCAGAGAAGGCCGAAGATGCGCTCGACGACGACCTCTGGGTAGCGGTGGATGCCGAACAGAAGCGCGACTATCACGCCATGTTCCGCCGCGTACGCGCGCAGCTCTGGGACGAAGAATGGTATAGCCACCGCATGCAGCGTCTGCTCAAGAAGATCCGGTGCGATGGCGATGCCGGGCTGGCCGAATGCGGCCAGGCCTCGGAAGGCGGCGCGATCTACTGAACCGGCCCGCGCGCTGACCGAGCACGCATAAAAAAGCCGCCGACGCGAACGTCGGCGGCTTCGTTTTCTGCATCAGCGGCCTGAGCGGCCGCTAATCAGGTCGGGCTACTCGCTGGCAGCGCCGCCCTCTTCACTTTGCGCGGCGTCGCCGCCTTCGCTGGCGCCGTCACCCTTTTCGACGCTGATCAATTCCACATCGAAGATCAGGGTTTCGTTCGGGCCGATCTGGGCGCCCGCACCACGCTCGCCATAGGCGAGATCCGCCGGGATGTAGAGCTCGTACTTGGCGCCCCGCTTCATCAGCTGCAGCGCTTCGGTCCAGCCCGGAATCACGGCATCGACCGGGAAGGTGACCGGTTCGCCACGCTTGCGCGAGCTGTCGAACACGGTGCCGTCGATCAGCTTGCCGGTGTAGTGCACGGTCACGCTGTCGCTGGAGCTCGGGCTCGAGCCGTCACCTTCTTCGAGGACCTTGTACTGCAGGCCGCTATCGGTGGTCTCGACGCCTTCCTTGTCCTTGTTCTCGGCCAGGAACTTCTTGCCCTTTTCGAGATTGTTCTCGGACTGCTGGTCGACCTTCTTCTGCTGGGCCGCTTCCATGTCCTGCACGAAGCCCTGCATCACGCCGTCGAGTTCATCCTGCGACAGACGGGTTTCGTCGCCGTTGACCGTGTCACGCACGCCTTCAGCGAGCGAATCCACGTCGATCTCGACCGGAAGCTCCTTGAGCGAATTGCCGATATCCATGCCCAGCGCATAGCTGCGACGCGCTTCGGGGCTATCGAAATCGCCGCTCTTCTCGCTGTCTGCTGCCTTGGAGTCGGTCTTGGAGTCGGCTTTGGCCGCGCTATCGCTGCCGTTCGAGGCCGAGGCGTCGCTCGATGCATCGCCGGAATCCGACTGGTTACCGCATGCGGTGAGCGCGAACAGGCACGCTAACAGAGCCACATATTGTTTCATTGAAATCATCCATGTGCATTTCTTGGAACCCGCAAGCCTACGCTAAAGCCCCAAGGAGAAAAAGCCGGTTTCTGGATGCGCAAATGCCCGTTCGAGCAGCGCTTGGAGCGCGCTAGGACTTGTCCGGCGATGATCCGTCATCAGGCTCGGAAGGGTTCGCTCCAGCACTGTCCGAAACGTGGCCGTCCAGAAAATGGGGCGCTTCGATATATTCTTCGTGACGTGGGTCGAGTTCGAGAATCGCCTGACTTGTGTTGGCCGCGACGATCGTGACGTAACGACCCTGCTCCGCCACCGGCACCGACGGTGTGGTGTATCCACGCCAGAAAACGAACAGCGAATAACAGGCGAACACGCCGGCAAGGAACACGAACAGACCGGACGGGCCCAGCGCTTCCATTGCGAAGGCACCGGCCACCGGGCCGATACAGGTGCCAACGCCATAAGCCAGCAGCAGGCCCGCGCTGGCTGCGATCGGGTCGCCGCTTTCCATGTAGTCGTTGATCATCGCCAGGCTGATGGGGTACAGACAGGCGGCGAGGCCAAAAAGCGGCGCCGTCGCGATGTAGAGCAGGCGTACATCGTGCGCGCCGCCCCAGGCGGCCGCGACACCCGAGAGCGTCGCGACGGTGCTGATCACGCCGATCGTCAGGCGTCGATCGAAATGGTCAGACAACCGCCCCACCGGCCACTGAATCGCCATCGTCGCCACCACGGCAAATGCCATATAGCGCGACACCTCGCCTAGCGTCATGCCGATACCGTTGGCGTAAACCGGCGCGAGCGTGCTGAAACCGGCAACCAGCGCGCCGCCGGCGATCCCGCCGAACAGGCCACTCGGCGAGAGCGCGTAGATCTGACGAAACCGCAACCGCTCGGCCGCACCCGGCGCGGGCGCCTCGGAGCGGGTCAAGGCGAGCGGTACCAGCGACATCACGATCAGCATCGCCACGACACTATAGATCGGATAGTCGTCGGTATCCCCGAGCGAGACCAGATACTGGCCGAGCGCGGCTGCGAAGAAGAACACCACTTGGTAGATGCCGAGCAGCGCGCCACGTATGGCATGGGTCGCACGCCCGGAAATCCAGCTCTCGAGCACCATGATGAGCCCGGCCGCGCAGAAACCCACGAGTACGCGCAAGACCGCCCAAAGCGCGCCGTCGAACAGCATCGGATGAATCAGCGAAGCCGCACAGGCCACGGCCGCAAAGGCAGAGAAGGAACGCACCTGGCCGACCCGGCGCACAAGAGGCGTCGCGAACAGTGAGCCCAGCACGAAGCCGACGCTGTGACAGCCCAGAATCAGGCCGACCTGGGTCGTACTCAGACCGTCCGAGGCGAGCTCGACCGCGACCACGGTCGTAAGCAACGCCGTGCCCGCGATGAACAGCGTGAGGCTTGCGAACATCGCAGCCAGCGATATAACGACCTGACCCATGGCCTGCACCTCCAGCGTGTGACGCTGGCAGAGGCGGAGGCCGCGCGCAAGCGTGTCTTGAGGCGCAGTATTTTATGCGCGCTCAACGCTTTGCGGTAGCTTTTTCGCTCACAAAAAAGGCGCGTGCGCTTCGCGCGGCACGCGCCTTCGTTTCGGCCAGCCGATGCCGGGACAGCCGGGGCCGCCCGCTCGGGGTTAGCGCTGCTTGTGCCCCAGACGCAGACGCAGCGCGTTCAGGCGAATGAAGCCGGCCGCGTCCTTCTGATCGTAGGCGCCGCGGTCGTCCTCGAAGGTGGCGATCGCTTCGTCGAACAGGCTGTCCTTCTCGGAGGCCCGGCCGACCACGCTCACGCTGCCCTTGTAGAGCTTCACGCGCACGGTGCCGTTGACATGGCCCTGCGACTTGTCGATCGCGGCCTGCAGCATCTCGCGCTCGGGCGAGAACCAGTAGCCGTTGTAGATGAGCTTGGCGTAGCGCGGCATCAGCTCGTCCTTGAGATGCGCGGCTTCGCGATCGAGCGTGATGGATTCGATCGCGCGGTGCGCACGCAGCATGACGGTGCCGCCCGGCGTTTCGTAGCAGCCGCGCGACTTCATGCCCACATAGCGGTTCTCGACGATATCGATACGGCCGATGCCGTGGGCGCCAGCGCGTTCGTTGAGCTTCGCCAGCACCTGGTACGGGCTCAGCGCTTCGCCGTCGATGGCGACGATATCGCCACGCTCGAAGGTGAGGTCGATTTCCTCAGGTGCATCGGGCGCGTCTTCCGGCGACACGCTCCATTCCCACATGGAATCCTCGGCCGGCGTCCACGGATCTTCCAGCACGCCGCCTTCATAGGAGATATGCAGCGCGTTGGCGTCGGTGGAATACGGCGAGCCGCCGTCCGCCTTCTTGCGGATATCGATGCCGTTCTCTTCGGCATAGGCGAGCAGCTTCTCGCGCGAGTTCAGATCCCACTCGCGCCAGGGGGCGATCACCTGAATGCCCGGCATCAACGCGTAGGCCGACAGCTCGAACCGAACCTGGTCATTGCCCTTGCCGGTGGCGCCGTGGGCGATCGCATCGGCGCCGGTTTCCTGCGCGATCTCGACCAGCCGCTTGGAGATCAGCGGGCGCGCGATCGAGGTGCCGAGCAGGTATTCGCCTTCATAGATGGCGTTGGCGCGAAACATCGGATAGACGAAATCCTGCACGAACTCCTCGCGCAGATCGTCGATGAAGACTTCCTTCACGCCCAGCGCTTCAGCCTTCGGTCGAACTTCGTCGAGTTCCTCGCCCTGTCCGATATCGGCGGTGAAGGTCACCACCTCGCATTGATAGGTGTCCTGCAGCCACTTGAGGATGACCGAGGTATCCAGGCCGCCCGAATAGGCCAGCACCACTTTCTTGACGTCGCTCATATCTACGTTTGTCAGCTGTTGCGAGGTGAATACGTGAACAAGCCGCGCATTATACGCACGGCCCCGCCGGCGAGCACGGTGGACCACGGCGTGTCGCGACAGCAGGAAAGGCCGAAGATGCGGCAAACAGCGCATCGCCACGGGGCCGATACGGCGTAACCATGGGCATGAGCATCGCCCCCTGCACACGGCAGGCTGCTAGTATCGCGCCATGACAGATCTTGATCCCACCGAAAACGGGCCCGAATCGGGCGTGCCGGCGATCGCTCAGCGCTTTCGCGGCTTCCTGCCAGTCGTCGTCGATGTCGAAACCGGCGGCTTCAACAACGCCACCGATGCCCTGCTCGAAATCGCCGCCGTAACCGTCGACTTCAACAGCGACGGCGATCTCGAACTGTGCGAGTCCGTGTCCTATCACGTCGAGCCTTTCGAGGGCGCGAACATCGAGCCGGCCTCGCTCGAGGTCAACGGCATCGACCCGCACCACCCGCTACGCCCGGCGCTGCCGGAACGCGAAGCGCTGGCGCGCGTGTTCAAGATGATTCGCGCCAGGCTCAAGGAAACCGGCTGCAAGCGCGCCGTGCTGGTGGGCCACAACGCGCATTTCGATCTCGGCTTTCTCAATGCCGCGATCGAGCGCAGCGGCATCAAGCGCAGCCCGTTTCATCCCTTTTCCTGTTTCGATACCGCGACCCTTGCCGGCGTGGCACTCGGGCAGACGGTATTGCGGCGGGCAGCCACGGCTGCCGGCATGTCCTGGGACAACAGCGCTGCGCATTCGGCGCTTTACGACACCGAGCAGACCGCCCGTCTGTTCTGCACGATCGTGAACCGCTTCCGGCCTGTCTACGAGAATATCCCGCCGCTGCCACAAGAGTAGACGCGCGTGTGACTGGCCGCGCTGTCATGGCGCGGTCATCGAAACATCATCGTTCCTCAATTTTTCCTGCCTAGCCTGCGCCTGACATCTACCGGCGAAAGGTCATGCCATGGCAGTTGCTGTACGCGCGTTGCGTCTACCCGAAACGGCGCGCACGCCGCGGGTCCGTCTTGCCCGCTCCAAAGCGGATACCGAAGCCAGTCTGCGGCTGCGCTACCGCGTGTTCGTGGATGAAATGGGCGCTGACATCGACGACTGCGCGGGTGGCCTGGAAACCGACGCGTTCGACCGCCACTGCCAGCATCTGCTCGTCCACGACAGCGCGAGCGGCGAGCTGCTTGCCAGTACCCGCCTGCTCGACGGCGATGTGGCTCAACGCCTCGGCGGCTTCTATTCCGAATCGGAATTCGAGATGGGCGCGGTGCTCGATCGCCCCGGTCGATTTCTGGAACTCGGGCGCACCTGTGTGGCCTCACATGCGCGCCAGGGTGCGGTGATCGCTGCACTGTGGTCGGGCGTGGGCGCCTTCGTGCGCGAGGGCAATTACTCGCACCTGATGGGTTGCGCTAGCATCGACGCCCGCGATGGCAGTGATCGCGCACACCGGCTGTTTGCCGGGCTGCGCGGCGCGGAGCTCTCTGACGCGGATGCCCGTGTCGTACCACGCCGTGTGCTGCCCAGCCCGCGCGGCGAAACATGCCAGTACGCGCGTCCCCCGCTGCTCAAGGCCTATCTGCGTCTGGGCGCGACCGTGGGCGGGGCCCCGTACTGGGACGAAAATTTTCATGTCGCGGACTTGTTCATGCATCTGCAAGTCGCTAACTTGTGCCCGCGATATGCGCGACACTTCCTTCACCGCCCCGCCGCGACCGCTGATCGGTCGCCTCTCGCTGTGCCTTAAAGGCCTGCGTCTGGCTGCATTGCTGCTGCTGGGCGTCATCCTGCTGCCCGCCGTTCCACTGATCGGCAACCGATCCTGGCATCTGGTTCGCTGGTGGCACGGACGCATGCTGCGCGTGCTGAATATCGAAGTGGAGATCGACGGCGAGCTGCCTGTGGGCCCGACGTTGATCGTTGCCAATCATTGCTCGTGGCTGGACATCATCGTGCTCGGCCACGCGTTCAATGCATCGTTCGTGTCCAAGGCCGAGATCGGCGGCTGGCCGCTGGTGGGCTCGTTTGCACGCGCTGCGGGCACGCTATTCCTAGCGCGCGGCGCCGGCAAGACATCCGAGACCTCGGAAAAAATCCGCTCGGTACTGGCCGCCGGGCGTTCGGTGCTGTTCTTCCCCGAAGGCACGACCACCAGCGACCCCCAGCCCAAGCGTTTTCACGCACGGCTGTTCGCGGCGGCAATCGACGGTGGCTACCCGGTGCTGCCAGTCGCCCTGCGCTATTGCGACGACACCACTCCGCCGGACATGCATCACGCGCTTGCGCCCTGGGTGAACGAGGCCTCACTCGGGCCGCATTTCAAGGATATGTTCCGGGTGCACGATATGCGCGCGCAGCTGCGTCTATGCGCGCCGATCGACCCGCGCGGCTTCGACCGCCGCAGCCTGGCCGAAGCCAGCTACATGGCGATCAGTCATCGTCAGTCCATGGCGGCGATCAAGGCTCGGCGCGAGGCAGCGGCTCGGCGGCCGCGGTCAGCGGCTTGAGCAAGCCGTCAGGCGCCAGATTCTGCGCCGCGTAGTAGTCCTGCCCATCAGTGCCATCGTAGCGGCGCTCGTTGATGAAGCGCTTGATCACCGCCGCGCTTTCGTTGGCCCGCACCAGCAGGAACAGATGCCCGCCGCCGCGCACGATGTGAAGATAGGACTTCGGGATCAGCCAGTAAAGCAGACGGATGTTGACCAGCGGCATCACCGGGTCATCGTCGCCGCCCATGATCAGCGTCGGGCAGCGCAGCCGGTGCAGGCGATGCACGCTGGTCCAGCCCAGCCCGGCGAGCAGCTGGTTGATATAGCCACGCTTGGACGGATCGGGTGAGAAATGGCCGTTGCGCTCGAGCAGTTCCGGGCGCCGGCGCATGAGCCCGCCGTAGAGCGCGGGCGCAAGCTGGGCCAGCGTTTCGTTCTTCTGGAAGCGGCGCGCATTGGTCAGTCGCTTGAGCACATTCGAGCGCGCCGGCAACGCCAGCATGCCGGTAGACGTGGCCGCGAGAACCAGCCGGTTCGTGCGTTCCGAAAAATCGAGCGCGAACTGCTGGGCCAGCGCGCCACCCCAGGACACCCCGGCGACGTTCACTGGCATGTCGTAGCCGAGCCGGTCGAGCAGCTTGGACGACAGCTTGGCCAGCCAGCGATAGCGATGCGGCAGGTTCAAGGCGGGTGAGTCGCCCGCTCCGGGCATGTCGAACACGATGACCTCGACATCGTCGAGCGCGTTGATCAGCGGCAGGGTCATATCGAGATTGGCGCCGATGCCATTGAACAGCAGCATGGGCCGTCCGCGCCCGCGCCGCACGCCGACACGCAGGCGCACGCCGTCCACATCGACAAACTCGACGTGCATCCGCGTGCGCCGGCGCAATACGCTCAGGCTGGGCGGCAGGCTGGGTCGCAATGCCGACTTATCCGCGACGACCGCGCTCACCGTATTCCTCGTGCTTCACTCCCGCTCCTCAGTACGTCCCGGGCGCTGGCCCGGGAACTACGATTTATGCCGCACTGCAATATACCGAGTCTTTCACACGGCTGCTTGCCGCGTCTAGAACGTACTGTCTTGATCGGCCGCGCTGAGGGCGAATTTAGATTCCAGAAACTCGTCGAGCTCGCGCACGACTTCGTCGGTACGTTCGAGGGCGAACCAGTGCCCTCCGCCACGAATGATCTTCAGGCGCGCCTGCGGCATCAGCAGCCCGAGTACACGCGCGTTCACCATCGGCACGATCGCATCGTCGTCACCGGCGATAACGAGCGTTGGCACGTTGAGCCGATGCAACCAGGGCAAGCTGCTGTACCCGGCCAGCGCGTAAAGCTGTGCGGCATAGCCGCGCCGCGTGGGCGTAGTCGCGCGCGCCATGGCAGTGGCTACTGCCCCGCATTCGTCGTTGCGGCGGCCGCCAAAGACCGTCCGTGCGTTCTGCCCGTCCGGCGCGACCGCGCTGAGCGCGCCCGGGCGCGCGAGACGCATGAGGCTTGCCACGCGACCAGGAAACATCAGCTGCCCGCTTGAAGTCGCTGCGAGCACCAGCCGCCGCACCCGGTCGCGGTGATCGTGCGCGAACTGCTGGGCGAGTAGTCCGCCCCAGCCTATGCCCATGATGTCGACGGCACCGGTCAGTTCGAGCTGGTCGAGCAGGCCCGCCAGTAGACGCGCAACACCCGACATGCGGCGAATGGAGCGCACGTCTGCCGAAGTGCCGATACCCGGCAGGTCGAAGCACAGCACCGGGCGATCGAGCGCCGCGACGAAATCATCCAGCACTTCGAGATTGGCCGCGAAATCGTTGCACAAAACCAGCGGCGTACGTGCATCGCGGCCCGCGTTAGCACCCTCGTCTGGGCCGGGCGAAAAGACGGTATGCAGCCGTTCGCCGTCGATGGCGACGTGCTCGATAATACGCCCCTCAGATTTGGCGGACATAGCGTCCCGGGGCAGGTTCGACCGGATCGTAGTCATCGTTGCCGTAGACCGTGGGTGCGGGGATTCGTTCGCCGCCGTGGCTTTCACACCAGCGCACCCAGGCCGGCCACCAGGACCCACGCTGCTCGTGAGCGCCCCGTCGCCAGGCCGCCGGGTCGAGGCTGTAGTCGTCGTTCACGTAGAAACGTGCGTTGTCGTCATCCGGCGGGCACAGGATCGACTGCACATGCCCCGCCGACCCGAGCACGAAGCGCATATTCGAGCGAAACATCTGCATGGATCGATAACAGGCCTGCCACGGCGTGATGTGATCGCGCGCGCCGGCCACCACGAACACGTCGCGGTCGATCAGCCGGATATCGATATCCACGCCGTCGATAGCGAAATCGCGGCCGCTGCGCAGCCGGTTGTTGCGATAGATCATCAGCAGGTCGGCATGCAGCGCGGCCGGCAGGCGCGTGGTGTCGCTGTTCCAGTACAGCACGTCGAAGGCCGGCGGCTCGTTGCCCAGCACGTAGTTGTTGACCACGAAATGCCAGATCAGCTCGTTCGGCCGCAGCCACGCGAAGGTGCGTGCCATGTCGGCGCCGTCGAGCACACCGGAGAACTGCGAGCGCGCCAGTGCGGCGGTGACGGCAGTCTCGTCAGCCACGCGGGCCAGCCGGCGGCTGCGCGGCGAATCGAGCATCGTGACCAACAAAGATAGACAAGCGATCTTGTCTTGCTGGCCCTGCCCGGCCAGCCACGCCGCGGTGACCGCGGCCGTCAATCCACCGGCACAGGCGCCGAGCAGTTTGACCGGCTGTTCGTCAGTGATCTCGCGCACGACTTCGATCGCGCGTGCCGTCGAGCGGACATAGGTCGCCAGATCCCAGTCGCGCTTGGCCGCGGTGGGATTCCGCCAGGAAATCGCGAACACCTGCTGGCCGGATTCCAGCGCGTGGCGGATAAAGCTCTTCTCGGGCGACAGATCGAGCACGTAGTACTTGTTGATCTGTGGCGGGCAGACAAGAACCGGCTGGGAATCGACCGTTTCGGTGCGCGGGCTATACTGAATCAGTTCGAAGACTTCGTTACGAAAGATCACCGCGCCTTCGGTCGTGGCCAGGTTGTGGCCGATACGGAATGCGGTCTTGTCCACTTGCCGGGGCAGGCCACGGTTGTGGCGCAGGTCCTCTAGCACATGGCGCACGCCGGACACGATCGAACCGCCGCGTGAACGCGCCGCGGCGTCGTAGAAACCCGGATGGGTCACAAAAAGATTCGTCGGCGCGCCGGCAGCGACCAAGTGCTCGGCCACGAACAGCAGGCGTCGACGCTGGTCGGCGCCTACACGCAGGCCGTGAACCAGTTCGAGCAGCGCGCTGGACCAGGCCAGATAGCCCTGCAGTACGCGCCGGAACACCGCGTTCTCCTGCCAGGCCGGGTCGGCAAAACGACGGTCGCTCGGATCCGGACGCAGCCGGGAACGGCCTACCGCAATGCGAGCCATTTCCAGCGACAGACTCGCCTGGGCACGCGCCACGGCTATCGGGTGCGCCGCCAATACCTTGAGCAGTTCGCCGCCCGAAGCGATCGCCTCGCCCCAGCGCGATCCCACGAATGCATAAGCGCCGGTGAGATCGCGTAGCGCGCGCGGCGAACTGTCGCCGCTGGGGCTTATATCCTGATCGGGGACTGCTGCTTCCATAAGGGGTCTGGTGTCAGGGGCCGGTGGGCAAAGCCCTTCGCGACGCGTCTATGGGCGTCAACCATACGAAACGGTATGGTCGACATGGTTACAATGCCGCTCGACCGACTTCAAGGGCAACTCAACGCATGCTCAGTGGGATAAGCAACCGCTTCAATACTGCCATCTGGCAGCCCGAACTCGAGGACATGAGCGCGCCCAGGCGTTGGGGCGTCACGACTGTCCGGCTCGGCCAGGTTCTGCTGCGCGATATCCAGAATGGCGAGATTACCATGCGCGCCATGGGGCTGGTTTACACCACCCTGCTGTCGCTCGTGCCCTTGCTGGCGCTTGCTTTCTCGATGCTCAAGGCCTTTGGTGTCAACGATGCACTGCGTCCGGTGCTGCATCGTTTTCTTGCGCCACTGGGCGCCCAGGCCGACGAGATTATCGAGAAGGTCGTCGGGTTCGTGGAGAACGTGCAGGTGGGTCTGCTCGGAGCGATCGGCGTCGTGATGCTGATGTATTCGGTGATCAGCCTGATCCAGAAAGTCGAGAACGGCTGTAATTACATCTGGCAGGTGCGCAAGCCCCGGTCGCTGGGTCGCCGGTTCACCGAATATCTGAGCGTGCTGATCGTCGGCCCGATCATCATCGTCGCAGCCAGCAGCATGACGGCGTCGCTGTCGAGCAATGCCGTCGTGGGCTATCTCGCGACGGTCGAACCGTTCGGCACCTCGCTCTACATGATCGGCCGGATCGTGCCCTACGTGCTCTACAGCATCGGCTTCACCTTCCTGTTCGCCTTCATGCCGAACACCAAGGTCAATATCCTGCCGGCGATCGGCGGCGGCGTATTCGCCGGCGTACTCTGGCAGACGGCCAGCCTGGGCTTTGCGCTGTTTGCCTCCAATGCCGGCAACGTCAACGCCGTCTATTCGAGTTTCGCGATCCTGATCCTGTTGCTGATCTGGCTGTACGTGTCCTGGCTGATCATGCTCACCGGATGCCGGGTGTCATTTCTGCTCCAGCACACGGAGCAACTGACCCGAAAGCCCTACCCGCCACGCCTGGGCGCAGCCGATCGCGAAGAAATAGCACTTCTGATGATGGGCCTGATCGGCTATAACTTCATGCAGGGCAACGCGCCGTGGCAGGTCGCGCGGCTATCGCGTTACCTGCGCGCCGCACCGGATCATGTCTATGCCATAGTCGATCAACTGGTGGCCAAGAACATGCTGATAGAAACGGGCGACACGACCGTGACACTGCTGCCGCGGCAGGATATCGAGTGCCTGAAGGTGAACGATATTCTCGAGGCAGTGCGCAGCGGTGATCCGGCGGCGGCGCCGAGCCCACGGGACGATCGGCTCCACCGGGAAGTGGGCCAGTGGATTTCACAGAGCGTAGAAGCAAGACGGAATACTTACGGGGCGCTATCACTCAGGGAACTGGTCATCGCCAGCATGCGTGACGGCGGACTACAGGACAGGGACAAGGGGAACCAGCCGGCGAGCTGACGGGGGGTCAGACACCGGCTGAACCAGATGCCGTTTGGGAGGGCACATGGAAAAGAACTGGTTCGAAAATTATCCAATCGGGGTTCGGAACACGATCGATACCGAGGCCTTCGGTTCGGTCGCCGCCATCATTGAGCACAGCTGCCGCCAGTACGCGGATCGCAACGCGTTCTCGAACATGGGAGCGACACTCACCTATGCCGGCATCGACAAGGAGTCGACCGCATTTGCTGCTTATCTGCAGCAGACTCTGGGCATGCGCAAGGGCGAGCGCATCGCGATCATGATGCCCAACTGCCTGCAGTACGCCACCGCCCTGTTCGGGGCGCTGCGCGCGGGGCTTATCGTGGTCAATATCAACCCGCTCTACACGGCGCGCGAGCTCGAGCATCAACTCAACGATGCCGAAGTCAAGACGCTGATCGTGATGGAAAATTTCGCCGCCACGCTGGAAAAGATCTACGACAGCGTACCGGTGGAGACGGTCATCACCACCCAACTCGGCGACATGCTCTCGCCGATCAAGCGCGCGCTGACCAACTTCGTGGTCAAGCGGGTCAAGAAGATGGTGCCGAACTGGAGTCTGCCCGGCGCGACCGACTTTCCGAGCGCTCTGGCAGCCGGTCATCGTCAGACCTTCGAGCCGGTGGATATCACCCGCGACGATCTGGCGTTCCTGCAGTACACCGGCGGCACCACCGGACCGGCCAAGGGCGCCATGCTCAGCCACGGCAACGTGGTCGCCAACGTCCTGCAATGCCAGGAATGGTTCAAGCCAGAGATGAGCTCCGAAGGCGAGCTGATCATTACGGCGCTGCCGATGTACCACATCTTCGCGCTGACCGTGAACACCCTGGTCTACTTCTCGGTCGGCGGCCACAACGTGCTGATCACCAATCCGCGCGACATGCCGGGATTCGTGAAGACGCTGAGCCAGTACCCGTTCTCGGCGATCACGGGCGTGAATACGCTCTATAACGGCCTGCTCAATACCGAAGGCTTTTCGGATCTGGATTTTTCCACGCTCAAGTTCTCGATGTCGGGCGGCATGGCCACCCAGCAGCCGGTCGCCGAGCGCTGGGCTGAAGTTACGGGCAAGCCGATCATCGAGGGTTATGGCCTGTCGGAAACCGCGCCGGTCGCGACCTGCAACGCGCTGAACGTCAAGAGCTTCAATCATTCTATCGGCATGCCAATGCCGTCGACGGATATCGACATCCGCGATGACGACGGCAACGCTCAGCCGATCGGCGAGCCGGGCGAACTATGCGTACGCGGCCCGCAGGTCATGCAAGGGTACTGGCGCAAGGACGAAGTCAACGCCGAGGCGTTCACCGAGGACGGCTTCTTTCGTACCGGCGACATTGCTCGCCAGGACGACCACGGTCTGTTCTATATCGTCGACCGCAAGAAAGACATGATTCTCGTGTCGGGCTTCAACGTCTATCCGAACGAGATCGAAGATGTGGTGGCCGGCCATCCCGATATTCTGGAGGCGGCCGCGGTCGGTGTGCCGGACGAGAAATCGGGTGAGGCGGTCAAGCTGTTCGTGGTCAAGAAGAACCCGGGTCTCACCGCAGAAACGGTGCGCGAATATTGCCGCGAGAATCTGACCGCCTACAAGGTCCCCAAGCACTACGAGTTCATCGAGGAAGTGCCGAAATCGAACGTCGGCAAAATTCTTCGCAAGGAATTGCGCTAAAAAACCGATAACCGCATCGAACCGGCCGCGATCACCGCCTCTCGCAGTGATCGCAGGCCGGGCTGATATACTTTTTTCATGCGTCAGCGCCCAAGTCGCGCTGACCAATACTGCAGATCATGAGGAGAATTCGTGGATAAAATCTGGCTGAACCGCTACCCCAAGGGCGTTGGCGCCGACATCGATACCGAGTCGACCGACACGCTCGTCAATATCATCGAGGATGGCTGCCGAGACTTCCGTGACAAGGTCGCGTTCAGCAATATGGACTGCGACCTGACCTACGGCGAGCTGGACAAGCTCAGCCGCGATTTCGCGGCCTACCTGCAGAACGACCTCGGCTTTGCCAAGGGCGATCGCGTCGCGATCATGATGCCCAACCTGCTCCAGTACCCGATTGCCCTGTTCGGCATCCTGCGGGCCGGCATGGTGGCGGTGAACGTCAACCCGCTTTATACCGCCCGCGAACTCGAGCATCAGCTCAGCGACGCTGGCGCACGCGCCATCGTCATTGTCGAGAACTTTGCCGCCACGCTCGAGCAGGTACGCGACAAGGTGGCGCTGGAAGCGGTGATCACGACCCAGATCGGCGACTGCCTGCCCACCATCAAGCGCACGCTGGTGAACTTCGTGGTCAAGCGCGTCAAGCGCATGGTGCCGAGCTTCAGCCTGCCCGGCGCGGTCACCTTCAACGACACACTCAAGAAAGGTGCCAGCGCGCAGTTCAAGCCGGCGGACGTCAAACCCGACGATATCGCCTTCCTGCAGTACACCGGCGGCACCACCGGCCTGGCCAAGGGCGCGACCCTGCTGCACCGGAACATGGTGGCCAACATCGCTCAGGCCGGGCAGTGGCTCGACCCGTGGACCGAGCGCGGCCAGGAAGTGATCATCACGCCCCTGCCGCTCTACCATGTGTTCGCGCTCACGGCGAACTGCCTGGTGTTCCTCCAGCAAGGCGGCAAGAACATCCTCATCACCAACCCGCGCGATATTCCGGCGCTGGCCAAGGAGTTCGAAAAACACCAGCCGACGGCATTCACTGGCGTGAATACGCTATTCAATGCGCTGGTCAACGACGAGAACTTCGCCAAGCTCGACTTCTCGCGCCTCAAGCTCACGCTGGGCGGCGGCGCAGCGGTACAGAGGGCAGTGGCCGAGAAGTGGAAGAAGATCACCGGTATCCCGTTGATCGAGGCCTACGGCCTGACCGAGACCTCCCCGGCCGCCTGTATTAACCCGCTCGATCTGGACGACTACAACGGCTCGATCGGCCTGCCGATTCCGTCCACCGAAGTGGTCATCCGTGACGACGACGGCAACGATCTGCCCACCGGCGAGCCCGGCGAGCTGTGCATCCGTGGCCCGCAGGTGATGCACGGCTACTGGAACAAGCCGGAAGAGAACGAGAAGACCTTCTTCCCCGACGGCTTCCTTCGCACCGGCGACGTGGCCAAGATGGACGAGCAGGGCTTCTTCTATATCGTTGATCGCAAGAAGGACATGATTCTGGTGTCCGGCTTCAACGTCTACCCGAACGAGATCGAGGACGTCGTCGCCCAGCATCCGAAGGTTCTCGAAGCCGCCTGTATCGGTGTCGACGACGAGAAATCGGGCGAAGCCGTCAAGATCTTCGTGGTCAAGAAGGAAGACAGCCTGACCGACAAGGAGCTGATCTCCTTCTGCCGCGAGCAGCTCACGGGCTACAAGGTACCCAAGCAGGTCGTGTTCATCGACGAACTGCCGAAGTCCAATGTGGGCAAGATCTTGCGCAAGGATCTACGCGACAAGTAGCACAGCCAGCATTACCGCTGGCAGAGGCCGCCGGTCCTTTCGGATCGGCGGCCTTTTTTTATGCCTAATAGCCAAGGGCGAAAGCGGTATAGCCGACAAGCAACGCCGGTATCGCCGAGTAGGCAGTCGCCAGAATCGCGGCCCGGGGCGTGAGCGCAATCGCCGGGAACAGCGCATCGCCGTCGTTACTGATCGCGTTGGCCAGCAACGCCGACATCGGGACCGCTCCGCTGAGATAAAGCGTCGTCAGCAGGATTTGCGGGCCACAGCCGGGAATGAAGCCCACGAGTACGCCGGCCAATGGCATCAAGGGCCCGGCGATCTGGAACCAGCTCTCAGGCTCGGCACCGGTGAAGGCCACCCCAAGCTCGAACACCAGGAAGGCGGCAATCACCCAGACGGTCACGAAATTGGTATCGGTACGGGCGCGGCGCGTCCAAGCCATCAGACCCCGCATCTCGACATTCGCACGCAGCGGTCCCCCGTCGCCGGGATTGGCCAGAGCCGAAACCGAAGAGGCTTCCTCCGCACGGGCCTGAGTGACATCCCCTATTCGGCCCGCCCACATCGCCAGCGCCAGCATGGCACCCACAAAACCCAGCCACGTCACGGGCTCGTAAACCGACCACGCGCCGAACCATGTGTTCGGCTCCTGCTGGAACGCGATAGCGAGCGCGAACGGCACACCCATCGCCCAGAGCGCCAACCAGCTGCGATCGAGCCAGCGAGGTGCCTCTACCCCGCTACTTCCACCCATTTTCAGAGTCGCGCTGCTGCCTTCCGGCGCGGCCTCGTGGCGCATGAAACGGGGGCCGTGGATCGCATCGACCAACCAACCGCACAGAATGGCGCACACCAGACTGATGCCCAGCACGACGCCGGCCGTCTGAGGCGCGGCCGCGATCAGCAGGAAGGCCGCATCGCCCATGGTCGCGACCAGAACGGCCACGAGCGCGCCGAAACCGATCCGACCGTTGACGAACTGGGTAACAATCACGATCGCCCCGCCGCAGCCCGGCAACATGCCCAACGCCGCGGCAATCGGCACCTGTGCGATCCCGGCATTGGCCAGACGCGTGTCGAGATTGATCGCGAATCGCTGCTCGATCGCGTAGAGCAGAAGCAGCGTGGCCGCGACGAACACGCTGACCTGCAGGTACGCCTCCGCGAGCGTGTCGCGCACGAGAAAACCGGTTTCCGTACCGCTCATCACGGCAGAAACCAGCAGTACCGGCACAATCCAGCGCCAGCCGCCGAGTGCCAGGAGCGCCGGAAAGCGCGTCCGTGCTTCGTATATAGCAGCCTGCGTCAATTCTTTCATCGGCGGCCCATGTTTAGCCTTGGCTAAGTCTTGAGGCCAAAGCTATACGAAGTCGCAGCGCCTGGCAAGCGCTGCGACGGCTACCGATTGACGAACAAGGTGCTGCTAGGCGGCAGCGTCTTCCAGAATCATGTCGGCGGCCTTTTCGGCGATCGCCGTGGTCGGGGCATTGGTGTTGCCGCCGACGAGCGTCGGCATGATCGACGCGTCCACCACGCGTAGGCCCTGCATACCGTGGACCTTCAGACGATCATCCACGACGGCTTCGTCGTCATGCCCCATGCGGCAGGTGCCCACGGGGTGATAGATCGTCTCGGCGCGTTCGCGGATAAACGTCTCGATAGCCGCGTCGTCCACCACGTCCGGCCCGGGCTCCAGTTCGCGGTCGCGATGCGCGGCCAACGGCGGCGCCTGCAGAATCTGGCGTCCGATCTTCACTGCCTTGACCAGTTGGGCGAGATCGTCAGGATGATCGAGATAGTTGGGATCGATCAACGCATCAGCCATCGGATCGGCACTTTTCAGGCCGATCCGCCCACGGGATTTCGGCCGCAGGTCACATATGCGCAGCGTATAGCCGTGGTGCTTGATCGTATTCCAGAGGTTGTGACCGTGATCCTGTTCAATCGTGGCGATGAAATGCAGCTGCAGGTCGGCGAGTTGATTCGACGGATCGCTCTTGGCGAAACCGCCGGACTCGGCCACGTTGCTGACGAGCTGGCCACGGCCATGCACAAAGTACTCGTAGGCCGCCTTGGGGGCGTCGACTAACAGGAATTTCGGGCTCAGGCGCAGGCTCAGCTTCGTCTTTTCGAGCTCGACGACGCTGACGTCCAGATGATCCTGCAGGTTACGGCCGACGCCTTTCAGCTCATGGATCAAAGGAATACCGTGCGGTTCGATCTCCTCCGCCGGCCCGACGCCGGAGAGCAGCAACAGTTGCGGCGAGTTGATCGCGCCGCCGCACAACAGCACCTCGCGCCGGGCGGTGAGCGTGCGATCGCCGCCAAACCAGCCTTTTTTGTAGGTCACGCCGGTCGCCCGCTTGCCCTCGACCAGAATCTTCTTGGCGCGGGCACGGGTGATGACCGTGAGATTCTTGCGATGCGCGACGGGGTGCAGGAAGGCGTCGGCATTACTACAGCGACGGCCATTGTCCTGCGCCACGCTGTACAGGCCGAAGCCTTCTTCGGTCGCGCCGCCGAAATCGTCGTTGCGCGGGTAGCCACAGGCCACGGCCGCTTCGACAAAGGTATGGCTCAGCGGATTGACATGGCGCAGCGAACTGACGCAGTAACCACCCTCGCCCCCGTGATACTCGCTCTCGCCACCCTCGTGCTTCTCCGACTTGCGGAAATAGCCGAGCATGTCGCGAAAGCCCCAACCGCGATTGCCAAGCTCTGCCCAGTGGTCGTAATCCCAGGCGTTGCCACGGGTATAGCACTGGGCATTGATCGAGCTGGAGCCGCCCAGCGTCTTGCCGCGCGGCCAGAACATCTCGCGCCCGTTCATGTTCTTCTGCGGCGCGGTGTAGTACGCCCAGTTGAACATCTTCGACCACATCAGACCGATGATCCCGATCGGGATATGGATCAGCGGGTTCCAGTCGCCCGGGCCCGCTTCCAGCATGCACACGGAAACATTCGGATCGGCGCTCAGCCGATTGGCAAGCACGCAGCCGGCGGAGCCGCCCCCCACGATGATGTAGTCGAACCCTTGCTCTTCCGTGGACATCGCGGCTCCTCCTGCCGTTTTATGTAGTGCTTGTTCTAGTGCTTGGCTTCTTCGGGCAGCGTGATGTTGAGCTCCAGCACCTCGAGATCGCCTTCGCGTTCGATCTCCATCTGCACGGCGTCATCGCCTACCTGCACGTACTTGCGCAGCACGGCCAGCAGATCCTGCTGCAGCTGCGGGAAGTACGCGGGATGATCACCACCGCCGGTGCGGCGATGGGCAACCACGACCTGAAGCCGTTCCTTGGCCGTCTGGGCCGAGGTCTTCTTTTCGTTATTACGAAATACGTCGAGCCAACCCATGGTCTACCTCCCCATCAGCCGGTCTAGAAACTTCTTCTTGGCCTGGGTGAACCGCATCGGCCGGTTCTCACCAAGAAAGCGCGCCACCATGTCCAGATAGGCCTGACCGGCGTCCGCGTTCTCTTCCATGGCCACCGGCATGCCGGAGTTCGATGCGTTGAGCACCTTTTCGGACTCCGGAATCACGCCGAGCAGCGGGATGCCGAGAATATCGTTGACGTCGTCCAGCGACAGCATTTCGCCCTTGCCGACACGGCTGGGCGCATAACGCGTCACCACAAGGTGTTCCTTGACCGGCTCGCCGCCTTCGATCGCACGCTTGGTCTTGCTCGAAAGCATGCCCAGCACACGATCGGAGTCACGCACCGAGGAGACCTCGGGGTTGGTCACCACGAGCGCTTCGTCGGCGTAGTACATCGCCATGATCGCGCCGGTTTCGATACCGGCCGGCGAATCGCAGATGATGTAGTCGAAATCCTCGGCAAGCTTGTTGAGCGTGCGCTCGACGCCTTCCTGGTTGAGCGCATCCTTGTCGCGCGTCTGCGACGCCGCAAGGATATAAAGCTTCTCGTGCCGCTTGTCGCGAATGAGGGCCTGCTTGAGGTTGGCCTCGCCGCTGATGACGTTGATGAAGTCGAACACCACCCGGCGTTCACACCCCATGATCAGGTCGAGGTTACGCAGACCGACATCGAAATCGATGACGACGGTCTTGTGCCCCCGCATGGCAAGTCCGGCTGCGAAAGAGGCGGCGGTCGTGGTCTTGCCGACCCCACCCTTGCCGGACGTGACGACGATGATCTTTGCCACTCTTTACTCCTGCAATTCGATGCTCAAGTTATCGTTTTCCAGACGTACTGCGACGGCTCTGGAACGTACCCCCTCTTCTATCGCATCGGCCACCTTGTAGCAGCCCGCGATCGCGACCAGATCGGGTTCGAAGCGACGGCAATAGATCCGCGCTTCGGTGTCTCCGGTGGCACCCGCCAAGGCGCGCCCCCGCAGTGCACCATAAATATGTATGTGGCCGTCCGCCAGCACTTCCGCGCCTTCGCTCACTGAAGTGGCGATAACGAGGTCCCCGCCGCGGGCGTAAATCTGCTGACCCGAGCGTACCGGCTTGGTCACCAGACGGGTGGGCGTACGTGGCGGCTCTTCGCGGCTGACCGGCGCTTCCTTGGCCGCCGGCGCCTCGTCGGTCGAGGCATTATCCGCGCCATTCGCATCGCTTGGCTCGCGCTTCTTCGCCGAATCGGCAGCAGCGGCGCCGCGTGCGGGAGATGCCATCACGCCCAGGCCGGCAGCCTCGGCAGCGCTGCGGGCCTGTGGGCCCGGGTCGAGAATACCGACCGGCACCATTCCAGCGCGGCGGATGATTTCGCTCACCTCGGCGAGGTCGGGCACCGCGTCGGGTATCGACAGCAACACCGGCATGTGTTCGAAAAATCCCGGCGCGCGCTCCAGCTGCGCCTCGATCTGACTGGCGATCCGGCCGCCGTCGGTTTCACGGACTTCGAGTACCGTGAGGGTCATCATCCGACCCTTGAACACGACGCCAGCATCGGCCGCGGTAGGTGTGTCCGCCATGCCCGAATTACTCTGAAAACAAGCCGGGGAGTCTAGCACGCTGCTTGCGCATTACGGTCTGTGTCTTGCATAGAAATATGCTTGGGGATCGACTACACAAAAAACGGGAAGAAGCTATTCATGAATGCACTGTGGCAGGACTATCGCAGTCCCGGCTTCTTCGACGAAGTCTTCGATGACTCGGGTACGCCCCGCCGGGCGGCGCAATCACTGGTACGCCATCTCGGCGAGTTCAATAACGAGGAGCTCGATAACCGGCGCATGGCAGCCGACCTGTCCATCAAATCGATGGGCATCACCTTCACCGTGTACTCCGAAGCCGGGATGATCGACCGGGCCTGGCCGTTCGACGTACTGCCACGCACCATCAGCCGCCGCGAGTGGGATCGCGTTCGCGAGGGCCTCCAGCAACGCGTAGCTGCGCTCAACCTCTTCATCGCCGATCTCTACGGCAAGCAGCAGATCATCAAGGACGGCGTCTTCCCGCGCGAGGTGCTCGCGCAGTCGGTGAATTTCCGCCCGGAGTGTGTCGGCATCCGGCCGCCCGGCGATATCTGGGCGCATATCTGCGGCTCGGACTTGGTGCGCGACGGCGCCGGGGATTTTTATGTCCTCGAGGACAACCTGCGCGTGCCCTCGGGCGTGTCGTACATGGTCGAGAACCGGCTGGTATCCAAGCGCGTTTTTCCCGAGCTGTTCGCCCAGACCGACATTCTCCCGGTCGACGACTACCCCAGCGAACTGCTGGACTCGCTCAACGCGCTATCGCCGCGCCAGGACGTCACGCCCAATGTCGCCCTGCTCACGCCGGGCGTATTCAATTCGGCTTTCTTCGAGCATGTCTGGCTGGCCGGCCAAATGGGCGCCGAACTGGTCCAGGGCAGCGATCTGTACGTGGATCGCGACGACTGTGTCTATTCGCGCACCATTTTCGGCCCGCAGCGCGTCGACGTGATCTACCGACGGGTGGACGATGCCTTCATCGATCCCGAGGCCTTCCGGGCAGATTCGATGCTCGGCACGCCCGGGCTGATGCGTGCCTGGCGGGCCGGCAACGTGGCGATTGCGAATGCACCCGGCGCGGGCGTGGCCGACGACAAAGTGGTCTATGCCTTCGTGCCGCAGATCATCCGCTACTATCTGGACCAGGACGCCAAGCTGCCGAACGTGCCCTCCTGGCTGTGCATGGAAGAAAAACAGCGCGACCACGTACTCGCCAACCTGGACTCGTTGGTGGTCAAGCCCGCCAACGAATCCGGTGGCTACGGCATGCTCATAGGCCCACGCTCCACGGCCGACGAACGCGACCAGTTCGCCCAGCTGATCCGGCGCAACCCGCGCAACTACATCGCCCAGCCCACGCTGGCGCTATCGACCGCGCCGACGCTGATCGAAAACACCGCGCGCCCCCGGCATGTCGATCTGCGGCCTTTCATCGTCTCGCGCCCCGGCGACGACGCCTACGTGACCATGGGTGGACTCACCCGCGTGGCGCTGCGCGAGGGCTCGCTGGTGGTGAACAGCTCACAGGGCGGCGGCAGCAAGGACACCTGGATCGTAGAGGACGAGGACTGACATGCTTTCACGAATTGCGCAGAACCTGTTCTGGACGGGCCGCTACCTGGAGCGCGCGGAATCCACCGCCCGCCTGATCAATGCCACCACCCTGCTGCTGCTGGATATGCCGCGCCAGACCGAATTCGACTGGCGTGCGCTGGTCGAGATCGTCGGCGCGGATGACCTGTTTGCCGAACGCTACCCGGACGACAGCGAAGCCAGCGTGATGCGCTTTCTCGTGGCCGATCGGGGCCACCCCGGCTCGATCGCGAGCGCGCTGGCCATGGCGCGCGAGAACCTGCGCAGCGCGCGCGATCTCGTGCCGCGCGAGGTATGGGAAGAGATCAACGGCCTGCACCTGTATATCGCCGACGAGGGCCAGCATGTAGAGCATCGGCTGGCCCGCTCGCGTGTGGTGGAGCGCGTCGTCCATGGCGCACGCCATATCGCAGGGATGATCGAGTCCGGCATGAGTCGCGATGCCGCCTACGACATGCTCAGCCTCGGGCTGTCCCTGGAGCGTGCAGACATGACGACGCGCATCATCGATGTGCGTAGCGGCGATCTGCTGGTCGACGAGAGCACCGATCTACGGCCCTACCAGACCGTGCAGTGGATCAGCGTGCTCAAATCACTGAGTGCATTCCAGATGTATCGCCGCCATGTACGCGTACGCGTCACTGGCCCGGGCGTCGTACGATTCCTGCTGGCGGATACCGCGTTCCCGCGCTCGGTGCGCTTCTGTCTGGAACGTGCCGGCAAGCGACTCCTGCGCCTGCCGATGCCCGGCAAATGCAGTACTTGTGTCGAAGACGCTATACATGTGCTCGGTAGTGCCGATCTGGGCACGCTCAAGGGCCATCGCCTGAGCGAGTTTCTTGATCGCATGCAGATCGAACTGAGCAACATCCACAACGCGATCCAGGCGCGATACTTCCAGCACTGAAATCACTCGGCGATACCTCTTTCGCCCTCATCTACCGCTTGCAGGACCCCCGAAACGCGATGCGCGACTTCTATTGCCAATGCGGCAACTCGATCTTCTTTCGCAACACCCGCTGCCTGGTCTGCCAGCGCCAGCTGGGGTTCGCGCCCGAAGCCCGGATCATGACCGCGCTCGAGCCGCTCGACGCCACGCGTTGGCAGGTGCCGGCTGCCGGCCGTATCGAGGGCCGCATCTATAGGCGGTGCCAGAACTACGCGCAGTACGACATCTGCAACTGGCTCGTGCCGGATGAGTCGCCGCATCATTTCTGTGCGTCATGTCGGTTGACCCGCACCATTCCGGACCTCGGGCCACCACGCCATCTCGAACTCTGGAATCGGCTGGAAAGTGCCAAGCGGCATCTGATCTTCAATCTCTACCAACTCGGCCTGCCGATCGTCGGCCGCGCAGAGGATCCCGATTTCGGCCTGGCGTTCGACTTCCTTGCCGACGCCGACGCCGAAACCGAGTTCACCGAGGCCCTGGCCGGGCGCGACCCGATCGCCACCGGTCATGCCAACGGCGTGATCACCATCAATATTGCCGAAGCGGATGATGTGGCGCGGGCGCGCATGCGGGAGCAGATGGGCGAGCACTACCGGACGCTGATCGGCCATTTCCGCCACGAGGTCGGACATTACTACTGGGCGCGCCTGATCGATGGCGGCGCGTGGATCGACGAATACCGCGACATGTTCGGCGACGAGCGCGCCGATTACGGCCAGGCCCTGCAGGCCCATTACGACAACGGCGCGCCACCCGACTGGCAGGAACGGTTCGTGACCCCCTATGCTTCGGCTCACCCTTGGGAGGACTGGGCCGAATCGTGGGCACACTATCTGCACATACGCGACACGCTGGACACCGCCACCGAATACCAGCTCGTGCGCTCGCCACCCTGGGAACAGGACCCGCGCGATTTCGACGCGCTGATGCATCGCTGGACCCATCTGGCGATCGGCATGAACGCAGTCAATCGCAGCATGGGGCTCGCCGATGCCTATCCGTTCGTGCTCAATGCCGGCGCGCGCGCCAAACTGGATTTCATCCATCGCGTGATCGAACCCTTCGAGACCGCCTGACGCCCCGCATTCATCCGGGCCCGGCCGCCCCGCTTTCGGGCAGCGCGGCTTGAGCCCGCGCCTGTTCGGCCTGGCGCTCACGGGCGCCGGCGTGCTGGTGCTCAGCCCGGATTCCATTCTCATCCGCCTGCTGGGCGCGGACGTGGCGACCACCCTGTTCTGGCGTGGCATAGCGATGGCCATCGGGCTCGGCGGTTTTCTGCTCATCCGCGAGCGCGGCCGAACCGCCGCGATTACCGCCCAGATGCGCAATCCGCTCGGCTGGGGACTGGCGCTGCTGTTCGCGCTGAGCAATATTCTGTTCGTGATCACCGTGGCGAACACCACGATCGCCGATACGCTTGGTTGCCTTGCCACCGCATCGATCTTCGCCGCGCTGTTCAGCGTGATCTTCCTTAAAGAACGAGCGCCGCTACGCACCTGGATCGCGGCCGCGGCCATTGCCGGCGGGCTGTTACTGATAGCGCTCGGCGGCGCCGGGAGCGTGCTCGGGCGTCTGACCGGCATTGCCACGGCGGTCGTGTTCGGCGCCACCTTCGTGGTCATGCGCGCGACCGGACGCGGCGATACACTGCCCGGTCTGGCACTCGGCGGTGCCTTGATCGCCTCGGCAACGGCCGTGTTCGCCGCACCGTTATCACTGTCCACCCAAGGGTTCGCGGCGCTTGCCGGCCTCGCCGTGGTGCTGCCTACGGCATTTGCGCTGATCGGCCAGGGGCCGCGCTACTTGCCGGCGCCGGAAGTCAGCCTACTGATGCTGCTGGAAACCGTGTTCGGCACGCTCTGGGCCTGGCTATGGCTCGCCGAAGTGCCCACCCGGCCGACGCTGCTCGCCGTGGGAATCATCCTCATCGCTCTCACATTGTTCTATTGGCGCCAGGCTGTGGCCGCGCGTCGTCTGCAGGAAGCCACCCCATGAGCCTGATCGACAACATCACTTTCCATACGCTCGGCGAATTGCGGTACGCGGTACGCGAAGCCGGCACCTCCGAAGGCGAACCGTTGGTGCTTCTGCACGGGCTGATGGATACGGGCGCGGGTTTCGATGCCCTCGTCAGCGCCATGGAGTCGCGCGCGCCGGGTCGGTATCGCTTTATTGCGCCCGACTGGCGCGGGCACGGTGATACGGCTGCCACGCACGACAGCTATTGGTTCCCGGCCTACCTGCTCGATCTGGAACGTCTGTTGGATGTCGTAGTGGGCCGCGGCCCCGACAATGCCGTCACCCTGGTTGCCCACAGCATGGGCGGGCAGATCGCCAGTCTCTACGCCGGCACCCGGCCCGAGCGCGTTTCGCAACTGATCACCCTCGACAGCCTGAACGTGCCCGACAGCGACCCGGCGAACGTGCCCGATCGTTATCGGCGCTGGCTGGACGCCCATGCCAATCCGCCCGCCACGAAGGTCTACGACGATCTCGACACCGCGATCTCACGGATCGGGCGGCGCTATCCCGAGCTGAGCGCCGACCAGACCGACTTCCTCGCCCGCCAGTGGACCGCCGAAGAAGATGCGGCCGGTCGTCGCCGCATGCGTGTCGACCCCTGGCATCGCGTCCCGTTGCCCTATGCCTTTCGTGCCAGCGAGGCGATGGCGCTGTGGGCCGAGGTGACCGCCGCCGTGCTGTGTATCGACGGCGGTGATTCGCCCGCGCGCTATTTCTGCGACGACGAGGAAATGCAGAAGCGTCGCGCCTGTTTTGCCGATCTGGAACGGGTCGTCGTCGACGGCTGCGGCCACATGCTACACCTGCAAAAGCCCGACGCCGTGGCCGCCGAGATCTGCGCATTTTTCGACACAGGCAGCCAGGCGAATAGCGTGTAGCACGAGAACCCGGCGTTTGCCCGCGCCTGGCGCGTGGCCTAGGCTGCGAGTGAAGTCCGACACCGGCCGGTGTGGCCCGGCCATGGAGCCCCGTCATGACCGCAGTGGTCTGGATCGTCGTATTCCTCGGCGCCTTCATCGCGCTGGCCTATCACCGCGTGAGTCTGAAAACGGCGACCGCAACCACCGCCCTGCTGCTTGCGGCCTGCACGCTTACCAGCACCGGCTGGATCGTCGGCATCGTGCTTTGGCTGGTCTTTCTCGCGATCGCGGTGCCGCTCAACGTCGACTCGATACGGCGGCCCTATATCACGCGCCCGGTGCTGGATATCTTCCGCGAGGTACTGCCGACGCTGTCCGCGACCGAACGAACGGCGCTCGATGCCGGCACCGTCTGGTGGGAAGGCGAGATGTTCTCTGGCGCACCCAACTGGCGCCGGCTGGAACGCCTGCCAGCGGCCGAGCTTTCAGCCGAAGAACAGGCGTTTCTCGACGGCCCGGTCCAGCAGCTGCTGGATCTCTGCGATGAATGGCAAATCACCCATGAGGACGCCGACCTGTCCCCCGAAGCCTGGCAGTTCATCAAGGAAAACAAGTTCTGGGGCATGATCATCCCCAAGCGCTACGGCGGCCTGGAATTCTCGGCCTATGCGCATTCCTGCGTGCTGGCCAAGGTCGGTAGCGGGCCGGCCGGCGGTACCGTCGGTCCGATCGTAGCCGTGCCCAACTCGCTCGGTCCCGCCGAACTGCTGATGCACTACGGCACGGACGCGCAGAAGGACCACTACCTGCCGCGGCTTGCGGTCGGCGAGGAAATCCCCTGCTTCGGGCTGACCAGCCCACACGCCGGCTCGGACGCCGGCGCGATTCCGGACAAGGGCGTGGTCTGCACCGGCGAATGGAACGGCGAGGAAATCCTCGGCATGAAGCTGACCTGGGAGAAGCGCTATATCACGCTCGCCCCGGTCGCCACGGTGCTGGGGCTGGCCTTCAAGATGTATGACCCGGACGGTCTGCTCGGCGGCGAGACCGAACTGGGCGTGACCTGTGCGCTCGTACCCGCAGACACCCCCGGCGCCCATGCCGGGCGGCGACATTTCCCGGCCAGCGCACCGTTCCAGAACGGTCCGACCTGGGGCACCGAGGTGTTCGTACCGCTGGATTACATCATCGGTGGCCGCGAAATGATCGGCCAGGGCTGGCGCATGCTCATGGAATGCCTGTCGGTCGGCCGCTCGATCTCGCTGCCCTCGGGTTCTACCGGCGATGCGATTTCCAACGCGCGTCTCACCGGCGCCTATGCCGTCGTACGCCGGCAGTTCAATGTCTCCATCGGCGAATTCGAAGGCATACAGGAAGCTTTGGCGCGTATCGGCGGCAAGACCTATGCCTGCGAATCCGTGCGCCGGTTTACGTCGAACGCGGTCGATCTGGGCGAAAAACCGTCCGTGGCCTCCGCGATCGCCAAATATCACGTGACCACCATGGCCCAGGACGTCGCCAAGGATGCGATGGATGTCCACGCCGGCAAGGCCGTCATGCTCGGGCCCGGCAATCCGGTGGCCCGCAGCTTCCAGGCCGCGCCGGTCAACATCACCGTCGAAGGCGCCAACATCCTCACGCGCAGCATGATGATCTACGGCCAGGGCGCGATCCGCTGTCATCCCTACGTGCTCGACGAAATCGAGGCCGCCAACAACCCGGATCGCGACACCGCGCTCGCCGATTTCGACGGCATCTTCTACAGCCACATCGGCCATGACCTTGCCGCGGCGGCACGGTCGCTCGTCATGGGGTTCACCGGCGGTCGCGGCACGACCGCGGGCAAGGTCGCCGAACTGGCGCCCTATTACCGGGCCATGAATCGCTACTCGGCCAACCTCGCCCTGCTTTCGGATATCGCGATGGCCACGCTGGGAGGCAGCCTGAAGTTTCGGGAAGCGCTGTCCGCACGTCTGGGCGACGTGCTGTCCCAGCTATATATCGCCAGCGCCACACTCAAACGGTACGCCGAAGACGGCGCCCACGCTGAGGACCTGCCGCTGGTGCAATGGGTGTGCGAAGACGCCTTTGCCACCATCGAATCACGCATGGCGGGCGTGATCCGGCACCTGCCGAACCGGCCCGCCGCCTGGCTCGCGGGCTTTCTCATATTCCCGCTCGGCCTGCATGCGCGCGTGCCTGGCGACGCGCTTGGTCAGCGCATCGCGCAGCTGTTGCAGACGCCCGGCAAGATCCGCGATCGCCTGACACCCCGCTGCTATATCTCGCAGAACGAATCCGAAGGTATCGCCCTGTTCGAGCGCGCCATGCAGGCCACGATCGGCTGCTCGGATCTCCTCGGGAAAATGACCAAAGCCCGCAAGGACGGCCGCATCACCGCCGACCACCCCCGCGATCAGATCGAGCAAGCGCTGGCGGCCCATGTGTTCGACGAAAGCGAGACCGAACGCATGCGCGAACTCTACGCGCTGCAGATGGCCGTCATAAGCGTGGATGATTTCGATCCCGCCGAAATGCGGTCCGTGCGCAAGAAAAACAACGACGACAGCTCCCGCGCCGCCTGATAAAAGCAGGGTTACGCGATTTCGCCCCGCGGCATCAGGCCGCGGAATCGATCGTGAATCAACGTTTTGGCGGGGCCTTTCGAAAAAACGTCTGAACCATGTCGCGAAAGCCGCTATCGCGAACGAGTTTGCGCGCAGCGACGCCTACACAAGCGCATCGTCGCATCAATGGCGTTCGTGATGCCGACCGCGGCAGTGAACCGATGGCGGGGTTTCGCGGGGAAAACCGTCCCGAAAACCCTGTAATTACGGGCCGCCGAACACGCAGCGAGACCTCCCTGCCCGATTGCTGCAATGCGACAGATTCCCATTGCATTCAATATTTTCCCGGCACGTGTGGCGTGCAGTTCGAATCTCGTTTATTGTCACGTACGGGGCATTCTAAAAAGAACGCGTGTCGCAATTGACACGCCACACAGCAAGGGAGACAAAGCCGTGCTATCGATGCATTCCCGTCGGATGCGTTGTGCCGATTCTGCTCAGAATTCGGACACCATAACGCCCGCCCGCGCCTACACCGCGCGCCATCCGCGCTCCGGTCGCCTCGCGGTCGCAGCACTTCTCATCGCGGCAGCGGCCGTTCTGCCCGCCTGTTCCAGCGGCGGCGGCGGCGACAATGGTGAGCCGAACCCGCGTGACGAAGTCACCGCAAGCGGACTGAACTTTACCTACCCGTTCAACGGCCAGCAGGATGTCGTACTCGATACCCAGATGGTCGTGAACTTCGATGGCGAAGTCTCCGGCCGCACCGAAAACGCGCTGGAACTACAAATCGATGGTGAGACTGCGCAGCCGCAGATCGCGGTCGAGCAGGATGAAGATCAGCCGAATATCCTGCGTTTGACCTACACAGGCGACCTGCAGCCGGCTCAGACCTATTCGGTCGTTGCTACGCGCAGCCTTTCCGGCGGCAACACCGCGTTCGCCGACGGCGACACATTGTTCCAGTTCACCACGCGTCCTGCCGAAGGGCGCCCGGCCGACAGCGACAACCTCGAGGTTGTGAGCACGACCCCGGGCGACACCAATCCGGTCACTGATCGTACGTCGATTGTCACGACGTTCAGTACGTTCCGCGTCATTCTGAACGAACCGGTCGACCCGGCAACCGTGGATGCCGAGAGCTTCACCGTCACCGGCGACAACGGTCCTGTGGAAGGCCGTATTACTGCGCTGGGTCGTTATCTGGTATTCGACCCGATCGACGATCTGGAAGCCGGCAACTACACGATCACGGTCGCCCCCTCCGTCACGTCGCAGTTCGGCAAGACCCTGACCAGCGCCTATACGGCAACGCGTAGCGTTATCGATCCGGGGGAGCTGATCAAGGCCAACCTTGAGCTCACCCCTTCGGAGGATAACGTCGGCGATCTGCCAGCCAACAGCCTTAACGGTCTGGCGATCAACAACGTCAACATCGACTCCCAGCTGATCGGCTCTAACGACCAGCCGGCAAGCGCTTCTCCCCAGCGTAATACCGTTCAGACCGAGCTTCCGAAATCCGGCGCGCAGGGCTTCGGCGATGTCATCCCGGCCACCATCCGCGCCGGCCAGAAGATTCAGCTGACCGGACTTCGTCTGTTTTTGAACGGCGATGTTGAAACCTCGATTAACCCGAGTGGCCCGATCGATGTCAACTTCATCAGCGACGTCGACGTGACCCTCATGTCGAACGACTACCGCAATATCGAAACCCCCACGGCGGTCCGTCTGCGTTTCGATCTGGGGATCGGCACGCTGATCACCACGCCTGCTGGCACGCCGGAAAATATTATTGAGTCACTTGCCAACGGCGTCTTCAACCAGAGTGCGCTGAACATTCAGGCGGCCGGTCTGGCGACCCCCATGCCGAATGGCGACCTTAAGATTGCAACCCTCGGCACGTTCCCGATCAACGTGAACCGTACCGACAATGCCACCGTGGATCTCGAGCTCACGTTGCTGCTGCCCAACGAGGCATTCGAAGAGCAGGACGAGCTACTTGAGGACGAAACTGCGCCAATCCTGACAGCCCAGTCGCCCAGCGCTTGCCTCTACGCCTTCGGCTCCCCCGCCTATAACGCTATTTACGCGAATAACGGCGCGGCGCCGACCGCACTTCCCGAACAGCTGTGCCTCGACGGCAACCCCGGCGATGACGACAGCGCCGCGATCAACAGCTTCCCGATCGACTCGAGCCCCGCAATTACCTTCAGCGAGCCGCTCGATCCGGATACTGTCAATGCGCAAAGCATTCAGTTCACGGGCGGCGGCGTTACCGTGCCCGCGACCTATCGTGTGGAAGGCTTCAGTGTCGTCATCGACCCGGTCAACCTGCTCGCACCGAGCACGCAGTATCAGATCACGCTCAACGGCGGTGACACGCTTCGGGATCTGGCCGGCAATCCGGTGAGTTTCGAAAACCCGCTCGGCCCGCGTCAGACAATTGCTTTCACTACCGAACCGTATGTCAATTCGAGCGCGACGCCGCCGCTGCTCGGGACGTTGTCGCCGGGCATTCCCTGCGCCCTGGAAGGCGGCGATTTCCAAACCAACGGCGACACCGCCGGCCATTGCGTAGGCGATGATCCCGGCGATGACTCAGCATCGGACAACTTCCCGGTCTTCGAACATCCGGCGAATGTCGCAATCGACGGCTTTTTCTCGAAGTTCGTGGATACCGAGTCCATCGTTCTCGCCGACGGCTGTCTCGTGGGCGGCACGGGGAACACCGTCACCAACGCGACCATCGCCATTCAGGAAATGGATGACACCGGCGCGTGCGTGGGTGTTGTGCCCGGCGAACTCGCGTTTTCCAATACGACGGGTACCAGCAGCGCCCTGGGTAGTGCGGGCGAAGGTATCTATACGCGCGCCTTCTCGTTCCGCCCGAGTGCACCTTTCGAAGAGGGCATGCGCTACTGGACGGTTATCTGTGGCACGGAAGGTACGGCCTGTACCACCGCCAATCAGATCACCGGCGTGGACGGCAATGCGCTCAATACCGATCCGTTGAATGGCACCGGTTCCACGGCCCAATCGGCGGCAACGCAGCCCGCGGGCGGGCCGACAATCATCATGCCGTTTGATGTAGTTGCGCCCACCGAGGACTATTACGCCAATCAGTTCACCCTGCCGGAGGCGGACACGAACGGTAACGGTCAATTCGACGACGCCGAAATCGCTCAACAGGCTAACCGCGCGCTTGTCGACTTGAGTTCGGGTGGCATCCCTATCGGCCAGTACCAGACGTATTTGTCGCTCACGCGTCCGATCGCGATCGGCGAGTCGGTCGACGGCTGTGAAGACGATCTGGGTGACTTCGGTGCGGATACGCTCTCGGTCGAAACTGACGCCTGCATTCAGGTTGCCTTGCTGCCGGGCGGCGTCAATTCCCTGACCAGTATCAATCTGGGCGCCGATGTCGTGAGCAATCTGCTATCCGGTTTAGGTGAGGACACAAGCCCCGTCGCCGACATCCCGGTTCTAGGACCCATTCTCGGCGGTCTTGGCACAACCCTCGGCGAGGTCACCGGGGTACTTCTGGACGGAGAAACCGGGTTACTACCCAACCTCCTAGACGGTTTAGGCCTTGCAGATGTGGCCGAACCGCTGCAGACCGGCCGCATTCTGCTGCGCTTCCCGAATGAGGAAGGTGGCGAGGACGGCGTGGCACAGTCGGGCTATATCGTCGAAAAATGCTCTGGCACGATCGCTGGCCGCGCATACGACTACGAGCCCTGCTTCGTTGCCAATCTCGACCTGATTGCGAACGCGCCGGATGCGCAAGTGCTGTCGGTCGATCAGCAGACGTTCACAACGGCCATCGTCGGTCCGGTGACATTCGAACAGAATGGCCGTCTGGTTATTTCGCTTCAGAATCTGGACGACATCACGCTGGACGCAACGGCGGTGATTCTGCCGGCTCAGGCGACGATCGCTCAGGGCAACCTGAACTTCCAGCTGGTCGGCTCACCCACCCACGGCGGCCGGGAATTCCCGGATCGCTAATCACTAGCGCTCGATGATCGATCCCGGCCGCGGGGCGCAGCCGGGATCCTGACTCTCTACAAGACAAACGAGACAAGGAGAAGGGAGATGATTCAGGACAACATGTCCGTACGTCGTGCGCTGGGGAAGCGAGCGGCCGTAGCGATTCTGGGCTGCGCCAGCCTGCTTGCCGCGGGCAGTGCCCTCGCTCAAGGCCAGATGCGCGACGACGATTCGTCCGATACCGTCGAGGACAAGGGCAGCCTGCTGCACCAGGTCTTTGAATATACGAAGAACAACAGCTATTTCCGTGTCGGCGTACTGCACTTCCAGTACTACGGCACCAGCTCGCGACTCAAGGTCGAAAACGCCCAGGGCCTGGCAGCCCAGGGCTTCGGGTCCGGTGAAAGCCGCCTGGACCACACGGGCTCGTCCACCGGCAACCTCACCACGCTCGGCGGTACCTTCGGTATGTATATTCCGAAGACGGGCAAGCATCTGGCCATGGAAGTCACGCTCGCGCCGCCGCTCAAGCTGGACTTCGAAGTCAGCAAGAATGCGATCGACGAATCGCTCGCGCCCGAAACGAATGGCGGCCTGCAAACAGGGATCCCACCGCTGGGTCAGTCCATCGGTACCCTCAAGGCCCTGCCCCCAAACCTGACGATCGTTTATCGGCCGTGGGTGGACACGATGTTCCAGCCCTATATCGGTGCCGGCGCGATGTATCTCTACACTTTTGACACCGACGTGAACAACGAAGTGCTCAACGCCTATGGCAACGAGCCGACGCTGAACCTGACCAAGCCGGTCGCCTGTGTGGGCCAGCTCGGCATGGACATGAAGCTGACCGAGAAGATGTTCCTGACAGCCGATGTGAAGTACGTCGGTTGTGCCGAGGTGGAAGCCAAGGTGAACAATATCGTGGTCAACGCGCCCAATCTCAGCCCGACTGTCGGGCCGATCAATGTGGGTACCGTGAGTTCGACAAACGACTTCAAGGCCGTGCTCTACCAGCTGTCGTTCGGTATGCATTTCTAACGCAGGCCTAGCCTGTAGCGAGGCCATAAAGAAAAAGGCCGCCCAGTTGGGCGGCCTTTTTTGTGTGCGCTCCTGCCGAATAACGCGACTATCGAGTTTCTCGACTCAACGCAGATGGGCGATCCGCGACGCCCGCCGTATCAGCCCGCCTTGGCGACAATTTCGAATGCAAGTTCCCGGACCGCATCCGACATGGCCTGACCGATCGCGGCCGCATCGCGTGGCCTGGCCGGCAATGCCTGCTGGATCACGGTGTTATCGCGAGCGACCACGGTTTCGGATTTCGATTGGGTGACCTTCCAGCGCGCAGCAAGCACCACCTGCCCGGACGGCTGGGGCTCGAAGGCATCGACCACGACATCCACTTCGTAATCGCGCCCGCGATCGTCCACCAGTTTTTCGTCGATGGTCTGCTGGAGCAGCCGTGTCATGGCCACCGGCAACCGCTCCGCCCATTTGGCATTCGGCATACGCGTAAGCACGTACTCATCGGTACGCAGCTGAATATCATAGTTGTCCAGATATTCCGGTACACGCACCCGGCGCACCTGCCAACTGCTCGCCTGGCTGTTCGCGCGGGCGGTCTGCGGCGGTGATAGCAAAACCTGTTGTAACGGCGGTACACCACTACAGGCCGCAGTGGTCGCCACGAACAGCGCAGTCACACCGCCACGCACTAGCTCTCTCATCATCGCTGGCCTCCACCGAAGAGCAAAGCGTTGGGGTCACGTTCGAGTGTCTCGGCAAATCGCCGCATGGAGGACGCACCGGCCGACAGATCCCGGATCGCGCTTTCCACGTCCTGGCGCGTACCCGAATTGGGGTCGGTCAGATCCTCTAGATTCTCCGAGAGCTGCTGCAGATTGGCGCTGGTCGCTTCGGCGTTGTCGAGCAGCCGCGTGAGCTGTTCGTCACGCGATTCGATCTGCGTGTTCACGTTATCGGTTAGCGCACGCACGCTCTCGAGCGTTTTTTCGAACTGGCGACTGTTCATGTAGACGGCATCACGCGCGGCCGCGATCGCCTCGCGCGTGGTCGTCGTGGTCTTTTCGAGATTCGGGCCCATGCGGTTGAGCAACTGATCCATGTCGTTGGCCAGAGTGACCACCGATTCCATGGTCTCGTTCACCGTTTCGAGCGTGTCCTTCCACGGCAGCCCGGTCACCGTATCCTTCAGCTGCTCGATCTCGGAGGGTACAGCCGGGATTTCCGTCAACTCCATGTCGTCGCGGTTGGCAACAAACCGCGGCTTCGTATCGGGTTGAAAATCCAGGTTCACGGCCAATTGCGAGGTCACGTAACTCCAGACGACGAGTTGCGCGCGCAAGCCGCGACGCACCAACTCCTCGGTGGTCACATCCGAGCTCGTCGGCGAGCCGTTCATCATGACCGTGTTGTTGCCGGCCATCTCGATCGTGACGCCGATACGCGCCTTGCCCACGTTCGGATCGAGCCGCAGCTGCACGTTCTTGACCGTGCCGACCTGCACGCCGCGAAACAGCACTTTCGAACCATTGCTTAGACCGAGCACGGACTGGTCGAAGAAGATGATCGCCTGACGGCTGTTGGATAGCAGACGATTGCCGCCGAGAGCGAGCACCCCCACGACGACCAGCGCGATCGCGCCGAACATGAACAGCCCGATTACGGTGTAGCTGCGATTGCTTGCCATCTAGAGAACCTCTGATCTGGCCGGAAACTCCGGACCGTCGCCCTCGGCGCGCGTGCTGGCGTCCAGCGACTGGCGATTGAGAAAGGCGCGCACACGCGCGTGTTCCGCGTTGTCCGCCAGTGCGCGCGGATCGCCGTGGGCGATCGCGCGGCGGCTTTCATTGTCGAGATAGATGCTGTCGTCGGCAATCGTGAAGATGCTCGGCAGCTCGTGGGTTACGGCGATCACACTCAGCTGCAGCGCGTCGCGCAGATTCATGATCAGCGAATCCAGCCGCTGCGACGTGATCGGGTCGAGGCCCGCGCTGGGCTCGTCGAGGAACAGATAGTCCGGATCCAACGCGATCGCACGGGCCAGGCCGGCCCGCTTCTGCATGCCGCCGGACAGCTCGCTCGGCATGCGCGACTCCTGGCCGGCCAACCCCACCAGCGCGAGCTTGAACGCCACCTGGTCGCGGATTTCCGCAGCACTCAGGCGCGTATGCAGCTGTAGCGGCAGCCCCACGTTTTCGCCGACCGTCATCGAACTCCAGAGTGCGGTGCTCTGGAACAGCACACCGATACGCCGTTGCAGCGCCCGGCGCTCGGCGACGTTCTCGGTCCAGAGCCGCTGGCCGTCGAAGGTGATGTCGCCCTGCGCCGCCTGTTCGAGATCGATCATGTGCCGCAGCAACGTACTCTTGCCGCAGCCCGACACGCCCATGATCACGAAGATGCTCGCCGGGCGCACATGAAACGACAGTTCATGCTGAACGACCGTCGAACCGTAGGCCAGCGTGAGGTCGCGCACGACCACACCGGAATCCGGCGGGCGCGTTCGATCGAGAACCGCCATCGCTAGACCCCCAACGCGTTGGTGCACAACGCAAAGATGGCGTCGATCACGATGATCCCGATGATCGACACCACAACGGTACGTGTGGCCGCGCGGCCCACTTCAGCCGCGTTGCGTCCCGCGCGCATGCCCAGATAACAGCTGGCGAGCGCGATGAGAATGCCGAAGCAGACAGCCTTCACGAAACCGATCACGAAGTGGCGCGCGGCGACGGCGTCCTGTAAACGGCCGAGAAAACTCGCCGGCGAGGTATCCAGCACCAGATCGGCGACGATCATGCCGCCGCCGATGCCGAGCGCGGCGGCGTAGAGAAACAGCAGCGGCATCATCAGCGTAAGCGCGGTGAGCCGCGGCAACACCAGAAACTCGAAAGGCGAGACGCCGATCATGCGTAGCGCATCGATTTCCTCGTTGGCCTCCATGGTGGCCAGATGCGCCGCAAACGTCGCCCCGATACGCCCGGCCATGATGAACGCGGTCATGATCGCCGCCATCTCGCGCGCCACCGCGATCCCGACAAGATCAGCCAGATAAAGGCCTGCCCCGAACGCCGCCAGCTGGACCGCGCCGACGAAACCGAGCACGGCGCCGATCAACAGGTTCACGATCGTGACTACCGGCAGCGAAGACGCGCCCGTTTCGCGCAGCAGCGCCATGAAATCCACCCACCGGGCCTGCGCCTTGCCGACGCTGAGCCGCGGCGTGGCCACGAAGGCGTTGCCGACCATCTCGGCGGCCCGGGCGAACGCTTCCATACGGTTGCGCCCCGCCACGCCCAGCCGCGTGAGCCAGTGCGCGCGACGGCCCGACGCCGCGTCCGCAGCGGGTGGGCGCGCAAGCGCGACCAGAGACGAAACGCTCGCCGGCAAGCCGGTGAACGCCACCGCGATCTCGCGGCTGTGCAGCCCCTGACTCACGGCATAGACGAGCGCGGCCACGCGCGGGTGCGCGCTTTCCAGATCGTGCCCTTCGATGGTTATCGGCGCTTCACTGTCGCCGCGCGCGGCAACCAGCTCGGCGACCAGACGCTGCGAGGTCGGCAATCGCGACGCGCCGCCCCAGTCGCCGCCCAGCACGAGAGCCGCGGCGCCGTTGCGGGATTCGATACGATAAAGCCGGCTGTGCGACGCGCTTTGCGGCACGGATTCTCGCGAGATCTCGAAGCGGATACCGCTATTCTGACACGGGCTGCGCGGCCGGTTCTTCCGACGCCTCCCGCGGCGTGTCTTCGTCGCTGCGGTAAACGTCTCGGGCGGCTTCGAGTTCATCGTTCAGCGAATCGCTGTTTTCTGTCCAGCCACCGCCGAGCGCCTTGAACAGATTCGCGGTCGCGGTGAAGCGATCGCGGATCGCCTCCGCCAGATCGAGCTGACTGTTGAACAGCTGACGCTGCGCGTCGAGCACCTCGAAATAGGCGGTACGGCCCACGTCGTAGCGCACGTTGGCGAGTTCCAGCGTCTCGCGGTAGGCATCGACCTGTCGCTGCACCGACTCCAGCCGGCGATCCGTGAGGTTCACCGCCACCAGCGCATCGCGCACTTCCGAAAATGCCTGGCGCACCGTCTGCCGATACATGATCTCGGCCGCATCCTTCTGCGCGATCGCGGTGTCGTAGTTCGCCTGTCGCCGCCCGAAATCGAAGATCGGCGCCGTGATCGCACCGGAAATGCTTTGTGTTTCGGAGTACGGCTCGAACAGATCGTCCACATCGAGCGCTTCGGTACCGATCATCGCCGTGAGGTCGAAAGTCGGAAAGAACCGCGCCTTGGCGACGCCGATGCTGGCGTTGGCCGCGATCAGTGACGCCTCCGCGGCGCGGATATCCGGCCGGCGCTCGACCAGCAACGAGGGCATGACGACCGGCAGATCTTCCGGCAGGTGCACGTCCTCGAACGAACCCGGCTCGACGTTCGATCCCGCCATGATCTCGCGCGGCGTATGGCCGGTAAGCACCGCGAGCGATGAGCGCAGCTCGCTGGCCTGCTGCTGCAGCGGCGGCAGCTGCGCCTGAGCGGTCTCTAGCAGGGAGCGCGTTTGCAGCAGCGTCAGCTTGTCGATCGCACCGTACTTGTAGCGCTGCTGATCCAGCTCCAGGCCCTTCTGTCGGGTCTTGATCGTCTCCTGGGTGACCCGGATCTGGCGCTCGAGCGCGCGCAGGGACATGTAGTTGGTGACCACGTCGCTGACCACGCCGAGACGGATCGAATCCTGCGTATACGCCGACGACAACAGCTGTGCGCGCGCCTGCTCACTGGCACGGCGCAGGCCGCCGAACACGTCGAGCTCGTAGCTGAGCGTGGCCGCGACCGAGAAGTAGTTGTAACGCTGCCCGGCCGCCTGGGTGGAACCCGAGCCCGAGGATGCGCCGCCGCCCGCACCACCGCTGCCGCCACTGCTCGCGCCGAGATAGCTGGTCTTCTCTCGTGCCGCCTGCGCCTGGCCCTGAATCGACGGAAACAGGTTGGCGTTGGCCAGACCCAACTGCGCACGCGCCTCGCGGAAACGCGCGGCCTGCAGGGCCACGTCGAGGTTGTCGTCCAGCGCGTCGTCAATCAGTTCGTTGAGGACCGGATCGCGATAGCGCGTCCACCAGTAGGCCATGGCGTCCTGCTGGGTCTTGCTCAGCAGCGTGGCATCGAGCGCCGAGTCCGGCAGATCCATCGTCGGGCGCTCGTAGTCCGGGCCGAGCGTACACGCCGACAGTCCGGCCACCGCAAGCAGCAGAATGGCCTTACGCATTGTCATGTCCCTCGTCGTTGGCGTTGCTCGTAATCTTGCCGTTGTCTTCATTTTTTCTCTTACGCCCAATCACGCTAGACACCTTTGCGCTGCCACGTTCCACAAGGTCGTAGAACATCGGCACGAACAGAATCGCAAAGAATGTCGCCGCGAGCATGCCGCCGATCACGGCCGTACCGATCGCGTTGCGGCTGTTCGCCGACGCGCCGGAGGCGATGGCCAGCGGCACACAGCCAAGGATGAACGCCAGCGACGTCATCACGATCGGCCGGAAACGCAGCTTGGCTGCCTCGTAGGCCGCAGCCGCGGGCGACTTGCCTTGATCGCGGCTGATCACGGCGAACTCCACGATGAGAATCGCGTTCTTCGCCGCCAGACCGATAAGCACCAGCAGACCGACAGAGAAATACAGGTTGTTGTCGATGCCCCGCAGCCACACCGCCACGAAAGCGCCGAGCGCCGCGAACGGCACCGCGGTAATCACCGCTAGCGGCAAGGTCCACTTCTCGTACTGCGCGGCGAGGATCAGGAACACCATGACCATGCCGAACAGCACCGCAATGCCCCCCGAGCCGGCGGCAGTTTCTTCCTGGTAGGCGGTGCCGGTAAAGCTGAGCTGGTAATCGTCGCCACCCAGCACGTCGGAAACCACCGACTGGATCGCCGCATTCGCCTGCCCGGAACTGTAGCCGGGAGCCGGCGAACCCATGATCTTGGCCGACGGGAAAATATTGAAACGCTCGACCACGTCGGCTGCGAGGCGCCGTTCCGTGCTGACCAGCGAGCTGACCGGAATCATGTCGCCCGTGGTCGTGGAACGCACGAACACCTTGGACAGATCCTCCGGCTTCTCGCGATACGGCGCGTCCGACTGGATATTGACCTGCCAGTTACGCCCCAGATAGGTGAACTGGTTGACATAGAGCGAGCCGAATGTCGCCTGAAGGGTCGCGAACAGCTGATCGATCGGCACGCCCAGCGTCTTGGCTTTCTCGCGATCGACATCGAGCTTGTAGCGCGGCACGTCCGTGGTGAGCGTGGTGCGCACCTGCGACAGCTCGGGCCGCTTGTTGGCCTCGGCGACCACGCGGTCGGCTGCGTCCTTAATCGCGTTGAAGTCGGCACCGGAGCGGCTCTGCAGATAGCCTTCGAAACCACCCGTGGTCGACAGGCCGATAATCGGCGGCGGATTGAAGGCAATGATCTGCGCATCGGGTATGCCGGCGCTGAGGCCGAATGTCTGGCCGACCAGTGAAAATGAATCCTGGCCCCCGCCGGTGCGTTCGCCCCAGTCCTCGAGCGTCAGAAAGGCAATGCCCGCGTACGTCCGGCGCGCGCCGGCAAGGAAGTCGTAGCCGGCAACGCCAACGATATCGGCGACGCCCGGCATGGCCTCGAGGCTCTGGTCGATGAGATCGTCGCGCACGTCCTCGGTACGCTGGAGCGACGCGGCCGGCGGCAGGGTATAGGTCGCGAAGATATAGCCCTGGTCTTCCTGCGGCAGCAGACCGCCCGGCACCTGGGTCGAAACCAGCCAGGTCGATACCAGCACGCCGACGAACAGCAACACACCGAACACGACACGCTTGAGCAACAGGTCGACACCCCAGAGATAGGCGCCGGTTGCCTTGTCGAACATCGCATTGAACTTGCGGAAGAACCAGTTCGGCTCCTTTTCGCGCGGCTTGAGAAACGCCGCGCACAAGGCCGGCGTGAGCGTGAGTGCCACCAGGCCCGAAATCGCGACCGAAACCGCGATCGTGATCGCGAACTGTCGGTACATTTGGCCGGACAGCCCGCCAAGAAAACCGACCGGAATGAACACGGCAGAAAGCACCAGCACGACAGCGATCACCGGGCCGCTGACTTCTTCCATGGCCTTGATCGCGGCCTGCTTGGGCGACTTGCCCTCCTCCTCCATGATGCGTTCGACGTTCTCGATCACGATGATCGCGTCGTCGACCACGATGCCGATCGCGAGAATCAAACCGAACAGCGTCAGCAGGTTGATCGAGAATCCGAGTGCGAACATGCCCGCGAAGGTGCCGATGATCGACACCGGTATCGCAAGCAATGGAATCAGCGTCGCGCGCCAGTTCTGCAGGAAAAGGAACACCACCAGCACGACGAGAATGATCGCCTCGATGAAGGTGTGTTCCACGTCGGTGATCGAGGCATCGACGAACTTGGTGGTATCGAACGGAATCTCGTATTCCAGCCCGTCGGGCAGGTTCGCGCCCAGCTCTTCCATGCGCGCGCGGATGCGCTCCACGGTGGCCAGCGAGTTCGCGCCCGGCGCGAGGTAGATCGCAAACGGGACCGCGGGATTACCCGAGAACGAGCCGCTGGTGCTGTAGCTCTGCGCCCCGAGTTCGACACGCGATACATCCCCCAGACGCAGCACCTGGCCGTTTTCCTCGGTGCGCAGGATGATGTCCTCGAACTGCTCGGCGTTGGAGAAGCGACCCTCGGTGCTCGCCGTATAGGTGAACGCAATCTCGTTGTCGTTCGGCATGCCGCCGAAGTTGCCGGCCGCGAACTGCGAGTTCTGCTCGGCAAGAGCGGCCTGCACGTCGGCCGGCGTGAGCTCATAGCGCGCCATCTTGCTCGGGTCGAGCCAGATGCGCATGGAATAATCCTGCGAACCGAACAGACGCGCATCGCCCACACCTTCGACACGCTTGAGCGCGTCGATGATGTTCACCAGCGCATAGTTGCTGATGTAGGTGGTGTCGTAGCTCTGGTCCGGCGAGAACAGCGTGAGCACGGTGAGAATGTTGCTCGAGCGCTTGTCGACCTGAACGCCGGTATTGCGCACCGTCTGCGGCAGCTGGGACAGCGCCGCCTGCACGCGGTTGTTGACGTTGATCGTGTTCTGGTCCGGATCGGTACCGATCGCAAACGTCACGGAGATTTGCAGCGTGCCGGCGTCGGAGGCCGTCGAGGTCATGTAGAGCATGTCCTGGACGCCGTTGATCTCCTGCTCGATCGGCGCTGCCACCGTTTCGGCAATATCCTCCGCGCTGGCGCCCGGATAGGTCGCCTGCACGACGACTTCCGGCGGCACCACGTCCGGATACTGCGAGATCGGCAAGCTGCGCATGGCCATCAGGCCCGCGAGCGTGATCACAATCGACAGAACGGTCGCGAATACCGGCCGTTCGATGAAGAAACGCGAGATCATGGTTAGCTGCCTCGACCGACGTTGGCGGCATACGCGTTATCGGCGGCGTAATGCCCATGCGCGCTGGTGCGCAGACGCGGCTGCTGCATTTTCTGCAGGGGCTCGCGCGGGCTCAGCCGAAGCCGTAGCGACGGATTGTCGATGCCGGCCAGCGCATCGCTTGCGGCGTCGTCATCATCCGAGGATGCCGACTCGCCCGTCGTCTGCTTGCCCGAATCGCCTTCACCGCTCTGCCCCTGGCCCGGGCTCTCGCCCTGGCCTTTCGGCTGGCTCTGGTTCGCACCCGCGCCATTGGGCGCATCTTCCGGTTTGACCTTGACCGAGGCGCCCGGCTTGACCTGACCCAGGCCGGAGACGATCACCTGCTCGCCGCCGGACAGGCCGGACTCGACCAGCCGGCCGTCTTCCGCCGCCGGACCCAGCGTCACCGACACCGGTTTCGCCTTGCCGTCTTCGACGATGAACACCTGTGTTTGCTGCTCGCCGTCCGAGACCGCGATATTCGGCACCACGATCGCGTTGTTGCGCGTATCCAGACGGATGCGTGCGCGCACGTACCGGCCCGGCATCAGCGCGTTGTTGGTGTTCTTGACCACCGCCCGCAGCTGCACGGTGCCGGTTTCCGGATTGATGGTGCTCTGGGTGAAGTCCACGACACCCTTGGCCGAAAACTCGCTGCCGTCGGGCAGGATAATCGTGGCCTCGCGCGTACGCTCGTCGGTGCTTCGGTTGCCCATGGCGGCGAGCGCGGTGCGACGCGCGATCGCATCGTCTTCGGGCAGCGCGAACAGAATCTGCACCGGGTCGAGCTGGGTGATCGTCGTGAGCTGCGTGCCGCTGCTCACCAGGGCGCCTTCGTCCACGTCGCGCAGGTTGGTCACGCCCGTCAGCGGCGCTTCGACCTTGGTGTAGCCGAGATCGATCTGCGCGGCGTCCAGGTTGGCCTGAGCCTGCTGCATCATGGCGCGCGACGTTTCCAGCTGCGACAGGGAATCGTCCCGCTCGGCTTCACTCACGGCATCGACTTCGTAGAGACGACGCACGCGATTCCATGTCCGCTGCGCCTGATTCAGGCTGGCCTTGGCGCTCGCCAGCTCGGCCTTGCGCTGGTTGACCACGGCCTGGAACGGCTTGGGGTCGATGGTGAAGAGCATGTCGCCCTTTTCGACGATCTCGCCTTCGTTATAGAAGCGCCGTTCGAGAATGCCCTCGACGCGCGCGCGAACTTCGACCGTCCGCCGGCCGCGCACGCGCCCCGGATATTCCGACATCACATCCACGGTGTGCGGAATCACCGTCTTCACATCCACCGGCACGGGCGGCTGCTGCTGTTGTTGCTGGCCCTGCGGGCTCTCGCCGCCGCAGGCCGCGAGCGCCACGGTCAAAGCGAGCATCCATGAAGCGCGCAGACCGAGCGAGCCGCCACGAGCGGGCGCTGAATACGAGTGACGCATAGAGGTCTTCCCCAGGAAACCGGAAAACTAGGTGAACATAGCATTAATCATACATACATTCGGGTATGTATGTAAGTGGCAATTTGCGCTACTATGAATTCACTAACATGGCCGAGTGACGACGGGATGGCACGCCGAACCAAGGACGAATCCGCACAGACGCGCGAACGCATTCTCGATGCCGCGGAAATCGAGATGCAGGCACGCGGCGTGTCGCAGACATCGCTCGATCGCATCGCCAAACGAGCACAAGTCACGCGTGGCGCCATCTACTGGCACTTCGCAGACAAGCGCGCCCTGCTCGAAGCCATGGTGTCGCGTACCCACCTCCCCCTGCGCGATCTGCGCCAGTGTTTGAGTCAGCACATTCCCGGCAGCGAGCCGCTTCGGCTGCTGCGCGAAATGATGCGCCACGGTCTGGAGCGGCTGGGTAACGATGCCCAACACCGCACCGTCTGCCATATCGTGATGCATCGTTGCGAAGTTACGGAACACGGCCACCCGGCCGATGCGGTCATGCGCGCGATGTTCGAGGATGCGCGTGCCGTGTTGCTTTCATTGTGCAACGAAATCGCCGAGCTCGGCCAGCTTCGCGACGGGCTCGATGCGCGCGACGCCACCCATATGATCATGGCGTTCATGTGCGGCAACTATGAGTGCGTGCTGCGCCACCCCGAGACCTACGACGCCACGCGCGACTGGACGCCAATGATCGACGCGCTGCTGCGCGGCGTCTTCGATACGCGTGAATTGCCCGACGTCGATCTGACGCCGGCGGCCCAGGAAGCGGTCTGCCGCGAGACCTGCGGCTGAGCACGCCGCGACGCTAGGGCGCCTGCGCCGAGTCGTCAGCCGCCGTGTCGTCGTCCAGGCCTTCCGACCGCGAGTCGCTATCCGCGGCGCCCTTTTCGTTCGATGCCGGGGGCGGCCAGCGCTGATTATCCGGCAGCGGTGTATTGAACAATGGCCCCATCAGCTGCTGGCGCACGAGAAAATCGAACGGCGCGACCGGCTCGATATCGATTGGCCGCTCGGGCCCGAGAAAACGCGGCCGCTTGGAAAGCAGAAACAGATCCACCACTGCCTTGAAGCGGGCGAGATATTCACGCGCCTCGGCACGCAGCGGCTGGCGCCGATCCTCCTGCGGCCTCGTGTAGGCCACCGCCCGCACGCCGTAGTGATGCGCGATGAACAGCGCGCGATAGTCGTGGTATCGCTGCGAAATCACCACGAAGCTTTCCAGACCGAAGATGCGTCGTGCCCGAACGATCGAATCGAGGGTTCGAAAACCGGCGAAGTCGAGCGTGAGCGCCGCGTCGGGTACGCCGAGCCCCCGCAACGCCTGGTACATCTTGCGCGGCTCGTTGTAAGTCCGATCCGGATTGGCGCCGGACACGAGCAGATGCCGCACATGCCCCGCGGCATAAAGCTCGGCAGCCGCCCGCATGCGATGCGTGAACAGCAGATTCTGATTGCCATAGCGCGTGTACGGGCTGGTGCCGAGCACCACGCCCACATCGTGAACGCCCAGCCGCGCCATGTCGTCGATGATCAGGTTTCGCGTGGCGGAGACGACCCAGGCATTGGCCGCCATGAACACGAGCAGCACACAGCCGACGCCCGTCAGCGCGAAGCGCGCGAGCCGGTTCACAGTCGAACCACTCGAGATTAAGGATCGGAAAAAGGCGGTCATGACGTCGCTACCGGCGTGCCGGGGCACGCAGAACATGGCGAAAGCCTAACAGGCCGGAAGTCACCCCGGGGTGACTTCCGGCCTGTCGCGCACGCTAGTCGGCCAGGCGGTCGATCGCGGCTTCCAGGCCGTCAAGCGTCATCGGATACATACGATCGCCCACCAGTTCACGGGTCATCTGGATCGAGGGCGTGTAGTCCCAACGCTCTCGTGGCTCGGGGTTGAGCCAGACCATGTCGGGGAAGCTTTCCATCAGGCGTTGCAGCCACACCGCGCCGGCTTCGGCGTTCCAGTGCTCGACCGAGCCACCGGGATAGGCGATCTCGTACGGGCTCATGGTCGCATCGCCCACGAAGATCGCCTTGTAGTCCGACGTGTAGGTATGACAAACGTCCCAGGTCGAATGCTGCTGCGTTCGGCGGCGGCGGTTGTCGCGCCACAACCCCTCGTACGGGAAGTTGTGGAAATAGTAGTACTCGAGATGCTTGAACTCGGACTTGGCTGCCGAGAACAACGACTCACATGTCGCGACGTGATCGTCCATCGAGCCGCCGACATCGAAGAAGATCAGCAACTTGACCGCATTGCGCCGTTCCGGGCGCATATGCAGATCGAGATAGCCTGCGTTCTTGGCAGTCGAACGGATCGTGCGATCCATGTCCAGTTCTTCGGCCGCGCCTTCACGGGCGAAACGGCGCAACTTGCGCAGCGCCATCTTGATGTTGCGGGTGCCGATTTCCTGGCCGCCATCGAGATTGGCGAACTCGCGTTTGTCCCACACCTTCACGGCGCGGCGATGGCGCGAGCTGTCCTGACCTATACGAATACCTTCCGGATTGAAGCCGTAGGCGCCGAACGGCGACGTGCCGGCGGTGCCGATCCACTTGCTGCCGCCTTCGTGGCGTTCGCCCTGCTCTTCCAGACGCTTCTTGAGCGTCTCCATGAGCTTGTCCCAGCCACCCATGGCCTCGATCTGGGCCTTCTGCTCGTCGCTGAGCTCGAGCTGCTTCATCTTCTCGAGCCACTCGTCCGGTATATCGGTGGTCAGATCCTCGGTCGCGGTCTGGATACCGTCGAAGTAATGGCCGAAGACCTGATCAAACCGGTCGAACTTGGTCTCGTCCTTGATCAGCGACGCGCGCGACAGATAGTAGAAGTTCTCCACGCTCATGCCGCCGACGTGATGATCCAGCGCCTCGAGCAGCGTCAGGTACTCGGTGACCGACGGCTTGAGGCCGGCATCGCGTAGCTCGTAGAAGAATTCGATCAGCATGACGAACGCCGGGCGCGGGTTGGATTACGCGCCGCGACCACTAGCGGCGCGTCATGAACGCGAGGCGCTCGAACAGATGGACGTCCTGCTCGTTCTTGAGCAGCGCGCCATGCAGCGGCGGCAGCGCGTCGCGGGCATTCTTGGAATGCAGCGCATCGGCCGGGATGTCCTCGGCCAGCAAAAGCTTCAGCCAGTCGAGCAATTCCGAAGTCGACGGCTTCTTCTTGATACCGGGTACGTCGCGCACATCGAAGAACAGGTCCATCGCATCGGAAAGCAGGTTCTTCTTGATGTCCGGGAAATGCACGTCGACGATCTCGCGCATCGTGTCCTTGTCCGGGAACGAGATGAAGTGGAAGAAGCAGCGGCGCAGGAAAGCGTCGGGCAATTCCTTCTCGTTGTTGGACGTGATGATGATGATCGGGCGATGACGCGCTTCGATGGTCTGGTGCGTCTCGTAGACGTCGAACGCCATGCGGTCGATCTCGCGCAGCAGATCGTTCGGGAATTCGATATCCGCCTTGTCGATCTCGTCGATCAACAGCACCGGCTGGGTATCGCAGGTGAAGCATTCCCAGAGCGGCCCCGGCACGATGTAGTTGGCGATATCGTGGACCTTCTCGTCACCGAGCTGCGAGTCGCGCAGGCGCGAAACCGCGTCGTACTCGTAGAGGCCCTGCTGCGCCTTGGTGGTCGACTTGATGTGCCACTGGTAGAACGGCTTGTCGAGCGCGACCGCGACTTCCTCGGCCAGCATGGTCTTGCCGGTGCCCGGCTCGCCCTTGATCAGCAACGGGCGCTGCAGGGTGGCCGCGGCATTGACCGCGAGCTTGAGATCATCGGTGGCGACGTAGCGTTCGGTCCCGGTGAATTGGGTGGTCATAAGCGGTTCGCTTGTTTGGGGTTCGCGCTCGAAGCGCGCAAACCACTAGTGTCGTGTAATTGAAACGGCTTTTCAATTTGAGCACAGCCGCGACAAGCCATTGTGTGCCTGCCGCCCGTGCGTGTTGAAAAGAGCGCGAGCGCAACGGCGCTCGCGCGTATATCAGCCCGCTGCGCGCTGCTCGAGCACGGCGATGGCTGGCAACGTCTTGCCTTCCAGAAACTCCAGGAAGGCGCCGCCGCCGGTCGAGATATACGAGACATCGTCCTCGATGTGGTATTTCTCGATGGCCGCGAGGGTATCGCCGCCGCCGGCAATGGAGAACGCATCGCTGCGAGCAATCGCCCGGGCCAACACGTGGGTGCCGCCGCCGAACTGATCGATCTCGAACACGCCCACCGGGCCGTTCCAGACGATGGTACCGGCATTCACGAGGATGTCGGCAAAGGCATCGCGGGTCGCCGGGCCGACGTCGAGGATCATCTCGTCGTCTTCCACTTCGGCAACCGGACGGACTTCAGGATGCGCCTCGGGCGAGACTTCGGTGGCCGCGATCACGTCCGTCGGCAGCGGAATATAACCGCCACGCGACTTGATCTCGCGATCGATCAGGCGGGCGGCACCGACCAGATCGGGCTCATGAAGCGAAGCACCGACATTGTGACCCGCCGCGGCCAGGAACGTATTGGCGATACCGCCGCCCACGATCAACTGATCGGCCACGTTGGCCAGGCTTTCCAGCAATTCCAACTTGCTGGATACCTTGGAGCCGCCGACGATCACGACCAGCGGCCGTTTCGGATCGCTGAGTGCAGCCTCCAGTGATTCGACCTCGGCCGACAACAGCGGCCCGGCACAGGCTACGGGGGCGAAGCGTGCCACGCCCTCGGTCGAAGCCTGAGCCCGGTGGGCCGTTCCGAAGGCATCCATCACGAACACATCGCACAGTGCCGCCATGCGCTTGGCGAGCGCTTCATCGTTGGCCTTTTCGCCCACGTTGAAACGCACGTTCTCGCACATGACGATCTCGCCCTCGCCCACCTCGACACCGTCGAGCCAGTCGGAGGCAAGCGGCACATCACAGTGCAGCAGTTCGGACAGGTAGCGGGCGACCGGCGCGAGACTGTGCTCGTCATCCGGCTGCCCTTCCTTCGGGCGACCGAGGTGCGACATGACCATGACGCGTGCACCGGCATCGAGTGCCGCCTTGATCGTAGGTACCGACGCCTTCAGGCGGCCGGCAGAACTGACCTCACCGTTGGCAAAAGGCACGTTCAGATCCTGGCGGATCAGCACACGCTTGCCGGCGAGATCGACGTCTTCCATCTTGAGCATGGCGCTCATGTCGCGCTCCTCGGTTGCTGTATTCGACTTGGCGACTGGATCAGCCGGCCTTGGCCAGCGCCAGCGCGGTGTCGAGCATGCGGTTGGAGAAGCCCCATTCGTTGTCGTACCAGGCGCAGATCTTGATCAGCTTGCCACCGGCGACCTTGGTCAGCGGCGCGTCGACGGTCGAGGAAACCGGGTCGTGGTTGAAGTCCTGCGACACCAGCGGCGCTTCGCTGTAGGCCAGCACGCCCTTGAGCTCGCCTTCGGCGGCTTTCTTGAGCACGGCGTTGACCTCTTCGATGCTGGTCTCCTTCGAGACCTGGGCGGTCAGGTCGACCATCGACACGTTGATCGTGGGCACGCGCACGGCGAAGCCGTCGAGCTTGCCGTTGAGTTCCGGCAGCACCAGGCCAACAGCCTTCGCGGCGCCGGTCTGGGTCGGGATCATGCTCTGGGTGGCGCTACGCGCACGACGCAGATCCTTGTGATAGACGTCGGTGAGCACCTGGTCGTTGGTGTACGAGTGGATGGTGTTCATCAGCCCGTATTCGATACCGAAAGCGTCATGCAGCGGCTTGACCACCGGCGCGAGGCAGTTGGTGGTGCAGGACGCGTTCGAGATGATCTTGTCGTCGGCGTTGATGGTTTCATGATTGACGCCGTAGACGATCGTCTTCATGTCGCCGGCCGGCGCGGAGATCAGCACCTTCTTGGCGCCGCCGTCGAGATGCGCGCTGGCCTTCTCCTCGCTGGCGAACAGACCGGTGCACTCGAGCACGATATCCACGCCCAGATCACCCCAGGGCAGATCGGCCGGGTTGCGCTCGGCGAGCACCTTGATCTTGTCGCCGTTGACGACGAGGTTGTCGCCTTCGATGGAGACTTCGCCCGGGAAGCGGCCGTGCGCGGTGTCGTACTGGGTCAGGTGCGCGTTGGCCTCGGCATCGCCGAGGTCGTTGATCGCGACGATTTCGATCTCGCTGTTGCGACCCGATTCATAGAGTGCCCGCAGCACGTTGCGCCCGATACGACCGTAACCGTTGATCCCGACTTTGACTGCCATAACTACCTCTCTGTCGAACTGGCCAATATACGAATGGCCTGAAGTACTGAAATGAATACGTGCGTGGCTGCTAACTAGCCCTGCACCTGTGCGTTGAGCGCCGCGGCGACCGCATCCGCGGTCAAACCGAATTCCGCATAGACCTGATCGGCCGGCGCCGAGGCGCCGAAATCGTCGACCCCGAGAACCTGTCCGGTCGGGCCGACGAATCGATACCAGGAATCGCTGACCCCGGCCTCGACCGCAACGCGCGCGGTCACGGCAGCCGGCAGTACCGATTCGCGATACTCGGCGCTCTGGGCGTTGAAGGCCTCCACACAGGGCATGGACACGACCCGCACGCCAGCCACCTGATTCGCCGCGGCGACAGCAAGCTCGAGCTCGGAACCGGTAGCGATCACGATGGCCTTGAGCTCGCCCTCGGCTTCGCGCAGGACATAGCCGCCATTGGCGATCGCGGCGACCTGCGCCGCATCGCGCGGCTGGTGATCAACGTCCTGACGCGAAAGTGCCAATGCGGTCGGGCCGTTTACGCGCTCGATCGCGGCCTGCCAGGCCACGGCGGTTTCCACGTCATCGCCAGGGCGCCAGACATGCAGATTCGGAATCAGACGCAGGCTGGCGATGTGCTCAACCGACTGATGGGTCGGACCGTCTTCGCCCAGGCCGATCGAGTCGTGGGTATAGACCAGAATATTGCGCGAGGCCATGAGCGCGGCCATGCGCACGGCGTTACGCGCATAGTCCGAGAACGTCAGGAAGGTCGCGCCGAACGGGGTGAAGCCGCCGTGCAGGCTCAGGCCGTTGGTGATCGCGGTCATCGCGAACTCGCGCACACCGTAATAAACATAGTTGCCGCTGTAGTCGGCAGCACTGATCGGCACATGGCCCTTGAAGTCGGTACCGTTGGATCCCGACAGGTCGGCTGAGCCGCCGATCAGCTCCGGCAGTTCCGCCGCATAAGCCTCGATCGCAGCCTTCGATGATTTGCGCGTGGCCGTGCGCTTGCCCTCGGCTTGCACCTTTTCAATAAAGGCGCGGCACAGCGCCGGCCAGTCGCGCGGCATGTCGCCGGCCATGCGGCGTTCGAACTCGGCCGCATCCTCCGGGTACTTGGCGGCATATGCAGCGCGCGCGTCCTGCCAGTTCTTTTCGGCGGTCGCGCCCTTGTCGTGCTTGTCCCACGCCGCGTATATATCGTCCGGCACGGCAAAGCGTGTCTCGTCCGCCCAGCCGATCTGCTGGCGGGCGGCGGCGATTTCGTCGTCACCCAGCGCCGCACCATGAACGCCGGCGGTGCCCTGCTTGTTGGGCGAACCCCAGCCGATCACCGTCTTGCAGCAGACCAGCGTCGGCCGGCCGGTTTCCTTCTTGGCCGTGTCGATGGCGATCTTGATCTCTTCGGCATCGTGACCGTCGACGTTGCGGATCACCTGCCAGCCATAGGCCTCGAAACGGGCCGGCGTGTCGTCAGTGAACCAATCCTGGACTTCCCCGTCGATCGAGATGCCGTTGTCGTCGTAGAACACGACGAGCTTGCCCAGGCCGAGCGTGCCCGCCAGCGAGCAGGCCTCGTGGGAAATGCCTTCCATGAGGCAGCCGTCGCCGGCAAAGCACCAGGTGTGGTGATCGACGAGCGTGGCGTCGTCGTGATTGAAGCGTGCGGCGAGCGCTGCTTCGGCCAGTGCCATGCCGACGGCGTTGGCCAGACCCTGCCCGAGCGGGCCGGTCGTGGTTTCCACGCCCGGCGTCATGAAGTTTTCCGGATGCCCCGGGGTTTTCGAATGCAGCTGTCGAAAGTTCTTGATGTCGTCGAGCGACACGTCGTAGCCGGTCAGATGCAGCGCGGCATACTGGAGCATCGACCCATGCCCGTTGGACAGGATGAACCGGTCGCGGTCCGCCCAATCCGGGTTGCCGGGATTCATCTTGAGATGGTCGTTGAAGAGCACCTCGGCGATGTCGGCCATGCCCATGGGCATCCCGGGATGGCCGGAGTTGGCCTGCTGGACGGCGTCCATCGACAGGATGCGAATGGCGTTGGCTAGATCACGACGGGCTGGCATCGACAATCCTCTGGCGCAGCTTGACAAAGGCCGGCCATTGTCTATTAAAGCGCCTGCCCCGGCAACACGGATTGCAGAGAGCACTACTCACCCGGGGCGCCCTTTTTGCCGTTGGACACCGCGGGCGCCGCGTTCGCGACGGGCCCTTTGGCTACCGATACAAACCATTTGACTTTGTTTTCATTCGACAGAAAACGATAAGCCAAAGCGATGATCCACGAGAAATAAAAATTATCGTTTTCAAGTCGTTGGGCCAAATTTCCCATTCAAACCTAGTAGCAGACCGATGAACGGCAGGGATGCGGCGATGCAGCATTCGCTAACTGCCATTCGGCAAAGGATTTTCCTGTGCTAGGTTCAACAAGCGGGTATCCGGGTTACCCACGGGAGATTCAGGTGCGAGGGCTCGATCGTTCAACTAGTCGACCCGGTTTTATGCGCACCGTGCCCGGCAGTCTCACAACGGCTGAATACTATAAATACTCAATGGAGGGCTTTCGGGCATGACCGACAAAACCAAAATCACAGAAAACACGAATGTATGGGACGCCAAAACCGGCGCGCCCGTCAGCAAGAGCCGTCGTAGCTTCCTTGCCAACGCCGGCATGTACGGCGTCGGTCTGGCCGGCAGCGCCATGCTCGGCGCCTGCAGCGACAGTGACAGCTTCGCCCAGAACGATGACGACCCCAACACCGTCGTCATCAACGGCCCGACCGATCAGGCCGTGCTGAATTTCGCGCTCAACCTTGAGTATCTGGAAGCAGAATACTATCTGCGCGCCCTGACCGGCTCGGGCCTGCAGGACGGCGACCGCGGCATGAATCCCGGGACCGTTCTGGTCAAGGACAACCCGATGGTCAACTTCCAAACGCCGCTGATCGAGCGCTATGCAGCGGAAATCGCGGGCGACGAATTGGCCCACGTGAAGTTCCTTCGCAGCGCGCTTGGGTCGGGTGCGGTCGCCGCGCCGCAGATCAATCTGCAGTCCTCGTTCAACACGGCGGCCTCCGCTGCGGGCCTGGGCGACAGCTTCGACCCGTTCGCGAACGAGCTCAACTTCCTCATCGGCGCGTTCATTTTCGAAGACGTGGGCGTGACCGCTTACAAGGGCGGCTCGCCGTTCATCCGTAACCGCACCTTCCTCGAAGCGGCTGCTGGCCTGCTCTCTGTCGAGGCTTATCACGCTGGACTGGTTCGCACCGTTCTTGAATCGCGTGGCGACGAGATCTTTACCGGCAGCACGACCGTGCGCGACGTCGTCGACAGGATTTCCGGCGCCCGCGACAGTGTCGACGGCGACGATGACCTTGACCAGGGTATCGGCGAGAACACGACCATCACGATCTACGGCACGGACTACCCATCCACCAACATTGTGCCGACCGATATGAACGGCCTGACGTTCTCGCGTAACCCGCTGCAGGTACACAACATCGTGTATCTCACGCCGATGGCGGTCAGCCCCAGTGAAGGCTCGGTACCCGAGACGGGCTTCTTCCCGATGGGCACCAACGGCACGCTGACTGCGAGCGCCGACAACAGCTAACCCTGCCGGGGAAGCTGCTTCGACACGCCAGCGTGTCGGTACAAGAGCCCCGGCCTCGGCCGGGGTTTTTTATGGCCTGCGAAAGGCGTTGGCTGTCGGCCCCTGCATGCTCACAACATCTACGGATGGCAGTCGGCGCGGGACCTTTTAGCATGTTCAGGAAAAGATGCTTCAGGCCACGATCCGCATGCTCGACAACCATCCCCTGCTCGCGCTTCTTGGCGCCGTGCTTGTACTTGCCGTCGCCTACGATGGCGCGCGTACAACGCTTTCGGCTTCGGCCTCGGGGCCGATCACGCGTCGACTGAGCGCGGTGCTCTGGGGAGCGTTGCTCTTCGTTCATCGCCGGCGTCCGCGTCACACCATGCTCGAGCGTGCCGGCACCTGGATAACCCTGTCGCTCATCGTGACTTGGGTGCTGCTGGCCTGGCTGGGCTGGGCGCTCGTGTTCTGCGCCACACCGGGGGCGGTTCAGAACTCAACCACGATGCTTTCGGCAAGCTTCTTCGACCGCGTCTATTTCGCGGGCTTCACGCTGACCACACTAGGCGTCGGCGATTTCGCACCCAAGGGAATCGTCTGGCAGCTATTGACCGTAATTGCCGCAGGCAACGGCCTGCTGCTGTTCACCATGTCGATAACCTACGCCATCCCGATCATCTCGGCGGCCACCGAGAAACGCCAGCTGGCGCTTGCGATCAACACCCTCGGCGAAAGCCCGCTGGCGATCTGCCGCAATACGGTCGGCGACGGCGACTTCGACGTGCTGCGCAGCCAGCTCGAGCAGATCGAGACCGCGATCGCCGATGCCGGGCAGAAGCATCTGGCCTATCCGATCCTGCATTACTTCCATAGTGCGGACACCATGACGGCCCTGCCGCTGGCACTGGCACGTCTGGACCAGACCCTGACCATTGTCGACCACGCAGCGCCTCAGCTACCGGCTGCGACACGTGCACGTATCGCCATCACCCAACGCACCATCGAGCGTTTCATGGCGACGCTGGAAAGCGCGTTCATCCGGGCGAGCGACCAACGACCGGATATACCAGATCTCGACGCCGTGACCGACCTGCCCTTTTTCGAGACCGACGCCCAAGCGCTGCAGAACCGGCTGGCCTCGCTCGAACGGCAGCCGTTGATGCATGCCTATGTGCGCGACGATGGCTGGCGCTGGGAAGCTGTCTGGGATGCGGAAAATGCCGACGAAGCCGCTACCGGCGAAGCGCCGCCGTCGCGTTGAGCGCAGCCAGGCGCGCCGCACCGGCTTCCAGCGTCGCATCGTTCTTGGCGAAGCACAGTCGCATCAGGCGACTCTCCGGCGGTGTTTCGAAGAACGGGCTCAGGGGAACGGCGGCGACACCGACCTCGCGCACCAGCCACTGCGAGAACGTGGCGTCGTCGACATCGCGGACCGCCGAGTAATCGACCAGCTGAAAATAGCCGCCCGGCACGTCCTGCAGCACCAGTGGCGTATCTGCCAGTAGTGCGCGAAAACGGTCGCGCTTGTCCTGGTAGAACGCCGACAGTTCCAGATGATGCTCCGGCTCGGCCTCGAGCATTTCTGCCAGCGCCCATTGCGCCGGTGCAAAGCTGGCGAAGGTCAGATACTGGTGAACCTTGCGAAGCTCGGCGGTAAGCGCGGGCGGCGCTACGCAATAGCCGATCTTCCAGCCGGTGCAGTGATAGGTCTTGCCGAAGGAGCTGATCACGAAACTGCGGGCCGCGAGTTCCGGGTGCCGCGACATGCTCTGGTGCAGCGCGCCGTCGAAGACCATGTGCTCGTAGACTTCGTCGGACAGGATCAATACCGACGTGTCGCGCAGCAGCGCGGCCAGTCGATCGAGATCGTCAGCTGTGAGCACCGCGCCGGTGGGATTGTGCGGCGAGTTGACGATCAGCATCCGCGTACGCGGCGTGATCGCATCAGCCAGGCGCTGCCAGTCGATCGAGAACTCCGGCTGCAGCAGAGGCATGCGCACGGCGCGCGCGTTCTGGAGCTCGATCGCCGGCACGTAGCAGTCGTAGGCCGGGTCGAGCACGATCACCTCGTCGCCGGCGCGCACGGTGGCGGCGATAGCGGCGAAAATCGCCTCGGTCGCGCCCGAGGTCACAGTAACTTCCGTACCGGGATCGGTTGACCTGCCGTAGAGCGCCTCGGTCTTGTACGCGATCTGCTCGCGCAGTGCGGCAACACCGATACCCGGCGGATACTGGTTGCGCCCGTCAGCAACTGCTCGGGCGAGCGCTTCGCGTAGACGCGCCGGCGGCTCGAAATCCGGAAAGCCCTGGCCGAGATTGATGGCCTCGCATTCCTGGGCGAGCTGGCTCATCACGCTGAAGATGGTGGTGCCGACCTGCGGCAGCTTGCTTTCGATCTGCATGGACGATCCGGCGCGGGAAACAACCCCGAATGCTAGCACTGCGGCGAACAGCGTCTGTCCGGCACGCATACGATCGGCTATACTCGCCGCCGTCTTCAGGGCGGGGTGCAATTCCCCACCGGCGGTATGTCGTTTACGACGAGCCCGCGAGCGCTTCGATCTCCCCGATCGAAGGTCAGCAGATCTGGTGCGATGCCAGAGCCGACGGTCACAGTCCGGATGGAAGAAGACGCATGGCGGCAAGCCGGTCTGGTTCCGGCGCACGCCTGAAGCGCCTGTCGCCCTGAAACGTTGACTCATTGCAGAGGACGTTTCATGTCTTACCACGACTTCAAGAATCATCCGCGGCTTGCTGCTGCCATCGCGGCCTACCGTGCCGGCGACCCGGTGCTGTTGCTCGACGACGCCGATCGCGAGAACGAAGCGGATATCGTTGCCGCCGCCGAAAACCTCAAGACCGAGACCATGGTCCGCATGATCCGTAACGGCAGCGGCATCGTCTGCCTGTGTCTGGATCAGGCCAGCGCCGATGCGCTCGAACTCGAGCCCATGGTGCGGGACAACCAGGCGCGTCACGGGACAGGCTTCACCGTATCCATCGAAGCCGCCGACGGCGTGACCACCGGCGTATCCGCAGTCGATCGCGTGCGCACCATTGCTGCTGCCCTCGCCTCGGTCGACGGCCCGCGCGAGATCGTCAGCCCCGGCCATGTCTTCCCATTGCGCGCGCGCGATGGCGGCGTACTGGAACGTCGTGGCCATACCGAAGGCTCGCTTGATCTGGCAGTCCTTGCCGGTCTGCGCCCGGCGTCGGTGCTGTGCGAACTCATGAACGACGACGGCACGATGGCCGGCAACGACGATATCCAGCGTTATGCCCAGGCCCATAACCTGCCGGTGCTGACGATCGAGGAAATCGCCGCCTACCGTGCCGAAAACACGGCGCGTTGCGCCTGATCTGCCACGTGCACAACGGCGTCATGACGCGGTTGCGGATGACGCAACCCCGACGGCCGGCTATCCTTCGGACATGAGACGCGTTTCCAGAAAATCACGTTCCGACACGACCGAGCCGGAAAACGAAGCTCCGGCGGCTGTCACGCCGCCGGAATTCTCGATCGATGCACTGGCCCGCGAGACGGGCAGCACGGTCCGCAACATCCGCGCCTATCAGGATCGCGGACTGTTGCCACCGCCCGAACGGCGGGGCCGCAAGGGCATCTACAACGATGCCCATCTATCGCGACTGCGCATCATCAATCGTCTGCTCGAACGCGGCTATACGCTGGCCAACATATCGGAGCTGATCGAGAGCTGGGAACGTGGCAACGACATTGGCCGGCTGCTGGGCCTGGAGACCGCGGTCGCCAGTCCCTGGACCGACGAAGTACCCGACTACATGACAATGCCGCAGCTGCTCAAGAAGTTTCGCGGCAACTTCTCGCGCACCGCCCTCAACAAAGCGATCGAGCTGGACGTGATCCGTCCGGAAGGCATGCGCTACCGCGTGCCGAGTCCGCGCATGCTGCATGCCGGTGCCGAGCTTGTGGCGGTCGGCATTCCCCTCGAAGAGATGCTCGACGTGGTTGCCTATCTGCGCCGCAACGTGGAACAAGCCGCCGACGAAATGGTGCGCCTGGTGGCCATCCACGTATTCGACAAGTACGGCGAGGGCCAGCTGCCGCCCAAGGACGATATGCCGGAACTCGCCGACCTGGTCTGGCGGTTCCGGCCGCTCGTGGAAATGGCGGTACTGCCCGAAGTGGCACGCGCCATGGGCAAGGCCGCGGACCAGCATCTGGGTGACCGCCTCGCCCTGCTCATGGAGCACCTGCACGACGCGCGTTAGCGCGGAAAACGTCGGTATGACGGGTTTCTTCATGCGCTGATGCCGCAGCGCAGCAACTCAGTTGCGCGGCACGACGCTTTGTGACACCGTCTGATGTAACGATTACATCAGGCGTGGCATATGCGCGATTCCAACGGCAACAACGAGGCACAGGACAAGGCTGTCTTCGTGCGCGGCGATGGTGTGGATATCGCCTGCCACGTGGCCGGCCCTAGCGGTGCACCCGTGCTCGTGTTCGTGCACGGCTATCCGGACAATCACGAAGTGTGGGACCGGCTGGTGACCGAGCTCGCCTGTGACTACCGCTGTGTACGCTACGACGTGCGTGGCGCAGGCGAGTCGAGCCGGCCCGCCCAGACATCCGCCTACACGCTCAATCATCTCGAAGCGGACCTGAAAGCCGTTGTCGACTGGGCCAGCCCCGACGCGCCCGTGCATCTGATCGGCCACGACTGGGGCTCGATACAGACCTGGGAGGCCGTCACCAACCCTGCCCTGGCCGAGCGGATCGCCAGCTACACGTCGATCTCCGGGCCCTGTCTCGATCATGTCGGCCATTGGCTACGCAGCCAGTGGCGGGACGACCGCGCCGGGCTGCTCAAGCAGATGCGCAAGTCCTGGTACATCCTCGCCTTCCACGTGCCGCTCGTACCCGGCTTGCTGTGGCACAGCGTGCTCGGCCGACGCTGGCCGGCAATCGCCAAGCGCATGGAAGGTCATGCGTTGCCGGAAAACCCGACCCAGACTCGCGATGGTGCGATCGGCATTCGCTTGTACCGCGCCAATATTCTCGAACGTCTGCGCCATCCGCGCGAGCGCTACGCTCAGGCTCCGGTACAGGTAATCACCCCACAGCGCGACCCGTTTGTCGGCCCGGGGTTCGTGGTCGGGCTCGAGCGCTGGGTGGAGTCGCTGACCGTCACCCCGATCGACGCCGCGCATTGGGCGATGCAGACCCACCCGCAGACGATTGCCGCGCACTGCCGCGAGTTCGTCGCCAGCCATAGCGAGAAGAAGCCGAGCACACCCCGACAAGAATCGACCGGTGCGCGTGCCCGCCCGCAAGCCTGAGGAGTTTTCATGAGCAAGACCACGGCCGACATCAACAGCGAATTCACCGGTTACAGCGGCCCCGTCATGCCAGAGCGGCGCGACCTGCATTTCCTGCCGCCGGGCGACCGCATCTGCAACTGGCATCAGGCCGGGCCGAACGTGACCCAGTTCATGAACGCCCTGAGCCTGTTCTTCCCTGCCGGCGAGCGCATGTTCATCGACGCCATACGCGCCTACCGCGACGACATACCGGACCCGGACCTGCGCAAGGCGGCCACCGCGTTCATCGGTCAGGAAGCGATGCACTCGCGCGAGCACATCGAATACAACCAGCTCATGGACGCGGCCGGTCTGCCGGCCAGCGAACTGGACGAACAGGTCTGGGCGCATACCGAGTACGTGAAAAAGCACAGCAGCAAGGTCACGCCATTGCTCATGACGATCGCGCTGGAACACTTCACCGCGCTCATGGGCGATACCTTGCTGCGTCATCCCGAGCAGATGGCCGGCTCGCAGGAAGACTACGAGCGCATGTGGCGCTGGCACGCACTAGAGGAAGTCGAGCACAAGGCCGTGGCCTACGACGTGTACGAGAAATGCGTCGGCCGCGGGCCGAAAGCCTATGCCATGCGCAGCGCCATCATGCTCACCACCACTGCCACCTTCTGGCCGCACGTGATCCTGTTCTATCGCCGCCTGGCCGCCGCCGACCCGGCATGTGTGAAGGCCGGCTGGCGCGGCCATCTGCATCTGGCGAATTTCATGCTCGGCCGGCCCGGTTACCTGCGCAAGCTGTTGCCGGAGTATCTGGCCTATTTCAAATACAGCTTCCACCCGTGGCAGCAGAACAATGCCGACCTTCTCGCCGAAATCGACGCACTCGTCGACGACGCCGAATCGGCCTACGCCAGCCAAAAGACCTGAACCCGCGACATTTTCGAACAACGCGCCGCAAGCGGCGCACCCATAACCCATCCAAGGAGGGCGACATGAGCAAGAACGCAACTGACATGGATAAGAACACGCGCCAGACCGAGCGCGAGATCCCGCACAGTGACAACGTCACGGTCATGCCCGAGCGGCGCGACCTGCACTTCCTGCCGCCGGCCGATCGCATCTGCGACTGGCATAAGGAAGGTCCGAACGTCACCCAGTTCATGAACGCCATGTCGCTGCTCTTCCCGGCCGGCGAGCGCATGTTCATCGACGCGGTGCGCAGCTATCGCGACGAGATTCCGGATCCGGATCTCAAGAAAGCCGCAACCGCCTTCATTGGCCAGGAGGCGATGCACTCGCGCGAACACATCGAGTACAACGAGCTGCTCGAGAAAGCCGGCCTGCCCGCTCACAAGCTGGACAACTTCACCTGGAATCTGCTCGAAGGCATCAAGGCCCGCACCTGGAAGTCGATGCCGCTGGCCGCAACCATCGCGCTCGAGCACTACACCGCACTCATGGGCGACATGCTGCTGCGCTATCCGGAAATGATGCAGGGCTCGCAGGAGGACTTCGAACGCATGTGGCGCTGGCACGCACTAGAGGAAGTCGAGCACAAGGCCGTGGCCTACGATGTGTACGAGAAATGCATAGGCCGTGGCCCGCGCAACTGGGCCGAGCGCAGCTTCGCGATGACGCTGGCAACCGCGCTGTTCTGGCCGGTGCTGATGACCTTCTACTGGCAGATGGCGCAGGCCGACGAGAACTGCCGCAAGCAGGGCTGGCGCGGCCATCTGAAGCTTGCCAACTTCATGTTCGGCAAGCCCGGCTTCATCCGCAAGATGCTTCCGGAGTTCGCCAGCTACTTCAAGTACAGCTTCCATCCCTGGCAGCAGAACAATGCCGACCTGCTCGCCGAGATCGACGGGCTGGTCGACGATGCCGAGGCCGCCTACGCCACTCATCACTAGGTATCGAACCTGACCGGAGATCGATTAAACGGCGCGGCCAACACCGCGCCGTTTTTCATGGGCGCTGCCCTTCTAGACCTCTCCTTCGCCGTCTAGGATCTGCTCCTGTGACTGACGCGCCATCGCCACATAAAGCGCAAGGCTCGACTCGACCACCACATCGAGCGCGTCCCGATAACCGTTGATCGTCCAGTACATAGCGATATGAATGGTCGAGCCGACCAGCCCGGTCGAAAGGATACGAGCGTCGGTACCACTGCCCTCGCCGAGCGCGAAGATGGCGCCGAGCAGCTCCTGCAACGTGCGGGTGAAGTTCTGTGTCGTTTCGCGATACAGCCGATCGATATCGCCACTGATCCCGAATATCTCGATCAGCAGGATTCGCGCCGTCCCGGGCTGGCGGTACATCGTGTCGAAGAACACATGCAGGCCCGCGCGCGCGGTCGCCTCGGGATCGAGTGGCGCGGCGTCGATGGCAGCAACGACGTCATCCTCCAGCCGCTTGACCAGCGTCTTGTAGACCTCGGCGAAAAGCACTTCGCTGTTTGCGAAGGACTCATAGAAATAGCGCTCGGTCAGAGCCGCTTCCCGGCACAGGGATTTCACCGTAGCGGCGCGAAAGCCGTCGCGGCCGAATACGGCAATGCCGGCCTCCACGAATTGTGCACGCCGCTTGCTGCGACGCTCGTCCAGGCTGCGCCCGCCGTAGGCACGTCCGCTAGAACGCGATGAAGAGGGTTGTGTCGTCATGCCGCCATATTGACATTATTCGCTGTCAAACGTAATTTGACATTACTCATTGTCACTTACTCGTCGTACTACTCGCGGCGCATGAGCGATCCTTGATGTCGAGCACTTCGTGCCATTGCGCGGCGGCGCGATAGCACGCCGAAGCCGATCGCCCTCAGCAGAAAAGGCAAAACCGATGAAGAACCTCAATAACAAAGTGGTGGTGATCACCGGCGCCGGCTCGGGCATCGGTCGCAGTCTCGCCGAGCAATGCGCGCGCCGCGGCGCCAAGCTCGCGCTTTGTGACGTCAACGCCGAGGGCCTGGCCAAGACGCGCGCGAACTGTGGCAGCGCCCCGGTTCTGACAGACACCGTCGATGTTTCGGACCGCGCCGCGATGGACGCCTTCCGCGATCGCGTGGTCGCCGAGTACGGACGTGTCGACCTCGTGGTCAACAACGCGGGCGTGGCCCATTCCCAGACCATCGAAAACACCAGCTACGAGGATTTCGAATGGATCATGGGCATCAACTTCTGGGGCGTGGTCCACGGCACCAAGGCGTTCATGCCGGAACTCAAGAAGAACGCCGGCAGCGCGCTGGTGAACATATCCAGCGTGTTCGGCATCATCAGCGTACCCACCCAGGGCACCTACAACGCCACCAAGTTCGCCGTGCGCGGCTTCACTGAAGCACTGCGCCACGAAACCGCCGACAGCGGCCTGCACGTCATGTGCGTGCACCCGGGCGGCATCAAAACCGGCATCGCCCACGCCGCGCGTTTCTATGTCGGGCCCGATGGCAGCAGCGATCAGTCCAAGACGGCGACCGAGTTCGTCGACAAGCTGGCACGCACGACGCCCGATCAGGCCGCCCGCAAGATCCTCTCCGATCTGGCCAAGAAGAGAGGCCGTTGCCTGATCGGGGTGGATGCCCAGATCATCTCCGCAATTTCGCGGCTCGTGCCGGTCAACTACTGGCGTCTCATGGGGCGCCTGATACCCAGCTGAGATCGGGCACGCAATAAAAAGCCGCGCAGATTCCCTCTGCGCGGCTTTTTTATGGCCTGTTAAGGCCGTTCAGAACCGTCTGGCCAAACGATCGATCAGATCGCAGCCGTGGTCACGAAACGCGTCTCGAGATATGACTCGATCGCCTCGCTGCCGCCTTCCGAGCCGTAACCGGAATCCTTCACACCACCGAACGGCGTTTCCGGCAATGCCAGCCCGAGGTGGTTGATCGAGATCATCCCGGCTTCGATCTCCTGGCCGATACGATGCGCCGTCTTCATCGACGACGTGAACGCATAGGCGGCCAGCCCGTAGGGCAGACGGTTGGCCTCGGCGATCGCCTCGTCCGTGTCCTTGAAGGTGCTGAACGCGGCCACGGGACCGAACGGCTCCTCGTTCATGATCTTCATCTCGGGGGTGAGATTGGTCAGCACCGTCGGCTCGAAGAAATAACCCGGGCCATCGGCTGCCTTGCCGCCGAGACGCACGTCCGCACCCTGGCTTTTCGCATCGTCTATCATGTCGCCGACCGCGCCCGGACGCCGATCGTGCACGAGCGGGCCCATACGGGTGTCGTCTTCCAGGCCATTGCCGACCTTGATCGAACCGGCCGCCTTGACGAACTGGTCCACGAATTCCTCGTACACGCCTTCCTGCACGAGGAAACGCGTCGGCGAGATGCACACCTGCCCGGCGTTCATGAACTTGCCGATGCTGGCCATCTTCACCGCCGCTTTCATGTCGGCGTCGTCGAAGATCATGGTCGGCGCGTGGCCGCCCAGTTCCATGGTATTGCGCTTCATGTGCGCACCGGCCATGGCGGCGAGATGCTTGCCCACGGCAGTCGAGCCGGTAAACGAGATCTTGCGGATCACCGGGTGCGGAATCAGGTATTCCGAAATCTCAGCAGGCACGCCGTAGACCAGGTTCACTACCCCGGCCGGTACGCCGGCATCCACATAACAGCGGATGAGTTCGGCGACCGAGGCCGGTGTTTCTTCCGGACCCTTGAGGATGATCGAGCAGCCTGCGGCCAACGCAATCGAGACCTTGCGTACCGCCTGGTTGAGCGGGAAGTTCCACGGCGTGAACGCCGCGACGGGCCCGACCGGATGCTTGCTCGCGATCTGCTGCACGTTGTCCGCACGCGCCGGGATCACACGACCATAGACGCGCTTGCCTTCCTCGGCGAACCAGTCGAGCGTGCCGGCTGCGCCCAGCGTTTCGCCGCGGGCTTCGGCCAACGGCTTGCCCTGCTCGATGGTCATCAGCCGGGCGATATCATCGGCGCGTTCGCGCAGCAGCGCCGACGCCTTGTTCAGGATCGACGCGCGCTTGACCGCGGGCGTGCTGCGCCACTGCTTGAAGCCGGCATCCGCGGCTTCCAGTGCCGCGTCCAGATCCGCCTGGCGTGCGTGGGCGTGGTGCCCAATAGTCTCCCCCGTTGCCGGGTTGATCACCGGCAGCGTGTCGCCGCCGGCCGCGGCTTTCCACTCGCCGTTGATCAACAGCGAGACATCGGGATAGGTCTGGGTATTGCCGGTCATGCTCTCTCCTCTAAACGCTTGGCGCCTGTTATAAACCGGTGCAAACCATACACCGCAAGCACCGTACGCGTCCCTCGGGCATAACCGTATCGATCCTCTGGGCGTTCAATAAGCGACAGCCGCTTCGCGCTGCCAGCTGCCCGCTCAGGGCAACATGAAACCCACGCAAGGAATGCCGCGCCTGCGAACAAGCGCGGCTTTGAGAGTCAGATCAGGCGGCCTTCCACTTGATGCTGCAGCCCTGGCTGGGAACCTGCACATCGGCCGGGATCATGTCACCGTCGAGCAGCGCGTCCAGGGACGCGCGCAGTTCGGCGCCGGTAACCGCAATGCCGTTTTTCGGCCGCGACTCGTCGAACTGTCCGCGATAGGCACATTTGCCGTCGGCATCGAAGACGAAGAAATCCGGCGTGCAGACCGCGTCGTAGGCCTTGGCGACTTCCTGGCTTTCGTCGTAGAGATAGGGAAAAGCGAACTCGCGGCTTTCCGCAAAGACGCCCATCTGCTCGGGGCCATCTTCAGGCCGCGTGCTGATGTCATTCGACGAGATCGCCACAAAACCCACGCCCTGCGGCTGGTAGTGGTTCGCCACCGCCACAACCTCGTCGATGAGGTGAAGCACGTAGGGGCAATGGTTGCAGATGAACATCACCACAGTGCCCTTCTCGCCGGCGACATCCGCGAACGAGACGGTCTGGCCGGACACCGTGTCCGGCAGCGAAAACTCGGGTGCTTTCTTGCCCAGCGGCATCATGGTGGAATCGGTGAGGGACATTCGCGTTCCTTGTCTGGTGTAATGCCTCGCAGTCTATCCATTCCGCCGGAACAGCCCCAAATCGCGAAGGGCTACCGGCGATTGAGCAGCCGCTCGTTATCCGCGCCCAGGGCGGGGCTTGGCGCCAGTGCGTCGCGCGCGCTGCCGTCGAACTGCAGCGGGCAGCCAAGCGCGTCGCCCTGCTGCATGCCGCGCGCCCGGGTCTGCTCATGCGCGAGTGCTTCTTCGAGCGTGAGCACGGGCGTGGTGCAGGCGTCGGCGCCGTCCAGCAGCGCCACCCAGGCATCACGAGGCCGGCTACGAAACAGCGCCGCCAAACCCCAGTGCACGGGCTTGGTGAGTACGCGCGCTCGACGCGGATCGGAAAGCGCGTCGCTGACTTTGTCCGCCCAGCCTGATGTTTTTCTAGCGGACGACGAGGGTCGCTTTTCGGCCGATTTTGGTTTTGGTGTTTGGCTCGACCCGCGCGCTTTATTCGGAGGCAACGGATTCAGTTTTGCGAGCAAACGCGCAAAGAATTTCGGCTCGAGCGCGCCGACCGCCAGATAGCGCCCGTCGCGACATTTATAGACACGGTAGTTGGGCAGCGCGCCGGTCAGGATGTCGGCCCCTCGCGGCTGGGTCTGTCCTAGATCGGCCCGCGTCGCCATGGCCACCGATTGCAGCGCCAGCGAACCATCGAGCATGGCCGAATCCACGAAACTGCCCTGCCCGCTCGCCCGTGCACCGATCACAGCCGACAGCACGCCCACGGCACAGGTCAGCGCGCCACCGGCCAGATCGGCGATCTGCACGTTCGATATACCCGGCGGCCCTCCGGCTGTGCCGTTCTGGTCGAGCACGCCGGACAACGACAGATAGTTCAGGTCATGCCCGGCCGCATCGCGCAGCGGCCCGGTCTGGCCATACCCGGTCAATGCCGTGTAAACCAGCTTCGGGTTGATCGCAGCCAGCGTGTCGTAACCGCAGCCCAAGCGTTCCATCACGCCCGGGCGGAACGATTCGATCACCACGTCGGCATCGGCAACGAGGCCCTTGAAGGCCTCGACGTCTGCCGCGTCGCGCAGATCCAGCGTGATCGAGGCCTTGCCGCGATTGACCTGCTCGAACAACGCCGGCGACAGGCTACGCGCGTAGTCGCCGCCGTCCGGGTCCTCGATCTTGATCACTTCGGCGCCCAGCTGGGCGAGCAGCTGCGTCGCATGCGGGCCCGGCAGCAGCCGGGTCAGATCCAGCACGCGCACGCCCTGCAGCAACGAATTGCTCATGCGCGCAGCCCTTCATGGGGATCACGAACGGCAACTCGAAACATAAGACCTACGCGGCCTTGCGGCGCGGGTCGCTCGGGTTGCTGACTGCACGAGCGAAGAATTCGTCTTCGTCGAACACATCGACTTCGATCGCCGCCAGGCGAGCCGTGCGGGCCGCATCGACACGCGCCGCCTCGTCCGCATCGAGTACCCCAGCTTCGAGAGCGGCCTTCGCCAGGGCGTCGGCATCGCCAGCCGGCAACCGTCCGTCCTTCTGTGCGGTCTTGACGCGTTCCAGCAGCGGCGCGACTTCATGCACCCGCGTAAAGGCATCGAACAGCCTGCCCACACCGGAATCCGGGTTTTCGGGCATGAAGATATCGGCGTTCAGTCGACGCGACTGCGCATCGATACGCTGGGACACGCCCGCCGAGGCCACAGCCATATGATCGTCCGGCAGACGGGCCAGACGATTGATCCGCAGCAATGGCAGCGACACAGCGCGCAGCACCTTGCCGAGCGGGCCGTCGAAGTTCTCGTAGATACCTTCGAACGCCTCCTGCACCTTGGCGAGACTCAGGCGCAACGAGTAATGCACCAGTGCCAGATCGGCCGGCTGGCGGCCTTCGGCCTCGAAGCGCCGCAGGGTCGAGAAGCCCAGCAGCATCCAGGCCAGCGCATCGGCATAGCGACCGGTGAGATTACCGCGCACCTTGAGTTTGCCGCCGACGAAGAAAAGTGCCAGATCGGTAAAGAAGGCAAATCGCGACGCGGCCCAACCAAGCTTCTTGTAGTAACGCTTGGTGGCCTTGTCGACGTCCGGCACGCGTACGAATGCGCCACGGGTGAGGCCATGGCCGAGCGTCCGGCCCATGTTCGCGAAGAAGTGGCCGATCCAGCCGCGCATGCCTTTTGAAAACGCCTTGGCGTCGTCGTTTTCGACCGCGTGAACGACATTGAGCGCATGCGGGTGGCACCGGATCGCGCCCTGGCCGAAGACCATGAGCGTACGCGTCATGATGTTCGCGCCTTCGACGGTGATCGCGACCGGTGCGCTGCAGTAACCGCGCCCGATGATGTTGTTCGGCCCCTGCATCACGCCGGCGCCCGAGAACACGTCCATCGCATCCGTGCCGCATTGACGCGCGAGCTCGGTCGTGTAGGCCTTCATCACGCCGGAAACCACCGGCGGGTTGATGCCGTCATCGACGGCCGTGCAACCGAAAACGCGCGCGCCCTCGGTCATGTAGGCCAGCGCGTTCAGACGGCCGATGGGCGTGGCCACCCCTTCCATGCGCCCGATCGGCAGGCCGAACTGCTGGCGCACCATGGAATAGGCACCGGTCACAGCGGACACCGTACGGATGCTGCCGATCGCGCTCGCCGGCAGCGACACCATGCGCCCGCCGGCGAGACTTTCCATGAGCATGCGCCAGCCGCTGCCGGCCATGTCACGGCCGCCGAGAATATTGTCGGCATTCACAACCACGTTCTCGCCGACGAGCGGGCCGTTGGGGAAAGCTTCGCCGATCGGCTCGTGCCGATCACCTTGTTTGAGCCCCGGCGTGCCGCCGTGAATGAGCACGACGGTGATGCCGGGCGCCTCGCCCTTGCCGAGCAGGTTGTCCGGATCACGCAGCACACAGGCCAGCGAGATCAGGTTGGCCACCGGCCCAAGGGTGATATAGCGCTTGCGGAAATTCAGCCGCAGGGAGACGTCGCCCTTGTCGTCGCGAAAGGCTTCGGCATCAGCTGTGATCGAGGCCGCGTCGGAGCCGGCGGTCGGCTCGGTCAGGCCGAAGCACGGCAGGTATTCGCCACTGGCCAGCCGCGGCAGGTAATGCTCTTTCTGATCATCCGTACCGTATTCGACCAGCAGCTCGGCCGCGCCCAGCGTGTTCGGGATTACGACGTAGGTCGAGAGAATGCCCGAATGCGGCGTCACCTTGGCCATGATCGCCGAGCGCGCCAGCGTGGAGAACTGCTTGCCGCCGTAAGCCTTGGGGATGATCAGGCCGAAGAAGCCCTGTTCGGCCATGTAGTCGACGATGTCCTGCGGCACGCGGCGGCTGAGCGCGATCTCGTTGCAGTCGGCGCGCGACAGCAATTCGTTGACCGGACCATCCATGAAGGCCTGCTCTTCGGCGCTGAGCCTGCCGTAGCGCGAATCGAGCATGCGGCGGAAATCCGGGTGGCCGCTGAAGAATTCCCCGTCGATCCACACGTCGCCGGCTTCAAGCGCCTGGCGTTCAGTATCGGAAATCCTGGGCAGGACGTTGTTGGCCTGCATCCAGTGCATGAGCTTTTCGAACATGGCTAGCCTCCGGGCTATGCGTAACGAGTCGGCGACAGGCGCCGCGAATCAGGAATAGAAGCGGCGATGGGATTCGGACTGCGCCTTGGCCATCGTCTTGAGAATCGGTGCCGGCTCGAAGCGCGGGCCGTGCTTGTCGGCCAGGGCGTTGAGCCGGTCAACGAACAGCGCCACGCCCATCGTGTCGATATAGCGAAAAGGCCCGCCGGTGAACGGCAGGAAGCCGAGGCCGAAGATCGCGCCGATATCGCCGTGCATGGGCTCGGTGATGATCTGCTCGGACAGGCAATGCGCCGCCTCGTTGGCGAACAGCAACGTACAACGCTCGACGATCTCGGCATCGTCGGGGCGGCGGCCGCCGTCACGCTCTTCCGCGAGCAGCTTTTCGAGCTCGGCGTTGACCGGCCGCTTCTCGCCTTTCTTCTTCTTCACCGTGTAATCGTAGAAGCCCTTGCCGGATTTACGGCCCAGATGGCCGGCCTCGATCATCTTCGCCGATGCGTTGGGGGCTGACATGCGCTCGCCGAAGGCGGCCTCGAGGATCGGCCCGACCTTCACGCCCACGTCTACGCCAACCTCGTCGAGCAGCGTCATCGGGCCGACCGGGAAGCCGTGATTGACCAGCGCCTCGTCGATCTGACGCACGCCCGCGCCTTCCGCGAGCAGCCGTGACGCCTCGTTCAGATAGGGAGACAGGGCCCGGGTGGTATAGAACCCCGGCCCGTCGCCCACCACGATCACGGTCTTGCCCTGGGCCTTGCCGAACGCGACCGCGGTGGCGATCGTCTTCTTGGATGTCTTCTCGGTGGCGATGATTTCGAGCAGCGGCATTTTCTCGACCGGCGAGAAGTAATGCAGGCCGATGACGTTTTCCGGCCGCTTGGCCTTCGCCGCGATCTCCGAGATCGGCAACGACGAAGTATTGGTGGCAAAAATGCAGTCACTGTTGCCACGCGCATCGGCCGCGGCTTCCACATCGGCGAGCATCGCCTGCTTGAGTTCCAGATCCTCGAACACGGCTTCGATCACCATGTCGCACGCACCGATACCGCTGTAGTCGGTGGTGCCGGTGACCTGGTAGCGACAGCGATCCGCCTGCGCCCGGGTCATCGCCTTCTTCGCGACCCGCTTGGCATAGAACGCGTTGATCTGCTGCATGCCACGGGCAAGGCCTTCATCGCTGACGTCCTTTAGACGGACCGGCAGACCGGCCTTGTCGATCGTGACCGCGGCGATGCCCGCGCCCATCAAACCGGCGCCGAGCACGCCGACCTGGCGCACTTCTCTGGGCTTCACATTCTTCGCGACAAAAGTCGCTTTCTTGAGCGCTTCCGTGGCGTGATAGACGTGACGCAGCGACTTGGACACTTCGGTCATCGCCAGCTCGCCGAACGCCCTGGCCTCGGCGGCATAGCCGGCCTTGACGCCCTTGGCATAGCCGGTCGCGACCACATCGATGATGCGTTCCGGCGCCGGGTAATGGCCGTGCGTCTTGGCGCGCAGCTGCTTGCGCGCCTGATCGAACAGCACGCGTCGCCCGGCGAAGTTATCTTCTAGCGCGGCAGCCGTGAGCCCCGCAACGCCCCCGCCGACACGCTCGCGCGCCCGACCGATCACCGAGGGCGAACTCGTCAGCGAGCGCTTGCCTGCAGAACGGGCCCGGCGAATGGCCTCGTCGAGCAAGGATTCCGGCGGGACGACGCCATCGACAAGTCCCAGTTTCTTCGCCTGGGCCGGGCGCAGCTTGCGGCCGGTAAGCATGAGATCGAGCGCGGCCGGGATACCCACCAGCCGCGGCAGGCGCTGCGTGCCGCCGGCCGCCGGCAACAGGCCGAGCATGACTTCCGGGACGCCGAGCGCGGTCGCCGGCGTATCCGCGGCAATGCGCACATCGCAGGCCAGCGCCATTTCGAGCCCGCCGCCGAGACAGCTGCCGTCGATCGCGGCGACGACCGGCACATGCAGTTTCGACAGCCGCTTGAAGCCGGCTTGACCTGCCAACGACAAGGCTTCGACCTCGGCGGCCGACTTCACCTGGCTGAACAGGCCGATATCGGCCCCGGCCATGAACGAACCGGGCTTGTCGGAGATCAGCACCAGGCCGATGATCTCGGTGTCGCGCTCGATCGCTTCGAGTACGCGGTCGAACGCGTCCGCGAATTCCGCCTTGATCGTGTTCTGGCTCGCGCCCGGTACGGCAAAACGCAGGACGGCGATACCGTCGTCGCGTTTTTCGAGTTTGAAGATGTCGTCGCCGGCCGGCGCGGAGGCCGCGGCCTGCTTCGTTGCTGTCGCTGTACTCATGTTCTGGTCGCTCTCGATTCTCAAAGGGGGCGTGAAGCCAAGGCGTCCGGGGCCTGCGCTAGTCTCGCTCGAGGATCATGGCGGCGCCGATACCGCCGGCAGCACAGGCGGTGGTCATCGCGAGTCCACCACCCCGGCGCTTGAGCTCATGCGCGGTCTGAATGAGGATGCGCGCGCCGGTGGCGCCGAACGGGTGGCCGAAGGCGATCGAACCGCCGTTGACGTTGAGAATGTCGCGATCGATCGTGCCGAGCGGGCCGCGGCCGGACATCTCCTTGAGATAGGTCTTGGATTCCATGCCGCGGATATTGGCCTCGACCTGGGCGGCGAAAGCCTCGTGCATGTCGATGAGCGTGAGATCGGATAGCGACAGGCCAGCGCGCTCCAGAGCCACCGGCGCGGCCAGCACCGGCCCCATGAGCAGATCGCGTTCCGGCGTCTTGGCCGCAAACGCATAGCTGCGGATATAGGCAAGCGGCTCGTAGCCCAGCGCTTTCGCGCGCTCTTCGCTCATCAGGATCATTGCCGCCGCGCCGTCCGTCAGCGGGCTGGCATTGGCGGCAGTCACGCTGCCCAGCTTCTTGTCGAATACCGGCTTGAGCTTGTCGTAGCCCTCGCGCTGGCTGTTCTTGCGCACCAGGTTGTCGTCGGACACCGGCACGGTCTTGCCGCCGGCGTTCACGAAGGCCGTCATGCGTTGTTCATCCAGCCGCCCGTCAGCCAATGCGGCTGCTGCGTTGCTATGCGACGCATGGGCCAGATCGTCTTGCTCGGCGCGGGTCACGCCCCAGGTCTTGGCCATCTGCTCGGCCGATTCGCCCATGGTCTTGCCGGTGGAGTATTCCGTGATCGACGGCTTGCGCGGAATCAGGTCCTTCGGACGCAGCCGCGACAACACCTTGAGCCGGTCGCCGTTGGTGCGTGCCTGGGAAGCGTCGCGTAGCGCATCCGACAGGCGTTTGGACAGCGGTACCGAGATATCGGAGGTCGAATCCGTTCCACCGGTCATCACGATATCGGCATGACCGAGCGCGATCGCGTCAGCACCGCTAGCAGCGGTCTGAAAACTGGTCGCACAGGCCCGGGTGATGGACCAGGCGTCGGTACGCGGGTCCATGCCGGAAGCCAGCACGATCTCCCGGGCGATGAACGGCGCCTCCGGCTTCATTACCGTCATGCCGAAAATGGCCTGCTCGATCTCGCTCGCGGCCAGGCCGGTACGCGCCAGCACTTCGGCTGCCGCCATCGCGCCCAGATCGACGGCGTCAGCGTCCCGGAAGGCGGTTGCGATACGGGCGAACGGGGTTCGCACGCCGGCCACGATAGCGATACGACCGCCCGGCCCTTTCATCGCCCAGGAATCCGATCGCCCCGTGCTTTGGGTGTTCGCGCTCTCTGCCGCCATGAGACTGTCCTGTTCGATTATTCAAAGACGTGTCGTAACACTGGTTACACTTGCTGCGCCGCACTAAAGCGACGTGGTTTCGCGTATTGATAGTCTTTGTCATCACTTGATGTCAACAATAACGGAAAACTAAATTTTCTTTTTGTTGTAGTGTAACCATATGTACACCCGCCGAATGCCCGCACGATGAGCGATCCAACAAAGACCTACCGGCCAGCAACCACGGCCGCCACCGCGGCTGCGCGCGAACGAATCGAGTCCGCTGCGCTCGATCTGTTTGCCGAACGCCCTTTTCACGAAGTCCGTCTGGACGAGATCGCGCGCGCCGCCCGCGCGTCGCTGCAGACCATTTATCGTCATTACGGGGACAAGCAGGCCCTGCTCGATGCTTGCGTGCTCAACTGGGCGAACGCGCTCGCCGCGCGCATGACCGACCATCTGGTGGGTATCGAGACGTACAAGGACCGGCTCAGGAAAGTGTTCTGGGTGGTGCTCGACTTCTTCGAGCAGCATCCAAAGGTCGCGCGCATGATCCTGGGCTCGGTCTACCCGGGCGCGATGCGCTACGACGTCACCGACGAACAGCGCCGGCTGACCAACCTGTTCATGGAAGTGCTGGCGGAGGGCCGCGAACGCGGCATTCTCAACGACCAGGTCAGCGAGGCAATCCTGCTCGACTATTTCTATGGCGTGCTCGCACGCCTGATCCAGATGCAGAACCTGCGCCAGCAGGAGCCGTCGCTGACCGACCAGGTCAACGTGCTGTTCGAGATGCTCTGGCGGGCGATTGCCAAACCGTAGACAACGCACCGAAACAGCCACCGATGGTTCAGGCAGTCGTTTGCGCATGCCGCGAGCGACTGCCCATGGGTCGGGCGACCACAGGCGCTCGAAGCGAAGTGTTGTCGGCCGTTCTTACAACACGCTCGTCGCGATGCGCGCAGGACACATACCAAGCATCCACTTTTACGTCGCTCGGCACATCCAGCCGCCGCGCGGACGGCGCCGATCAAGTATTGCCGAGAAAAATGCGCCTTCGTATGCCGATACGCCGGCGCACAAGAATGTTGAGAAAAAGACTTTCTCGACCCGCGAATCCGTCGATGCGCTGGCTCGACTATCGACCAAGGGCCTAATTCGCGCGATCTGCAGCACAGTTTGTGTCTGGAATTCTTTACAAAACCAGACTCGCCAGTCGGAAAGGATGACAGCGCATGTCACATAGGCAGTGGATATGCATGTGGCGTGACTGCTCCGATAGCAGGGCCTGTCCGAGCCTTCCTGTCAGCCACGGCGGCACTCGACTGTCGAAACCGACGACATCGCCTGTCGACAAATGTTACGCAATCGGGCTCGCGCTGCCTCAATCGCATTGCAAGTGATTGAGCTGCCTGCGATTCACCGCATGGCAAGACAATTGCTAACAGGGATCAGCCGCGCTCGTCGGCTCTTGCTCTAAACATTTGAGGATCTCCATGCTGAAATCATTCGCCACCGCGGCAGCGCTGCTCGCCGGCCTCGCCTTTACCGGCATCGCCTCCGCCACGCAGATCGACTTCTTCAATGCCGCGGGCGCTGACGTAAACTTCGGCCATCAGTCCACGTTCGATGATTTGCGCGTGCGGGCATTTCGCTACCGCGCGCCGTTCGCCCAGACCGATAACTACCGTGAACGGGATCTGTTCCAGTACAACGGCGATGGCCGATTTGCCGGCAGGCCGGACCGATACGGCGTGGGCGTGTCAGTCGATGCGAATCAGCGCAACGTGCTGGGCGTCAATGAATTTCTGGCCATAGATTTCGCTCGCTACGCGCGGAACAACGCCGGCTTCTTCGAGAACAATCTGCTGTTCACGATTGGCTCGCTCGACACCAACGATGTGGTCGATTTCTTTATCGGGCAGCCGAACCACGAAAGCTCGATCCTGTTCGGCTCGCTGAGCGGCGACGCGAACGGCCTCGGTTTTGGAACGTTCCAGATCGCCGGGAGCGAGTTCATGCGCCCGAACGGGGGCTTCAGCAACCTCTATCTCGTCGGAAATACCGGCGGCGTGGTGCTGCAGTCGGTCCGGGACCTGCCGGAACCGAGCCTGCTGGCCATGTTCGCTTTCGGCCTCCTCGGCCTCGGCTACGTGGCACGCAAGCGCAGGAACGTCTAACCGAAACCAACCGGACCAGCCTTGAATCCGGCGAAGCCGGGTCGCTCGCGACCCGGCTTTTCGTGACCCCATGCAACTCGCCCGGCACACCATAAGCGGCGCGCTGATCCCGACCGAGGGTGATGAGCGTCAACCGGCCACCGTTCGCGAGAACTCGGGGTTGTAGCGCCGTGCTTCATAGTCTTCGTTGACAAAACACGCCATCTGTTTCCTGTACTGGGTGGCGAAGCCCGGATACATGGTGGCGTTGAAGCCGTCCTCGGTGAGATACCAGCTCGAACACCCCGAGTTCCAATTAGTCTTTGCGAGGCGTTTTTGCAGCTCGACATTGTGCTTTGCCTGCGCCTCTTCGCGAACATCCAGTGCGCGTAGATCGTATTCCAGAATCGTGCTGATGCCCTGCACGATGTAGTCGATCTGCGGCTCCATATAAGAGAGTGCGGAATTGTGACCCGGCCCGGAATTCGGACCAAAGGTCATGAACAGGTTCGGATACCCCGAAACATTCACGCTCTTGTATGCCGTCGCACCGCGCGCCCATTCGTCGTCGAGCTGGCGACCATCCACGCCGGTGATCGGGAACGGTGCCGCGGCCTTGGGCACTGCGAAGCCGGTAGCGAAGACGATGCAATCGACCTGATGCTCGATGCCCTCGGCAGTACGAATACCCTTTTCGCAGATCTTGTCGATCGGCCACGTGTAGAGCTTGACGTTGTCACGCATGAGCGCAGGGTAGTAGTCGTTCGATATGAGCAGACGTTTGCAGCCGATACGATACTGCGGGGTGAGCTGGCGACGTACCCAGGCGTCCGGAACCTGTTGACGCAGGTAAGCCTTGGCCAAGCCTTCGAGTAGCCGCGTGACCGGCGTGTTCCAGATCACACCGCTGGCCATGGCCTCATGTGCATAGAACAGTGCATTGCGGAACGCGGTCTGGCTGGCGGGCAGTTTCTCGAACAGCGTCTTGTTCCAGTCGGGCGCTTCGTAATCCAGCCGCGGCAAAATCCAGGCCGGCGTACGCTGGAAGACCTTGAGGAAATCCACCTGCTTGGCGAGCTTCGGCACGATCTGGTTCGCGCTCGCACCGGTGCCGACTACGGCGACACGCTTGCCGTCGAAATCGTAGTCGTTGTCCCAACGGGCGCTATGGACAATCTTGCCGCCGAAGCGGTCGATGCCGGGAATGTTGGGCAGCGACGGGTTGGCGAGCGCGCCCTGGGCTGAGACCACGCAACGCGCGTAGACGTTTTGCTTGCCGGCAATATTGATCGTCCAGATGCCGCGCGCCTCGTCGAACTTGAGGCCTTGGACGTCATGCCGAAAACGCATCAACGGTCGCAGGTCGAAACGATCGACCAGGTGATGGATATAGTCGAGAATCTCAGCGCTGCCGGAATAGCCGCGCGACCAGTTCGGGTTCTGAGCGAAAGAGAACGAATAGAGGTTGGACGGGATGTCGCAGGCCGCACCTGGATAGGTATTGTCCCGCCAGGTACCGCCGATGTCGTCTGCACGTTCGAGAATCGCGATATCGGTGATGCCCTGTTCGCGCAGGCGAATGGCCGTGCCGAGCCCGGAAAAGCCGGCGCCAACGATGGCGACATCCAGCACTCGTGTTCTGCGTGCCGCAGGCGTCTTGCGCGCGGCCCCTGTCGTGGCCTGGGCCTTTTCCGGCGCCGCGTGACCGTTGACTGCACTCATGCCGCGCTCTTGTAGGTGAGTTCCTTGACCCAGGTCGGCACCGGGCGCAGCAACGCACGCGGGTAATAGTCTGTGAGCCGAACCATGGCATCGACCGGTACGTGATAGAGCTTGTTGCCCCGGTCGACCACCAGCCGGCCGTGGCGGCTGATCAGCTGGAACCACGGATTACGGCGCCCATCCTCGGTACGGCCACCGATACGTTCGTACTTCTTCATTGCCTTGTAGAGTTTTTCTTCCGGCAGCCCCATCGCGGCGACGTTGTCGCGCATGCGAGACAGCAACGGCAGGTAGGTTGCGATACCGACGATCAAACGCGGATTGAGCACGGTGCCCATGAAGTTTAGGCCCAGGCGATACGCCTTGCCGTGGCCCTGCATCTCGAGCACGTGGAAACCCACGCCCAGATGTCGGGATTCGTCATCGTTGATGCGCTTGAAGGCGTCGTGGCAAACCGGATCGTCGACCTGCTCCAGCAGGAAGGTACACAGCGCGCCGTCGAGGGCGACTTCCAGCATGGGGATCACCGACCCCAGCACTTCCAGCGGCATCTTGTCGGACTGGGTATCCAGCCAGTCAATTACCAGCCGCAGGTTGATGTTGGGCAGCGGAATCTCGTCTTCTTCGAGCATGCCCCAGCGACGCATGAGAGCCATCTCAGCGTTGGCGTGGCGCTGCTCCTCGGCATGGAAATAGGTATACATCTCCTTGAGCGTCGGGTCTTCGGCCTTGCGCGCCATCGCCGCAAAGCCTCGGGCGCCGACATGTTCGATCCACATCAGATCAGACATGAAGGCCTTGAGCTTGGGCCACTGTTCGTCGGTGATCAGCTCGGCGCCTGGAGCATCCCAGTCGATGTCGGCCAACGCCCACTGACTTGCCTTGACCTTGGCAAGCATTTTTTCGAGATCGATATCCATGCCGGTCTCCTCCCAGTATCAATTAGGACTACTTATTCAGCACCCGACGCGTGAGCGCGATCGGGCGTGTCGTTTGCGGCAAACCGGTTGATGAAACCGGCGCCCTTGGTATAGCCGGCGGGCAGCAGACGCTTGAGACGCCAGACCAGGCGCGCATCGAACTGCGGCAATACATAGAGATGGCCTCGATCGAGGCCGGCCAGCGCGCTCCTGACCACGCTTTCTGCCGGCACGCCGGTCCAGCGCATCAGGTTGTCGGCGATCTTCGACGATGACGCGCTGATCCGCCCGGCCTTCATGATGTTGGTCTGAACGAAGGTCGGGCACAGCGCGGTGACGCGGATGGGCGTGTCTGCCAGTTCGGCGGCGAGGGTTTCGGTGACGGCCAGCACGGCCGCCTTGCTCGCGTTGTAGGCGCCCATACGCGGCGCGGCTGCAAAGCTTGCGGTAGAGGCCACATTGATGATGCCGCCCCGCCCGGCCTCGCGCAGCCTCGGGGCAAACACGTGACAGCCGTGGATCACGCCCCACATGTTTATGTCGAGCACCCATTGCCAGTCCGCCATCGTCATCTCGCCGATCGCGTGACCTCCCGCGCCCACACCGGCGTTATTGATCACCAGATCCGCCGGGCCGCCGAACCAGTCTTCTGCCGTTTGGGCGAGCTTTTCCACGTCGCCGAGCTTTGTTACGTCACAGACGGTGGCCAGCGCGTGACCGCCCTCGGACTCGATACGCGCGACGGTCACTTCGGCCTGTGCCTGGTCGATATCCGAGCACACGACAGCACCACCACGGGCAGCCAGTTCGATGGCGAAGGCCTGGCCTATACCGCTACCGGCGCCGGTGATGACGGCGCGGGCGCCCTTGGAAAGTCGCTTGGATCGAAACATGACGCCTACCCCGATTGATTTCTGTCGTTTATCAGTGTGACATTACTTGATGTAACGGTACGTTGACCGAAAGAGAAACGCAATCGCCTTCAGCAGCGCGCGTCGATTCGCTGCGGAACGCAGTTTTCAACGAGCAGGGCCCGGGGAAGCCGGCGGCGCGGAGAGCCGGTTTCTGAACGAATCAGCGAGGGCGCTGCCTTAGGCAGCAACGGCAACTGTCTGCCACACATCACTATTCAGAGCCGTCCGGCCACAACATGGTGGCGATACGGCATTGGCCGCTCGCGCCCGCCCCGCCTGGATTCTCCGGCGTGGTGACGCGCGAAGCCGCCCGGTCATCGGTTTGTCATGGAAACCGGCGAAGGTCTTCCGTATACTCAAATCCGTTCATCCGGATAGAGAGATAACGTCTATGAGCCGACACCTGTTCACTTCCGAGTCCGTCACGGGCGGCCATCCCGACAAGCTGTCCGACCAGGTTTCGGATGCGATTCTCGACGCCTATCTCGCACAGGATCCGACTGCCAAGGTCGCTTGCGAAACCGCGACCAAGACTGGCCTCGTGATGGTCTTCGGCGAGATCAAGACCGACAGCGCCAAGAACGTCAACGTGCCGGTGGAAAAGATCGTGCGCGAGACCGTTCGTGACATCGGCTACACCAGTTCCGATATGGGCTTCGACGCCGATACCTGCGCGGTGATGAACGTGCTCGGCGAACAGTCGGCCGATATCAACCAGGGCGTGGACCGCGGCGATCCCAAGGAACAGGGCGCCGGCGACCAGGGCCTGATGTTCGGCTATGCCTGTGACGAGACCGACGTGCTCATGCCGGCACCGATCACCTATGCACATCGTCTGGCCCGTCGCCAGGCCGAGCTGATGAAATCCGGCAAGCTCGACTGGCTGCGTCCGGACGCCAAGTCCCAGGTCACCTTCGAATACGAAGACGGCAAGCCGGTGGCGATCAACGCGGTCGTACTCTCCACCCAGCATGACCCGGGCATCTCGCAGGCCGATCTGAAAGACGCGGTCCAGGAAGAGATCATCAAGCCGGTGATCGGTGAATGGCTCACCGACAACCCGACGATCCATATCAACCCGACCGGCAAGTTCGAAGTGGGCGGCCCGCTGGGCGACGCCGGCCTGACGGGGCGCAAGATCATCGTCGACACCTATGGCGGCATGGCTCGCCACGGCGGCGGCGCGTTCTCCGGCAAGGACCCGTCCAAGGTCGACCGCAGCGCTGCGTATGCCGCGCGCTATGTGGCCAAGAATGTGGTCAAGGCCGGCCTCGCGTCGAAGTGCGAAGTCGCGCTGTCCTATGCCATCGGCGTCGCTGAGCCGACCTCCATCTGGGTCGAAACCTTCGGCACCGGCAAGGTCGACGACGAGAAGCTGACCCGGCTCATTCGTCAGCATTTCGACCTGCGCCCCTACGGCATCCTCACGATGCTGGACCTGCAGCGCCCGATCTACTACCCGACCGCGGCCTATGGCCACTTCGGTCGCGAAGACGTGGATCTGCCTTGGGAGCGCACCGACAAGGCCCAGGCCCTGGCCGAAGACGCCGGTCTCCAAGCCGCCTGAACCGACCGAATCACTTTTCCCGGTCGCGGCCGGCGGCGCGCTTCAAGCGGCGCGCCGCGCCGTGACGTCAAACCGATTTCATCAGGAGTAACCGAACATGAGCACACCTGCCGAGAAGATCGAACAGGATTACGTTGTCGCCGACATCTCGCTGGCGCCTTGGGGCCGCCGCGAGATCGAGATCGCCGAAACCGAGATGCCGGGCCTTGTCGCCCTGCGTGAAGAGTTCGGCGAACAACAGCCGCTCAAGGGCGCGCGTATCGCCGGCTCCCTGCACATGACCATCCAGACCGCCGTGCTGATCGAGACACTCGTCGCCCTCGGCGCCGAAGTGCGCTGGGCGTCCTGCAACGTGTTCTCGACCCAGGATCACGCCGCTGCCGCGATCGCGGAAACCGGCGTGCCGGTCTATGCCTACAAGGGCGAGTCGGCCGAGGAGTACTGGGAATATGCGCACGCGATCATGGACTGGCATGACGGCGGCCTGCCCAATCTGATCCTCGACGACGGTGGCGACGCCACCACGCTGGCCACCTTCGGCGTCAAGGCCACCGACGATCCTTCGCTGCTCGACAACCCGGGCTCGAACGAGGAAAAGGCGCTGTTCAAGGTCATGAAGAAGCGCCTGGCGGAGCAGCCGGACTTCTACAGGAATCTCGGCAAGGCGATCACCGGTGTCTCCGAGGAGACCACCACGGGCGTGCATCGCCTGTATCACCTGGCCAAGGAAGAAGGCGGCCTGACCTTCCCGGCGATCAACGTCAACGACTCGGTCACCAAGTCAAAGTTCGACAACCTCTACGGCTGTCGTGAATCGCTGGTCGACGGCATCAAGCGCGCAACCGACGTGATGGTCGCCGGCAAGGTGGCCATCGTCTGTGGCTATGGCGACGTCGGCAAGGGCAGCGTGCAGTCGCTGCGTGGCCTGGGTGCGACCGTCTGCGTCACCGAGATCGACCCGATCAACGCCCTGCAGGCGGCCATGGAAGGCCTGCGTGTGGTGGATCTGGAAGATCCGGGTGTGGTCGAACAGGCCGATATCTTCGTCACTGCCACCGGCAACTACCACGTGATCAACCACGATCATCTCACGCGGATGAAGAACGAGGCGATCGTGTGCAACATCGGTCACTTCGACAACGAGATCGACGTGGCCTCGCTCGAGCAGTACGAGTGGGAAGAGATCAAGCCGCAGGTCGATCACATCACCTTCCCGGACGGCAAGAAGATCATCCTGCTGGCCGAAGGTCGTCTCGTGAATCTCGGCTGTGCCACCGGCCATCCGAGCTATGTTATGTCGAACTCCTTCACCAATCAGGTGCTGGCCCAGATCGAGCTCTGGAACCATCGTGACCGCTACGAGAACAAGGTCTACGTGTTGCCCAAGCATCTCGACGAGAAGGTCGCCAAGCTGCATCTGGCGCGGGTCAACGCCAAGCTGACCAAGATGACGCCGGAACAGGCCGACTATCTGGGCGTACCGGCCGACGGCCCGTACAAGCCGGACCATTATCGCTATTAAGGGCCGCGCGGCCGCCTGATAGCGCAGGCCAATGAAAGGACCCGGCCCGCGCAGCGCGTGGGTCGGGTTTTTTTATGCCGTGGCAGGTCGTTGGGGCCAAGCTACGGCAAGTGGATGGACTTCATGACGCATATCTCGCAGAACTCTTTCAGTATCGAATTCTTCCCGCCCAAGGGCCCGAAAGGCGCCGCACGGCTGGAAAAAGCACGCGCTGAACTGGCCACGCTGGGGCCGGATTTCTTCTCGGTGACCTTTGGCGCCGGCGGCACCACCCGCTCCGGCACGCTGGAAACGGTCCGACAGAGCATGGACAGCACCGGCATTGCCACCGCGCCGCATCTGTCGTGTATCGAAGGCACTCACGAATCGATCGGCGAACTGCTCGACAACTACAAGAACGCAGGCGTCGAGCGCATCGTGGCCCTGCGCGGCGACCTGCCCGAGGGCATGGAGCAACCGGGCGTGTTCAGCTATGCCAACGAGCTGGTCGCGCATATCAAGGAACGCCACGGCGACGCGTTTCATCTGGAAGTCGGCTGCTATCCGGAATACCACCCGCAGGCACCGACGCCGGCGGCGGATATCGACAACTTCGTGCGTAAGGTCGAGGCGGGCGCCGACTCGGCGATGACGCAGTACTTCTATAACGCCGACGCGTATTTCAACTTCATGGAAGAAGTCACCGCCAAGGGCGTGGATATCCCGATCGTGCCCGGCATCATGCCGATCACCGATTTCGGCCAGGTATCGCGCTTCTCGGCGATGTGCGGGGCCGATATCCCGCGCTGGATTCGCCAGAAAATGGAAGGTTATGGCGATGACAAGGCGTCGGTACAGGCCTTCGGCCACGAAGTTGTGACACGCCTGTGCGAACAGCTGCTGGCCGGCGGTGCGCCGGGCCTGCATTTCTACAGCTTGAACAAGGCGGCCCCGACTATGGGGCTGTGGCGGGAGCTGGGCTTGCCGGTACCCGAAGGCCGGTCCAGCCAGGCGGGCTGAATACCGCGCCTGTTATTGAGGTGGTCGCCGCGGCGTATGCTGCCGGCGACCGCCGCTTTTCCGCTGGCCCGCTCGAGGCGAGCCGCGCAATCAGGCGTCGTTGAGCTCGTCTCGCATGGCGTCGTTGAAACGCGCGGTCAGACGGGCGAATTCCTGACGCTCCTGCTCCGACCACTCGTCGAACGCCAGTTCTACCCGCTCCAGGCGCCGATCACGCACACGCGACGCGGCATCGCGGCCGGCATCGGTGATGGTGACGAAACCGCCACGCCGATCGTCCGGGTTGTCGAGCTTATCGACCAGCCCGGCCTGCTTCATCGCCGCCACCTGACGGGTGACGGTCGACGCGTCGAGATTGACCTGCTCGGCGAGCGCACCGACCGACTGGCGATCCTTGCGCTCCAGCAGGATCAGCAACAGGTAGTGCGCACGCTCGAGCCCGAAATTGAAGCGCCGGCGGGCGGCTTCCAAGCGGCGGACAAGAAACGCCAGCTCGTACTCCAGTGCTTCCACGGACGGGCAGTTCTTGGGCAGATGGTTACCCAACGACTCGTCGTTTTCTTCTGTCCTGCGGATCATGATTGATTCGTCAGCCTCGGTTGAATACCCGGAAGATGTCTAATTCCGCCCCCTTTCGGCGAACGCTTGCATCTTACACGATGTGTTCGAAAGATGATTCCACACCGTGCTCCACCGAGCGAAAGCGCCATGCAATCGCCGGCTGGCGCAGCGTTTTCGCCGCGCCTCGGTTACGATTACGCATTATATATCGAAATTAAGGAGTTGCGATGCAGGGCTGTTTTCTGGATGCCGGTTCCATGGGCGACGGCCTCACATGGTCGAGTCTGGAGTCCAGCGTCGAGTCATGGCACTGGCACCACAACACGACGCGCGAGACCGTTGCCGAGCGCCTGCAGGGTGTCGATATCGCGGTCACGAACAAGGTCGTGCTCGATGCGGAAACCATTGCCGGGGCCGATCGCCTCAAACTGATCTGTGTGGCGGCGACCGGCTTCAACAACGTCGACACCGCAGCCGCGGCCGAGCACGGGATTCCGGTGGTAAACGTCACGGGCTATGCCACGCCGGCCGTATCGCAGCACGTGCTCTCACTCATGCTCGCGCATGCCACACGCTGGGCCAGCTACGACGCCGCCGTGAAGCGCGGCGATTGGTCGGCAGGCCAATTCTTCTGCCTGCTGGACTACCCGATCGAAGAGCTGGACGGGCAGACCCTCGGCCTGGTCGGTCATGGTGAGCTGGGCCAGGCGGTGGCGCGTCTGGCCGAGGCGTTCGGCATGCAGGTGCTGGTCGCCGAACGCCCCGGTGCGACAACTGTGCGCGAAGGACGCGTGGCCATCGACGAGGTCTTCGAGCGCGCTGACATGATCAGCCTGCACTGCCCGCTTACCGAGGACACCCGGCATCTGATCAACGCGGATGCCCTCGCCCGGATGAAGAACTCGGCTTTTCTGATCAATACCGCGCGAGGCGCCATTGTCGACAGTGAGGCGCTGATTGAGGCATTGCGCAACGGCACGATCGCAGGCGCGGCCCTGGACGTTCTCGATCAGGAACCGCCGCCCGCTGATCATCCCCTGCTCGATCCGTCGATTCCGAACCTGATCGTGACCCCTCATACCGCCTGGGGCAGCCGCGGCGCGCGCCAGCGCATGCTCGAAGGCGTGGCGGCAAATATCGACGCGTTTCGTGCCGGCGAACAACGCAACCGGGTGAACTAGGCACGAAGAAAGCGGCGCGGCGTTCAGTCGCGCCGGGCTTCTTCAAGCGATTGACTTGCGCCAGATCAATAGACGGTTATCGCTTGGCATGGCGATATCGTCGACGAGCGACAGCCCGCCGCGGGTCGCGAGCGCATCGAGCGCTTCGATCTCGCGCAACCCCATCGCCGGATCACGCGCCCGCAGCGCCGCGTCGAAGTTTGCGTTACCGGGCTCCGGCGTGACGCCGGCGCGCAGAAACGGGCCATAGAGACAAAGCAGGCCGCCGGCGGCGAGCACACGACCCGCGCCGGCGAACAGCGCCTGCACGGCAGCCCAGTCCATGATGTGGGCCACGTTGGCACCATAGACCGCATCGAACGGGCCGGCCGGCCAATCGCCACGCACATCCAGCGCAAGCGGCGCCGGCAGATTGAGTTCCTTTCGATCGGCAAGTGCTGCGACCAGGCGCCGATGGTGGCCCGGCGCGTCGCTGGCCTGCCATACGATATCCGGCAGGCGCTCGCGGGCGTGGCGCGCATGGGTCGCATCACCCGCGCCGACTTCGAGCACGCGGCAGGCACCGCCCAACCAGGGAACCAGTGCATCGAATATCGGCCGCTTGTTGCGTTCGGCCGCGCTGTCGTCGCCTATATGAGTGCTCATCCGTGTCTGATCATCGCTTGCGCGCCAGAGTGAGGCCGTCGCCGATCGGCACCAGGCTGAGATCGATACGCTCGTCGCCGTGCAGATAGCGATTGAAGTCGCGGATCGCCTGCGTGTCGGTACTGCTGTCGTCGGGGTCGATCACTCGCCCGTGCCAGAGCGTGTTGTCGGCGATGATCAGCCCGCCGCCGTGCACGAGCGCGAGTGCACGCTCGTAGTAGTCGATATAGCCGGCCTTGTCGGCGTCGATGAACACGAAGTCGTACTGCCCGGCCATGCCGGCTGCGATCTCGTTATCGAGCGTGGCAAGGGCTGGCCCCAGCCGCAGTTCGATACGATCGGCAACGCCCGCGGCAGCCCAGGCCTGCTGCGCACGCTGTGTGATTTCAGCGTCGGTATCACAGGCCAGTAGTTGGCCGCCCGCTGGCAGGCTTTGCGCAATCCAGAGGCTCGAGTAGCCGGCATAAACGCCGATCTCGATGCCGCGCCGCGCACTCATCAGCTGTAGTACCAGGCTGATCAGCTGGCCCTGTTCCGGGTCGACCTGAAGATTGCCATTATCCTGAGCGGCGGTGACGCGCCGGTTGTCGGCCATCACTTCCGTCTCGCGCACGCTGGCATGGCGCAGATAAGTAAGCAGTTCGCTGTCGAACATGGGTTCTCCCCGCAGGCCGAGCCCGGCGCCCTGCCCGTAACGTGTCTTCATGGCAGCATACGCGCAAGCCGAGACCGGGTTAACCGCGTATGTCCAAACCGATCCACGTCGTTCATCTGACCGACTTTCACCTGCTCGCCGAGGCCGGCGCGCGCCTGCACGGCTGGGACGTCGAGCGCGCTTTCGACACCGTGCTGGACGACGCCCTGCAGCAGATCCCCGATGCCAGCGCGTTCATTCTCGGCGGCGATCTGGTCGACGATGAAACGGCAGTCGGCTACGCACGCCTGAACCGGCGACTGGCCACGCTCGATCGCCCGGTACTCGCCATGGCCGGCAATCACGACGATCCAATCGCCATGCAGAAGCAGTTGCGTTGCGCAGTCGTACACGGCGTTCTGACTATCGGCGGCTGGCAACTTGTCGCGCTCGATAGTCATATCGATGGCAGTGAAGCGGGCCGTATCGGCCCAGAGCAACTCGATCGGCTCGACGCGCAGCTGAGCCGGTCTGCCAATCCGACGGTGGTTTTCGTGCATCACCCGCCGTGCCCGGTCGGCAGTGCCTGGATCGATGCCATCGGCCTGGAGGACAGCGCCGCACTCGCCGCGGTAATAGAGCGTCACGCGCACGTCGGGGCGATCGTGTGTGGCCACGCCCATCAGCAGGCCACGCTTGAGTTCGCCAACCGGCCCTGCCTGATTACGCCGGCGACCATGCGCCAGTTCCTGCCAAGGTCCGAGACCTTTGCCGAAGACACGCTACAAGTGCCGGGCTACCGGGTACTCACACTCGGTGCCGATCAGAGCCTGAAATCCAGAGTCGCGCGTGTTGCTTTGGCACAAGGAGCCTGTGGATAAAACTGGGGAAGAATTGCGGACGCGCCACGCATTCCGGTCGACACGAACGACCCCAGCCTGGCCGGCTCGACAATAAAACGTCCATACCATTTAAATTCAGATGCTTAGGAAATACCGCAGTGTGACGTTTTGCGTCATATCAGACCTTTCGGGTACCGGCAACCGCGTTGACAATGTGCATAACCTGCATTTTGGAGCAGACACTCGTTGAGCAAATCAAGCTAAACAACTGAGCTAAAACGCTAAAGAACAGAAATGCACAAAAGCTGTGGATAAGTGTGTGGAAAGCACCCGCACGAGTGCCGTTAAAGGGCATATTCTCAGTAGTTTCCCCGAAGCGGCGATTTTGTAACCAGCTCGACACACTCTATTAAAATCAAAAACTTACAAATTTTACCCGCTACCTGAAAAGACAAGGGAAAAAATTTTCGTTCGTCGATAAACATGCCATTGCTTCACTGTGCATAAGGCTCTTGGCCGTACCGGCCCGATGTTAGACTCCGCAGCCATGAAAAGACCCAATATTCTGGTCATTGCAGGCCACGACCCGAGCGGCGGCGCCGGTATTCAGGCGGATATCGAGGCGGCGGCCGCGAATGGCGCCCACGCGGCCACCGTGATCACCCTGCTGACCTGCCAGGACACCACGAACGTGCATGGTGTAGAAGCGGTGGACACCGCGTTTTTCGCTCGCTGTCTCGACACCGCCCTGGCCGATATGCGCTTCGATGCCATCAAGATCGGCGTCGTCGCAAACGTGGAACAGGTCGAACGCATCGTGGCAGTGGCACGACAGCTACCGCATGTCCCGTTGGTGGTCGACCCGGTCCTGCGCGCGGCCGGCGGCGGCACGCTCGCGGATGACTCGGTCGGCCAGGCACTCAGAGACACGCTCTTCGCGCATGCCGATGTCGTTACACCCAACGCAGGCGAGGCACGCCTACTATGCGATGGTGACAACGATATCGACCGTTGCGGCGCGCGCCTGGCCACGCACGATACCTGTGCGCTGATTACCGGCGGCGACGAAGGCGACGGCGAGGTCATCAACCGCGAGTACGTGGCCGATCGTTCACCGGTCGCCCACGCCTGGCCACGTTTGCCGGGGGTCTTTCACGGCTCGGGCTGCACGCTTGCCAGTGCAATCGCAGCCCAGCTTGCCCACGGCCATGACCGCCCGACGGCCATCCGCCGAGCCCAGGCTTACGTCTGGCGCACGCTCGATGCCGCGTTCGCGGCCGGCCATGGCCAGCGTATTCCGGCCCGTATCCAGCCCACGCCCGACGCATGACGGTGCGCGGCGTCTACGCCATTTATGACCGCACAACCCTGGCCGACGATGCACTCGACCGGGTCGACGCGATACTCGATGCCGGCACGCCCTGGCTCCAGTATCGCGACAAACGCGATACGGCGCCGGACCACGCGCTGGCAAAGGCGCTGCGCGAGCGCACCCGCGCCGTCGGTGCCGCGCTCATCGTCAACGATGACTGGCGCCTCGCCCGGGATATCGGCGCCGATGGGGTCCATCTCGGCCAGAGCGACGGCAGCATTGCCCAGGCACGCATGGCACTTGGGCCGAAGGCGATCATCGGCGTGAGCTGCTCGGATCGTATCCAGCGGGCCCGCGACGGCATCGCCGCCGGCGCGAGCTATATCAGTTTCGGGCGTTTTTTCGACTCGCGTACCAAGCCGGACGCGCCGCCCGCCGCGTTGACGGTGCTCGGCGAAGCCCGCGCGCTCGGTGTGCCGGTGGTCGCCATCGGCGGCATCGATACGCACAATGCGGCCGATGTAATTGCTGCGGGCGCCGACCTGGTCGCGGTGTCCGGTGCGTTGTTCCACGCCCCAAACAGCAGCGAAGCCGCCCGGCAACTGGCTGCGCTATTTGATACGCAGCATGCCCGCGCGCCCCAGGGACATGACTTTTCAGGAGATCTTTTATGACTCAGACCGCGAACGCTCAATGGCAACGCCCCGGCCCCCGCTCGGCCGAACTGTTCGAGCGCGCCGCGCGTGTCACGCCCGGCGGCGTGAACTCGCCGGTACGCGCTTTTTCGGGCGTCGGCGGCACGCCGGCGTTCATCGACCACGCCAGCGGCGCGTATATCTACGACGTCGATGGCAATGAATATGTCGACTATGTCGGCTCTTTCGGGCCGATGATCCTCGGCCATGCCCATCCGGCCGTGGTCGAGGCCGTCCAGCAGCAGGCCAGCAAGGGGCTGTCCTTCGGGGCCCCCACGGGTCTGGAAACCGAGCTCGCCGAGCTGGTCTGCTCGATGGTCGATTCGATCGAATCGGTCCGCATGGTCAATTCGGGTACGGAAGCGGCGATGACCGCCCTGCGCCTGGCACGCGGGCATACCGGCCGCAAGAAAGTGATCAAGTTCGCCGGCAACTACCACGGTCATGTCGACGCGCTGCTGGTCAACGCCGGCTCGGGCGCGCTCACGCTCGGCATCCCCGGCTCGCCGGGCGTGCCCGAGGCCGTGGTACAGGACACGCTGGTCGCCACCTACAACGATCTCGACTCGGTCGCCGAGGCGTTCAAGGCGCACGGTGACGATGTCGCCTGCGTAATGGTCGAACCGGTCGCCGGCAACATGAACTGCGTGCCCCCGGAAGACGGCTTCCTGCAGGGCCTGCGCGATCTCTGCGACGAGTACGGCGCACTACTGGTCTTCGACGAGGTGATGACCGGCTTTCGCGTGCATCCCGGCTGTGCGCAGGCGCATTTCGGCGTCACTCCGGACGTCACCGCCCTCGGCAAGATCGTGGGCGGCGGCATGCCGGTCGGCGCCGTCGGCGGCCCGAGCAAAGTGATGGAAACGCTCGCGCCCACCGGCCCGGTCTACCAGGCCGGCACGCTCTCGGGGCATCCGCTGGGCATGGCTGCGGGCATCGCCACGCTGTCGCGGCTCAAGGATGGCAGCGTCCACGAAGCGATCGCACCCAAGCTGGACAGCCTGCTTCAAGGCCTCCAGCAGTGTGCCGACAAGCACGGCGTGCCTTTTCTTACCCAAAGAGTCGGTGCGATGTTCGGCATGTTCTTCACCGACGCATCGCGCGTGAGCCGCTTCGACGACGTGGCGGCCTGCGATACCGACAAGTTCGCGGTGTTCTTCCACACCATGCTCGATCACGGCGTATACCTTGCGCCGTCGGCCTTCGAGGCGGGATTCATCTCGCAGGCGCACGATGACACCGCGATCCAGCGCACGCTGGAGGCCGCCGACGCGGCCTTCGCCGCGGTCGCGCAAGCGTAGCGCCCGCCACGACCGGGATGGGGCACGACCTGCTCGAGACGTTGCTGGCTTGGGTCAGCACGCATCCCTGGGCTGCGCTGGCGCTGGTGTTCGTCATCGCGCTCGGCGAGTCGCTGTTCCTGTTCGGGCTGCTGGTGCCGGGCGCGTTGTTCATGTTCGCGTTCGGCGCCCTGATCGGCGCCAACCTGCTGCCACTCGGCGCCACCTTCGTGGCGGCCATTGCCGGCACCCTGCTGGGTGACGGACTCAGCTACGCGCTTGGGCGCCGCTATGTCGGCCATCTGACCGCGTTACCGGGCTTTGCCCGGGCGCCGGTTCTGGTCGCGCGTGGCGAACGCTTCCTCTCCGATCACGGCGGCAAGGCGATCATCCTCGGCCGCCTGATTGGCGCGCTGCGCCCGATCATGCCGACCGTCGCCGGCGCGGCCGGGCTATCGGTGACCCGTTTTCTGATCATGGACGTCATCGCCACCGCGATCTGGGCGCCCTGCTACATCCTGCCCGGCGTGGTGTTCGGCGCTTCGCTGGATCTCGCCGCCCAAGTCGCTACCCGTCTGGCCGTGCTGTTGCTGGCCGTCGTCACGATCATCTGGGCGACCACGGTGTCGGTACGTTTTCTGCTCGCCGGTGGTCGGGTGGCCACGCGCCGCTACGCTGGGCGACTGCTGGCGTGGAGCCGGCGCCATCGTCGCCTTGGGCTGCTCGGCCCGAGGCTGGCCGACCCGCGTCAGCCGGAGATTCCAGCGCTCGCCGTTGGCGCCGCCCTGCTCATGCTCGCCACCGGCATCGCCTATCTGCTGATGTGGGGCTGGCAACGACCGGTCTATCCGGGCCGGTTCGATGCGCTGACTTTCTATCTGGTTCAGAGCCTGCAGACACCGATTTCGGATCAGATCGCGTTTGCGATCGCACAGATGGGCTCGCCCCTGATCTATCTGCCGTTCGCGGCGGTGCTTGCCGGCGTGCTCGCATTGATGGGCAACGTGCGTGCGGCCGGGCACTGGGTAGTGGCGCTGGGTTTTTCGGCGCTGGTAGCGCTGATTCTGCGCTGGTGGCTGGCGATACCTGCGCCCACGAGCTATTTCCACGGCGGCGTGACCGACCCGCTCTTCCTCGCCGGCGGGGGTCAGGATCTGCTCCTCTGCGCGACCGTGTATGGCCTAGCCGGCATCATGATCGCTGCCGGCCGGCCGGAGACCGAACGCCCCTACTATCATTCGATCACGGTGGTCGGGGTCGTGCTGATCGCCCTGGCCCGTCTTTATTTGGGCCTCGACTGGGCAAGCGACCTGTTCATCGGCCTCACGATCGCCTTTGGTTGGCTGAACATGCTGGTCATCAGCTATCGCCGACAGCGGCCACAGCCCGTGCGCGGCAGGCAAGTGCTGAGCGTGCTGGCCGGTTTCGCTGTGGTGGCCGTGGTCGCCGGCATTCTGCCGGATACCACTTACCGCGCCTGGGCCCAGGCCGAGGCCGAACACACACCGCCGCTGGTGCGCGATTGGCCGGGCACCGGCTACGCCGGGCTCGACCAACGCATCAAGGATATCGCCGGGCGTGAAAGTGCGCCGCTCAACGTGCAGGCGGTCGGCACCATCGGCGAGCTACGCGGCGCCCTCGCCCATGCCGGCTGGCTCGGCGCGCCGCGCCTGGGGCTGACCCAGCCCCTGCGCTGGCTAGTGACGGACACCGGGATCGCAGAGCTGTCCGTGTTGCCCCGAATTCACGACGGTCGCCAGCCGAGCATCACTCTCGTACACGAGATACCGGCAACGGACGGAACGCAGGCGGACCCGATGCGCCGCCGCGTCCTGCGCCTGTGGCGCACCCATCGCCGCCGCGCCGAGGACGACCGCCCCCTATGGGTCGGCAGCACCGACATGCAGCAGGTCGAGCAGCGCCTGAGCCTCATGGCCACGGCCGCGGACCAGCGTCGCTACGACTGGGCGCTGCGGGCGTTGGCGGCGGATCTCGAGATCGCCGGACTGCCCTATCGACTCCTCGGCGCGAGCGACCAGCCGATCCTGCTCGTCGACCCACCCCTGACCGAGGTCGATGCTAAAGTAGCGCCCGATCAGCGCCGCCCGTTACAGCCGTGAACCCGACGGCTGTCACAGGCCGTTCGTTTCACTTTCAAAAACCGCAACGACGCAGACTCAATGGCCAACGATCCGAAGCCGCGCAAGACCTCGAAACTCAAGCAACCCGGCTTTCTCACCCGCATGCGGGCGAGCCTCAACAAGGGCGACTCGTGGCTGACCTATGACCTGCGCAATCTCCTGCCCGGCGAAACTGTCGATCAGGACGCGCTGGACGAACTCGAGACCCAGTTGTTGCTGGCCGATGTCGGCGTCGATGCCACCGGCCAGGTGATGAACCGCCTCCAGACCCTCTATGACGGCGGCCGCCTGCGTACCGGCAAGGATCTCGGCAAATCGCTGCGCGAACATCTCGGTGCGATTCTGACCCCTTGCGAAGAACCCCTCGAGATTCCGGACCACACCCGCCCCTACGTGATCCTGATGGTGGGCGTGAACGGCGTCGGCAAGACCACCACCATCGGCAAGCTGGCGAAGAAACTCCAGGACGCCGGCCAGTCAGTCATGCTGGCTGCGGGCGATACCTTTCGCGCTGCCGCGGTGGAGCAGCTCCAAGGCTGGGGCGAACGCAACAACGTGCCGGTAGTCGCCCAGGGCAGCGGCTCGGATTCAGCCTCGGTGGTGTTCGATGCCTTCTCGCGCGCCAAGGCGCGCGGCATCGACGTACTCATTGCCGATACCGCCGGACGTCTGCATACCCAGGGCCATCTCATGGATGAGCTCAAGAAGATCAAGCGCGTACTCGGCAAGCAGGACGAATATGCGCCGCACGAAGTGATGCTCGTGGTGGATGCGACGACCGGCGGCAACGCGCTGCAGCAAGCCGTGGCCTTCAACGAGGCGGTCGGACTGACCGGTATCACCATCACCAAGCTCGACGGCACCGCCTCCGGCGGCATCGTGTTTGCCATCGCCAAGCGGCTCGGCCTGCCGCTGCGCTTCATCGGCGTGGGCGAAGCGGTCGAGGACCTGGGCGTTTTCGAGTCCGAACATTTCATGGACGCCCTGTTCGACCGCAAGTGAGCGCTCGCGCGAAATAAAGCCCATGACCGATATCGTCGCCTTCAAGAACGTGATCAAGCGCTACCCCGGTGGCAAGATCGCGCTGGACGGGGTATCCCTGCATCTGCGCCGCGGCGAGATGGCGTTTCTGACCGGCCATTCCGGCGCCGGCAAATCGACACTGATGAAGTTGATCGGGCTGATTGAACGCCCGACCCGCGGTCAGGTGATCATCAATGGCACCAACCTCGCCAACGTCAGGCGGCGCCAGATACCGCGCTATCGCCAGCGTCTGGGCCTGATATTCCAGAACTACAACCTGCTGTTCGACCGTACCGTGTTCGACAACGTGGCTCTGCCGCTGGTGATTCGCGGACTCGGCCATGCGGATATCGCACGCCGGGTTCGCGCCGCGCTCGATACGGTCGGCCTGCTCACCCACGAGCGCAAGTTCCCGGTCACGCTCTCCGGCGGCGAGCAGCAACGGGTGGGTATCGCTCGTGCGGTGGTCGACCGGCCCTATCTCATCCTGGCCGACGAGCCCACGGGCAATCTCGACCCGGCGCTATCAGCCGACATCATGCGTCTGTTCACGCGCCTGAACGAGGCCGGCACCAGCATCATGATCGCGACCCATGCCATCGATCTGGTCGAGCGACTCGGCTATCGCCGTATCGTGCTCGACCACGGCCATCTCGAGGACGGCTAAAGCCATGGCGCGCAACAGCCAACCCAAGAGCAAGCCAGCCGTGAACAGCGCCCGGGCACGGCGTATTGCGACCAGCACCCTGGCAGCACCGGCCCAGGGCTGGGCCAGTGCGCATGCGCGCTGCCTGCTCGAAAGCCTCGGCCGCCTGCATCGGCGCTGGCTGGCCAGCCTGTTGACGGCGATGGTCATCGGCATCGCGCTGGCGTTGCCGACCGGGCTGTATGTATTCATGAACAATCTCGATACGCTCTCCCAGAGCTGGCAACGCGCAGTCCAGGCATCGCTCTATTTATCGGATGATGTCGATAACGAACGCGGCCAGGCGCTGGCCGACACCATTGGTGCGCGCGATAATGTTGCCGAGACGCACTTCATCTCGGCCCAGGCCGGCCTCGAGCAGTTCCGCGAGTCATCCGGCTTCGGCGCGGCGCTGGATGCACTCGATGACAACCCGTTGCCGTCCGTGATCGTGGTCACACCGCGGCCCGACATGCCACGAGCCGGAGTCGGCGAACTGCTGGTCGATCTCGAATCGCAGAGCGGCGTGGAACGCGCCGAGCTCGATCAGGCCTGGCTGGCGCGCCTGTACGCCATCCTGTCGGTGATCGAGCGCTCGGCCTGGGTGATCGGGCTGCTGCTCTCTGCCGCCGTGCTGTTCATCGTCGGCAACACGATCCGCCTCGATATCGAGAACCGGCGCGAGGAAATCGAGGTGATGAAGCTGCTGGGCGCATCGGATGCCTTTATCCGGCGACCGTTCCTTTATAGCGGCTTCTGGTATGGCTTGATCGGCGCAGTACTCGGCCTGATTCTGCTCGGCATATGCTTTCTGGCCCTGGGCAAGCCGCTGGGGGAGTTGACGCGTTCTTACGACGGCGCCCTCGAACTGCACGGCCTGAGCTTCAAGGGCGTCATGACGGTTCTTGCCACCGGCGTGACGCTGGGTTGGGCCGGCTGTGTGCTGACCGTAAATCGCCGTCTGGCGGCTATCGAGCCACGATAGGCGGAACCTAAGAATAATACGGCTGTCATATCGCCAGCCCTATAATCAGTCGCTCATGAGCCGCGTATTTTTGTTAGAATGGTGGCAACTAGCAAAAGTCCAAAGGAGGCTTTGCACATGGCTAACGATATTTCTCTCTCACCGGCCAAGATGAATTTGCCGACGCTTGCCTCGGGCAGCATCGACTCGTATCTGCAGGCGGTGTCGAATATCCCGGTTCTCGACGTCGATGACGAGCAGAAGCTCGCGCGCCAACTGCGTGACGACGGCGATATCCAGGCCGCCCAGAAACTGATTCTGTCCAACCTGCGTTTCGTGGTGCATGTCGCGCGCGGCTATTCGGGCTACGGCCTGCCGCTGGCGGACCTGGTTCAGGAAGGCAACATCGGCCTAATGAAGGCCGTGAAGCGCTTCGACCCGGACGTCGGCGTGCGCCTGATCTCGTTCGCGGTGCATTGGATTCGTGCCGAGATCCACGAGTTCATCCTGCGCAACTGGCGCATCGTCAAGGTCGCCACGACCAAGGCGCAGCGCAAGCTGTTCTTCAACCTGCGCAGCTCCAAGAAGCGCCTGGGCTGGATGAACAACAAGGAAGTCGAGACCGTCGCCAGCGATCTGGGCGTCAAGCCCGAGACCGTGTTGCAGATGGAGCGTCGCCTGTCGGGTGGCGATACGTCCTATAACTCGCTGCCGGGCGCGTCGGATGAAGACAGCTACGCTCCGGAGGATTATCTGTCCGCCGAAGACGGCTACGATCCGGCTTCCGACATCGAGAACGGCGACTGGCAGACCTATCAGCACGCGAATCTGTCGCGCGCGATGACCAGCCTGGATGATCGCAGCCGCGATATCCTCCAGAGCCGCTGGTTGCGCGAGGACGGCAAGATCGGCCTGCAGGAGCTCGGCGACAAGTACAGTGTCTCGGCCGAGCGCATCCGCCAGCTCGAGGTCGCCGCGATCAAGAAGCTGCGTGGCGCCATGGTGCCTGCCTAAACCGTATTCTGACGGCCTCCGGGCCAATTTATATGGAAACAGACCTCGGTAGACGACGCCTGCTAGTGTCCGCGACGGCACTTGCAGGCGTTTCTGCATTTTCCCCCCTGAAAGCCCTCGCCCAAGCCAAGCGCCCCGGCGACGGCGAGCCCTTCAGTTTCGATGCGTTGGTCGCACACGCGCGCAGCCTCGCGCAGAAGCCCTTCAGTGCGCCCCCGAAACGCTACGAAGAACTGCTCAACGATCTCGGCTATGAAGCCTTCATGGGCGTTCATACCCGCGAGGACGCCGCGCTCTGGGCGGACGACGACACGCCAGTGACGGTGGAGTTCTTCCATCTCGACCAGAACGCACGCGACCCGATCGATATCCATGTCGTGGAGGACGGACGTAGCCGTCGTCTCGCTTACGACGCGGATATGTTTCGCTACGAGGATCCCGAGCTGGGGGATCGGCTGCCGGACGACCTCGGTTTCTCCGGCTTCCGCCTCGTTGATCGCAGCGGCGAGGAATTGGAATGGCTGGCCTTCAAGGGCGCAAGTTATTTCCGTAGCCCGGGCGGCCTGAACCAGTACGGCCTCTCTGCACGCGGCGTATCAATCGATACCGGCTACGGCGAGGACGAGGCCTTCCCCCGCTTCTCCGCCTACTGGCTTGTGAAGCCGGCACCGGGCGACGAGGTCATCACCATCTGTGCCCTGCTCGAGGGCGAGCACGTGACCGGCGCCTACCGCATGCACGTAAGCCGGCCGGGCAACGTGATCATGGATATCGAATCCCGCCTGTTCCAGCGCGATGCTGTCCAGCGCCTGGGCATCGCGCCGCTGACTAGCATGTTCTGGTTTTCCGAAACCAACGCACGCCGCGGCGTGGACTGGCGCCCGGAAATCCACGATAGCGATGGCCTGGCGATGGCCACTGGACATGGCGAGCGCATCTGGCGTGCGTTGAGCAACCCGCCGCGCGTGCAGTACAGCGCCTTCCAGGACGAGAATCCGCAGGGCTTTGGGCTGCTCCAGCGCGATCGCGCCTTCGACCATTATCAGGATCCGGAAGTCGGTTTCGAGGATCGCCCCAGCCTGTGGGTCGAGCCCAAAGGCGATTGGGGCGCCGGCCATGTCGGCCTGCTCGAGCTGCCGACCGATGAAGAGGTCTACGACAACATCAACGCCTTCTGGGTCCCGCAGGACAAGGCCACGGCCGGGCACGAATGGCAGTTCGACTATCGCCTGCACTGGTGTGGCGACGAACCCTACCCACCCGGCCTGGCCCAGGTGGTTTCCACCCGTACGGGCCGTGCCGGCGGGCCGGGCACCTACAAGGATCAATCGGTTCTCGCGCGCAAATTCGTCATCGACTTTGCCGGCGACACGCTCGACCGGCTAACCGAAGACGCAGAGCCCGAACCGGTGGTCACCGCCACTCATGGCCGCATCGGCAACCCGTACGTTCAGCACGTCGAGGACACGGGGCGCTGGCGGGTAATTTTCGACTGGAAAGGCGAACTGCCGCCCGACGATACGCCGGTCGAGCTGCGCGCACGGCTTGGGCACAACGACCGTGTGCTCACCGAAACCTGGATGTACGCCTACTATCCGCAGGCGCTGCCACGGCGCCTGTCCGATAACGACGACGCGACCGGCGCCAGCTAAAGCCGACCCTGCCGCGCGCTAGCGCGTCGGCGTCGTCTCGGGCGACCCACCGGTATCGCCACCACCGCCCTGCCCCGATTCACGTTTCGCGCCGAGCACGTCGCCGAACGAGTCGTCGATCGAACGCAGGTGCAGATCCTGCTGCGGGAACGAGACCACCACGTCATTGGCCATGAACGCGGCATGCATGCGCTTGTAGATGGCATGCTGCAGCGGCAGCAGATTGTAGAGGTCGTGATAGAAGATGCGCGCTTCGTAAATCAGCGCGCTGTCGTCATAACCCACGAAGAACACGGTCGGCGCCGGATTCTCGAGCGCGACCGGCTCGTCCCGAATCACGTCCATGATCAGCTTCTCGGCGAGTTCGGTATCGGTATCCAGCGCCAGATGCACACGGATGATCAGGCGTGTGATGTCGTCGGTGAGCGTCCAGTTGATCACCGTTTCGGTAATGAACGTCTTGTTCGGAATCACCACTTCCTTGTTATCCCAGTCGGTGACCGTGGTCGCGCGAATACGGATACGCGAGACCGTTCCGGTGAGCGTGCCGACCGTGACCGTATCGCCCACCCGGACCGGGCGTTCGAACAGGATCACGATGCCGGAGACGAAATTGGCAAAGATCTCCTGCAAACCGAAACCCAGGCCCACGCCCACCGCAGCGACCAGCCACTGGATCGACGACCAGCGAAAGCCAATCAGTGCGACGGCGCCCAGCAGACCGATGATCACGATCGCATACTGAAACAGGGTCGCCATCGCATAGCGACTGCCGGCGTCCATGGAAAAACGCCGCAGCACGGTGATCTCGAGAAAGCCGGGCAGATTGCGTCCCGCCAGCGCCGTTACCACGCCAAGCGCGAGCGCCAGCAACAAGGCCCCGAGGGTGACTCTCGTGAGCTGGGATTTGCCGTCGACCTCGGTGGCGTATTGCCAGAGGGTGACGTTATCGAGCAGCTGCAGCGCCGGCAGCGTGTCGGACCAGATGACCCACAGCACGGCGACCGTGATCAGTGCGATCACCACCTTGATCAGACCGCGGGTCTGTTCGCTGATCTGCAGCAGATCGATCTCGAGCGTATCCAGATTCTCCGGCGTGCTCTCGCCGGCTGCAGCGGCCGCATCGCGGGTTGCACGTGCCTCGCGGGCCTCCTCACGTTTCTGCAGCGCGCGGGTCAGCGCCAGACGGCGTTCGGCTACCGTCAGCCAGCGCACTATGAGCGCATAGAGCACGAAGCAGCCGCCGAGCAGGCCGGCAGAATAGAAGAATCGGCTCTGGAGCTGCAGCGCCGTGTAGTAGTAACCCCAGCCGGCCAGGCCGAACAGCAGCAGCGGCACGCCCACCGCGATAGGCAGCCAGAGATAGCCCAGCCGCCAGTGCGATTCTTCCTCGGCGTTGATCACCCCGGCCAATTCGCCGCGCACTGGATGCAGTAGCCGCCACGAGAAATAGGCAATGATCAGTGAGCCCAGCATGAACGCGCCGCGGCCAATGGTTTCGCGCTTGGCGTCGTCGTCAAAGGCTTCGGTAAAGGTGACCAGAATGGTCGGCACGATCAACATGGCCAGCAACCAGCGCAACATGCGATGGAGGCCGTGGCGGGCCTCGTCACTCCACAGGAAATGGCTGTGCGCCAGACCGAATTTGCGACAGACCTGGGCAAATGGCTCCAGGAAAAGCGCGAGGATCGCCAGCTGCACGAACACCGACGACACGGCCTGTGTGAACGCACCGGATTCGTCGGGCGCTCGAACCACATAACCGGCAAGCAACAATACGGCCACGATCGGTATGAACAGCAATACCGTGATCAGTGCCGCACGCACGGTCAGCCAGGCGGTATCGCGCCGCACGTTGCCCACGGGCTCAGCCAGCATACGCAGGCGATGGCGCAGCGGCCGGCGTACGCCAAGCAGGCCGGCTATGAACACCAGGACCACGGACGCGACGATCGGTCGCGCCTGCGCCCCCACCGCAATCTCTGAAAACGCGCGCCGCCACGCCTGGGGATCGAAGGCCCAGGGTAGATCCTGAATGGTTCGCGGAAACCAGTCGAGCTGCATCAGGCTGAAGGACGGCAGCCAGAAAAGGCGCTCGTCTAGCAGACGATTGAAGGAATCGACGGTTTCCTCGTAGCGCTGCGACAGACCCCGCAGATCCCGCCCGATCTCGATGAACCGTCCCTCGGCGTCGATCAGCAGATCGAGAATATCGCGGCGTTGCTCGAGCAACGCGCGCAGCGAGTCGATCTGACCAGCCTGGAGTGCCGGCTCGCCTTCGGTGATCTCGGCTACGCGACGAGAGATATCCTCGAGTTCCACGCGCTGTTGCTGGAGTTGAAAACGCATCAACTCGGCCGAAGCGATCTCGGGGTCCGAGCCGCCGGGCTCGCCACGGGCCTCGAATATACTGGGCTTGGCCAGTTCGCGGCGCTGGGCACGCAACACGTCGCCCAGTGCTACGGAGGAGCCACCGATCTCGAGCTGGCGCTGCACCAGATTCAGGCGGCGCTGAATATCCTCGACGCGCTTACGCTGGCGTACCTGCCGGGTCGCCAGCGTTTCGCTCTCTTCGGTGGTCTCGGTGAGCTGATTGGCCAGCTCGACGTTTTTCTGGGCCGTGGACGCAATCGGCTCGACGGCCGTGCGCAGCTCGCTCAGTTTCGCCTGGCTGGCCGTGCGCAACTCGATGGCGGTTTCGTTCTGGCGGTCGCCGAGCGCCAACTGGAGCGCAGCCAGCAGCTCGGTGTCGTGGGCAAGCTGCGCCTCAGCGAGTGCGCGCCGGGCCTCGAGTTCGCGCTGGCGTGGATCCTGGCTGCTGAGTTCCTGTTGCAGTGTTTCGATCTGCGCGGTCAACGCCTCACGGCGTGCCGCCTTCTGCACCCGTTGTGCCTCGGCAAGCAGGCTGGACTGCCCATCGCCTGCGTCGGCGCCCGTATCGAGCATCTGCAACGCGGCGCGCGTGTCGGCGAGTTCATCGCGCGCGGCATCCGGGCGCTGGGCGAGCCGGGTCAGCTGATCGCGCAGATCGGCCAGGTTGGCCTGACTGTCGGCTAGTCGTGAGCTGGTGGCGTCCACGCGTGCCGACAAAGTGCCCCCGGAGGTGTCCGTCAGCGACTCCTGTGAAGGCGGCCTTTCGATCTGCTGCAGCTCTGCCTTGAGCTCGCGTATCCGCGTCGGGGCATCGGCCGCCCTTTCGCGCAGTTCCCTGGTGCGCTCACGCGCGTTACGCGCCGCCTCGAGCGAAGCGATCGATTGCTGGTAAGTATTGCGGACGCGGTCACGAACCGCGGACTCGACATCGTCACGGGCGCCAAGCGCCTCCACCCGTCCCCGCAGATCGCCGATCTGATCGTCGATCTCGCCATCGGCAAACTGGGCTTGCGCGGTTGCGGCGATCACAAGCATCAGCCCGGCGACTATCCAGGCCCTGCTTGAACGTATGAAACCCGCTACCGCCATTCGGCCCCCACACTGGATAACGCCGCGACTATTCGCCGCGCGATTCTACCCGCTCGTGCAGGGTGACGGCGAACGTCAGTCGCCGTCGCTCGAGTCGCCGCGCTTGTCGATCGAGCGGCGCGCACGGGCATCGTCGATGATCTCGAACACATCCGTGCCGAATTCGCCGATCTCGCGGTTCACGCCGCGCACTACGTCGTAGATGCTCGCGTCGTGCTCCGATGGCGCTGTGTCAGACGGGTCCGGGTCGGCAGCGGCGTTGCCATCTGTACTACGGTTCGTCTCGGAGCCACGCAGCTTGCGCGCCTGGACGCCCACATAGCCACTGATCAGGCGATGAACGTTCTCGACACGCGAAGCAGCCGAGTCGAGAGTCGACTCGGCCGAGTCCTTGAGTGTTTCAAGCAGCTTCAGCATAGACAGGCGCATCCGTGGATGTCTCAGACGTCAGCGTATTGCCTTTGCGACGATGCGGCAACGACATGCGCAGGATGCGCTTGACCACGCCACCGAACTGCTTGGCAAGCGCGCCGACAAAAGAACTACCGAGAAATTTCTTCACGACAGGCTTCATCGCCGCTTCCTCATGAAAGTGAACACGTGTACACTTTAGAGGTGCCGAAATACCCAAGTCAACACTTGTTCACAAGGAAATTCGGCAACGCGCCTGCGGCCCGTCACGCAAAGATTGATCAATCCACGTATTTTCATCCGGCGTACAAGCGGCTAAGGTCGCTTTCCATGTCAGCACCCCTTATATGTCCGCACACTCCCCGCCCGTGAACAGCAGCGAAGACAAGGCGTCATCGCGCCGCCGCCGGGGTGCACCACGCCGCGGAGAAGCCCGCGAGGCCCTGATGCAGGCGGCGCTGGAACTGGTCGCGAGCGAGGCGAACTTCTCCGCGATATCGCTGCGACGCATCGCGCGCCAGGCCGGGGTGGTGCCGACCGCGTTCTATCGCCATTTCGAGGATCTGGACGCGCTGGGTCTGACTCTGATCGAGGATACCTTTCGCTCGCTGCGCCAGATCTTGAGCGATGCCTCGCTATCCGCGCTGCCGCTCAAGGGCCTGGTGCGCTACTCGGTGGAACTGTTCGCCCATTACGTGCGCGATAACCGACTGCTGTTCCAGTTCGTCGTCAAGGAGCGCTTCTCCGGCACGGTGGCCATGCGCGAGGCGATCCATAACGAGATCCTGCTCGTGACCAATGCGCTGGCGGCCGACCTCGCCCGTTTCGACGAGTTCTCGCATATCTCGCAGGACGACCTGCGCACCATCTCGGATCTGGTGGTCAACACCGTGATTACGCTGTCCGAGCGTATTCTGGACGTGGACCCGGACAACGCCGAGGACGACGCCCTGATGCTGCGCGCCGAGAAGCAGCTGCGCCTGATCTTCATGGGTGTGGGGCGCTGGGAAAGCCGCCCCGCTGACACCGATACGACGGCATAGGTCAAGGCACAAGGCTCACCGGCGACGAATGCCGGCGCCACGCTCGAGCCAACCGCCGAAAACCGGTGCCCTCACGACGACGGCAGCGCGTGGCCGGCAGGCTACAGAAACTGCACGCTAATTCGTCGTGTTCAGCCGTGACTGCACGCGGTCCATGATCTCGGGCACGAGCGAAAGGCCCCATTCACGGCCCAACGCCAGCGACTCGGTCAGCAGTTCCGGCGACACCCGCACGAGCTTCTGGCCGACGGGCGACTGGTAGAACTCGACCAGCTGGTTGAGTTCGAAGATGTTGAAATGCTTCTCGTAGACTGGATAGAGCACTGAATACAGTGCGTCGCCCGATTCAATGCGTTCGCGGATGACCGATGTCGCTTCCTGGCGAATCACGCGCATGGTCTGCGGGTCGAGATCGGGTCGGAAAAGCGCGACGGCATTCGCCACGCGGTCGATGAACTGGCGCGAGAAGATCGCTTCCAGTTGCTCGGCGTCGGTGAGGCCGATCAGCTCACGGATCACGTCGTCCTTGCGGGCGGCGTTCGCGGTGGTCTGCTGAGTCGGGGCCGCGCCCTGCCCGGCGGCGGGCGGCGCGGTCTGGGCCTGACCGATCAGGGGCCAAGCGAGCATTGCCAATGCAAGCAGCGCGAGGCCAAGCCCCGCGCTGCGTAGAACCGGATAATCAGGCTGCTTCGGGCGAACCGACGTTTTCATGGAAGAATCGTCCTTCGGTGGTTTCGGCAATGATACCGGCCCGAATGACGAAATCACCGAACGGTTCGCCTTCATTACGCTCGGCGCCGTACTGCTCGATGATCGGGGTCAGCTCGGCCAGGATTTCCTCCTCGCCGATGTTCTCGCGATAGAGTTTGTTCAGGCGCTCGCCGTTGTAGCCTGCGCCGAGATACAGGTTGTACTTGCCCGGCGCCTTGCCGACAAAACCGATCTCGCCCAGGAACGGCCGCGCGCAGCCATTCGGGCAACCCGTCATGCGGATGACGATCGGCTGATCCTTGATGCCGGCATCGGTGACGATCTTCTCGATCTTGGTCACCAGCTCTGGCAAGTAGCGCTCGGACTCGGCCATTGCCAGACCGCAGGTCGGGAAGGCCACGCAGGCCATGGCGGAATGGCGCAGCGTCGAGTGCTTGTCGCCGTCGTCGAGGCCGTAGTGTTCGACCAGTTCCTCAACCTTGGCCTTGTCCTCGGGTTTGACGTTGGCAACGATCACGTTGTGGTTGCCGGTCAGCCGGAATTCGCCGGTATGGATCTTGGCGAGCTCGCGCAGGCCGGTCATCAGCTTGAGGCCGGCCGGGCCGTGGTACTGGCCGTAGTGGGCGTTGCCGTTATCGTCGAAATCGGCAATACGGCCGTTCTCGATGAACAGGGTCAGGTGCCAGTTGCCATTGTCGCCCTCGACCCAGCCTAGCGGATCGCCGTTGCGTTCGAAATTATATTCGCGCGCGGGCTTGAGCTTGATGCCCGCCCGTTCCTCGAGCTGTTCGTGAATCCAGCCCAGGCCGTGGTCGTCGATCGTGTACTTGAAGCGCGCATGCTTGCGGTTCGAGCGATCACCGTGGTCACGCTGGATCTTGACCAGTTCCTCGACCGCCTCGAGCGTGTTTTCGGGCGTGGCGAAGCCGATCACGGAAGCAAGGCGCGGATAGGTCGCCTCGTCGCCATGGGTCGAACCCATCCCGCCACCGATGGCGATATTGAAGCCGACCAGCTTGTCGTCTTCGACAATGGCGATGAGGCCGATATCGTTGGCGAACATGTCGACATCGTTTTCCGGCGGAATCGCGATCGCGATCTTGAACTTGCGCGGCAGATAGGTCTTGCCGTAGATCGGTTCGTGGTCCTCGCCCTGCGGCTTCTGCTGCAGAAAGATCTCTTCGTAGGCGCGGGATTTCCAGGCCAGATGCTCGGAGATCTTGATCGACCAATCGTGCACCTCGCGATGCAGGGCCGACAGGTCCGGGTTGGCTGTCGCCATCACGTTGCGGTTGACGTCACCACAGGCGCCACGCGCATCGACGCCGACCTGATAGGCGTCCTGCAACAATGGGCGCAGGTGCTTCTTGAGCACGCCGTGGTACTGGAAGGTCTGGCGCGTGGTCAGCCTCAGCGTGCCGTTTGCGTACCGATGCGCCAGCTCGTCGATCTTGAGCCACTGCTCACCGGTTACCACGCCGGCCGGTAGCCGCAGGCGCAGCATGAACTGAAAATGCGGCTCCAACTTGGAGTGCTTGCGCTCGGAGCGCAGATCGCGATCGTCCTGCTGGTAAAAGCCGTAGAACTTGGTCAGCTGGGTGTCGTCCTCGGCGATCGAACCCGTCAGTTCATCGGCCAGCCCGTCGGCAATGGTGCCGCGCAGGTAGTTGCTGGCGATCTTGATGTGTTCGACCGGGGAAAGTTCTTTGTCGTCGCTCATGGCTCTGGCTCGAAATCGTTGTTTCAGCGGCTCGCGCTGTCTATGGAGATGGCGTTAAAACGCGCTGCGATCAATAGACGTCGCGCTGGTAGCGCTTTTCCTTCTGCAGGTTCTTGAGATAGCCGGCAGCGCCCTCGGCATCGAGGTTGGCGTGTTCGCCGATCAGCTCTAGCAGCGCTTCATGCACGTCGTGGGCCATGGCATTGGCATCGCCACAGACATATACGGTCGCGCCGCGCTCGATCCAATCGAACAGCTCCTTGCCGGCGGCCCGGATCTTGTCCTGTACGTAGACCTTTTCTTCCTGGTCGCGCGAGAAGGCGACGTCCATGCGCGTGAGCAGCCCGTCCTTGCGCCAGCGCAGCCAGTCCGTCTGGTAATAGAAGTCGGTCAGAAAGTGCTGGGCGCCGAAGAACAGCCAGTTATCACCGCTCGCTTCGCGCTCCTCGCGCTCCTCGAGAAAGGCACGGAACGGGGCCACGCCGGTGCCAGGGCCAACCATGATGATCGGCGCATCGTCGTTCTCGGGCAGCTTGAAGTTCTTGTTGTGGTCGATATAGATCGGCAGCTGGGCGTCTTCGCTGCGATCGGACAGGTGGATCGAAGCCACGCCGTGGCGCGGACGTCCAGCGCTCTCGTAGCGCACGGCCGCAACGGTGAGATGAATCTCGTCGGGATTGGCGGCATGGCTGGAGGCGATCGAATACAGCCGCGGCGGCAGCTTGCGCAGCAGGCGCACGAAGTCCTGACCGGTGATGCCTTCGATCGGGTAATCCTCGACCACGTCGATGATGAAACGCCCGTGCATGTAGTCGGCCAGCGCTTCACGCTGATCTTCGGACAACAGCTTGTCGAGTGCCTCGTTCTGGGCCTGCACCGCATACTTTTCGATCAGCGGGCGCGTGAGCGTGGTGATCTCGTACTGGTGGGCCAACGCGTGCTGGAGCGTCACCTCGCCGTCGATACCGGTCACTTTCTCTTCCGGCGATAGACCCAACGCGGCAATCAGCTCCTCGACCACGGCCGGATCGTTCTCCGGGATGATCCCCAGCGAATCGCCCGGCTCCCATACCAGCCCGGATTCCTCGGTATCCATCTCAATATGATGGACTTCCTTGTCAGAGCCGCGGCCGTTGAGTACGACGTTTTCGAGCACCTCGGCCTGGTAGGGGTTCTTGCGCGAATACGTTTCGGCGGCAGGCGCAGCGGCCCCGCCTGCAGTGGGCATGGCGGTGACGGTCGGATGCGGCTGATCGCCGCCCCCGAGCTCTTCCTTGTACTTGTCGACTACGGTTTCAATCCAGGCTTCGGCGGCCTCGTCGAAATCCACGTCGAGATCGACACGGTCGGTCAGGCGCTTGCCGCCGAGTTTTTCCAGCTGCGCGTCGAAATCCTTGCCGGTCTGGCAGAAGTGTTCGTAGCTGGTGTCACCGAAGGCGAGCACCGAGAACTTCAGGCCGTCGAGCTTGGGCGCTTTCTTGCCGAAGATGAAGGCGTGCAGCTCCTCGGCATTGTCCGGCGGATCGCCCTCGCCGTGCGTGGACACGCAGACAATGACGTTCTTTTCCTTTTTCAGGTCCTTCGGCTTGTAATCGAGCATGTCGTGCGTGCTGGCATTCAAGCCGGCCGCCTCGGCGCGCTCGCGCAGGCTCTCGGCGATATCTTCGGCGTTGCCAGTCTGCGAACCAAAAAGAATGGTCAGCGGCTCGCTGGCCTCGCTCTGCGTCGCAGGCGCGGCGGCCTGTGCCGGCGCGGCGACTTCACCGGATGCCGTCGAGGCATTGATGCCCGACAGATAACCGCTGATCCACGTCACCTGCATCGGAGTGAGTGTTTCAATCAGCGCCGTGAGCTGCTGCGCCTGCTGCGCGTTCAGCGGGCTGGTATGTTCTTGAATTGGGGTCGCCTTCATCAACAATCCGCAAGTGGTGGGTTCGCCAGACCGTCGGCCTGCGACGGCGCAGAGTATCGGGCGATTACCTGCATGAAAACGTCTGTTTTTTTCTTTTCTTATAACTTTTTAACATATCTCAGCGGATATGGAGGCGACGTAACTCGGTGCCCGGGCGGCGCATTATAACCTGCACGGGCGCTGCGGTCTCAGCCTCTGCTACGCTTTACCCATGCATCGTCTCGTCCTGCTTGTATTCGCAGCCGTTTTGAGCGGCTGCGCCACGGCGCCGCCGCGCGCCACGGCCAATGTCTGCGATATCTTCTACGAAAAGGACGGCTGGTTCGATGCCGCCGATGCGGCCTACGACCGCTGGGGCGCGCCCATCCACGTACAGATGGCCATCATCTATCAGGAATCGCGCTTTGTCGGTGACGCCCGACCGCCGCGCAAGCGCCTGCTCTGGTTCATTCCCTGGACCCACATCACCTCGGCCTACGGGTACACCCAGGCACTCGACGGCACCTGGGACTGGTACAAGCGCGACAGCGGCAATGGCTGGGCGGATCGCGACGATTTCGATGATGCGACCGATTTCGTCGGGTGGTACATGGCCAAGAGCACCGCGATGCTCGGCATTTCAAAATGGGATGCCTATAGCCAGTATCTTGCCTACCATGAAGGCCAGACGGGCTTTAAACGCGGGACCTACAAACGCAAGGCCTGGCTGCGCAATACCGCGGGCAAGGTGAACGCGCGCGCCGGTCGCTATGCGACTCAGCTGCAAGGGTGTCGTGTGGATCTCGAAAACCCGAGCCCGTGGTGGTGGCCATTCTAGCCGTTGCCGGCCCCACCCCTGACTTTCGACCAACATAGACCATCGATCATGCCGCCAACGATTCCTCAGGTCCACGCCCTAGCCGATCAGATGCTTGCGATCGAACGGGCAATGCGCGACGCCGAGTTCTGGCACGACGAGGTGCCCTCGCCGGCCGCAATGGCCAGCCGCACGCCGTTCTGCGCGGACACGCTGAAATTCAGCGAATGGCTGCAGTTCGTGTTTATCCCGAAGATGCGTGCACTGATCGAGGACAACGCCGCCCTGCCCGGCGCCAGCGCAATCGCGCCGCTGGCCGAGGAAGCACTGGAGGAGCGTGCCGGCAAGCAGGCATTGGTCGACGAACTGCGTCGTTTCGACCGTCTGATCACCGGCAACGAATCAGCCTGAGGCGGGCTTCAGACGCCGAACACCACCGGCACGTAGTGGTCGACCAGCAGCGCGGTAAATAGCGCCATCAAATAGAGAATCGAATAGCCAAAGGTGCGCATGGCCAGGCCCTGCTTGGGCGCGTACTTCAGGCGGATCGCGTAGATCAGGAACCAGCCCGACAGCCCCACGGCGCTGAGCAGGTACAGCGGCCCGCTCATGCCGGTCACGAACGGCAACAGCGACACGATGAACAGCAGCACCGTATAGAGCAGCACCTGGGTGCGGGTGTATTCCAGCCCGTGGGTGACCGGCAGCATCGGGATATCGACTTCAGCATATTCCCGGTGCCGCTCGATCGCCAGCGCCCAGAAATGCGGCGGCGTCCAGATGAAGATAATCAGGAACAGGATCAGCGCATGGGCATCCACGGTACCAGTGACCGCGGCCCAGCCAAGCACCGGCGGCGCGGCACCGGCGGCCCCGCCGATGACGATATTCTGCGGTGTCGCGCGCTTGAGATAGACGGTATAGACGCCGGCATAGCCCACGAGCGTGACTAGCGTGAGCCAGGCGGTCAGCGGATTGACGAGCCACAAGAGCACGGCCATGCCTGCGAGCCCGATGGCCGCGGCGAAGCGCGCCGATTGCGCCATATCGAGATGGCCGGTCACCAGCGGACGCTTGCGCGTTCGCGCCATGCGCCCATCGGCCTTTCGATCGAGCATCTGATTCACAGCGGCCGCCGAGGCGGCCATCAGCCCGATGCCCAGCGTACCGAACAGCAGCGCATCGATCGGCACCATGCCAGGAGTGGCCAGAAACATGCCGACCATGGCCGTAAACACGATCAGCAGCACCACACGCGGTTTGCACAGCTCGTAGTAATCCGTCAGACGCTGCGACAGCGTCGGATGGTCGAGCGTAGCGCTCGAGCCGTGCCCGCTAGACATGATCGCGCGCTCTCCAGACTGCGTGATTGATCGCCATAAGCGTCAATAATAACAGGGCCGCACCGCCATTGTGGGCGACCGCCACGGCCAGCGGCAGGTGAAACACCACCACGGAGATGCCGATCGATACCTGCAGGCCCAGTGCGGCGACCAAAGTCATCGCCAGCCCGCGCCAGCGGCTATCCACCCGTGCCTGACGCCACAGCATCGCAGCAAGCGCCAGCAGCACGAGCGTTATGGCTACAGCCCCGAGCCGATGGACCCAGTGAATGGTCGCGCGCGGGATGCTGTCGAGGATGCCGTATTCGTAGTTGATGCCCAACCCGTGCCAGAGCGTGAACGCGGCACTGAAATCGGTCGGCGGCCACCAGTAGGTCTGGCAGGTCGGAAAATCCGGACAGGCCATGGCCGCATAGTTCGTCGACGTCCACGCGCCCAGAAATATCTGACCGATAAGCAACACGAGTGCGGCGCCCGCGGACATTCGAAGACCGGCTCGCCTTACCGTGCGATAGCCGCTGAACAGCGCCCCCTCTCGGAACAGACACCAGCCCAGAAGCGCGAACGTCGCCATCCCCCCCAGCAGGTGGGCGGTAACGATCAATGGTTTGAGCAACAGCGTGACTGTCCACATCCCCAGCAATGCCTGGAATATCACCAGCACCACCAGCACCCAGGGCAGCACACGCTGCTGGTCCGGGCTGCTACTGCCTTTGAGCGACACCAGCGCCATCGCAAGGATGAGCAGGCCCAGACCACCCGCGGCATAGCGGTGGATCATTTCCTTCCATGCTTTGGGGGCTTCTACCGGCCGGTGCGCGAAACGTTCGTTGGCCACGGCCACATCGGCTTCCGCGGTGGGTACATCCAGATGCCCATAGCAACCCGGCCAGTCCGGGCAGCCCAGGCCGGCATCCGACAGGCGCACGAACGCGCCGAGCGTGATCACCACAAAGGCCAGGCAGATCGTCAGCAGGTTGAGTTGAAAGCGCGACACGGTGAAAACCTCGACTAGCCTATATGCGAGAGCTTGAGCAGGTGCTTGATGTCCTTGAACAGCGCCCCGCCATCGCCGCCGGGCGGATAATAGAGCATCCAGTTACCCAACGGATCGATCAGATAGATCGTGCCCGGCACGAGCGCATCTTGGCTTTCGAAAGCGCTCGTGAGCTCGGCAAGCGGTGCACGAAAAGCCGTGAGGTCCGGCTGGCGTTCGATCTCGGGATGCGACTGCTCGATATCGGTCACCAGCACGCGCTGTACGCGCGCGGCACGCCGATGTAGTAACGCACGGATCTGGCGGGTCTTTTCCAGACTCTCGATACAGGCCTCGCCGCAGCCCCGCGGCGCCACCTGGAGAATCGTCCATTTCTGCTCAAACAATGCGCCGCTCTGGCGGGTCTCGCCGTCGGCGCTGGTAAGGACCACGTCGGGCAGACGCATCGCCGGATCGACGAGTTCGCCGCCGTTCGTGCCGGCCGCACCATAGGACAGCCCGTAGTAGAGCAGATAGGCCAGCGCGAGCGGCCCCACGAAAATCATGAACACACCCAGCAGCTTTAGGCGGGCGCGGGTCTGTGTCTTCATCGAATTCGCCTGATGTTGATGACGATAAAAATCACGGCGACTGCCGCCGCCATGGCAAACCACTGCAATGCATAGCCGTAATGCCGGACGGGCGGCATGCGAACGAGTTGGCGGTTCCAGTCGCGAACGAAACCGCGCGTGTCGGACGGGTCGAGCAAAAGCAATCCGTCCACTACCGCCCCGGTGTATTGACAATCCAACTGCTCGACCGCCGGATAGTTCAGCACCCGCGGCCAGCCGCTGACCTGGCACGCCGCACTATCACCCAGGCGCATGCCCGGCTCAGGCAAGTCCCGCCACAGTCCCGTCATGGTGACCTGAGTATCGGGCGCGGCCGGGTTCGGCGGCTCGGCACGACCTTTCGGCCCCAGCGGCACCCATCCGCGGTCGACGAGCACTCGTCGACCGTCTGACAGCACCACCGGCGTCCATACGCGATAACCGATGCGCTCGTCGTGGACCTGATTATCGAAAAGAATCTGCTGCGCCGCATCCATGCGTCCGCTCACCGTGTAACGATGACCATAGGCTGGCGCCGCACCATCACGGTTGGCCAGAGCCGCAGAGAAGTCGACAGGATCGCTTTTGCTCGCCGCCTGGCGCTGCGCTAGCATCTCCTGCTTGCTCTCGCCCCGCTCGACCTGCCACACGCCAAGAGTGGCCAGCAGGCCGAGACTTACGAGCAGCACCAATACACCCCACAAAGGGGGCGCGAAGCGATAGCGCCCTATGCGCATATGGTAAAGATTTTCATCGTCGTGTTTCTGATCGCCATTGTCGCGGCCCTCGGGGCGGGGCTGGTATTTCTCGTACGCGATACCGGCGACACGCGACGCACGGTGCAGGCATTGACCTGGCGAATCAGCCTGTCGCTACTGTTGATCGCCCTGCTGGTGATCGGCTATCTCACCGGTATCGTGCAGCCGCACAATCTCGGCCAGTAGTACGGCGGACTGCAAAGGCCGCGACTCAGGCGACAAGGCCGGGCCTGCGCCCGGCCATCGGCGTCAAAGAATGTAGACGAAGATGAACAGGCCGAGCCAGACCACGTCCACGAAATGCCAGTACCAGGCGACGGCTTCGAAACCGAAGTGATCATGTGAACTGAAGTGACCCTTCAGGCAGCGCAGCAGGATGATGATCAGCATCAGCGTGCCGAGCGTCACATGCATGCCGTGGAAGCCGGTAAGCATGAAGAAGGTCGAGCCGTAGATACCCGAGCCAAGCGTCAGGCCCAGATGCTGGTAGGCCTCGATGTACTCCTCGACCTGGTAATACAGGAAGATCACACCCAGCGTCGCGGTGGCGGCGAGACTGAGACAGAGCTTCCAGCGGTTGTCTTCCTTCAGGCCCCAATGGGCCCAGGTGATCGTCACGGATGACGTCAGCAACAAGAGCGTATTGATCAGCGGCAGATGCCAGGCGTTGACCGTTTCGAAGTCGCCGCCGATATTGCCCGGGCCGTTGGTTGGCCAGGCGCCCTCGTACTGCGGCCACAGATAGACGTTGGTGAAGAACTTCTCGCCCTCGCCGTTCAGCCAGGGCATGGCGATCATGCGGGTATAGAACAGCGCGCCGAAGAAGGCGGCAAAGAACATGATTTCCGAGAAGATGAACCAGCTCATCGCCCAGCGGTAGGTCATGTCCTCCTGCGGGCCGTACACACCACCCCGGTTCTCGTGCACGACGTCACGGAACCAGATGAACACCATCACCAGCACCATGGCCAGCCCTAGCGCCGACAGATACGGCGAAATGGTCGTATCGCCATTGAGCCAGAAGGCGCCGCCGCCCAGCGTCAGGAACAGTGCAACCGTGAGCATGAACGGCCACGGCGACGGTTCCGGTACGTAATACTTGTGGTGTTCGCTGGTATGCGTGGCCATAACACTCGTTCCTTGCTTTTACTTTCGCTGCTTCACGCCCGCTATTGCGGGTGGTCCGGCGAACCGGGCGTATCGCACGCCCCTGTATCTGTCCCATTCGGTATCGACCGCCACGCCTCGGGACGTGGCGACTACCGGCCTGACTACCTGGCCGCCATCTCGAAGAAGAAGGCGACGTAGACGCCGACCGCTATACCCGCGAGGGCGAGCGCCAGCAGCGCGTTCTTTCGTTTCGGCGACATCTGAAAGTACGCTCCAGCTTACGCCAGTTCACGCGGGTCGATCTTCGGCGGCTGCTCGAAGGTGTGGTACGGCGCGGGCGATGCCACCGTCCATTCCAGACCTCGTGCGCCTTCCCATACACGTCCGGTCGCCTTCTTCCCGGCGCCGCGCATGCACATGATCATGTTGTAGATGAATACGAACTGCCCGAGGAAGAACAGCAGTGCGCCCAGCGACGAGATCATGTTGAAGTCGGTGAACTGCACCGCGTAATCCGGGATACGACGCGGCATGCCGGCCAGCCCCAGGAAGTGCTGCGGGAAGAACAGTACGTTGATCCAGACCGCGCTCCACCAGAAGTGGAACTGGCCAAGCTTCTCGTTGTACATCACGCCGGTCCACTTCGGAATCCAGTAGTAGATCGCTGCGATGATCGAGAAGATCGCGCCCGGCACCAGCACGTAGTGGAAGTGCGCGACCACGAAGTAGGAATCGTGATACTGGAAGTCGACCGGGGTCAGCGCCAGCATCAGGCCCGAAAAGCCACCGATGGTGAACAGCACCACGAAACCGAGCGCGAACAGCATGGGCGTCTCGAAGGTCATCGAGCCACGCCACATGGTCGCAACCCAGTTGAACACCTTCACGCCTGTCGGCACGGCGATGAGCATGGTCGCGAACATGAAGAACAGCTCGGCCGAGACCGGCATGCCCACGGTAAACATGTGATGCGCCCACACGATGAAGCTGAGGAACGCGATCGAGGCCACGGCGTAAACCATCGAGTCATGCCCGAACAGCGCCTTGCGCGCGAACGTCGGGATGATGGTCGACACGATGCCGAAGGCCGGCAGAATCATGATGTAGACCTCCGGATGCCCGAAGAACCAGAAGATATGCTGGAACAGAACCGGGTCACCACCGCCGGCGGCATCAAAGAAGGTCGTGCCGAAGAAATGGTCCGTCAGCAGCATGGTCACCGCACCGGCAAGCACGGGCATGACCGCGATCAGCAGGTAGGCCGTAATCAGCCAGGTCCAGACGAACAGCGGCATCTTGAGCAGCGGCATGTCCGGGGCACGCATGTTCAGGATCGTGACCACGATGTTGATCGCGCCCGTGATCGACGAAATGCCGGCCAGATGGATGGCGAACACCATCAGAGGCAGCGCGTTACCGGTCTGCATGACCAGCGGCGGATACATGGTCCAGCCCGAGGCCGGCGCACCACCGGAAACGAACAGCGTGCCCAGCAGCATGGAGAACGCGAACGGCAGGATCCAGAAACCCCAGTTGTTCACGCGCGGCAGCGCCAGATCGGAACAACCGATCATCATCGGCACCATCCAGTTCGCAAGACCCACGAACGCCGGCATGACGCCGCCAAAGATCATCACCAGCGCATGCAGCGTGATCATCTCGTTATAGAAGCCGGGATCGACAAACTGGATGCCCGGCGCGAACAGCTCGGCACGGATCACCAACGACATCACGCCGCCGATGAACAGCATGGTCAGCGAAAAGATCAGGTACAGCGTGCCCAGATCCTTATGGTTCGTGGTGCCGATCCAGCGCTTCATCCACGGCCATACGCCATCGGCCAGCGTCACCGGCCCGTGGTGGTGATCGTCATGACCGTGATGGTCGTGGGTGCGGGTCGGATTGACAGTGCTCATCACAAACTCCTGGGGCGCCGGTGAGGCGGCCTACTTATCGCTGCTCGGCAACCTGGGAAGGCTGTACCACGTCGCCGGTTTCGTTACCGAACGCGTTGCGTTCGTACGTGACCACGGCGGCAATCTGCTTGTCGTCCAGTGTCCCCTTGTAGGGCGGCATGGCGCCCTTGCCTTCGAGGATCTGGGAAATATGGGCGGCGACATCGCCGGTGACGACGGCACTGCCCTTCATCGCCGGGAAGCCTGCGGCCGGCATGCCGCTGCCGTCCGGCTGGTGGCAGGCGGCGCAAAGGTTGCCGTAGACCTGCTCGCCCTGACTCATGAGCTCGTCCTTGGACATCTCGCCCTCACCGCCAGCGCTCTCGCTATCTGCGGCCGCCTGGTCGTCGCCAGATGCCTGCTCGCCGTTCGTGTTGCCCTCGGACGTGTTTTCGCCGTCCTCGGAATCGGGCTCGACGGATTCGTCATCGACCTTGGGGGAACCGCGGTCGGAGGATGCCTGCTCGGCGTCGGTTTCCTGCTGGTCTTCCGGGGCGCCGCCCTGGTCGTCCTGCTCGCCTTCGCCGACCAGCGTTTCGTCGGTCTGCTCGGGCTCGACTTCGCTACCGTCTTCCTCGCGCCCTTCCGTGGCATTGCCTTCGGTCGGGCTGCTGTCGGCTTCGGTCTGCGCCTGGGCATTGGCGGCATCGGTGCTCGGCTGGCCCTGGGCCAACTCCGAATCGCCGCCTGCGTTGCCGCCCTGCTCCGAAACCCACTGGTCGTATTCGTCTTGCGAAACCACCTTAACCACGATCGGCATGAAGGCATGACCACGACCGCACAGCTCTGCACATTGGCCGCGATAGGTGCCGGTCTCGTTGGCCTTGAACCACATGTCGTTGATGTAGCCCGGGATTGCGTCTTTCTTGCCGCCCAGATCCGGCACCCACCACGAGTGGATGACGTCGCCGGAACTCAGCAACAGGCGGACCTTCTTGTCCACCGGCACGACCATCGCCTTGTCGACGTTGCGCAGGTAATGCTCGACCGAGTTCGGGTCGACACCTGAATTCTTCTGGCGTGCCTTGTCGCTTTCGCGGTCGAGGCGGCTGAAGAAATGCACGCCTTGATCGACGTAATCGTATTCCCAGAGCCACTGATGCCCCGTGACGCGGATGGTCATGTCCGGGTCGCTGGAATCCTCGATCTGAAGCAGCGTGCCGGCAGCCGGGATGGCGACTGCGATGAGGATGATGAAAGGCACGATCGTCCAGGCGATCTCGACCACCGTGGATTCGTGGAAGTGCGAGGCCTCGAAGCCACGCGATTTGCGGTGCACGATCACCGAATAGAGCATCGCGCCGAAGACGCCGATGCCGATAACCACGCAGATCCAGAAAATCAGCATGTGAAGGCCGAAGACTTCACTCGTCAGATCGGTGACGCCCTCGTTCATGTTGAGCGTCCAGTCGGCGTAGGCGGGCGACACGAACAGTGCTCCCAGCGCCACCAGGCCCGATCGAGACAGAATGCTGATTTTATTCATAGTCACTCTCTATAAAACACGTTGCCGGCCTGCGTGCACGGCATCACGACAGCTCCGGCGCGGTTACCCACGCCTTAAGGCGCTCGGCAACCTCGGCACGCTCGTCCTCGGTCAGGCAGCGACCCAACTCACAGCCGCGGCCGTGGCGAGTCAACAGCAGGCGCGATGGACTGTTCCGGTATACGCCCGGACTCAGGCGTACCTGGGTCAGAAGGCGCGGAAACTCCCACCGTCTCTGCGGCTCGTCGAGACCGGCTTCGACCTCGATTCGATCCTCGTAAACCGATATGACTTCGCGGTAACCGTTATCGCGCATGCTCAAGAAAAGGCCCGTCCCGAGCGCAGCCATCTCCAGCCCTGCAAAAGGCCAGATGAGCCAGAGCCCGAAAACGGTCATGAACCCCGCGATCCCAAACGACACGGCACACATGCCGAGGAAGAACCACTGTGCCTGCGCGACTGTTAGCGACCCGTTCGGGGCGATGACCAGTCGGCGCATGTGTTCGGTGGTTTCCAGTCGGCTCGACATCCCGCCATGTCCTCCGGCCGAGAGTTTATGCGAAGCACTATTGCGCTGGCAAACAGTTAAGGCCTCATTCACGACCGCTTATACGCGCCAGCCATGGCTCGGGATTCAATGCCAAATCGAGCGGCGCGTCGCAGGCCACACGCGCGCACAACGGCTCGGCAATCATGCGTTCCAGGCAGGACACGTTGTCTTCGAGGCGCGGCTGTACCGGTGGCAGCGTGTTCGCCACCCATCCCACCAGCGGCGTTCGCGCCGCGATCGCGCGGGCGCTGAGTACCGCATGGTTCACACAACCCAAGCGCATGCCCACCACCAGCAGCGTCGGCCAGTCGTGGCTGCTCGCCCAATCGGCGAAGTCGGTACTGTCGGTAAGCGGCACATGCCAGCCGCCAGCGCCTTCAACCACGACCCAGTCGCTGGCCGCGGCGAGGCGAGCGTGGCCCGCATCCAGCAGGTCGGTATCGATAGTCACCCCCGCGTCGGCCGCCGCAATATGCGGTGCGATCGGGTCGGTCAGCGCAATCGGGTTGATGGCGTCGTAATCCCAGCCGGACGTACTCGCGCCCCACAAGGCCAACGCATCGTCGTTGCGCAGCCCGTCCGACGTGGATTCGCAACCGCTGGCAACCGGTTTGTAGCCAACCGCGCTATAACCCGCCGCGCGCAGGCCATGCAGCAAGGCGACCGCGACACGGGTCTTGCCGATGCCTGTATCGGTGCCGGTGACAAACAAGGTCCGCGCAGTCACGAATCGCGCTCAATCGGCGCCACGTCGGCGACAAATGCCCGAAGACGCTCGGCAAACGGTCGCTCATGCGAGATGAACGGCGCGTGGGCCGCGCGCTCGATGCCCCAGAAGTCGCCCTGCGGCATCTGCTCGGCCATCGCAGCCATGCCGTCCGGATGGGCAATCCGGTCGCGCGCGCCGGCAACCGCCAGACACGGCTTGTTGATAGCGCCCAGATGCTCCCGAAAATCCGCCTCGAACAGGATATCCAGGCCACGCTCCAGGCCGTCCAGCGCCGGCGGCTGGTCGATCAGGTCGTTACGCAGGCTGCGTACCGCCTTGGCCGCACCCGGCTCGCCGAGCACCTGCTGCATGAGAAACTCGCTCAGCGTGGTCGAGAAGTCACGCGCCAGTCCTGCCCGCGTCGCCTCGATCGCATTCGCCTTCATACCGTAGTCGTTGCCCGACTCGCGGATGAACCGCGCCAGCATCGCCACCAGTACCATGCCCTGGACCTGTTCCGGGTGCCGCCGCGCCGCACCGAGCGCCACGAGCCCGCCGAGCGACCAGCCGATATAGATCGCCGGCCTGCCAATCGTGTCCACGACCTCGTCGACCCAGTTGTTGAGCCCGGCCGCGCCCGGCGCGCTCTCGCCGTGCCCAGGCAGATCCACCAGGTGGCAACGAAAATCCGTTTTCAGCCGCGATGCCAGCGGCTCCCAGATACGGCCGGACAGCCCCCAGCCGTGCAGAAAGACCAGATCGGGGCCGCGTTCGCCGACGCGGCGTACATGCAGTGTCATGCCAATCGCTTTGCCGGCATGGCCGCCGACGCTGTCGAATCGATCAACACAGCCTCTAGCGCGGCCAGCAGCCCGTCAACCTGTTGTTCGTCATGGCCCGCCGTGAGGGTGATGCGCAGACGCGAGCTCCCGGGCGCGACCGTGGGCGGCCGGATCGCGCCGACCAGATAACCGCGCGCGAGCAAACCGTCGCTGGCCTCCAGCGCTGCGCTTTCCGCGCCGAGCACCAGCGGCTGGATCGGGCTATCGGAGGCCGCCACGGGCAAGCCGAGCTGTTCGGCGCCACGCCGGAACCGCGCGATCAGACGCATGAGATGCCGGCGCCGATCATCCCCGGCACGGGCCTGGGACACACCTTCGCGTGCCGCGGCCGCGAGCGCTGGCGGCGGTGCAGTCGAAAAGATCAGCGAGCGCGCCGTCTGAAGAATGGCTTCAATCACGTCGGCATCCCCGGCAACGAACGCGCCCGCCGCGCCCACCGACTTGCCGAGTGTGGCGAGCACCAGCGGCGCCGCGTCGCTACCGAGTCCTGCTTCGGCGACCCGTCCGGCACCTTCTGGCCCGAACACACCGAGGCCGTGGGCATCGTCAACCGCAAACCAGGCGCCCTGCGCGCCCGCGAGGTTCGCCAGATCGGCGAGCGGCGCGGTATCGCCGTCCATGGAGAACACGCTGTCGGTAACCAGCAGCCGATTGCCGCCGTCGCATGCCGCCAGCCGTGCGGCGGCATCTGCGGCGTCTGCATGCGCATAGACATGCTTGGCCGCGCCGGACAGACGCGCGCCGTCGATCAACGACGCATGGTTGAGTGCATCGGAGACCACATGATCGCCCTTGCCCAGCAAGGCGCTGATCACGCCGACATTGGCGGCATAGCCGGTAGCGAACACCAACGCCCGTTCGCGTCCTACCCAGTCGGCTAGCTCGGCTTCGAGTGCGGCGTGTTCGGCGTTATGCCCGGTGACGAGCTGGGACGCGGCGCTACCGGTGCCGACCGTATTCGATGCATCGGCCAGCCGCCGAGCCAGCGCCGGTTCCGCAGCGAGACCGAGATAGTCGTTGCTGCAGAAATTCACGCAGCACTGGCCGTCGGCCACGATCGTCGGCCCATGCGCGCCCTCGATCACGCGACGGCGACGGAATCGATCCGCCGCCCGCACTGCATCCAGCCGGTCGCGACAATGCGCGGCCAGCGACCGGGTCACGATGCACTGGCGGCTGCCGCGTTACGACCGGCCTTGTTCCGATCGGCCTTGTTCCGATCGGCCTTGTTCCGATCGGCCTGAGGCGCCGCTTCCGGACTCGGCGCGGTCGCCGGCTCGATATCGCTGTACTTGGGCGAGGCCTCGGGCGCCATGCCGAGCTTGGCCAGCAGGTCCAGATCCTTGAGGTGTGCGGGATTGGAGGTGGTGAGCAGCTGGTCGCCATAGAAGATCGAATTCGCGCCGGCCAGGAAGCACAGCGTCTGTACCGCTTCCGACATCTCCTCGCGACCGGCCGACAGGCGTACATACGACGCCGGCATCATGATCTTGGCCACCGCGATCGTGCGCACGAAATCCAGCGGGTCGATCGGATCCACGCCGTGCAGCGGCGTGCCCTCGACCTGCACCAGATTGTTGATCGGCACACTCTGCGGGTGCTCGGGCAGATTCGCCAGCTGGCGTAGCAGCTCGGCGCGATCCATCGGCGACTCGCCCATGCCGACGATACCGCCACAGCAGACCTTGATACCCGCATCGCGCACGTGCTCGAGCGTATCCAGCCGGTCGTCATAGGTGCGCGTGGTGATGATGTCTTCGTAGTACTCCGGCGAGGTGTCGAGGTTGTGGTTGTAGTAGTCCAGCCCCGCTTCCTTGAGCTTCTTGGCCTGCTGGGCCTTGAGCATGCCCAGCGTCACGCAGGTCTCCAGGCCTTCATCGCGTACGGCCTGAACCATGTCGATGACCTTTTCCAGATCGCGATCCTTTGGGCTGCGCCAGGCCGCGCCCATGCAGAAACGCGTGGCACCCGCCGAGCGCGCGCGCTGGGCGGCGTCGCGCACCTGCTCCAGCGGCAGCAGCGCTTCGCGCTCGAGGCCGGTATCAAAACGCACGCTCTGTGGGCAGTACGCGCAGTCTTCCGGACAAGCGCCGGTCTTGATCGACATCAACGTGGACAGCTGCACCGCGTTGGCATCGAAATGCGCGCGGTGCGCGCTCTGGGCGCGGAAGATCAGATCGGAAAACGGCAGCGCGAAGAGAGCAGTCACTTCTTCGGCGCGCCAGTCATGGCGAAGCGGCGCGGCACCGATGGATTCGGTCATGGCAATATCGGCTTGGAATTCGAACGCTAAGCTTTGGCCAGCCCCAACTGGCTGTCAAGCTGAAAACGTGTCTATTCTTGACGGATGGTTAAAAAGTGCGCAGATAGCCCTGTTCGGGCCACGCTGTCTTCTCTGCTCGGCACCCGCGCCGCTGCATCGCGAACTCTGCGCCGCGTGCCTGCACGATCTGCCGTGGCTGACTACTGCCTGCCGTCATTGCGCGCTGCCGCTGGCGACGAAGCGCGCCGGTGATACCTGCCCGGCCTGCCGTAGCCGTACCGCCTTTGACCGCGGTGTGGCTGCTTTCCATTACGCGCCGCCGATCGACTGGTTGGTCACGCGGCTCAAGTTCCAGGGCCGACTGAACCATGCGCGCCTGCTCGGCGATCTGCTCGCGGCGCATATAGTCGACCCATCCAAGGAACAGACCATCGACCCACCTGAGGCGCTCGTCCCGATTCCCCTGCATGCCGCAGGCTATCGACGACGCGGATTCAATCAGGCCGAACGAATCGCGACACGGTTGGGGCCCGCGCTGGGCGCGCCGATCCGCGCGGGCGTCCTGCAACGCGTGCGCGACACCCAGCGCCAGAGCCAGCTACCGGCCAGTCAACGCGCCGCAAACGTGCGCGATGCGTTCGAAGCCGCGTCCAGGCTCGACGACGCCCATATCGCGATCGTGGACGACGTGGTCACCACCGGCCATACCGCGACTGCGGTCGCCCGTACACTGCGTGCTGCCGGCGCGGCACGGGTCGACCTGTACTGCGTGGCACGAGCGTAATCGCCCCGGTTCGTCTTAGGCGATCGCGAGCACCACCAGTTCGTCTCCCGCAATCAGCTCGATGGGCGACTGCTTGTCCTTGGGGTTGAGAATCAGCCGCGGCATCGCCTCGTCACGGCGATGCAACGTACCCAGCAGCACTTCGCCGTGTGCCGAGCGCGCATGGCGCAGGGCCTCGAAGCTCTCGGCCTTGCCGTCCAAGCCCAGCCGATCCACATGCCGGAACTCGATTTCGGCGCCGCCGGCGCTGAACAACTCTTCCATGACCCAGTGCAATTCGCGGCGCAGCGCGACCTGGGTGAGCATGCTCGCCTGCAGATCCGGCGATACCAGCCGCTCGACGTTGGCCTGGTCGAACAGATTGGCGTTGTCGGTGGACATCGACTCGACCACCACGCTCGGCTTGACCTCGGCGCTTTCGAGCACCTGCGAGAGCACGAGATAACCCAGCAGCATGCGCGCGTCGGCCGCATCAGCCGAGCCCAGCCAGTCGCTGGCCACCAACACCACGCTGTCGTAACCGGACACATCGAGACGGGTCATCTCGTACTGCGAGGTCAGGTCCCCCTCGATGTGACGCACCCGCGCATGCTCGAGCATCACGCCCTTTCGGCGCAGCATCGTCTCGCGCTCTTCGGTGCCCAACAACGAGAATACGTCGACCTCGACCCGCTCTCGCGTATAGGCATCGAATTCGGCCAGCAATGACGGCACCTTCTGGTTCCAGCCCAGCACAAGCACCCGGCGACGCCGCGTATCCGTTTCACCCGCGAGCGATTCGTGGGTACGACCGGTCGCACTGCTGTCGGATTCACGCGTCGGCTTGCAGTCCTCGAAATCGCGGGCGATGAAAGCCAGCCTGTCCTGTTCGGCGACTGTCAGATCGTTATCCGCATAGAGCGGCAGCAAGGTGCCGTCGCGGGCCACGCCCAGTAGCACGGCGTCCGCGAAACAGGTCGCGACCTCGATCAGGCGCTTGCCGACCAGCTCCGGGCATTCACGCACGAAGATCTGCTGACCACCGCCGCTGAGCAGCTCGTTGTACACATGCGACAGGCCGCGGTGGCGCGTGTTCTGGGCCAACAGACGGCTGATGATCTGGGGCGTACCGATGAACTCGGCGGGACCGGGGTACGCCCGGCGTGCGGTCTCGAGACGGTCGGCGTCGAATATCTCGGCGACTACCAACGGCATATCCGCGGCCTCCGTATCGTCATCCGCGTGCGCGGCGCTCATCAGCGTCTTGATCGTGAGCTCGTCCGGCGAACTGCCGGCTTCGAACTCGCGCGTGGGCAGCAGGATGACGGCCGCGTGCAGGTAATCGACCCGACGCAGATGATCCAGGCGCAGCGGCGTGCCCGAGCGCAGCGTGACCTGTCGCATATTGAAACTGCGACCGAGCTTGTCGCGGATTTCCTGTGCCAGTGCTGGCGTGACCCGCTCGGCAAGAATCACGATATGCAGACTGCGCCCGCCGTGACGGCTCAGAAAACGCGCGACCCGCCCTTCCGACTGCACCAGATCTTCGACCATGCTGGCAGTACGGTTATTCCAGCCAAGAATGAGCACGTGGTTGTTCTTGGCGATCGGCGTATAACCGGCTTCCAGCGTCTCGATCGTATCGTTGAGCCACTGCGTCATGGTCGCGATCAGCGCGCCGACGAAAAGCACCACGCCGGCTACCGTGAGCAACGACGAGACCACGCGCAGCACGCTGCCTTCGTCGTCACCGAGATAGCCGGAGTCGGTCAGCCGAAGAAACGCCCACCAGATCGCAGAACCGGGATCGTCATAGCTCTGGCCGGTCGGCGCGTTATAGACAAGCAGCCCGGCGCCGAGTGCGATCAGGCCCATGGCCACAGCGATCACCATCAGCCGCGAGAAAGGCCCGCGCAGGATGAACTGCTCGAGCTGGAACTGGACGAGATTGCGAATACGGGCCAGAAGCTTCATGCATATTTCCTGGAACAGGGGCGATCGATCATACGTTGCGTCGCGGCGCCTAGACGCCCGCGTAGCCGCCACCGCCCCCGGCCCAGCGCTCCACGAGCAGCTCGGCCTCGCGCGGGTGATAGGCAAGCACATCATCGGCGACGGTCAGCGCCCGCTCGACCCAGACGCCGTCGCGTACCAGATCGGCGATACGGAAACTCGCCGCGCCGGTCTGGCGGGTCCCGAGCACCTCGCCGGGGCCGCGCAATTCCAGATCGGCGCGGGCGATGGCAAAGCCGTCGCCGGTGTCGCGCAACACGGACAACCTCCGGCGCGCGGTTTCTGACAACGGCGGCTGATAGAGCAGCACGCAGTGGCTCTCAACCGAGCCGCGCCCCACCCGGCCGCGCAGCTGATGCAGCTGGGCCAGACCCAGTCGTTCCGCGTTCTCGATGATCATCAGCGAGGCGTTGGGCACATCCACACCGACCTCGATCACGGTGGTGGCCACCAGCACGTCGATATCGCCGGCCTTGAAGGCATTCATCGCCTTCTGCTTCGCGGCCGGCTTCATGCGGCCGTGGGCGAGCGTGACGTGTACGCCCGGCAACGCCACCGACAGCGCCTCGGCTGCGGCTTCGGCGGCCTGAGCTTCGAGCTTGTGGCTGGTCTCGATCAGGGTGCAGACCCAGTAGACCTGCCGACCATCGACCACCGCACGGCCGATGCGCTCAATCACTTCATCGCGGCGGGTATTGGGCACGGCAACGGTAACCACCGGCGTACGCCCCGGCGGCAGTTCGTCGATGATCGACGTATCCAGATCGGCGTAGGCGCTCATCGCGAGCGTGCGCGGGATTGGCGTCGCAGTCATGATCAACTGATGCGCGCTCAGGCCGTGGCGCGCGGCCTTGTTGCGCAGCGCCAGGCGCTGGTCGACGCCGAAACGATGCTGCTCATCGATCACACACAAGCCGAGTCGCCCAAAATCCAGCGATTCCTGAAACAACGCGTGCGTGCCGACCACGACCGCCGGTTCGCCGTCATGAATAGGCGCCAGCAGCGCGTCGTCACGCCGGCGGCGGCCTGTCACCAGCAGCACCATTACGCCCAACGGTTCGAGCCAACCAGACAGATTGGCGTAGTGCTGCTCGGCGAGCAGTTCGGTGGGCGCCATGAACGCGGCCTGCCAGCCGTTTTCGATCGCGGTGAGCACGGCCGCCGCGGCCACCACGGTCTTGCCCGAGCCGACATCGCCCTGGATCAGGCGCAGCATCGGATGCCGCGTGGCCATATCCGCCAGAATCTCGCCGATCACGCGCCGCTGGGCGTTGGTCGGCGCAAAACCCAGCTGTTCAAACAACGGGGCCAGACCGCTGCCCGCATCGCCCAGCGCAGGGGCTTTTTCCGTCTTGATCTGCCGGCGGCGACCACGCAGGCTCAGCTGGTGGCCCAGCAACTCCTCGAAAGCCAACCGCGTCACCGCTGGATGGCTGCCTTCGATCAGCGCACCCAGATCCTCGCCCGGCGCGGGCCGGTGAATGGTACGCAAAGCGGCCGCCACATCCATGACCGGGCCACCAGTCGACAGCTCGGCTGCAATATCGGCCGGCAGCGCATCCGGCCAGAATCCGGGCACCTCGAGTAGCGCCAACGCCTGAGCCGCCATATCGCGCAGCCGGCTCTGGGTGACGCCGGAGGTGGCGGGATAGACCGCGCGCAATTCGGGGACGAAATCATGACCGGCCGATTCGTCTTCGACGATCTGATATTCCGGGTGCACGATCTCGATGCCGTAGGCCCCCGCACGCGGTTCACCGAACACCCGTAACCAGGTGCCCGGCGCGAACTTCGCCTGTTGGGCCGGCGCAAAATGAAAGAACCGCAGCCAAAGCCGGCCGCCGCCGTCGCTCGTGGTGACCAGCAGACTGCGACGCCGGCCGTGGCGAATCTCGGCGGCATCGACCCGCACCACCGCAATCACCGGCAGGCCATGCGGCACCATCTCGGCAACCGGAGTGGCCCGGCTGCGGTCCTCATAGCGCAGCGGTCGATGCAGCAGCACATCGCCGATGCATTCAATACCGAGCGTGACGAGCTTATCGGCCAGCTTCGGTCCGACGCCTTCCAGGCGCCGGCAGGAGTCGCTCGCCTGACGTCGCGCCGCGGGTTGCGGCGCCGCCTTAGCCGAGCGCGAGGATGGCATCGGCCTCCACGCCCGCGCCTTTCGGCAATGCCGCAACCCCAACAGCAGCGCGCGCCGGGTAAGGCTTGTCGAGCTTACGCTCCATGACCTTGTTCACGGCACCGAAATTGTCCATGTCGATCAGGTAGATATTGAACTTGACCACATGCGAAAGCGTGCCGCCCGCGGCCCGCGCAACGGCTTCGATGTTGTCGAACACGCGCTCGATCTGGGCTTCGATATCGCCCTCGACGAGATCGCCCGTTGCCGGGTCGAGCGGGATCTGACCCGAGATATACACCGTGTCGCCGGCCTGCACGGCCTGCGAGTACGCGCCGATGGCATCCGGCGCTTCCTTGGTGTTGATGATCTGGTGGCTGACAGGTTGAACCATGATGTTGACGCGATTGAAATCGTGGCCGTCATTGTCCCACAGCGCACCGCGGCCTTGGCAGCCGGTGCTTGAATTACAGGCAGACCTCAACCCGGCTGGATGTACGAGAATGCATTGAAGCGGGCGCGAAAATCCGCGGAATGTCGATAGGTCTCGCAGCGGACCCGATTGGTGCCACCCTGCGACCGATGGGCCTCGACGCCGCCCCAGCCCGCGAAACGCATCTTTTCGCTCGCCTCATCGACCCGACCGAACTACCAGCTGTCCCGCGCCGGGACCGATAGCGTGACCACGCGATGAAACGGGCATTGCTGCTCATCCCGTTCGAGGGTCGGGCCCTCGACGGTATTCATCGAGGTCATAGCAAAGCTACATGCAGAAGACCCAGCACGCGTCGATGTCGTCGGCCATAACTGCGCGCACTTCCGCAAGCGTCGCATTCTCGGGCCCATCGATATCGATCTAGCGCCCGGCGGGCGTCTGCAGCGCCTCGGTGATCGGACGCAGGCTGCACCTACACGATGTAGTAGCCGTAGCGAGACACCGCCGCACGGTAATCAGGCCCAGTCCAAGGGGTCGACATCGGGCGCGCCACCGAGCGACTTCTCCGCAGAGCTTTCGACGCCAGCCGCCTGGAGAACCTTGAAATAGAGCGCCAAAAACGGATTCTGCATAGAGACCGATCAGCAGCGCTCGACCCGCTCCACGGCATTGATTCGCCGAAGCCGGCGGATCACATTGGCCAGATGGTGGCGGTCGCGTACGTCGATGAGAAAACGGATGGTGATCAGCGCGCCGCTGCTTTCGGGGAAGGTGATGTTCTCGATATTGCAATCGGCGTCCGCGAACTTGGCCGTGAGCGTGGCCAGCAGGCCGCGCTGGTTGCTGGCGGTCACCCGTAGCTCGACGTCGTAATCGCCGGTGACATGGTCCGCCCAGGTCAGTTCGACGCGATCGGCCGAGGCGCCCTTGCGGGTGGAATAGGCACAGCCGAAGCGATGCACGACCAGCCCGCGCCCGAGGCTTGCCTGGCCGTGGATCGCGTCACCCGGCACCGGGTGGCAGCATTTGGCGAATTCGACCACTAGCCCTTCCGTGCCTTCGACCGCCAGCGGCTTGGCGCGACGACCCTTGGCTACCGGCGCATCGCTGGCCAGGAAATGGCGCGCGACCAGCGGCGCCAGCCGCCGGCCCAGGCCTATGGCCGCGTAGAGCGCCGGCAGGCTCGGCTCCTCCATCTCTGCTAGGCCGCGATCGATATCGCTGCGCGACAGGCGGCGCAACGACAGCCCAAGATCCGTGAGCGACTTGTCCAAAAGGCGTTCGCCCAAACGCTGCGCCTTGTCTTCGCGCTGGTTCTTCAGATAGTTGCGTACGCCCGTTCGGGCCTTGGCGGTCTTGAGAAAATGCAGCCAGGCCGCGTTCGGACGCGCATGCTTGGCGGTGATGATTTCGATCGTCTGGCCGGACTGAAGCTGACTGTTGAGCGGCGCGAGATGACCTTCGATGCGTGCGGCCACGCATCGATCGCCCAGCTCGGTGTGCACCGCGTAGGCAAAATCCACGCAGGTCGCGCCCTTGGCCAGGCGCATGATCTTGCCCTTGGGCGTAAAGACGTAGACCTCGTCGGGAAACAGGTCCATGCGCAGGTTGTCGACGAAACGCAGCGAGTCGCGTTCGCCTTCGTGCATCTCGGCCAGATGACCGAGCCACTCCTCGGCGTCGAGATTGCCGAGCTTGCCGGCCTTCTCGCCAAGCTTGTACTGCCAGTGCGCGGCGATGCCGGATTCGGCGATCTGGTCCATCTCGCGGGTGCGGATCTGGACCTCGAACTTGATCCCGCCGCGCGCCATCACGGTCGTGTGCAACGACTGATAGCCGTTGAGTTTCGGATTGGCGATGAAATCGTTGAACTGCTCGGTGATCGGCCGGTAACGGTGATGGACAATCCCGAGCCCGCGATAGCACTCGTCCACGGCATCGACGATCACACGCACGCCATAGAGATCGAACACGTCGAGGAAACGCCGATGCTTTTCGCGCATCTTGCGGTAGATGCTGTACAGGTTCTTGCGCCGGCCCTTGACCATGGCGCCGATGCCCTCGGCCGCCAGCGCGCGCGATAGCGTTTCCTCGATCTCGCGCAGCAGGCTGCGCCGGTCGCCGGTCACCGAATGGCTGGCGCGCCGCAGCACCTCGTAGCGGCGCGGATACATATTGGCAAAGCCGAGCTCCTCGAGCTCCTGGCGCATGCTGTTGATGCCCAGGCGACGCGCGATCGGCGCATAGATCTCGAGCGTTTCGCGGGCGATCGCCGCCCGTTTCTTAACGGTCATGCCTTCCAGCGTGCGCATGTTGTGCAGCCGGTCGGCGAGCTTGACCAGGATGACGCGGATATCGTGCGTCATCGCCAGCATCAGCTTGCGAAAGCTCTCGGCGGTGGCCTGTTCGCGACTATGGAACTGGGCCTTGTCGAGCTTGCTGACGCCATCGACGAGATAGGCGACTTCCTTGCCGAAACGCTTCGAGACTTCCTCGCGCGCCGCGTCGGTGTCTTCGATCACGTCGTGCAGGATCGCGGCGATCAGCGTGGTCGCGTCCAGGCGCATCTCGGCCAGGATTCGCGCGACCGCGAGCGGGTGATAGATATAAGGCTCGCCGGTCTTGCGAAACTGGCCGCGGTGCTGGTGCTCGCCGAACTCATAGGCGGCGCGCACGCGCGCGATCGACGGCTCCGGCAGATAACTCTCCAGATGCTCGGCGAGCGTATCGATCCCGAATTCACGCGAGATGCGCGATGTCCGGATACGCGTTTGTAGGCGGTTGATCCCGCTGGTCAGTTCCATGCCTCAAGACTACTGCTAAATGCCCGTTCTGACGACTGCCAGGACTTGCGCCGTAAATACGGCGCGACTCGAATCGCAGGCATAAAAAAAGGCCGCTGTCTCCAGCGACCCTTCTCAATGCTCCGCTGCGCCTGCTGGCGCGCCGAAATCTTTATTCGGCGTCGGCGTCTGCAGCGGGCTTGGCTTTCTTCTCGCCTTCGGCCTCGAGCTCTTCCTCGCTCGGCTCGGCCGGCTGCGGGGCGTCCATGCCGGTGGTGAGCGGCGGCAGGTCCGGCTCTTCGAGAATCGAGATGTCGATTTCGCCGGCTGCGATCTCGCGCAGCGCCATGACCGTGGGCTTGTCGTCTTCCCATGGCAGGCGCGCGTTGGCGCCGCGGGCGAGCTGACGCGCGCGCTTGGCCGCGATCGTGGCGAGCTCGAACTTGTTGTTTACATGCTCAAGGCAGTCTTCGACGGTAACTCGGGCCATGACGGTACTCTCGCGACGAGGGGGCAAACCGCGTAGTGTAACGACTTGTACCGCTCGCGGCTAGGCCCGTGACGGCGTATTTTCCCCGGGCGCGCCGGCAGCAAGGAATATCTGTTCCAGCTGGTCCAACGCGTCGTCGAAATGATCGTTCACGATCTGATGATCGTATTCGTCGGCACGTGCGAGTTCGTCGTCGGCTTCGGCCAGACGGCGTGCGATCTGGGCCTCGTCGTCGGAGGCACGCGCGCGCAGCCGGCGCTCGAGTTCGTCCCGCGACGGCGGGCGGATAAAGATCGTGATTGCCCCATTGGCGCGCTCGCGCACTTGCTGCGCGCCCTGCCAGTCGATGTCCAGCACCACATCCTGGCCGTGTGCGAGCCAACGCTCGGTTTCGGCGGCCGAGGTGCCGTAGTAGCGATCGAATACCCGTGCGTACTCGAGGAACGAGCCGCTTTCGATCATGGCCTCGAAATCGGCCATGGGTACGAAGTGGTAGTCCTCGCCGTCCACTTCACCCGCGCGGGCGTCGCGCGTGGTGTAGGACACCGAGAACCGGGCCTTGCGGCCGCGGCGCGCCAGGCGCTCGATCAGGGCATGGGTCAGGCTCGTCTTGCCGGCGCCGGAGGGCGCCGAAATGACATAGAGCTGACCGCGGGATGGATGTGCGGATTCGTTCACGCGCGTCACTACTCGATGTTCTGGACCTGTTCGCGCATCTGTTCGATGAGCACTTTCATTTCCACCGCGTGAGCGGTGAGCTCGGGATCCTGTGACTTGGAACCCAGCGTATTCGCCTCGCGATTGAATTCCTGCATCAGGAAATCCAGGCGTCGACCGATCGGCTCGCTTTTGTTCAGAGCCGCCTCCAGCGCCTCGACATGGCTGTGCAGGCGATCGATCTCTTCGGCCACGTCCATGCGCTGGGCGGTGAAGATCAGCTCCTGCTCCAGGCGCGCCGGATCGGTTTCCGTATCCAGCTCCTCGAGCCGACCGCGCATCTTGGCGTACCAGCTGTCGCGCACCTGCGGTACCCGCTCGGCTGCCGCGTCGGCATGTTCGCGTACCTTGCGCGCACGCTCGACCAGCATCGCTGCCAACCGGCTACCCTCGTCGTCGCGCATGGATTGCAGCTGGGCGAGTGCATCCTCGAGCGCGGTCAGCGCATCGCGATGGACCGCTTCGACATCCGGCTCCGATTCGCGCTGCACGCCCGGATAGGTGAGCAGGCGCAGCGCATCCGGCGCCTGACAGTCGATCACCGTCGAGCGCACCTGGGACAGGGCTTCGCCGAGCGCTTCCAGACGCTGCTCGTCGATCTCGATGGTCTGGGCGTTGTCAGCGGTCTGCAGCTTGGCCGACACATCGACCTTGCCACGCGATAGCACACGCGAAATCGCCTCACGAATCGCGGGCTCCAGCGCGCGCAGCGGCTCGGGCAGGCGCAGATGGATATCGAGAAAGCGGTGGTTGACGCTGCGCAGTTCCCACACGAGTTCGCCCCAGTCGCCCTGGGTCTGGCTGCGTGCGAAACCGGTCATGCTGCGGGTCATCGGCTGAGTCCGTCCGTTGTATGGCACCGAGCTAGGCGGCGCAGTATCGCACAGGCATGGGCGGGTGACGCCACGCCCTTTCAGCCAGCGCGGACGCAAGCGGCCCGGCTGGCAGGCCACTGTTACACTCTGCGGCCTCATACATTCGACGATGAAAGGCCAGAAACCTTGACCACGCGACCCAGCGGACGAGCCGCCGACCAACTGCGCGACGTGCGCTTCGAACGCAACTTCACCAAACACGCCGCCGGCTCCGTGCTGGTGAGCTTCGGCGATACGCGTGTGATCTGCACCGCGAGCGTCGAGGAACGCGTGCCGCCGTGGCTGCGCGGCCAGAACACCGGCTGGCTCACGGCCGAGTACGGCATGCTCCCGGGCTCCACCGGCAGCCGCAATGGGCGCGAGGCCGCACGCGGCAAACAGGGTGGCCGCACCGTCGAGATCCAGCGCCTTATCGGGCGCAGCTTGCGCGCAGTCGTCGACATGAACGCGCTGGGCAGCCGCACCGTGACCGTCGACTGCGACGTTATACAGGCCGATGGCGGTACCCGCACTGCCTCCATCACGGGCGGTTATATCGCTCTGGTCGACGCCATGGACACGCTGGTCAAGTCCGGCAAGCTCAAGAGCAACCCGATCCACGGCCAGATCGCCGCGGTGTCGGTCGGCATCTATGAAGGCATGCCGGTGCTCGACCTCGACTATGCCGAGGATTCCCAGGCCGAGACCGACATGAACGTGGTCATGAACGAGGCCGGCGGCTTCATCGAAATCCAGGGCACGGCCGAAGGCCATGCCTTCGCGCGCAGCGAACTGGACGCGCTGCTCGGCCATGCCGAAAAAGGCGTCGGCGAACTGATCGCCGCACAGCGGGCCGCCCGCGAGAGCTAGACGGATGAGCGCATCGCCACAGCGCTGGGTGCTGGCCTCCGGCAATGCCGGCAAGCTCGCCGAGATGCGCAGCCTGCTGGCCACGCTGGATATCGCGCTGGTCGCACAGAGCGAATTCGACGTGCCCGATGCCGAGGAAACCGGCATCGGGTTTGTCGACAACGCCCTGCTCAAGGCCCGTCATGCGGCAGCACACACGGGCCTGCCGGCGATCGCAGACGACTCCGGGCTCGCTGTCGATGCGCTCGACGGCGCGCCCGGTGTCTACTCGGCACGCTATGCCGGCACTCACGGCGACGATGCCGCCAATAACGCCAAGCTGGTCGCCGCGCTCGACGGGGTGGCAGACGGCCAGCGCGGCGCGGCGTTCCATTGCTGCCTGGCGGCAACACTCGGCGCCGAGGATCCGGTGCCGGTGATCGCCCATGGCACATGGCGCGGGCAGATCCTGTCAGCGCCTCGCGGCGAACACGGCTTCGGCTACGACCCTTTGTTCTGGGTCGCCGAGGAAAATGCGAGTGCGGCCGAAATGCCGGAAGCCCGCAAGAATCAGATCAGTCATCGCGCCCGGGCGATGCAGCAGCTCGTCGAGCAACTGCGTGACCGTGGCCACGGCGGCTGAAACCTCGCATCTGGCGACCGCACGGCGCGATGCCGTGCCCCTGTCGGTGTACGTCCATCTGCCGTGGTGCGTGCGCAAGTGCCCCTATTGCGATTTCAACTCGCACCGGGCACCGACAGACCTGCCTGAAGACGCTTATATCGAGGCCCTGCTCGCCGACTGGGCACTCGCCACGGTCGACGAAAACCGGCCGATCGAAACGGTATTCTTTGGCGGCGGCACGCCCAGCCTTTTTTCTGCGGCCGCGATCGGTCGCGTGCTCGACGCGCTCGATAGCCGGCTCGGCCTGGCGCGCGACTGCGAAATCACGCTCGAAGCCAACCCCGGCACCACCGAGCACGATCGTTTTGCCGACCTGCGCGCGGCGGGCGTCAATCGTCTGTCACTGGGCATTCAGAGCCTCGACGAGGACTGCCTTACCGCACTCGGCCGAATCCATGGCGCTGGTGAGGCGCTGACCGCGATCGACGATGCCCGCGCCGGCGGCTTTGAAGCCATGAACTGCGATCTGATGTTCGGCCTGCCGGGCCAGGACATGGATCGAGCGATGTCCGATATCGACCAGATCATCGCCCGCGATCCCGGTCATATCTCTTATTACCAGCTCACGCTTGAGCCCAACACGCCCTTCTATCGCCAGCCGCCAGCACTGCCCGAGGAAGACACCGTGGTCGAAATCTTCGAGCAGGCCAGCGAGCGTCTGCGCGCGGCCGGCTATGCGCAATATGAAGTATCGGCCTGGGCTAAACCGGACGCGGCCTGCCGGCACAACGACAACTACTGGCGCTTCGGCGACTATCTCGGCATTGGCGCCGGCGCCCACGGCAAACGCACACGTGCAGACGGCGCCATCGAGCGCACCGCGCGCCAGCGCTGGCCAACCGGCTACATGACGGTGGCCGGAAAACCGGCGTCGATCGCGGAAACGCGCCTGCTGGATGCCGACGACGCCCGCTTCGAGTATCTGCTCAATGGCCTGCGCCGGCGCGCCGGCGTCTCGCGCAGCGAGTACGAGCAGCGCACCGGCCTGGCCTGGGCAGCGCTCGGCGAGGCGCTGGCCGAGCCGATCGATCAGGGACTTGTCGAATTCGACGCGCAGGGCCTGCGCGCCACCGACCACGGGTGGCGGTTTCTGGATACTATCCTCGCTGCCCTGCTGCCCTGATCGAGGACACCCGCCCGATGCTCGAGGAAACCACCGTCATCTGCCCCTACTGCGGCGAGCCGATCACGCTTCTGGTGGATTGTTCGGCGGGCGATCAGCGCTACACCGAAGACTGTTTCGTGTGCTGCCAGCCTATTGAAGTCGTGGCAGAAATCACCCCGGATGGCGAGCTTGCGCAGGTGCAGGCTCTACCTGAAAACAGCTGAACGCGAGCCGAGTCGCTAGTCGCACGGCGAGTGCGCCGGTATACTCGGGGATTCGTCGATAACCACCCGGGCGCCGCGAGCCGCGCGTCAACGGGTTCCTCTGCCGGAAAGCAAAGCCGCAAACTGCATGGCCGATTACTCGCGCAAACAGGAAGCTCTGGACTACCACGCAAAGCCCAAGCCCGGGAAACTTGCGATTTCGGTCACCAAGCCCTTCACCACCTATGGTGAGCTCTCGCTGGCCTATACGCCCGGCGTGGCCGAGCCGGTGAAGGCAATCCAGAACGATCCCGAAGATGCCTTTCGCTATACATCCAAGGGCAATCTCGTTGCGGTGATCACCAACGGTACGGCCGTACTCGGCCTTGGTGATACCGGCGCGCTGGCCAGCAAGCCGGTAATGGAGGGCAAGGCGGTACTTTTCAAGAAGTTTGCGGACGTGAATGTCTTCGATATCGAAGTCGACGCCAACGATCCCAAGGATTTCATCGATACGGTGATGCGTATTGCGCCGACATTCGGCGGCATCAACCTCGAGGACATCGCCGCGCCGCACTGCTTCGAGATCGAGAAGACGCTGATCGAGCGCCTCGATATCCCGGTCTTTCACGACGACCAGCACGGCACCGCGATCATCGTGGCGGCGGGCCTGATCAACGCGCTGGAATTACAGGGCAAGCAGCTCGCCGACGCCAAGATCGTGTGCATGGGTGCGGGTGCGGCCGGCGTGGCGTCGATGAACCTGCTGCTGGAAATGGGCGCACAGCTGGACAATGTGTTCATGTGCGATCGCAAGGGCGTGATCCATTCGGACCGCGACGACCTGTCCGAGCAGAAAGCCCAGTTCGCCACCAAGACCGATCTGCGTACCGTCGACGACGCCATGAAGCAGGCGGACGTGTTCATCGGTCTTTCCGGCCCGGACACGGTATCCAGGGAACAGATCGGCATGATGCCGGCCAAACCGGTGGTGTTCGCGCTGTCGAACCCCACGCCGGAAATCCTGCCCGAGGACGCGCGCAGTGTGCGCGACGACCTCATCATGGCCACCGGCCGCAGTGATTATCCGAACCAGATCAACAACGTGCTGGGCTTCCCGTATATCTTTCGCGGCGCGCTGGACGTGCGCGCCCGGCGTATCAACATGACCATGTGTGTCGCCGCGGCACGCGCGATGGGCGAGCTGGCACGCCAGCCCGTACCCAACAGCGTGCTCGAAGCCCACGACCAGGACGCGATGTCCTTCGGGCCGGACTACATCATTCCCAGCCCGTTCGACCCGCGCCTGATCGATTTCATTCCGCCCGCCGTGGCCCAGGCCGCCGTAGACACCGGCGTGGCACGTACCGCATACCCTTCGCATTATCCGCAGCCGGTGGTCGAGGCCTGAACGGGCCCGATATCGGACATGACGGACTAAACCCGGGAGATCGTAGATGACGAGCGAAGCTTTCAAGATCAGCAATCCGCAGGACGACAGCAGCACCGAGTTGCCGCTTGTCGACGGCACGCTCGGTACGCCGGGTGTGGACGTGCGCGGCCTGAACACGAAACAGGGCGTATTCACCTACGATCCCGCGTTCACCGCCACCTGCAGCTGCAAGTCCGATATCACCTTCATCGACGGTGAAAACGGCATCCTCATGTATCGCGGCTATCCGGTGGACCAGCTGGCCGAGCATTCGAGCTATCTCGAAGTGTGCTATCTGCTGCTCAACGGCGAACTGCCGAACGCCACGGAGATGGAAGACTTCCGCCACGCGATCACGCATCACACGATGCTCAACGAGTCGCTGGTGAAGTTCTACGATGGCTTCCATTACGATGCCCATCCGATGGCCATCCTCACCGGCATCGTCGGCTCGCTGTCGGCCTTCTATCACGACACGACCGATATCCGGAATCCGGAGCATCGCGAGATCTTCGCGCATCGCATGATCGCCAAGATGCCGACAATTGCCGCCGCAGCCTACAAGCACTCGATCGGCCAGCCGAAGATCGGCCCGAAGAACCATCTCGACTACGCGGCCAACTTCCTGCGCATGTGCTTTGCCGTGCCGGCCGAGGAATACGAAGTCGATCCGGTCGCCGCCAAGGCGCTGGACGTGCTGTTCATCCTGCACGCCGACCACGAGCAGAACGCGTCCACGTCGACGGTGCGTATGGCCGGCTCCACCGGCGCCAACCCGTACGCCGCAATCTCCTCAGGCATCGCGGCCCTCTGGGGGCCGGCACACGGCGGCGCCAACGAAGCTGTGCTGAACATGCTCAACCAGATCGGCGACGTGTCGCAGGTGCCGAAGTATCTGGAGAAGGCGAAGGACAAGAACGATCCGTTCCGCCTGATGGGCTTCGGCCATCGCGTCTACAAGAACTTCGATCCGCGCGCCAAGATCATTCGCGGCTACTGTCACGAAGTGCTCGAGCACTACGGCATGCAGAACAACAAGCTCTTCGAGCTTGCTCTGGAACTCGAGCGTATTGCCCTGGAAGACGACTACTTCGTCGAGCGCAAGCTCTACCCGAACGTCGATTTCTATTCCGGCATCATCTACCAGGCGCTGGGTATTCCGGTGAACATGTTCACGCCGATGTTCGCCATCGCGCGCACCGTCGGCTGGGCCGCCCACTGGTCGGAAATGATGGCCGATCCGGGCATGCGTATCGCGCGGCCGCGGCAGGTCTATACCGGCTACAAGCTGCGCGACTACGTCGATATCAACAACCGCTAACCAGCGGCAGAAGAAAGCGGGCTGCGGCCCGCTTTTTTTTGCCCTGCATCCGAACCGCGGCGCCCGGACTATCGTCACTCGATGAATGCCCAACCCTTCGCTACCACCGATCGTATCGCGCTATGCCGCGAATGCGACTGGGTGATGCGCATGCCGCCGCGCGCCGAGGGCGAAGCCGCGCACTGCCCGCGTTGCCATCATCACGTGGCCGGCGCTGCGCAACGCGACATGCAGCGACCGCTGGCCTGGTCGCTGGCCGCATTGATCATGCTGGCACTGGTTTTTGCTTTTGATTTTCTAAGCTTCTCGACCCAGGGCATCGGCCATACGATGTCGTTTGTCGATGCGGCCGGCGCGCTCGCCGGTTACGACTACCCGAGCCTCGCGGCGCTGCTGATGTTTACTACCGTCGGGCTACCGGGGCTTTATCTACTCACGCTGGCCTATCTGTGCGCAATCGCCCGCAAGGGGCCGGGCAATCCGTTCGCTATCCATCTCGCGCGGCGGTTACGCCCACTCGAGCCGTGGATGATGTCCGACGTGTTCATCGTCGGCGTGCTCGTCAGCCTGATCAAGATCGTCACGCTGGCCGATATCCGGATCGGGCCGTCGTTCATTGCGTTCTGTATCTATGCAGCCTTGCTGCTGCGCACGCTCACGCTTGTTGACTGGATCAGTCTGTGGGACCGGCTCGCGCCGCTCCCCGCCCGCGCATCCACCACGATCGAGACCGGTCGTACCGGCGCAAGCCAGCAGCTCGTCATCTGTCGCGGCTGCGAGACGCCGTTCCACGTCAGCCGACGTCACGACTGTCCGCGTTGCGGCCGGCGCCACCCGCACTACGGTTTCGACCGCATCCAGCTGACCTGGGCGCTGCTGGCCACTGCGACGATCCTGTATATTCCGGCCAATATCTACCCGATCATGTCGACGACCAGTCTTGGCTCCACGGACCCGCAGACCATCATCGGCGGCGTGCTGCATCTCGTACATACCGGCTCGTGGCCGATCGCGCTGGTGATCTTCGTGGCCAGTGTGGTGGTCCCGATCAGCAAGATCGTGGCGCTAGGCTGGCTGTGCCTGGCGGCGAGCTACGGGTGGCATGATGATTCACCCACCCAGATGCGGCTCTACCGACTCACCGAGAAGGTCGGCCGCTGGTCGATGATCGATGTGTTCGTGGTCGCCGTGCTGGCCGCCCTGGTCCGTGCCGGCTCGCTGATGGCCATAGAGCCGGGGCCGGCGGCCTTGTCGTTCGCGGCCGTCGTGGTCATGACGATGGTCGCGGCGCTGACCTTCGACACACGACGTCTGTGGGGCGACACCTTCAATGCGGATAGTGCATGAGCAATGACCCGAACACGGCTGTAACCACCCCGCCACGCCGCTGGCGTATTTCGCCGGTGTGGCTGATACCGCTGGGCGCAGCGTTGATCGGCCTGTTTCTGATCTACCAGAACATCATGTCCCGTGGTCCGGAAATCACCCTTGCAGTGGATACGGCCGAGGGCCTCGATGCCGGCAAGACGCTGGTGAAGGTCCGTAGTGTCGAAGTCGGCCATGTCGTTGACGTACGTCTGGCCGACGACTACAACGGCGCGGTCGCGACCGTACAGATGAACCCCGATACCGCCGACCTGCTCGTCGGCGACAGCCGCTTCTGGGTCGTCAAGCCGCGCGTCGGTCGCCAGGGCATCAGCGGGCTCGGCACTATTCTCTCGGGGGCGTATATCCAGCTTCAGCCCGGCCAGGGCGACAAGGCCCGGCGCGAATTCGCGGTCAGCGATACGCCGCCGGCGCGTTCGCCGGATGAACCCGGCGTTGCCGTTACCCTCACAAGCGACGGCGACAACTCGCTCGCCGTGGGCGATCCGATCATCTATCAGGGCCAGACCGTGGGTCAGATCGAATCCGGCGAATTCGCTGTCGACGAACAACGCATGGAGTATCGGGTATTCGTACGCGAGCCCTTCGCGAAACTGGTCACCCGTACGACGCAGTTTTGGCTGCGATCGGGCATCGACTTTCATCTCGGCTCGGACGGCGTGGACGTGCAGACCGGTTCGCTGCAAAGCATTCTGGCCGGCGGCGTGACCTTCGGGCTGCCGGATGGCGTAGAGCCGGGCAAGGCGGTCGAGCAGGATCAGGCCTTCAAACTCTACCCGACCCGCAACGCGGCCGCGCAGGATCGCTTCGACGACAAGATCAAGTACGTCATCCTGCTCGACGACTCCGTGCGCGGGCTCAATCCTGGCGCGCCGGTGGAGTATCGCGGTCTGCGTATCGGCACGGTGGAGAAGGTGCCCTACTTCCGCGACGACTTCGATCTCGGTCAGTTTTCGAGCTTCAAGATTCCGGTGTTGATCTCGATCGAGCCACAGCGTCCGGCCAACAGCTGGGCCGACTGGAGCGATGAACAGTGGCGCGACAACAACCGCCGCTTCTTCGCCAATGGCCTGCGCGCAACGATCAAGTCCGGCAATCTCCTGACCGGGGCGATGTTCATCAACCTGCAGTTCGAGAACAACGCAGAAGACTATGACCCGAAGGTGATCGGGCCGCATGAAGTGTTCCCGAGCGTGCCCAGCAGCATCACCAGTATCCAGACCCAGCTGTCGGCTCTGATGGACAAGCTCAACGCGCTCGATATCCGGCCGATCGCCAACGACCTCAAGCACACGCTCGAGACCTCGAACGCGACCCTCGACCAGCTGCATCGCGCCACGCGCAATATCAATGGCCTGCTCGAGTCCGAGGACACACGCGAACTGCCGCGCACGCTGCGGGTCACCCTGGGTGAACTCCAGCAGACGCTCGACGGCTTCCAGCAGGGCGCGCCGGCCTACGGCGAATTCAATCGCTCCCTGGACCGCCTCAACCGTGTGCTCGACGACGTCGCGCCGCTGGCCCGTACGCTGCGCAACGACCCCAATGCCCTGATCTTCGGCCCTGCCGAAGGCAAGGATCCAACTCCGAAGGCTGCCCGATGAAACCGATTCGTCTTGTTCTTCTGTGTGGCGTGCTGACAATGACGGGCTGCGCGAGCAGCGGCAATGCGCCGGCGATGTTCCTGCTCGACCAGCATCATTCTCCGGCCGAGCCACAGTCCGCGACAAACGAAGACGGCGTGCTGGTTGTCGAACCCGTGCGCATTTCGCCGTATCTCGACGAGAGCGGCATCGTCTACCAGACCACTGCCCATCGAGTTGCCATCGCCAACAACAACCGCTGGGCCGCGCCGCTGGCCGGCCAGTTGCGCGATGCACTGGAGTCCGAGTTGGCTGCCGCGCTGCCCGGCATTCGTGTACAGCAGCGCAGTGACGCCGATCGGGCGGACTTGCGCCTGGCCACCCGCGTCGATGCATTCATGGGCCATTACGACGGTCACGCCCATATCGCCGGGCACTGGCAGCTTATGGATGCCAATGGCGCAACGCTGCTACGGGAGCCGTTCCAGCGCCGCGTTGCTCTCGAAGAAGACGGCTACGATGCGCTGGTTGAAAGCCTGTCCAGCGGCTGGCGTACCAACGCGCGTGAACTGGCGCCGCGTATCCGCGCGGCCATGAATAGCCGCTAGCTGGGGGCTACGAGCCAAAGCCGGCGGCGGCTCTTCGCCGTTCTCGTCGGACATTCATACAGCGCATAAAAAAAGCGGGCCGAAGCCCGCTTTTCTTTGGCTACCTGGAGCCTTTGCGCCTAGCGCTTCATCGAAGCGAAGAACTCGGCGTTGGTCTTGGTCTGCTTCATCCGATCGATGAGCAACTCCATGGCGGCCAGGTCGTCCATGCTGTGCAGCAGCTTGCGCAACACCCACATACGCTGGAGCTCGTCCTGCGGCACCAGTTTCTCCTCGCGGCGCGTGCCGGAGCGATTGACGTGGATGGCCGGGTAGATACGCTTCTCGGCAATACGGCGGTCCATATGGACTTCCATGTTGCCGGTACCCTTGAACTCCTCGTAGATGACCTCGTCCATCTTCGAGCCGGTCTCGACCAGCGCGGTGGCGATGATGGTCAGGCTGCCGCCCTCTTCCACGTTACGCGCAGCGCCGAAGAAGCGTTTGGGCTTCTGCAGCGCGTTGGCATCGACACCGCCCGTAAGCACCTTGCCCGACGAGGGTGCGGTGGTGTTGTAGGCGCGAGCCAGACGGGTGAGCGAGTCGAGCAGGATGACCACATCCTTCTTGTGCTCGACCAGGCGCTTGGCCTTCTCGATCACCATGTCGGCGACCTGCACATGGCGTGAGGCCGGCTCGTCGAAAGTCGACGACACGACTTCGCCGCGCACGCTGCGCTCCATCTCGGTGACTTCCTCGGGCCGCTCGTCGATGAGCAGCACGATGAGATGACAATCCGGATGGTTGGTCGCGATCGACTGGGCGATGTTCTGCAACATCATGGTCTTGCCGGCCTTGGGCGGCGAAACCACCAGTCCGCGCTGGCCCTTGCCGAAGGGCGCGACCAGATCGATGGTGCGGGCCGTGATGTCCTCGGTGGAGCCGTTACCGAGCTCCATATGCAGCCGTTCGGTCGGGAACAGCGGCGTGAGGTTCTCGAACAGCACCTTGCCCTTGGACTTCTCGGGCGGGTCCTCGTTGATCTCGTCAACCTTGAGCAGCGCGAAGTAGCGCTCCGATTCCTTGGGCGGCCGGATACGGCCGCTGACCGTGTCACCCGTTCGCAGCGAGAAACGACGGATCTGGCTGGGCGACACATAGATATCGTCCGGCCCGGCCATATAGGAGGATTCACTGGCGCGCAGAAAACCGAAGCCATCGGACAGGGTTTCCAGAACGCCATCGCCGTAGATGCGCTCGCCCGATTTCGCATGCGCCTTGAGCATGGCGAAGATCAGGTCCTGCTTGCGCATACGGGTCAGGTTCTCCAGACCCATTTCCTGCGCCATCTCCATCAACTCGGCGGCTGTCTTCTGCTTCAGCTCGCTGAGATTGAGGATCGGCCCATCACCGGCGGCACCGGCGTAGGCTTCGAACTCAGCCTCGTCGATGTCCTCGTTCGGCGGGTTGTTCGGCCCCTTGTTCGGACCGCCACCCTTGCCGCGATTGCCGTTGTTGTTCCGGGGCTTGTTGCCACCCCCGTTGCCACTATTGGGATTCTTACGACGCCGGCCGCGGCGGTTGTTACCACCACCGTTACCACCGTTGTTGTTATTGGAATCCTTGGACTGGCGTTCGTCGACTGTTTCTTCAGACACGGCTATCTATGAGTTGCGGCGAAATCGTCATGGCGCGGTCTCGCAGTGGGCGGGCGCGTGATCCGTTGCGGATCAAACGAAAGCCGCCGGCATTGAGCCGGCGGCGGTATCGGGATCAGATGTGCTGATCTACGAATTCGGTCAGCTGGGTCTTGGAGACGGAGCCGACCTTGGTTCCGGCTACTTCGCCGTCCTTGAACAACATCAGGGTGGGAATACCCCGGATGCCGTAACGCGGCGGCGTGTTCGGATTGTCATCGATATTGAGCTTGGCGACCGTCAGGCGACCGTCGTACTCATCTGCAATCTCGTCGAGCACGGGGGCGATCATCTTGCACGGACCGCACCACTCAGCCCAGTAATCCACCAGCACGGGACCGGAGGCAGACAGCACATCGCTGTCGAAGCTGTCATCACTGACTTTGACTATGTTTTCACTCATGGGCGTCCTCGGAAATCGAACGGGACAAAAAGATTCACGCCTGCCTGGGGACCAAGCAGTGCGTTACTGAAACTGGTAATTAAGGGCGCGAAATGATGTTTGCAAGCTGCGCGAAAGGTCGCGGCCCGACAACCGTGAAGATCACAAGCTGTTATAGTGCGGGCTGCAAAAAACAGTGCCGGAATGCGAGTCGACCCGACTCGGGCAGTGCAGCGAATATCCGTATTCGCAACGTTAATGGCTATTGGAGCCTAATTCGGCGCGTTTTTCAACCCCCGATTATCGGGCCATGTATCGTCTTGCCAGAAAGCGATACTGCTCACCTTTTCCAAAGGCCATCATGACCGAAACCGCAACCGCCGCCGAATCTGCCCAGCAGAAGATGCTCACCGACACACGGCTGGACTCGCTCGGGCTACACGAGACCATTCTCGCCGGCCTGACCACCCGGGGTTTCTCCCACGCCACGCCGATCCAGGCGGAGACCCTGCCGCTCGCACTCAAGGGTGCGGACATTGCGGGCCAGGCGCATACGGGCACCGGTAAAACAGCTGCCTTCCTCCTCGCCACCCTGCACCGCCTGCTCAAGGACAATCCCGAGCCGAGCGAGCATGCGCCCAAAGAGGCGAGTCAGCCGCGTGCGCTGATCCTGGCGCCGACGCGCGAACTCGCGGATCAGATCTACAAGGACGCCTTGCCGCTGGCTGCCGATACGGGCCTGAAATGCGTGGTCTGCTACGGCGGTACCGGTTACGAGGAACAGCGTCAGGCGATTCAGGACGGTGTGGATATCCTGATCGGCACCCCGGGTCGCTTGATCGACTATTACAAGCAGAAGGTCTACACGCTCAAAGCCATCGAGGTGGCCGTACTCGACGAAGCCGATCGCATGTTCGATCTCGGTTTCATCGACGATATCCGCTACATGTTCCGGAAAATGCCGGCGCCGGAGAACCGCCAGAACCTGTTGTTCTCGGCAACGCTGTCGCACCGCGTACTGGAACTGGCTTATGAGCACATGAACAGCCCGACGCTCATTCGCACCGACACGGAAACCGTGAACATCGGCGCGATCACGCAAAAGCTCTATCACGTGTCCAAGGACGACAAGCTGGCGTTGCTGGTCGGTACGCTGCGCCGGGTCGATAACGGCCGTACGCTGATCTTCATCAACACGAAGCGCACCGCGGAATTCATCGAGGACGGCCTGAACGCCAACGGCTTCACCGCCGCGACGCTTTCCGGCGACGTCGCCCAGAACAAGCGTCTGCGCCTGCTCGAGGACTTCAAGCAGGGCAAGCTGCCGATCATGGTGGCCACCGACGTGGCCGCTCGCGGGCTACATATTCCGGACGTGACCCACGTCATCAACTACGATTTGCCGCAGGACGCTCAGGATTACGTGCATCGCATCGGTCGCACCGCGCGTGCGGGCAACACCGGCGACGCAATCTCCTTCGCCTGCGAGGAATATGTCTATTCCCTGCCCGATATCGAAGACTACATCGAGCACAAGATCGAAGCCGAGATGCCGCACGGCGAGGCCTTTGCCGACGACGTGGTGATTCCGGCCCGCCGCCCTCGCAAGCCGCGTGGCGGGGGACGCCGTAATGGCGGCGGCAATCGCAAGCCGCGCTCGCGTCGCAGCTAGCTCGGCGGAACGAACGCGGGCCGCCAAGCGAATCGGTATGATGCGGGTCCGAATTTCCTTACACGCATGCCATGGAACTGACCCGCGAGCTGCTTGATAACGTCTGCGATATCGCTGTCGAGGCCGGCCAGAAGACCCTGCCGATCTATTACAGCGACTTTGACGTAGAGACCAAGGCCGACGATAGCCCGCTGACCCAGGCCGATCTCGCGGCCCATCGCAGTATCCATGCCGCGCTGTCCGCGCTGACGCCGGACACGCCGCAGCTTTCGGAGGAAGCGGCGGATATCGACTTCGCGACCCGTCGCGAGTGGTCGACCTACTGGCTGATCGATCCGCTCGACGGCACCAAGGAATTCGTGAACAAGAACGACCAGTTCACGATCAATATAGCGCTCATAGTCGATCACGAGCCGGTTCTCGGCGTGGTCTACGCGCCGGTGCTGGATACACTCTGGTTTGCGGCCCGCGCGATTGGCGCGTTCCGCCAGAAAGGCGACCACGCGCCGCGCCAAATCTCTACCGTGACGGTAGATGCCGCAAAGCCACGAGTTCTGGTCTCGCGCTCGCACCGTTCGACCAGCATTGATGCCCTGCTCGAACGCATGCCCGATTACGAGCCGGTGACCATGGGATCGTCACTCAAATTCTGCGTGATCGCCGATGGCGACGCGGATTTCTATCCGCGGCTCGGGCCGACCAGCGAGTGGGATACCGCGGCCGGTCATGCGGTACTCGCGATAGCTGGCGGCCAGATCGTCGATGTGGCCGGTGAGCCGCTTCGTTACAACGAAACCGAAAGCGTGCTCAACACACACTTTCTCGCGTTCGGTGACACCGCTCACGACTGGCGCGCCTACCTGCCGGAATAGCCCGGCCGGCTACGGCGCGGCCACGTCCTCGCTCTCGCCCGGCGCCTGCACCACCAGCAGGCTGCAGCCCAGCCGGTCCAGCAGTGACGCGCCTACCGACCCCTGCCACCAGCGCGCCAGCACGCCGCGGCGCTGGTGGCCCACAACGACCAGATTCACCGCCAGATCGTCGGCCAGCTTGGCGATCTGGTGCGCTGGCTCGCCTGCCCGCAAGTGGCCTTCGGCGTCCACGCCGCGATCCTTGAGCAGGCTGACACCCTCGGCGAGTATCTGCTCGATACGTTCGCGCTCGGCTTCGTACATGCTTTCCGTGTAGAACCCCTCGGCCGCGGCGACCGCGCCGGTCAGCGGCACTACCGCCAGCAGATGCACTTCCACCTCGCCGGAACCCAGCAGTGGCAGCGTGCGTCGCAGCGCGATGCGCCCACATTCACTGCCGTCATAGGCGAGCAGAATCTTCTCGAAGTTTTCCATGCAATACCCCCATCCAGGCTGCGAATGCGATAGCCGCTACGAACAGCATACCCAGAACCATGAAGGAATCGCGAAGGCGCGATGTCAAGACGCTTCGCACCTGCATATAGACCACGGCGCCCGCGGTAAAAACCCGACACATCGATGCTCGCCAGCCAATGGAATGGACAGTTGCTTCAGTGGCAACACGAACGCACCCACGATGTCGCTGCTCAGCCGCGCTCAATCGACCGCGCCCGCGCGCGGCATGGGCCCGATCTCCGCTCGCGCAACAGCGAGGGGTATAAAAGTGCGGACGCTAATCTAGAAGGATAGATGACTCGTCACGCGCCCGCCGTGATCTCAGAGTGCGGCGAGGCGCTCGCGAACATCTTCGTCGGCGATCACGCGTTCCACCTGCGCCGGCGTCGCTCGTGTCATCGGCCGGCCGTCGACCAGGCTGCGCGGCGCCTCTCGAATTTCGGTTGCCCCGAACAGCGTCGCCTCGAAGCCATGGTCGCCCGCAACAAAACGGAATGCCGGATAGAAGCGGTGCTCGTCGCGACCCACGCGGTAACGCCGCTCGACGATCTCGTAGGGAATGCCCTGCTCCTGCAAGAAGAAGTCGAACGCCTCGGATTGCTCGGCGAACACATGTAGCTGGATATCCGAATTGGCGTCAGCAAGCCCGGAGAGCACGTCCCCCACGAGCCGCGGCTTGAATGCAGCGAACAACGTCATCGCCTGCAACGCGGCCTCGCGCATCGCCCGTAGCTGTGCCGGCTGCTGATCCCCGGCGAAGAGCCGCTGGTGCTCGGCCAGTGCGGACTCGATTTCGCTGTTCTTGGGCAACACGCTGTTACGGACGTCGATCCCCAGGTGCTGGGCCGCTTTTTGCTTGGCGACACGAAAATCCCGGATACCCTGCTCGGCCATAAGCCGTGCTGCCAGCTGCGCCATGTGCTGACGCTGGGCCGCCTGCTTGCGCGCACTTGCCATGAGCTAACCTCTTCGACGCGGGTTGCGCGCCTAGAACAGTTGTTCGACTTCGTTCGACGGCGCGTTCTTGCCCGAACGACGCGCTTCTTCGAGCGAAGGCACATTGTTGGGCCGGAACGTTTCCGAGACACCGCCACCACCGATTGCACGCTGACCCGACTCCGGATCGATGCTCACCGTGACGAGATCAGCCGGGCGCCGCGGTATGGCCTCTGGCGTGCCATCGAGCGCGACGCGCATGAAATCGATCCACATCGGCAGCGCCGCTTGGCCGCCGGTCTCGCTATTGCCCATGGGCGTGAGCTTGTCGAAACCGACCCAGCTGATGCCCACGAGATCGGCATTGAAGCCGACAAACCAGGCGTCGATCTGGTCGTTGGTCGTGCCGGTCTTGCCGGACAGATCCGAACGCCCCAGAGACATGGCACGTCGGCCGGTGCCGCGCTTGATGACATCACGCATGATGTCGCCGACCAGCCATGCATTACCGGCGTCGATCACCCTTTCCGCCAGACGCGAGCTGTCCTGCTTGCCGCCGGTACGCTGGAGTGCCGCGCAGTTGCTCGTGCTTGCACAGGCGACTTTCGGCTCCGCCTCGAAACGCACTTCACCGCGCCCATCCTCGATCTTGGCAATGTAGTACGGCTTGACCTGGAAACCGTCGTTGGCAAACACGGCATAGGCCTGCGCCATCTGCAGCGGCGAGAACGACGCACTGCCCAGCGCCATCGACAGATTGCGCGGGATCTGGTCTTCGGGCAGACCGAACTTGGCGATATGGTTCACGGCATTATTGATGCCGATGCTGCGTAGCAAACGAATCGACACCAGGTTGCGCGAATGCACGAGGCCCTCACGTAGCCGGGTCGGGCCATAAATGCGACCACTGTAGTTCTGCGGTCGCCAGGCATCGCTGAGGTCCGGACTGTCGTACACCACCGGTGCGTCGTTGATGAGCGAGGCCGGCGTGAACCCGTTGGCGAGCGCGGCCGAATACAGGAATGGCTTGAACGACGACCCCGGCTGACGCTGCGCCTGTACCGCGCGGTTGTATTTCGACAGCGAGAAATCGAAACCGCCGGCCAGTGCCTCGATACCGCCGGTGTGCGGATCGAGCGCGACCATGGCGCCCTGCACCTCGGGCACTTCCGCCAGCGTCCAGGCTTTCGCCTTGTCCTTGCTGCCCGTATAAGCCAACCGGACGACATCGCCGCGCGCGACCAGTTTGCTGGCCGGGTCGTTACCGCCTAGCCAAGGCATCTGGCCCGCGTCGAGATTGATCTCGCCGTAGCGCTCGGTCATGAGCGTGGCGCTCCGGCGGCCAACGTTCGTAACCACCGCGGGCACCAGCCCGCCGGCCGCGTTCATGCCTTCGAGCGCTGTCTTGAGCGCGTCGGCATCGTCGACCGTGGTCGTTTCGAGCGTCGCTTCCGGGCCATGCCACTGGTGGCGTTCGTCGTAGGCCAGCAGCGCACGGCGCAATGCCCGATTGGCACCGCGCTGACGTTCGGAGTTCAACGTGGTGGTGACATCGAAACCCGAGGTATAAGCCTCGTCGCCAAAGCGAGCCACCATATCCTGGCGCACCATTTCCGCCACGTAGTCGGCTTCGTAGCGATCATCCGCGACCTTGGCGGTCGCGGTAATCGGCGCATCAAGCGCTTTTTCATAGGTGGCATCGTCGATCTCGCCGAGCGCATGCATGCGCGACAGCACGTAGTTACGGCGCTCCTTCGCGCGCTCCGGATTCGACATCGGGTTGTAGCGTGACGGCGCTTTCGGCAGGCCGGCGATCATTGCCACCTCAGCCACCGAGAGCTCATCAAGCGGCTTGTGGTAGTAGACCTCGGAAGCCGCGCCCACACCATAGGAACGATTGCCGAGATATATCTTGTTCAGATAGATCTCGAGAATCTGCTCCTTGGTGAGCTTCGACTCCAGCCGCAGCGCAAGGATTATCTCCTTGATCTTGCGAACGTAGGTCCGATCCCGCGTGAGATACAGATTGCGCGCCAGCTGCATCGTGATGGTACTGCCGCCCTGGGTCTTGCGACCGGTAGTGGCCAGTACGTAAACCGCGCGAGCGATGCCCTGATAATCGACGCCCGGGTGCTCGAAGAAGCGGTCGTCCTCCGCCGCTATGAAAGCCTGCACCATCTGCGGCGGAATCTCGTCATAGGTGCGCGGCAGCCGTCGCTCGAGGCCGAACTCGCCGATCAGCTTGCGATCAGACGTATAGACACGCAGCGGCTCGTTGAGCTCGGGATCGCCGATATCACCGGCCGAGGGCAGCTGCGGACCGAAGTACAGATAAACCCCGCCGACGACGCACACCGCCAGTGTGGCAGCCGACAACAACCCGGCAAGCAGGAACACGAGAATACGCAGGGCGCGAGGCATCGCTTTCATCGAAAATCCGCGGCTCGCGGGCCGCTGGCCGGAAAAACTGCGGTCATGATACCGGCGCCGACTTTTTTTTGCCTGTAGTCGTTGCGGATTTCGAAACTGCGGCCGATAAACAATAGACGCGCGGATTCAAACGCTTAAACGGCAAATAGCAATTGCCAACCAACGCGCCAGGAGTATAGTTGTACCCGGTATTTCGCGCCGCGGTCCGCAGGATGGGCCGAGGGAACGGTACACGGGGGTGTGCCGCAAGCCTGGATGGCGGCGAGAGATAGCCGATCAGGGGGAATCGGATGGGGCTATTCGAGCAATTCTTTAAGTCGAGAACTCGGCCGTTTCTCGGCGTGGACATCAGTTCCAGTCGTATCAAACTGCTCGAACTCGACGGCAAGCCGGGCGCCTATCGCGTGCTCAGCTACGCCAGCGAGGCGCTACCCGCGGGTGCGGTAGCCGATGATCAGATCATGAATCCCGAGGCGGTGGCCGCGACCATGAGTCGCGCCCTCGAACGCGCCGGCACACGAACCCGTGACGCCGCGATTGCCGTGTCGGGCCCCACCGTGATCAGCAAGATCATCGACATGCCGGCCGACCTGTCCGACGAGGACATGGAGCAGCAGATCGGCTTCGATGCGGAGCAGTACATTCCGCACGCCATCGAAGAGGTCAACCTCGACTTCCATGTACTCGAACGCGATCCCAACAACGCCGACGTCAATCGCGTATTGCTCGTGGCTTGCCGGCGCGAGAACATCGAGGCCCGGATTGGCGCCCTCGATATGGCAGGGGTGAAGGTACAAGCCGTCGATGTCGAGGAATATGCGCTCCAGAACGCCTCTACGCTCCTTGTAGAGCAGACCCAGACGCTCGGCCCGAACGCTAGTGTCGCCGTATTCGACATCGGCGCTCATCAGACGCGGCTGAGCGTGCAGCACCATGGTCGACACGTGTATTCGCGCGAGCTCTCCTTTGGCGGGCATGCGCTGGCAAGCCGGCTGATCGAACGCCACGACCTCAAGGACGCCGACCAGCTGCGAGCACGCCTGCGCACCGGAGAACTCGATGGCGCGGCGATCGCCGGAGACGTCACGGACTTTGCCGAGCGACTCGCCGGCCAGATCGACCGGGCACTGCAGTTCTATATCTCGGCTGCTTCGAGTGACGAGGCCATTGATCAGGTGATTCTGGTCGGTGGCGCGACGCTCTATCCTGGCCTGGAAGCCGCCATTGGCCGCCATATGTCGCGGCCGGTCAGTATCGGCAATCCGCTGGCCGGAATGCTCGCCAGCAGTCGCGCACGACGCAACCACGTGGATCAGGAAGCCCCGGCCCTCATGGTCGCCGCCGGACTCGCCTTGAGGTCGATTCGATGAGCGCATTGGTTCGTATCAATCTGCTGGACTGGCGTGCCGCCGCGCGCGAGCGCAAGCGCAAGCGTTTTCTGACGCTGCTCGTACTCACCGCGCTCGCCAGCGTGGTCGTGGTCGGCGTCATCCCGATGCTGTACTACAACCACCTGATCGACGTGCAGGAATCGCGCAACCGCTATCTCGAAAGCCAGATCGCCATTGCCGACCGGCAGCTGGTCGAGATCCGGGCGCTGCAGAAAACGCGGGACAGTCTGATCACCCGCATGCGCATCATCGAAGAGCTGCAGCAATCACGCTCCGGCATCGTGCACTACTTCGACCAACTGGTCGCCACACTGCCGAACGGCGTCTATCTGAACTCGCTCGTGCAGAAAGGCAATACCACCACTCTGAACGGTGTGGCCGAGTCCAACGCCCGCGTATCGGATTACATGGTCAACCTCGACGACGCCGACTGGTTCGCAGACCCTCGCCTGATCGTCATCAAGTCCAGCGAAAGCGGGCCGCAGCGATTCGCTGACTTCACCCTGACCGTCAAGGGCGAGACCCCACAGGCCAGACCAGACAGCGAAAACGTCGGGCTTTCCAACAACACGACGGCGCCGCGCTCATGAGAAGCCTCAGCGAATATATCGAGGAGCTGCGTAGCCTCGACCAGCACAATATCGGCAGCTGGCCCACGTGGGCCTACGGCCTGGCGATCCTGCTGGTCTCGGCCATCATCATTGGTATCGGCACGTGGTATTTCGTGTTGCCCAAACAGGAGATGCTCGAACGCGTCGCCCGCAAGGAGCCCGAACTCAAACAGACCTTCGAGACCAAGCAGCGACTCGTCGCCAACCTGGACGCATACCGGGATCAACTGGAAGCCATGGAGCTGCAGTTCGGGGCCCTGCTCCAGCAACTGCCCAGCCGGACAGAAGTCCCCAGTCTGCTATACGACATTTCCCAGACCCGTATCGCGAGCGGGCTCGAAGAAGAGCTGTTCAAGCCGCGCCCTGAAAACCCGCAGGATTTCTACGCGGTGCTGCCCAATGACCTGATCGTGACCGGGACCTATCACGAGCTCGGCCGTTTCGTTTCCGGCGTCGCGGCCCTGTCTCGCATCGTCACGATCCAGGATATCGAGATCGAGCCGATCACAGAGGGCGAGGATTCCGGCGAACTGCGCATGAGCATGACCGCCAACACCTACCGCTATCTGGAAGACGCGGGCGCCACGGCGTCCGGCAGCGGGAGCAAGGCGAAATGAGGCGCATCAAGCGAGCAACCATCGCCGGCCTGTGTCTGATCGTCGCCGGCTGCGGCGCCGACAATGACGACCTCCAGGACTTCGTGGCGCAAGTGAAGGCACGCCCCGCTGCGCCGATCGAGCCGATTCCCGAAATCGCGCCCTATACGCCCTACACGTATCGACCTGAGGAGCGACGGGCGCCGTTCACGCCCACCGCACCACGTCGAGATGTCAGCAGCAATAGCGATATTGCACCCGATCAGAATCGTGACCGCGAGCCTTTAGAGAGCTTCCCTCTCGACGCGCTGCGTCTGGTAGGCACGATTTCGCGCTCGGGCGTTACGTACGCCCTCATACAGGCGCCCGACGGCGTCATCCATCGCCTGAGACCCGGCAATCATCTTGGCCAGAACTATGGTCGGATCGACGGCATTTCCGAAAACGGTGTCCTTTTGACCGAAATCGTTCCGGACGGACTCGGCGGCTATATCCGTCGCCCGGCAACGATCGCCCCCTCGCGGTGAAAGAGAAGCAGACTATGAGCAGACCGATTGCACGCATTTCCTCGCTGACGCACCGGTTGCACCGGCGCTGGCTGGTCCTTGCCTTGCTGCTCGCCGGCGTGACGAGCGCCCATGCGGCCACCAACACGCTCACTGCGATCGACGCTACTGCGGCAAGTAACAGCGAGGTCAATATTCGCCTCACGCTGGCAGGGGCCGCGCCGGTGCCGTCCGTTTTCACGGTCAACGAGCCTGCCCGCCTATCCATCGACCTGCCGGGGACGGATCTCGGCGTGACCGAACGCTACCAGCGCATTGATGAGGGCCCGGTCCAGGCCATTGCTCTCGCCGCTGGCGAGAACCGTACACGGGTGGTGGTCGAACTCGAGAGCATGACCGATTACCGCATCAATCGGCAGGGCAATGAGATCGTCATCGGTATTGGCGGCAGCGCGAACGCGCAGTCTGACTCACAGGCACCGGTCACTCAGGCTTCCGTGCGCCCGGCCACGCCGGTTCGCCCCATGACTGACAGCGACTACCAAGCCCAGACCGCGTCGGTACAGGGCCCGCAGGTACGAGATATCGACTTCCGCCGCGGCGAGAACGGCTCTGGCCGGATCGAGATCCTGCTCGACGGCGTGAATTCCGCTGTTGACGTGAGCGAGCGCGACGGCCAAGTGATCGCCAACCTGCCCGGCGTCTCGCTGCCCACGGCACTCGAGCGCCGCCTGGACGTGCTCGATTTTGCGACACCAGTAAAAACGATCGACGCGCTCGGCCGCGACGGAGGCACACGGCTGGTAATCACTCCGGTGAGCGGCGCCGATTTCGAGCAGATCGCTTATCAGACCGGCGACCGCTTCTATATCGAACTTCAGCCGTTGACCGCCTCCGAGCAGGCGGAACGCGAAGAAGCCGAGCCACGCTATACCGGCGAACGCATCTCCCTGTCTTTTCAGAACATCGATGTTCGGGCCGTGCTTCAGATCATCGCCGATGTGGCCGACGTAAACATGGTCGTGTCCGACAGCGTGACCGGCAATATGGCGCTGCGTCTCGAAGACGTGCCATGGGATCAGGCGCTGGACATCATCATGCAGTCCAAAGGCCTAGGCATGCGTCGCGAGAACAACGTGATCACGGTGGCTCCGCTCGCCGAAATTGCTGCCCGCGAGCAGGCCGAACTCGCCGCCCAGCAGGCCACGATCAATCTGGCGCCGCTACGCTCCGAAATCATCCAGATCAACTATGCCCGTGCCGGCGAGCTCGCCGCGCTGCTGCGCAGCACCACGGGCGAGCTGTCACTGCTGTCTGCCCGCGGCCAGGTGACCGTCGACGAGCGCACCAACAGCCTGTTGGTCAACGAAACTCGCGAAAAGCTCGACGAGATTCGTCGCGTGATCAACCGGCTCGATATCCCGGTCCGCCAGGTGCTTATCGAGTCCCGCATTGTGGTCGCCAATCGCGAGTTCTCCCGCAACCTGGGCGTATCGTCTTCCGGCACAGACAATGCCGCGTTCGAGTCATCCACGGACGGCAACTATCTAGCGAACACGGGCTATACGATTAATCTGCCGGTCACCAATCCGGCCGGCACGATCTCCACAAGCATCATCGGCGACACCTTCAATCTAGATCTGGCGCTTTCGGCACTCGAATCCGAGAATCGCGGCGAAATCATTTCCGCGCCGCGTGTCATCACCGCGAACGCCAAAGAAGCCAAAATCGAGCAAGGCGTAGAGATCCCCTACCTCGAAGCCGCATCCAGCGGTGCAGCCACGGTGGAATTCAAGGAGGCGGTGCTCGGGCTGACTGTCACGCCTCAGATCACGCCGGATGAACGCGTGATCATGGATCTCTACGTCACCCAGGACACGCAAGGTGACACGATCAACGTCCAGGGCGGCGGCAGCGTACCGTCGATCAATACGCGCAGCCTGACCACGCAAGTGCTTGTCGATAACGGGGAAACCGTCGTTCTCGGCGGCATCTACGAGCAAGAGAACCGGGACGTCTCCGATCGTGTCCCGATCCTCAGCGAGATCCCGCTGCTCGGCGTCCTGTTTCGCGGCACCCAGCGTCAGCGCGACAAGCGCGAACTGCTGCTGTTCGTAACACCAAAGATTCTCAAGGACACCCTGTCCTTGCAGCGCTAATACGCGCACCGCTTGTTAATAAAAGAAATAGTTGGGGACTGGACCGATGACTGTGTATAGCATTCGCAACCTGCTGCTCGCGACTACTGTCGCGTTCACCGTCGCCGCTTGCGGCGGCTCGACTTCCGGGAGCGATGACGACGGTGGCTCGTCCGGTAATTCGGGCGGCGGGAGCACTCCTCCTACGAGCGGCGATGACAGCTCTTCGGACACCCCACAACTCGGGTCTTTAGAGGGCAACGGAGAATTTAGCGCCGGCGTTATCAGCTCCGACCGTTCATCGGTACCTGCCGGGCAGACGGCTACTCTGGCCGTAGTCCTCGTCGACGGCGACGGCGCGCTACTTACCGACGCCACGTCCGTATCCTTCACTTCGCCTTGTGCAAGCAATGGCACTGCCGAACTTGAACCCGAAATCGTGGAGAACACCACGGGCCGCATTAGCACGACTTATACCGCACGCGGCTGCGACGGCACGGATATTGTTACGGCAACTACCGTGGTGGATGGGACCACACTACGGGCTTCCGTGAGCCTTGATACCGAAACCGCGCCCCCAGGCTCGATCCTGTTCGATGGAGCGGAGCCAAATGCTATCGGGATTCAGGGAACAGGCGGCACGCTGCCAGAGCAATCGACGATATCGTTCGTCGTCACAAACACCACGGGCGGGCCCGTGCCCAACCAGCAGGTAAATTTCAGCCTCAATACACAGGTCGGCGGCATCGAGCTCAGCAACAATCAGGCGACGACCGACTCCAACGGACGCGCGTCAACGACCGTGTCGTCCGGAACTGTAGCCACCTCCGTGCGGGTGACGGCACAAACCGTAAACGTCGCCGGCCAGACTTTAAGCGCACAGTCGAACGCTCTATCGATCACCACCGGCATCCCAGACAACGACAGTTTCACGATTGGCGCAGAAACGCTCAATATCGAAGGCGGTGACAGGAACAACGTGACCACCGAGGTGACCGCTCTTCTCGCCGACCGCTTTAACAATCCCGTGCCGGATGGCACCGCGGTCAGCTTTCAGACAGAAGGCGGATCAATCGGCGGAAGCTGCTTGACCACTGATGGGCAGTGTTCGGTGACGCTACGCACACAGAATCCGCGCCCCGCAGACGGTCGCGTAACCGTTCTGGCGACCGCCATTGGTGAGGAAAGCTTTACGGATACCAATGGTAACGGCCGTTTCGATAGCTCTGACGTATTCCCTGCGCAAAATGACCTGCCCGAAGCATATCGGGACGACAACGAAAACGGTGCGCGCGACGGCAACGAGCCATTCGTGGACTTCGGCGCGGGCGGGAATGGCGACGACAACTACAGCCCGGCAAGCGGCAGTTTTACCGGTGCGCTGTGTAACAGCGGCTGCGACAATGCCAGCGAAAACACCAGCCTGAACGTACGTGACAGCGTCGTAGTTGTATTTTCCGGTTCCACCCTTAATATAACGACGCAGCCGTCATCGATCGATCTGGATGGCGGCCTGCAGACGGTAACAGTCTCGGTCCTGGATGAGCGCGGCCAAGTAGCGCCGGCGGGCACGACGGTAAGTGTCGAAGCCACGCAAGGCTCTATCGTAGGCGACGCCAGCTTTGAACAAGCCAGCGACAGTTCTGATCCCGCTCAGAACGACGAGGCCGGTCGCTTTGTGTTCCGGCTGGAACCCGACAGTGAGCCTGGCTCAGGCGTGTTCCTGATTACCGTGACCACGCCCAGCGGTGTAATAAGCCGCGGTTCGGCACCGATAAGCCAAGATAGCGCGCCCTGATCCCGAGAGGCCGCCAATCTTATAAATAGGTATCATCATAGGTCTATGGCAGCTAATCCAAACATCTATCTAGTCGGCCCGATGGGCGCTGGCAAAACGACGATCGGCCGGCGTATTGCCGAGATCAAGGGCATGTCGTTTGTCGACTCCGACCATGAGGTCGAGAAACGCACTGGCGTCGATATCTCCTTCATCTTCGACATGGAAGGAGAGGACGGCTTTCGCAAGCGCGAGCGCGAGATGATCGCTGAGCTCAGCGAACAGCCGAACACGGTGATGGCCACCGGCGGTGGCGCGGTGCTGGATGAATCCACCCGTGATCTGCTTTCGGCGCGTGGTGTGGTGGTTTATCTCGAGACTTCTCTCGAGCAGCAGCTCGCTCGTACGCGCAAGGCCAACAATCGCCCGCTGCTGGAAGGCAGCGAGGATATCGAGGCTACGCTGTCGAAGCTTATGGAAGAGCGCGACCCGCTTTACCGCTCGATCGCCGACGTCGTAGTTGCCACCGGTGAGCAGCAGGCGCGCCGACTGGCACGCGAGATCGTCGAGCAGCTCGAGGCCATCGGCACGGCGTGACCGATAGCGGCGCAAGCGGCGGCCCGATCTACGCTGGCTTCTGGATTCGCGTGTGGGCATCGATCATTGATTCGATGCTGCTGCTCATCATCGTGCTGCCGCTGCTGCACATGATCTACGGCCAGGCGGTGCTTGCATCCGACGGGCCGCTGATTCTCGGCCCGGCCCATGTGCTGGTTAGCTACGTGCTTCCAGCGCTGGCAATCATCGCCTTCTGGGTCTACCGCGAAGCCACGCCCGGCAAAATAGCGATCGGTGCGCGCATCGTGGATGCCCGCACCGGCGAGCATCCGCACACAAGCCAATTTGTAATCCGCTACATCGGCTATTTCCTGTCCTCTTTCCCTCTCGGGCTGGGGCTGATCTGGGTAGGTATCGACAAGCGCAAGCAGGGTTGGCACGACAAGATCGCCGGCACCGTAGTGGTGCGCGATCGTGGCCGGCTAGTCGGCGCGAATTCGGATGACGGGGCGCGCCCGTCTACTTCCTCCATCGAAGAAGGACGCTGGCAGGCATGACCCGCGATAACGATCCCCAGGCCGCACTGCGTGTCGATCTCGGCAACCGAAGCTACGATATCGACATCGCCCCAGGCCTGATCGGCCAATCACGATCCTATGCCGACGCGATTCGCGGCGAACGCGTGCTGGTCGTCACTAACGAGACGGTCGGCCCACTCTACGTCGGCGCCGTCAGTGCGGCCCTGGCTGAATCGCACCAGGTCGATACGCTCGTGTTACCGGATGGTGAGCAGTACAAGACGTTAGACACGCTGGAAAAGATCTACGATCGCCTGCTCGAAGGCAGCTATGGCCGCGACGCAACAATCGTCGCGCTTGGCGGCGGCGTAATCGGCGATATTGCCGGCTTTGCGGCCGCCAGCTACCAGCGCGGTATCGATTTCGTGCAGGTACCGACCACCCTTCTCGCCCAGGTCGACTCTTCCGTGGGGGGCAAGACCGGCGTCAATCACGCATTGGGCAAGAACATGATCGGCGCCTTTCACCAGCCCACGCGCGTGCTGGCAGACGTCGACGTGCTGGAAACCCTGCCGGCGCGCGAGTTCGCTGCCGGCATGGCCGAGGTTATCAAGTACGGGCTGATCCGCGACGCGGCGTTCTTCGACTGGCTCGAAGCCAACATGGACGCGATCAACGCGCGCAAACCGGAGCTGCTGATCGAGGTGATCCGCCGCTCCTGCGCCAACAAGGCCGAGGTGGTCGCCGCCGACGAGCGCGAATCCGGCCAGCGGGCGCTGCTCAATCTCGGTCATACCTATGGCCACGCGTTGGAGGCCGAGTTGGGCTACGGGCAATGGCTGCATGGCGAAGCGGTGGCTGCGGGCATGTGCATGGCCGCCGATACAGCCCGTCGCCTCGGTTGGCTGGATGACGCCCAGTGCGAACGTATCGAACGCGTGATCGTGGCGGCTAACCTGCCGGTCGCGCCGCCACGCGAACTTGAGCGCGCGCGCATCCGCGCCCTGATGGGCCGCGACAAAAAGGTCGAAGCCGGTACACTGCGGCTCGTGCTAATGCGCGATATCGGTAGTGCCGTGGTTACAAGCGACTACGGTGATACGCTCGATGCGACGCTCACGCGCTATTTCGATCGATAGATCGATACCAGGGTGGCCCGCGCTGGCGCGCTTCATGCGTGTCGATTGATTGCGCCCGGACCGCCTTTTATACTTTTAGCTAACATTGGTACGCCCCCGGCGTCCGATCCGGTCGCCCGCATCATGGCGACCCGTTGCACCGTATAGTGTGACCATCCCTGCGGCACCGGCCGCGGCACACGATTCCGATACGGCATTCGGCACAGGGAATCGCCCCCCGAACGCGCCGAAGCTGACCCGAGGCGAGGAAAAAAGACAATGCATCAGTTGAAAGGCGGACTCTATTCTCCAGAGTTCGAGAAGGACTCCTGCGGCTTTGGCCTGATCGCCAATATGGACAACCAGCCAAGCCATTGGCTGGTCGAGACCACGATCGGCGCGCTCGAACGATTGACCCATCGTGGTGCAGTTGCGGCCGACGGCAAGACCGGCGACGGCTGCGGCATCCTGATGAAAAAACCGGATGCTTTCCTGCGCCTGATCGCGGACGAAGCCGGCATCGAGCTGGCCGACCACTACGCCAGCGGCATTGTCTTCCTGAATCCTGATCCGGACCTGCGTGACGCGGCCAAGGCAGAACTCGCCCGCCAGCTGGAGAACGAAGGCCTCGAGATCGCCGGCTGGCGCGAGGTACCGATCGACCCCGAGAACGCCTGCGGCACGGAAGCGATCAACACCCTGCCCTACCTCGAGCAGGTATTCGTCAACGCGCCGGCCGATATGGATCACGCGCTGTTCGAATCCAAACTGGTGTTCTCGCGCCGACGCACCGAGAACGCCCTGCCTGACGACCACGTGTTCTATGTGCCGTCGCTGTCGGCGCATGTGCTGTCGTACAAGGGCATGGTCATGCCCAGCTATCTGCCGGTGTTCTACAAGGACCTGGCCGACGAGCGCCTGGAAACCTCGCTCTGCGTGTTCCACCAGCGTTTTTCGACCAACACGCTCCCGCAATGGCGTCTGGCCCAGCCGTTCCGCTACCTCGCCCACAACGGCGAGATCAACACGGTCACCGGTAACCGCAACTGGTCGACCGCGCGGGCGAACAAGTTCGTCTCAGACAAGCTGCCCGAGCTGGAATCGATCCTGCCGCTGGTCTCGACCACCGGCTCGGACTCGCAGAGCCTCGACAACATGCTCGAGATCCTGCTCGCCGGCGGCATGGATATCTTCTATGCCATGCGCCTGCTGATGCCGCCGGCCTGGCAGAACGTCGATTACATGAGCGCCGATCTGCGCGCGTTCTACGAGTACAACTCCATGCATATGGAGCCATGGGACGGCCCGGCCGGCATCGTGCTCACCGACGGCCGCTATGCCGCCTGCTGCCTCGATCGCAACGGGCTGCGCCCGGCGCGCTATGTGATCACCAAGGATCGCCACATCACCCTGGCCTCCGAAATCGGCGTTTGGGACTACAACCCGGCCGACGTGGTAGCCAAGGGTCGTCTCAAGCCCGGCGACATGATCGCCGTGGATACGGAAAACGGCGAACTGATCAAGCCGCAGGAGATCGACCAGCAGCTGGCCAGCCGCGCACCGTACAAGCAGTGGCTCAAGAAGAACGCCCGTATGCTCGAATCGCGCCTGTCGGACACGCGTGATGAAGCGTGGATGGAACGCGATCAGGTCAAGACCTACGAAAAGCTCTTCCATGTCTCGTTCGAAGAGCGCGATCAGGTGCTGCGCCCGCTGGCCGAAGCCGGCCAGGAAGCCACCGGCTCGATGGGCGACGACACACCCTTCCCGGTGTTGTCGCGCGTGGACCGCGTGATCTACGACTACTTCCGCCAGAAGTTCGCCCAGGTCACCAACCCGCCGATCGACTCGCTGCGCGAGCGGATCGTGATGTCGCTGGAGACCTGCTTCGGCCGCGAGCGCAACGTATTCGAGGAGAACGAGGAACGCGCCAAGCGCCTCGTCGTCGACTCGCCCGTGCTATCGACCGGCAAGTACCGTCGGCTGCTATCGCTCGACGACGCAGACTACGCACATACGATCATCGATCTGAACTACGACGCCGGCACCGCGCTCGACGACGCAATCGCCGCGATCTGCGATCAGGCCGTGGCCGCGGTCAAGGACGGCACCACGGTGCTCGTCCTCTCGGATCGCGAGATCGAACAAGGCAAGCTCCCGATCCAGGCCTTGCTGGCCACGGGCGCCGTACATCATCGCCTGACGCGCGAGAATCTGCGCTGCGATGCCAATCTCGTGATCGAGACCGCCAGTGCCCGCGATGCGCATCATTTCGCCTGCCTGATCGGCTATGGCGCGAGTGCGATTCACCCGTACCTGGCCTATGAATGCCTGAACGATCTCGTGCGCTGCGGCCAGATCGACAGCCGCAACCCGGATGAGCTCTGTGCGACCTACCGCAAGGGCATCAACAAGGGGCTGTACAAGATCATGTCCAAGATGGGCATTTCCACGGTCACCAGTTACCGCGGCGCCCAGCTGTTCGAGATCGTCGGCCTCGACCGGGAAGTGACCGATACCTGCTTCACCGGCACGGTCAGCCGTGTCGCGGGCGCGGGCTTCGCCCATCTGCAATCGGATATCGCGCAGCTGGCCCAGAACGCCTGGAACCCGCGCGTCGCCATCAATCAGGGCGGCCTGCTCAAGTTCGTGCACGGCCAGGAATACCACTGCTATAACCCGGACGTAATCGCCACGCTGCACGAAGCCGTAAGCACCGGCGAGTACGCCAAGTACCGTGAGTACGCGGACATCGTTCAGGGCCGGCCGGTCTCCGTGCTGCGCGATCTGTTCAAGCTGCGCGACGATATCCGGCCGATCGATATCGACGAAGTCGAAGACATCAAAGACATCACGCCGCGTTTCGACTCGGCCGGCATGTCCCTGGGTGCCCTGTCACCCGAAGCCCACGAATCCTTGGCCACGGGTATGAACCGCATGGGCGGTCGCTCGAACTCCGGCGAAGGCGGTGAGGACGCGGCGCGCTTCGGCACCGAAAAGATGTCGAAGATCAAGCAGGTCGCCTCCGGGCGTTTCGGCGTGACGCCGCATTATCTGGTTAACGCCGAAGTGCTGCAGATCAAGATCGCCCAGGGCGCCAAGCCTGGCGAAGGCGGCCAGCTGCCCGGCCACAAGGTCAACGAGATGATCGCGCGGCTGCGCTATTCCAAGCCCGGCGTGGCGCTGATCTCGCCGCCGCCGCATCACGATATCTACTCGATCGAAGACCTGGCCCAGCTGATCTTTGACCTCAAGCAGGTCAATCCGCAGGCGCTGGTGTCGGTGAAGCTGGTCTCCGGGCCCGGTGTGGGCACGATCGCAGCCGGCGTGGCCAAGGCCTATGCCGACCTGATCACCGTTTCCGGCTACGACGGCGGCACGGGCGCCAGCCCGCTGACGTCCGTGCGCTATGCCGGCACGCCGTGGGAACTCGGCCTGTCCGAGACCCAGCAGACGCTGCGCGCCAACGGCCTGCGCGAAAAGGTGCGGGTGCAAACCGATGGCGGCCTCAAGACCGGCCTCGACGTGATCAAGGCCGCGATTCTTGGCGCGGAGTCGTTCGGTTTTGGCACCGGCCCGATGGTCGCGCTCGGCTGCAAGTACCTGCGCGTCTGCCATCTCAATAACTGTGCGACGGGTGTCGCCACACAGAACGAGATCCTGCGCGAGCGCCACTACATTGGCATTCCCGAGATGGTGCAGAACTTCTTTGGCTTCATCGCCCAGGAAACCCGCGAGCTGATGGCACAGATCGGCGTGCGGTCGCTCGAGGAGCTGATTGGGCGAACCGATCTGCTAGAGATACTGCCCGGCGAAACGACCAAGCAGCAGGGTCTGGACCTGGCACCGATCCTCTCAGACGGCGGCCTGGCCAGCGACGTGCCCACGCACTGCATCGATCCGCGCAACGAGCCGTTCGACAAGGGCGAACTGGCCGAGCAGATGGTCGCCGATACGCTCGACGCGATCGAGAACAAGTCCGGCGGCACGTTCGAATACGAGGTACACAACAACAACCGCTCGCTGGGCGCGCGACTGTCGGGCGAGATCGCCCGTCGCCACGGCAATCTGGACATGGAAGACGCGCCGATCACGCTCAAGCTCACCGGCACCGCCGGCCAGAGCTTCGGCGTATTCAATGCCGGCGGCCTGCATCTCGAGCTCGAAGGCGATGCCAACGACTATGTCGGCAAGGGCATGGCCGGCGGCCGGATCGTGATCCGCCCGCCACGCGCGTCGCAGTTCGTGGCCCGTGAAGCCGCCATCATCGGCAACACCTGCCTGTATGGCGCCACCGGCGGCACGCTGTATGCCGCCGGCATGGGCGGCGAACGTTTCGGCGTGCGCAACTCCGGCGCCACCGCGGTCGTTGAAGGCATCGGCGATCACGGCTGTGAATACATGACCGGCGGTTGTATCGTCGTACTCGGCCACACCGGTGTGAACTTCGGTGCCGGCATGACCGGCGGCCTGGCCTATGTGCTCGACGAAAAGCGTGAATTCGTGGATCGCTACAATCACGAACTCATCGATATTCATCGCGTCGTATCCGAGAACATGGAAGCGCATCGCCACTATCTGCGCGACATGATCGAGGCTTATGTGGACGCCACCGACAGCGCTTGGGGCCAGGAAATTCTCGAGAACTTCCGCGACTACGTCGGCCAGTTCTGGCTCGTGAAGCCGAAGGCCGAAAGCGTGGACACGATTCTCGATACGCTTAATCGCGCGGCCTGATCGCGCGGGAAAGCAAGGGGGCCGCGCCGCGCCTGTCGATTACGACAGGCGCGGCGCGGGCTGCGTAACGACAAAAGGTTAGCAATGGCAAAGAATCATTTGCAGTTTCTCGACACGCCGCGCCAGGACCCGAAAAAGGTCGAGGTGCCAGTCCGGATTCACGAGTTCGCCGAGATCTATGGCCAGTTCGACAAGGAAACGGCCTCGCAGCAGGCCGGGCGCTGTATTTCCTGCGGCAATCCCTACTGCGAATGGAAATGCCCCGTCCACAACTACATTCCGAACTGGCTGAAGCTGGTCAACGAAGGTAACCTCTTCGAAGCGGCCGAGTTGTCGCATGCGACCAATACGCTGCCGGAAATCTGCGGCCGTATCTGCCCGCAGGATCGCCTGTGTGAAGGCGCCTGCACGATGAACGACGGCTTCGGCGCGATCAGCATCGGCTCGGTCGAGAAATACATCACCGACGAGGCCTTCAAGCAGGGCTGGCGTCCGGATGTATCGAATGTCGAGTGGACCGACAAGAAAGTCGCCGTGATTGGCGCCGGCCCGGCGGGCCTGGGTGCCGCCGATATTCTCGTGCGTAGCGGCGTCAAGGCCGTGGTGTTCGACAAGTACCCGCGTATCGGCGGCCTGCTGACGTTCGGCATCCCGCCCTTCAAGCTCGAAAAGGACGTGGTCGAAACGCGCCGGGAAGTCATGGAAGGCATGGGCGTGGAGTTCCGGCTCGGCGTCGAAGTGGGCAAGGACGTCCAGATCGAAGACCTCATGGAAGAATACGATGCGGTCTTCCTCGGCATGGGCACCTACACCTACATGAAGGGCGGTTTCCCCGGCGAGGATCTGGAAGGCGTGCATGAAGCCCTGCCGTTCCTGGTCGCGAACATCAATCGCGTGCTGGATCTGGAGAAGAACCCGCGCGATTTCATCGACATGAAAGGCGAGCGCGTGGTGGTGCTCGGCGGCGGCGATACCGCCATGGACTGCAACCGCACGTCCATCCGCCAGGGTGCCAAGCAGGTCATCTGTGCCTACCGCCGTGACGAAGAGAACATGCCTGGCTCCGCGCGCGAGTTCCAGAACGCGCGTGAAGAAGGCGTGGAGTTCATGTTCAATCGCCAGCCGGTCGAGATCGTCGGCGACACCAAGGTCGAGGGCATCAAGGTGGTCACCACCAAACTGGGCGCCCCCGACGAACGTGGCCGTCGCCGCCCCGAGCCGGTGCCGGGTACCGAGGAAGTGATCGACGCGGATCGCGTGATCATCGCCTTTGGCTTCCGCCCCAATCCGCAGGAATGGTTCGACAGCCACAGCGTCGACATCGACGACGGTGGCCGCGTGATCGCGCCCGAGAAGGGCCGCTTCAAGCACCAGACGACCAACCCGAAGATCTTTGCGGGCGGCGACATGGTGCGTGGCTCCGACCTGGTGGTCACGGCCGTGTTCGAAGGCCGCGAAGCCGCCAAGGGTATTCTCGACTATCTGCAGGTCGGCGCCGGCGAATCCGGCAACGCGGCCTGATCGCCCCGTTCTGCTCATGGCGGGCCGGCCGGCCCGGCCCGCCATGAGCACCGATTGCTGACCGGAGCGTGCACGTGTCCGCCATCCCCGATACCGATCGCCTCATCTTCGCCCTCGACGTGCCCGATGCCGACGCGGCACGGGCGTTGGTCGATACGCTCGGCGACGCAGTGACCTTCTACAAGGTCGGCCTCGAACTGGCGATGGCGCCGGGTTATTTCGAGCTGGTCGACTGGCTCAAGGCCCGTGGCAAGAAGGTGTTCGTCGACGTAAAGCTGTTCGACGTGCCGGCCACTGTCGCGGCCGCCGTGCGGCGTCTGTGCGCGCGCGATATAGATTTCATTACCGTGCACGGCAACCAGCAGGTCATGGAAGCCGCTGCAGCGGCGCGCAGTGGTAACTCTCGGATTCTGGCTGTCACTGCCCTCACGAGTCTCGACCAGGGCGATCTCGACGACATGGGCTTTGCCTGCGATATCGAGTCGCTGGTGCTTTCGCGTGCCAAGCGTGCACTCGAAGCCGGATGCGATGGCGTCATCTCCTCCGGCATGGAAGTCGCAAACCTGCGCGCGCACGCGCCGGACAAGCTGATCGCAATCACGCCCGGCATCCGTCCGGTCGTCAACGACGAACGCCCACCGGACGATCAGAAACGCGTAATGACGCCGGCGGCGGCAATCAGCGCCGGCGCGGATTATCTCGTCGTCGGCCGGCCGATTCGTGACGCGGCCGACCCGTGCGCGGCCGCCCGCGCTATCCAGACCGAGATCGCCGCGGCGATCGCCGAGCGCGCGAACGGCTGACCGGCCGCGCTTCGGACAGCGTGCATCGCTATCGCCGCGGTGCACCCAGCCGTTAAACTGCGCGCAATTCTTTTCATGGGCGTCGCCGTGTTGCGGCGTCTCGGCACGAGTTTGCTATGTCTCACGATCGCCTGCTCCGCGCGCTACGGCGCGAACCCGTCGATGTCACGCCCGTCTGGCTCATGCGCCAGGCCGGGCGCTATCTGCCGGAGTATCGCGCGCTGCGGGAAAAAGCCGGCAGCTTCATGGATTTGTGCCAGAACCCGGAACTGGCATGCGAGGTCACGCTTCAGCCACTGCGCCGGTTCGAACTCGACGGCGCCATTCTGTTCTCGGACATCCTGACGATTCCGGAAGCCATGGGTCTGGGCCTGCATTTCATCCCCGGCGAAGGCCCGAATTTCCATCACCCGGTTCGCACGCCCGAAGACATCGCGAAACTGTCGATGCCGGATATGGAAGACAGCCTGGGCTACGTACCGGCCGCGGTGCGCCTGATCCGTCGCGAGCTGGACGGCAAGACGCCGCTGATCGGTTTCGCCGGCAGCCCCTGGACGTTGGCGACGTATATGGTCGAGGGCGGCCCGTCCAAGACCTATCAGCACATCAAGGCGTTGATGTACAACGCGCCCGAGGCGCTGCATCAGCTCATGGACCTGCTCGCCCGGTCGGTCGCGGCCTATCTCAACGCCCAGATCGCGGCCGGCGCCCAGGCAGTGCAGATCTTTGATACCTGGGGCGGCGTGCTGACGCCTTCGGCCTATCAGGAATTCTCGCTGACCTACATGCAACGCATCGTCGAACAGCTGCAACCGGCGCCCGACGGCAGCACCGTGCCGGTGATCCTGTTCACCAAGGGCGGCGGGCCGTGGCTGGAATCCATGGCGGCGACGGGCTGTCATGCGCTGGGTCTGGACTGGACCATCAACATCGACGAGGCGCGCGAGCGCGTCGGCGACAAGGTCGCCCTGCAGGGCAATCTCGATCCGGCGATGCTTTACGCGCGTCCGGAGATCATCCGCCATCACGTCGGTGACGTGCTGCAGCGCTTCGGCGATCACCCGGGGCATGTATTCAACCTTGGCCACGGCGTGACGCCGCAGGTGAATCCGGATCATGTGGCTGCTCTGGTCGATGCCGTGCACGAGCTGTCGGCGCGCTGATCCACGCTCTCTCGCTGCTTGAGAGGCACCTCGACTACACCCGCAGAGCGGGCCGGTTTACGCTCAAGGCTTCGCAGGCAGCAAGCACTTAGTGTCGCGGGCTCGGTTAACGCCGGGCCAGATAGCGCCTTGCGGCGCGCCATCCATAGGCTGCCCTGCTTGGCCCTGCCATCGGCAACCGTTACATTGCCCGCATCATCAATCGGGCAGGACATACACCGATCCTCATGAAGCGCGCACTGGAAAACATTCGCGGGGCCCTCGCGATTCTCGGCATGGTCCTTGTGACCCTGGCCTGGTTCATTCCCCTGCTGCCGGCCAGCCTGGTGAAGCTGCTCGCGCCCTGGCCATCGGTCCGCAAGCCGGCCACGCGCGTCGTGCTGTGGATCGCGGTCCGGTGGGCACGCGGCATCAACGCCTCGATTCTGGGCATGGGCCGTTCGCGCGTGACTTTCGATCAACAGGTGCCCGACGATCCGGACGGGCGCTACGTGGTGATTGCCAACCACCAGTGCTGGGCTGATGTGATGCTGCTGTGTCACGTGATCGAACCGCAGCTGCCGTTCCCGCGTTATTTCATCAAGGAACAGCTGCGTTGGCTGCCCGTCGTGGGGCTGGCCTGCTGGGCGCTCGACTTCCCGTTCATGAAGCGCCATACCCCGGCCCAGGTCAGAAAGAATCCGGCCCTTCGGACGCAGGACATGGAAACCGTACGCCGCTCCTGCGCGGTGTTTCGCGACCAACCGGTCTCGATAGTGAACTTTGCCGAAGGCACGCGGGCAAATGCCACCAAGCGCAAGGCCGTGAATTCGCCCTACCAGACCCTGCTGCCCCCGAAAGCCGGCGGCACTGCTTTCACGCTCAACGCCATGCACGGCGTACTCGACGGCGTGCTCGACATGACCTTTGCCTACGTCAATCAGCCCGAGCCCAAGTTCTGGGACGTGCTGTGCGGGCGCGTGCCGGAGATCGTGATCCGTATGCGGCGCCTCGATGTGCCGAGTGATCTGCTGATTGGCGACTACATGGGCGATCCCGACTATCGCGCCCGTTTCAAGCGCTGGCTCGCCCAGCGCTGGGCGGAAAAGGACGTGGAGGTCACCGCACTCCAGGACCCCAGCCGGTCGGCGACCCGTTTTTCCGAAACCGAGAGCAAACGATGAGTGCAAAACGCGTCGTCTGGATCACCGGCGCCAGCTCCGGCATCGGCGCGGCACTCGCCGAAGAAATGGCGCAGAACGGCTGGCAGGTCGCCGCCAGCGGGCGCAACCCGGACCGCTTGGCCGCTGTTTGCGCCCGGGCACCGGAGGCTATCCGCGCCTTCGAGCTCGATGTGACCGATGTCGAAGCCAACGCATCTGTCGCGACCGCCATCGAAAACACGCTCGGACCGATCGATCTGGCCGTATTCAATGCCGGGGTCGGCAGCGGTTTCTCCGTGGACCGCTACGACGCGAACGACGTGTTCGATCGCATGCGGGTCAACTATGGCGGCGCGGTCAACGGCATCGGCGCCGTGCTGCCCGCCATGCTCGAACGCGGCGCGGGCCATATCGCGCTTACCGCCAGCGTGGCGGGTTTTCGCGGACTGCCGGGTGGTGGACCCTACTCAGCCTCCAAGGCGGCGATGATCGCGCTCGCAGAGAGCCTCAAGCTGGATCTGACAGGGCGCGGCGTCGACGTCAGCGTGATCACGCCCGGTTTCGTGCGCACGCCCCTCACTGACAAGAACCGTTTCCCCATGCCGTTCATCATCGGCGTGGACGACGCGGCACGGCGCATGCGACGCGGTCTGGAAGCGCGCCGCTTCGAGATCACATTCCCACGGCGGCTGTCCTATTTCCTCAAGTTGCTGCAGCGGCTACCGTATGCGCTGTACTTTCCGATTATCCGCCGTGTCGCGGGGCTATAGCGCATGAACACCATCGTCTGGATCATCATCGTCATCGCGCTCGTCGTTGCGGGACTCGGGCTGCTGCAGTGGGTGCGCCGCCAGATCGCGGCCAGCCGCGAGGATCTCAAGCACGTCGATCGCAGCAAGCTGCGCGATCTCGACGAGGACGCCTGGGCCGAGGAAGAACGCAAGGACGACGACTGGAAGCGCTGAGCGCGGCCCAGCCGCAACCGGCCGACCGACGAAGTCCCCGGAGACATCCGGCCTTTACGCGCGAACGTAGTCAGCGCGGTACACGGTGTGCGCCATCCCATCCTCGCGCCGGCCCGACCTTGCCATCGTTAACCGACCGTTCAACGAATTTCGCCGCCACTGCATGACTGACGAGATCATCCGCTGGATCACGCCCTGGGAGCCTCAGCCGTGGCTGATCGTGCTCTTCGCCCTGGTGGCAGCCTGCTATCTGCGCGGCCTCGCCCGTCGTCGGCGCCTGCGTGACACGCTGCCCGCCCTGGCGTTCCTACTCGGGCTCGTATCCATGTATGCCGTCATGCAGACGCATGTCGACTATTACGCGCAGTACATGTTCTTCATCCACCGCGCGCAGCATCTGATCCTGCACCATCTCGGCCCGTTCCTCATCGCCCTGTCGATGCCGACGGCGATACTGGCAGCCGGCGCACCGGCGTGGCTGAACCGCGGCATGCGCGGGCTCGGCACACTGCCTCCGATCATGTGGAGCTATCGTTTCGTCCAGCATCCGCTGATCAGCGCGGTGCTGTTCGTCGGCCTGATCTATTTCTGGCTGACGCCGTCGATCCATTTCACCGCCATGCTGTCGGCGCGCGACTACTGGCTGATGAACCTGTCGATGGCAGCCGACGGCCTGCTGTTCTGGTGGTTCATGCTCGACCCGCGGCGGCCGGGCACCACCCGTACCACCTATTCCACCGGCCTGCGCATCATCGTGCTGTGGGCGGTCATGCCGCCGCAGATCGCGCTCGGCGCCTATATCGCGCTGGCGCCGGACACGGTCTACGACGTCTATGCCGTCTGCGGGCGGGCCTTTCCGATCTCGCCCATCGTCGATCAGCAACTCGGCGGCCTGATCACCTGGATACCGGCCGCGATGATGAGCGTCATCGCCACTCTCATTTTGCTGCGCTTCGGCTTCGTGCACGATCGCAGCCCGGGAGCCACTGCCGGCCCGTCTACCAAGGAGTCTCCGACATGACCGCCCACTTTTTCCGTCGCCACACGTTCGCGGGCCTGATGTGCGCTGTTCTGTTGCTGGCCGGCTGCGGCGGCGAGCCGGAATACACCGCGCACGACATCACCGGCGTAATGCCGGATCTCGCCTTCGAGCTGACCGACGACCGGGGCGAAAAGGTGACCGAGGCCGACTACGATGGCCGGCTCAAGCTGCTGTTCTTCGGCTACACCAACTGCCCGGATATCTGCCCGGCCACCATGTCGCGTATCCGCGCCGCGCTCGGCGGCCTGGATGACGACACGCGCAACGACGTGGACGTGCTTTTCCTGAGCGTCGACCCCGAACGGGACACGCCAAAGCGACTCAAGCAGTACACCTCCAGCTTCGGCGACGAATTCGTCGGCCTGACAGGCAACCAGGATCAGCTCAAGACGTTCACCAAGCGCTACCGGGTGACCTACGGCTACGGCGAGCCGAACGACAACGGCTTCTACCTCGTCTCCCACAGCAGCGCGATCTTCGTGTTCGGCCCCGATGGCCGCTCGCGGCTGCTCGTCAACCAGACCGAGACGGTGGACGAACTCACGGCCGACCTGAAGAAACTACTGGCCGACCTCGAATAGCTCGGCGCGACGGAATCAGGCGCGCTAAGATCGGTCGCGGGCAGCGCGGCCGATGTTTTCCTGCAGCTCGGCATGGCGACGCCGATCGAGCGGGAAATTCCACATCATCGCGACCACACCCAGCTTGATGATCACCGGCAACAGGCCGTAGAGCACCGCCAGAGTCCACAGCGCCGTCGCGTCGTTGTCCTGCGAGGCATCGAAGCCGGCCAGCCAGAGCACCGGATAGGCGATGCCCAGCGCGATCGCAAACGCCAGCTTGGTCGCCATGCCCCAGAGCCCGAAATAAAGGCCGGCGCGGCCGTCGCCGCCGGCGGCCGTATCCTCGTCGATCACGTCGGCCTGGATGGACGCCGCGATCGCCTGATCGACGCCGAGACAGGTTCCGCCCAGCACGCAGATGATGCCGTAGCCTAGATAGCTGCCCTCGCCCAGCGTGAGCGTGAACACGAACACCAAGCTGACCCAGAGCATCGACGCACACCAGAGCCGGTGCTTGCTCCAGTTACGCCCGATACGCAGCCAGATCGGCAGACCCGCGACCGCAGACAGGAAATAGATCGCCAGAAAAATACCGCCGGTGACTTCGCTGCCGCCGAGAATGGCGGTAACGAAGAACAGAAAGAGTGCGGCTGGCAGGCCGTTGGCCGCACCGTTGAACAGATAGGCGATCAGCAGGCGCCGGAACGGCGCGTTGCGCGCCAGTAGCTGCGCACTTTCGCGCCAGCGGATACGCGAGGCATTTTCGCCGGCCGGCTCGGCCACGCGCCAGAGAAACAGCGCGGTGGCGATCGGCAGCGCCACGACAAGAAACACCGCGATCGCAGCGAGCCCTGCCCCGGCGCCGCCGGCCACGCGCTGGGTCAGTGCCGGGAGCATGATTGCGATCAGCGTGCCCAGCACGAAGAAGCCCTCGCGCCAGGCGGTGATGCGCGAACGCTCGTCGTAGTCGCTCGACAGCTCCGCACCCAGCGTCGTGTACGGAAGATAGATCAGCGTCCAGCCGAGATAAGCCAGGATGCTCCAGACGAGCAGATAGGCGGCGCCCGCGTTATCCGGCGGAATGAACAGGAACCACGCTGCGAGCATGAGCAGCGGTGTGCCGGCCGCGATCCACGGCCGCCGGCGCCCGAAACGCGTCTGCAGTCGATCCGAGGCGCTGCCGATCAGCGGATCGGACACCACGTCGAAAAGGCGTGCGACGAAGATCAGGATGCCGACAATGCCGGTATTCAGACCCGGCATCTGGGAATAGAACGGTGGCAGATAGACCACCAGCGGCAGGCCGAGCGCGGCCAGCGGCAGACCAAGAATCCCGTAGGCGCCCAACCGATCCAGCGCCATGCGCGGACTGCTCATGCCATCGTCACCTTGGGCCATTCAACTCGATTCTGCCGCTCACTCACGTTCGAGCGCGATCTGCATGAGGTCGATATTGCCGGAGGTAAAACCGGCCGCGCAGTAGGCAAGATAGTAGCGCCACATGCGAAAGAAGGATTCGCCCCGGTCGGCGATGATCGACTCACGCGCCGCCCATACCGCTTCGTCCCAGCGCATGAGCGTGCGGGCGTAGTCCGCGCCGTAGAAATCGCTCTCACGAGTGAATAGTCCCTGCTCGGCCGCCTTCGCCTGAAAGATTTCCGGCGAGGCCAGCATGCCGCCGGGAAAGACATATTCCTGAATGAAATCGACGTTGGCGCGATAATAGTCGAAGCGATCATCCTCGATGGTGATCGCCTGGATCGCGGCCCGCCCGCCGGGTTTCAAGGCTTGGTAAATCGCCTTGAAATAGGTCGGCCAATAGGCCTCGCCGACGGCTTCGTACATCTCGATCGAAACTACGTGATCGTAGGTGTCGGTGACGTCGCGATAATCGCGCAGTTCGAAGCACACGCGATCGCTCAGACCGGCTTCTCGGGTTTTCTCTTCGGCAAAGCGCAGCTGTTCGGTGGACAACGTCAGGCCGGTGACATGGCAACCCCCGTGCTCGGCGGCATAGCGGGCGAAACCGCCCCAGCCGCAGCCGATCTCGAGAATATGATCGCCGGGCTTGGCATCCAGGCGTTCCAGAAGCCGCGCGTACTTGCGCTGCTGGGCGTCGGCCAGTGGCTCGTCGGCACGAGCGAAGATGGCGCTGGAGTAGGTCCAGGTCTCGTCGAGCCACTGGGCATAGAAATCGTTGCCGAGGTCATAGTGATAAGCGATGTTGCGCTTGGATCCCGCCTTGGAATTACGCCGCAGGCGATGGCGTACCGCGCTGATCAGAGTGTAGATATGCTGCAGGCGCGAGAAATCCGGCTCGAGCGCGTCCTCGTTGAGGTGCAGCAGATAGATCAGCGTGGCCAGATCGTCGGTGTCCCATTCGCCGGCCATATAGCCTTCGGCAAAGCCGATCGAGCCCGCCTTGAACAGCCTTGTGACCATCGCCGGCGTGTGGATACGCAGCGCCGCCGATTGGCCGGGCCGTTCGCCTGCAAAGACCGCCAGCGAACCATTGGGAAGCGTAACCTCCAGTCGGCCGGTATGCAGGCGATCCAGACGCTTGACGACCTGGCGCTCGCGCCAGTTGGTCGGCTCGCCGACCTGCTGTGTCGCGCCGTCGGACCGGCTCAGGGCTGTTGTTTCATGAGACATTCGGTTTGTTCTGGTCTGGTTTCTTTTGGAATACGGCGCCACGCAGCCAGAGCTTGAGCGCCTGCCAGTGGATCGCCGCCGTCACCTTCATTGTCATGAACGGTACGCGCGAAACCGCCTTAAGGATGTTTACCGTGGTCAGCGCTCGCCGCTCGCCGGTAAGGGTGGTGGCAATACGCAGCTGCTTTTCCTGATCCGCCCCATCCGTTTGGAACAGCCGAATGCCCACGCCGAGCCGCTCGCCTGGCTCGGCAAAATGGAACCGGTAAGCACCGCTGCGATCGATGAAAGGCGAGACATGGAAGGCTTTCGCCTTGTCCTGCGCCGCGCGCCAGGGGATGGCGGCGCCCTGCTCATGCAGGACGTAGAAATGATGCTCGCCAAAGGTGTTGTGGACCTCGACGACAATCGCTCGCAGCGTGCCATCACTATGTTCGCAATAGAACACGCTGATCGGGTGGAAGCCGTAGCCGAATACGCGCGGCATAGTCAGCAGCTGCACGCGCCCGCCAGCCAGATCGACGCCGTGCTCGTCTAGCAAGCCGTCTAGCCATTCGCGCAGATTCTGATCGGCGCGATGCGCGCCGTGGTCGGCGTCGTTGAACGACAGCACATTGAAACGGTTGCGCGAGATCAGAGGCGAAGCCGCGCAGGCGTCATCAATGGCGTCGATATCCAGCAACAGATAGAAACTGCGGTACACGAAGCGATATCGCGGCGCGCCGGGACGCCGGTGCCTGACCTGGCAGCGATAGAGTGCCCCGTGGCTACCCATGCCACGGGATCGTTGCGCCCAGCGACCGCGACACACGTACCGCCGACGCCAGGCCGTCCTCGTGGAAGCCATAGCCCGTCCACGCACCGCAGAACCAGGCGCGATTCACACCTTGGATCTCGTCCAGACGCCCCTGGGCCGCAATCGCGTCGCCGTCGAAGATCGGGTGATCGTATTCGATCTCGCGGATGACATGACGCGGATCCGGCTCGGTCAGCGGATTGAGCGTGACCATGTATTGCCGATCTCCAGCAATCGACTGCAGGCGGTTCATCCAGTAGCTGACCATCACGCGCTGATCATCAACGGTGTCGCGATCCGCGAGGTAGTTCCAGGACGCCCACACGCTGCGGCGACGCGGCATCAGCGACGTGTCGCTGTGCAAGATCGCGCGGTTGGGTTGAAAGCTGAACGCCGACAACAATGTGCGCTCGTTCGAACTGGCATCGACCAACATCTCGCGCGTCTGGTCGGCATGACAGGCAAAGATGACGCTATCGAACGTCTCCACCTCGCCGGTGGCGGTCTCGATATGGGCGCCCTGCTCGTCGCGGCGCACGCGCACCACCGGCGTCGCCAGACGCAGCCGCCCGCCCAGGCGCTGCGCGATGGCCTGCACATAGCGCTGACTACCACCGACGACCGTCTTCCACTGCGGCCGGTTGGTGAGCTCCAGCAAGCCATGGTTGTCGAAGAAACGCATGAACGGGCCGACCGGAAAATCGCGCATATTGGCCGTCGGCGTGGACCAGATGGCCGCCGCCATGGGCAACAGATAGCGCGCGGCAAAAGCATCGCTGTAGTTGTTGCGATCCAGAAATTCGCCCAGCGACATCGAAGGCAAGGCGTCGGTGGCGATCAGATGGCGTGCCTGGCGGTTGAATCGCACGATATCCGCGATCATGCGCCAGTGGCGGCTATCGAGCAGCCGGCTTTTCTGGGCGAAAAGCGTACGCCAGCTGTCACCGGCCCATTCGACCGCGCCGCGGCCGATCGACACCGCGAAAGACATATCGCTATCGGCGGTGGGCACATCGAGCTCGGCGAGTAACCCTTCGAAATTCGGATAGTTGCGGTCGTTGAGCACGATGAAGCCGGTATCCACAGGCTGATCGCCCGCCATGACCGTGTTGGCGTGCCCACCGGCCCGATTAGCCGACTCGAACACCGTGACGTCCGCCGTGCCATCCAGCAGCCAGGCCGCACCCAATCCGGCAATGCCGCTGCCTACGATAGCGATTCGCTGCATGTGGTCCCTTTGTTTGAAGCGCACGCGCAAGCCGAGAACCGTGATTACGGTCTGTGGGCCTGCATGGATGCTTTTTTACCCGTTTTTGTGTTTCGGCTATGCTCTGCAGCGACTTTTGACATGGTGTCGCCACTCACGGCCCGGCCGCGTTGCGACGGTCAGTCTAACGAAATCCGGCATGATCGCCTTTCGCAAGGCGCCACGGCCTGGCTTCAACACTCGTTCATCGTCAGAACATTTCCTCCAAGGAGCAGCCATGAAAGAACCCGTTCGCGTAGCCATTACCGGCGGCGCCGGCAACATCAGCTATTCGCTTATCTTCCGTATCGCCGCGGGCGACATGCTGGGGCCCGACCAGCCGGTGATCCTGCAGCTGCTCGAGATTCCGCCCGCTATGGATGCGCTCAAGGGCGTGATCATGGAGATCAACGACTGTGCCTTTCCGCTGGTGCACGGCATTTCCGGCTCGGACAAGCCGGAAGAAGCGTTCAAGGACGCAGACATCGCCCTGCTGGTCGGCTCCAAGCCGCGTGGCAAGGGCATGGAGCGTTCGGATCTGCTCAAGGCCAACGGCGACATCTTCTCGGTCCAGGGCAAGGCGCTGAACGACAACGCCTCCAAGGACGTCAAGGTGCTGGTGGTCGGCAACCCGGCCAACACCAACGCCCTGATCGCAGCCGCCAACGCGCCGGATCTGGATAACAAGCAGTTCACGGCGATGATGCGCCTGGATCACAACCGCGCTCTGTCGCAGCTGGCCCAGAAGACCGACAGCCAGGTCACCGACATCGACAAGATGATCGTCTGGGGCAACCACAGCGCGACCCAGTATCCGGATATCAGCCAGGCCACGGTCAACGGCAAGCCGGCCCTCGATCTGGTCGATCGCGACTGGTACGAGAACGACTTCATCCCCACCGTGCAGAAGCGCGGCGCGGCGATCATCGAAGCCCGCGGTGCCTCGAGTGCTGCCTCGGCCGCCTCGGCCGCCATTGATCACGTGCGCGACTGGGTGAAAGGCTCGGACGGCATCGTCTCCATGGGCATCCCGTCCGACGGCAGCTACGGCGTCGAGGAAGGCATCATGTTTTCCTACCCCGTCATCTGCAAGAACGGCCAGTATGAAATCGTCCAGGATCTCGAGATCGACGAATTCAGCCGTGGCCGCATGAAGACCACTGAAGAAGAGTTGCGCAGCGAGCGCGAGGCTGTTGCCGCACTGCTCTAGACCGTGACGTCAGTCGCGGCATGCAACGCTTCTTCTGCGTGCCGCGACTGGCTCTCCTCGCCGCCGTGGCTGGCCTAAGGCTTACAGCAATCGCATGAACTCATCGCGGGCACTGCGATACTTGCTTGCGCAGGCAATTGCCGATGATGCCGCTGCAGGCCTCTCGGGAACCCATCTACCCCTCTGGACGCCCTTTCGGCCGACGGCATTGAACGACGGCCGACTGTATTGTCGAACGAAACCGTGATGCTTCTACTCATGCGCTTGCTTCGGCAACTGCCCCTTACTCTACGTCGTGGCGCGTTCCGCGCCCTGAACATTCTAGTCGACGTCGACGCTCGGCTCGCCCGCCACGAGCGCGAGCAATACCGCTACCGCGATCTGAATATAACCGTGGACCTGCGCGACCAGCTCGGTCGCGGGATGATTGCCGACGGTTTTACCGAGACACCGTTTCTGCGGCTGGCTGAGCGGTTCTGTACCGCTCGCGGTGGTTGTTTCCTGGATATCGGTGCCAACCTCGGCAACTACTCGCTCGCGCTGGCGCCGCATTTCCAGAAAACGCTGGCGTTCGAGGCCAATCCTGCGACCTACGAACTGCTCTCGCAGAACGCCAGAGCCAACCCGCAACTGCGAATCACCCCCGTTGCGATTGGCCTCTCGAGCGAAGCAGGCACACTGGAGTTCTATCCGAACGATGCCGGAAACTCGGGCGCCTCGGGATTCGAAAAACCACGTGCAGGCAGCACGCCGGTACGCCTGGAAGTCGCGCCTGGCGATGCCTTCGCAGGCCAGTTCGAGGCCCGGGTCGGTGCGATCAAGATCGATGTCGAAGGTCACGAGCTGGAGGTGATACGCGGCTTGAAGACCACGATCGCACGCGATCGGCCGATCATCTTCATGGAATGGCTCACTACCACCATGCAGGAGAAAGGCGGCTTCGAAGCGCTCAATGCGTTGCTGCCCGGCTACGATCTGCTCGTGCCATGCGCGCGTACTCGCCGTCATCCAGAAGGCAAGACCAACGCGCCGCGCCACCGCTTGAACGATTTGATCGCACTGGCGCCGCCATACCGCGACAAGTACAACCTGCTGTTCTGCGTGCCCAGAGCCGACCACCCCGAGTGACTGCTCGCCGCTTCGACCTCGCGAACACCACAACTCGCTTGGTGTGGAGGAGATTGCCGCTCGGCACTGCCTGGACGAAATCTAACGGCCAGCGCCCGGTGCTCGACAACCGGCTAGTCAGGAGGCTGCGCTAGGCGCCGCGGCCGAAGCTCTCGGGCATGCGCTCGACGCCCAGCCGCTGCGATAGAAAATTCCGAAGCTCGGTTTCGGAATGCTTCCTGATCATGCCATTGGTGATATGCACGAAGCGCGGAATGACCTCATCCACGGCGAGCATGTCCGGCAATAATGTGAAGTCATCGCCGGGCATATGCAGCACATCGCCCTGCTGCGCGACGATCGCGAGCGACTGCTGATCAAATTCGTATTGACCGCTTCTGAGCAGTCGGAGCCATCGACGATAAACCGGCAACGCGCGCCGGGTTTCCGCAAGGATCAAACCGCTGTGAAATGCGCCGTCATAAGGCTTGCGATCCGGGTAGCAGAGTACCGGAGCCGTATCCAGCAACGGCCGCATGGTGCGATACCACGGCGCGATGGGCCCCGTAACCACCAGATCGGTATCGATGTACAGGAACTCGCGGGTGGGCATCCATTCGGCAAGCAGCAGCTTGCAGCTCTTGGCGACGAGACGCGGACGAACCGGCGGCACGACAATCGTGCAGACGTTGTCTTCTCCTGCGAACGCCCGCGGATCGTCGGTGACGATATAGACGGGCCCCTTGAACTGGCCACACCCACGTAGCGACCGAAGCATTGTCAGTCCCCAGTCGCGATACTTCGCCCCCAGAGCCACAGCCCCTACGGCGAGTTCGGGGCAATCGGCATCAGGCGTTGTACGGCACTCGGTCGGCGACCCGTACTGCTTGCCGAACCTGAGCTTGGCGCGCCACCATAGATCGCGGCGGCGATGGCGCAGCTGTTTGCTGACCGGCCGCTTCTCTATATCGTCGACCGCCGAGTTCACGGCACACGATTCTTCAGTGGGCATCTCAGGCGTCCGGCCCGAAGCTTTCCGGAATTCGCCTCAGCCCGACCACCTCACGCAGATAGGTCTTGATCTCCGCGGCGCTATAGCGCCGGATCATCCCGTTCGTCACGTGCACGAAGGTGCCGGGTGCCTCCTGGCTGCTGACCTCGCTGTCCTCGCCCAGAATCTGATGCAGGAATACCAGCTCGTCGTCGTCAAACAGCGCGATATCTTCATCGCTACCGATAGACAGGAGCGATTCCTGATCGAACATGTAGCGCCCCGTGCGGATCAGCTTGAGCCACTGATCGAAGAATGGCCGAACCCGCTCGCGATCAGTGAGCATAAGTCCACCGTGGTAGGCGCCGGCGGTCGGCATGCTGCAGGTGTAGAGCACGAGCGGCTTCTGATCCAACTTGACGCGTGCGCGGTCGTACCAGGGCTTGAGCGGGCGCGCGATGACCACGTCTGCGTCGATGTAGAGCATCTTCGGCTCGAACACCCAGTCCAGCAGTAGCTGCTTGCAGCTTTTCGCGACCAGCCGATAGCGCGTATAAGGCACTTTGACGGTCAGCACGTTCTCAAGGCCCTCGAACGGCCGGGGGTCTTCGGTGACGACGTACACGGGCCCGTGAAAGTTACCGACGCCGCGCAGCGAATCGATCATGCTCAAGCACCAGTCGTGATACTTGGGCAGGATCGCAATCGCTGTGATGGCCAACCCCGGAAAGTTGGGGTCCTCGGTACCGCCTTCGGCAGGAAACACGCCTTCTCGCTGCAGTTGCCTGCCCCACTGCCAGTCTCGCCGGCGATGCCGCAGGCGCTGGGAAATGGAGCGAGAAGGTTTGAGGTGCTCGGGTTTGGCCATGCTCAGCTTCCAGAAGATTAAGTCGTCGTTCCGTCACCACAACGCACGCGCGCCACGGCCTCGCGCCAGCCTTCGTACAGCGCGTCCACTTCCGCGGCTGGCTTTTCGACCTCGAAATGCCGCTCGGAACGCCATAACTCGCCGATCGCGTCGAGCGAATCGTACAGGCCGACCTGCAGGCCTGCCAGATACGCGGCGCCGAGTGCGGTGGTTTCGATCACGTCCGGGCGCTCGACCGGCGTCTGCAGAATGTCTGCAAGGCAGCTGCAGACCAGGTCGTTCGCGGCCATGCCGCCGTCGACACGCAGTTCGCGCGGCGGCTCGGCATCGTCGCCAATGGCGTTGACCAGATCGCGGGTCTGATAGCAGGTCGACTCCAGCGCCGCACGCACGATCTGTTCGATCCCGGTATCCCGCGTCAACCCAAGAATGGCGCCGCGTGCTTCCGGATCCCAGTACGGCGCGCCCAGGCCGGTGAACGCCGGCACCAGATACACGCCGCCCGTATGTTCGACCGACGAAGCGAGCGCCTGGGTCTGCTCGACCTTTTCGAACATGTGCAACGCGTCGCGTAGCCACTGAATCGCCGCACCGGCAACGAAGATCGAGCCCTCGAGCGCATAGGTTGTCCGGCCGTTGATCCGGTAGGCGACCGTGGTCAGCAGCCGGTGACGCGATACCACGGCCTCCTCGCCTACATTGAGCATGAGAAAGCAGCCGGTGCCGTAGGTCGACTTCGCCATACCCGGCTTAAAGCAGGCCTGCCCGACCAATGCGCCCTGCTGGTCGCCGACCATCGCGGCGATCGGAATTTCGGCGCCCAGCGTGTCCACGGTACTGGTGCCGAAATCGCTCGACGTATCGCGTACTTCCGGTAACAAAGCACTCGGGATATCGAAGAACGCGAGCAGCTCGTCATCCCAGGCCTGATCGCGGATATTGAACAGCAATGTACGCGACGCATTGGTGGCATCGGTCGCATGGACTGCGCCACCGGTCAGATGCCAGAGAAGCCAGCTGTCGATCGTGCCGAACGCGAGTTCGCCTGCCTCGGCGCGGGCCCGCGCGCCGTCCACGTTGTCCAGAAGCCAGCCGATCTTGGTGGCAGAGAAATAGGGATCGAACAGTAACCCTGTCTTTTCCTGCAGCCAGCCTTCGGTCTGTTCGTCGGCCAGTTGGCGGCAGCGTTCGGCCGTGCGGCGATCCTGCCAGACGATCGCATGATGAATCGGCTCGCCCGTTTCACGGTCCCAGACCACGGTGGTTTCGCGCTGATTGGTAATTCCGCAGGCCGCGATTTCGTCCGGTTTCAGGCCCGCCTCGGCGATGGCTTCGCGAGAAACGGCGAGCACATCGGCGAGAATCTGCTGCGCGTCGTGCTCGACCCATGCTTCGGCCGGGAAATACTGCTTGAACTCGCGCTGGGCGCGGCCCCGGATATGGCCCTCAGCGTCAAACACGATTGCACGGCTGCTGGTCGTGCCCTGATCGATAGCGAGCAGGTGATTCGGGCGCATTGGCGGCTCACTCGTTTTATGGAAGGATGCAGCTTCCGTGGTGCAAGCCATAAAGGTCAACCAGTGATGTACGAATCCCAGCAGGTCAGCGCCGAAGGCGGCACCCGCCTGGTGGCTTATCACTGGCCAGCGACCATTCGATCTCGCGCGTCGCTGGTGATTGTTCATGGCATGGCCGAGCATGCGCGCCGCTACAGTCGGTTCGCCGAACGACTCGCCCGGCGCGGCATCGATGTGCACGGTTTCGACCTGCGTGGCCACGGTGCGACCACGCGCTCGATCGATCACGGATTCATGGGCGATCGCACGACTTGGGATGTGTTGATCGACGACGTGCAGCGCATCCGTCGCCGCGCCCAAGAAACCAACAACGGCCCGGTATTCCTGTTCGGTCACAGCCTCGGTTCGTTCATCGCGCAGGCCGTGCTTCAGAAGCACGGTCACGATTATGCAGGCGCGATTCTGTGTGGCGTGGATATGCCCAATCGCACGCAATCGCGGCTGGCGGCCTGCTTGGCGCGCCTCGAAATCGCGCGCATGGACACCACCGGATCGAGCGACCTGCTGCAGCGCCTGATCATCGGCCCCTACGATCGTCGCCTGAAACGGCACCTCGGCGACAACCGCGATAATGGATGGTTGTCGAGCGATAGCGCTGCCGTCGACGCTTACGAAGCCGATCCGGATTGTGGCTTTGCCCTGCGTGCCGGCACCTGGCATACGGTCCTGCGCGGCATCGTGCGGAGTCATGGTCCCCATGCACGCCGGCGCATACCCGTAGGCCTTCCGCTACTGCTGATCGCCGGCGGCAATGACCCCATGGGCCAGTTCGGTCGCGGGCCCGAGCGCCTCGCCCGTGCGTTCGAAGGCGACGGGCAAACCGACCTGGAACTGCGTATCTACGAAGGCCTACGGCACGAGTTGCTGCACGAGCGAGCGGCGGATACGGTGACCGAAGATATCCGCGCCTGGATCGAGAGCCGAATTGGCACTGCGCCAGTCGACGATCGACCGCGCGCTCTTACCTGAGGATCTTTCATGCGTCTGCATGTGTTGGCGATTGCCGCCCTGAGTCTTGTTGTGCCGGCCGCCTTCGCTGCGCCGTCGGCCGATCTCTGGCCGCGCTGGGAGGCTCACGACGAAAGCGCGACGCAGACAATCGATCACAGTCGCTACGACGCGTTTCTGCAGAAATACGTGGCGCCGCACGCTCAGGGGCCGAACGGTGTGCGCTACGCCGAGGTCACCGACGCGGACAGCCATGCACTCGACGACTATCTCGAGGCGCTCCAACAGATCGATATCGATGCTTACAGCCGCCCGGTACAGCGTGCCTACTGGATCAACTTATACAACGCCAAGACGCTCGATCTCGTGATCGAGAACTACCCTGTCGATTCGATCCGCGATATTGGCGGCGGCATCTTCACGTCCGGCCCGTGGAAGAAAAAGCTGCTGCGGGTAAACGACGAGAAACTCAGCCTCAACGATATAGAGCACCGTATCCTGCGCCCAATCTGGGGTGACGGCCTGACCCATTACGGTGTGAATTGCGCGTCGATCAGCTGCCCGAGCCTGCGCGCGAAAGCGTATACCGCCGACAACCTGTATTCCGAACTGCGTGCGAACGCGCGGGACTACGTGAACAGCGCGCAAGGCGTGACCATAGATAATGGTCGTGTGACCGTATCGACGCTGTATGACTGGTACGCGGGCGACTTCGGACGCACGAGCCGCGGAGTCGTGAGCCACTTGCGCCAATACGCTGCCCCCGGCCTATCCGCGCGCCTCGACATGCTGGGCCGTATCGACGACTACGCCTATGATTGGGCGCTCAACGATGAACGCAATATCCAGTAACGGCTCGAACCAGGCGCCGGCACGCCTCGCCTAGCTCGTACGCCGCGCGATGCGGGACGTCCACATGAGCTTGCCGCTGGGCCCACTCGCCTGGTCGTTCGCACCGGCATCCTCCATGGACACCATCAGCCGCGCGGGCCGATCCATGGACTTCGCGACCTTGTCCGGCACCGTCATCTCGTGATCGCCGTGCGTGTTCGGCCACTTGCCGAGCAACACCGGGCCACCGTCGTCCGGCTTGAACCACAGGCGCAGCACCTTGCCCTCGGGCACGTCGTAATCGCCCATCGCAACCACTTTCATCTTGTGGCTGTCTTCGCGTGCGGTCACGTGCCAGCTCATGCCGGTCGGCTCGTCGTAAACCACACTGGCGTAAGCCGCCTGCGGTGCTTGCTCGACGGCATTGCCGCCGCTATTCGAACCCGTGAACAGCAGGCCGGCCATGACGATCGCTGCAACCGATGCCGCAATGGCAACGCCGCGCCAGATCGGCCCGGCGCTATCATTTGCAGCCGCACGGCCCGGCTCGACTACAGGCGCGCTGCTTTGCGCGGTGCGATCGATGCGGGCCATACCCAGTTCCCGAGTCACACCATCCCAAACGGCGGCCGGCGGCTCGACGGGCTCGAGCGCCAAACCGAGCGCGCCAAGACGATGCTCCCAGTAGGCGAGCTCCGCGCGCGCCTCGGCGTCGTGCATAAGCAGCGTATCGAAGCGGCTGCGCTCGCGGGCATCGAGCGTGCCGAGCACGTACTCCGCCGCCTGCAGGGTGCGTTGTTCCTGTTCGGACTCGGCCATTACGTACGCTCCGCCAGGCATTCGCGCAGGCGCATCAAGCCGCGCCGTATCCAACTCTTGACGGTGCCCAGGGGCGCGTCAAGCCGTTCGGCAAGCTCCTGATGGGTCAGTCCTTCGTAATAGGCGAGCAGCACGCTGTCGCGCTGCTGTGGTTGCAAGGTTTTCAAACAGACTCTGATCGCATCGAGCGATTGCTGGTTTTCATTTTCTTCAGGCGGCGACAAGGCCTGCTCGTCTTCAAGCAGTGTTGCCATCATGTCCGGCTCCTCCGGCATGGCCACTTCCGGGCGCTTGCGTCTGAGCACATCCAGCGCGCGGTATCGGGCAATCGACAACAACCATGTCAGCGGCGCTCCCCTTTCCGGCGCGTAGGTATCGGCTTTTTGCCACACGCGCACATAAGCATCCTGAAGCGCGTCCTGTGCGCGCTCCGGGTTACGCAGGATACGCAGCAATAGCGAATACAGTTGCGAAGAGGTCGCGGCATAGAGCCGCTGGAAAGCCTGTTCGTCGCCTCGCGCGGTGGCAGACAGCCACTCGGCCAGCTGTTCTCTTTCTGCCATCAGCTATGCGCCCGCCGTCGCTGACAGGCACAACGCATCATGTCCGCAGTGTGTAGGGACATGCGGCGCGTCGAAACGACATGCATGGACGCTGGCGCTACTCATGGATGGACTCGCTATCCGTTTATCGGAAGTAGTTTGGCGGTAAAACCGGTCCGACTCAATCCGGGCCGGCGCCGGGCAAGGAAGACGTGCTCAGTTCAGCGCACCGCCACAGCTGCTGCCCTGGCCGGCCGTGCAGCCATAGCAGTGATCGCCGATGGCGATCGCGCGTTGCTCGAAATCGGTATCGATCAGTTCGCTCAGGTGAACCGCATCACCGCCGCCGAGCGGCATGTCGAGCATCTGATTGAAATCGCAGTCGTAGACATAGCCCCGCCAGCCCACGCTGATCAGACCGCGGCACATCACGCTGGCCACGTTCTCGCTGCGATGGGCGCCGCGCAGCAGATCCATGTATTCGCCCATGCGCTTCTCGCGCAGGAGCATGTGCGCGTACCGCTTGATCGGCATGTTCGCGATCGTGAACAGGCTGTCGAACGCGATTCCGAACTTGTCGTCCAGAAAGCGCTTGTAGTCGTCTTCGAGCGTTTCCTGCGGCGGGGGTAGCGTGGGCGAAACCGGGTTGTAGACCAGATTCAGCGCCAACCCGCTATCAGGCTTGCCATAGCCCACCGCGTTGAGCTTCTGCAACGCGGCAATACTGGAGTCGAACACGCCCTTGCCACGCTGGGTATCCACGTTGTCGGCCGTATAGCACGGCAACGAGGCAATCACTTCGACCTCATGATCGGCAAGAAACTGCGGCACCCAGTCGTAGCCCGGCTCTTCTATGATGGTCGGATTGCAGCGATCCATCAGATGCACGCCCAGCGCCTTGGCTTCAGACATGAAATCGCAAAACAGCGGGTGCATCTCCGGCGAGCCGCCGGTGACGTCGAGATTGCGGATACCCTGCGCCTGGATAAACTCCAGCGCGACATCCATGGTCTCGCGATCCATCATTTCCGTGCGTTTGGGCCCGGCCTCCACATGGCAATGGGTACAGGCCAGATTGCACAGATAACCCAGGTTCATCTGCAGCGTATGCAATGCATCGCGGCGGATTCGCGGGAAATCGGTACCGGGTGTAGGGATGCTGCTCGTCGTGCGCATGACGTTCGCCTCGCGCTTGATTCGGTTGCACACGATCTTAGCAGGAGTTGAAAGCGCCGACTCTGGCACGCATGTAATCCGCATTGATTCCGCAGGGCTTATCGTCATGCCGCATAGTTTTCCCGGACACTACCCCGCCACGCGCCTGCGCCGAGGCCGAGCTCATGACTTTGCACGCCGGCTCTCGCGCGAAACGAAGCTGTCGGTGGACGACCTGATCTACCCGATCTTCGTCACCGAGGGAGAGCCGGTGAACGTGACCGCCATGCCCGGCGTACAGCGTCATACGCTCGACGGATTGATGCGCGAGATCACCGATGTCGTCGCACTCGGCATCCCCGCCGTCGTGCTGTTCCCAGTCATCGATCCAGACAAGAAAACACCGGACGCCGAAGAAGCTGCGAACCCCGACGGCCTGATCCCGAAGGCCGTACGAGCCATCAAGCGCGAGTTTCCCGAACTCGGCGTGATGACCGACGTCGCTTTGGACCCCTACACCAGCCATGGGCAGGACGGCGTGATCGATGGCGACGGCTACGTCCTGAACGACCCGACGGTGGATATCCTGGTGCGCCAGACACTGGCCCATGCCGATGCCGGTGTGGATATCGTCTCGCCTTCGGACATGATGGATGGCCGCATCAAGGCCATGCGTGCTGCGCTCGAGCAGAACGGGCATGTAAACACCATCATCATGTCTTACGCCGCCAAGTTCGCTTCGAGCTTCTACAATCCCTTTCGCGAAGCGCTCGGATCTGCCGGCAATCTAGGCAAGGCCGACAAGCGCACCTACCAGGTCGACCCGGCCAACACCGACGAAGCCCTCCGCGAGGTCGCGCTCGACCTGAAAGAAGGCGCCGACATGGTGATGGTCAAGCCCGGCATGCCCTATCTCGACATCATTCATCGAGTGAAGGAGACCTTCGGCGTGCCGACCTTCGCCTATCACGTGTCCGGCGAGTACGCGATGCTCAAGGCCGCGATCCAGAACGGCTGGCTCGACGAACGCGCGGCGGTGCTCGAATCCCTGGGCAGCTTCAAGCGCGCTGGCTGCGACGGTGTGCTCACTTATTTTGCGAAGGATGCGGCGCGCTACCTCGCATCTAATTGATCATGCCCGAGTCAGAGAATGCCCCGCCGGCTAATCTAAGCGGGCATGGAAATTCGAAAAAGCGCTTGGGAGTAGCAGCGCGCGCTCCGCGCGTTCTTGTAGTCGTACGCGGCTTCCCCGAGCTATCGGAAACTTTCGTTTTTGATCATGTCGCAGGCCTCGCACGCCGAGGGTTCGACACCTATGTAGCAGCCTCGAAACCAGACCCAGCATATTTTCAGATGCGTGTTGGGCAAAATACCGACAATATAAAAATGGTTGCCGGTTATCGCGGCATAACGAAGTTACGCCGATACGCTAAGTTTCTATTTCGACACCCGTCCCTCTTGTTCGACCGGTTCGCGCGAGACAGGGCTGCGTTTGCCGACAGTCTTCGAACGGTGATTCAAGAAGTACTCCCAGACGTCATTCATGCCCACTTCGGAACCAACGGCGTTTCCGCAGCACTTGCTGTACCGCGCGATCCGATACCGATCCTAGTCAATTTCCACGGTTTTGACTTTACAACCCTACCCAAAAAATTCGGGTGGAACGCATATCGAAAAATACTAAACTCTCGGCCCAACACTCATGCGATCGCACATTCTGACTTCGCCGAGCGGCGTCTCAGCGCACAGTTGACTGTTCCCATTCATCGAATACGTCTAGGCGTGGATGCCGCGCTTTTCAATCCACCTGCGAAAAAGGCGTATTGGAACGAAACGATAGAGCTACTCCTCGTCGGCAGACTTGAGTGGATCAAGGGACAACACACCGCGATCGAAGCACTCGCCGTGGCCCGAGCTGACGATCCCCACCGAGAGTATTACCTCACTCTCGTCGGAGACGGGCCGATCAGAACTCGGCTGCATTCGCTCGTTAAGCGTTTGGGGTTGGACGATGTTGTGACATTTACTGGGGCAATGCACTCGGCGCAGGTGGCTGAACAGATGCGCGCTAGCGACATACTCTTAGTACCTTCGCAGCCAAGCCCACAAGGCGCCCGGGAAGCCTTCGGACGGGTCGCCATCGAAGGCATGGCCGCTGGCCTGCCGGTTATCGGAACGCCCGTTGGTGGTCTGCCTTCAGCAATTGGCAAAGCTGGCATCCTTACCCAAGGTACTGATCCTGTATCGGTCGCAAAGGCTATCAGGGCAGGTCTCGCGCGTTCACCCGATCATTGGCGCGAGGTAGCGCAGTCACGCGCCAGACAGTTCTCGATAGAGAAGATGTGGAATGAATACAGCGCTCTTACTCATTCGGCAGCTGCGCTTCAGACTAAAGCTGAAATTAGATCCGCAGATTGCCACTGAACCTGCTAGAACGGCGCGGCGGCTGGCCGATATACGCCTGAACTGGGCCTACCTATGGGCCGCGCCTTATGTCGTAGGGAAACAGATACTGGATCTCGGGCCGGAAACCTGGGCGGGCGACACTATTGCAGAGTGCGCGAGCCGAGTTGATCGGCTTACGACGCCAAACGCCTTGAGTCCTAAACTCAGCAATGAGCTACCAAAGGCGCAGTATTCGACTGGCGTCGCGTACCGTATACCCTTCCCGTCTCAGTACTTTGACGTCGTCATCGCGTTCCGATCTACCGACGTTCTTCAAAACGATTCTGAGTGTCTCAAGGAACTTCGACGGGTCTTGCGGCCTGGCGGCTATGTTCTGCTTTCGACACCGAACCCCAACCGGCGATCCGTTACATTTTCGAGTTGTCACCAGAACACGATGGTGAATACCGAATTCGAAACGCAATCGCTACCGTCCTCGGCCCGCGATATATTCAATCAAGTTGAACTATGCGGCCTATTTGAGGACGAAATGGTGCGTACTCCTCACACCCAACGCTCGTTCGCTGACACGGTGCAGCCCTGTAAGGACTTCATGCTTAGCGATGAGGCCGAGGCGAGACTGAATTTCTTCATCGGTTATGAAGACCTTGCCGACTGCGTTGAACTGTTTGCGATATGGGAGAGGGCCGAATCATGCGAGCCCTGAACTTGCGAAGCCTTAGACAGCTTGACCAAGCATGCTATATCGACTTGGAGAGCGGAAAAGCGATGCTCGGAACCGGAGCGAAGCTCAGTGTTATTAAAATTCAGGTCTTGCATTCATAAATTGCGTTCACCGAACCGAAACGCCGGAATGTTCCCGAGGCTCTTGGGACAACCGACGCTCACGCCGAGCTGGTCAACGATTTCGAGACTTCTTACCTGCGTAAACGGCCAACTGCCACCAAGCCGGCAGCCAAGTCGCCTCCGCACGCCAGTAGTACGCTCGAACCCTTGTAGCCGTATCGAAGTCCGATTTCGATCGGGCGTCAACCCGGGCCACGTGTGGAACTCGCCAGACAATCACTCTATCTGCCGACGCCTGCGCCCACCGCGATAACCAGTCAAACTATTAAAAGGCCTTGAAAGCGAATAAGCCCGGAACCACGCCAACTAAGCCGCTGGTTACGCGCTAAAGCGTTGCTTGTATTTGCCAGCGCATCGACTGGAAACCCGAAACAGAAGCCGACCCATGGATATATCCGTAGTGCTTGCAACTCGAAATCGTGCTTTGCAGCTGTCCGAAACGCTTGAGTACTATCGGAAACTCAACACAGAGAACATCCACTGGGAGCTTTTGGTTACCGACAACGGAAGTACCGACGACACTCTCAACGTCCTTAAAAGTGCCGCATCTGATCTTCCGCTTTCGGTATTCGAATGCCCTGAGCCCGGCAAGGCGGCTGCAGTCAATCTCGCGTTGGAACACGCAAGCGGTGCGCTGATCGTATTTACTGACGACGACATCCTTCCCGACGAGAACTGGTTGCTTGAGTACGCTACCGGGCTGAGACGTTGGCCGAACGAGGCAATTTTCGGTGGCCAAATAGAGCCGCGCTTCGAGCCCGGAACCTCGGCATGGATAGCATCGCCCGATTTCCCGTTGGCCCGTGTCGCCTATTCACACTACAAACCGGCGGACAGCGAACAAAAGGTCTCTACCGCGCCCTTCGGAGGCAATTTCGCTGTCAAACGTACCGTATTGATGGACGCCAGGTTCGACGCCGAAATCGGGCCGAGGCCGGGTTCATACCGTATGGGTGTAGAGACCGAGCTACTGACGCGACTCGCTAAGAACGGATGGGATTTTGTCTATCTCGACCGAGCCTTCGTGCAGCACGTTATAAGACCCGAGCAGACCACGGAACACTGGTTGCTGAAACGCGCATACAATGCTGGGCTCAGCCGCGGGCGAAATCAGCGTTCGAGCGGCAAGGGCCCGCCGATAAGCGCGGCAAGTCTAGCCTACGAGAGCATCCGTCTAGGCCTTAAGTACCAGGTGCAACGCATGTTTGCGGATGAGCAGTCGCGCCTACGCACTGGCGTTCGTTGGCAGCAGGCACGCGGCGAACTACAGGCAAGAAAAGACATGAGCCATCCAGGCGAGTAAGCCATCGTGCAGGTGACCGGACTCGCCTGCGCTAAACTGGATGTTTTTAGGCTTCCACGATATTCATGTCACTTGATGCGTCCAGCGCGCCCAGCAGGCTCCCAGTATCCGACGCACGCTGGCGGCTTTCCCTAGATCGCGATTTTCGCGTGCCAGGGCAGGCTTCCAGCTGGCAGCTACTGCACCGCGGGCCGCATTCCATGATCTACCAGTTGCCCGATGACGCGGGCGCGGCAAAATTCATCATGCCGCGTAGCCTGCCACGCGACGCGGTCCGCAAGTACTTCAATTGCCAGGCAAAACGCGAGTTACAAGGCAGCCGGGAATTAGCCGCAATCGGCTTACAAGTACCCCGTACGTTTGGCTGGGGCATGACGCCTTCCCCCGCTGCCCGGTACGAGTCGGTTCTATTCATGCAGATGCTGCCGTCATTTGTTTCCGGCCTGGATTTCATCCGCACAGAAACCAATATAGAGCGACGACAGCGGTTTCTTCAGCGTCTAGCTCGACAGCTGGCGCGGCTCCACGGCAATGGCTACGTGCATCGGGATTGCCACTTCGCCAACATCTGCCTCGTCGACGACGACACGCTAATATGGATCGACAACGATATTCGCAAACCGGTTCGACGTGCTGAACGAGCAAAAGGGCTGTCGAAAGCACTTGCCCTTCTTAAAAGCACAGCGCGAAGCGATCTCAGTGATCACGAATGGAAGTCCTTCACTCAATGGGTTCGCAACGCATTGGCGGACTGGCCCGTAGGAGAACACCTCATCAATGAAGTTTTCTAAAGCCGCGAAACAGCTCGAGGGCACGCCGCATATCAGCCGGCATTCAGCCCGCGTGCTCTATGATTTTCTTCTTACAGAGCAACCTGTCAATTGCCTTGAACTCGGTTTCGCTCATGGCGCAAGCAGCGGATATATCGCGGCCGCGCTCGACGAACTCGGGCGGGGCCACTTGACCAGCGTGGATCTTGATTCCAGTCGTGACTTCGACATCACGATAGAGAAGACGCTTGCAGGACTCGGACTCGAGGAAATCGTATCGATTCATCGAGAAACTAATTCCTATAACTGGTTTTTGAAAAAGGCAATCGAAGCCCAGACCAAGGATGAACGCTGCGAGCCCTGTTACGACTTCATCTTTGTCGATGGCAGCAAGAACTGGACCATTGACGGCCTGGCATTCTTCCTGGCCGACAAGCTGCTTCGTGAGGGCGGCTGGATTCTGTTCGACGATTACGGATGGCGTTATGCGGATGCATTAGCCAAGGGCAAGGCCGCAGGCGACGGCGTAAGTATTCGCGACTTGTCCGACGACCAGATCGACGAGCCGAATGTGGCTGCAATATTCAATCTACTCGTTGCACAACACCCGGAATACGGGAACTTCAAGGTGCAGGACCAGTCTTGGGCATGGGCCCAGAAAGTCCGAGGCCAACGCGAGATCAAGCACGAGCGCAAGTCCACGCTCAAGAGCCGCCTGCGCCGCCTCAAGCCTACTCCGCGACGGGCGCCATAGGCGTGAGAAACCCCCTCCAGCGACCTGCCCGGAATTGACCACGAACTCTCATATGCGCGATGCAGCCACGGTAGACGTAAGCGTCGTAATCACTACCCGCAACAGGGCAGATCTGCTGAAAGCGAGTCTGGATACGCTGGGCTCGGTGGACACCCCCTCTTTCGCCTGGGAGCTGCTGGTAGTCGATAACGGGAGCAACGACCACACCCGCAACGTCCTCGAGCAGGCCAGGACAATGCTGCCTCTGGAGATATTGACGGTCGTCCGTGCCGGCAAAACACGCGCCCAGAACGTTGCCGTAGCGCATGCCCGCGGCAAGCTGGTGGCATTCAGCGATGACGATGTGGTGTTCGACCCCGCGTGGTTGAACGAGCTCGCCAGCGCCGCAGCGCGCTGGCCAGACGCGAGTATATTCGGCGGTCAGATCGATATTGCATTGCCAAGCCAGGTGCCGGAATGGTTACAGGGTTCAGAAATGCGACCACTACTGGAACGGCTGTGCGCTCGGTATGCGCCCCGTGTCGATGAAGGAGAAACCGATCAAGCGCCTCTGGGGCCAAATATGGCGATTCGCGCTTGTGCGTTAACCGACGTTCGGTTTGACGAGAACGTCGGCCCCGACGGCACACATGATTATATAAAAGGCGGTGACACGGACTTATGTCACGTGCTTGCCGAGCGGGGGCATCGCTTCGTTTATGTACCTAAAGCACGCATTATTCACCACGTACGTGAAGGGCAACTGGAGCTGTCGTCGATAATCGAGGGTATGTTCCGACGCGGACGCAAGAACGCCTATCTCAATCCGAAGCCAGCTAAAGTCCTCATAGGGCACGCGCCCGTTTCGCTTTGGTTCGCCCTAGCCCGTCAGTGGTTGCGATATCTGGCTTGCCGGTCACTATCCACGCACACGCGCTACAAAGTCGGCAGCAAGCTTTTTTTTCGACGCGGCTATCTTTACCAATACCGGCTCCAGCAAAAGGCACTCAAATCCGGGCAGCGCAGCTAGATTCCAGCGGGCCCGTAACACGCCAAGCGATTACACAGTCCTGTGATCCCGCTCATCGGACCAAGCCTATGTGCCGCTGGACGTAGTCAATTCACTCGTGTATTTCTGGAAAGAGCTATATTTTCAGCACGAACGCCATACAGAAAACTAGGGATTCGGGTTCACTAAAGCCGTTTTATGTCGCCATTAACGAATAACGAAAAAAATTATCATACCGAGGCAACGCAAGCGGGCTATTCGGACGCTCTCGACGTTAGCGTGGTGTTCGCAACGCGCGATCGGGAATCGCAGCTTCAGCAGACTCTGCACGCCTATCGCGGCCTCAACACCGAGGGCCTCTCTTGGGAATTGATTGTTGTCGACAACAACAGCAGCGACGGCACGTCTCGCACGCTGGCCTCGGCCCAGAAGGATTTGCCGCTTACACCGTTGTTCGTCGAGCAGGCGGGGCAGAACTGCGCCCGGAACGAAGCGCTTACTCATGTAAGAGGCAGACTGGTCGTATTTACCGATGACGACGCGTTGCCGCATCAAGACTGTCTCAAGTCTTATCTCGCGGCCGCCGATCGCTGGCCAAACGAAGCTATCTTCGGCGCGCGTATCGAACCCCGGTTCCCGCCGGGCACACCGGCGTGGATACGCTCCCCCGACTTCCACTTCGCCTCGACCGCTTTCGCGCGCTATCAACCAGCTGAACACGAGTGCCTCGTTTCGCGCCACCCTTACGGCCCGAGCTTTGCGGTACGCCGCGAGGCTCTCTGCGAGCACCTCTTCCCGACGCATCTGGGCCCTCGCCAGGGTTCCTACGCCATGGGTGGTGAAGGCCACTTTCTGCGTCGACTCGCTGACGAAGGTTGGGGCTACGTCTACGTTCCCAGCGCCTATGTCGAGCACGTCATTCGCCCTGAACAGGTAGAACCCCGCTGGCTTGTAAAACGAGCTCATAACAAGGGACGGGGGCAAGCCCACCTACCATCCAGGAAGCGTCCTCGGCGCGTGTTCTGGCGTGGCGTATCTCTCCGTCTCTGGCTGGCCACAGCGCGGGCCGGCTTTCGATACTACGCACTTGCCCCCTTGGTTAAACCTCATGTACGCGCCAATTTTGGCATTCAGTACGAGTTGCGGCGCGGCGAGCTCCAGGAACGATTGAGCCAACGCTCCAGAGCGAAAGCGACCAACCGAGGGAGCGCCCCTGCTGACGGCGCAGGGCCATCGAGCGATGTAAAGTACCGTTCTTCCGAAACATCACGATCCTAAAAAGACATGACCGAGCCCCAGCCGTACGTACAGTCGTTTTACGACGACCGCCATAGACAGACGCTCTACTCTGCGGAACGGGTGCTTGAATGCTTGGACCCCATCCTCCCTGACATCAAATCAGCAGTCGATATCGGGTGTGGCGTCGGCACGTGGCTATCGGTACTTGAAGCGCGCGGTGTGACAAAGGTGCAGGGCTATGAAGGGCCTTGGGTGGATGAATCACTGCTGCAGATTCCGGTCGAGTGCTTCGAGAAACGGGACCTAACTCAGCTTATTCCGGCCCCGACCGAGCGATTTGATCTCGCCCTGTCCCTGGAAGTCGCAGAGCATCTACCGCCCGAAAGCGCCTCCACGTTCGTTGAATCGCTTACAAACCAAGCCGATTTCATCGTGTTCTCGGCGGCCATTCCCCATCAGGGCGGCCGTCACCATGTAAATGAACAATGGCTGGAGTACTGGCTTCAGCTATTCGAGGCGCATGATTACATCGGCCTGGACGTGGTGCGTCGCACGCTCTGGGATGACGAGCGCATCCAACGCTGGTACCGCCAGAACGTAATTCTGGTAGCCAAGAGAAGCCGTGTAGATTCGCTTACATTGCCCAATTCGCCTGACGCTCTAAGGCCGCTTTCGTTGGTCCATCCACGCAGCCTCGAAGATCGAATTGCTGCTTACGAGCGGGCCAGAACAAAGGCCCAGTCGCTGTCCGGTTCCTGGAAGCTGTTCCGGCGCGCTGTGCGCCGCAGTTTGAAGGGAGCCTAGACGCAGCAACCACTATCGAACAGCATGAATACCTCTTTGGGGCGCCCGCTTTCCTTCAACGATCAAGCCGGCCTTGGCCCTTCTACTCGGGCCACTTACCAGGCGGCCAGCAAGCTGACACTGGGCACCAAGCTTTGCCCGCACTCAGTTCGTCAGATGGATGCACGATTGGAGCCATCAGGACCTCACGGCTCGAACGGCTTGCTCGCAAGCAACCTTGAATACCCAACACATGATCGCGCTGACCGCGCGACCATCAAGGGTCAGAGATTGGAATCAGTATTTGTAACGCAGTACGCGACTCACTGCGATTACTAAAAAACTCTTCAGTTAAACGACACTTTATAGTGCCATTGAACTGACCTATCACGCTGCATAACCCCCTTCGCCAACTGAAAGCACGGCTTCTGCAGAACCACTGGCCCCTGCGCGTTACTCGAGTGCTGCCCCACACCAATCAGAGCGCTCTAGGCATCGAGATAGTTGCGTGAATCGGTTCGCTCACCAGCCGCCTAACCGCGCAACCGCGCGTATTCGTAACCGAAAAACGCTATGGTCGTACCACGGCTAGTTTGACCGACGGCTAAAGTAATACCGAGCCAGCAGGGCCACGCGAGATATGTTTAGAAGCGCCGCCCCGTAAATAATCAGCTAATTTAAAGAACGGCACACTATTCGGCCAGCGAGGCGCGTACTTATCATACTTTCTAGCATCATCGCCGCTAACGACCGGTGGCTGTTCCATACGGACGACGGTTGGGACGTGCAACGGATCCGAAATGCGGCAAATGCGCCGGCGGCGAACCAAGGCCCATTCGCGGCTATTACGACGCACGCCGATCCGGGTTCTCCGGATGCAGCCAAGCTCATTCGTCCACGCAGTCTGCCGCGAGACGCTGTACGGAAATATTTCCGGTGTCAGGCGAGGAGAGAATTTGATGCCGCCCGGGTCCTTCTAAAATGGAATGTACCGAGCATTCCGGTCCATGGCTGGGGACTCTCACTTGCCCCTTGGGCACGATATGAATCCGTATTGCTTATGGATTATTTACCGGATTGCCTCAATGCACGACGGTATCTTGAATCGAAACACGACTTGGGGCTGAAGTGGCATTTTCTGGAAGGTATCGCGCGCGATGTCACGAACATCTATGCACGTGGGTATCACCACAACGACTGCCATTTGGGTAACGTGCTCGTCGATACCGATGGCAATCGCATGTGGGTCGACAACGAACTACGTCGCATCAAAGGCGAAGCGGAACATTCGAGCCATTTCGAGCAGACACTTGATCTGCTGGACCGTTCGATGAAACAGGCACTGCCCGACGGCATGAAGAAAGAATTCAGAGCGCGCTGTCGGGAACGACTCTCACAAAAAATGGTGGACTAAACATCGCTATGGTTATAGCGAACCCGACTCGTAGACGGCCAAGGTCTGGGTGAAGTTAGCATCCGCTGTGTTGACCTTAGCTTCTCTCAGGAGCTGTTCCACGGACTTTTTCCGAGTATCGGCGTCACGAATCAGTTCGGCCAGCTGCGCACGGATATTGGCCGCATCGGGCCCGCCCGGCAGCGCGTCGTAGAGCGCGCGGGGCAATAGCTCGGTCGCGCCGACTCGTCGGCTTGTCACTAGCGGCACCCCACAGGCCATGGCTTCCTGAACGCTCTGCCCAAATTCCTCGATGCGAGCCGGATGCACGCAGATATCGAGCGCATGAAAATAGCGCTGCGGCTCACGGGTATGGGCGACGAAGCTAAATCGATCGGCGATGCCCAGTGCCCGGGCGCGCTCGACGAACGCCGACGCCCCGCCCTGCTTGCCCAGCACGAGAACCCGGCTTGCCCGCTGCAGCGAGGACTCGAGGCCCGCATAAGCCTCAAGCAGGATATCGAGGCCGCGCTTGCGATAGTCGCCCGAGGTGACCAGCCCGATCAGCACCTCATCATTACAGCCCAGTTCGGCACGAACGGTGTCTCGATAACGCGCCTGGTCAGCGTGATTGAACTGCTCCGGCCGGTAGCCCGGGTAGATGATCGGCAGGCGGTCGCGCGCGACGCCGTAGCGTTCCACCAGGTCATCCTGCATAAGCTTTGAGTTACAGATACAAAGCTTGAACCCGTCGACCTCAAAAATCCGGTCGTGGATCTCGGCAAGCGTGCCCCGAGCATCGAGCGCCCGACCCTCGACGACTTCGTGGGCCAAATGAAGGCAGTTGTGCATGGACAGCACATGCTGACGATAGTGATGCCCATGCCCGGCAACGAAATCATAACGTTCGCGGTCGATCACCTTCTGCGAACGGGCCGCGAACCAGCGCCATTTGTAACGACTGAGTAACGGCACGCGTCGAACACGCACGGCCCGGCCCATTTCTGGCGTAACCCCGCCCTTGTGCACCTTCTCGCCAATCAGGTCGACATCGTGGCCGAGCGCCCGAAAATAGCGTGCATGGTCGGCGATCGTGTTGTTGGTGCCGCCGATATCGCCAATACCGCGAAAAACGATGGCGATCCGCTTGCCTGCTGGCGTCATGGACGCGCTCCCGGGTCGAGGCGGCCAAGATGAACGAAGGCATCGATGGATGCGAGCGCTTCGTGTACGTGATCGTCGAACACGAATCGCCGGGCGACGGCCGCGATCGCCTGCGTACTCATCGCCCGGTAGCGATCTGCGTCATCGAGACAGGCCGCGATGGCACGTGCGAGCTCATTCGGATCGACAACCTTGGGTGTATCGATGGTATCGGAAACCGGATCGTAGACATAAGGTGGTAGATCTTCTTCACCACCACCGAGCTCGCGATAATCGGAAAGCGACCGAGTGGGTTTGACGCACAGACCGGTTACACCGTCGTCGATGACTTCCACAAGGCCATCGACCGCGGCCACCACGGCGGGTATTCCGTAGGCGCCCGCCTCCACCGCGATCTGGCCGAACGGCTCGCGCAAGGCCGGATGCACGAGCAGATCGATGCGCTGGTAGAACGCTGGCATCTCAGCGACCAAGCCTTCGAAAATGACATGGGCCCCCACGCCCAGACGCTGGACTTCACTTTGAAGACGCTGCGTTTCCGGGCCGTCGCCCGCGATGCGCAGACTCGCGTCCCAGCCCTGCTCGCGCAGCAGCGCCAGGGCATGAATCGCCAACGCGACGCCTTTTATCGGTTGCAGGCGAGCAACGACGCCCAGCACGACTTGTCCGCTGTTCGGCAGTCGGCGCGGCTCGATCGCCTGCGCTGGTAGCAAGGAGGGCCGCAAAGCGTTGTGAACCACGCGGATCTGGCCTCGATACTCCCAGCGCAATTCAAGCATCCGCCTCGCGGCGTAGCTGTTGCAGATGATTGCCGGCACCTCGGCCAAAAACCGCCGCTTGTCTTCGCTGTCGCCCGCGAACCAGCTCGCGCCACGTTCCCAGTAGATCGTGCGTTCCGCGCCCGCCGCGGCCAGCGTGTCGAGGCTGTCGCGCAGACGATTCCAGATCACCACGGCATCGGGTTGCTGCGTCGCCACCAGCCGGCGCTGTCGCCCGGCCCGCAACGAAGCCGGCCATTTCGGCAGTTTGAAGCGGCCGGCATATTTTTCGAACGTCACCGCCGCCTGCGAGGCTTCGAGTCGGGCCCGAATCAGCGGATGTACACGCCGGCCGCAGGCGACCACGTTATGGTTAGATACGCCCTGCTCACGCGCCACACGTACGAACTCCACGAACTGCTGCTCGACGCCGCCGGCGCCGTCCAGGCTCACGTAGTGCAGCAGACGATCGAGCTTCACGGTGCAGGCTCGAGGGTGCCGGTTGCGTGGTATTCGCGCACCGCAGCCATCACTTCATCGACATGCTGATCAAAATCAAAGCGGGTGGCGACATCATCGATTGCAGCGTGGCTCATTCTGGAAAAGCCCTCGGCGTCCTTGATCACTGCCATTACCCCCTTCGCCAGCGCCGCGGGCTCGCAGACACGCGGCGGTTGCACCGTGTCGAGATCCGGAACATAGACCACCGGCGGCAGACCATCCGTCACACCACCCAATTCGCGATAGCGCGCCAGGTCCGCAGTTGGCGGCACACAAGCGCCGGTCACGCCGTCCGTCACGACTTCGGGCAGTCCATCGACCGCCGTGCAAACGACCGGGCAACCCATGGCGCCAGCTTCTGCGGCCACAACACCGAATGGCTCGCGCAACGCCGGATGCAGCAGCAGGTCGATTTCGGAGAAGAACATCGGCATATCCTTGACGACGCCGAGAAAGCGCACCTTGCTTGCGATCCCGAGCGACTGCGCAAGTGACTCGAGCGCTGTCCGCAATGGGCCATCACCTGCAATCGAAAGTGTCGCGTCGACACCATGCCGATGCAGTTCCGCCAGCGTATGCAGCGCCAGACAGGTGCCCTTGACCGGCACGAGTCGGCTCGCCACGCCGATATGCAGCGGACGGTTGCGCGGCAGGTGCTTGAAATCAGTCACGACATGGCGGCTGCGCATGCCATTGAGACAAACCCGCACGATGCCTTCATAACCCCAGCGCAACTGCAGCATTCGGCGCGCAGCCTGCGAATTACAGATCAGCGCTGGCAGGCGGGATAACACGTCGGCCTTGGCGTCGTCGTCGCCGGCCAGCCAGGCCGACCCGTGTTCCCAGTAGAGACAACGCCGCGCGCCCAAGGCATCCAGCACACGCGGCTGCTGGTCGAGCCGGTTCCACAACAGCGCAACATCGGGCTCCATGTGCCGCCCCAGCCATCGATAGCGCGACCGGCGCAGTGCGCCCGGATGCTGGCCGAGCTTGAAGCCCAACAGCTTCTTCTCGTAGCGCCAGTCCTCAAAATTAGGCAGCAAATCACGGTGATGCGCATGAACTTTAGTGCTACAGGCCACGACCGACTGCTGTACCCCGTGACGACGTGCCGCACGCGCAGCGAATGACGCAAACTGCTGTTCTACGCCACCAAATCCGCTCAAGCTCACATAGTGGGTTAGCCGGAGTTCTTGGCGGACCTTCTTGCGCCCCATAAAATAATCTCTGATAGATTCTCGCGATGCCGCAGGCAGGGGCGCGCCTGAAGCGCACTTGTAAACGTACAAGCTGTTTCCCAACCATGCCCCGCGCGCCATTCATCATAGGGCGCAAGCGCGCCGCCACGCTCGACGAAGGACCGCGCAACGAGATGACAAAAACAGGGTGGATTATAGCAATCGTGGGGCTGGCGACCGCGACATTCGCGCTCGCCACAGGCTGTAGCCTGGGCCTCGAGTCAGGCTTCTGCTCCGACGGAATCGCCACGATTGCCCCACTTATCGTCGACGGCAGCGGCGAATTCAAGCTCACCGAAGTAGTATCGCTCATCGCATGCCTGCTCGGTTTGCTGGTTGCCTACAACGCCTATATCGACGGCCGCCCACATACAGTCCGACTGGCAGCACTGTTCGCCATATTCTTTACCATCGCACTGATCGGCGAGAACAACCTGATGCGGGACGATATCCGTCCGCAATTCCTCCTCGTGCTATTGATTTGGCTATCGGTCGAACTCGTGATCGCGCGAGCGTTCGGCGCGATACTGCTGCTCGTGATCGGCACCATCGTGCCCGCACTAGGCCAGCTGGGCGATCACACCACGCTGATCGAATTCGAGAATCTGTTCGACACCCCGGTTTCCGATACGAAACTCGCCTCGTGGGCGAATACGTTCGGCGCGCTCGAGGAACCGCTCGAACTGGCCGGCTGGCTATTGTTTGTCTCCAGCGCTGTGCTGGCGCTCGATGTGCGGCCGATTGCCCGAGATCGTTACCGCCTGGCGCTGCTGGCAGTCGTCGCCATGGTCGCAATCGCGGTCGGCAATTCCATGCTGCATTTAAGCGATAATGACACCTACGAAGGCTATCGCAAGATAGGCCTTTTCACTTCGGTGGCTGGCGTCGCCTGCATCGGCGCAGCGCTTTTGTTGCGCCACGGCAAGCAGGGGGCTCTGCCACGCGCTTATTGCGCGTTGTGCATCATCGTCACGTATTGGGTCGCGGTGTATGCGCCCTCGATTTACACACATGAACACAGCCAGACCATGAGCTCGTGGCTGTGGATCTTTCCGGTGTTTTACGGGTATTACCTGCTCGTCACTTTCCGACGCGCATACGTGCGCGCCGCAGCTCAGACTCCGCAATCGACACCGGCGGAATATTCACCGACATGAACCGAGACGCGAGCCCGCAAGGCCAACGTATCCTCGTCATCGGCCCCAGCTGGATCGGCGACATGGTCATGGCGCAAAGCCTGTTCATGCTGCTGCGTGCACGCCTGCCCGACGCCCGGATCGATGTGCTCGCGCCCAAGTCTACCGGCCAGCTGACCGCGCGCATGCCCGAGGTGGACACGTCGATCGACATGCCGATCGGCCATCGCGAGTTCGCGCTCAGAACACGGCGCGAGACCGCCAACATGCTGCGTAGGAACAGTTACGACCAGGCCATCGTCCTGCAACGCAGCGCCAAGGCCGCGCTCGTACCGTGGCTGGCGGGTATTCCGCAGCGCACCGGCTATCGCGGCGAGATGCGCTACGGCCTGATCAACGACGTACGCACGCTCGACGAGGCCCGCTATCCGCGCAAGGTCGAACACTACGCCCTGCTCGGTCTGGCTAAGGACGGCGATGCACTCGGCGAGCTGGTACTGCCGAAGCTCGCGATCGATGCTGATCGCCGCGAGCAACTGATCGCCAGTCACGGCCTCGATACCGCGCGCCCCGCCATCGGCTTTGCGCCGGGCGCGGCCTACGGCGGCGCCAAGCAATGGCCGGCGACCCATTTCGCGCGTCTCGCCGGCGAGCTGGATCGGCGCGGCATCGCGACCTGGATATTCGGCAGCGGCGCGGATCGCGAGCTCGCCGCGCGTCTGACCGCCGCGGCGCCGCGTCATGGCGTGAACCTGTGCGAGCGCACCTCTCTGATCGATATCGCCGATATCGCCTCGCTCACCCACGCGTTCGTTGGCAACGATACCGGCGTCATGCATCTGGCGGCGGCCGCCGCGCCGCGAGTGCTCGCCATCTACGGCTCGACGGACCCGGACTATGCCCCGCCACTGGCGCCGGCCGAGGGCCGCTTCTGGCTCGACGTGGCCTGTTCGCCCTGTCGCGAACGCCAGTGCCCGCTCGGCCACAACGCATGCATGCGCGATATTCCAGTAGCCGACGTCCTGCGCGCCTGTCTTGATCCTGAGGCGCGCGATCTTCGCTCGCTGCATTCCGCGAGTGGCACGGCCCAACCCATTCCAGCTGCTGAACCAAAGAGCCCGTCATGAGCGAACATCTAGACCGCTATGCCGTGATCGGCCATCCCGTCGAACACAGCCGCTCGCCGCAAATCCACGCCGCGTTTGCGCGCCAGACTGGCGAAGCCTTGGTGTACGACCGGCTGCCCGCAGCGCCGGACGCCTTCGTGAGCGCCGTCGACCAATTCTTTGCGGATGGCGGGGCCGGCCTCAACGTGACGCTGCCCTTCAAGGGCGAGGCAGCCGAACGCGCCGAGCAACTGACCGATCGCGCCGAGCGTGCCGGTGCCGTCAACACACTCGCGCGCCGCGACGATGGCCAACTGATCGGCGACAACACGGATGGCATCGGCCTGCTGCGCGATCTGACCGCGAACCTGGCACCCGTGCAGAACGCCCGAATTTTGATCCTCGGTGCAGGTGGCGCTGTACGCGGCGTGGTTCCCGTACTGCTGGGCGAACGCCCCACCAAACTTTGCGTGGCCAATCGCACTGCGGCCAAGGCCGAGGCGCTCGCCAATGATTTCACCGATCTCGGGAATGTCAGCGGCTGCGGGCTCGCGGAACTGACCGGCGACTGGGACATCGTGATCAATGCGATATCGGCCGGCCTCACCGGCGAGATGCCGGAACTGCCCGATACCGTGCTCGACGGCACAACGGCGGCCTATGACATGGTCTATGCGGACGAACCGACGCCGTTCTTGCGTTGGGCTGCCGCGCGCGGGGTGCAGAACCGCCGCGACGGCTTCGGCATGCTCGTCGAACAGGCGGCCGAGTCGTTTCATCTCTGGCGCGGCGTACGCCCGAAAACCGCCGACGTGATTGCCGAACTGCGGCCCGGCGGCAACCAGTACGCACCATAACCGTTATAATCGGGCCGTCATGAGTGCACACGAACCGGTTCAGAATCTCGATCACGTTCTACGCGGCGATACCTCGGGCGAGCTCCTCGACCCAAAAGTCCACGCGCGTCAGTACAGTCATGTGCGCAAGGCGCATGAAACCGAGCTGGTGGAAGACTACGTCGAGCTCATCGCCGACCTGATCGATGCCAAGGGCGAAGCCCGCGCGGTCGAGCTGGCCCAGCGCATGGGCGTGACCCAGGCCACGGTCGGCAAGATGATCCGGCGCATGACCGATTCCGGCCTGGTGACCAGCGAACCCTATCGCTCGATTTTCCTGACCGACTACGGCAAGCAGGTCGCTGCCGAGTCGCGTGACCGGCATATCGTGGTACTGCGCTTTCTGCGCGCGCTCGGCGTTTCCGAAGCCACGGCGCGCAAGGATGCCGAAGGCGTGGAGCACCACGTGAGCGCGGAGACGATCGATATCATGCGCGACTTCGTCGAACGCAACGGCGACACCACCGCCCCCGACTGATTCGTGCAGCCCGCGGCGCATATCACCACGAGCGAACTCAAAGGCCGCCCTGTCGTGGCCCATGACTGGCCGCACGACGCGCCTTCCTGCCGCCGGATTCAGCAGGCGCTGGCTGAACGCGTCGATACGCAGGACGATCTTCCGCCAGTGCAGACTATTGGCGGAATCGACATCGGCTTCGAGGATGGCGGCCGAACCACCCGCGCAGCAGCCGTCGTGCTCGACGCCGAAACCCTGGAGGTACGCGAGAAAGCATTGGCACGCGTGCCCACCCGAATGCCCTATATCCCGGGCCTGCTCTCGTTCCGCGAGATCCCCGGCGCGCTGGCTGCGCTGGAGCAGCTTTCCGCCCTGCCCGACCTGGCACTGGTGGACGGCCACGGCATCGCCCATCCGCGTCGGCTGGGTGTCGCCACCCATCTTGGCCTCGTGACCGGATTGCCGACGATTGGCGTTGCCAAGAAGCGGCTGACCGGCCAACACGATGATGTACCGAATGAGCGCGGCGCCTGGGTGCCACTGCTCGATAAAGACGAAACGATCGGCGCCGTTCTGCGGTCGCGGGTCTCCGTTAAGCCGATCTTCATCTCCGCGGGGCATCGTGTGAGCTTGGAAAGCGCCTTGGCGTGGACGCTCAAGGCACTGACACGCTATCGACTACCGGAGACCACGCGCGTCGCAGACAGGCTCGCATCCAACCGTTGAACGTGATTTTCGCGGTTTTTTGCAATTTTTGAGCGCATTCTGCGGCACTGATAGGCTTACGCACGGTCTCAGACAGTCCCAACGACATTCGCACAACGGATTAACCTATGATCAAACGCGCAACAACCATCATGGCCCTGACGCTCGCAGCGCTGACGTTCGGCGGTATGCCGGGCATCGCCACGGCGCAGGACGGTGCTTCTGCCGATCAGCAGCAGGCCCAGCAGCTCATGCAGGAGTACCGCCAGAAGGCGTCGAAGCTCCAGCAGATCCACAAGGAAACGATCCAGTCCAACCCGGAACTGGCGCAGCAGCAGCAGGACTTCGAAGAGAAGGTCCGCGCCGCTGTTGAAGATCAGGGCTATGACGTCGAGAAGGGCCAGCAGCGCGTTCAGGAAATGGCGCAGCAGCTGCAGTCCGGCGACCTTAGCGATTCCGAGCGCAAGGCCGTGATGAAGGATTTCCAGGCCGAGCGCCAGCAGATGGTTCAGGCGCGTGACTCCGCCCTGCAGGATCCGGAAATCAAGTCCGCCGGTGAAGAACTCCAGAAGGACACGATGGCCGCCATGAAGAAGCAGGACGGTCAGACCGACCAGCTGCTCAAGGACATGGACTCGCTGCGCGGCAAGCTGCGCGCCAACATGCCCGCCGGCGCCATGCAGGGCAACAACGGCTAGACCGTTACCCTGAAAGCGCCCGAACAGCCCGGCCGTCGCGCCGGGCTTTTTTATGGGCGCTCCAGACGGATTGGCGCGCGACCAGCAACCGGTTACTCACTACGCGAAAAAAACCGACGTCGCCAGCCTTGATGACATCGAACAAGCATGCCCCGCCCGCTTACCGCTCGACCCAGGCCATGAGGTCTCGCGTAGGAACAGCAGCCCGCCTTCAGCGCCCCGGCATTCGTCGTGAGTGTCATTCCCCACACTTACTCGCAGAAGCCTACAGAGAACCGCAGCCCTCGCTCGCGCGGCCCAGCGGATTCGCGTGCCCGGCGTTCGTTCCTGGCCAAGAACGTGCTACCAACCGCCAAACCGTGCGCATACAGGTGACGAGTCGACTGCGGTGCATGGCATCGCGTGTCGATGTGCCCCGAGTACGCTCTGAACGGGCGCCCTAGCCCTTAAGAGCTATCACGCCTGCCTGCAGAGCGCTTCCGTAAATTGCTCTGCGCCAGCGCCCGCAACGCCCTGCCAATATCTCATGCGCCAGGCGAGGCCTGATGATCCATTCTGGATGACGCACGAACATGCCATGTTCTGTAGTGCGGGCACGTACACGCAAAGAGACAACGAACGACTGGATCACCGCGTTAAATCGAGGCCCCAAAACTACGACGTGAAGGATCGGCCACAATCGCGTTCAGGCTCCAGCGGCGCGCCCCATCAGGCACGCATAAAAAAAGCCCCCGCGCCACGTACGGCGCAGGGGCTGCTCTTGGTCCAGACGCCGCGTCTTGCGGCGCTCAGCCATCAAGTAGTTGGACCGTTAGTTGGCATTGATCCGCGCATCAGCGTCTGCACCAGCTTCCACGCCGGTGCCGTAGCCACCCGACTGCGGCTGCGAGCGGGTCGAGTCGACCGCGCCGTTCACACGCGAGCGTGTTTCGCCATACGCTTCGCCGCTCTGGTTCTGCATCTGGCCGCGGGCACGCTCCTGCATGGTCGATGCCTTGTCGCGCGCCTGATCGCGCTGCATTTCGGCTTCGCTACGGGCCTGACCGACACCGCCACGAGCGCGATCCTGCATCTGCTGCGCTTTGCTCTGGGCACGTTCGCGCTGGACCGCGGCTTCGCTACGCGTGTTGGCGCCGACGTCCGCGCCGGTATTGGCGCTGGCGTTCGCATTCGTGCGGCTGTTGGCACTGGCACCATTGACAGCGCCGGTGACGCCACCGACAGCACCCGAAACGGCGTCACCAGTCTGCGACTTCACGCGGTTGGCTGTATTACCGGCGCTTTCCTTCAGCTTGCGCGAGCCATCGCGCATGATGGTGTAGGTCTCGCCGCCCGATACCGCCGGACCCACGCTGCCCGAGCCGGAACTCTGGGCCTGTAGACCGGCTTCGAACTGCTCGCGAGTGATGCCGTGGGGCGTGCCTTCCTTGGCACGATCCTCGATCGTTTCACTGGTGTCGAGCGAGTCGTACAGGGCGGACACGCTCTCGTTCGCCGAAGCCTCGGCGCGGCTGAGCACGCCGTCGCCGTTGCGATCGAGCGCGTTGAACTGGGTGTTTGCCGAGGCGCTGGTGTTCACGCGGGCCTGGTTGCCGACTGCGTTGACGCCGGCATCAACGCCGACACCCGTGGCGGTACTGCCCTGCGCGGCCATGCCGGCCCCTGTGACCATGGCAAGACCGAGTGCGATTGCGGTTTTCTTCATCATGACGTGTATCCGATACAACGTGAAAACGTGGGCCCACCCTAGCCCGTCGCACTGAATCGGTACTTAACGTCGGTCGGGTTTCAGTCGTCGCGCGCCCGCTCGTCCTGCTGGGCCTCGACTTCGCGCATGCCCGGCACGAAGATCCGCGCCATCCAGATCCCGATCTCGTAGAGCAGGTAAACAGGCACCGCCAGCAGCGTCTGCGAGATCACGTCGGGCGGGGTGAGCACCATGCCCACGGCGAACGCGCCGACCACCACATAGGCACGGTAGCTGGCCAGCTGACGCGGGGTCACGAACCCGGCCCAGACGATCAGAAAGATTGCCACCGGCAGCTCGAAAGCGATGCCGAAGGCCATGAACATGCCCAACACGAAATCCAGATAGGCCGAGATATCGGTCATCACCGCCACGCCGGTGGGCGCGACCGAAATGAAGAAGCCGAAGACCACCGGAAAGACGGCGTAGTAGGCGAACGCCATGCCCAGATAGAACAGGCCGGTGCTGGAGATCAGCAGCGGCGTGACCAGGCGGCGCTCCTGGGCATACAGACCGGGCGCCACGAACATCCAGATCTGGTACAGCGTCCACGGCAGCGACAACGCGATGGCGAGCAGCATGGACAGCTTGAACGGTGCCAGAAACGGTGCAGCGACACCCGTGGCGATCAGACTGTTGCCTTCCGGCATATGGGCCAGCAGTGGCCCGGACAAGAAGGTAAACAGATCGCGGGCGAAATACGCCAGCGGCAGAAAAATGATCAGGATGCCTATGACGATACGCAGCAAGCGCGTACGCAACTCCAGCAAATGCGCAATCAGCGGCTGTTCCTGGGCGTCATACTCTTGCTGGCTCATGCGCTGGGATCGTTGCGGTCGTTATCGCGGGACTCGGGCCGTGCAGCATCCGCAACCGGATTCGCGGGTTGCTCCGCCGATGCGCCGGTCGATTTGTCGCGGGTCTGCTCGGTCTTCATGCCCGACTGCGGCTTTTCGGGCGCCAGCGGATCACGGATCGACGAGACCGTATTCTTGGTATCGGACTCGATCTGCTCACGGGTGCGTCGAACCTGCGAGCGGATATCGTCGACGTTGACCTCGCGCTCCAGCTCGCTGGTCAGCCCCCGTACATAGCCCTTGGCGCGCCCGACCCAAGTGCCCAGCGTACGCGCGACCACAGGCAGGCGCTCGGGACCGAGCACGATGAGACCGATCACCGCGATGACGGTCAGTTCCCAGAAACCGATATCGAACATTCCGGATCAGTTCCGATCAGTCGCGTTCTTCTTCGGCTTCATTCTTCTTGGCATTGCGCTGCTGCGCCTCCTCGACCGGGCCGGTATTCGGCTTGGTCTTGCCAAGCTCGTCGATGACCTGCGGGTCTTCCGGGCGCTTGCGCGCGTCCTTGGTGGTTTCGTCGGTTTCGTTTTCCGCGTCGCTGTCCTTCATCGCGCCGCGGAAATCCTTGAGCGCCGAGCCCAGATCACCGCCGAGATTGCGCAGCCGCTTGGTGCCGAAGATCAGCACCACGATGACCAGAAGGATGAGGAGCTGCCAAATGCTGATACCGCCAATCATGATTACCTCGTCTGTTCGTAACCGGCTTAGTTAGCCGATGAGTCGCTTTGGCCGCGCCCGGCCTTTTCCTCGATACCGGAGACGCCGAAACGACGCGCCAGCTCCGCCTGCACGGCGGATGCATCCAGACCCCGGGACTGCAGCAGCACCATGGTGTGAAACCACAGGTCGGCCACTTCGTGGATCAGATGCTCGTCGTCATCCGCGCCCGCGGCCTCGACCACTTCGGCGGCCTCCTCTGTGATCTTTGCCGAGATCGCGTCCACACCACCCGCATAAAGCGACGCGGTATAGCTTTTCGCCGGATCGCCGTCGCGCCGTTTGGCGAGCGCGGCGTCGAGACGACCAAGGATATCGGAATTACTCATGCAGACCGTACATGTCTTTGGGGTCCACGATCACCGGGTCGCGCGTGACCCAGCGACCATTGTCGTAGACCTGGAAGAAACAGGATTCGCGGCCGGTATGACAGGCCACACCTCCGACCTGTTCGACTCTCAGCAACAACGCGTCGTTATCGCAATCGAGACAGACCTCGGCGACGCGCTGGAGATTGCCCGACGACTCGCCCTTGCGCCAGAGCTTGCCACGCGAACGTGACCAGTAGGTTGCAAGACCACTCTCGATGGTCGCAGCGAGCGATTCGCGGTTCATCCAGGCCAGCGTGAGTACACGCTGGGTATCGACCGACTGGGTGATGGCCGGCACGAGCCCCTGCTCGTTCCAGGCCACGCGTTCGAGCCAGTCGGGTTGGGGCTGGCTATTGGTGTTTTCGGTGTTGTCCTTGCTCACGGTAAGGATCGCTTGGGCAGAATGCCGTCATCCTACGCGCTTGAGGCACGCAAACACAGGCCGTAAGTCACTGTTGCAAGTCGGGGGTGCGCGCTCTACTGTTGCGGCGCATGAAGATCATCATTCTGGGGGCCGGCGAAGTCGGCGCCACGCTGGCGGAGAATCTGGCCCACGAGGCCAACGATGTCACGGTCGTGGACACCGATGAAGCCCTGCTGCGCCCGCTGCAGGACCGGCTCGATATTCGGGCGGTGCACGGCTATGCCGCGCATCCGGACATCCTGCGCAGCGCAGGCGCCAACGATGCCGACATGATCATCGCGGTTACCGCGACGGATGAAGTCAACATGGTGGCCTGCCAGATCGCCTACACGCTGTTTCATACGCCGACCAAGATCGCGCGTATTCGGGCGTCGGAATACCTGCTCGAGAACCGACTGTTCCATCAGGATGCAATCCCGATCGACATGAGCATCAGCCCGGAGCAGCTGGTGACCGACTACATCAAGCGCCTGGTGCAGTATCCGGGCGCGCTGCAGGTGGTCGATTTCGCGGAAGGACGCGTTCAGGTCGTGGGCGTCAAGGCTTATTACGGCGGGCCCCTGGTAGGCAAGGAATTGCGCGCGCTGCGCGAGCATTTGCCGCAAGCCGACACCCGCGTAGTGGCAATCTATCGGCGCGGCAAACCGATGATCCCGGAAGGCGACACCGTCATCGAAGCCGACGATGAAGTGTTCTTCGTCGCCGCCCGGCGCAATATCAAGAAGGTGATCAGCGAACTGCGCAAGATCGACCGGCCGGTCAAGCGGATCATGATCGCCGGCGGCGGCAACATCGGCCTGCGGCTGGCACTGGCGCTGGAAAATCACTGCCAGGTCAAGATCATCGAGAACAATCCGGCACGCGCCGGCTGGCTGTCGGAGAAGCTCAACCGCTCGATCGTGCTCAAGGGCGATGCCGCCAACGAGTCGCTGCTGGTCGAAGAGAATATCGAGTCGGTCGACGTGTTCTGCGCGATCACCAACGATGACGAGGCCAATATCCTCTCGGCGATGCTGGCCAAGCGGCTGGGCGCGCGCAAGGCGATGTCGCTGATCAATCGGCTGGCCTATGTCGACCTGATCGAATCCTCCGGCACCCAGATCGATATCGCGATCTCGCCCAAACAGTCGACCATCTCGGCGCTGCTGGCCCATGTGCGCCGGGGTGATGTGGTGCGTGTGCATACCCTGCGCCGCGGCGCGGCCGAGGCGATCGAAGCCATCGCTCACGGCGAGCGCGAAAATTCGCGCGTGGTGGGCCGGCGTATCGACGAGATCAAGCTGCCGCGGGGAACCACCATCGGCGCCATCGCGCGCGGCGAGGAAGTGCTGATCGCCCATCACGACACGGTGATCGAGTCGGGCGATCACGTCATGCTGTTCATCATCGAAAAGAAGCAGACCGCCGAGGTGGAAAAGCTGTTCCAGGTCGGCGTCTCCTACGTCTAGGGCAAGAACCACAGCATGGATCTGTCCCTGAACTATTATTTCGCGGTCGTGCAGCGGGTGCTCGGCCTGCTGCTGATGATCTTCTCGACCAGCATGCTGGTGCCGATGGTCATGGGCCTGGCGTACGGCGACGGCGAGGCGGATGCCTTCGCCATCGGTTTCGTGATCACTCTTTTCACCGGTTTGGTCACATGGTTGCCGGTGCGTCACGTGCGCCGCGAGCTCAAGATCCGTGACGGCTTCCTCGTCGTCGTGCTGTTCTGGCTGGTACTGAGCCTGTTCGGCGCGGTGCCGCTGTACCTCGCCGAACGTCCGGATATCAGCGTCACCGACGCAGTGTTCGAAGCGGTCTCCGGCCTGACCACCACGGGTGCCACCGTGCTCGTCGGCCTCGACACCCTGCCCCATGCGGTCCTGTTCTGGCGCCAGCTGCTGCACTGGATGGGCGGCATGGGCATCATCGTGCTGGCCGTGGCGGTGCTGCCCATGCTCGGCGTCGGTGGCATGCAGCTTTATCGTGCGGAGACGCCAGGGCCGATCAAGGATTCCAAACTCACGCCGCGTATCCGCGAGACGGCCAAGGCGCTCTGGTATCTGTACCTGTCGCTGACGGCGCTGTGTGCGCTGGTGTTCTGGCTTGCCGGCATGAGCGTGTTCGATTCGGTCAGCCACGGCTTTTCGGCGATCGCGACCGGCGGCTTCTCCAACCACGATCTGTCGCTCGGCCACCACGACGACGCCATCATCGAGATCGCGGCCATCGTCGCCATGGTTGTGGGGTCGATCAGTTTCGGTATGCATTTCGCGGTCTGGCGCAGCGCCAACCCGCTGACCTACTGGCGCGATTCGGAGACGCGCACTTTCCTGCTCATGGTAGTTGGGGCGACCACGCTCGGCAGTATCGTGCTGCTGGTTGCCGGCACCTATGTGTCGCTGCCCAACGCGGTGATCAAGTCGATGTTTCAGGTCGTGTCGATCGGTACCACCACCGGCTTCACCACCACCGACTACTCGCTGTGGCCGAGTTTTCTGCCCATGTTCCTGCTGCTCGGCAGCTTCGTGGGCGGCTGCGCGGGGTCTACAACCGGCGGCATGAAAGTCGTGCGCTTCATCCTCCTCGCCAAGCAGGGCACGCGCGAGATCAGCCGCCTGGTGCACCCGAATGCCGAGATCCCGATCAAGATGGGCGGCAAAGTCATCCCGGACCGCGTCATCCAGGCAGTCTGGGGCTTCTTCGCGGTCTATATCACCGTGTTCGTGGTGATGTTCCTGGTGCTGCTGGCGACCGGTCTCGACGAGCTCACGGCGTTCTCTGCGGTCGCCGCATCGATCAATAATCTGGGTCCGGGCCTTGGGGAGGTCTCCTCGAACATGGCGAGCCTGCCGGGCATCGCCAAATGGGTGCTGTGCATGGCAATGCTGCTGGGTCGGCTTGAGATCTTCACCCTGCTGGTGATCCTCACTCCGGCCTTCTGGCGCCGCTAGCGTCTTCAAATACGGGCTATATCGGTACACTGTGCGCATGCCGATGAAAGACCAACTCGAGTCGCTGCTCGCTTCCGGCGAGGACAACGCCCTGCTGCGTTTTTCCCTGGGTGAACTGCTGTTCAAGGACGGCGAGCACGCCCGCGCCGCCGAACACCTCGCCGAAGCCGTGGCCCACGATCCCGACTACTCCGCTGCCTGGAAGCTCTACGGCAAGGCGCTGGTAGAGAACGGCGACCTGGTCGCCGGTATCGATGTGCTCGAGCACGGCATCACCGTGGCCGAGGCGCGGGGTGACAATCAGGCCGTGCGCGAGATGCAGGTCTTTGCCAAACGCGCGCGCAAGCGCCTTGACGAGCGCGGCGCCTGATGTCGGTTTATACCCGTGTCACCGAAGACGACCTGCGCCACCTGCTGGCCGATTACTCGGTCGGCGAGCTGGAGGATTTCCGCGGCATCTCGGCGGGTATCACCAACACCAACTATTTCGTCGATACCACGACCGGCCGCTGGGTACTGACCCTGTTCGAGCAGATGGATAACGGCTCGCTGCCGTTCTTCATGCAGCTCATGGATCATCTGGCCGGCCACGGCGTGCCGGGCGCGCATCCGCTGGCCCGTAACGACGGCGGATTTCTCAGCGAAGTGCGCGATCGCCCCGCCGCGCTCGTCTATCGCCTGGCCGGCGCGAGCGTCACCGAACCCCAGTCGCGTCATTGCGGCTCGCTAGGCGGGGTGGTTGCAGAAATGCACCGGGCCGTGCGCTCCTTTGGTGAAAGCCAGCGCAATCCGCGCGATCTGGAATGGATCGCCGGCGCGCGCGATCGCCTTTCGGATCGCCTCGATGCCGACACCGCGACCCTGCTCGACGACGAGATCGCGTATCAGCGCGAATGTATCGACACCGTGTACGCCGGTCTGCCCGAAGCAGTGATCCACGCCGACATGTTCCGCGACAACGTATTGTTCGACGACGAACGTGTGTCCGGCGTGATCGACTTCTATTACGCCTGCCACGATTACCTGCTGTTCGACCTGGCCGTGATCTGCAACGACTGGGCCTTCAACGACGCCGGCGCCTATATGCCCGAGCGCTGGCAGGCCTTCATGAACGCCTACGACCGCCGACGCGCGCTCACTGACGCCGAACACGCGGCCTGGCCGGCCATGTTGCGGGCCGCCGCTCTTCGGTTCTGGGCCTCGCGGCTGATCGACTATCACTTCCCGATGGACGGCGACGTGACCCATATCCACGACCCCAGCCCGTTCGAGCGCCTGCTGCGCGCCCATCGGGACGCCGCGCCCGCGCTCGACGGCGGGATCGCCGCCCGCTCGTGATCGCGCTGATCCAGCGCGTGACCGAGGCCAGCGTCGCGGTCGACGGCGAGACGGTCGCCGCGATCGGGCCCGGTATTCTGGCCCTGGTCGCCGCCGAGCCCGACGACGACGACAAACGCGCCGCCCGGCTTGCCGAACGTGTGCTGTCCTATCGCATCTTCGCCGACGACAGCGGGCGCATGAACCAAAGCGCGGCAGACACCGGCCACGCGGTGCTGGCCGTACCCCAGTTCACGCTCGCCGCCGATACCCGGCGCGGCAACCGGCCCGGCTTTTCGACGGCGTGCCCGCCCGATCGCGCCCGCGAGCTGTTCGGCCGATTCGTTGCCACACTCACGTCGCGCCACGACCGTATCGATCAGGGCATCTTCGGGGCCGACATGCAGGTCGCGCTGGTCAACGACGGCCCGGTCACCTTCTGGCTGCAGGCCTGACAAGCCGCCGGCCGCGGTCATTCGCGTTGCCTGGGCAATGGGCGTATTATCCCGCGTTCCGGGGTGATCCAACGCATTGCACAGGCCATGACAGCGCGCCGCGCCACGATCTCACGCAAGACCAACGAAACCGATATCTCGGTCACGCTCGACCTGGATGGCAGCGGCGTATTCAACGCCGATACCGGCGTCGGTTTCTTTGATCACATGCTTCATCAGATCAGCCGCCACGGCCTGATCGATCTCGACGTGTCCGCCACAGGCGATCTGCATATCGACGACCACCACACCGTGGAGGATGTCGGCATCTGCATCGGCCAGGCCCTGCGCGAGGCGCTCGGCGACAAGCGGGGTATCACGCGCTACGGCCATGCCTATGTCCCGCTCGACGAAGCCCTGTCGCGGGTGGTGATCGATCTGTCCGGCCGGCCCGGGCTGTTCTTCGAGGCCACGTTTACGCGCGACAAGATCGGCACTTTCGATGTCGAACTCGTGCGCGAGTTCTTTCAGGGGCTTGCGAGCGCTGCCGCGATCACGCTGCATATGGACGCGCTCAAGGGCGACAACGCCCATCACGTGGCGGAAACGCTGTTCAAGGCCTTCGGCCGCGCACTGCGCTTGGCCGTGTCGGCGGACAGCCGCACGGGCGACGCCACGCCGTCCACCAAGGGCAGCCTCTAACCCTCCTTTTTCTCTTTCGCGTTCAATCTTATGGCAACCGTCGGCATCATCGACTACGGGATGGGCAATCTGCACTCGATTGCCAAGGCGCTGCGTTACGTGGCGTCGGACGAACAGATCGAGGTCAGCTTCGACCCGGATGCGCTGTCGCGCATGGACCGGCTTGTGCTGCCGGGCGTCGGCGCAATCGGCCATTGCATGGACGAACTGCACCGTCTCGAGTTGGACGACATGCTGCGCGAGCAGATCGGCAAGAAGCCGCTCATGGGCGTGTGTCTGGGCATTGAGGCATTGATGGGGCACTCGGAGGAATCCGGCGGCGTGGAATGCCTGGGAGCCTTTCCCGGCGATACCGTGCATTTTGCCGCTCCCGATGCGCAGCCCGACGGCGTGCGCCGCAAGATTCCACATATGGGCTGGAACCAGGTCCGTCAGGAGCGCCACCATCCGCTCTGGAAGGATATCGCGCCCGCAAGCTGGTTCTATTTCGTACACAGCTACTACGTCGTGCCCGAGGACGAGCGGCATGTCGCCGGAACGACCGATTACGGCGTGCGTTTCGCCTCCGTGATCCTGCGACCGAACGTGTTCGCCGTACAGTTCCACCCCGAAAAAAGCCAGTCCGCGGGCCTGCAGCTGCTGGCCAACTTCCTCGAATGGGACGGTTCGGCCTGAGCCGACGCCTGAACACAGATTAAAGCCGCTTCGATCACACCCAAGCCGTAGAAGAGGATTACCGGCGTGCTACTCATACCTGCGATTGATATCAAGAACGGCCAGTGCGTACGTCTGCGCCAGGGCCGCATGGACGACGTCACCATCTTCGACGAAGATCCGGTCGCGGTCGCCCAGCGCTGGATCGATGAAGGCGCGGACCGTATCCACGTGGTCGATCTCGACGGTGCCAAGGCCGGCTACCCGGTCAACGACCGTGTGATCGGCGAGATCGTGACGGCCTGCGGCGACATACCGGTGCAGGTCGGCGGCGGCATTCGCGACGAGTCCGCCATCGAGACCTATCTCGAACGCGGCGTGGAATACGTCATTCTCGGCACGCGCGCCGTCGCGGAGCCACATTTCGTGGCCGATGTCGGCGTCGAATTTCCGGGCCATATCATCGTCGGCCTTGATGCCAAGGACGGCATGGTCGCCACCGACGGTTGGTCGAAGCTATCCCATCACACGGTCGCGGATCTCGCCCAGCAGTTCGAAGAGGACGGCGTGGTCGCCATCATCCATACCGATATCAGCCGTGACGGCATGATGCAGGGCGTGAACGCCGAAGCCAGCCGTGCGCTGGCCGCCGAGCTCACGATTCCCGTGATCGCCTCCGGCGGCGTGACCAATATCGACGATATCGAAGCGCTGCTCGCGGTCGAGAGCGACGGCGTATCGGGGGCGGTCATCGGCCGGTCCCTCTATGAAGGCACGCTGGATTTCGCCGCGGCACGCAAGCTGGTCAACGACCGCAAGAGCGCCAAATGACATTAGCCAAACGCATCATCCCCTGCCTCGATATCGACAAGGGGCGCGTGGTCAAGGGCGTCAAGTTTCTCGAGATCAAGGACGCCGGTGACCCGGTCGAGATTGCGCGCCGCTACGACCAGCAAGGGGCGGATGAGTTGGTGTTTCTGGACATCACTGCCAGCCACGAAGACCGCGGCACCCTGATGGACGTGGTCGAACGCGTGGCCGGCGAGGTGTTCATCCCGCTGACCGTCGGCGGCGGTGTGCGCACCCTGCCCGATGTGCGCCGCCTGCTCTCGGCCGGCGCCGACAAGGTCTCGATCAACACCGCTGCGATCTCGGATCCGAACTTCGTCTACGAGGCCGCCTATCGCTATGGCTCGCAGTGCATCGTAGTCGCACTGGACGCCAAGAACGTGGCCAAGAAGCACGAAGCCCCGCGCTGGGAGATCTTCACCCACGGCGGTCGCAAGTCCACCGGCATTGACGCCATCGAATGGGCCCAGAAACTCGTCGCGCTCGGCGCCGGCGAGGTACTGCTCACGAGCATGGACAAGGACGGCACGAAGTCGGGCTTCGATCTCAAGCTGACGCGCGCGATATCCGAGGCGGTCGATGTGCCTGTAATCGCGTCCGGCGGCGTGGGTAGCCTGGAAGACCTGCACGACGGCCTTGAGATCGGCACCGCCGACGCGGTGCTGGCTGCCTCGATCTTCCACTTCGGCACCTATACGATCCAGCAGGCCAAGGGCTTTCTCGCCGAGCGCGGCGTGGTCGTACGCGACCCGATCTATCGTTAGAACGTCATGCGGGCGGGCCGCTGCCGCATTGAGCGGCGGCGCGGCGCGCCCGACTCACGCTTTCAGCGAGCCGCAAGCTTTGGGCTTCGATACTCTGTGAAATCAACGCGCCGATGCGCGCTGCACTTACCGGGTATCTCGGGATGAAGAACAATATCCTCGCCGCGGCAGTTCTCGGCGTATTGCTCGCCATCGGTCTCGTGGTCGGCGGCAGTTATCTCAAGAGCGCGGCGATCCAGTGGAAATCCGCCGAGCGCACGGTCACCGTAAAAGGCCTGGCGGAACGCGAAGTACGCGCCACGCTCGCGCTCTGGCCGCTGCATTTCACCGTCACCGGCGATGCGCTTGATGAAGTACAGCAGCGGGTCAACCAGCAGGCCGGCATCATCCGCCGCTTTCTGACCGATGCCGGTTTCAAGCCCGAAGCGATCACCCTGACCTCGCCTGAAGTCACCGATCGCTACGCCAACAGCTATGGCAACCAGCGCCCGCCCAGCCGTTACTCGGCCGAGGCCACGATGTTGGTTCGCACCCAGGCTATCGACAAGGTCAAGCAGGCCATGCCGCGGGTCGGCGAACTGATCGGCCAGGGCGTGGTGCTGTCACCGAACTACAACTACCGGACCGAGTTCCTGTTCACCGAGCTCGAAGACATCAAGCCGGAAATGATCGCGGTCGCCACGGCTGATGCGCGCAAGGCCGCCAAACAGTTCGCCGAGGATTCGGGCAGCCGGGTTGGCGCTATTCGGTCAGCCTCGCAGGGCTACTTCTCGATCAGCGATCTCGACAGCTATACGCCGGATATCAAGCGTATCCGTGTGGTGACCACCATCGATTACGCGCTGGAAGATTAGCGCGCACAAAAAAGCCCGGCCGAGGCCGGGCTTTCTCGATCGTCTTCAAGCGATCGTTTTACGTCGTCTGTTCCTCGTGCTTGCCTTCCGCGATCTCCTCGATGACCTTCGCACAGAAGGCATCCAGATCGTCGGGCGTGCGGCTGGTCACGAGTGCTTCGTCGCAGACCACTTCACGATCGACCCAGGTCGCGCCCGCGTTCTTGAGATCGGTCTGGACCGACGGGAAGGACGTCAGCGTACGGCCATCGACCACACCGGCTTCAATCAACACCCACGGCGCATGGCAGATCGCGCCGACCGGCTTGTGCTGGGCGAAGAAATCACGCACGAACTGCACCGCCTTGTCGTTGGTGCGCAGCGTGTCCGGATTGGCCAGGCCACCCGGCAGAACCAGCGCGTTGTAATCGCCGGCCGAGACCTGATCGACGGTCTTGTCGACGGGCTTCGGATCGCCCTTGGGCTCGCCGCCGCTTTCGCCCTGGATCTCGCCGGACTCGAGCGAAACCAGCTCGACCTCGGCGCCCGCAGCCTTGATTTCGTCCCACGGCTGAGTCAGCTCGGAATACTCGAAACCGTTGGTGGCAAGGAATGCGACCTTCTTACCGTTCAATTCGTCGCTCATCACAACTCCAATTGGTTGAGGAATCACTACCCAGCCAATGGTGCGGTTGTGCGCAATCGATTCAACTCCGTATTGCTACGGAACCTCTGCGACCGATCAATCCGCAGCGCGCTCGAGCACTGCGTAGTAGAAGCCATCAAAGCCGTGCATGCCGGGCGCGAGACGCCGACCGTGACGCTCCGCAAATCCCCAGCGGGCATCGATCGCTACCTCACGCGCGTTCTCGGTTTGCGCCAGAAACGCAGCAATTACGTCGACGCCCTCGGCGCGCAGGATCGAGCAGGTGGCGTAAACCAGCCGCCCGCCCGGTGCGAGCGTGCGCCAGAGCGCCTGAAGCATGGCGAGTTGGCGTTCGGCGGCGGCACTGATGTCCGCAGGACGACGCAGCCATTTAATGTCCGGATGGCGGCGAATCACGCCGGTGCCGCTGCAGGGCGCGTCGAGCAGTATGCGATCGAACAGGCGGCCATCCCACCAGGTGTCGGGCTCGGCCGCATCGGCCACTTCGACCCGCGCACTTCGCCCGACACGCGTGAGCGTCTCGTCGAGTGTCTGCAGTCGCTCCGCGTCGATGTCGAGCGCCAGCAGGTCGATATCCGCACGCTCGAGCAGATGCGCGCTTTTGTTGCCCGGCGCCGCACAGGCATCGAGTACGCGATCACCATTACGCGCGCCGAGCAGCACCGTCGCCAGCTGCGCCGCACCGTCCTGTATCGAGACCCGGCCTTCGTCGAAGCCCGGCAGGTCTCGGGCTGCGACCGGCGTATCCAGAGTGAGCACACTGTCGCAGACACGAGCGGCCCTGCTCGTCAGCCCGTGGGCTTCCAGGGCACGCATGGCAACGAAACGATCGCCAAACCGGGCGTTCGTGCGTAAATGCATCGGCGCCGGGCGATTGCCGCCCTCGAGTACGCCCGGCCACTGACTGCCCCAGTCGGCCTGAATACGCTCGACCAGCCAGTCCGGATAGCTGTAGCGAACGCCCGGTGTACGGTCTTCAACCGCCTTGCCCGCATCGCGCTGATGGCCGCGCAGGATCGCGTTGACCATGCCGCGCGCCTTGCCGAGTTTTAGCAAGGCACTCGCAGCGACGCTGGCGTGCACGGCTGCATGCGGCGGCACGCGCATCGATTCCAGTTGATATATCCCCACCAGCAGCAAGGCGCGCAATAGCGGCTGCGGCTTGCGCGACAAGCGCGGCGACAGCAGCGCATCCAGGCGGCGGTAGTCTCGCAACACCCCATAGGCCATGGCCGATACAAGGCCGCGGTCGTTAACGCCAAGGTCCGCAGATATCCCGGCCAGCGCGGCATCGAGACTGCGCCTGTCGTCCATGACCGCAGCCACGGCACGGGCTGCGCAGGCACGTGACTCAGCGCCTTCAACAGACTCGTTATCGGCGTGCTTTCGCGTAGGGCGTCGCCGGTTACTCAAAACGACAGCCCACCCAGTCGCGGCCGTTGACCGCGGCGGCGGCATCCATGCGTTTCTTGCCCGGTAGCTGTAGCTCGTGCACCCGTAGAACCCCGGCGCCCGTGGCGATATCGATGCCCTTCGGACTGGCGGCAACCACCGTCCCCGGCTCAGCATCGCCGGCCTCGCCGGGTGCGGTTGCGGCACGCCAGAAGCGCACCGGCTGGCCGTCGAGCCGGGCGTGGGCTACCGGCCAGGGCACGAAGGCCCGAACGGCCCGCGCGATTTCGTCCGCGCGTAACCGCCAGTCGATAGCGGCCTCACCTTTTTCGAGCCGGCGCGCATAGCAGGCCTGCGCGTCGTCCTGCGGCTCGGCGCTGACGCCCTCCGGGAGCCGACCGAGCAGATCAGCGAGTTCACGCGCGCCCAGATCGGCAAGCCGGTCGTGCAGCACGCCGGCGTTGGTGTCGCCATCGATCGGTACGGCCCGCCGCACGATCATCGGCCCGGTGTCCAGCCCGGCTTCCATCTGCATCAGCGTGACGCCGGTTTCGCTGTCCCCGGCCAGAATCGCACGCGCGATCGGTGCCGCACCGCGCCAACGCGGCAGCAGCGAGGCATGCACGTTGATGCAGCCGTGTTGCGGGAGTGCCAGCACCTTCTTGGGCAGCAGCAGCCCATAGGCAACGACAACCATCAGATCAGGCTCAAGCGCAGCGAGCTCGGCGAAAGCGTCGGCGCTCTTGAGCGACTCCGGCTGCTGTACCGGCACGCCCAGCTCGAGCGCGCGCTGTTTGATCGGCGAGGTCGCGAGTTTGCGCCCCCGTCCCGCAGGTCGGTCCGGCTGGGTGAGCACACCCACCAGGCTGTGACCGCTGGCGGCAATCGCGTCCAGGCAGGGCAAGGCAAATTCGGGCGTCCCGGCGAACACGATATTCATGGGGCAGGATTCATCGGACGAGATTTATTGGATCAGGCATTCGCTGGGCAGGACCCTATTCGTCGTTGGCGGCAGGCGCGCTCTGGCGGGCGGCCTTGGCGAGCTTTCGCCGGATACGCTCGCGCTTTAAGCGCGACAGCTGATCGATATACAACCCGCCATCGAGATGCGCGAGCTCGTGCTGCACGCACTGGGCAAGCAACCCTTCGGCGTCCATTTCGTAACGCTCGCCGTGGCGATCCTGGGCGGCGAAGCGCAGGCGCGTATAACGCTTTACCTTGTCGTAGTGCTCGGGCACCGAGAGACAGCCCTCGTCGACGGTCTCCAGATCCTCCTGCCAAAGAATCTCCGGGTTGCACATCACGATGCGCTCGTCGCGATCGTCGGAGCAGTCCATGACCGCGACACGGCGCGTATCGCCGACCTGCGTGGCGGCCAGGCCGACGCCTGGCGCGTCGTACATGGTCTCGAACATGTCGTCGATGAAAGTCGACAATGTGTCGTCGAAAACAGTCACCGGCTGGGTGTTTTCGCGCAGTCGCGGATCGGGGAAATGCAAAATTTCGAGAATCGCCATATTCTGTCGGTGGTCAGCGTTGCAAATGGGGGCCGGCCATCAAGAAAAAGCTTTTGATGGCCGATAACAAAGCACGCGGCATGGCCCGTACCGGCGGTATTAATTGGGGGCGCGTCCTGGATGCGAGAGTATAACGATTTGAAACTGGCCATGAAGCAGGCAGGCGTCAGCCTTGCGCTTGCTGCAGGCGTTCTGGCCGCCGGCTGTGCACATCAGCCACCGGTGACCGATTCACAGCAGACCGAAGCGCCACCGGCCAAGCCGTTACCGCCGCGCAATGCACCCGTCGCGCGCGAAGCCGCTATCGCGAGCCAGATCCGTGCGGACGCACCGCTGCGTTACGTGGTCAAGAAAGGCGACACGCTCTGGGACATCTCCGGCTACTACCTGCGTGATCCCTGGTACTGGCCGCAGCTGTGGTACGCCAATCCGGACATCGCGAATCCGCATCTGATCTATCCGGGTGACGTGCTCATTCTCACCAGAGGGCCGGATGGTGCGTTCCAGCTGCGCCGGGCCGGGACCGAGCGGCTGTCGCCGCGGATACGTGAAGGCTCGCTCGAGTCCATCGCAACGATCCCGTTCGATGCCATTCGCGCGTTCATCACTGGCCCGCGCCTGGTCGACGCGGAAGAACTTCAGAAGGCGCCTTATGTGGTGTCGTTCATCGACGAGCATCTGATCGGCGGCAAGGGCACGATCAGCTATATCCGCAATCCCGCGAATCAAGGCTACGCCGCCGAAAACTACAGCCTCGTCCGTGATGCAGGCCCGTACAAGGACCCCGACACCGGCGAAATCCTCGGTCAGCAGGCCGTGCCCGTCGGCGAGATGCGGATCACCGATTTCGACGCAGTCGCCACCGGCATCATCACCAAGAGTCATCGCGAAGCGCTCGTCGGCGATCGCCTGCTGCCGCTGGAAACCGAAGATCTGGTCCACGATTTCTATCCGCATGCCCCGGATCGCAACGTTGAAGGCCGGATCATCTCCGTCTACGACGGTGTGTCGGCGATCGGCCAGTACCAGGTCGTCACGCTGAGCATCGGCAGCACGGATGGCATCAAACGTGGTCATGTGCTCGATATCTTTGAAGCGGGACGCCTCGTCCTCGACCCGGTCGAAGGCGGCCAGGTGCGCCTGCCGGAACTCCAGTCCGGTCAGCTTCTGGTCTTCAAGACCGACGCGCACGTCAGCTTCGCGGTGATCATGCGAGCCAAGCGCGCGGTGCATATCGAAGACTTCGTGCGCACCCCGCAGCGCTGATCGGGCACCCGTGAGTGAACGGGACTGGCTGCGTCTGGCCTGCACACCCGGCGTCGGGGCCACGCTCGGCGCCCGTCTGATCGAACGCTATGGCACACCGGCACGCATCCTCGCGGCCGGTGATGCCGCCTGGCGTGAGCTCGGCATTCCGCGCGCGGCACGCGACACGCTTGCCACGCCCGACAATGCGCGGGTCGACGAAGCCGAGCGTTGGCTGGATCGCGACGACCACCATTTCATTACGCCCGAACATCCACACTACCCGGCTGCTCTGGGCGAGCTCGTGCCACCCCCGTCATGGCTTTATGCACTGGGTGACACAGAACTGCTCACGTACCCGGCCATCGCCATCGTGGGCAGCCGCAACCCCACAACGGCCGGACTCGAGGCTGCACGCGAGTTCGGTGCAGCGCTGGCCGGCGCGGGCCTCGTGGTGGTCTCGGGCCTGGCACGCGGCATCGATGCAGCTGCTCACGAGGGCGCCCTGTCCGCCAACGGCATGACCATCGCCGTCTGTGGCACCGGTCTGGACCGTGTCTACCCGGCCATGCACAAGGATCTGGCCGAACGCATCGCCGCCAGCGGCCTGCTGCTTTCCGAATTCGGGCTCGGCACCCAACCGGCGCGCGGCAATTTCCCGCGGCGTAACCGCATCATCGCCGGGCTGTGTACCGCCACGCTTGTGGTCGAGGCCGCGCGTGCGTCCGGCTCGTTGATCACCGCCCGCATGGCCAGTCAGGCCGGTCGCGACGTGTTCGCCCTGCCCGGCTCGATCCACAATCCGCTCGCGCGCGGCTGCCATCAACTGATCCGCGATGGCGCAAAACTGGTCGAAACCACCGACCACATCCTCGAGGATATCGCCGGCGTGCTGGACGGCTATCGCCTCATCCGCAGCGACAGCGATGACAGCGGCAAAAACGAGCGTGATCCACGCTCTAGCCCGGCCGAGGACGACGACCACGCCACCCTGCTCGCCGCCATCGGACATGCCCCGGCACGCGTCGACGAGCTGGTCGCACGCACCGGCTGGTCGGCGGATGCGGTATCATCAACGCTGCTCATCCTGGAACTTCAAGGCCGTGTGCTTGCCGGCCCCGGCGGCGCCTATACCCGCGCCAGCGGCGGTTGATCGCGGGCCATGACCGACCGGAACGGTTCATACACGACGGATCTGCGCCGATGAACGAAAACCTGCTCGACGTGCTGCTCTATCTGTTCGAGAACTTCTCTCTTGCGGATGCCGAACACATGTCCAGCGTGCGCGACGATCTCGGCGACGCCGGTTTCTTTCCGGACGAGATCGACGACGCCTTTGCCTGGATTCGCGCCACCGACCCGGACGGCCAGGCGATGGCAGTAGCGCCCAGCGACGATGCCATCCGCGTCTACGCCGACCGCGAGATGCATGTGCTCGATGCGGAGTGCCGCGGCTATCTCGCCCAGCTCGAACAGGCCGGCGTGCTGAGCGCGACGGCCCGTGAGATCGTCATTGATCGCATGATGGCGCTGGCGGAAGACGCCTTCGAAGGTGCCGATATAGAACAGCTCAAATGGGTGGTGATGATGGTGCTGTCTTCCAGCGGCCAGGATCAGGCCTATGCCCGCATGGAAGCGATGATTCACGCCGAATCGCCCGGCGCGAGTCACTAGCCCGAAAGACGTCAGTCGAGGTGACACGCCACGTCACTTCGCCGCCCTGAAAGTTGACGTTGAACGGTCGCGCGTGCTTCAAAGGCTGTGCTAGTGTGCTGCGCCCTGCGCCCAAGTGCAGGCCCCATTCTTCAAGTAGCGTGAGCCGATGAGTCGTAATCTCGTCATCGTGGAATCGCCGGCCAAGGCCCGGACGATCGAGAAATATCTCGGCAAGGACTACGAGGTCCTGGCCTCGTATGGCCATGTGCGCGACCTCGTGCCCAAGGAAGGCGCGGTCGATACCGAGCACGACTTCGCCATGCGCTACGACGTGATCGATCGCAACGCGAAGCACGTCGAGAAGATCGCCCGCAGCCTGAAGAAGTCCGACGCGCTTCTGCTCGCGACTGACCCGGATCGCGAAGGCGAAGCCATTGCCTGGCATCTGCTCGAGCTGCTGCGCGAACGCGGCCTGCTTGACGACAAGACGGTCCAGCGGGTGGTCTTTCACGAAATCACCAAGAAGGCTGTCGGTACCGCGGTCGATAACCCGCGTGAGATATCCAGCGATCTGGTCAACGCCCAGCAGGCCCGGCGCGCGCTCGACTACCTGGTGGGCTTCAATCTGTCGCCGCTTCTCTGGCGCAAGGTTCAGCGCGGCCTGTCCGCCGGCCGTGTGCAAAGTCCGGCCCTGCGCCTGATCTGCGAGCGCGATGCCGAGATCGAGGCCTTCATACCCGAGGAATACTGGAAGATCGAAGCGCAGGTCGAGAAGGACGCGGCCGCATTCAGCGCTCGCCTGTATCAGCTCGACGGCGAAAAGGTCAGCCAGTTCACGGTCAACAATCAGGGCAGCGCGGACACTGCCTTCGAGACGCTCACGAAGGCCGCCAACGGCCAGTTGCGTGTCGCCAAGGTCGATCGCAAGGAACGCAAGCGCAATCCGGCGCCGCCGTTCACGACCTCGACCCTGCAACAGGAAGCCGCACGCAAGCTCGGCTTCACCGCCAAGCGCACCATGCGCACGGCCCAGAGTCTGTATGAGGGCGTGTCGATCGACGGTGCCGAAGCCACCGGTCTGGTCACCTATATGCGGACCGACTCGGTCAGCCTGGCGGCCGATGCCGTCGCCGAACTGCGGTCGATGATCGGCAAACGTTATGGCGACAAGAATCTGCCGGACGCCCCGCGTACCTTCAAGACCAAGTCCAAGAACGCGCAGGAGGCCCATGAGGCTATCCGGCCGACCGAGAGCGCTCGGATTCCGGACGAGATCAAGTCCAACCTGACCAGCGATCAGGCTCGTCTTTACGAGCTGATCTGGCAGCGCACCGTCGCCAGCCAGATGGTCCATGCCCTGTTCGACACCGTGGCCGCGGATCTGGCCACCAGCGGCGACGACAAGCACCTGTTCCGTGCCTCCGGCCGCACCCTGCGCGAGCCCGGCTTCCTGTCGGTCTACAAGGAAGGCAAGGACGACGACAAGGGCGACGACGACGCCGACAAGCGGTTGCCGCATCTCGAGGAAGGCGAACTGCTCAAGCTCGCCGAGATTGTGCCGACCCAGCATTTCACCGAGCCACCGCCGCGCTTCACTGAAGCCGCGCTGGTCAAGACGCTCGAGGAATACGATATCGGTCGTCCGTCGACCTATGCCTCGATCATCTCCACGTTGCAGGATCGCGAATACGTGGAGATGGACGGCAAGGCCTTCATGCCGACCTCGCTCGGCAAGATCGTCAACAAGTTCCTGACCGACCACTTCACGCGCTATGTGGACTACGAGTTCACCGCCAACCTCGAAGATCGGCTCGACGCCGTCTCCCGTGGCGAAGAACAGTGGCAACCGTTGCTGCGCGAGTTCTGGGATCGCTTCTCCGAGCAGATCGAATCCAAGCAGGATCTGTCTCGCGAGGAAGTCGCCCAGGCACGCGAACTCGGCACCGACCCGAAATCCGGCAAGCCGGTGATCGTGCGGATCGGCCGTTTCGGGCCGTTCGTGCAGATCGGCTCCAAGGACGACGAGGAAAAGCCCAAGTTCGCCGGCCTGCGCAAGGGCCAGGACATGGACAAGATCACCCTCGACGAGGCGCTGTATCTGTTCAATCTCCCGCGCGAACTCGGCGAGACGCCCGAGGGCGAGCCGATGGTGGTCAGCATCGGGCGCTTTGGTCCTTACGTTCGCTACGGCAAGAAATTCGCCTCGCTCAAGGAAGACGACCCGTACACCGTGTCGAAAGAGCGCGCGCTTGAAGTCGTCGCCGAGAAGAAAGAGGCCGACGCCAAGAAGCTGATCAAGCACTTCGAGGCCGAGGGCATCAAGGTCCAGCACGGACCCTTCGGCGTCTACATCACCGATGGCAAGAAGAACGCCAGCGTGCCCAAGGATCAGGAGCCCGCGGATCTTACCCTGGAGCAATGCCAGGAGATCATCGCCAAGGCCCCGGAAAAGAAAAAGCGCGGAAAGAAAGGCGCAGCCGCCAAGAAGACGACAGACAAGGCGGCTTCGAAGAGCACGGCCAAGAGCACCACTACCAAGAAGGCCAGTGCCGCGAAGACCAGCAAGGCCAAGAGCACGACCAAGAGCAAGTCCACGACTGCCGCCAAGAAGCCTGCCAGCAAGAGCGCGGCCGCAAAGAAACGGGCCGCGAAGTCGGCCAGCAAGTCGAACGGCAGCGGCTCGGGCAAGTCGCAGTCCTGATCCGCGCGGTGAGTGACCTGCCCCGCTGCCGCGCCGTGACGGCCTCTTGCGACTGCGCAGGCAGATCATGAGCGGGTCGCACACGCGTCTGAGCCCGCACCGTCTGCGCGCGGCGGCACGCATACTCACCGCCGGCGGGCTGGTTGCCCACGCCACTGAAGGCGTGTGGGGCCTGGCCTGCGATCCGCTCAACCCGCGCGCCGTACTGCGACTGCTCGCGCTCAAGCGGCGCGACGTGAAACGCGGCCTGATCCTGATCGGCGCCGAAATCCAGCATCTCGATCTGTTCGTCGCATCCGGGGCAGACGATGCCTGGGCTCGCGCCGTCGAAAGCTGGCCCGCGCCGATAACCTGGCTGTTGCCGGCCGCATCCGGCACGCCGTGGTGGCTGACCGGTGAGCACGACAGCATTGCCCTGCGCCAGACTGCCCATGCCGACAGCGCCGCCCTGTGCCGCGCCTTCGGCAGCGCGCTGGTTTCCACGAGCGCGAATCGCAGCGGCCGCCCGCCGGTGCGGAACGCCTGGCAGGCCCGGGCCCGCCTCGGTCACGGCGTGGATTTCATCGCCGGGGGCGTACCGGACGCGCCCGGCCGCCCGAGCACGATCCGCGATGCCCGCGACGGCCGTACCCTTCGCTAAAGCTGATCACGACTGATATGAACACCGCCGGGATCGATACCGACCGCGTCATCGACTGGTTCCGCGACCTGCAGAACCATATCTGCGAGCGTCTCGGCGCTTTCGAGCCGAATCAGGAATTTCATGTCGACGCCTGGCAGCGCCCGGCCGGTGGCGGCGGCGATACGCGGGTGCTCGCCGATGGCGACACCTTCGAGCGCGCCGGGGTGAATTTCTCCCGCGTGACCGGCGACAACCTGCCCGCCTCGGCCTCGGCACGCCGACCGGAGCTGGCCGGGCGCTCGTTCATCGCCAGCGGGGTGTCGGTGGTTGCCCACCCGAAGAACCCTTACGCGCCGACCGCGCATGCGAACGTGCGGTTCTTCGTCGCCGAGAAGGACGGCGCGCCGCCGGTCTGGTGGTTTGGCGGGGGGTTCGATCTCACGCCGTATTATCCGTTCGAAGAAGACGCTATCGCCTGGCACGAGGCCGCGCATCACGCTTGCGCGCCCTTTGGCGAAAATCTCTATCCGCGCTTCAAGCAGTGGTGCGACGAGTATTTCTATCTACCGCACCGCGAAGAGACACGCGGCATTGGCGGACTGTTCTTCGACGATTTCGACGAACTCGGCTTCGAGGATAGCTTCGCGTTCATCCGCAGCGTGGGCCAGGCTTTCGTTGATGCCTACATGCCCATCGTCGAGCGTCGGCGCGACCACGCATACGGCGCGCGCGAGCGCGATTTCCAGCTGTATCGGCGCGGGCGCTATGTCGAGTTCAATCTCGTCTACGACCGCGGCACGCTGTTCGGCCTGCAGTCGCGCGGGCGCACCGAGTCCATCCTGATGTCGATGCCGCCGCTGGCATCGTGGCAGTATGGCTACAAGCCCGAACCGGCCAGCCCCGAAGCCACACTCTACGAGGACTATCTCAAACCTCGTGACTGGCTCGGCTGTGCCACAGAAGAACAAGACCGGTCTTGATGCATATCACGCTTACCGAATTGCGCTATCTGATCGCGCTCGACAAGGAGCGCCACTTCGGCCGCGCCGCCAAGCGCGCGTTCGTCAGTCAGCCCACGCTGTCCGTCGCGGTCAAGAAGCTCGAGGGCGAGCTGGGCGTGACCGTGTTCGAGCGCAACCGCGGCGAGGCGCGGGTGACGCCGATCGGCCGGCGCATCATCGAGCAGGCCTATCGCGTGCTCGGCGAAGTCAGCGCGCTCGAAGCGGTGGCCGAACAGGGCCGCGACGAACTCGCCGGCCCGCTGCGCCTGGGCGTGATCTATACGGTCGGCCCCTATCTGCTACCGCACTTGATCCCGGCCCTGCGTGAAGCCACGCCGGACATGCCGCTGATCATCGAAGAGAACTTCACCGGCACCCTCACCCAGCAGTTGCGCAACAACGAGCTGGATGCGGTGATCATCGCCATGCCCTACGACGTTGCGGGCCTGTCGACCTGGGCGCTTTATGACGAGTCGTTCGTCGTGGTCATGCCGCAGAAACATCCCTGGACTGCGCGCGAGAGCATCGACGCCAACGATCTTGCCGACGAGGATCTGTTGCTGCTCGGCCCCGGCCATTGTTTCCGCGACCAGGTCCTGTCGCTCTGCGATGACTGTCGCGATCGTGAGCGCGAACGCCAGCCACAGGCCGGTTCCAGCCTCGAGACCATCCGTCATATGGTGGCCAGCGGGCTTGGGGTGACGGTACTGCCGCGGTCCTCCATTCCGGGACTGTCGGAGGAATCGCGCCTGCTGGAGACACGGCCCTTCTCGGGCGATACGCCCACCCGCCGTATCGCCGTGGCCTGGCGCAAGAGTTTTCCGCGTCCGCGCGCAATCAACAGTCTGCGCAAGGCGATCATGCAGTGCGACCCCAGCGGCGTGACGCTGTTGCCCGAAGAATCGGCCGAGAACATCGACGAAGAGGCTTTCGTCGAGCTCTGAACCCGGTCAGCTTCGCGGCTACCGGCGTGCGTTACACTCCGTCGCTGTGAATCGTTTCAACGCCATCACCGCCATGCGCCTGTTTTCCACGGCCGCTCTGTTGCTGCTTGCCGGCACCAGCCTTGCCGCGACGACCGCTCAGCGCGACGCCTTCCGCGATGCACTGGCCGCCGCCCAGCAGGGTCGGCTGGACAGCGTGCCCGGTCTGCGCGCGCAGTTGCAGGGCTACCCGCTCTACGACTATCTCACCGCGGCCGACCTGCGCTATCGCCTCGATACCGGCGCGAACACGTCCTTGGATGGCCGCATCCAGTCCTTCGTCAACGCGCACCCCGACCTGCCGCCCGCCGAAAGCCTGCGCCGCAACTGGCTACCGAGCCTGGCGCGCCGCGAACGCTGGTCGACGCTGCTCGACAACACGCGCGACAGCGATGGCAGCACGGCGACCTGTCGTGCCGTTAATGCTCGAATCAAGCTCGGCCAGGCACCGACCGACGCCGCTCTTGATCTATGGCGAGTCGGCCGCAGCCGGCCCGATGCCTGCGACCCCGTCTTCGCCTGGCTCGAAGAACGCGGCCTGCGCGGGCCCGACGAGATCCTGCGCCGTGCGCGGCTGGCCGTACTCGAAGGCCAGTTCGGCCTGACCCGCTATCTGGGCCGCAAACTGCCTGCCAATGTCGCCGCCCGCACCGACCAGTGGCTCGGCGTGGCCGAGACGCCGGCGAACCTGAGCTACAGCCAGCCCGGCCTCGACGGCGATATCGCCGTCTATGCCTTCAAGCGGTTGGCTCTTCGCAATCTCGACAAGGCCTCCGATCTGCTCGCGCCGCTGGTCGAACGCCTCGGCCTCGACGCCGAACAAAGCCATGAGATGAAGCGCTACGTCGCCCTGCTCTACGCGCAGGAGCACAAGCCGCAGGCGCTGGTCTGGTTCGCGCGTATGGATCATGCCCGCATGACCGAGGACGACCACGCGCTCGGCTGGGAGATCCGTGCGGCGGTCTATCAGCAGCGCTGGCCGCTGGTGGTCGATGCCATCAACGACCTGCCGCCGGCCATCGCCGGCGAAGAGGAATGGCGCTACTGGCATGCCCGCGCGCTCGAAGAAATGGGCCGCACGCAGCAGGCTCGCGCGATCTACGCGCCGTTGGCGCGCGAGCGCTCCTACCACGGCTATCTCGCCGCCGACGCGCTGGGTCAGGACTACAGCCTCAACGAACGCCCGCTGAGCGTGGATGCCACCGCCCGCGGCCGGGTTGAAGGCAAGCCCGCACTTGCACGCGCCCGCGAACTGCGCGCGCTCGGCATGGATCATCAGGCCGGGCAGGAATGGAATGCCGTGATCGACGGCCTCGATCAGGCCGCGCTCGCCCAGGCCGCGCGTATCGCCCACGACTGGGGCTGGCACTCGCGCGCGATCATCACTTTGGCGAAGTCGGACTACTGGGACGATCTGGATATCCGCTATCCCACGCCCTACGACAACGCCGTGCGCCAGTTCGCGAACGACAACGGCCTCGACCCGGCCTATGTATTCGCGATCATGCGTACCGAGTCGCTGTTCCAGCCGGAGATCCGTTCTTCGGCCGGCGCGGTGGGGCTGATGCAGCTGCTGCCGGGCACGGCGCGGCTCGTGGCACGCCGCATGGACGCCGCGCGCCCGTCGAGCAGCGCGCTGACGGTGCCCGAGATCAATATCCAGCTCGGCACCGGTTATCTCGCACAGATGCTCGAGCGCTGGGACGGCAATATCGCCATGGCGAGTGCGAGCTACAACGCCGGCCCCGGACGTATCGAACGCTGGCTGCCCGACGAGACGATGGATCCGACCATCTGGGTCGCCAACATCCCGTATACCGAGACCCGCAATTACGTCCAGCGCGCGATGTCGCACATGACCGTGTTCCAGTCGCGCCTGAACGAACGAATCGTGCCGCTGGATGAACGTATAGACGCCGTGCAGCCGCGCTACGGCGACGAAACCGCCAACCGATAAGGAGCCGCACGCGGACATGGAGCGTTATCTGGTCGGCGGCGCGCTGCGCGACGAATGGCTAGGGCTTGCGGTATCGGACCGCGATTGGGTGGTCGTCGGCGCCAGCCCCGAGGACATGGTCGAGCGCGGCTATCGCCCGGTCGGCCGCGATTTCCCGGTCTTTCTCGACCCCGAAACGCATGAGGAACACGCGCTTGCGCGGACCGAACGCAAGAGCGGGCGTGGTTACCACGGCTTCGTGTTCCATACCGGGCCCGACGTGAGGCTGGAGGACGACCTTACCCGTCGTGACCTGACGATCAACGCAATCGCACGAGCCGATGACGGCACGGTCGTCGATCCCTGCGGTGGCCGCTCGGATCTGGAAGACCGGGTGCTGCGCCACGTCTCGCCCGCTTTCGTCGAAGACCCCGTCCGCCTGCTCCGCCTGGCGCGCTACTACGCCCGCTTCGCACCACTGGGCTTTCGGGTGGCCGACGAGACGATGGCGCTGCTGCGCGAGATGGTCGCCAGCGGTGAAGTCGATCACCTGGTACCCGAGCGAGTCTGGGCCGAGACCGAGCGCGCGCTCATGCACGACGAGCCGCAGCTGTTCTTCTATCTGCTGCGCGAGTGCGGCGCGCTGGCGCGTCTGTTCCCGGAGCTCGATGCCCTGTTCGGGGTGATCCAACCGGTGCGCCATCATCCCGAAATCGATTCCGGCGTGCATACCCTGCTCGTGCTCGGCCAGGCCGCAGCCGCCAGCGCGCCGCTCGCCGCGCGTTATGCTGCGGTCTGCCACGACTACGGCAAGGCGCTGACCCCGGCGCATGTGCTACCCGGCCATCGCGGCCACGAAGCCGCCGGCGTGCCGCTCGCCGATCAATGCAGCGCACGTCTGGGCGTGCCGAAGGCATTGCGCGATGCCGCCGCACTGGTCGCGCGTTGGCATACGCATGTGCATCGCATGCACGAGCTGCGGCCGGCGACCATGCTGGAACTCTTTGAAAGCATCGACGCCTTCCGACGGCCGGAACGCCTGGACGTGCTGATCGCGGTCTGCGAGGCCGACGTACGTGGCCGGCTGGGTTTCGAGCAGCGCGGCTACGATCAGCCACTCATCGCACGCGCAGCGTTCGCTGCCGCCAACGCCATCGATGCCCGGCCGATCGCCGAATCCGGCCTGCGCGGCCCCGAGATCGGCAAGGCCCTGCACGAGCAACGCGTCGCCGCGATCGCCAGCGCCATAGGGCGCCGCTAGCGGTTCGAAATCAGCCGGACCAACCGAAGATCGCGAACAGCGAGATACCGAGCACCACGCGATAGATCACGAACGGCATCATGCCCACCGACTGCAGCATGCGCAGGAAATAATGGATGGCGGCGAATGCGCTCACGCCGGCGAGCACCGCAGCCATCGCCATCGAGCCCCAGGCATCCTCGAGCGGATTCTGAAGCAGCAGCATGGTCTCGAATGCGATCGCCGCTGTGGTAATCGGGATCGCCAGATAGAAAGCCACGCGCGCGGCGGCTTGGCGGTTCAGACCGAAGGCGCGACCGCCGAGGATGGTCATCCCGGAACGCGAAGCGCCGGGAATCAGGGCGACGGCTTGAGCGAAACCGATCGCCAGATAGGCACGCCAGCCGAGTTGCTCGGGCTCGCGCTTGCATGGTGCGCGCATGTCGACCCAGCCCAGCAACAGTCCGAAAACAATACTGGTCGTGGCAATGATGCCCGGCACACGCAGCATCTCCTCGCCCATCAGCCCGATGATCCCGCCGAACACGATCGCCGGGACCGTAGCCAGGATCAGGCCCCAGGCCATGGCCACTTCGCTGTCGCGCCGACGCGCGGTCATCGACTGCACCCAGGCCTGCCAGAGGCTGGCCACGTCGGTACGGAAATAGGCGAGCACGGCAACGAGCGTGCCGAGATGCATGGCGAGATCGAAACCCAGACCCTGGTCGTCCCAGCCGAGGAAATGCGGCACCAGAATCAGATGCGCAGAACTCGAAATCGGCAGAAACTCGGTGATGCCTTGCACGACGGCAAGCACCACCATCTGATACCACTCCATAGACCAATCCGGGCAGGAATCTGAATTAGAGATATTTTTCGCGCGAGCGAGAGGCCGCCACGATGGGGCGGCACTATAGCGCGCAAGCCGTTATTTGTCCGTTAGCAGGCGACGGTTCGGCGCCAAATCGGGGCGTCGAGAGCCGATTCCCCCGGTGCAACCTGCACCGCCGACATGGCGCTCGCGTGACACGGCTCGACTGCAGACAGGACAGCCTGGCTTCAGACTTGCTGTTTTATGCACTACGGCCTGTGCACGCCATGCGCATCTGTAACTACAGGGACAGCTGTGCGTCGGCGTCCAGCGCCACGGCCTCGAGCGGCAGGTCGCGCGGCTCGAACGCGGCCCAGAGCTCTTGATAGGTGCGCTCCACCGTGGGGTGGCGCGCCTCGGGCGCAAGCTCGGCGAGTGGCCGCAGAACGAAAGGATATTCGAGGATATCCGCGCGGGGCAGGCACAGCGTTTCATCATCCTGGATGCGGTCACCGAACAGCAGCAGGTCGATATCCATGGTGCGCGAGGTCCGGCGCACCGTGCGGTCGCGCCCACAGGCGGCTTCGATATCGCGCAGCTGGATGTGCACGGTGTCGAGGTCGCTGACCGTGTCGAACGCCGCGACCAGATTCAGGAAATCGGCGCCCTCGAAGCCGACCGGCGGGCAGCGGTAGATCGGCGACAACCGCAGCGCGCCGAATGTGCGCTCGAGCAAGTCCAGGGCGAGGCGAACATGGGCATGCGGCGAGACGTTGCTGCCGATGCCGACGAAAACCTCACTCATGCCTCGCGTTGCCGGAAGATCCGCACCCCGACGCCGGCAGCCTGCGGCAGCGCGCCCGGCTTGTTGATCCGGACGGCAACCTGCGGCACGTCAAACTCGGCAAGCAGCACGCGCGCGGTTTCCTCTGCCAGCGTCTCCACGAGTTTGAACTGGGCCGCGGTCACGAACTCGGCCACGCGGTCGGCCACAGCCTTGTAGTCGAGGGTCTGCGCGACGTCGTCGTCGGCCGCCGCATCCCGCGTGTAGAAACCGATATCGAGATCGATATAAACCCGCTGGGGCGAAGCACGTTCCCAGTCGTACACCCCGATGATCGTGTCGACACCCAACTGCTCGATGAAAATCGTGTCCAAGCCGCCTCCCAAATAACGACCTGCAGGCCGCCCGCGGCGGGTGACCCGTGTGGCTATGCTGATTGCGCGAGCTTAGCACTGCAATGACCCGCCCCGGGTCGGCTTTCGATCTCTCTGTCTCCAGCCGGCGCGCCCAATCGAGCGGGCGAGCCTCGTCCGGCACGGGATCGACGCCATTATGCGCATGCGATACTGGCGCGCCCGTTTTCGATATCGCACCGATGCTCGTCGTCCAGTCCGCGCTCGCCCCGCTTTTTGCGCTCATCGCTCTGGGCGCGCTGCTTGGCTGGCGAGATTATCCCGGCGGCGATTTCTGGCCGCGCGCAGAACGCCTGATCTACACGCTGCTGTTCCCGGCACTGCTGATCGCCACGCTCGCCGGCGCCGACATGCAACGCGTGGCGCTGCTGCCGCTGGCAACGGTGGTGCTGGGCCCACTCCTGCTGTTCGCCGCATTGTTATGGGCAGCTCGTTCACGTCTGGGGCTCGATGCCGCCGCGTTCACGTCGCTGTTCCAGGGGGCGCTGCGCTTCAACACCTATGTGGCCCTGGCCGGAGCTGCAGCGCTGCATGGCAGCAACGGCCTCCTAGTCGCCGCAGTCGCTATCGCACTGCTGGTCCCGACCATCAACGTATTCTGCGTACTGTGCTTTGTTGCCTCCGGTACGCTCGGCCGTGCCGGGATCGGGCGCAGCCTGCGCGAGCTGCTGCGCAACCCGTTGATCCTCGGCTGCGCCATCGGCATCGCACTCAATATCAGCGGCATGGGTCTGCCGGCCATCGCCGAGCCCACGCTGGAGTTGCTCGGACGCGCCGCGTTACCGCTCGGCCTGATCACGGTGGGCACCGCTTTGAGGCCCGGCGCGCTCTGGCGCAGCGGGCGCGCGTTCTGGCTATCTGCCGCCATCAAGCTCGCGGCTTTACCAGCCACGGCACTAGCCTTGGCCCGGTTAATCGACCTCGACGGCCAGACCACGCATGTCGCCCTGCTGTTCATGGCAGTGCCGACAGCCACCTCCGCCTACATCCTGGCGCGCCAACTCGGCGGAGACAGCGAGCTGATGGCCGCCGTGATCACGGGCCAGACCCTGCTGGCCATGCTCACGCTGACCTTCTGGCTGAGCGTGGCCGCTTAGGCTACCGACCGCGCGACCGGCGGCTCGAGCGTATCCAGAGGCCAGCGCGCGGCCGCCTCCGCCGGCGCAATGCCCCGCTTCATCTCGCTGGCCCGGAGGCTACCCACCAGCGCAATCATCGCCGCGTTGTCGGTACAGAACTCGGCACGCGGGAAATGAATCGAGAAACCATCGCGGGCGGCGCGATCGGCGAGCGCGGCGCGAAGACAGCGATTCGCGCCCACACCGCCAGCCACGACCAGCCGCCGTGCGTCGCTGGCCTTTAGCGCTCGTGCGCACTTGGCGACCAGCGTATCCACCACCGCCTGTTCGAAGCTGGCGGCAATATCGGCCGCCGCGGCGCGGGTGTCCGGCGCGGCCTTGACCGCCAGCATTACCGCGGTCTTGAGCCCCGAAAAGGAGAAATCCAGGCCGGGCCGTTTCAGCATCGGCCGCGGGAAGGCATGTGCATCGCGCCGGCCTTCGGCGGCAAGTGCCGCCAGCGCCGGCCCGCCGGGATAGCCAAGCCCCAGCATCTTGGCGCATTTGTCGAACGCCTCGCCGACCGCGTCGTCCAGGCTTTGGCCCAGCAGACGATAACGACCTACGCCGTCAACCTTCACCAGCAGGGTATGCCCGCCCGACACCAGCAGCGCGACGAAGGGAAAGTCCGGCGCATCGTCTTCCAGCATGGGCGACAGCAGATGGCCTTCCATATGGTGTACGCCAAGCACCGGCAGATTGCGGCTCATCCCCAGTCCGGCGGCAATCGAGGCGCCGACCAGCAATGCGCCCACCAATCCGGGCCCACGGGTATAGGCGATACCGGTGAGCTCGGGCGTGCCGGCCTCGGCAATCACGCGCTCGACCAGCGGCAGCGTTTTCCGGATATGATCGCGCGATGCGAGCTCCGGCACGACGCCGCCGTAGTCGGCATGCAGAGCCACCTGACTATGCAGCGCATGGGCCAGCAGACCACGCTCGCTGTCGTAGATCGCAGCCGCGCTCTCGTCGCAGGAACTCTCGATACCGAGGATGACGTTTTTTCTTTGCAAAAGGGACCCGCAGGGATTAGACTTCATCGCCTTATTCTAGCCGCCGGGTCTCGGATATGCCCATGGCTGGTTTGAACACCACTGAATTTTCCGGAGAGTGATTGCTCAATGCCTAGCGTACGCGTCAAAGAAAACGAACCTTTCGAAGTCGCACTGCGTCGCTTCAAACGCAGCTGCGAGAAAGCGGGCGTTGTCACCGAAGTACGCCGTCGCGAGTTTTTTGAAAAGCCCTGCCAGACCCGCAAGCGCAAGCGCGCAGCGGCGGTCAAGCGGCATGCCAAGAAGCTCCAGCGCGAGCAGCAGCGCTTTACGCGCCAGTACTGATCGCGGCTTAAGACCGACGCATGAAACAGCGGCTTCAGGGCCGCTGTTTTTGTTTGTCAGGAAGATATCTTCGACAGGAGAACGCGCTTGAGCCTTAAAGCACAGCTTCAGGACGACATGAAATCCGCGATGCGCACCCGCGACAAGGAACGCCTTGCCGTGATCCGCATGCTCATGGCCGCGGTCAAACAGCGCGAAGTCGACGAGCGCAGCGAGTTGGCCGACGCCGATGTGCTCGCCGTGATCGAGAAGATGGTCAAACAGCGTCGCGATGCCGAGCAGCAGTACCGCGACGCCGATCGCCCCGAGCTGGCGGACGCCGAAGCCGCCGAGATAGCGGTGCTCGAGCATTATCTGCCGACCCAGCTCGGCGAAGCCGAGATCGACCAGGCCATCGAAGCCGCGATCACGGAAACCGAGGCGACCTCCATGCGCGATATGGGCAAGGTCATGGGCGTGCTCAAGCCCCGGCTGCAGGGCCAGGCCGACATGGCCGTGGTCAGCCAGCGCCTCAAGACCCGGCTGCAGTAACCGAGACTGATCCGGCGCTTGCCTGCCCCGCCCGAATCGGGGACGCTTCGACTGGCCGGTGGGCCACCCGATACCCGCGCGTTGGCGCGATCGGGCCGCGATGTCCCTCGGTCGCGCCGGCACACTGCTGCGCTCTAGAGAGGTTGGATCGCCAATGGCGCGCATACCGCAGGATTTCATCGACCAGTTGCTCGAGCGCACGGATATCGTGTCGCTGGTCGATGCGCGCGTGTCACTGAAAAAAACCGGCCACGAATACGCCGCCTGCTGCCCGTTCCACGACGAGAAATCCCCCTCGTTCACAGTCTCGCCGACGAAACAGTTCTATCACTGCTTTGGCTGCGGCGCGCACGGCACCGCGATCAGCTTTCTGATGGAGTATGACCGGCTGGAGTTCCGCGACGCCGTCGAGGTGCTGGCCCATAACGCCGGCCTGGAGCTGCCCAAGGACGCACAGGACAGCGCCCCGGCCGGCCCACCGCGCGACCCCCTGTTCGATGCGATGACGCTGGCCGACCGCTACTTCCAGTCCGAGCTGCGACGTACGCCCGACGTCATCGAATACCTCAAGAACCGCGGCGTGAGCGGCGCGATGGCCAAGCAGTACGGCCTCGGTTACGCGCCGGATCGCTGGGACGCGCTGACCGGCCAGCTGCGCGACCGCCAGGCCGCCGAACGCGCCGGGCTGATCATCGAGCGCGACAGCGGCGGCTTCTTCGATCGTTTTCGCAATCGATTGATGTTTCCGATTCGCGACACGCGCGGGCGCACCATCGCCTTCGGCGGGCGCACCCTCGGTGACGACAAGGCCAAGTACCTGAACTCGCCCGAGACGCCTCTTTTCCACAAGTCGGATCATATGTACGGCTTGTTCGAGGCGCGCCAGGCGATGCGCGAACTGCCGCGCCTGCTTGTGGTCGAGGGGTATATGGATGTGATCGCCCTCGCCCAGCACGGCTTTCCCAATGCCGTGGCCACGCTCGGCACGGCTACCACCGAATCACATCTGACCACCCTGTTTCGGCATACTCAGGAAGTGGTGTTCTGTTTCGACGGTGACGCCGCCGGCGTACGCGCCGCCCGCAAGGCGCTCGACCAGAGCCTGCCAGTGATGCGCGGCGCCCGGCGCGTGAAGTTCCTGTTCGTGCCCGACGGCGAGGATCCGGACTCCATGGTGCGTGGCGAGGACGGGGCGGAACGCTTCCAAGCCGCTATCGACGCGGCGCGGCCGGCCTCTGCTGTGCTGATCGATGCACTGACCGATGGTGTATCGCTGGATTCGCCGGACGGGCGCGCCACGCTCATCGAACAAGCGCGCCCATACGTCAACGCCCTGCCGCCCGAGGCCTTTCGGACCGAGCTGATTGGCGAATTGGCCAGCCTCGCTCGACTGCCCGCGGACGACCTGCGTGCCATGTACGCCAGTGCGCCTTCAAAGAGCGGGGCGACGGCCGATAAAGCTTCTACAGAACAAAAGACTAGAGTAACGCCGGTGAGCCGTGCGATGAGTCTGCTGTTTGCCGATCCCGCGCTGGCCGGACACGTTTCGGACCCCGCCGCGCTGCGCGAAAGCGACAGTCCGGGTACGGCGATTCTGGCGCAGGCGATTGAGTTTTTCGCACGCACCCCAAGTGTATCGGTATCGCAATGGCTAGAGCGCTATCGCGATCATCGGTTTTTCAACCGGTTACAGGAACTGGCAGCGACCACACCGCCTGGCGACGACGAAAGCCGTGCGCGGGAGTTCGATGAAGCAATCGCGCATCTGGGCGCGAAGACAGCGTCCCAGACGTCGCTGAGGCAGCGTTACGACGCGCTGGTGGCGGCCCAAGCGCGCGGTCCGCTGGACGGTGCCGAAGCGCAGGAATTGAAGGAATTGCATCAGAAACTCTGGAGTCTTCGTCGCAAGTCCGACTGATCTTCAAGCCGACGGTGAGGTTCGAAAGTCGCCCTCGGTAGTTCGAATTGTTACCATGGCCGGTTATCGCAGCGTTCGCCACGCCCCACGAGCCCAAACACGCAGCAGAGCACATGAGCAAAGACAAGAAATCTCAGCTTCGGCTATTGATTGCCCACGGCAAGCAGAAGGGTTACCTGACCTACGCCGAGGTCAACGACACGCTGCCTGACGATATCGTCGATCCGGAACAGATCGAAGATATTGTCAACATGATCAGCGACATGGGCATCACTGTCCATGAGTCCGCGCCTGACGACGACAGCCTGCTGCTGTCCGAGAACACCGTCAACGAAGACGATGACGACGACGCGGAAGAAGCCGCGGCCACGCTGGCAGCGCTCGATCCGCAGTTCGGTCGCACCACCGATCCGGTGCGCATGTACATGCGCGAAATGGGCACGGTCGAACTGCTCGATCGTCAGGGCGAAATCCGGATCGCCAAGCGTATCGAAGAAGGCCTGGCCGAGATGATGTTCTCGCTGGCCTACTTCCCGGCCACCACCGGACGGCTGCTCGAGCTCTGGGGCCTGGTCGACTCCGGCGAGAAGCGCCTGACCGACGTGCTCGTCGGCTTTGTCGATCCCGATACCGGCGACCCTATCGTCAACGAGGACGAGAGCGCCGAAGAAGAGGACGAAGAAGGTTCCGCACCGGGCAACGATGGCCCTGACCCGGAAGAAGCCAAGACCCAGTTCAAGAAGCTCAAGACCCTGCACAACAGCGCGGTCAAGGCGCTCGACAACCACGGTCGCGAGCACGAAGAAACCGAAGGCGCGCTCAGCAAGCTGGCTACGCACTTCATGCGCTTCAAGCTGGTGCCCAAGGCCGCGGACGACCTGACCCTGCAGCTGCGCACCACGATGCTGGATATCCGCAGCATCGAGCGCGAGATGCTCCAGATCTGCGTAACCGAGGCGGGCATGCCGCGGCGCGACTTCGTGCGCCAGCTGCCGGAAAACCTCACCAGCGAAATCTGGCTAGACAAGCTGATCCGCGCCAAGCGTCGCTACTCGTCCACGATTGCCGGTCGCCGCGAAGAGCTCGTACGCGCCCAGGCCCGAATCCGCGAAATCGAGGCGGAGAACGGGATGAACGTCAATCACATCAAGGAAATCAACCGCAAGATGTCGATTGGCGAGGCCAAGGCCCGCCGCGCCAAGAAGGAAATGGTCGAGGCGAACCTGCGCCTGGTCATCTCGATCGCCAAGAAGTACACCAACCGCGGCCTGCAGTTCCTGGACCTGATCCAGGAAGGCAACATCGGCCTGATGAAAGCGGTCGACAAGTTCGAATACCGTCGCGGCTACAAGTTCTCGACCTACGCGACGTGGTGGATTCGCCAGGCCATCACCCGCTCGATCGCCGATCAGGCGCGCACCATTCGTATTCCGGTGCACATGATCGAGACGATCAACAAGCTCAACCGCATCTCGCGCCAGATGCTCCAGGAGATGGGGCGCGAACCGACGCCGGACGAGCTGGCCGAGCGCATGGAGATGCCGGAAGAAAAGGTCCGCAAGGTTCTCAAGATCGCCAAAGAGCCGATCTCGATGGAAACCCCGATCGGCGACGACGAGGATTCGCATCTGGGCGATTTTATCGAGGACATCAACGCGGTCGCGCCGGACGATTCGGCGAGCGGCGAATCGCTGCGCGAAGCCACGCACAACACGCTGGCGAGCCTCACTCCGCGCGAGGCCAAAGTGCTGCGCATGCGTTTCGGTATCGACATGAATACGGACCACACGCTCGAGGAAGTCGGCAAGCAGTTCGATGTGACCCGCGAGCGTATCCGTCAGATAGAGGCGAAGGCCCTGCGCAAGCTGCGGCATCCGTCTCGCGCTACGTTCCTGAAAAGCTTTCTCGACGAGTAGCTCGGAGCGGGTCTTCGCTAGACGCTAGGGCGGCTGCCCAATAACCCGACTCGGGGCAGCCGCCTGATCCGCGCAGGCACTTGACCTGCAGCTCATACCCGGCTCTTATTGGAACCGACAGGCCAGAATTCCCGGGCAGGCCGCTGTCTGCGCCCGACCAATGCGCAACGCACCTGACATCGGGCAGCAACGGGATGAAACCGTGTCCGGGATACAACCGCCCCCGCATTGGAAACGCTGGACCTCGACATTCGTGCTGCTCACGCTGCTTGCGTTCGCACAGGCCGCAATCGCAGACGATGTGCGTATTCGGGTCACCGATCCACAGGGGCGTCCGCTCGCGAACGCCGCCGTCATGCTGCGATGGCAGAATGCGCCACCGCCGGAAAGTGATCCGCCACCCGCGGTGATGAGCCAGCGCGACATGGCCTTCGTGCCACACACGCTGGCGATTCCGGTACACACCAGCGTTACCTTCCCGAATTTCGATCCGACCCGGCATCATGTCTATTCGTTTTCCGAGGCGAAGACGTTCGATATCAAGCTCTATGTCGGGTTCCCGCAGCGCCCGGAGCGCTTCGACAAGGCTGGCGTTGTCGCGATCGGCTGCAATATCCACGATGACATGCGGGCATTCATTGTCGTCTCGGATGCGCCGCGCATCGCAGTCACCGACAAGTCCGGGCACGCGCTGATCAAGGACGTGCCCGCGGTGCCGCGCAAGGTCGAGGTCTGGCACGAATGGCTCAGCCACGGCGAAAACGCTGCAATTCGCCGCCTCGCGGCCGATATCCATTCCATGCATGTGCCTATCGACATCGCGCCGCCGCCGGCGCCGCCCCCACGTGACGAAAACAGCCTTCAGCAGCGCTTCGACCGGATCGCGCAGTGAGACTGCGACCGCACACGTTTCGTCATCAGCTGATCATTGCGCTGCTGGGCTTCGTGTTGCTCGCCGAACTCCTGGTCGCGATCGCGATCCTCCATCGCACTTACGAGCAGCGGGTTAACCAGGCCCAGGACACCCTCCAGGTCGCCGACCGCGTACTCGACGAACTGCTGGCGCTGCGCGCCGACCAGCTGCTATCGACGGTCAGCATTCTGGCGTCGGACTATGGATTCAAATCCGCGATTGCGACCCAGGACGGACCTACCCAGCGCACGGTATTGCGCAACTTCGGCAACCGCGCGCAGGCCGACCTGGCCATGCTGGCCGAACCGTCCGGCCAATTGACGACCATCGTGCCGCGTACCCAGGCGGATGCCAGCGCCCTGCCGTTCACTGATGTGCTGGAACGCGCGCGCCGTGTAGGCAGCGCGACGGGCATGGTGATGTTCGACAAGCGGCCCTATCAATTCGTCATGGCCCCAGTGAATGCCCCGCGCCTGATCGCGTGGATCGGGATGGGGTTTTCGATCGACGCCAGCATCGCGCGCAACCTGGCGAGCGTGACCGGGGTGAACGTCGAGTTCATCGTGCGCGAAGGCGAACACGAGCTTTTCCGTACCGGCCCGCAAAGCCGTGGCAACGCGCCAGACCTCGCCCACAGCGACGAGGCATTTCTGGTGAGCGAACATTCGTTGTTCGATTCGGGCACCGCTCGGCTGGATGTCGCCCTGTCGCTGACCCGCGAGACGGTTCTCTCGCCCTATTACGATCTGGCCAGCAGCCTGAGTTTCGTTTTCCTCATCACGATCGCGGTAAGCGCGCTCGTTGCCATGGGGCTGGCACGGCGCCTGAGCCAACCGGTGCGTAATCTCAGCGAGTTCGCCGAATCCATTGCCGCCGGTCACTATCACGAGCCCCCCAGTGCCCAGGGCATCGGCGAGCTGGACGTGCTCACCGACGCGCTCAACGACATGCAGCACGCGGTGCGCCAGCGTGAGAATAGAATTCGACACCAGGCCACGCATGATGCCCTCACCGGGCTGCTCAACCGCAGCGCAGTACGCGACTTGCTCTATCGACGCATGAACGCCAGCGCCCGGCTCACGCTCGTGCGTATCGCCTTGCACGGCTTCTCGCGGATCAACGGCGCCCTCGGCTACCGGCTCGGTGACGAAGTGCTCAAGACGGTCGCTGGCCGGCTCAAGATTGCCTGCGGTACGGCACACACGCTCGGGCGTATCGAAGGCAACGACTTCCTCGTGCTCATCGAGTGCGAGCCGGGCGACACACAGGTCGACGAGCTCATCGCCCGGTTACGCGCCGACGTAGAGCAGCCGGTCTATCTACAGAGCACCTCGATCCAGATGCGACTGGAGATCGGCGTGGTGCAGGTGCCGGAACAGGCCGCGGATATCGAGGCCGCGTGGCGGCGCACCGTCATCGCACGCCACGGATCGGGCCAGCAGCGCTGCGCCACTTTCACGTACAAGACCGGGATGGACGAGGCGCACCAACGGGAGCTGGCCATCATCCAGGGCCTCGCGCCCGGACTGGAGCGCGGCGAGCTGTCGCTCGTCTATCAACCCAAGATGGCGCTGGCCGACGCAAACGTCCACCAGGTCGAAGCGCTCGCGCGCTGGCTTCACCCGGAACTGGGGCCGATTGCACCGGACGAGTTCATCCAGCTGGCAGAGCGCTCGGGCCAGATCCGCCTGGTCACCGAATGGGTGGTCGGCCAGATCACCCGCGACCTCGCGCAGTGGCGCGAAGAAGGCCTGGATCTGGGCGTGGCCATCAACCTCTCGGCCGACGAGATTGCCCAGACCGCGCTCGAGCAGACGCTGGCGCCGCTGTTCCAGGCCGTTGGCGAGGCCGAGTCGATCACCCTGGAAGTGACCGAAAGTGCGCTGCTGCGGGAGCCGGAAAACGCGCTACAGAACCTGCGCGCCCTGCAGGCGCGCGGCGCGCGCATTTCGGTCGACGATTTCGGGACCGGCTATTCGTCGCTTGCCCAGCTCAAGCAGCTGGCCCCGGACGAACTCAAGATCGACAAGGCCTTCATCTGTGACCTCGCCGATACGCCCGCCGATCAGTTCATCGTCGATCTGATCATCGACCTCGGTCACAAGCTGGGTCTGGAAGTGGTGGCTGAAGGCATCGAAAACGCTTCGGCCTGGCGTTATCTGTCAAGGAAAGGCGTCGACCTGATGCAGGGCTATTTCCTGGCGCGGCCGATGCCCGCCGGGGATGTGGCGGACTGGTTCGCAGATCATCAAGCCAATCACGCGCGCTGGCTGGACCGGGCGGTCGATCGCAAGGCCGGCAGATGACACGCCGTTTTGCGATCGCGCCGGCGTTGAGCTATCTCAGCCTGCTGCTGCTCATCGCCTGGACCACGACCAGTCCGGCCGCGGGCAGCCGGCTGTGGGCGACCGGCGGCGTCACCAACATCAACGGCGCCGCCGGCGGCGGCATCACCACCTGGGCGGTGCTGAACGGTTACGCAAGCGACACCGAATCCACCGTCAATGTGGCGGCATCAAGCGCCCACGTCGACGATTTCGGCGTCCAGACCGTGAGCGTCGGCTACAACTGGGCCAATCGCTTGGCGGTGACCGTGGCCCAGAACCGGCTATCGGTGCGGCCGCTAAACACCACCATCCGCCAGCAGACGGTCGGGCTGAAACTGCGCCTCGCCGGCGAAGCGCTCTATGACCGCTTCGGCCAATACAGTGCGGGCATCCAGTACACCCACAACGCGGATTTCGGCATCCCGGCGCTGCTCGGCGCACGCAGCAACGACGGCGTGGATTTCTATCTGGCCGCGAGCAAGGTATTTCTCGCCGCCGTGGCCGATCGCAACGTCATCGTCAATGCCACCGCGCGCGCCACACGTGCCAATCAGCTCGGCCTGCTCGGCTTCGGCAGCCAAACCGACAACGGCTACGACCTGGTGGGCGAATTCAGTGCCGGCATTTTCCTGAATCGGCGCTGGCTGCTCGGCGCCGAATATCGCCAGAAGCCCGACAACCTGCCCGGCGTGCCCGAGGATGACTGGAAGACGTTTTACCTGGTCTATGCGCCGTCGCGGTGGCTGGCCCTGTCCCTAGCCTATGTCGATCTCGGCCGAATCGCCGGGCTGGACGACCAGGACGGCTATTTCCTCTCGCTCCAGAGCGGGTTCTAGTCGTGCGCCGACAGACGTTGCAAATCGTTCAACAACAGCCCGCGCGGGCCAGATGGCCGGTGCTCGCACTCATCTTGCTGGCACTACTCACAGGCTGCCAGAGCACGCCCGCTAGCGATTCGAACCGCCTTTACGATCACCTTGGCGAACGTGACGGAATCTCGGCGCTGACCGAGACACTGCTGCTCACGATCGCGGCAGATCCGCGCATCGCGGACGACTTCCGCGGCACCGACATCAATCGCGTGCATCGCATGCTTACCGACTTCATCTGCGTGATCGCCGACGGCCCCTGCAACTACACTGGCGACGACATGGCCAACGTCCATCGGGGGCTGGAGATCAGCAGCACCGAGTTCAACGCACTCGTGGAGGCCCTCGTGCTCTCGATGGAGCAACGCGGCATCGCCACCGGCGCCCAGAACCGCCTGCTCGCGAAGCTCGCCCCGCTACGCCGGGACATCGTCGATGCGCCAGCTCAGCTCTCGCCCGAACTGCGACAACTCATCCTTGGCGACCTCGATCTATACCGCTATAGTGCACCCCGCGCCGATCAGGGCCTGTAGCTCAGTTGGTTAGAGCAGGGGACTCATAATCCCTTGGTCGCAGGTTCGAGTCCTGCCGGGCCCACCACGCGCCTCTCCTTCGTCGTAACTCCCTGCCAGTACTACGTTCGGGCCTGACTCGGCCGATACAATCGGTACTTGGCACACAGGTAGACCGGAAATATCTTTTCCGGCTGCGCCGCGACTTACCCGGACAAGGAGAACTCGTGATTACAAACTCATTCGGTTCCGATGTTCTAACCAGTCGCGCGCTCGATATCGCGGCGACCCGTATTTTCGCCGGTATCGTGGACGGCGTTGTACTGACCGACGAAAACCGGCGGATCATCTATACCAACAAGGCCACCGACCAAATGTTCGGCTATGGCGAGGATGGGTTGATCGGCCTGAGCACGAGCACGCTCTACGAGGACAGCAACGAATTCGCGGTGCAGGGGGCCAAGCGGTTCAATCCCGACGGCCCCGCCGAGCACAAGACCTATATCACGCGCTACAAACGCAAGGACGGCACGGTTTTCGACGGCGAGACCACCGGCGGCCCTATCCACGAACCAGACACCGGCCGCGTGCTCTATCTGGGCATCGTGCGAGACGTCACCACCCGCCTCTCCGCCGAATCGGTGCTCAACGAACTCCATCGCGTCACCTCCGATCGCTCACTCGATTTCGAAGCCCGACGCAGGGAAATTCTGCGCCTCGGCTGCCGGCATTTCGGCCTGCCGATCGGTATCGTCAGCAATATCGATGGCGACCGGTATGAAGTTGTCGACGCAATTCACCCGGAGGACGCCATCCCGGCCGGTGCCACTTTTGCGCTCGGCGAAACCTACTGCTGCCACACCCTGGCCGCGGACGAACCTACGGGTTTCCATCACGCCGGACGCAGCGAGATTCGAGACCATCCCTGCTACCAGGGCTTCCAACTGGAAAGTTACTTGGGCAGTCCGATCACGGTCGATGGCGAACTGTACGGAACCCTGAATTTCTCCAGCCCGGCACCCACCCGACCTTTCAATCGTCAGGACCTGGAACTCATCGGTCTGTTCGCGCAGTGGCTCGGCCACGAGCTTGCTCGGGAGGCGGATCTGCAGGCCCTGCAGGCCGCACAGCTGCTGTTACGCCGCGCCGCCACGACCGACGAACTCACCGGACTCGCCAACCGTCGTCTGCTCGGCGATCGACTTCAGGCAGAACGTCAACGCATGAACCGTTACGACGGCACCTTCGCGGTTGCGCTCGTCGACTTCGACCATTTCAAGAAGCTCAACGACCATTACGGCCATGCCGCCGGGGATGCCGCGCTTGTTGAATTCGCGGCAATCGCGAAAAAACTGCTGCGCGCAGTCGACACGGCCGGGCGCTGGGGCGGCGAGGAATTCCTGATCCTGTTGCCGAACACCGCCTTGGAAGGAGCACTGACGATAGCGCAGCGCGTGGCGAACCGAGTACACGCAAACCCGCTCGAAGTCGGCGGCGAGCGCATCGAGCTGAGTGTGAGCATAGGGGTCGCGATCTCGGACGGCAACGAGAGTGTCGAGGCGGTGATCGCACGCGCCGACGCGGCCCTCTACAACGCGAAGGCCGACGGCCGTAACTGCGTCCGGTATCTAAGCTCGGATGATACGGGCAATCGCACGGACAAGAAGGAGCAGCGGGGACAAACCACTTCGCCCTAAACGAAGAGCTGCCGTCTTCGGGTTAATACGCGCTAGTCGTCTGCCGAGACGAACCGGGCGGACGTGATCTCCCAGCGTCTTTCGAGCCCGCTTGTCCCGTTGCACCCCAACGGTTGTGGTTCGCCCTGCGGAGCCAAAAGCAGATCGCTACTGCCCTGGCTACGTGTCTTGCCGGTATAGCTGACAAGCACGACGCGGATCGCTCGATCGGGGTGGGTGTTCACCACGCTGCGCAGCCGGGCGCGATGCAGCATGCAGTCGGACGTCAGGCTGTTGCTGAACTTCAGATAATCGCGTGGGCTCGATTTCGCTGTCCCGGCGGGCGCGCCTGCGTCGGTGCCGCCCTGCTCTTCAGCCAGCAAGGCACCGCCAGACAACATCAGGGCCAACGCGGCAATGACGGCTAAGCCACCACGCCGGCGCATCAGCGCTCCCCGGCATCACAGAGCGCGCGGATATGCACCGCAGAGCTGGCCGCCAGCGCATCCAGCGCATAGCCGCCCTCAAGCGTGGAAACCAGCCGGCCGTCGCAGAGACGGTCTGCCGCTTCGGCGATGCGCTGGCTGACCCACTCATAGTCTTCCGCCTCGAACATGAGATCGGCCAGCGGATCCGAGCGATGGGCATCGAAACCGGCAGACACGAAGATCATCTCCGGTTTGAACGCATCCAGCGCCGGCAGCCAGTCGCGCTCGACCGCCTGCCGAAACACGCTGCCCGGCGTGCCGGCCTTGAGCGGCGTCTTGATCAGCTTGCCCGGCACGCTGATGTCCTGGGTATAGGGGAATAGCGGGTTCTGATAACTCGAACAGAACAGCACGTCGGGTTCGTTGCGGAACACGTCCTCGGTGCCATTGCCGTGGTGCACGTCGAAATCGAGAATCGCGACGCGTTTGAGGCCGTGCGCGCGTAGCGCATGCGCAGCGCCCACCGCGACGTTGTCGAAGAAGCAGAAGCCCATGGCGCGATCGTGTTCTGCATGGTGGCCCGGCGGCCGTACGGCGCAGAAGGCGTTGGCCACTTCGCCCGCGATAACCGCATCGGTAGCGGCCACTACCGAGCCCGCGCCGTGCAAGGCGGCCGTAAGGCTATGCTTGTTCATCGACGTATCACCGTCGAGTCGGACGGTGCCCTTCGTGGGCGCGAAGGTCACCAGTTCGTCGACATAGGTCGGGGCGTGCACGCGCTTGATCGCGTCCAGGGGCGCCTGCGGAGCGTCGCGACGGCTCACCCGCCGGTCCACGCCCACCACGCTCATGCCCTTTTCCACGGCCACTAGCCGCGCGGGCGACTCAGGGTGGCCGCTGCCCATGTCGTGGAGCGGGCAACTGGAATGGCTGAAATAGGCAGTCGTCATGCGGCGCGGTTCCGGCAACGGGGATTCGATGGCGTGAGGTTGGCGCGAAGCCACTCCACAGGCATCGAACAACACACGTGGCCGCAATGCAACCACACCGGGTCGCCGGGCGCACTCGCGCGTAAGGCGTCGTGCCGGTTAGCGCTGACCGCTAGCCGCCGATTTATACGCCGCGCATGAAAAACGCCGCTCTAAGGCGGCGTCTTTCTTATCCCAGCGCTGGACGCTCGTCTTAGCGCATCGCCACGATGCGATCGACGACGTTGCTGTCTTCTGTCGTTTCCGGCCCGTAGAGCTCGGAATAGTTGGACTGCATCCAGCGACCGAACGCATCCGGGTTTTCCTCGTTCAACAGGGCCGCCAGAGAATCGAGATTCTCGCCGCCACCGGTCGCCGCTTCGCGACGCAGGGCCACCGACTGGCTGTCGGCGAAGTCATGCGCCTGCGCGAAGTCGTCGTCATCGATGTTCTTGCCAACGATATATGCGGTGGTACCGGCCGTGCTGGCCGTGGTGATCAGGTCATCGCGGTCGCGCGCCGAACTGATCGTGGAAACGCTCAGGCCGATCGCCATGACGCCGCACAGCGCAAGGCCGCGTTTGATCGTGCTGGAACTCATGTCCATGTCTTTATCCCTTTTGTTCACGCTCTTTCGATTCTTGAAGCTAGCCCGCCCCGCATGAATCGAGACTGAACCCTGCCGGAATCCCCTCATTGGTAGAGCTTGCTGCCCCCCTCGCGGAATTCCTCGGCTTTTTCCTGCAGACCGGCATCGATCGCGTCCTGCGGGGTGTGAATACCGCGTTCGTGGGCAAACTCGCGCACCTCCTGTGAAATACGCATGGAACAGAACTTCGGCCCGCACATGCTGCAGAAATGCGCGACCTTGGCGCTGTCCTTGGGCAGGGTCTCATCGTGGTAGCCGCGAGCCTTCATCGGATCGAGGCCGAGATTGAACTGGTCTTCCCAGCGGAACTCGAAGCGCGCCTTGGACAGCGCGTTGTCGCGGATTTGTGCACCCGGATGGCCCTTGGCCAGATCGGCCGCGTGAGCCGCAATCTTGTAGGTGATGATGCCTTCGCGCACGTCGTCCTTGTTGGGCAGGCCCAGATGTTCCTTGGGCGTCACGTAGCAGAGCATCGCGGTGCCATACCAGCCGATCTGGGCCGCGCCGATGCCGGATGTGATGTGGTCATAGCCGGGGGCGATATCCGTGGTCAGCGGCCCAAGCGTGTAGAACGGCGCCTCGTGGCAGTCTTCCAGCTCGGCCTCCATGTTTTCCTTGATGCGCTGCATCGGCACATGGCCCGGCCCTTCGATCATCACCTGCACGTCGTGCTCCCAGGCGATCTTGGTCAGCTCGCCGAGGGTACGCAGCTCGGCCATCTGGGCTTCGTCGTTGGCATCCGCGATACAACCGGGCCGCAGGCCGTCACCCAATGAAAAGGCCACGTCGTAGGCCTTCATGATCTCGCAGATGTCCTCGAAGTGGGTGTAGAGGAAAGACTCGGTGTGATGCGCCAGGCACCACTTGGCCATGATCGAGCCGCCGCGCGAGACGATGCCGGTGATCCGGCTCACGGTCATGGGCACGAACGGCAAGCGCACGCCGGCGTGGATGGTGAAATAGTCCACGCCCTGCTCGGCCTGTTCGATGAGCGTGTCGCGGAACATTTCCCAGGTCAGGTCCTCGGCCTTGCCGTCGACCTTTTCCAGCGCCTGGTAGATCGGCACGGTGCCGACCGGCACCGGCGCGTTGCGGATGATCCACTCGCGGGTTTCATGAATATGCTTGCCGGTGGACAGGTCCATGATCGTGTCGCCGCCCCAGCGCGCTGCCCAGACCATCTTCTCGACTTCCTCGGCGATGGAACTGGTCACCGCAGAGGTGCCCATATTGGCGTTGATCTTCACCCGGAAATTGCGGCCGATGATCATCGGCTCGGATTCGGGGTGATTGACGTTGTTGGGGATGATCGCGCGCCCGGCCGCGATCTCGTCGCGCACGAATTCGGGCGTGACCTGCTCGGGCAGGTTGGCACCGAAGCCTTCGCCCGGATGCCGGCGCAGCAGACGGGAATCCTTGATGGCGTCGATCTTCGCATTCTCACGAATCGCCACGAATTCCATCTCGGGCGTGACGATGCCCTGACGCGCATAATGCATTTGACTGACATTAGCGCCGGCCTTTGCGCGCAGCGGCTTGGGCGGCTCGGGAAAGCGCAGATGGGTCAGCGCATTATCGGCATGGCGCTCGCGGCCGTAGTCAGACGAAAAATCGGCCAGGCGCTCGGTGTCGTCCCGCTCGGCGATCCACGCGGCGCGCAACGCAGGCAGGCCGCGGCGCAGGTCGATATCGGCCTGCGGGTCGGTATACGGCCCGGAACAGTCGTAGATCGTGATCGGCGGATTCTTCTCGACACCGAAAGTCGCCGGCGTATTGCTCTGGGCGACCTCGCGCATCGGCACACGGATATCCGGCCGGGAGCCCGTTTCGTGGATTTTGGAGGAATTCGGAAACGGCTCGCGCATTTCGTCGGCCAGACGCGCGGAGACCGCCAGATCTTTGGGAACAGCGCTCATATGAGGATCGGCAGCAGAGGGAAGACTCGCTTCAATCTAACAACCCCCCACCGGCAATAAAAGCGGCAGCGCAGCATTTGCACCGCGCTGTAGTCAGCGTTCTACGCGAACGATCACCTCTTCACTGTCAGCAACTTGGGCGCCGGCCGCCTGCATGGCGTCAATCGCGGCCTGCGTATCGCCGCGCTGCATATCGACCCCGCGTGTACCGTCGCGCACCAGCGTGACGGCAAAACCCTGATCCAGCGCATCGATAACAGTGAATTTCACACAGACATCGGCGGCCAACCCGAGCACCACAAGATGCTCGATTTCATGCCCGCGCAGATGATCTGCAAGGCCCGTCGCCTGCCGGTGCCCGTTATCGAAGAACGCCGAATAGCTATCGATACGCGCGTCGGTGCCCTTGCGCACGACATGATCGATACCCGCGACATCGAGCGCCGACGCGAAGCCAGCACCGGGCGCGCCCTGTACGCAGTGCACAGGCCAGAGAATCTGCTCCAGGCCGTCCAGTTCGGTGACCTGGAATGGCTCGAAACCAGCGTGCTCGTCCGCGAACGACAGATGACGCGGCGGGTGCCAATCCTGGCTGGCGACGACATGCTCGAAATATGGCATCAGCCGATTGGCGACCGGCACCACGGCATCCCCGTCGGCCACGGCCAAGGCGCCACCGGGCAGGAAATCGTTCTGGATATCGACCAGCAACAAGGCGGTTCGCATGATCAGGCTTCTCCGGCCTTATCGACCGGTGCCGCCACGGGCCGCTCGTGCCGGTGAGCGAGCCAGTCGCGCAAGGCGTCGGTGGATTCCTCGAGATAGCGATCGATGAGCGCGGGGTAATCGCGGCGCGCGGCGAAGAAGGCGAACTGCTCGCGCGCGTACTGCTGCACATCGGACAGCGCTGGCGCCGGCGAGACCGCACGACCGTCGCGCACGGCCGGTACGAGCAGATCGATATGCGGCGCGTCTGGTGTGAACTCATGGCAGTACTCGCCCTTCGTGCCGGCCCAGGCGGTTCGCGGCGCAGCCGCGTCGAACAGCAGGTCCGCCGCGGGCGCGCCGTCGTCCAGAAAACGGCGTACCTGATGGACGCCCGGGCGTGTGAGCTTGCCGGGCGTGTCCGACAGCTTCATGCGATACGACCAGGTCCCGCGGTCGCTGCGGATCGCGCCCAGTTTGTAGACGCCGTCGAGCGCGGCATCCGGCTGCGCGGTCGTCAGGCGGGTGCCGACGCCCCAGAGCACGATGGGCGCGCCCTCGCGCTTGAGTTCGGCGATTACTTTCTCGTCCAGGCTGGAGCTGGCCGCGATCTTGGCATTGGGAAAACCCGCCGCATCGAGCATTCGGCGTGCCGTCTTGGACAACTCCGACAGGTCACCCGAATCAAGCCGTATACCGGCCATTTCATGGCCGCTCTCGCGCAGCTTGCGGCCCGCGCGGATCGCGTTGTCGATGCCTTCGAGGGTGTCGTAGGTGTCGACCAGGAAGATGCAGTTGTCCGGCAGCGCCGCGGCGTAGGCATCGAAGGCGTCGATCTCGTCGTCGAAGGCCATGACCCAGCCGTGCGCGTGGGTGCCGGATACCGGGATACCGAACAGCTGCCCGGCCAGTACGTTCGAGGTGCCTGCACAGCCGCCGATGTAGGCCGCACGCGCCGCCGAGACGCCACCATCGATGCCCTGGGCCTTGCGCAGGCCAAAATCCAGTACCGGATCGCCGCCGGCGGCATGCGCGATCCGCGCGGCCTTGGTCGCGACCAAGGTCGGGAAATTCATGATGTTGAGCAGTGCACTTTCAAGCAGCTGCGCCTGAATGATCGGCGCACGCACGCGCAGCATCGGCTGATGCGCGAACACGGCAGTGCCTTCCGGCATGGCATCGATATCGCCGGTGAAACGTAGATCGCGCAGGTACGCCAAAAACGCCGGCGCGAACAGCGCCTCGCCCGCGTTGTCCTTCAGCGTCGCCAGGTAGTCGATATCGGCATCGTCGAACGACAGCTCGGTGACATATTCGATCGCGGTTTCGATCCCGCAGGCGATGGCGAAGCCGTTGTCGAAGGGCGCATCGCGAAAGAACAGGTGAAATACCGCCTCACGCTCGGCCGAGCCGTTGTGCCAGTGGGCATAGGCCATGGTGAGCTGGTAGAGATCGGTCAGTAGCGCCGGCGCGCGGCCGTAGAGTTGCCCCAGGAAGGACATAGACTGGTCGTGCACGAATGATCCAACAAGAATGCGAGCGTTGTACGTCGGTTTCAACTCATGGGCGACCCACGGCCGCTTGCACCGGCATACTACGGCCCGCAAGCGGCACGCCATGGAGTATGGAGCACGAATGGCAGAGAAAACCGATCGGCAGGACGCGTCCGGCAAGAAGCGGCGAAAACGTCAGCCGCCCGGCTGGCGAACGCGCGTGCTGAGAACTGTTTCACAATGGGCCATGGCGGGTTATATCTGGCTGCTCCGCCTGACCTGTCGCATTCGTGTCGTGGAGGGCCGCCAGTACCTCGAGGACACGCTCGCCGGTGACACGCCGGTCGTGCCCTGTGCCTGGCATCAGCAGCTGGTCCCGAGCGGTCTGTTCCTGCGCTCACTCGTGCCGCGCGGCATGAACGTGGGTTTTCTGATCAGCCCGTCGCGAGAAGGCGAATTCATGTCGCGGGTCGCACACAATCACCGTGTCACGCCGATCCGCGGCTCTTCCAGCCGGACCGGCAAGGAAGCCATGCAGGCGCTGACCGAGGCCGTTCGCGAGGGCGTATCGCCGATGATGTATGGCGACGGGCCCCGCGGGCCGGCCCGGGTATTCAAGACCGGCGCCGTGATCCTGGCCAGCCGCACCGGCGCGCCACTATTCCTCGTGGGTGCCGCGGCCAGCCGCTACTGGCAGGTAAAATCCTGGGACAGCTTTCAGGTACCCAAGCCGTTCTGCACGTTCAATGTCGCCATAGGCGAACCGTGGCCGATTGGCGCTCTGGGGCGCCCCCATCAGGCAGAAGATATCGCCAAGGAACTCGGTCACCGCCTCGACGCTCTCTGCGAAGTGGCTCAGGGCGGGCCCGACGCCAGGTAAACGCTACCGATGGATGAGAAGACCGATACCGCCCTACCCTGGAAGACACGCCTGGGGCTATGGCTTGCCGTGCCTTTATTGCGGGTAATCGTGCGCCTGCTGCTGGCCAGCTGCCGAATCCGGCACGTGGCCGGGGATGCCGACCTGCAGCGGCTGATCGACGAAGACCGTGCGTTCCTGCCCTGCTGCTGGCACCAGCGCTTGAGCGTAAGCGTGGGCTATCTGCTACGGGCAAAAGACCGCGGCCTGCGGCCCGGCTTTCTGGTTTCGCCTTCGCGGGACGGCGAACTCGTCGCCCGCGTGGTCGACGGCATGGGCGCCACAATCATTCGTGGTTCTGCCACCCGTACCGGCGCCCGTGCCATGCGCGATCTCTATGGCGTGATGAAGACCGGCGTATCGCCGATCATTCATCCGGACGGCCCACACGGCCCCGCGTTCGAAGCCAAGCCGGGCACCCTGATGCTCGCGCAGATGACGCGGGCAGCGTTGTTGCCCATGGCGTTTTCGGCCGATCGCTACTGGCAGATCGGCTCCTGGGACCGGCTGATGATCCCCAAGCCGTTCGCGCGCGTGGTGATCACGATCGGCGAACCGCTCACCGTGAACCGCGGCGATGCGATCGAGCGCGCCGCAGAAACCCTGGGCGCACGCCTCGACCTGCTCACCGCAGAAGCCGATCGTCAGATCGGCACCACGCCCCGCCCGCCGCGCGCGCCTGTCAGCGACCGGGCAGGCGACTAGGCGGCAACCGTTTCGCCCTGCAGGTAGGCGGCCAGCGCGTTGATGGTCGGGTATTCGAACAGATCGGTCATATCCAGGCGATCCGGCCAGTGTTCTTCGATGCCTTCGTGGATCTGCGCCAGCTCCAGCGAGGACAAGCCGCTTTCGAACAGGTCGTCGTCGAGGCCGATGTTGCGTTTGGGCACGACCTCGTCGCAGATCGTCTTCAGTTGCCGGGCCAGGTCCGTGGCGCCATCTGCTTCCGGCGGTGCCGGCGCCGCCATCAGCGCGGCCAATTCGCTGGCGATCGCCGCAAAGGCGCCTTGGGCATAATCGCGCGCCAGCTGGGCGCGCCGCGGCTTGCCGCTCGTGGTTCGCGGTATCTGGCGTACCGGCAACACATGGGCGACGACCAGCCCGGCGCGCTGATTGATATGCGCGGTCAATGAGCGCGCCAGCGGCACGAAGTCCGCCAGGCGACCGCGATAGATCACAAAGAACACCAGTTCGTCGGCCTGTGCGCCCGGCGCACGCACGCCGGCAGCAGCCACCTTGTTCGGCTCGATACCGTCGAGCGTTTGTGCCAGGGCTTCGAGATCCTGCGGATAGTGATTCTGGCCGTTGACGAACAGGATCTCCTTCGCTCGCCCGGTGATCAGCAATTCGCCGTCGTGCATGAAACCGAGATCGCCCGTATCCAGCCAACCCTCATCCGCCAGCGCTGCGCAGTTGGCGGCCGCGTTGGCGTGATAGCCGGCGGTGACGTTGGCGCCCCGGATCCAGACCCGGCCCACCACGTCGGCCGCGACCACGCGCCGCTCGTCGTCGGCGATACACACCTCGGTGCCCTGCACCGGCTGGCCCAGACAGACAAGCTCTAGCGCGGCGTCGCTGCGGTCGAAACGCACGACGTCACCCACGCCGAGTTCGCCGCGCGCGACCGACAGGCTGCGCAGGCCCGCGCCGGCCGGCGGGAACGTGACCGCCAGACTCGCCTCGGCCAGGCCGTAGACCGGGAACATGGCGTCCTCGCACAGGCCGGTGGGAGCCAGCGTGGTGAGAAACTCGCGCGCCAGTGCCGGGGCAATCGGCTCGGCGCCGTTGTAGATCAGGCGTACCGCAGACAGATCGAGCGCAGGCAGGCCCTTCGCGGCGATCGCCTTCAAGGTGTGGCGATAACCGAAATTCGGCGAGCACAGCAGCGTGGCCTGTTTTTCGGCCGCTTTCTCCAGCCACAGCAACGGCCGGCGCGCGAACAGCTCGGGCGCCATCAGGTAGTGAGTGAAGCCGTGGCAGAGCAGCGTCAGATGAAAACCGATCAGGCCCATGTCATGGGTCAGTGGCATCCACGAGACCGCGATCTCGTCGGCGGCGAAGCGCGAGCCTTCGCTGATCGCGGCGATATTGGCCAGCAGGTTGGCGTGCGTGAGCACCACGCCCTTGGGATCGCCGGTCGAGCCGGAGGAGAACTGGATGAAGGCGGTATCTTCGGGGGCGAGCGGTGCCCGCACCGCGGGAGTATCCACGCTCGGCGGCTCGTCCGAGAGCGCGCGCCCGGCGAGGCGCGCGGACGCGGCTTCGTCGCCGCGGTCTTCCAGCCAGCTGCGCGCGCGTTCGAGATGTTTCGGCGCAGCGACCACCCGCGGCTCGTCCAGGTGACGCCAGACCTTGATCAGTTTTTCCAGATGCGCGTCGCTGGCGCCGGCCGCGATCGGCACCGGCACGAGCCCGCCATAGATCCCGGCCCAGAAGAACTGCAGAAAGCGCAGGTTGTCCTCGACGAACAGGATCACCGGGTCGCCCGGCTTCGCTCCGAGCGTCTGCAGTACGGCCAGTTGGCGTTCCGCCGCCTGGGCGAGCTGGCGATAGCTCAGGCCGCGTTCCTCGTGGCTGCCGTCGATGAAACCGATCTCGTTCGGGCTGCCGACCTGGGCATCCAGGGCATCGGCCAGTGTGGTGAAAGATGACATGGGCAAAACCTGTAAGACGGGTGTTATCGGCGTACCCAGCGCAGCGGCACACCGCCGGCGCCGGGACGCAGGTTGATACGGGATTCGAGCCGCGGTGCACGGTTGCCGGCATAGACCGGGCGCAGGCGGCGCAACGTGGTGACCAGCTGGGCGCGCATCTCGGTCATGGCCATCTGCTCGCCCACGCAATGGCGCGGGCCGGCAGCAAACGGCAGGAACGCGAACCGGTGACCCGGCGTGCCGGACGCCAGAAAACGCGCCGGCGCAAAGGTTTCCGGCGCCTGCCAGTAGTCGGCATGGCGATGCAGCACATAGGGGCTGATGAAAAGTTGGTCGCCGGCCTCGATGTCATGATCGCCGAGCCGGTCGGGCACGAGCGCCCGACGCGAGAGCAGCCAGCCCGGCGGATAGAGGCGCAACACTTCCCTGATCACGGCGTCGACAAACGTCAGCCGTGCGCCCGGGCGGGCACAGAACTGTGCGATCTCGCCGGCGTCGAGGGCATCCACCGCGGCCAGCAGGCGCTCGAGCACGCGCGGGTGGGTCGCGATCTCGTACCAGGCCCAGGCCAGCGCGCTGGCCGTGGTTTCGTGGCCGGCGACGATCAGGGTCATGACCTCATCGATGAGCTCGTCCCGGGTCATGCCCGCGCTCTCGGCCGGCGCGTTCTTAGGGTGCGCCGCCAGCAGATGACCGAGAAAGTCGAACGCCTGCGTGCCGCTTGCCTCGCGAGCCGCGACAATCGAAGCCACCACCCGGCCGAGCCGATGAAAACGCGCCGCGAAACGCAGATCGCGGGTCGCGTCCTCCTGAGCAGCGCGAAAGGATTGGCGCCGTCGGCCATCAGGGTTTCATAGTCGGCGCCGAACACGGACCGGAGCACGATCACCAGCGTCAGCTCGCTGACATGGGCCGCCCCGTCCAGGGTCTCACCACGCGCCGCGAAGCCCATCCAGCGTGTCCCCAGACGTTCGTTCTCGGCCAAGATCATGGTGTTGAAATCCGCCAGCCGGCGCGGCCTGAAGGCAGGCTGGATCAGACGCCGCTGGCGCGCCCAGAACTCACCGTTGCTGACCATAATCCCGTTACCGAGCAGCAGGCGAACACGCTCCAGGCCGATGCCCTTGGCATAGCGGCCGGCGTGGCCGACAAGGACCTGCTGGACCATTGCCGGGTCATGGATGACCCAATGTCGCGCATCGCCACGCTCGGCGGGCACCCGATAGACGTCACCATAGGCGCCATGCCAGCGCACGAGCATGCGTCGCGTAGCGTCGTCCGGTGCGATCGCAAACGGCGCCGAGGGCCCGGGCACATGGGCCGCGGGATTGATATCGGCTAGGCTGATGGACATCTCGAACGTCCTCAATCGACACGCAGCGTTTGTCTCCCAGGCATTCGCTGCCTGCGTGCAAAAAGAACCTTAACGAATATTTGTTGTGGTACATGTAGTTTACACATTTCTGCCCGCAGTCGACCAGCCGCTGCGATTAGACTGGGGCGCAGACAACGATCCACCGGCCTATCGCGAGCGCTTCGAGCGTATGGCCAGCCAGGGGGCGCGCAGCCGCAGCCGCACGGGTTTATGGCTATTGCAGCAATTGCTGATGGGCGCTGGCTATCCGGGAGAGACCCTGGCTCGTATCGGCTTCAACCCCGCCGGCCGGCCCGAGATCGCCGGCGCGCCGGCGTTCAGCATTTCGCACAGCGAAGCACTGGTGGCTTGTGCGCTTTGCGACGAGGGCATGATCGGTCTGGATGTGGAATATCGGCGCCCGCGTGATATGACACGTATGGCGCGCCTGCTCGACGTAGCCGAGCAGCAGCATGTCGCACAGCAACCGCTGGCTTTCTTCGACTACTGGTGCGCGCGCGAGGCCACGGTCAAGGCCAGTGGTAGGGTGGGGCTAAAGCGTATTCGTGCGCTCACCCTGCACGGCGATACCGCACATCTGGATGCACGGGCCTGGCCACTGCGCGCCCTCGCCCTCGCCGACGGCTACGCCGCCTGCCTCGCCAGCGACCGGGCCATCGAGGCGGTAGAAATCAGCGACCTGAGCGATCGGCTTGCAGGAAATACAGGCCGGTGAAGATCTTCGGATCGACATACTTGCCAGTGCGCTGTTGCGCGGCCAGCCAGGATTCGACTTCGGCCAGCGGCACTGCGTGGGGCGTGATGTCTTCGCTGTCGTCGCCGCCGCCGGCATCGATACGGGTGAGATCGTAGGCGCGATAGAAGCTGATCACCTCGTTTGCGAGGCCGGCGCTGGGCGGACCGGCGGTGAGAAATTCGAGCCGTGCCGGGCGATAGCCGGTTTCTTCCTCGAGCTCTCGCGCGCCGGCCACTTCCAGCGCCTCGTCCTCTTCGCCGACGATATCGCCGACCAGGCCAGCGGGCAGTTCGATCACGTTTGCCTGCATAGGGAAACGCGGCTGCTCGACCAGCAACAGTTCGTCGTCTGCGGTGAGCGCAACGATAATCACCGCGCCGCGCGCATTGGCGCGTTCAACATATTCCCAGTTGTCTCGGCGTTTCAGACGCAGGAATTCGCCTTCGTGGAGCGTACTATCGGCAGACATGGCGGCCTATCGGGTGAACAACAGCGCGTCATTCTAACCGCGGGGCCACGCAGGCGTGCCTACGCGACACGCAGGGGCGTGACGTTGCTCGGCTGAATGCCGTTTTGCAGATCGCTCCAGTAGACGATTTCCATGCGGCCGTCGAAATGCTCGACCAGCGCGCTGCAGGATTCCACCCAGTCGCCCGAGTTGTAGTAGCTCACGCCTTCGATGGTCTTCATCTCGGCATGATGGATATGCCCACAGACCACCCCGTCGAAGCCGCGCCGGCGACACTCGTGGGCCACGGCCTTTTCGAATTCGCTGATGAAGTTCACCGCCGACTTGACCTTGTGCTTGGCATAGGCTGACAGCGACCAGTAGGGATAGCCCAGCCGCGCGCGCACGCCGTTGACGTAGCGGTTGGCGCGCAGCAGCGTCACATAGGCCACATCGCCGATCCGCGCGACCCAGCGGTGGTAGCGGGTGACCACGTCGAACAGATCGCCGTGGATGACGAACAGCTTGCGGTTGTCGGCGGTGACGTGGATGCAGTCGTTGACGACATGGATGTTGCCCATGCGCAGTTCGTAGTCGACGAACTTGCGCAGAAAGTCGTCGTGGTTGCCGGTCACGTAGTAGACCTGCGTGCCACGCTTGGACTTGGTCAATATCTTGCGGATGACGTTGGTATGTTCCTGCGGCCAGAAGAAAGTCGACTGCAGCCGCCAGCCGTCGATGATGTCGCCGACCAGATAGAGTTTTTCGCACTGACACTGCTTGAGAAACGCGGCCAGTGACTCGGCCTGGCTCCCCGCGGTGCCCAGATGGGCATCGGATATGAATACGCTGCGATAGCGCAGCACCGGGCGTTCTTCGTTCTCGTCGCTCATCGCTTTCTCCATCACGGACCCGCGATCATGGTCAGCCCGCCAGATCACTGCAGCGTGACGGTTTCGTTTCAATTCGATGACAACGTTTCGCAACGGTTTTTGTCCCCGTTTTTGCTAAGCTTGCGCCGCAGCGAGGGCACCGGCGTATCCATGCGCCGGTACAGGGGCGTTCACCGCGGATCGAACACCAAATGAGTCAGACACAGCACCGAGTCCTGATCGTGGGCAGCGGCGGGCGCGAGCACGCGCTCGCGGTCAAGATTGCCGCCTCTTCACGCGTAAGCCACGTCTACGTGGCGCCCGGGAATGCCGGCACCGCGCGCATGGCAGGGGTACAAAATCTTGCGCTGGCCGCGACCGATCTCGAAGGCCTGCGCGATTTCGCATGCGACAACGATGTTTCCTTGACGGTGATCGGCCCCGAGGCGCCGCTCGCCGACGGTATCGTGGACGTGTTCCAGGAAGCCGGTCTGCGCTGTTTCGGTCCGGGCCGCGATGCCGCGCAGCTGGAAGCCAGCAAGGCGTTCTCCAAGGACTTCCTTGCGCGGCACGCGATTCCGACTGCCGATTATTCGGTGTTCACCGACTACGATGAAGCCGCGGCCCATATTCGCCAGATCGGCGCACCGATTGTCGTCAAGGCCGATGGTCTCGCCGCTGGCAAGGGCGTTTACCTCGCCCAGTCCGTCGATGAAGCCCTCGACGCCGCGCGTGACATCCTCCAGGACAACGCCTTTGGCGATTCCGGCGCGCGCATCGTCGTAGAAGCCTTTTTGACCGGCGAGGAAGCCAGTTTCATCGCCATGGTCGACGGCAACAACATCCTGCCGCTGGCCAGTTCGCAGGACCACAAGGCCGCGCACGACGGCGATACCGGCCCCAACACCGGCGGCATGGGCGCCTACTCCCCCGCCCCGGTGATGACCGACGCCGTTTTCGAACACGTCATGGATAGCGTGATCCGGCCCACGGTCGCCGGCATGGCCGCCGACGGCCACGCCTTCACCGGCTTTCTGTACGCCGGCCTGATGATCGACGAGACCGGCGAAGCGCGGGTGCTCGAATTCAATGTCCGCCTGGGCGATCCGGAAACCCAGCCGATCCTGATGCGGTTGCGCTCGGATCTCATCGATCTCATCGAAGCCGCGCTCGACGAGCGCCTGGATGAGGCCGAGGCCGACTGGCATAACCAGGCCGCGCTCGGCGTGGTCATGGCCGCCGGCGGTTATCCCGGCAGCTACGACAAGGGCGACGAGATCTTCGGCCTCGAGGCCGCCGAGGCCACCGGGGTCCAGGTCTTTCATGCCGGCACCCGTCTGGCCGACGACGGCAGCGTGCGTACCGACGGCGGCCGTGTGCTGTGCGTGTGCGCGCTCGGCGACGACGTTGCCCAGGCGCAGGCGCGCGCCTATGCTGGCGTTGCGCAAATCAGTTGGCGCGATGCCATGTATCGTCGCGATATCGGCCATCGAGCCATCAACCGCTCGTCCGGCACCTCATAACAACCGTTCAAGACAAGCCCACCGCGATAAGCCGTTCGCAAGGAACCGATTGATGAAGACGACTCGTATCCTGAGCAACACGCTCCTGCTCTGCGTGCTGCTCACGGCAGCTGCCACCGTTCACGCCAAGGAAGACAAGACGGTTTACGGCTGGGTGGAAAACGCTCAGCTCGTGCCCTGGGGCGTGACCCTGAAAGCCAAGCTGGATACCGGCGCCCTCACTTCCTCGCTGCATGCTACGGATATCGAGACGTTCAAGAAGGACGACGAATCCTGGGTACGGTTCAAGACCCGCGTCGAGGATCAGCGCACCGACGAAATGGTGAGCAAGGAATACGAGCGCCCGCTTTATCGCGAGCTGGAAGTCAGCGGTGCCGGCGGCAGCGACGAGCGCCCGGTCGTGTTGCTCGAGGTATGCATGAACGACACCATCTACGAAGAGCAGTTCTCGCTGCGTGATCGCGGCGACATGATCTACCCGATGCTGCTGGGCCGCCGCACCATCAAGCATCTCGGCCTGATCGACGTAAGCGAGACGTTCCTGAACGAACCCGAGTGCGACCACGATTCGAAGGTTGTCGAAAACGAGAAGACGTCCGACGAAGACGACGACTGATAGCAACGGACGCTGCTTGTGAAAGATCTCCATCTGAAAATACTGGCGCTGATCCTCGTGGTCAGCGCCCTGGGCTTGTGCTACTACAAGATTGATCGTCTCGGCGTGCCGCTTACGCCGCAGAGCAGCGCGCAGGTCTGGACGGCGGAAGCGACGGTGCGCTTCAACGGCGAAGACCAGTCCGCCAAGATCGATCTCGCCGTGCCCAAGACGCCGCCCGGCTTCTCGGTGCTCGACGAGAATTTCATCTCCGCCGGCTATGGTCTGGCAACGGATGACGAAGGCGCGAACCGCGTGGTGCAGTGGGCGGCGCGTAATCTCAGCGGCCCGCAAACGCTTTATTACCGTGTGGTGCTGACCGAAGATCAATCGGCCCACCGCGATCGCACCCTGCCGACGCCGACCTATCCGGACATACCGGAATATTCGGACCCGGTCCGTGCGGCCGTCTTCACGCTGCTCGATAGCGTTCGCGCGCGCTCGGCGGATACGTCGTCGTTCGCTCAGGAACTGCTGCGCCGCTTCAACGATCCGAGTCCCGAAGCCGAGGTGAAGGTTCTGCGCGACGAGGCCGCCAGCAGTATCGCCCAGGTCGAGCAGCTGCAATACATTCTCGCCGGCGCGCGTATTCCTTCCCGTATCGCCCATGTGCTGCCGCTATCCGGCAGCCTGCGCCACGGCTCATTGGTGCCGTGGCTCGAGGTCTACAACGGTGAGCGCTGGTTGGCCTTCAACCCGCGTACCGGCGCCGCCGGTTTCCCGAACGACGCGCTGGTCTGGTACGCCGGCGACATGCCGCTGGTCGATCTAGACGGCGCCAGCGATGCGAGCGTGCAGTTTTCCGCGCTCAAGACCTCGCGCGATGTCATGGGCCTCGCCCAGCAGCGCGCGCGCCTGCTCAATTCCGACGTACTCGAATATTCGCTGCTGTCGCTGCCGATCGCGACCCAGAACACCTACAAGATCCTGCTCACCGTGCCGCTGGGCGCGCTGGTCGTGGTACTGCTGCGCAACTTCATCGGCCTGCGTACCTTTGGTACCTTCATGCCGGTACTGATCGCTCTCGCCTTTCGCGAAACCGAGCTGCTGTGGGGCTGCATCCTGTTCTCCGTGCTCGTCGCACTGGGTCTGATCGTCCGGTTCTATCTGGAACGATTGAAACTGTTGCTGGTGCCAAGACTGGCCTCGATGCTGACGATCGTGATTCTGCTCATGGCCGGTGTATCCGTGGTCAGCCACAAGCTCGGCATGGAACACGGCCTTTCGATCGCACTGTTCCCGATGGTGATTCTCGCCATGACCATCGAGCGCATGTCGATCGTCTGGGACGAAAACGGGCCCAAGGACGCCATGCTCTCGGGGCTGGGCAGTCTCGCGGTTGCCGCGGTTGGCTTCCTTGTCATGACTCATCCGCTGGCCGAGTACCTCGCCTTCGTGTTCCCGGAACTGCTTCTGCTGGTCCTGGCCTTCACCCTGCTGGCCGGCCGCTATACCGGCTATCGCCTGTCCGAGCTGTGGCGCTTTCGCTCCGCGGCCCGCGCGATCACCAGCAAGGGATGAGTACCGTGGGACGAAGCTGGCGTAGCCGGCTGAGACTGATTCGGCGTAACCCGCCGTTGCGGCTGCCGTCGACGTTGAAAAAGCTCGGCATCCTCGGCATGAACGAGCGCAACGGCGATTACATCAGTATTTACAACAAGCGTAAGTACTACCCGCTGGTCGACGACAAGCTCAAGACCAAGCAGCTCGCGCTCGAGGCCGGTATCGCGACGCCTGAGCTTTACGGCGTGATCGAAACCGAGCATCAGGTTCGCGATCTCGACAACATGCTGGGTGATCATCAGGATTTCGTGATCAAACCGGCGCAAGGTTCCGGCGGCAACGGCATCATGGTGATCAGCGGCCGGCGCGGCAGCCAGTTCGTGCGCTCGTCCGGCATCAGCGTTTCGCGCGGCGAGATCGAGCATTTCATCTCGAATATTCTCTCCGGCATGTACAGCCTAGGCGGTCTGCCGGACCGCGCGATTATCGAGTATCGGGTCAAACCGCATGCGGTCTTCGACTCGATCAGCTTCCAGGGCGTGCCCGATATCCGCACCATCGTGTTTCGCGGCGTGCCCGTGGCCAGCATGGTGCGCCTGCCCACCCGCCAGTCGGACGGCAAGGCCAACCTGCATCAAGGCGCTATCGGCGCCGGGATCGATCTGGCGACCGGCTGCACGGTCGACGGCGTCTGGTTCAACAACGTGCTCGATTCACATCCGGATTCGGGCAACGTCGTGCGCGGCATTCAGGTGCCCGACTGGCAGCTGCTCCTGGAGCTGTCCGCGCGCTCCTACGATCTCACCCAGCTGGGCTATCTGGGGGTCGATGTTGTGCTGGACGCCGAGCATGGGCCGCTCGTGCTCGAGTACAACGCCCGTCCCGGCCTGAATATTCAGCTCGCCAATCAGATGGGCCTGCGCAGCCGTCTGGAAAAGGTGCGTGCGCTCGAAAGCGTGCCCTCCTCCGCCGCCAAACGCGTCGCGCTTGGCCAGGAACTGTTCGGCGAATAGATCGCTTTCGAAGAACGCTGCTCAGCCGCCGCGTTCCAGCACCAGAAGCGGATCGATCCGCGTGCCGAACCAGGTCATGCCCCAGTGCAGATGCGGGCCGGTCGCACGGCCTGTGGCGCCAACTTCGCCGATCACCTCGCCCTGCGCCACGGTGTCGCCCACTGCCACATCGAGTTGCGACAGGTGCAGGAAGTTCGAGCCGATGCCGTATCCGTGGTCGATCAGAATCGTGCCGCCGGTGAAATACAGATCCGGTTCGGCAAGCACCACCGTGCCTGCGGCCGGCGCCTTGACCGGTGTGCCGCGCGATGCCGCTATATCCATGCCGGAATGCGCCGAACCGGGCGTGCCGTTGTAGACACGCTGATTGCCGAAGCGGCCGCTGATCCGGCCGCGTACAGGCCAGATGAAATGCTCGGCGAAGCCCAGGCCATCATTGCTGGTTACCCGCGCCTTGGTGACCTGCGCGCGTTCACGGGCAATGCGCTTCGCCACGGCTGCAGGCGGCGATACGGTCTTCGGCGGCACGCCGTTGATCCGCTCGACCGGAAAATCACGCGGGATGATCGCCACCTGCGCTCGTCGGCTCGTGCCGCCCGGCGGCGTGATCTCGACAACGGCACTGCCGCTGGCATCCCGGCCGATGCCGAACACGATCGTGCCGTAGTCGGTCACGTCGAGCGTGCGGTCGTCGTATACGACGCGACTCCCGGGCGGCACCTTGCCAATCACCATCGCGCCCTGCTGGACCTGCGACGGCAGTACGACCTCGTCGTCGGCCTGTGCGGTTGCCACCCTGCACAACAACGCGAACATGAGAATCGCGCCGTATGTGCTCAGGCGGGCTAAGGGAGAAAATCGCATGGGCTTCATTGAGCAGCGCCTTTTTTCAAACTCATGGGCGGGGATCTCTTGTTGGAGGGCCCACAACGGGTATACCCATCGCCTCCCCCGACGTTGACGCCGGGCCTGCCACACGACGACACCGTAGGCGGCAGGTTTGCACCACGGGGAGTTAGCCGCTCGCGATACCGCCCAGCGCACCGCCCAAGGCTATCTTCGCGGGCTCAGGACGATGAAAGAGATAACCTTGGAACCGACGAATACCCGCGCGCTTGAGCAATTCGAGTACCGCTTCGGTCTCGACGCCCTCGGCTGTGACGCCCAGCTGCAACGCCCGCGATACGGTGCCGATAGAACGCACCACGGCACGGTCGATCGGATCCTTCTCCAGCCCGCCGACGAAAGAGCGGTCGATCTTGATGCCATCCACCGCGGCACGCTTGAGCATGTCGAAGCTGTTGTAACCGCTGGCAAAGTCATCGAGCCACACCTGGTAGCCGCGGTCACGCAGGTTCTGGATCAGCTGCGGATAATGCTCGCCGTAAAGGGCTTCGCTCTCGGTGATCTCGAACATGAGCTGACTCGGATTCGCCTGTTTCTGCTCAAGCAGCGCAATGAGTTCGGTATGGAACTTTGGATCGGCGATGCTCACTGGGCTGAGATTGATGCTCAAGGCGCAATCGTGAGGCCAGAGTCCACAGCTTTCGTAGTGTTTGATCAGCGCAATGGCCCGGGCCACCACCCAGCGATCGATCCGGCCCATCATGCCCAGACGTTTGGCGGTCGGAAGAAAAGCATCCGGGCCGACAACCCCGGCGTCACCGTCAAAACGCAGCAGCGCCTCGTAGCCCAGTCGTCTGCCTTGATCGTCGACGATCGCTTGCAGATACAATATGAAGCGGTCCTGTTCGAGCCCGGATCGCAGCAGTTCGGCTGTATCGATATAACGCGATGCTTCTGCGCCGGCCTCGCTGTCGTCGCTATAGGCGTGATAACGATTGCGGCCGCTGTCCTTGGCCACATACAGAGCCGCGTCGGCGTGTATCAGGGCCGCCTCGGTCGACGCCAGACGACGATCAAGCGCAGCGATACCGATGCTCACGCCTACGGCGTAGCGTCGCTCCCCATGCGCAAAATCGAGATCGGAAATCTCTGCGACGATCTTGTCGGCGACGATGCACGCGCCTTCCAGATCTTCCGTATGCACGATGGCCGCAAACTCGTCACCACCCAAGCGTGACAGCACATCACTGCCACGCAGCAGTGCGCGAAGGCGCAGCCCGATCTGGCGCAGCAGCTCATCGCCGGCCGAATGCCCGCCGGTATCGTTGACCGTCTTGAAATGATCCAGATCCAGATACATCACGAAGGCGTTGAGCGCGCCCTGCTTGACGCGCGCCCAGGTGCGATCGAGCGCTTCCTGAAAGCCACGCCGGTTGGGCAGACCGGTCAACGCGTCATGGCTGGCCTGGTGAACCAGCTCGTCGGTCATGCGCCGCGCTTCGCTGATGTCCTGAAACACGAAGACCGCGCCCTGGATCGCGCCGGTGTCGTCGTGGATCGGCGAGATGGAATCGACGATCGATATGAAATCGCCGTCGGCGCGCTGCAGCCGTGTGAAGATCGGCACCCGCACGCGGTCACCCGCGGTCAAAACACCCGACAGCGGATCAGGCAGCTGACGATCTTCTTCGGCGTCGAAAAATCGAATCACGTCACCGAATTTGTTGCCCACGATGCTGGAACGCGGCAGGCCGAGCAGTTGTGCTGCGGCGCTGTTGAGTTCCGATACAACCTCGTTTGCGTCGACACGGACAACGCCCTCGCCGATCGCCTCGAACGTCACCTCGGCCAGTTCCTTGGCCTCGAAAAGCTGGCGATGGGCGCGCTTGCGCTCGGAAATATCCTGGATATGCGAGATGAAATACAGTGGCTCACCTTGTTCATCCCGCAGCAGGGACACGTCGAGCTGAATGTCGACGATATGGCCCTGCTTGTGGAAATAGCGCTTCTCCATCATGTAATCCAGGCGACGCCCCTCGAGTAGGTCGTGCACGTATGCAAGATCCGTTTCGAGATCGTCTGGATGGGTGATGTCCTGAAAGGTGGTACGCAGCAGCTCCATCTCGTCGTAGCCGACGATTTCGCACAGCGCCCGGTTGACCGACAGCCAGCGCCCTTCGGGCGAAACCAGCGCAATCCCCGTCGGCGCATGGCTCATTGTCTCTCGTAGACGGCGCTGCGACTGGTTCAATGCGGCTTCACTGCGCTTGCGCGCCGTGATGTCCGAGAGCGTGCCGACAATGCGTCGATCGTTCTTCTGATCGAGTTGCTGGCCCGCTTCCTTGACCCATATTTCGTCGCGGCCGGGCACTTTCAGGCGGTATTCCGAAACATAATCCAGCGAGTTGCCGGCCAGATGCGCGTCGATACGGCGCTTACGCTGCGCACGGTCGTGCTCGTGGATCCAGGTCAACCATTGTGCGCGCTCAAGCGCGACCTCATCGCCCTCACTCAGACCCACGCTGGAGCCGAATCGTCCGTAAATCCGATAGATATCACGATCCATGTCGATATCGATCAGGCCCAGGCCGGCGTTCTCACTCGCAATACGCCATCGCGTCGTTTCTTCGAGGAGTTGGCGCTCGCGTTCGGCGCTTTCATTCTGGGCGACCACCTGATCATGCACGTCGAGTAACGCACCGGCCAGTAACGGCGGCTTGCCGGGTCGCTCTTCGACCTGCCCTATCGCCTGGGCAAATCGCTGGCTGCCGTCGGCCCGACAGATTTCCACGGTGAGGCTGTAGCCCGAACCTTCCTCGGTGGCTCGCGCCAGCGCCGCTTCAAGTCGCGCGCGCGATTCCTCGGTATAGAAGGCCAGAGCTGATTCCAGGTCCGGCGTGTAGTCCTCACGCTTCAGACCGTGCTGCTTGTAGATCCCGTCGGACCAATAGATCACACCGGTCTCGGTGTCGAACCACCAGATCCCGCCACGCGCGTGGCGTTCAAGTACTTCGATTCCGACCTGATGCATGCTGTCCTCGTTAATACCGCAATACGCGCGAGGATGAATGCCGGCCCGCCATAATCCGGCGTAGGCCGGCGCGCCCCGATTTCGCAGCGGCAAAAGCCGATCCTTCGCGCACACGGGTCTAGCTAATTACGAGAATTCTATCGTCTTTATAGGCGCGCGCCCATTTCGCCCCATCAGGGCTCGCCCTTGGGCAGCGCGACATCGCACAGGGCCTCGCCGAATTCGCTGAGCTGGATTGTGCAACGCTCGATGTTCGGATACTGGTTCAGATCCGTTTCGACATGCGCCATCGCATCGCGCACGAGCGTGTCGGCCTCGAGAATTTCGTAATCGGGCTCCAGATCCTTGTCCTCGCCGCCGACCGAAATCAGGCCCAACGCGAACATATGGGCAATGAAGTTGGGCACCTGGGCACGCAGGAGCACACCGGCTTCCTTGCCCACGCTCGAGGCATAGGAGAGCACGCGATGCGATCCCACCCCCGGCAGCATGCCGGCATTCACATGCACCATCGGCCAGGTGCTGCCGTCAGCCATGAGCACGAGAATACGCGCCTGCGAGGGGTTGAGCTGACGCAGCAGGCGCACATAGAAATCCTGCTCGATGGCCTGCTGATCGGTACCCCGCGATGCGTCCAGCAACTCCGCGAAAATCTGGGCCGGCAGGTCCGGATAAGCGCTCTCGGGCGCGTTGCCGAGCGGGTCCGCCGGTGTCACGCCGGCGCGATCGAGACGCTCACCGAGGCCCTTGAGCGCCATGTACTCCGCGCGCCGCAGCGCGCGTATGCCGATACCGGCGACCGGGCGACGGCCCAGCCAAAGCGCCGTGCGTCGCAGTACATGCAAGGGTAGAGGTGCCTTGTCCTCGGCCTGAAACTCGGGCGCGAAAGCGTCGTAGCGCTCCTTTTTCCTATCCACCTTGTAAAACTCCTTCCGAAAAACGCGTGCCCGGCTAGCCGCCGCCCCCGAAAAGCACGATGAACTGGAATACACCCACCGCGAAACCGAGCGCGGCACCCACGGCGATCAGAATCCATTCGTCCTCTTCAAACGCTGGCCGCAGCATGCCTTCGAACTTGCGCGGCGACAGTTGGCGCATGCGATCGACAAGTGTCTCCTCGATCGCCATGGTCTCGTTGGTATAACGGATGAACTCCTGCATCGCAGGCGACGCACTGCCCTGCGCGTCGGGCGTGTATGCGATCAGCCGGTCGACGGCCGTCTGCTTGAGACGAATATAGTTCACGTCGCCGACCGTCCAGCTTACAAAAGAGCGGATCGGGCCGGCGCTATCGTCAATCGCCTCACCGACATGGTGGGCGATGATGGTGAATATCCGGTCCGAATAGGGTCCCTTGAGCACCTGTTGCAGGATATTCGCGGGGGCCAGAACTTCGTTGGCCACCAGATCGCCGTAAGCACGTGCGACATCTTCCTGGCGCTTGAAAAACAGGCCGTGGAAGGTGAACGGCCCGATACGGTGCTTCTCTTTCGGGTTGAAGATCATCTTCAGCGCGGCCCAGTTCGTGAACCAGCCCACGAACATGCCGAACACGGGCAACAGCCACCACGGCTGGAAGAAGATCCAGACGAGCATCTGAATCATGCCGAGCGGGAAGCCGAAGTAAGCCCCGGACCGTCCGATAAACTTGAACTCCTCCTTGCCGGTTTCGAGGAAAATCCGATTCATCAGTTCCTTGTGGTGCACCAGGTTGGTGACCACCATGTCCTTGAGGTCGAATACCTGATTCACGTCGACTCGCAGGTCGCGCACGGTATCCGCGATCGCCTGCGGTACGGCAGCCTGCACGCGCGCGACGATGGTTTCGCGCGCGGCAGTCGGCGTGCGTTCCCAGATCTCCGGGTGATGGCTCTTCATCACCTCGGCGACCAGATCCTCGGTCATCTCATTGAGTGGCACCTTGAGTTTTTCGGCCACTTCCTCGGGATCGAGACGCGAAAAAATCTCTTCGCTGTCGATCAGGTTTTCGGTGATCGTATCCGTGGCGATCGCCGACATCTTCGCCGCCTTGCGCGGCACGATGCCTTGCCAGCCGAGAAACGGCTTCCAGATACCGAAGAACTCGATCGGATGAAACATCATCCAGATCGCGACCCGGTTGGTGATATAGCCGATTATCGCGCTGATAAACGGCATGGACGCATACTTCCAGAACGTAGCCGTTCCGAGAAATGCCAGATCGATCATACGATCCGTCTCCTCAACTCTGCACACTGCGCGTGTATTTCTTATAACGATCGCGCCCGCCACGGTGACGAGTCGAAAAGATCGCATTTCGGATCAACATACAGTTATCCCGGCTGGCTGTCTTGCGAAAACGTTCGTATCCACACCAGGCCCTCGCACCGGGGCGCCCATAAAAAAGGCCCCGCCGAAGCGGGGCCCTGTCATCGGTTTGGAACCCGATGATTACGCTTGGCGCAAAGCGCCCGGAATACGCACGTCGTCCACGAGCGCCCGAACCTCGGCAGGCGGCTCGGCCGTTACACGCGAGACCAGGAACGCGACCGTGAAGTTGATCGCCGCGCCCAGTGCGCCGAAGGACTCCGGCTGGATTCCCAGGAACCAGGCACTTGCATCATCCGGGAACAGGTTGGTACCCGGGATGAAGAACATGCCCTTGAAGATGAAGATGTACGTCACCGTCGCGAGCAGACCCGCCAGCATGCCGGCAATGGCACCCTCGCGGTTCATGCGCTTGGAGAACACACCCATCAAAAGCGCCGGGAACAGCGACGAAGCCGCCAGACCGAAGGCCAGTGCAACCACCTCGGCCGCAAAGCCCGGTGGATTGATGCCCAGGTAGCCGGCCACCAGAATCGAACCTGTCATGGCGATACGTCCCGCCATGAGTTCGCCCTTTTCGCTGATATCCGGCTTGAGCATGCTCTTGAGCAAGTCATGCGAGATCGCCGACGAGATCGCCAGCAACAGACCGGCTGCCGTGGACAATGCCGCGGCCACGCCACCTGCCGCCACGAGTGCGATCACCCATGCCGGAAGCTGTGCAATTTCCGGGTTGGCGAGCACCATGATGTCGCGGTCGACGTTGACCATCTCGTTGCCTTCCCAGCCGTAGCTGTCGGCCGTGGCCTGGAATTCCGGATTCTTGTCGTTGTAGTACTGAATCCGGCCGTCGCCGTTCTTGTCCTCGAACCCGAGCAGGCCCGTGCCTTCCCAGGTCTTGAACCACTGCGGACGCTGCTCGTATTCCAGACTCGACGATTCCTCGCCTACCGGTCCGGTCTGCACCGTTTCCATGAGGTTCAGCCGCGCCATCGCACCCACGGCAGGCGCCGTGGTGTAGAGAATGGCGATGAAGAACAGTGCCCAGCCCACCGACTTGCGGGCGTCGGTGACCTTGCGCACGGTGAAGAAGCGGATGATCACGTGCGGCAGACCTGCCGTACCGATCATCAGCGACAACGTGAGCATGAACACATTGAGCGTCGAGTGCTCTGGCGCTGTGAACTTGTCGAAGCCAAGTTCGGTGATCACCCCGTCGAGTTTCTCGAGCAGGAACACGCCGGAGCCGTCCGCCATGGTTGAACCAAGGCCGATCTGCGGCAGGGGCACGCCCGTGAGCTGGATCGAGATGAACACGGCCGGAACCGTGAATGCGAAGATCAACACGATGTACTGGGCGATCTGCGTATAGGTAATGCCCTTCATGCCGCCGAGCACGGCATAGAAGAAGACCACGAACATGCCGATCAGCACGCCGGTTTCGAACTCCACTTCCAGGAAGCGGCCAAAGGCCACGCCCACGCCTTTCATCTGCCCGATCACGTACGTAATCGAAGCCACGATCAAACAGATGACTGCCACCGTGCGCGCAACGTTCGAGTAGTACCGTGCACCGATGAACGCCGGCACCGTGAAGCTGCCGAACTTGCGCAGGTAAGGCGCAAGCAGCAGGGCGAGCAGCACGAAGCCACCCGTCCAGCCCATCAGGTAGGGCGATGCGTTATAGCCCAGAAACGCGATAAGGCCAGCCATGGAGATGAACGAGGCGGCACTCATCCAGTCCGCCGCGGTGGCCATGCCGTTTGCGACAGGGCCTACACCGCCGCCGGCGACATAAAACTCCTCGGTGCTACCCGCCCGGGAGACGATGGCGATAACGAAGTACAGCAGAAAACTGCCGCCAACCGCCAGATATATCCAGGTTTGTGTATCCATGCCCCTTCCCTATTCTTTTTCGTCGACGCCGAATTTCTGATCCAGCTTGTTCATGCGGAACGCATAGAAAAAGATCAGGAACAGAAACACGTAGATCGCGCCCTGCTGGGCAAAGAAATAACCCAGCGGGTAGCCGCCGATATGGAAATTGTTCAAAACGTCGACCAGAAGAATGCCGCAGCCATAGGAGACCACGAACCAGACGACGAGGAGCTTGAGTACTAACTGGATATTGGCGCGCCAATAAGCGTCCGCCGCACCGGATGACCGATCGGACATATCCCCCTCCATTGTTATGAATTGTCCTCGATCATCCTCGTTCAGCTAACGGCAAGGGACAATGAGACTTTCGGCTATTCAACCATTTGCGCAAGCAGGCTCTATCAGAACGTGTTTATCACTTTTCCCCTGTACGATGCAGGCATGGCTGATACAGCAACACGATTAGCGGCCGAGCATGCAGCCCATCCAGAAGACAACGAATTGAGCCCGCACAACTGAAATGACAGGCATAAAAAAAGCCCGGCCTGAGCCGGGCTTTTTTCGATGACGACGATCGACGAATCGATCAGCCGGCGCGCTTGGCCTTGAGTTCGAGGCGGCGCGCATGCAGGACCGGTTCGGTGTAACCGGACGGCTGCTCCAGACCCTTGAAGATCAGGTCGGATGCCGCCTGGAAGGCGATCGAATCGTCGAAGTTCGGCGCCATGTTCTGGTACTCCGAATCGCCCTCGTTCTGGCGGTCCACCACTTCTGCCATGCGCTGCAGGGTCTCGCGGACCTGCTGCTCGCTGGCCACGCCGTGATGCAGCCAGTTAGCGACATGCTGCGACGAGATACGGCAGGTCGCCCGGTCTTCCATGAGCTGGGTGTCGCTGATGTCCGGCACTTTCGAGCAGCCCACGCCGTGGTCGACCCAGCGTACGACATAACCCAGGATCCCCTGGCAGTTGTTGTCGAGCTCCTTCTGGATCTCGTCGGCCGACAACTCGCGATCCAGCAGCGGGATGGTGAGCAGATCACTGATGTAATCCTCGTGGCGCGATTCCAGCTCGGCCTGACGATCCAGCACGTCACAACGGTGATAGTGGATGGCGTGCAGCGTGGCGGCAGTCGGCGACGGCACCCAGGCACAGTTGGCGCCGGCCTTGGGATGGCCGATCTTGGCTTCCATCATGTCGGCCATGTTGTCCGGCGCCGGCCACATGCCCTTGCCGATCTGCGCCTTGCCGCGCAGACCACACTGCAGGCCCGTGTCGACGTTGTTGTCTTCATAGGCCTTGAGCCAGGGCTGCGCCTTCATCTCGCCCTTGGGCAGCATCGGGCCAGCTTCCATCGAGGTATGCATCTCGTCGCCGGTGCGATCGAGGAAGCCGGTGTTGATGAAGATGGTGCGCTCGCGCGCTTCCTTGATGCAGGCCTTGAGGTTAAGCGTGGTGCGACGCTCTTCGTCCATGATGCCCACCTTGAGGGTGTTGGGCGCCATGCCGGTCGCCTTCTCGACCGCCTCGAACAGCTCGACCGTGAAGTTGACCTCGGCCGGGCCGTGCATCTTGGGCTTGACGATGTAAACGCTGCCGGCGCGGCTGTTGGTGCGCGGGCCGTTGCGCTTGAGGTCATGCAGCGCGATCGTGCCGGTGCATAGCGCGTCGAGAATGCCTTCCGGGATCTCGTTGCCCTCGGCATCGAGCACCGCCGGCGTGGTCATCAGATGACCGACGTTGCGCACGAGCATGAGGCTTCGACCCGGCAGGGTCAGCTTGGCGCCGTCGGCGCCCGTGTACTCACGGTCGTCGTTGAGCTTGCGGGTGATGGTCTTGCCACCCTTCTCGACCTTCTCCTCGAGATCGCCCTTCATCAGGCCCAGCCAGTTGCCGTAGACGAGCGCCTTGTCCTCGGCGTCCACCGCGGCAACCGAGTCCTCGCAATCCTGAATCGCGGTGACGGCCGCTTCCATCAGCACGTCCTTCATGCCGGCGGCGTGATCCTTGCCGATCGGATGATCCGAATCGATCTGGATTTCCGAATGCAGACCGTTATGCGTCAGCAGCACGGCCTTCGGCGCGGACGGGTCGCCCTGGTAGCCGGCGAACTGCTTGCTGTCCTTGAGCGTGGTGTGGCTGTCGCCCACGTCCACGGCCAGCGTGTTGTTGTCGATGCGATAGGCCGTCGCGTCGGCGTGTGAGCCGTCGGCCAGCGGGAAGGTGTCGTCGAGGAACTTGGCGGCCCATTCGACCACCTTGGCGCCACGCTTCGGGTTATAGCTCGTGCCCTTCTCGGCGCCGTTGTCCTCGGGAATGATGTCCGCGCCATAGAGCGCGTCATAGAGGCTGCCCCAGCGCGCGTTCGCGGCGTTGAGCGAGAAGCGCGCGTTGGTGATCGGCACCACCAGCTGCGGGCCTGGCACGGTGGCGATCTCGGGATCGACGTTGTCGGAGGAGACCTTGAAGTCCTCCACGTCGCCGACCAGGTATTCGAGTTCCTCGAGCAGCTTGCGGTATTCGCCGGCGTCAAAGGCGTCTCCGCGGTGTTCGCGGTGCCACTTGTCCAGGGTCTCCTGGATTTCACGCCGATGGCGCAGCAGCTGGGCGTTACGCGGGCCGAATTCGGCGACCAGCGAGGCCAGCGTTTGCCAGAAGGTGTCGGGATCGACACCGGTGCCCGGCAGTGCTTTTTCGATCAGATCATGCAGGGGCTTGCCGATCTGCAGGCCCGCTTTTTCGATACGGTCAGTCATATAACGCCTTTATTCATGTCAATCGCAGCCGCTGTGCCGCGGCTACGCAGAATCAACAGACGCGCATCATATCAAAGGCCCGCCGGGCAAGGCGCACGGCGTGCCATGGCACTTACGGCTGGGCGCGTGGGCGACCGCGCACCCGCGTGCGTCGTTTCAGGCGGTGTAGAAACTCGCCCATGATCCGGTCATAAAGGCCGTCACCCAGTACGGCGTCCTCAATGCCGGCATCGATACTCGGGTTGTCGTTGACCTCGATCACGCGGATGCCGTCGGCGGTCTGCTTGAGATCCACGCCGTACAAGCCATCGCCAATCAGATTGGCGGCGCGCACTGCTGCGTCCACCACTTCGGGCGGCGCGTCTTCTACCGCGAGCGTCGCCGAATCGCCTTCGCTGTAGTCGCCGTCTTCACCGTGCTTGACGATCTGCCAGTGGCCACCAGCCATGGCGTACTGGCACACGTAGAGTGGCTCACCCGCCAGAACGCCGACACGCCAGTCGAACTCCGTGGGCATGAACTCCTGGGCCAGCGCCAACTCCGAATCATCGAGCAGGCGTGCGGCGATCTCGGCCAGTTCCTCGCGATTCGCTGCCTTGAACACGCCCTTGGAGAACGCGCCTTCTGGCGCCTTGAGTACCATGGGAAAACCCAGTAGCTCGGGCAGCCGCTCGACTTCACGCTCGCCGAAGATGCAGGCCTTGGGCGCGGCGACCTTGTAGCGAGTCAACAGCTCGGCGAGGTACACCTTGTTCGTACAGCGCAGGATCGACGTCGGGTCGTCCATGACCACCAGCCCCTCGCGCTCGGCGCGGCGCGAGAAGGCATAGGTGTGATGGGCCAGACGCGTGGTTTCGCGGATGAAAAGCGCATCGAACTCGGCCAGGCGGCCGAAATCGCGTCGGCCGACGATTTCGACCTCCAGACCCAGGCGGCGCCCCGCCGCCACGAAATTCTCCAACGCTTCGGGGTTGGATGGCGGCTGCGGATCGTCGCGGTCCACCAGCATCGCGACATCGAAACGCGCCGCACGACGCTTGCGCGCGCTACGCCAACCCTGGGCCACATGGGCATCGACCGCCCGCCCGAGAAAGTCGGCCTCGTCCTGCTCAAGCGAACGAATCGACAGCGTGCGTAATCCCGCGACCGATACCTGGCCCTGGCGATGTCGGAGTTCGACACGCAGCAACGGCACGGCGAATTGCTCGAATACCCGTCGTGCCAACGGCGCGAGCAGCGGGTCTTCGCACTGGCCGAGAAAGACATGGAAATGATCGGGCAGCGTCGAGCGCTGTTCGGTATCCAGCGTATCGAGATACTGCGCCAGCGCCGGGATTTCGCTGCCATATAGAATCTTGCGCGACAGATCCTGCAAGGTCGCGACCGACGCCAGCACGCGATGGCCACGCGCCTCGGCGAGTAGCGAACAGTAGTAGCCCAGACTCTGATAGCGGGTGCTACGGCAAAGATTGATAACGTGCGGCTCGGCCTCGGCAAAGGCCGGGTCGCCGAGATAATCATCGGCCAGCACCAGTCTTACGGCCGGTGCCGGCGCTTTCCAGTCGCGCAGGGATTCGACGACCAGTATCGGTTCTGCCATGGGCGGGATCTACTCGGTAGGGTTGAGAAGCTTTTCCAGACGGATGCCATCTTCGCGCGCGGTCTCGCGGGCTCGGGCCGGGTAATAGCCCGGCAGGCGTTCGCGCTCGCAATAGCCTGCCCGCGAGAACAACGTCCGGGACGCCTTGTTGGCCTGTCGCGCTTCTGCGCGCAGCGCGTGGCAGCCTCGCCCCACGGCCGCGATCTCGGCTTCACCCAGCAACGTCAGGCCAAGCCCGCGCCCGCGTGCCGCATCGCCCACGGCAATCGAATACAGTCGGGCAACGCCCGCATTGCGACGATAGAGCACGATCACGTCGGCCACGACGTGTCCCGCAGCGAGCACGATCAGAAAATCCGACCGCGCCCGGCTGATCAGATAACGCAGGCTGCGTCGGCTCTGGGCATCCGTATCGAAACAGGCCTGCTCGAGCGCATGCACGCCGTCCAGATCGGCCAGCGTCGCAGGGCGGATCACAGCGTCATCGCGTTGCATCATTCACGCGAGTATACGCCGCGATCCGCCCTGTTCCAGCGATATTCGACAGCCCTTCAAAAAGAGCCGCAAGTCGCTATTTCGGCTGCAACTGGGCCAACAACGTGCGCGCTGCCGATGCCGAGGAACCCGGGTTTTGACCGGTCACCAGATTGCCGGCCACCACGACGTGCGAGGCCCAGTCGTCGCCGCGGGAAAAGTTACCGCCGTTGTCGACGAGCATGTCCTCGACCTTGAACGGCACGATCTCCGACAGGCCGACGGCGTCCTCTTCCGTGTTGGTGAAACCGGTCACCTTCAGCCCATGCACGAGCGGCCCGCCGCTGGCGTTCTTCGCATGCCGCAGTACGCCAGGCGCATGACATACGAGGCCAAGCGGTGTGCCCTGGCCATAGCTGCGCTCGATCAGATCGATGGAATCGCGATCCTCGGTCAGATCCCAGAGCGGGCCGTGGCCGCCGGGATAGAAGACCGCGTCGTAACGGTCATTGGCGACTTCGGCCAGCTTGTGGGTCGCGGCGAGCGCCTGCTGCGCGGCCGCATCTTCCTTGAAACGACGGGTGGCGTCGGTCTGGGCGTCGTCACCATCGCTGGCGGGATCCAGCGGCGGCGCGCCGCCGGCCGGCGACGCCAGCACCACGTCGGCACCGCCATCGACAAAGGCGTAGTACGGCGCGGCGAATTCTTCGAGCCAAAAGCCGGTCGGCTTGCCGGTGTCGCCGAGCGTGCTGTGCGAGGTAAGCACCATCAGGATCTTCATGACTGTCTCTATCGTTTGAGCAACACTCCATTGATGCGGGCAGGCCTGACGCTAAACAAGCGCCCATGGCAATGGGCGCCAGCGCAAACCGGACCGCTGCACGGCCCAGTCGCTGCCGCTAGTAATGCCCTGGCCGACCCGCTGGCCGGCCAGGGCGCAACCGCCTGGCGCAAGAAGCCCCGGCCGCCGAATTACGGCAAACCGGGGTCGCGCCAGTAGCTGGAAATTTTGATAACGACACTGCGCAACGCAATGCGCCGTGCCCATTTCATCGCACTAGCCGAGCGTTACCACGATCTTGCCAAGCTGCTGGTTGGATTCCATGTACTTGTGCGCCTCGACCATATCGGCAAACGCGAAGGTGCGATCCACGGTCGGCACCAGATCGCCTGCTTCGACGCCCTTGTAGATAAAGTCCTTGGCGCGCGCCATACGATCGGCATCGCCGACCACCTCGAACAGCGTGTAGCCGCGCACCGACAGGCCCTTGCCGAGCGCGGCGAACAGCGGAAACGGGGTGGCATCGCCGCTGAGCGCGCCGTATTCGAAGATCGTGCCGCCCTGGCCCATGGCATTGGCGAGCGTTTCCACCATCGGCCCGGCGACCGGATCGAAGGCCAGGCGCGCGCCCGCACCATCGGTGATCTTCATCACCTCGGCCGCGAGATCCTGTTCCTCGGTGACGATCACATGCGCCGCGCCGGCCGCGCGCAGGGCATCGGCCTTGTCCGCGGTGCGTGTAGCCGCGATCGAGATCGCGCCGACGCTGTTGGCGATCTGGATCGCCGCCAAGCCGACGCTGCTGGAGGCCGCCGGAATGACGATCGCCTCGCCTTTCGACAGATTGCCCAGATCGATCAGCGCGCCGTAGGCAGTCAGATATGGCATCCACACCGCCGAGGCCTGGACCGCGTCGAGACCCTTCGGCCGCGGCGTCACCGCATGGGCCGGCACGATCGCCTGTTCGGCATAGAAGTTGTAGTCGTTCATGGAGAACGCCGGCATGACGCTGACCGCGTCGCCTTCGGCAATGCCGTCGACGCCGGCGCCGACCGCTTCGACAACGCCCGCGCCTTCATAGCCGAGCCCGGCCGGCAGTTTCGGGTCTTCCAGATACTGGCCGTAGCGGAACATCACCTCGGCGCGGTTGAGGCCGATCGCCTCGACACGCACGCGCACCTCGCCTTCGCCGGGCTGGCCGACCTCGACATCCTCGAACTTGAGAACGTCCGGACCACCGGTTTCATGGAAACGTATTGCCTGGGTCATGTTGGCTCCTTAAGCGGCACGCACACTCGCGACCGCCAATACAGAATGGTCGACTCGCCGCCCGCAACGCGGCCGATGGGTCGAATCAAGACAGAGGGCACAACGAAGACTGCGCCATACAACGGTCGATGGTATCGACCAGCTGGTTAATCAAGCTAAAAGACCAAACCAGCGACGCTCCACGGAGGGTCGGTCGCCACGTTCTCATCCTGCCGGCCCTGCCCGCACGAGCGGCGGTTGGAACGCGATATCGAAGGCACGGCCGGCGTGGCCGACTGCCAGGTCCGGTCGCCGGGAAACGCGCTTGCTGGTGTACTTCGGGCCAACCGACACGTGCTGCGGCACCAGCGCAAACGGCTATTCAGGCCAGACGATCGCGCGGCAGTCGGATCTGTACGCACAGCCCCCCTGCCTCGCGGTTGACCAACGCAATCTCGCCGCCGTGCCCCTGGACCACCGATCGAGCGATCGACAGACCGAGCCCGGTCCCGCCGGTATCGCGGCTACGCGAGGATTCCAGACGCACGAACGGATCGAACACACGACTCATATCGGCCTCGTCGATACCCGGCCCGGCATCGATGATCTCGATCGTGACCGCCTGGTCGCCGTCGACCAACGCAATCCTGGCCTCGCGGCCATAGGCGAGCGCGTTGTCGATGATGTTGCGCAGTGCCCGCCGGATGGCGACCGGCCGACAGACCAAAGCAATACGCGCCTCGGGTTCGAAGGTTACCGTCGCCCCGCTCGCGCGATAGTCCTCACAGAGCGCGTCGATCAACGCGGACAGATCCACGTTACGGGTCGCCTCGTTGGCGGCTTCCTCGCGCATGAAGGTCAGCGACGCCTCGCTCATGTTGGCCATGTCGTCGAGCGTCGCGGCCATGGCGCGTGTGTTGTCGTCGTCGGGCAGGAATTCCAGACGCAGGCGCAATGCGGTGATCGGCGTACGCAGATCATGGGCGAGTGCGGCGACCATGCGCGTGCGTTCGGCCACGAAACGCGCGAGCCGCTCGCGCATGCGGTTGAACGCGGTGACCGAACGACGAATTTCCTCGGCGCCCTGCTCCGGCAGGGGTGCGACCTCCTCGCCGCGGCCGAAACGCTCGGCAGCGCGCGCGAGATCACGCAGGGGTCGCGTCATGCGCCGGCTGGTCACGATCACGATCACCGCCATGAACAGGCCGCTGACCACGAGAGTGATCAGTGAAAAACGCGCCCAGCGCCGAGTCGGGTCGAACAGGCGCTGGCGTGACCGCAGCCAGGCGCCGTCGTCGAGTTGTACGGCCACCCGTAGCGCATCGCCGGCGCGCCGGCTCGGCCCATGCGCCAGCCCCGGGCCGATGGCCACGTGCACGCGCTCGACTTCCACGCCGACCCGACGCGCGAATTCTTGCTCGAAGCCGCGTGCCTGATCGCTGTTCTCGTCTGCGTTGTGCTCGAACAGACGGCCCGGCGTGCGCGCCAGCCGATAGCGCAGGTCTTCGGTCGACATCGCAGCGAGCGCCTGCCCGCGGTGAACCGTCGGCACGAAGTCGAGCGTGCGTATGGCGCTGGCCACGCTTTCACTCATGTTGCCGACAATCACGCGCTCGACGAAGCGATCGCGCTCGTGCATGAAGATGAAGAAACTCACCATCTGCGACACCACCAGCGCCAGCAGCGTGAGCATTACGATCCGACCCGACAGGCTGCGCGGCCAGACGCGCATCAGGCGGCCTCGCAGGCCGCGGTGAACCGATAGCCACCGCCCCAGACGGTCATGATCAGGCGCGGGTTGGCCGGGTCTGCCTCGATCTTGCGGCGCAGCCGGCTGACCTGATTGTCGACGCTGCGGTCGAACACCTCGGCATCGCGACCCTGGGTCAGGTCGAGCAGCTGCTCGCGCGAAAGCACATGGTTGGGATGATTCACGAACGCCAGCAGGAGCCGGTATTCGCCGGTCGACAGGGCCACGGCTACGCCGTCGTCGTCGACCAGTTCCTGTTGGGCGGTGTTGAACGTCCAGCGATCGAAACGCACCGCCGTGCTCTCCGGCTGGTTACGCTGCGCGGGCAGCGCGCTCGCCCGGCGCAGCACGGCACGGATGCGCGCCAGCAGTTCACGCGGCGAGAAGGGTTTGGTGACGTAATCGTCGGCGCCCATCTCCAGGCCGATGATGCGATCGGTCTCGTCGGCGACGGCGGTGAGCAGCACCACCGGCACATCGGTGGTTTCGCGCAACCAGCGGCACAGGCTCAGGCCGTCCTCGCCGGGCATCATGATATCCAGCACCACCAGATCCGGCGCGCCGTCGCGTACGATCCGGCGCGCGGCGGCCGCATCCGGCGCGGCCGACAGGCGAAAGCCATGATCGCGCAGGTAGCGCGTGAGCGATTCACGGATATCGCGGTGGTCGTCGACCACCAGAATGTGCGGCTGCGGCTCGGCCATGGATGACTATCCGAACAGATGACGGCGTCAATATAACGCGCAGCGCATCCGCGTTTCGGCTGCGTGTGTATCCAGATCTGCCCGGTTCCGGGCGCTGACACACTTTGCGACAAATTCGCTGCCGCCCGACAGATTTCCACGACATTTCTGCGCGTTAATGACTCTCGACGTGTGGCCACCGGCCCACAAGCAAGAACCCCGCAAAGGAGATAACCATGAAATATCGTGTACTGATGACGGCGATCACCGCCGGCTTGATCGGCATCACCACCGCCCAGGCTAAACCGATGCACGACAAGGGCGAGATGTTCACCGCCCTCGACGCCGACAACAACGGCGAGCTGAGTCAGCAGGAACTGTCGAACATGCGCGAGACGATGGCGAAGATGCGCTTCGACGCGGCCGACACCAACAGCGACGGCGAGATCGACAAGGACGAGTTCATGGCCAAGGCCGAACAGCGCGCCGAGCGCATGTTCACGCATATGGACAAGGACGAAAACGGCATGCTCGACGCCGACGAGGCCCAGCCGCCGCATCACGGCAAGCACCACGGCCAGCACCACGGCAAGAAACGGCACGGCGACCATGACAAGAGCGACAAAAGCGGCGACCGCGAGCATGCCAAGGGCAAGCGCCACGGCAAGATGCTCGAGCGCATGGACAGCGACGGTAACGGCAGCGTGTCCAAGGCCGAGTGGGACAGCGCCATGGAGCGCCACCAGGAGCGCCGCGAAGAGATGAAGGACGCACAGTAAACGTGTCCGAGGCCTTCGCCCTGCGACGCCGGCGCCCTCGCGCCGGCGTCTTTCGTGTCGCATGCGCGGGCGCACTTGCTCTGCTAGCCGCCGGCTGCGCGACGACAGCACTGAACGAACTCGCCCAGCCACAGTTCGAGATGCCGGCGCGCTTTGCCGACAGCGGCAGCACCGACCTGCGCCCCGACTGGTGGCAGGCCTTCGACGATCCGGGGCTGAACCAACTGGTGAATCGCGCGCTCGAACGCAACTTCACCCTCGCCTCGGCCTATGCCCGCGTGGAACAGGCGCGCGCAACCCTCGGCAGCACACGCGCCGATCTGTTTCCGAGCGTCGACGCCAGCTTTGAACAGAGCACGACCCGACGCGAGAACGGCGACACCGATTTTTCCACGACCGCCGGCAACGGCGGTTTCTCGCTCGATCAGGACAACGGCAACTGGAGCGAAACGCGCACGTTCCAGTTCTCAGCCGCCTACGAGCTCGATCTGTGGAGCCGGCTGCGCAACGCGCGTGACGCCGCCGCCTTCGAGGCCAGCGCCAGCGCCGCCGATCTGCAGGCCGCCGCGATCACGCTCGCCGGCGATATCGCCAGCGACTGGTACCAGCTGCAAGAGCTCGAGGCGCGTATCGATCTGTTGCGCAGCCAGATCCAGACCAACCGCGACGTGCTCGATCTGACCACCTATGCCTTCACCCACGGCCAGGCACAGGCCGCCGACGTGCTGCGCCAGCGCCAGGCGGTGGAGTCGGTACGCGGCCAGTTCGAGCAGACCCAGGCCAGCGCGGCCGTGGTCGAACACGCCCTGGCCACGCTCGTCGGCGTGCCACCGAACGACTTCAACGCGCCTGATGGCGAACTGGTTGCCCTGCCCGCACTACCCGACACCGGCGTACCGGCCGGCGTGCTCATGCGCCGCCCGGATGTACGCCAGCAGTTCTACGCACTGGCCGCGGCGGATCGGCGCGTGGCGGTCGCGGTGGCCGATCGCTATCCCCAGCTGTCGCTGTCGGCCAGTCTGTCGACCACCACCGATTCGGCGGCGCTGTTCAGCAACTGGATCACCCAGCTGGCGGCGAACGTCACCCAGCCGATCTTCGATGCCGGCGCGCGTGCCGCCGAGGTCGACCGCACCGAGGCCGTGGTCGCCGAGGAAGTCGCCGACTACCAGCAGTCGCTTCTGGAAGCCTTGCAGGAGACCGAGGACGCACTGACCAATGAATACCGCCAGCAGCGTTACATCGAACGTCTCGACGAACAGCTGCGCCTTTCGCGCGAAACGGTCGACAACCTGCGTCTGCGCTATCTGCGCGGCGCGACCGACTATCTCGACGTACTCGATGCCCTGCTCACGCGCCAGGACCTGCAGGTCGAATACCTGACCGCGCGCCGCCAGCTGCTGGATTACCGCATCAATCTCTATCGCGCCCTCGCGGGTGATATCGGCAGCGCGCCGCGCACCGATATCGACGCGCCGGCCGTGCCGCTGCCCCGTTCTTCAAGCGACAACGCCTCATGAACAGCTCTCCTAGCGTGTCCCGTGTCACCCGACGTACGGTCTGGCTGGCTCTGCCGGTATTCATCCTTGTGGTCGGCGTGATTGCCGCTTTCTGGATACTCGAAAGCCAGCCCGCCGCGCCCCGCGCCAAGGCGCCCGAGCGCCAGGCGCGGCTGGTAACGGTCACGCCTGCAGAGGCTGCACCGGCGACGCTGGATTTCTCGGCCAACGGCACGGTCGCGGCGGCCGATGCCACGACGCTGCGCCCGCGCGTATCCGGCCAGATCGTGGACCTGACCGACAAGCTCGCCCCCGGCACACGCTTCGCCAAGGGTGACGTGCTCGCGCGGATCGACGACGCCGATTACCGGCTGGCGCGTAAAAGCGCCCAAACCGATCTTGCCAACGCCCGGGCCGCGCTGCGGGTGGAACAGGGCCAGCAGGCGGTGGCGGAACGCGAACTGGCACTGGTGGGCACCGATGTCAGCGCCGACGAGCGTGATCTCGCCCTGCGCGGCCCGCAGCTGGAACAGGCCAAGGCCGATGTCGAAGCCGCGCATACCGCGGTCGAACAGGCCCAGCTGGACCTGGATCGCACCGCGGTACGCGCGCCGTTCACCGGCATCGTCACCGAGCGCAGCGCCTCGATCGGCGATGTAGTCGCGACCAGCGACACGATCGCCACCCTCGCCGCCACCGATGCCTACTGGGTGGACGTGGCTCTGCCGGTCGATCAGCTGCGTTTCATCCATGCCGCCGGCCCGAATCGCGCCGGCACCCCGGCCCAGATCTACTACCCGGACGCCTGGGGCGAGGACGCCTTCCTGCCCGCCGAGATACTGCGTATCCAGCCGGCGCTGGAAACGTCCGGGCGCATGGCGCGGGTGCTGCTGCAGGTACCCGATCCGCTCGGCGACAACACGCCGGCCGACAGCCGCCTGCTGATCGGCGCCTATGTGCGCGCCGCGCTCGAAGCGCGTATCCCGCGCGGCAGCGTGCTGGTCGATTCGGCCTTCGTGCACGAGGACAACAACGTCTGGGTGATGACGGCCGACAATCAGCTGGATATTCGCAGTGTCGATATCCTCTATCGCGATGCCACCCAGACGGTGATCGCCGGTGGCCTGGAACCGGGCGATGCGGTGATCACCAGCGAACTGACCGCGCCGATCCAGGGGCTGCCGATCCGGGTGGAATCGAGTACCGCAGCAGAAGACGCGCCGGGCGACGAAGACGCCGCCGACACGGCCACGCTAGCTGACCGGGCAGGCAACGAAACCGATCGCCATAGATCCGGCACCGCGCGCTCGCTGCGCTTGATCGGCCCGCCGTCTGGCATCGACACCCCGGCCGACGCTAACCGCCAGGCCCGGACCGATGCAGCCACCACGGAGCCACGCTCGTGAGCGAGCCGAATCGTCGTGGGGCGATGGCCTGGATGGTGGCCAACCGGGTCACCCCCAACCTGCTGATGCTCGCCCTGCTGGCCGGCGGGTTGCTGATGACCACGCTGATCAAGCAGGAAGTCTTCCCCGAGTTCAGCCTCGACATCGTCACGGTGTCGGTGTCGTATCCGGGCGCCACACCCGAGCAGGTGGAGCAGAACATCGTGCTCGCCATCGAGGAGAAGGTGCGCGATGTCTCCAGCATCGACGACATGACCGCCACCGCCTCGGAAGGCAGCGGCACGGTGGTACTGGAACTGGCCGAATCGGCCGACGGACAGGCGGTGTTCCAGGACGTACAGCAGGCGGTCAACCAGATCACCACCTTTCCGGACGACGCCGAACGGCCGGTGATCTCGTTATCGGATCACCAGCGCGACGTGCTCGATATCCAGGTCTATGGCGATGTCAACGAGACCGCGCTGAGGGCCTATGCCGAGGAAGTCCGCGACCGGCTGCTGCAGTCGCCCGACATCACCCAGGTCGAGCTCGAAGGCGTGCGCGATTACGTGATCCGGATCGCCATCGCCCAGGAGCGCCTGCGCAGCTATGGCCTCACGCTCAACGACGTGGCGGATACGGTCGCGGCTTCTGCGGTCGATGTGGCCGGTGGCAGCGCCGATACGGCTTCCGGCGAGGTGCTGCTGCGTCTCGAAGGCCGGCGTGACGCGGCCCGCGAGTTCGAGCGCATTCCGCTGCTGACAACGCCTGAGGGTACGGTCGTGCGTCTGGGCGACGTGGCCAAGGTGCAGAACGGCTTCGAGGACAGCAAGACCGAAGCCACCTACGACGGCGCCCGTTCGATCGGGATCGAGGTCTTTCGCGTGGGCAAGCAGACGCCGATCTCGGTATCCGAGGCCACGCGCAAGGTCATGGCCGATCTGGAAACCGACCTGCCGCCGTCGCTGCAGTACGCGATCAACGGCGACAGTTCGCAGATCTATCAGCAGCGTCTCGAACTGCTGCTCAAGAACGCCTTTATGGGGCTGCTGCTGGTACTGGTGGTGCTCAGCCTGTTCCTTGAGATGCGCCTGGCGTTCTGGGTGACCATGGGCATCCCCACCGCATTTCTGGGCGCCTTCCTGTTCCTGCCGTTGATGGGCGTGACCATCAACATGATCTCGATGTTTGCCTTCATTATCGCGCTCGGCATCGTGGTCGATGACGCCATCGTTGCCGGTGAGAACATCTACGAACACCGCGAACGCGGCGCGGGCGTGCTCGAAGCCGCCATGGCAGGCGCGCGCGACGTGGCGATGCCGATCTCGTTCTCGATTCTGACCAACATCGTGGCCTTCCTGCCGCTGCTGCTGGTGCCCGGCTTTATCGGCAAGCTGTTCGGCGTGATCCCGCTGGTGGTGATCACGGTGTTTCTGGTGTCCTGGGTGGAGGCGCTGTTCATCATGCCGGCGCACCTGGCCCACGGCCGACCGCGCCAGCGCAACCGGCTATCGGCCGCTATTCACCGACGTCAGCAGGCGTTCTCACGCGGCTTTTCGCGGCTGGTGTCCGACTACTACGCGCCGTTCGCCTCGAAGCTCGTCGCCCATCGCTATCTGACCTCGGCGTTCGGCGTTGCGGTGCTGCTGATCGTGCTCGCCTGGGCCATGTCCGGACGCATGGGTTTCGCCCTGATGCCGAAGGTGGAATCCGACCGCGCCCAGGCCACGCTCACGCTGCCCTACGGCAGCCCGATGCCGCGCATGGCCGAAACCCGCGACCGGCTGGAAGACGCCGCCGAACAGGTTATTGCCGACAACGGCGGCGAGAAGCTGGCGACCGGGGTATTCGCGACGATCGAGGAGAACGCGATCGAGATGCGGGTCTATCTGCAGCCAGCGGACATGCGCCCGATCAGTACCGCGGCCTTTATCCAGGCCTGGCGCGAGCAGCTCGGCGAGGTGGCCGGCCTGCAATCGGCCCAGTTCCAATCCGATGCCGGCGGGCCCGGGGCCGGCAAGGCGATCACCGTGGAACTGTCGCATCGCGACACCGACACGCTCGATCGCGCCGCCGAGTCGCTGGCCGCGCGGCTGGGCGAATTCGCCGGCACCACCGATATCGACAGCGGCGTCGCCCAGGGCAAGAACCAGATCAGCTTCACCCTCAACGATGCCGGCCGTTCGCTGGGGCTGACCAATGCCGACGTCGGCAGCCAGGTGCGCGCGGCGTTCTACGGCGCCGAGGCGCTGCGCCAGCTGCAGGGCCGTAACGAGGTGAAGATCATGGTCACGCTGCCGCAAGGCGAACGCGACAGCGCCGCGGCGATCCGCAACCTGCTCATCCGCACGTCGGATGCCACTTATGTACCGCTGCATCAGATCGCGGATATCGACTACAGCCGTGCCTTCACCCAGATCACGCGCCGCAACGGTCGTCGCAGTATCGATGTCACGGCCAACGTCACACCTTTCGATGCCACCAGCCGCATCACCCAGACGCTCAATGCCGAGACCCTGCCGCAACTGGCCGAGGATTACCCGGGCCTGACCTACGGTTATTCCGGGCGCCAGGAAGACACGGCCGATTCGCTGCATGCGCTGTTCGTGGGTTTCGTGCTGTCGCTGGCCGGTATCTACATGCTTCTGGCCATTCCGTTCGCCAGCTATCTGCAGCCGATCATTGTCATGGTCGCCATTCCGTTCGCGGTGGTCGGCGCGATCATTGGCCACGAAATCATGGGCTATTCGCTCTCGGTGATCAGCCTCATGGGCATGCTTGCGCTGGCCGGCGTGGTGGTCAACGACTCGCTGGTGCTCATCCACTATGCCAATACGCTGCGCCAGCGCGGCGAGAACGCGGCCGACGCGGTCCGGCTGGCTGCGGTGCGCCGTTTCCGTCCCATCCTGCTGACCACGCTGACCACTTTCGGCGGCCTGGCGCCAATGATCTTCGAAACGTCATTGCAGGCGCGTTTCATGATCCCGATGGCGATCTCGCTGGGCTTCGGCATCCTGTTCGCGACCGGCATCACGCTGGTGCTGGTGCCCTGCTTCTATGTGATCGTCGAAGATCTGCGTACACGGCTTGTGCGCTGACCAGGACTCATGGCGCTTGTTCGACGGCCTCCTGGGCATCGCACTCGTCCTTGATGCGACGAATCTCGGGCAGGATATTCAGGAACCGCTCAATCACACGCGGTTCGAAATGGCTACCCGCGCTCTCGATCAGTGTCTGCACCGCGTCTTCGACCGGCCACGCCGGTTTGTAGGGGCGCACCGTGGTCAGCGCATCGAAGACGTCGGCCACCGCCGTCAGGCGCGCGCACTCGGGAATGGCTTCGCCACTCAGCCCGACCGGGTAGCCAGTGCCATCCCATTTCTCATGGTGATAGAGCGCGATCTCTGCGGCCATCCGGAACATGGGGCCGGAACCGTGCGCGAGGATGTCGTAGCCGATCCGCGAATGCGTTTGCATGATCTGCCATTCGCTATCGGTAAGCCGCCCGGACTTGCTCAGAATGGCATTGGGGATGCCGATCTTGCCGGTATCGTGCAGGGTGGCGGCCAGCTCGAGCAGATGGACATCGTCCGCGTTCCAGCCACAGGCCCGGGCCAGCGCGGCCGTATAGGACGCCATACGCCAGATATGCAGGCCGGAGTCCGGGTCGTGGTAATGCCCGGCATCGCCGAACATGAACAGCGCATCGCGATAGGCGCGATCGAGCTGGCTGGCCTGCACCAACGACAGATGCGTACGCACCCGCGCCCGCACGATCGCCGGCGACAAAGGTTTGGTGATGTAGTCCACCGCGCCCGAGGCGAAACCGGCGGCCTCATTGCCCGCGTCCGACATATGGGTCACGAAGATCACGGGAATATCCCGGGTCAACTCATCGCGCTTCAACTGCTCGCACACGCTGTAACCGCTGATGCCGGGCATCTCGATATCCAAGAGCACAAGTTTCGGCTGGTGTCGTCGGCAGGCGGTCAGCGCTTCGGTGCCGTTGGCGGCAAAGATGAGCGCGTGATCGTGCGCCAGGATCTGGCGCAGGGCGGCCAGATTCCCCGGCTCGTCGTCGACGATCAGTATCTGATGTGCGGTCATCGCGCCTCCCCCAGCTCGATTCCCATACTCAGCGCAAGCGCGCGGGTCGCCTGGCGCCCCCCGGCAAAGTCGAAATTCTCCAGCGCGGCCCGGACCGCAATCAGGTCTTCGGCCGGCAGTTCGGCAGCGAGTGTTCTCAGCCACGGCGCGACCTCGCGCGGATCGTTGCTGTCGAAAGCCGTGAGCAACGCCTTCAGCGATTGCTCGACCACGATGGCATCCGGTGTCGCGCTCGAGCGCGTGGCCTGTGCCTCGTCGACAGGCGCGTAGCGCGCTATCCATGCGCAGGCGGTAGCGAGCGCCTCGTCGAGCGATTCGATAACGCGCGTCGCATCGCTGCCCGCCGCGAGAGATGTCTCGAGCCGCGCGGCGCAGTCGTGCACCTGCTCGAGCCCCAGATTGGCCGCTACGCCGGCCAGCGTATGCGCGATGGGCTGCGCCTGCACCGCAGGGATACGACGCATGGCCTCGGCGCTTTGCGCGTGCTCTCGCGCGAAGCGGCGCAGGTACTGCCGGTAGATCGTCTCGTCGCCCCATATCCGAAGCGCGCGCTCGAGCGCGATGCCCGGCGAATCCTGTACCGGAGGCAATGCGTTCGTGGCCGGCGCCGGCCCGGACGTGTCGCCGCGGTACACCGTTGCACGGCGGGCAATACCCAGGCGCTGGATAAGCGTGATGGCGGCCTCGGCGTCGAACGGCTTGGCAATGAAGTCGGTCATGCCCGCCCGCCGGGCGGCCGCACGTTTCTGTGCCTGCGAACCCGCGGTCAGCGCCACGATCGGCAGCTCTGCGCAGTCGGGCAGCGCACGAATGCGCCGGCAGGCCTCATACCCGTCGAGTATCGGCATCTGGATGTCCATAAGCACGATATCGACTTCGTTCGTATGGGCCTGAACCCAGGCCAGGGCCTGCTGACCGTCTTCAGCAAGCGCCACTTCGGCGCCCTCGCCGGTGCAGATTCGAGCCGCGACCTCACGATTGATGTCGTTGTCGTCCGCGATAAGGATGCGCAGCCCGGCCAGGCGATCGCTGGCGGCGCTCATCGATCGCATCTCGCCCGGGCGTTCGCGCATGGCATGGGCCACGGCGTCATGGAGCGTGGACGGCGTCACGGGCTTCTGGATCAGATGGACCGCGGGCCAGGCATTCATCTGATCGGCCACCTCGTGGTGCACCCCGTGCGCGACCATGACGATCACCGGCTCCATGCCCGCCATATCGACGCCGCGGATGGCGCTGACGGTCTCGGCCATGCTGCGATCGGACATATCCGAGTCGAGCACGATCACCAGTGCGGACGGCGCATCCCGGCGCCGCGAACGCACATGTGCGAGCAGCTCGACGCTTGAGGTGACCGCGGTTACGCCCCAGCCCAGTGCGTGCACCGTGTCTTCCAGGCCGGCGCGCGCGAGGTCGTTTTCCTCCGCAAGGACGATTTCGATATCGGTCAGATTGGAACAGCCGTTCACGCTGGCCGCATCGCGCTTGAAGGTGAGCGTAAAACGGAACTCGCTGCCCACACCGACCGCACTGGATAACTCGATCCGGCCGCCCATCAAGGTGACCAGACGACGGCAGATCGCCAGCCCGAGCCCGGTGCCGCCATAGCGCCGCGTGGTCGATGGATCCGCCTGGGAGAATTGATCGAATACGAGCGCCTGCTGATCTGCCGGAATACCGATGCCGGTATCGCGCACCGCGAATCGCAAGGTGGCGTGATCGGATGCCAGGCTCACGATCGTGACCGAAAGCGCGACATGGCCGTGTTCGGTGAACTTGATCGCGTTGCCCGTGAGATTGATCAGCACCTGCTCCAGACGCAGCCCATCGCCCACCAGACGGTCGATCGGCGTCGGCGGTGGCGCGATCACCAGTTCGATGTCCTTGTCGACCGCATTGGCGGCCATGATCGTGGCCAGATTCTCGAGCACGCCGGACAGGCTGAAGACGGTGTTCTCGAGCACCACCCGATCCGCTTCGATCTTCGAGAAATCGAGGATGTCGTCGATGATGCTCTGCAGCGACCCGCTCGCTCGCTGCATCTTGCGTAACAGACCGCGCGCCGGATCGCTCAACCGTTCTTTCTGCAGCAGGTAGATCAGGCCGGTCACCGCATTCATCGGGGTCCGAATCTCGTGGCTCATATTGGCCACGAAATCGGCCTTCGCGCGGCTGGCGGCCACCGCGGCCGAGGCGCGATCGGCCAGGGCGCGGTTCAGCTTGGTGATTCGGTGCTGCGACAACGCGATCCAGGCACTCAACGCCCAGGTCACCAACAACAGCATCAACATGATCGGCGCCAGGCCGCGCCATACGCGTTCGCTGATCAACGCCATGTCCTGTCGCGGCATCTGCACGACCACGTACCAGCGATAGGCGCCGGCACTGCGCACCACAAACCGATCCGGCACAGCGCGCCCTCTCTGGATGCTTGCCCGTACGGGTCCCAGCGGATTGATGCGCGTCCAGGTCCACAGCTGATCCGCGATCAACGCGCTGCCCGCCAACTGGTACTTCATCGCAGACCAGGCCTGCGGATAACGACGCCCAAAGGTTTGATCGTTGCCCAGGGCAAATCCCCATTCGTTCGCGTCGTCGGGATCATGCAGCCAGTAGCCGTCCCGATTGAGCAGCATCAGGTGCCCTGAAAAATCGCCGGCCGCGCGCACGAATGCATCGAGCCATTGCTGGCCAAGCACGTTCGCCACGACCAGTCCGCGGCGTACGCCGTCACGATCGAAAATCGGCGTTGCGAAGCGAATCACGGGTTTGTACGGCTTCTCGATCTGTCCGTATTCGACGTTCAGATCCAGCGGCGACAGATAGATACTGCCGTCGGGCAGGCGCTGCCCTTGTTCTACATACGGACGGTCGCTCTTGTCCTGCAGCGCACTGCGCGGCTCCATGCGGGCGATACCTTCCGCGTAATCGACGCGCAGCTGTTCCATGCCGTCGGCGTCGATCCAGCGCAGCTGAGCAATACTGCGATGCGCGTGCATGTAGTCGATGAAATGCTCGGCAAGCCGGTCCAGATTGCGCGGCGTACCGGATCGGATGACACCGCTGGTCAGCGTCATGCTTTTCAGGAAAACAATATCCTCGGCGGCGACACGCAGACGTTCGCGCAGCGCCTGAGCGGCCACCTCGGTTGCGTAACGCGCCTGCTCCCGAGTCTGCTGCTGCTCGTAGAAAATCTGCGATTGCGCATAGAAATACCCGCCGACCCCGATGAGAATCGCAAAACACAGACTTAGCAGGACCAGACTGAGCAACGAAGACTTCAAGACGAACCTTTTGCGCACAACTGAAACCGGCGTGTATGCGTTATCCTCTACGCCTCCGAGCCGGGTCGGCGCGGATCGATTTTCAAAATTCCTTGTAATTTAAAAATAACGCGCTGGCAATGCCGCACTAGTCATGTTGCGGTTAAAAAATATAAACACCCAGGCTCGCGCATCCATGAGCAATAAACCGGGCCGCGCCGAGCGCTCCTCGCCCGGCCATCACGAGCGACCGCAACGAAGCGCAACGCGCGATCTTGCGCCCGGAATGCGACTGCTTCGAGCCGATGGAAACGGTAACGATCGCACCAACGGCTGCGCGTCGTGGCGGCCGGCGGTTATGCTGTAGCGCCCTGCTCCTGCTGATGCTGATGACGCAACGCAAGATTCTGTTGACCGCCCTGGCGATCCTGCTCTACGGCATGCTTACCGCCTGTGCCGGCGCGCCGCTGCCCCCGGCCGACAACGGCGCATCGCGCGCCATGGCGGTGCCGCAGGACGACGGCATGCTGGCCCAGCGCCTGCGCCAGAGCCTGAACGATCGCGGCTGGTCGCTGATCGAGTACGACGCGGACGCGCTGAACCGCAATCGCGGTTACGGGGGGCTGGCGGGCCAGGCGAAATACCGGCTGACGTTGTCCAGCGATCGAATCGGCAACTGCCGCGGCGGCACGCCGAGTTTTCTCTACAACATCGCCGTGATCGAGAACGCGACCGGCCATGTCGATCTGGCGCTGACCGGCGCGAACTGTCTGGATACCACCGTCACCCGTTTCGAAGCCGGGCTGGATCGCCGCGAGCTGGTGGTGCCGACCGTCGGTGCGGGCGGCTGAAGCCGCGCTAGTCGAGCGGTGCCTGCGCCCGCAGGCTGGCGGCCAACCCGTCGCGAAAATCCGCGAAGCTGAACACATAGCCGCTGTCGGTAAGCAGGCGCTGGTTGCGCAACCGGCGGGACTCACGCAGGAACGACAGCCGCATCGCTGAAAAACGCTGCTCGGCTTCGGCCCAGGAAATACGCGGGGGCGATTCGACGTCGAGCATGTGCGAAAGGGTGTCGTAATAGATGCCCAGGCCGGTCGGATGGCCATCGCTGGCGTTGTAGACCCGATGCGGCATCACCCGCGTGCCGACCCGCCAGGCAATCGCGGCCAGATCGTCGATATGGATACGGTTGCTGAAACCGCCGTCGGCATCGTTCAGGATCGGCGTGCCGTCGAGCACGCGCTGAACCGGCAGACGATTGGGCCCGTAGATACCCGGCGCACGCAACACACAGGCATGGCTGCAGAACTCGAGCATCTGCTGTTCCGCATCGACGCGGCGTTTGGCGCGATCGCTCTCGGCATTGACCGGCCGGTCCTCATCCACCCACTCGCCGGCGCAATCGCCGTAGACACCGCTGGTGCTGATATAGACCGCGAAACGCGGCGCGCCGGTCATCGCAGACAGCACGCGGCGCATGCGGGTATCGGTTTCGCCCTCTCGCTGGGGTGGCGCGAAATAGAACAGGCGATCGCAGGCGGGCAGATCGAGCGTGTCGTGATCCAGGTCGAGCACCAGCGCGTGCGCGCCGACCGCCCGTACCCGGGCCGCGCTCTGCGCGCTGCGCACCACGCCGGTTACCGTGTCACCGGCGGCGACGGCGCGCGCGGCAACACGCACGCCGGTATCGCCACAGCCAACGATCAGGCTATGCATTGCAACGGCTCAGCGGTCGTTGCCGCGTAGCTCCAGGCCCTGGCGATAGGCCGAGCGGGCCTCTTCCTTTTCGTTGATCTCTTCGAACAACCGGCCCAGCTCGAGCAGCGCGTCCGGACGCGACTGGTTCTTCTGGCTGGCCTCGAAATAGCTGCGTGCGCGGCCCCAGAGGCGATTGCGCAGGCACAGGCGGCCCGCGACCAACAGCAGCTCCGGTTCTTCGCCGTACTGCTTCAGCCAGCTTTCCACCGTGGCTAGCTGGGCCGTACGGTCGTTGCATTCCAGATCGCCAAACAGGAGTACCAGTGATGCGCTCCATTCCTGCTTGAGCGCATCGCGGATCACGTCGGCGGCCTGGTCGTCGGCGCCGGCACGTTTGAGCAGCTTGGCATAGCGCTCGACCATGCCGGGCTTGGCGCGCAAGCGCTTTGGTACCCGCTTCCAGGCCGTGGTCAGGGCGATGGCATCCTTCTGCTGATGATTCGCTAGCTCGTCGTTCCAGGCATCGACCGCGAGACGATCGATGTTCTCGGTCGGCATGTCGCCATGCTTGTAAAGCGCCGGCACCAACGCGCGCAGCTGTTTGTAGTCGCCCACGCTCGCGGACTGCGCGCTATAGAGCTGCAGCACCTGCGGGTGCGTCGGTTCCATCTGGTAGAGCCGCGCCAGGCTCGCCATCGCTTCCGCGCTCTGGCCCTGCTGGATCTGCATCTGGGCCTGGGTCAGCAGCACCGCGAGTTCGCTCGCACCGCGCTTGGACGACGCTTTTTCCAGATAGCGATCACGATCCGACACATGGCCCTGGAACTGCGCGGCACGCGAGGCGAGCAGATAGTTCAGGCCCGGCGCCTCGTGACGATCGGCCAGACGCGCAAGTTCCGTCTCGGCACGTGCCCAGCGGCCTTCCATCAACAGCTGCAAGCCGTCATAGAGCGAATTGCGGGCCTTGCGATCGCGCCGCGCGGCAAGGCGCTTGCGCATCGAGCTGGGCAGCAACACGCCAGCGACAATCAGACGCCAGAGCATGAGTGCGAGCCAGATACCGACCAGCAGCACGCCGACCGCGAACAGCAGCGATGTCTCGACCTGCCAGCCGCCGAACGACAGCAGCAGATAGCCCTGCTGATCACGAAAGACCAGCGCGACGGTGATGCCGACAATGACGAACAGCGAGAAGACCAGCAGCAGACGTCTCATCACTGACCGTCCTGCGCGGCTGCCTCGCCGGCGCTCGTGTTATCACCGCTGCCCTGCGCATTGCTCGAGCCGCCATTGGCCCGCTCAGCGCGCTGAGACATCGTCTCGCGCAGCTCCACCAGGCTGGCGCTGATATCCGGCGCATCCCAGTCGAGCTTCACATTGCTCATCTGGCCGATGCGCTCGCGCATGTTCGAGACCGGCGCAGCGCTCGTGTCGTAATAGTCCTCGAGCCACTGGCGCGCATTGGCCAGACTTTCACGATAATTCTCGGTATCGCGTTCCAGAAGCGCCAGACGTGCGGTACGCAGTTCGAGTTGCAGGTTCTGGTTCAGGAAGAACGCCTGTTCCGGCGGCAGCAGCGCACGCTGGGTGCCATCGGAACGACGGATCGTGAGCATGCCGGACAGGGCCTCGCCCACCGAGTCGGTGAAATGATCCCAGCCCTGGCTGAACTTGGCCTGGAATTCATCCATGGACATGCCCGAGTCTGCTTCGCTGTCTTGGCCGGAGTCCGCTTCGGAAGACGATGATCCGTCGCCGGACTTGAACTCGCCCGGCACATTGGACGCCAGCGGCAGTTGCGGCACCTGCTCGATCATCGCGACAAGCGCCAGCGACATGCCTTCGACATCGGGGTCGGGCAATGCTTCGAGCGCTGCAATCTCGTTGGCAATCTCGCCGCGCAGGTCAAACAGGCGTGGATCATTCTTGCGACGAATCGCATCACTGGCCAGTTCGAGCGCCTTGCGCGCGCCCTGCGGATCGTCATGCAACTGCAGACGCTGATTGGCAGCGCGCAGCAGCGACTCGATCTGATTGAGATCCCAGCGGTTGTTGCTGCCCTGGACCTTGTCGGCCACGTCGGCCATCTGGGTCTGGGTCTGCTGTACCGATTCCTGCAGCGAGGACACGCTTTCGGCCTGCTGCTGGGCGTCGTTGCTGACCGATTCCAGCTGTGACTCGAAACGCTTCAGGCGCGGCATGACCACGTCCTGGACGTTGGACTCCATGCCATTCTCGACCGTGTTCAGGCGCGAATCCAGCGAAGCGAGCCGATCCTGCCCGCGGGAGTAAAGCCAGCCCGAGATGATCAGCGCGATTATCGCGATCACGACCGCGACGATGGCAATGATCTTGCTCGCACCGCCGCCATTGCCGCCGTTGCCCGAAGCGGCCGGCGTGGCGCGATGCGGCGTGCCGGTACTGCCACCAGAAGCGGCGTGCGATGCGCTGCCGGCGGTCGTGGCCGTGGCGCCACTGCTCGCGCCCGGTTTCGATGCGGCACTGGAGGCGGTCGATTTGCCGGCGTTCGTCGCTGCCGGTTTATCGGCGGGCTTGGATGCCGGCTTGGCATCGCCTTTCGACTGGGCCTTGCCTGACGGCTTCGAAGCCGAGCTGCCGCCCGTCTTGTCCTGCCCCGTCTTCGGCTTGCCACCGCCGGAAGCGGCGCTGCTCTTGGCCGCGTTGTCCGTCTTGGACGTATCGGTTGCCGGTGCAGAGGCTGTGCCCGAAGCCGAAGACGCCGGCGTACTGGACGTACCCGTGGTCTTGTTCGGTTTCGAGGCGGATGCCGCGCTCTTGTCCTTGTCGGCGCCCGTGCTGGACGGGGCGTCGTTACGCTTTTCTTCACTCATGTGGTGGCGGATTCCCCCGGTACCGATAGCCGCTATTGTCGGTCGCCCTTCCAGACCCGTGCAAGCGCGGCGACGATGGCGTCGCCCCCGATACGCTCGACGATCACTGGTTCGTGGATCCAGTTCAGGCGCTGATCGGTCTGTTTTACCACACGCGCGCTCGGCGCCACCAACCGACATTCGGCCAATCGCGCCGCCAGCCCTGCTTCATGCGCCTTCGAGACCTGGTCGACGAGATGTGCGACCGCTTCGCCACTGGTCACGATTACCGCGTCCGAAGCGTCGATGAGCCGCGCAAGGCGACGTGTGTCGATAGTGAGCCAGCGGCGGCGGTAGAGCGCGGCTTTGTCCACCTCGGCGCCGCGGGCGCGCAGCGCATCGATCAGCGTGGTGCGGCCGCCCTCCCCAGCCAGGATTGCCACCCGTTTGCTCTGCAGCTGCGACAGCGATTCCAGCGCCAGCAGTCCCTCGCTGGAAAACCCACCGTCTGGCTTCTCGACCGCGCGGCCCGTCGCCAACTCGAGTGCTGCGGCCGTGGCTGCGCCCACCGCATATAGCCGACCGTCCGGGGTGAAATCCGGCTGCAGCTGCCACGCCGAGTGCACGGCATTGGTGCTTGTGGCTATCACCACGTCGGCCTCCGCGGCCGAAGCGAGCGCCGCCCTTGCGGCCGCGTCGTCTGCGGGCGTGTCGATCGCCATCAGCGGCTCGCGCAGCACCTCGGCGCCGGCGGCCTCCAATGCCTGTGCCCAAGGCTCGGCCTGGTGCGCGGCCCGGGTGAGCCAGACACGCCGACCTGCCAACGGCGCAGTCATCCTGCTAACTCAAGTCCGCGAGAATCTTGTCGGCACCGGCTGCCAGCAGCTGGTCGGCCAATCGATGGCCCAGTTCGGCGGCTTCACCCGTCGGCCCGGAAATCTCGTCGCGCACCATGACGCTACCGTCCGGCTTGCCGACACAGGCGCGCAGGCGCAGCGTCTGACCATCGTGGACGGCATGCGCCGCGATCGGCAGATGACAGCTGCCTTCCAGGCGCGCGTTCACGGCCCGCTCGGCATCGATCCGGATATGCGTGTATTCGTCGTCGAGCGCAGCGATATGGGCAGCAGTCTCGCTGTCGTCGGCCCGAATCTCGATACCGAGCACGCCCTGCCCGATCGCCGGCAGGCTCTGTTCGATGGTGAGTTCGCTGGCGATCCGTGAGGCCAGTTCGAGGCGCTCGAGACCCGCGCAGGCCAGAACGATGGCATCGAAATCGCCGCGGTCGAGCTTGGCCAGCCGAGTCTGCACATTGCCGCGCAGGCTGAGGATTTCCAGATCCGGGCGCAGATGCTTGATCATCGCCGCACGACGCAGGCTCGATGTGCCCACGCGGGCGCCATCCGGCAACGACTCGAGCGTGTCGTAATGATTGGATACGAAAGCATCCAGCGGGCTGCCCGGCGCAAGCACCGTCGGCAGCGCAAAACCCGGCGGCAGTTCGGCGGGCACGTCCTTCATCGAATGCACAGCAAGATCGGCCTCCCCGGCTTCGATCGCGGCTTCCAGTTCCTTCAGAAACAGCCCCTTCCCGCCTATTTCGGCCAGCGGGCGGTCGAGCACCCGGTCGCCCTCGGTGCGGATGGGCAGCAGCACGACATCGATTTCCGGCAACGCGGTTTGCAAGCGTACTTGGACATGCTCGGCCTGCCACATGGCGAGCTGGGATTGGCGGGTAGCGATACGCAGGGTCTGGGGCATTTCGGGGATCAGCCTTGTTTCGTGACGACGCACACGCGTCGTGGTGAAAACCATGAAAAACGGGATTCTACCGTTCCAGCAGCGCGCGCACTTCGGACAAACGGCGGCGGCTGACCGGCACGCCCTCGCGAACATGGCGCACGCTCAGCATCGCGCCTTCGGGTCCATCCAGCCGTAGGCCGACGATATGGCGGCGCGCCACCAGCGCCTTGCGGTGGACACGCATGAAGGTGTCGCCCAGCGACTGTTCGAGCGCCAGCAGCGACTGTTCGATCAGCAGCTCGCCCTGCATATGATAGACGGTGGTGTATTTCTGGTCGGCCCAGAAATAGAGAATATCGCGGGCGGCCACGCGCTCGATGCCATCGCGGGTGCGGGCGCTGATATAAGCGCGTCGATCGCCCGGTACGCCGGCCTCCAGCGTGGCCATCTGTGCGCGACTGGGTTGGCTGGCGCGGGTCAGCGCGGCGCCGAGATCCTCCCGGCGTACCGGCTTGAGCAGATAACCCGCCGCGTGGCTGTTGTGCGCCGACAACGCGTGCTCGCTATGGGCGGTGACGAAGATCACGGCCGGTGGCACGTCCGCTGCGGCGAGCTGGCGCGCCACCTGAAGGCCATCCATGCCCGGCATGTGCACGTCGAGCAGTACGGTGTCGGCTGCGGTTTCCTGCACACAGCGCAGCGCGCTTGCGCCATCGCCGGCCTCGCCCACGACCTCGTAGCCGCGGAAAGCTTCGATCATCCGCCGCAGGCGTTCACGCGCCAGCGGCTCGTCGTCGACAATCACGATCCTCATGGCCGTGTCGCCATCGCCTTCAAAACATTCACGAAACGGACTCTGCCGGTTGCGGCACGATCATGTCGACGGTGAATCGGGATTCTTCGGCCGTGACCCGCAGTTCGGCCACGTCGCCGTAGCGCAGCGCGAGACGATGGCGGATATTCACGAGCGCCTGTCGATTACCGGGTACGGGCGGCGCATCGCCGGCGAGCGGATTGACGACTTGCAGCACCAGAGTGTCGCGCTCACGGCTGGCCTGCAATACGACCGTGCCGCCGTCCGGCAGCCGGGCGACCCCATGGCCGATGGCATTCTCCACCAGCGGCTGCAGCGACAGGGCCGGCAACTGGCAGGCGCGCGCGTCCTCGTCGATTCGCACATCGAAAGTCAGGCGTTCGCCCATGCGTAATGACTCGATACGGACATAGGCATCGACCATGGCCATTTCCTCATCAAGGCTCACGTTCGCCGGCGTGTTCGTGGCCAAGCGCGCGCGCAGCAGTACGGCGAGATCCTCGAGCGCGTTTTCGGCTTCGTCAGGACGCACGGCAATCAGGGCAGCCACACTGTTGAGACTGTTGAACAGGAAGTGCGGTTCGATACGCGCCTGCAGCGCTTCCAGACGCGCGCGCATCTCGGCCTCGGCCTGGCTCTGCCAGGCCGAACGCAGCCAAAAGTAGCGCAGCGCCAGTGCGGCCACGACGGCCGATATACCCACGCTGCGGGCGACGAACCCGTCGTGCGAGGCGTCTTCCAGCAGCAGCGCGAAACCCGAATAACGTCCCGCAACATATGTGATCTCGGTGATCGCGAACGTCACCGCGAGTAACGTCAGATAGGCCAGCAAGGCCACGCCGCGAGCCGACAGACGGCTGGCATAGCGCTTTATCAAGCACAGCGCCGCGGCGCTGCAGATGCCGATCCATTGCAGGTAGATCGACAGCAGCAGAAAGCGCTCGGGCAATACCGCTGTCAGCGAGCCGCCCAGGGCCAGCACCACGGCCACCGCCTCGCACACCACCAGCACGCGCAACACGCGGGCGCCGGTACAGAAATCCGGAAGAAATTCGACCGGTTCGCGCTCAGGATTCATCGACGGAGTGTTCGAGCACTGCCCCGCCACGTCAAGCGCACGGCCCTGCATTGCTATACTCGCGCGCCCAGGCGGCAACGGCCGCAGACGTTTCGAGGCAAGGACGAGCGACCATCATGAGCAGCGACGCCAGCAATAATTCCGGCCACCAGACCTGGGGCGGACGATTCTCGGAAGGCCCGGACGCACGCGTGGCGGCCTTCACCGAATCGGTGTCGTTCGACGCCCGTCTGTACGCCCACGATATCCGCGGCTCGATTGCGCATGCCCGCATGCTGGCGAAAGTCGACGTGCTCAGCGACGACGAGTTCGCCCGCATCGAGGCCGGCCTGACCGCGATTGGCGAACGCATTGCCGCCGGCAAATTCGACTGGGACCCGGCCCTCGAAGACGTGCACATGAACATCGAGGCGCGCCTGACCGACGACATCGGCTCGCTCGGCAAGAAGCTGCATACGGGCCGCAGCCGCAACGACCAGATCGCCACCGATATCCGCCTGTGGCTGCGCAACGCGATCGACGCGCTGATCGGCGAACTCGAACGCCTGCGCGGCGCGCTGGTCGACGTGGCCGAGCGCGAGGCCGATACGATCATGCCCGGCTTCACCCATATGCAGGTCGCCCAGCCGGTGACCTTCGGCCACCACATGCTGGCCTGGGAAGCGATGCTGGCGCGCGATACCGAACGCCTGCGCGATATCCGCAAGCGTGTGAATCGCCTGCCGCTGGGCTCGGCCGCGCTGGCCGGCACCACTTTCCCGATCGATCGCGAGATGGTCGCCGCCGAACTCGGCTTCGACAGCGTGATCGACAACTCGCTGGATGCAGTCTCGGATCGCGATTTCGCGATCGAGTTCGTCTCCGCAGCGGCGCTGACCATGACCCATCTGTCGCGCCATTCCGAGGAACTGGTGCTGTGGATGAGCCCGGCCTTCGGCTTTGTCGACCTGCCGGATCGCTACTGCACCGGCAGTTCGATCATGCCGCAGAAGAAGAATCCCGATGTCGCCGAACTGGTACGCGGCAAGACCGCGCGCGTGAACGGGCATCTCGTATCGCTGCTTACGCTCATGAAGGGCCAGCCGCTGGCCTACAACCGCGACAATCAGGAAGACAAGGAACCGATCTTCGACGTGGTCGATACGGTGATGAACAGCGTCGCGCTCTATGCCGACATGATGCCGCACGTGACCGTGCACGCAGAAACCTGCCGCGAAGCCGCGCGCAAGGGCTTTTCCACTGCAACCGATCTGGCCGATTATCTCGTACGTCAGGGCGTGGCTTTTCGCGACGCACACGAGATCGTGGGCAAGAGCGTGCAGCACGCGATCGGCGCCGGCTGTGACTTGGCCGAGCTCGATCTCGACACCCTGCGCGGCTTTTCCGACGCGATCGGTGACGATGTCTACGAGGTGCTCACGCTCGAAGGCTCGGTCGCTGCGCGCGACCATATCGGCGGCACGGCACCCGCACAGGTGCGGGCCGCCGCGGCACGCGCTCGCACGGCACTCGGCTAGGCCGCGCCGCAACGGCACAGCCGAGCTGGGCGCTGGAACATCGACGTTGCGTGAGGGTCACAGGAATAACCTGTAACTAACAGCAAAGGTCATCATGCAACGCCTCTATTTTCTGCTCCAGGATATCGACACGGCCCACCAGGTCGTCGAAAAACTCAAACAGAACAGCGTCTCTGAGGACGACATGTCGGTCGTCGCCCGCGACGAAACACAGACCCGCGATCTGCCCGAGCCCAGTGTCGCCGAGAGCTCCGACCTGATCGGCTCGGCCGGACGCGGTGCGGCCGCGGGTGGCGTGACCGGCGTGGTCGCCGGCCTCGCGGCCATGGCCTTCCCACCGGCCGGGCTCGCGATCGGCGGCGGCCTGGTCGCCGCGACCGGCGTGGCCGGTGCCGGCTTCGGCGCCTGGGCATCGAGCATGATCGGCATCCGCCACGACAACTCCCAGATCGAGGCTTACGAGAACGCGATCCAGAAAGGTCAGGTGTTGATGATGGTCGACGCCGAATCCGGACGGGTCGAGGAAGTCGAGCGCGCGATCCACGAAGCCGCGCCGAACGCCAGGATCGAAGGCACCGACGCCCACAGTTCGAACGCCGGCTGATATGACTTTCCAGCGACAGGCAAAAAAAAGGCCGGCATTTGTGCCGGCCTTTTTTAGTGGACGCTATTGCCGACCGCTAGCGATCGAACAGATCGCGACGCGCGCGATAGAGCGCTGAAATATCCTCGTCGCCATGGCCTTCGGCGATGAGCTTTTCGTACTCCTCGCGCGTCTGCGCCGACAACGGCAACTTGCCGCCGTTGAGTTCGGCCATATGCAGACAGATACCCAGATCCTTGTGGTGATGCTTCATCTTGAAGCCGGGATCGAAGATGTCCTTCACCATGGTCTTGCCGCGGTGATTGACGAACCAGTTGCCGGCCGCGCCGGAACCGACGACGTCGACCACCTTGTCCAGCGGCAGATCGAGCGCCGCGGCAAAGCGCATGCCCTCACAGACCGCCTGGTTGATGCCGGCGCACAGGATCTGGTTGACCGCCTTGGTCGCCTGGCCGGTGCCGACCTCGCCCATGTGGGTGATGCTCTTGCCCATCGCATCGAGCACCGGCTTCGCCCGCTCGAATACGGCTTCATCACCGCCGGCCATGATCGACAGCGTGCCATTCTTGGCGCCTTCCGTGCCGCCGGACACCGGCGCGTCCACGAAACCCGCGCCTTTCTCGCCGACGCGCCTGGCGGCCTCACGCGCGGTGTCGCTGGCAACCGTCGAGCAATCGATCACGATATGACGATCGGTAAGCTCCGGCGTAATCGCATCGACCATCGCCAGCACGTCCTCGTCGGCGCTTACGCAGATGATGATCGCCTCGGCCTCGGCCACCGTGGCGACCGGCGAATCAACCGCCTTGACACCATGTTCACTGGCAAAGGCCTCGGCCTTTTCGGCCGTTCGGTTATAGACCGCAGTGAGCAGACCCGCGGCCTGAAGATTGGCGGCCATGCCATGGCCCATACCGCCGATGCCGATGAATGCTGTTTTCATGTCAGACGCTTGTCGGGAAACGAAGGCTCGATGATAAGGTCTGGAGCCTGTTTTCAAAAATGTGTGTCGCGCGCCGTGCGAATCGGCCTCCGGTACGCCAGAATGAGCGTTTACGCGCGCCCGCCCATGCGAGCCCGCGCACCACAACACGCAGTTTCTGAAAGCAGGCCTGTTGGGGTGGCCGGTCGTATGTCGCAATGAATGTTTCCCGACGCGTGAAACGCGTACTCGTCGTGCTGTGCGTGCTGGCCGCGCTCATCGCGGCGGCGTTGCTGTGGCTGCCTTCCGTGGCCGCGCGCCAGCTGACGCTGCACTATCTGAACGACGCTGGCGTCAGCGCCACAATCGGCGATGTCGATGTCGATCTGTTCAGCGGCACCGTCGACCTGCGGAACGCCAAGGGCCGGGGCCCTGAAGGAGATGGCTTTTCTATCGATCAGCTGACGTTTTCCGTTGACTATGCCCCGCTGCTGTCCAAACGACTGAGCCTGTCGACGCTCGCGGTCGAGAACGCGGCGCTCGATATCCGCCGCGGTACCGACAATAGCCTGCGTATTGGCGGCATACCGATCACATCCGCCGAATCCGGCGACAGCCAGCCTATCGAGTGGGGGCTCGCCCTGCGCGAGGTCGCCGTGCGCGGGCTGCGTATCCATTACATGCAGCCCGCCAACGGCGAGCAGCCGGCAATCGATCACGAAGTGGTTCTCAATGACTCCAGCGCACGCGACGTTGTCACCTGGCAGGCCGATAACGATGTCCCGCTGGACGCCAACCTGCGCGTCGGCGACAGCCGAATCCAACTCAAGGGGCGCATCACGCCGTTCGGCGAGTCGGTATCTGGCCACTTCGAACTGCAGACCGAAGACTTCGCCCTCGATCTGCTCTCGCCGCTCACCCAGGCGCGCGGCCTGCAACGCCTGACCGGAACCGTAGACAGCGAACAGCAGATCGATATCGACTACGCCCCGTCCGCGTCGCTCACGATCGGTATCGACGGCTCGGCCGACTGGCAGGCCTCGGCACTCGCCATGGCCAACGGTCTGGCGCTGTCGGGAGACCGGCTGTCCTGGCGGGGCCAGATACAACTCGACCTGCTGCGCCCGGCGGGGCAACCAGCCACGGTTGAAAGCGAGGGTCGGCTGCAGGTCGCCGGGCTGGCACTGGAGCAACCCGAAGCATTCAGTCTCAAGCAGGCAACCGGCGACTGGCAGGGCCGCACAACCACGACGCTGGCGGCAGATGCGACTCGGATCACCACCGACGGCAAGCTCGACGCCGGCGACGTGGAGATCACCGCGGGCGCGACGAACCGGTTCAGCGCGCCTGCTCTGAGCTGGCAGGGCAGCACCCAGGCCGATATCGCCCCCGACGCCAGCGCACATGTCCAGAGCAAGGGGCGGTTTTCAAGCGAGCGTCTCGACATGGCTCTCGCCGGCGACACCCGGATCGAAACCCGCGGGCTGGGCTGGCAGGGCAACATCGAAACCACGACAGGCAAGACGGTGCAGGTCGACAGCGACGGCACGCTCGACGCGCAACGACTCGATATCAGCCTCGCGGGCAGCAGCACAGTTTCCGGCCGCGGGCTGAACTGGCGGGGCCGTGTCCAGGCCGACGCCGACAAAGACGTTGAGATCGATAGCGACGGCAAACTCAAGGCCGAGCGTCTCGACACGACGCTGGCCGGCGACACGCGTATCAACGGCCGCCAGCTGGACTGGAACGGCACGCTCAAGACCGTTGCCGGTGCCGATATACGAGTCGACAGCGACGGCGCCCTCAAGGCGAGTCAAATGAACCTGCAGGTGCCGGGCAGTGTCGAGCTCGGCATTACGACAATGGACTGGCAGGGCGCTTTCGACGTCGCTGCCGGCAGCAGCACGCGCATCAGCAGCGACGGCCGGCTGGATACGCGCGCTCTACGCTTTGCGGTGCCCGAGACCGCAACATTCCAGGCCAGCGCCGCGCTCTGGAACGGCGCGATGGATTTCGATATCGCAAACCAGGTCTCGCGCCGTACCCGCGGGCGCCTGATCGCCAACACGGCACGACTGGCTCTGCCCGGCCAGCCAATCGCACTGGCCGCCGACCGGCTGGTCTTCAACGGCGACTACAGCGAACAGCCGGTTACCAGCGGCGAGCTCAAGCTGAACATGGCCGGCGATATCACCGCGCAGGCGTTCAAGCTCGACAACACCGCCATCGGTGCCCCTTGGGTGGCGCTGCGCGACGCCGAACTCGACAACCTGGCGATCGACGGCGTCGACGACATCGGCTTCGACACGTTGAATGCCACGGGCGTGCGCGTGCTCGGCGATACCGACACCAGTGCCGCGGTGCTCGACGCAACCACGGCATCGGCACGCGGATTCCAGCTGCGTGCGCTACGTGACTACCGGCTGTCGACACTCGCGATCGACGGCGCCGACATCCATATACGCCACGACGCCGACGGCATGGGCGTGATGGCGCTGTACTTCGGCGGCGATGGCGATACGCCGGCGGACAGCTCGCGCGACGCCTCGAACAGCGCGGCGTCGACCTACGCGCTCGATCACCTGACTCTTTCCGGGCCGTCGATCGCCTTCACCGACGTGGCCGTGAACCCGCCCGTGTCGCTAACCGGCTCGACGCTCGAACTGACCGCCGACGGTCTCGACACCGGCAATCCCGACCGGGACGCCAATTTCCGCCTCGCTCTGGATGTGGGCCAGTATGGCCATCTGGACAGCCGCGGCACGATTGCGCCGCTGGCGACCGGCGGCATGAACATGGATCTGGACGCCTGGCTGCGTTCGCTGGCGCTCGCGCCGATGTCGGGCTATCTCAACGCGGCCATGGGCCGGCGCATCGCCCGCGGCGTAGCGGACGGCACGCTGAACCTCGAAGCCACCGACGGCCAGCTCGACGGCAATCTCGATACCACGCTGTCGAACTTCCGGCTGGTGGAGACACCCAACAGCGAGACCGAGATCGTGTTCGGCATTTCCATGGATACTGCGCTCGGGCTGGTGCGCGGCCAGGACGACACGATTCAGTTCGAGACGGCCATCCTCGGTGACGTCACCAACCCCTACTTCTCGGTACGCAATCTCGTTCGCGAGGCCGTGCTGGCCGGCCTGCGCACCACGATCATGAGCGACTACTCGCCGCTGGGGCTGCTCAACAAGGCGAAGAACGCGCTGCTCAACCTGGGCCGCTCGCTGGTCTCGAAGCCGGTCGTGTTCGTGGCTGGCAAGCACTACATCCGCCCCGAGGATCGCGGCTACCTGGGCAACATCGCGCAGTCCATGCGCGAAAAACCGGGCCTGCGTCTCACCGTTCAGGGCCATGCGACACCGCAGGATGCGGATGCCATGTCGCTGTTCGGCGGTGACACGATCGATAGCGGCAACGAACCCAAGTTACGCAAACTCGCCGGCCAGCGCGCCTCCGCGGTACGCGACTATCTGGCGGCGCGCGACGTGAATCCCGAGCACATCACGCTGGGCGAACCGGTCATCGATCGCGAGACGGACGCGTCGCCGGAGGCCACCTTTTCGCTGACCGGCAAGTAGCCGGCGAGAGAGCCTGTCGCCGCTCCACCCGGGATCGGGTGAAGCGGCGGCCCCCTAGGATTCGAGCAGGTAGGTATAGCCGGAAAGACCGGCTTCGAGCAGGGTTTCGGTTTCGCGCTTCATGCGTGCATCCAGATTCGATGCCGCGAGCTTGCGACGATAGGCCGCGCGCAGATCGTCCGGCTCGAAATGGACATAGCGCAGCAGCTCGTCGGCGCGGTCGCCCTGCTCCGCGTCGGCCAGACGCCAGCCTGTACCGTCACTGTCGATCTCGACATTGACCACGTCGGTATCGCCGAACAGGTTGTGCATGTCGCCCAGATTCTCCTGGTAGGCGCCCACCATGAAGATACCCAGCCGATAGGCCTCGCCGTCGCGCAGCGCGTGCAGCGGCAGCGTGCTGTCGACGCCGTTCTCGTCGACATAGCGATCCATGCGCCCGTCGGAGTCGCAGGTCAGGTCGCACAGGCGGGCGCGCTCCTCGGGCCGTTCGTCGAGACGGGCCAGCGGCATGACCGGAAAGATCTGATCGAGCGCCCAGACGTCGGGCACCGACTGGAAGACCGAGAAATTCACGAAATATTTCGAGGCGAGCTTTTCCTGGGCGGTAACAATCGCCGCGCGTTCGTCGTCGTTGTCGGGCGCGTGGGCAGCCAGTGCGCGATAGATGGCCGCCACCTCGGCCTCGGCCGCGGCGCGTTCCTCGAGACCGATATCGCCGGCCAGAAACCGCGCCTGCACGTCGGCCATATGCCGCTCGGCGCGATCCAGCGTCGCACTCGGCGATACGGCGCCGTCCAGCGTCGCCATGCTCTGATCGCGGGCCGTCTCGCTGTCGATCACCTGGGTCAGCAACACCGCGTGATGCGCGGTCAGCGCGCGCCCGGATTCGCTGATCACGTCGGGCATCGGCAGCTCGAAGCTACGGCAGACCCGCGCCAGCGCGCCGATCACTACATCCGCATAGTCGGGCACGCCATAGTTCATGGAACAGAACGAACGCGCGCCGCGGCCTTCGTAGTCCACGGCGAGCCCGCCACCGACATCGACCACGTTCACCGGCGCGCCGAGCGCGCGCAGGCCACGATAGAGATGGGCGGTCTCGTCCATGGCACGGGCAAGTGCGGCATGGTCCGCGACCTGCGAACCGACGTGCACATGCAGCATCTGCACGCAGTCGGCATAGCCGAGACGCTCCAGGCGGGCCAGCGCATCGACCACCTGCGACGCGGTGAGGCCGAACTTGGATTTCTCGCCGCCGGTATTCTGCCAGTGGCCGGCCGCGACACTCGCCAGCCGAATACGCAGACCGATGCTGGGACGCAGGCCCAGATCGTCGGCGATCTCGGCGATTGGCTCCAGCTCGGAGGGCTTTTCGACCACGATATGCACGCGATGGCCCAGCTGCTGCCCGATCATCGCCAGCCGCAGGAAAGCCCGGTCCTTGTAGCCGTTGCACACGATCACGCTACCCGGCGCGGCCAGTGCGAGCACGGCCATCAGCTCCGGCTTGCTGCCGGCTTCCAGTCCGGCACGCTCGCCACCGGCGGCGACGAGTTGCTCGACCACGGCCCGCTGCTGATTCACCTTGACCGGATAGACGACGGTATAGCGGCCTGAATAATCGTGGCGCTCGCGCGCGGCCTCGAAGGCGTCGCACAGCCGGTTGATACGATCACCGAGGATATCCGTGAAGCGCGCCAGTACCGGCAGACGCAGGCCGGCGCGCTGGATCTCGTCGGTAAGCGCGTCGAGATCGATCGCCGGGCCATTCGCCCTCGGCGTCACCGTCACCGCGCCGCGCTCGTTGATATCGAAATAGCCTTCGCCCCAGGTGGCCACGCGATAGAGCGCGCGGGCATCGTCGATCTGCCAGGTCGGCGCGGTGGCGGTCTGTTCGTTGTGTTGCGACATGGATATTTATACTGCGTGGCTGGGCTATATACTGCGTGGCCGGTTTGGCTCGACGGCTGCGCTCAAGCGCGCACAAGGGAAACGCATGGTACTCGACGGCAATTGGTATACCGAAGCAAGCGACACGCTGGGGCTCGGTTTCTCGCTGCGGATCAAGGACAAGCTGCATGAGGAAACCTCGCCGTACCAGACGATCGCGGTCTACGAGACCGAGACCTTCGGCCGGCTGCTGACCATCGACGGGCTGGTGATGCTCACCGACCGCGACAACTTCGTCTACCACGAGATGATGACCCACCCGGCGCTGTTCGCACACGGCTCGGCCAAGAATGTGGTGATCATCGGCGGCGGCGACTGCGGTACCTTGCGCGAAGTGCTCAAGCACGACAGCGTCGAGCAGGCCACGCAGATCGAGATCGACGAACGCGTGACCCGTCTGGCCGAGGAGTACTTCCCGGCGCTGTGCGATTCGAACGACGACCCGCGCGCGACCCTGGCCTTCGAGGACGGTGTCGCGTGGATGAAGAACGCGCCGGACGGCAGCGTGGACCTGATCATCATCGACAGCACCGATCCGATCGGCCCGGCCGAAGGCCTGTTCAACGAGGCGTTCTATAAACAGTGCCATCGCGTGCTCGGCAACGGCGGCATGCTGGTACAGCAGAGCGAGTCCCCGCTGGTGCACAGCGAGCTGATCGGCGAGATGCACGACGGGCTGCGCAATAGCGGCTTTGCCGACACCCAGCTGTTGAGTTTCCCGCAGCCCAGCTATCCGACCGGCTGGTGGTCGGCCACGCTGGCGGCGCGCGATACGCGCACGCTGTATGCGCCGCAGGGCGAGCTCGGTTTCGAAACCTTCTACTACACCCCGGCCATGCACAACGCGGCGTTCGCCCAGCCGGCATTCATGGCCCGAATTCTCGGCGGCTGAAGCCGGCAAGAAAATAGCGCGGCGCCGGCAGCACGCGCCGCGCGAGGCCGTCTGAAACGGCCAACAGGCTTTAGAGGTCGACCTACTTGGAGGATTCGCCCAGCGCCGTCTCGAACGCCTTGGACGAGTAGAAAGCCCCCAAGCGCCGCCGTACGAGGTCTTCAAGCAGACCGCTTTCCGACAGTCCCTCGATGACGACCGGTGCGAGCGTTTCGGCTTCCTGGTGCAACAGGTCGAGATCCACGCCGACATCACCCAGCACGTCGGTGAGCGAACGCGAACCGTTGCGCTCGAAGTAGGACACCACGGCGGCATCGACCAGATCGCCGATGTACTGGGTCTCGCGCAGCTCCTGCCAGATGCGCAGGCCGTAATCGACCAGTTTCTGGAGCTCGTCGGCATCGACCACATCGTCGATCGAGAGCTTCTTGTCGTGTACCTCCGCCCAGATCTCGGCGGCGATCGCACGAATGCGCTCCTCGTCGAGCGATTCGATCAACATCTCCTGACTGCGCGCGAGTGTCTTCGCCGTGTTGTTCTCGATATAGGCACGCACGCGCTTCTCGACCTGGGCCTCGAGGCCCGGCATGCGCTTACCGATCGCGCTGCTCGAGCCCTTGATCAGCGACGACACGCCCGGAATCGACTTGATCGCGCCGGTATCGGAGAAGATGTAGTCCTTGATGCCCTGGTAGAGCACGTCCGAGGCGAGCGCGGTATAGACCGGGCTGTCCAGCAGCCGCTCGATCAGGCGCGCACGCAGTTCCTCGAGCTCCACGAACAGGCTCACACCCTCCTCGAACAGGCTTTCGTCGATCACGTCCTGCACGCGGGTCTTCTTGTTCAGGTCAAGCCGAATGAGATCGTCGGCGATACCACCGATCACGCCGGCCAGATCGTCGGGCAGACGCATGTCCAGCGCCAGGCGCTCGGCAGCACCGCGCACCGTATCCACCGAGACCAGCGATTCGAGTGTCGTATCGCCCGCCCATTGCCAGATCGCATCGACTTCGGCCTTCAGCCGTTTGGCGGCGCCCTTGCCGCGCCACTGGTCGAGCTCGAACGCGACATGGGCCTCGAAAAGCGCCTGCGCGGACTTATTCATCGTCTTGGACTGTGTCATGCACGAGTGTGAAGGTTGAGCCAAACCGCGAGCTTACGCGTTAAAACCAGCCCCCGCGAGAGAGTGCTTAGGTATTAGCCCGTATTGAGCACAACGCACCTCGTGCTTAAGTTCTCGACTCAGCACAATCATTGATTACACAGGATCAAGCCATGAATGAAGATCAGTTCGAAGGCAAATGGGATCGCATGAAAGGCAAGGTGCGAGAGCACTGGGGCCGGCTGACGGACGACGATGTTGAAGAGGTCCAAGGCAAACGCCAGAACATGCTGGCGAAGATCCAGGAAAAGTACGGCGATACTAAGGAAGCCGCCGAAGACAAACTCAAGGATTTCGAACGCAAGTTCTGAAGCGTGGTCTGCCCGGCGCCCGGTGGGGTGCCGGGTCGACCTGAACTGGAAGAGAAAAGTAGATCGAGGAAATCTTATGCGACACGACGATTATGTGACGCGTACGAGCCAGCCCGCCGAACGCAGCATGCGCCGGGATCCGGTGGTCCATGCCGCGCCGGAGAGCCGCTGGAATGGACCGCTGGGCGAAGTTGCCCTGTCCAACTTCGAGCGTGATGGTTATCTCTCGTTCGAGGGTTTCTTTTCGCAGGAACGCATGGCGCCGTTCTTCGAAGAGCTCGAAGACATGAGCCATGACGAGGAACTGCTCAAGCAGGACGGCGTGATCCGCGATCCGAAATCGGGCGCGATCCGCTCGGTGTTCGACATGCATCGCATCTCGACCCGCTTTGCCGAGCTCACGCGCGACCCGCGTATTCTCGGCATGGTGCGCCAGCTGCTGGGTGGCGACGTGTATATCCACCAGTCGCGCATCAACGACAAGTACGGCTTCCAGGGTGCCGGCTTCGACTGGCATTCGGATTTCGAGACCTGGCACGCCGAGGACGGCATGCCGCGGATGCGGGCGATCAGCGCGTCGATCATGCTCACCGACAACAACGAGTTCAACGGCCCGTTGATGTTGATTCCTGGCTCGCATCACCAGTTCGTGCCCTGCCAAGGCGCCACGCCGGACGATAACTGGAAGAGCTCGCTGAAGGCTCAGGAAGCGGGCGTGCCGAGCCAGAAAAATCTCCAGGAACTCGTGAATCGCGGCGGCATCGCTGCGCCCAAGGGTCCGGCCGGTTCGCTGCTGCTGTTCGAATGCAACACGTTGCACGCATCGAACTCGAACATGTCCCCGTGGCCGCGCTCGAACCTGTTCTTCGTCTACAACAGCGTGGATAACGCGCTTGGACAGCCCTACGCAGCCGACAAGCCGCGGCCGTCGTTCCTGGCCAACCGGGACACGCCGCAAGCGCTGGAAATGCACGACCCGTACAGCGATTTCCGCTACGCCAAGTCGGCGTAAATCGCGTTCAACAGCCCGCGGCCCTTTCGGGCCGCGACGGCTGTCATCCATAGTGATCGGGTCATCCCGAAAGGAAGAATGTCATGAGTAATCAATGGATCGTAGTGAGCGACGCCGCGCGGGCGCGGCTGTTTTTCCGTGACGCCGAGCACAAGCTCACGCTCATCGATACGCTCAAGCACAGCGAAAGCGAAGCCCACGAAGGCGACCTGCGCACCGGTGGCAAGGGCGCTGTCCATGACAGCGGCGGCTCGGGCCAGCACCAGGCGGACCCGCAGACCACGACGAGTGAGAAACACGCGGATATCTTCGCCAAGCAGGTCACCGAACGGCTCAAGAGCGAGCTCAACAACGATGCGTTCACGGAACTCGTCGTCGTTGCCGACCCGTCCTTTCTCGGCCGCCTGCGCGATCACATGGACAACCCGCTGCAGGACACGGTGCGCAAGACCATCGACAAGAACTGGGCGCAGCACGACGAGCGTCAGATCGAGAAGCAGCTCGACAACCAGCTCTGATCGCTAGGCCTATTAGCCGCGCTCGAGTCATGATCATCGGGCAGACTGCAGGCGTGCCGGCTGAGGGTTCCTACGGATAGGCAGCGCGAAGCACCTGCCCTAGCCTCAGAGGATCACGGTCGCGCACCGAAGCAAACCGAAAATCAGGAGTGAGTCATGCTGGGTTGGGCTATTACGTTCTTCATCGTCGCGATTGTCGCGGCGCTTTTCGGCTTTGGTGGCATCGCATCCGGTGCCGCAGGCATCGCGAAGATCCTGTTCTTCATCTTCCTGGTGCTGTTCGTGATCGCGCTGGTCTCGAATGCAGTACGCGGAAGAGGCCCGAAGCTTTAGCACGAGTTGTCTACAACTCAATGCGTGTCTGTGGCGTCGTCGGTTTCCCCCTTTTCCGGCGGCGCCCTTTTTCAATCGGTCTTTAGAACTCCGGCACTTCGATGAGATTTCCGGCCGAAAGCCATATTCTCACAAGATGAGGCAGCGATTCGGCATTGAGTTTCTGCATGAGATGCACCCGGTGAGTCTCGACCGTACGCGCACTTATCCCCAACTGACCGGCGACCTGCTTGTTCGCCAGACCGTCGACGATCATGCTTAGAACCTGCTTTTCGCGGGGGGTGAGCAACTCGATCAGGGCTGCATGTTGTCGAGCCTCGCGCTTGGCCGTGTCATCGTTGTCGCTCGCCTTGGACAGGCGGTCGATCTTTTCGAGCATGCCTTCAGGAGAGAACGGCTTTTCTACAAAATCGACAGCCCCCAACCGCATGGCGGTTACGGCATGTTCGATATCGCCGTAGGCGCTCATCATGATCACGCTCACCGCCGCGTTATTGGCGATCAATTCCTTCTGCAGCGTGATACCGTCAGTACCTTTCAAGCGCAGATCAATCAACGCCAGACCCCGGCGCGGCGCTCGTACCTGAAGAAATGCCTCGGCACTGGAATAGCAGTCGACCTGATAGCCGGCATCGGACAGCAGGCCTTTCAGCGATTCGCGGATCGCCGGATCATCATCAACTACGTGAACAACAAAAGGCACCTGACTCAAATTCCTCTCGACAGGACACAAACAGGGATCAGCGCCCATCTTTTTAGTTTATTCAAGTCTGTTTGACAAGGCGTAGTCGCCGATAATGATCGACAGTTTGGGTAATCAAGCCAACTCAGGACACCGCAGATGATCGATCCAGAATCCGACAATCCCGACAATACGCGGCCTGACACTCTCGAAGCCGCGCAAGCGCGCATCGACAAACTTGAGCAACGCCTTGCGGCAGAAAGCGAACTGCGCGAACGCGCCCAGAACAACGAGCGCTGTTTCCGCGAACTGGCCGAACATATCCGCGAAGTGTTCTGGATGACCAACCCCTTGGGCGACCAGTTGGTCTATATCAGCCCTGCCTATGAGCAGATCTGGGGCCAGACCTGCCAGAGCCTTTACGAGGATCCGGGCAAGCGCCTGGCATGGGTCCACGACGCCGACCGCGAAGAAGTCCTCACGGCCTTCAAGCGCGACGCCGCCGACGGCAATTACGACAAGACATTCCGTATCGACCGGCCGGACGGGGAAACCCGCTGGATCCGCGATCGCGCTTTCCCTGTGTACGACGACGACGGCGAACTCTATCGACTGGCCGGCTTCGCGCTCGACATAACGGACCGAATCAACTTCAACGACCGGATCTCGCAGTTGCATACGAGTATCGACACGCGCGACCGGATCAGCGTGTTCGCCGCTCTGGGCACCGGCCTCGCTCACGATCTAAGCCAGCCTCTGACGGCGGCCCGCAACTTCATTGCTCGCGCGCGGATGGGTTTTACCGCCGAGGGTAGCGAGATTCGGGGCACGCTCGAACGCGCCGACCACGAAATTTCTCGCGCCGTGTCCGTCATTCACCATCTGCGCGACTTTGCCCGCCAGGGCAAACCGACCCGGAACAAACAGGCCGTGCAGCCGATCATCGACGATGTACATCAGCTGCTCGATCCGGCGCTGCGTGCGAACAATGTTCGTTACCACGGCCCGGCGCTCGACTCCATCGAGAGCCTGGAACTGCCAATCGACGAGATATTCGTCCAGCAGATTCTGCGCAACCTCGTCACCAACGCCGTCGACGCCTTCAGTGACGGCGAACAGAACAACGAACTGCGCGAAGTGCATGTGCGCGTGAACAGCGCCAACGACGACTATGTCGATATCGAAGTCGTCGACAACGGCCCGGGCGTGGCTGACGATATCCAGGTCTTCGAGCCGTTCCTGACGACCAAGGACGACGGTGTCGGCCTTGGTCTAGCCGTTTGCCGCACACTGGCTCGCAGCCATGGCGGCGATCTCATCCTTTCTGACCGTGGTCGCGCCGCAAACAGCGGCGATTGCGACGCACGCACGATCTTTTCGCTGCGTCTGCCCCGCAACTGAGGTTGCGGGGCAGACGGGCCGCGCTCGGCGCCCGCTGAGCCGGTCCTAGCGCGGAGGGTGCATGACCCGCATCAGGATCGCGACGCCCACACCCCAGAAGCCGTTGAGCGCCAAGCCTATGCCCACGCGCGGCAGTGTCAGGCCATCGAGAATTTCCGGGAACGGCTGTCCCTTGAGCCATTGCACCAGGAACAGATACACGATGGTGGGGCCGATGGCGCCGAGGATGAACGCCCCCACGTAGTAGCCCGCAGCAAGCGCGCGCCTAATGAGCAGCCAGAGCAGCATGCCCCAGAGCGCGCCCCAGAAAGCCAGGGACACCACCGCCGGTACACCGAACGGCGGAACGGGCGCCATATTCCAAACGCTCGCATCGAGCAGGTCAGCCCTGTCGAGGCCCCAGAGCAGCCCTTGATGGAATACCAGCGTGGAAACGAAACCGGCAATGAATGCCTTGATGTAAGCGAACATGAACAGCCTTGATATAGATGAAGTCGGTGTAGTGGCCGGCTAGCCGCCGCGCGCCGTATCGGCCGTCTGATTGAACAGACGCTGACGCGCCGCTTCGGTCTTGGGCTGGCCGCCACGCCATTCCCTGCCCAGATCGACGCCTTTCTGCACGGCCGGGCGTTCCTTGACCCGTTGCCGCCAGGCGGCGACGTTCGGAAACTCATCCAGCGGCTGGCCCATCGCTTTCGCAATCAGCACCCAGGGCCAATTGACAATATCGGCGATCGTATAGGTCTCGCCGACCAGATAGTCACGACCTTCCAATCGGCGCTCGAGCACGCCCAGGCAGCGGTGATATTCGCCGGTGTAGCGCTTGTACGAGTACGGATGATCGCCCGGTGCGTAATTGACGAAATGACTCATCTGGCCGCCCATGGGCCCGAGATTACCCACCTGCCAGAACAGCCATTCGTCCACCTCCTTACGTAGGCGTAGATCCTCCGGCATGAACCGGCCGGCCTTCTCGGCAAGATAGCGTGCGATCGCACCGGATTCGAAGATGGCCAGCGGCTCCTCGCCATAGCCGGGCGCCGGCTCATGATCGACGATCGCCGGCATGCGGTTATTGGGTGAGATGGCCAGAAAAGCCGGCTCGAATTGATCGCCGGCGTTGATATCCACCGGGATCAGCTTGTATTCGAGATCCAGTTCCTCAAGAAGAATGGAAATCTTCCAGCCGTTGGGCGTGGGCCAGTAATAGAAGTCGATCATCGCGATATCAACCTTTTGCGTCGGTGCTGGCGGCCGCAGCGCCGGCTTCGATCAAAGCCTTGATGGCGTCGGCGTCGTAGCCGTTTTCCTCGAGCACGGCCACGGTATCGCCGCCCAGCGGCGGCGCGCCGCGATAATCCGGCTGCGGCATATTGGAGAAACGGGCGGCCGGGCGCGCCTGACGTAGACGACCGGCCTGCTCGTGGTCGGTCTCCACCAGTATCGCGTTCGCGGCGATCTGTTCGTGCGATAGCAGATCGGTGCGTGTCAGCACCGGCGCACAGGGCACGCCATGCTCCGTCAGCCGCTCCAGCCAGTGCTCGGCGCTGTTGGTGGCCAACTTCTCCTGGGTCATCTCGAGCCGCACATTGATATTGTCCTGGCGCGCGGCCGGCGTGGCGAAGCGCGGATCCTCGCCCCATTCCGGCGTGTCGAGCGCGGCCAGCAAGGCCCGCCACTCCTTGTCGCTCTGGACCGCCACGCTGATATGGCCGGTGGTGGTCTCATAGATCAGATCGATGAAGCTGGCGGCCTTGGCCTGGTCGAATTCGTCGCCGACGAAGGTCTGGCTGTTCATGTCGGAATGCCAGAGGAAATCGATTACCGCATCGAGCATGGAAACATGCACATGTTGTCCCGGCGCGCCGTTGGCCCGCGCGAGCAGCGCGGCCGTAATCGCCTGGGCGGCGACATAGCCGGTGAGCTTGTCCGGCACGATGGTGCGCACCAGCCGCGGGCGGGCCTCGTCGGAGCCGCCCTGGATACTGGCCAGGCTCGACAGCGCCTGTACGAGCGGATCGTAGACGGGATAAGTCGCATACGGCCCGGCGTCGCCAAAACCGCTGATCGAGCAGTAGACGATATGCGGCGCGACTTCGCGAATCGCGGCCTCCCCGATGCCCATGCGCTCGGCGACACCGGGGCGGAAGTTCTGTACGAACACGTCGGCGTTCTCGCACAGGCGCCGCAAGGCGTCGCGGCCTTCCGGCGCCTTGAGATCGAGCGCGACGGAGCGCTTGTTGCGATTGTTGTTGAGATAGCTCGCCGAGAATCCGTGACGCTGATTCGAGGCCAGCCGCGTGTAGTCGCCGACATCGGGACGCTCGATCTTGAGCACTTCGGCGCCCTGGTCGGCGAGCTGCATGGTCGCGAGCGGACCCGAAACCATGGCAGTGAGGTCGATGACGCGATAACCGGAGAGAGGCTGTTTCATGCGCGAGAGTTTAATGGGAGACAGAACACGCGGGAAGGCGACGCGCTTTTCTCGCGCGCGCTGCGCGGCGACAATAGCGGCCCAATCCGCCCTGCCCGCTGCAAAGGATCACCATGACCACTCTCGGCACCCCCGGCTCCGATTCCGCCACCCGCGTGATGCTGCTGGGCAGCGGCGAACTCGGCAAGGAAGTCGCCATCGAGCTCACACGGCTGGGCTGCGAGATCATCGCCGTCGATCGTTACGAGCGCGCCCCGGCGATGCAGGTCGCCCATCGCTTTCACGTCATCGACATGACCGACGGCGCGGCGATGCGCGAAATCGTTGAACAGGAACAGCCCGCGCTGATCGTGCCCGAGATCGAGGCCATCGCCACGGCCACGCTCGTGGAACTGGAATCCGAGGGTTTCAACGTGGTGCCCACCGCGCGCGCCGCACAGCTGACCATGGACCGCGAAGGCATCCGCCGCCTGGCGGCTGACGAACTCGGCCTGCCGACCTCGCCGTTCCGCTTTGCCGAAACCGAGGCCGATTATCGCGCCGCGGTCGAAGCCATCGGCCTGCCCTGCGTGGTCAAGCCGGTGATGTCCTCCTCCGGCAAGGGCCAGAGCACGGTTCGCAGCGACGCCGATATCGAAGCGGCCTGGGCCTATTCGCAATCGGGCGGGCGCGGGCGCAAGGGCGAAAATTCACGCGTGATTATCGAGGGCTTCGTCGAATTCGACTATGAAATCACCCTGCTGACCGTGCGCCACGTGGGCGGCACGAGTTTCTGCGCGCCGATCGGCCATCGCCAGGTCGACGGCGACTATCACGAGTCCTGGCAGCCGCAGGCGATGACCGAGGCCGCGCTGGCCGAGGCCCAGCGCCAGGCCCGGGCGATCACGGATGCGCTTGGCGGGCATGGCCTGTTCGGCGTCGAATTCTTCGTCGCCGGCGACACGGTCTGGTTTTCCGAGGTCTCGCCGCGCCCGCACGACACCGGCCTGGTCACGCTCGTCAGCCAGAACCTGTCCGAGTTCGCCCTGCACGCCCGGGCGATCCTCGGCCTGCCGGTGCCGCTGATCGATCCGCGCGGGCCTTCGGCGTCGGCGGTCATCCTCGGCAACGGCCAGAGCGAATCGATGCGCTACAGCGGCCTCGAAACGGCCTTGGCCGAACGCGATACCGAACTGCGCCTGTTCGGCAAGCCGGTCATCGATGGCGCCCGTCGGCTGGGCGTTGCCCTGGCCCGCGGCGAAACAGTCGAAGAAGCGCGCGAGAAAGCACGCAACAGCGCCGCAGCCGTTCAGATCGACTATTGAAGCGCTTGCCACACAAGGTGAGAAAGGCTGTGTATTCAGATACGGGAAAGGTGCCTTTCCTTTATACTTTCGTCCAAGTTCTGACGGGGGGCGCGATTCTCGCGCACAACTCAGTACTTCATCTACCGAACTCAAGGAGTCGAATATGCAAAAGAAACTGACCACGATCCTGCTGGCCATGCTGCTGGGCCTGGGCACGCTGAGCCTGGCCGCCTGTGAAGAAGACGGCCCGGCCGAGAACGCTGGCGAAAGCATCGACAACGCAACCGACGATGCCTCGAACAGCATGGAAGATGCTGGCGAAGACATGCAGGACAGCATGGAAGACGCCGGCGACGAGATGGAAGACGCGGCCGACGACGCCAGCTAAGCTGCTCGTCCGCGCAATCTCGTATTGCCAAAAGCCCGTCGCGAATCGCGACGGGCTTTTTTTATGCGCACGATATTATTGAACCGACGCTTTCAACCCGGAGCCATCATTCGATGACCACCGCCCACGACCCCGATTCGAACTCTCCGGTCGCCCTCGTAACCGGTGCCGGGCGCGGCATCGGCCGTGCCGTGACCCGACGTCTGCTGAACGACGGCTATCATGTCGGCGCCCTCGACCAAGACGCCGGCGCCCTCGCCGATCTGCAGACCGGTCTTGATGCCGGCGTGCGTCTGCATTGCCAGACCCTGGTCGCCGACGTCGCCGATGAATCCGCCGTGCAGAGCGCAATCGAGCAGCTTGTCGCCACCCGCGGCCATCTCGATGTACTGGTGAACAACGCCGGTATCGCCGATCCCTTCAACGGCCCCATCGAGTCGTTGTCGCTGGCCGACTGGAATCGGGTGATCGGCACCAACCTGACCGGCTTTTTCCTATGCGCGAAGCACGCCGCGCCGCTGCTTCGCCAACGCCATGGTTGCATCGTCAACATGGCTTCCAGCCGCGCCTACCAGTCCGAGGCCGATACCGAAGCCTATGCCGCGAGCAAGGGTGGCATCAGTGCGCTGACCCATGCGCTGTCGATCAGCCTCGGTCCGGATGTTCGTGTGAACGCGGTCGCCCCGGGCTGGATCGACGTCCGGGATGAACAGCCGGGCGCGCAGACGCCGTCATCGCTGCGCGCGGTTGACCACGAACAGCACCCGGGCGGGCGAGTCGGCCGCGGCGACGATATCGCGGGCGTGGTCGCCTTTCTATGCGGCCGTGATGCGGCTTTCATCACCGGTCAAACGCTGGTGGCCGATGGCGGCATGACCCGCAAGATGATCTACCAGCACTAGAAATCGGCGATGCTCTGTTGCGGCATCCCGGCGGGTCGAGCCGTCTGTCGATTGCGGCACCACCGGCCCGTTCGAGCATGTCGCGAGCCATTTAGATTGCGCACAATACTTGTCTTTGCCATCCAACGGCCTTACCGTCGAGGCTGTCATCGATAAACAAGGAGTGACGTATGCCCATTCGCAAGGCAAATGCGCAATGGCAAGGTGATCTGAAGTCCGGCAAGGGCAACATGGCCCTGGAAAGTGGCGCCTACGAAGGCCAGTTCTCGTTCAAGACCCGTTTCGAGGACGGCAACGGCACCAATCCGGAAGAACTCGTGGGCGCGGCGCATGCCGGCTGCTTCTCGATGCAGTTCTCGGCCATGCTCGCCGCCGAAGGCCATACGCCGGATTCGGTGCAGACCGAGGCCAAGGTGCACTTCTCGGTCGAGGACACGCCGACGATCGAACGTATCGATCTGATCACGCGTGGCAAGGTCCCCGGCATGGACGATTCCCAGTTCAAGGACATCGCTTCCAAGGCCAAGGACGCCTGCCCCGTATCGCGTCTTTACACCGGCGCCGAGATCACGCTCGACGCCGCTCTGGAGAGCTGATCGCCTTCAACAGCGGTAAAGCGTGCGAACGAAAAGCCGGGCCTTAGTCCGGCTTTTTTATGTCTGCTACGCACGTTTTCGCGCGACACAACCAGCGCTCACAGCGGCCCTTTCCTGCGCGAAACGCCCGCGAAACACATGATTTTGCCCCGACGGCCATTGTTTTTTGCCTGATCGTCGCAAGGTCTTGTCTTTCACACGCGCCAATCAGAGCGAGAAAAGAATGGAAGTCAAGCAGGACAGCGTCGTAAGCATCCACTACGTGCTGCGCGACACCGAGGGCGAAATCATCGATCAGTCGGGCGAAGAACAGCCGCTGGCGTATCTTCACGGCCACGGCAACATCGTGCCGGGTCTGGAGAAAGCGATCGAAGGTCATGCCGAGGGCGAAGAGGTCAAGACGACCATCGATCCCGAAGAAGGCTATGGCCCCTATCGCGAAGAGCTCGTGCAGAAGGTCAGCCGTGATGCCTTCCAGGGTGTCGACGAACTCGCGCCGGGCATGAGCTTCCGCGCCGAATCCGACGCCGGTCCCATGATCGTGACCGTCAAGGAAGTCGAAGGCGAAGAAGTCACGGTCGATGGCAACCACGTGTTGGCCGGCCAGACGCTCGACTTCACCGTGAACATCGCGGAAGTCCGTGAAGCCAGCAGCGAAGAGATCGAGCACGGCCACGTGCACGACGGCTCGACGCACGGCTAGCACGCAGTAACAGGCGCGACGTGGCGGGCGGGCTCCTCGTTTGGGGAGCCCGCGCCGCAGCGTATTTGCGCCAGTGACTGACGATGCATTTCGATACAACCGAGGACAGGAGACCAGATCATGAGTGAACCGGTTCTTCTGATCACCGGCGCTTCGAGCGGTATCGGCGCGGCCACCGCCCGCCATGCCGTCGAACAGGGCTATCGCGTGGCACTCGCCGCGCGCTCGGCCGCCAAGCTCGACGCCCTGGTCGACGAACTCGGTGGCGCCGACAAGGCTTTCGCCGTCAGCTGCGATGTGACCGACAAGGACTCACAGCAGCAGATGGTGCAATCCACGTTGGCGCATTTCGGCCAGATCGACGCCGTATTCGCCAATGCCGGCATCGGCGGCAAACCCGGCGGATTCTGCGGTGCCGACAGCGACGTCTGGAAGGACATGATCCTTACCAACGTCTACGGCGTGGGCCTGACGATTCAATGCTGTGCCGAAGCGCTCAAGCAGAGTCGTGGCCATCTGCTTATCACCGGCTCGGCCGCGGGTCGCACCACCATCCCAGGTTCCATGTACAGCGCCACCAAGTGGGCGGTCTCCGCGATCGGCTACGGGGTGCGCGAGGAACTGCGAGGTACCGGCGTGCGCGTGACGCTTATCGAGCCCGGCATGGTCGATACGCCGTTTTTCGACGACCAGCCGGAACATGCACTGACCGATGGTGATATTGCCGAGGCCGTGCTGTTCTCGCTGTCACGTCCGGCCAGTGTCGACGTCAACGAAATCCTCGTCCGGCCGACGCCGAAGATCGAGGACTGACTGACCCAGCGTCCGGATACAAGCCGCAGGCACAAAAAACCCGGCGTTTGAAAGCGCCGGGTTTTTTATTATCCGCGGGTCGTACCGCTGGCGTCCCTACTCGACCAGCAGGAACCCGGCGATCCAGCCCGTGCGACCGTCGTCGAAACGAATCCGGCGCCAGTCCTTCTCTCGGCCGGTGATCATCACACGCTCGTTGCGCTTGGCCTGGAACTTCACACCGTTGCCGGTAGACGGCCCCGACCGCACGTTGACTACATCGCCGCCGATATAACGGATCGGCCCGGTCTCGGATACGGCTTGCGGCAAGGCATCGTTGCCCCCGCGATCGCCGCCCTGCTGGCCCGAACTCGCCTGCTGCCCGCCGTCATCGCCGTTGCGTAGTGGCGCGCTGCTGCCCGCGAGTAGAAAGTCGGCCACCCAGCCCACCGTGTAATCGTCACGGAAAATGACCTGCGCCCAATCGTTGCGGGTATCCAAGACCGATACGCGTGTGTTGCGATCCGCCTGGCGCAATACCCGGCCGCGGGTACTCGGCTGGCTGCGGATATTCACGTTGTCGCCATCGATACGCGACTGCGGCAGATTCTGGCTGATCTGCGGCAGATTGTTCTTGGCCGAACTATTGCCGGCAGCAGCCGCCTTGGCCGCCCACTTAGCCGCTTCGGCGAGATCCTGCTTTACGCCCTCGCCACGCACATAGAGCACGGCCAGATTGTTCTGGGCAGCCGACTCGCCGTGCTCGGCGGCGCGCGTGAACCACTCCGCGGCCAGGGCGCTATCCTTTTCTACGCCGTGCCCGGACTGATACATGATGCCGAGATTGTGTTCTGCCTTGGCGTAATTCTGCGCCGCCGCCTTCTCGTACCAGCGGCGCGCCTTGGCATAGTCCTGCTCGACGCCATAACCCTCGTCGTAGAGCACGCCCATGTTGTACTGGGCGTTGGCATTGCCGTTGTCGGCCAACGGTTTGGCTGTCTTGAGTACTTCGGCAGCTTCGGCATCGCTGGGCGCCTGCGCGAAAGCGTTGTTGACGCTCGCGAACGCGGTGGAGGCCGTAATAGCTATAACCGCGAGCCGTGCGATCGCTGTTTTATTCATGCTCAATCCTTGCATTGCGGCCTTGTGACGGCCGCGAACCCCTCATTGAAAGTGCTTTTAACCAAACCCCGAGCGCACGGTCAAATACCGTGCAAAACCAGGCCTGTTCCCCAGTAACTACGGCCCCGCTGCCCGATCCGGCTTGTGCACGCCGTAGCGTACACGAGCCCAGGCATACATCGCCGCGCCGCCAACCATCCAGACACCGAAGATGGCCCATTCCACAGGCAACAGCGCGGACGGACTACCCGGCAGATAGAGCGCGATCAGTGCCAGCGACAACCCGATGGCAACTATACCGACGACCTTGCCGCCAGGCACGAGAAACGGGCGCTCCATGTGCGGCTCGCGATAGCGCAGAACCACGAACGATGCTGCCACGAACAGATACGCCAGCACGATGCCCAGACCGCCAGCGTCGACCAGCCAAACCATCGCGCTCCGGCCGAGCAGCGGCGCAATCGAACTCACCGCGCCGATCAGCAGGATCGCATTGGTCGGCGTGTTGTAGCGCGGATGCAGCTCGGCAAACAGGCGCGGCAGCATATCTGCCTTGGCCAGCGCATAGATCGCGCGCGAGCCGCCGATATAGAACGCGTTCCAGCTGGTGAGAATACCGGCCATGCCAGCCAGCACCATGAGCTTGCCGGCCCAGTTGCTGGAAAAGGCCGCGGCCATCGCGTCCGGCACCGCCAGCGAGTCCGGATCGATCCCGTCGGGGCCGAGCGAGAGCGCGGTCGCGAAAATGATCGCGGCATACCAGAACACCGCCAGCAGCACCGAGAACATGAGCAGGCGGCCGATATCACGCTGCGGCAGGTCTATCTCCTCGGCGGCCTGGGGAATCACGTCAAAGCCGACGAACATGAAAGGCACCATCACGAGCACGCTCATGATCCCGCCGGGCACGGAGTTGTCGCCGGTGAACAGCGGCGTGAGATTGCCGCCGTCACCGGTAAATAGCGCACCGGTGAGAAACATCAGCCCGACCACGACGATCATCACGGTCACGAGCTTCTGCACCAGGGCCGCCGTACGGATACCGATGTAGTTGATCCACATCATCATCAACGACCCGATTACGCCGACGGCCACCCACGTGGCCTCGACATCCCAGCCGGCCACGGTCCAGAGATGACCCACGCTGTAGCCGGGGAACAGGTTCTCGACCACGGTGGGCAGCGCCACGGCCTCGAACGAGACCACGGTCATATAGCCGAGCACGATCGCCCAGGTACAGACGAACGACGCTAGGTGGCCAAGCCCACGATAGCTGTAGACGTGCTCGCCGCCAGCCTGCGGCATGGCCGCAGCCAGTTCTGCGTAGGTCAACCCCACCAACACGATGGCAACCCCGCCGATCAGAAAGGCGCTGACCGCCCCCATGCTGCCGGCCGAAAGAATCCAGGTGCCGGTCATCACGATCCAGCCCCAGCCGATCATCGCCCCGAAGGCGAGCGCCAGCACATCCTTGCGCGCCAGAACACGCACGAACCGCGGCGTATCACCGCTGATGGTCATCGTTTCCCCCCGACCCGGCAGGTCGTTTGCTGCGTTCTGAATTCCCCTTTATCGCAGCCTATCACCGACCGTCACGGGCCGGTGTAACGATCGCGTAACGGGCGACGAACATCGCCACCGCCGCGTCGACAATCTGTTCTGCGTCATCGACATCCGGCGTCAAGCCGAGCAGCGCCCTGATCTGCGAGTCGCCGCGCAACGCACCCAGAAACTGACCTGCGGCAAGCCGGCAATCCGGCAGATCGACCAGGCCATGTGAACGTGCCTGTTCCAGATAGCCGCTGACGCTTGCCAGCGTCAGGCCCGGCGCACTGTCGTAGAAGATCGGCCCGAGTTCGGGGAAACGCGGCAGCTCGGCGGCCACCATGCGCAACAGCGTGAGGTTCTGCTGGGACAGGATCGCCTGCAGGAAGGAATGGCCGATATCGGTCAACGCACGGGACAACGACAGGTCGCCGACGTCGTCGGGCAGGGCCATGCGCTCGTGCACGCGCCGGCACTCGCGCCGGGTCGTCGCGGCAAACAGGGCCTGCTTGCTCGCGTAATGGGCATATACCGTCGCCTTGGACACGCCCGCTCGGGCTGCGATCGCATCCATGCTGCTTGCGCCGAAGCCATGCTCGACAAACAGCGCGCGCGCGGCATCGAGCACCTGGGCCGGCTTGCCATGCGTGGCAACGGCCTGTTCTCGATCGATTTCATTCATCGCGCACGCTCCAGAAGCCTTGCATGGGCATTCGTGTGTATTTGACAGTTAGTGTTATACGCAACTAAATTATCGCAACTGAACTGAACCGTACAGTTCAGATTCCTATACTGCCGGCCGCTTGCCATGCCTTTCAACAGCACCCTCCCGGACGACTCAGGTCACGCATGGCGGCGTGTGCTTTTGCGCCGCGTCGTCACCGTGTTGAGCCTGACGCTGCTCGCAGGCTGCACCGTGGGCCCCGACTATCAGCGCCCCGCTGCTGCCGACGGGCAGGCATACACGATCCCGCAGACAACCGTCGACGATGCGACATTGAATCGCCAGATGTTCGAACGTGCCGGCGCGGTGCAGGCCGACTGGTACCGGGTATTCGGCTCCGACAAGCTCGACAGCCTGATCGCACGGGCGCTGTCGCACAGCCCCACGCTCGCAGCCGGTCGCGCCCGTCTGAAGGCCGCGCGCGAGGCGGTGAACGCAAGCCAGGGGGCGCTGTTTCCGCAGGTCGGCGCGTCGGCCGGCGTGTCGCGGCAACGCGCCAGCGGCATCGAACTGGGCATCGACGATCCGATGTTCATCAACGTTTTCAATCTCTACAGCGGCCGCATCAGCGCCAGCTACGATCTCGATGTATTCGGCAAGACCCGCCGCCAGATCGAGCGCAGCGAGGCACAGCTGGATTTCGCGCGTTATCAGGTACTCGATACCTACGTGACGCTGGTCAACAACCTCGTCGCCACGGCCGTGGCCGAAGCCGGGCTGAACGCGGCGATTGATACCACCCAGCAGATCATCGCCAGCCAGCAACGCACGCTCGATATCGTCGACAAGCAGGTGGAGTACGGCGCGGCTATCGACGCCGACGCCTCGCAGATCCGCACACGGCTCGCACGCACGCGCGCCTCGCTGGAGCCGCTACGCAAGCAGCGGGCGATCGCGGTCAACCGCATGGCAACCCTCGTGGGCGCGGCGCCCGGTGAATTCGACGACCCGCGATTCGCGATCGAAGAACTCACCCTGCCCGAAACGCTGCCCGTGAGCGTGCCCAGCGCACTGGTGCGCCAACGACCGGACATCCTAGCCGCCGAGGCGCTGGTGCACGCCGCCAGTGCACAGATCGGCATCGCCAGCGCGAACCTGCTGCCGGATTTCTCGATCACCGGCTACTACAGTCGCGAAGGCCTCGGCCTGGGCGATCTGACCGATCCGATGAACGCGCTGTGGCAGCTGGGAGCCTCGGTGAGCGCGCCGCTGTTCGCCGGCGGGCGCCTGCGCGCCCAGAAACGCGCCGCGCGCGATCAATACGTGGCCGCCCTGGCCGACTACCGTGCCACCGCACTCGCCGCCTTCGGCGAAGTCTCCAACAGCCTGCGCTCGATCGAATCCGACGCGCGCGCACTGCGCGACCAGCGGGTCGCCGCCGAACAGGCACGCCGCAACCTGGAAAGCGTGCGAGCGCGGGTGAACAACGGCGCCGCGACCTATATCGCGCTCTATACCGCCGAAGCGCAATACCAGGAGGCACTGCTCGACGTCGCCAGTGCACGCGTGACTCGCTACAGCGACAGCGCCGGCCTGTTTCGCGCGCTCGGCGGCGGCTGGTGGAACGCTGACGTCTCGCCGCTCGCTACGCCGGACGACGCCGAGACGGCGTCTGTTGATTGAAAGGAAAGTCCATGGCCGATGATTCCAGCACGCCCGATACGACCCGCAGCGAACCCATCGCCCGCAAGGGCAATCCGCGCCGCAAGTGGTACCTGCTCGGCCTGGCCGCCGTGTTCGTTCTCATCGGCGTGGCCTATGGCGCCTACTATCTGCTCGTTGCCCAGTTCTATGCCGCGACCAACGACGCCTACGTGCACGGCAACCGCATCATGCTCACGCCACAGCGGCCCGGCACCGTCACCGCCATCCATGCGGACGACACCGACCGCGTGAACGCCGGCGATACCCTGATCGAGCTCGACGACAGCGATGTCGGCAACGCACTGGAGAACGCCAGCGCCGGACTTGCCGACGCAGTACGTCATGTCCATCAGCTGTTCGCCCAGGCCGACGCCCAGCGCGCGACGGTGGACATGTATGCCACCGAACTCGAACAGGCACGGCGCGACTACAACCGCGATCAGCGCCTGATCAAGGTCCGCGGCGTAACCCAGAAAGCCTTCGAGCACAGCCGCGCCGCCTATCATCAGGCCCGGTCGCAGCTCGCAGCAGCCAAACACCGCCTCACCGAGCTTGAGGCCCAGACCGAGGGCACTACCCTGCGCGGTCACCCCCAGGTGCGCCAGGCGGCGGCGCAGCTGCGGGCAGCATGGCTCGACGTGCGCCGCAGCCGCGTGCCCGCGCCGGTTTCGGGTTATGTCGCCCAGCGCGATGTGCAGCTCGGCCAGCGCGTCGATCCGAGCAAGCCGATGCTGTCGATCGTGCCCATCAATCAGGTCTGGGTGAACGCCAATTTCAAGGAAACCCAGCTCGCCGCAATGCGGATCGGCCAGCCGGCCGACGTCTATTCAGACTTCTACGGCGACGAGACGCTCTACCACGGTCACGTCGCCGGCATCAGCCCGGGCACGGGCGCGGCCTTCGAACTGCTGCCACCACAGAATGCGTCCGGCAACTGGATCAAGATCGTGCGTCGGGTGCCGGTGCGTATCGTCATCGACCCGAAAGATCTCGAAAACCACCCGCTGCGCCTGGGCCTGTCGATGCAGGTGAGCGTCGACCTGCACGACACCAGCGGCAAACCGCTGGCCGAGCATGCGCCGACCGAAACACGCATGCGTACCGACGTCTATGGTCAGCGCGAGGACGGCGCGGAACGGCTGATCGATCGCATTATCGCGGTCAATGACGGCGATCCCGCAACCACGGCACAGGCGCCCGCGAACAGCATCGGCCGGCTTTCGCCGCAGTCATGAGCGCAAGCGCCGACGACAGCGTCCCGGCGCCATTGCCGCCCGGGGCACTCGTGCTGGTGACGCTGAGCCTGGCGCTCGCCGTGTTCATGAACGTGCTGGATGTGTCGATCGCCAACGTGTCGATCCCCACCATCGCGGGCGACCTCGGCGTGTCCACCAGCAACGGCACCTGGGTGATCACCTCGTTCGCGGTGGCCAACGCGATCGCGGTGCCGGTCTCCGGCTGGATGGCCAAGCGCGTGGGCGAGGTAAAGCTGTTCGTATGGTGCACGGTGCTGTTCACCCTGTTCTCGTTTTTGTGCGGCATTTCGGGATCGTTCGTGATGCTGCTGGTGATGCGCGCCGCGCAGGGCGTAGTCGCCGGACCGATGATTCCTTTGTCCCAAAGCCTACTGCTGGCCAATTATCCGCCGGAAAAGCGCGGCTTCGCCAACGGCATATGGGGCATGACGGCCGTCGTCGGGCCGGTCGCCGGACCGATCCTCGGCGGCTGGATCACCGACAACGTCAGCTGGTCGTGGATCTTCTACATCAACGTACCGGTGGGCATCTTCGCTGCCACCGGCACCTGGTTTGTCCTGCGCAATCGCGAAACCGAGACGCAGAGACTACCGCTCGACCTGGTCGGCCTCGCCCTGCTGATCGTCGGCGTGGGCGCACTGCAGATCATGCTCGACAAGGGCAACGACGAGGCCTGGTTCCAGTCTTCGTTCATCGTCGTTCTGGCGATCACGGCCACGGTTTTTCTCGCCTTGTTCGTGGTCTGGGAGCTGACCGACGACAACCCGGTAGTGGATCTCAAGCTGTTCGGCCGGCGTAATTTCACCGTCGCCACGCTATGCGTGACGCTTGGTTTCATGACCTATTTCGCCGGCGTCGTGCTGCTGCCGCTGTGGCTGCAGAACGAGCAGGGCTACACGCCGACCTGGGCCGGCATCACGACCGCCTCGCTGGGGCTGATGGGTGCGATCTTTTCCCCGATCGTCGGCCGGCTGACCGACAAGATTGATATCCGCGTTATCGTGACCTTCGGCATGCTGCTGTTCGCCGGCCTGTCATTCCTCAAGGCCGACGCCAACACCGAGATCAGCTTCCAGCAGCTTTTTCTCACCCGCCTGCCGTGGGGCATCGGGCTGGCCTGTTTCTTCATCCCGTTGATAACGCTGTCGCTGACCGGCCTACCGTCGAGCAAGGTGGCCAGCGCGTCGGGGCTGTTTAATTTCATGCGCCTGATCGCGCTGAGCTTCGGCACATCACTGTCCGTGACGATGTGGGACCGGCGCCAGGCCTATCACGACCATGTGCTGAGCGCGCATACCTCGGCCTCCGACCCACTGACCCAGCAGTGGCTTGCCCAGGCACAGGCGAGCGGCCTCAGCGAGCCGCAATCCTACGGCGCTCTCGCGCAGACGATCTCGGAGCAATCCTTCATGCTCGGGCTCAACGAGATGTATACGCTCGCCGGCTGCGTGTTTCTGGGACTTACCGTGGTGGTGTGGATGTCGCGACCCAACGAGTGATCGCAGCTTTCGCGCTCGCGGGGAGACGCGCGAAGCGCATCCGCTAGGCCGGACGGCTGCGGCGTATGGCGACGCCGGGCGTCCGGCAGCGTAAGCGCCGATTTAGCGCAACTCTGTCGCACTTTCTGCCTCGAGCGGGTTGCCGCAAAACTCGGGCCGCGGCTTTTCGAGGCTTGAGGCACTACTCGACGAATGCAGCGCCACCTGTTGTCAGTACAAGAAAAGATGTGCGGGTCGATCTTTAGTGTGTCTCTCCCGGCCCTGTTCCCTACCCGGTGCTAAAGCGCAGCCCGTTGCGGCCGATGTTACTGTGTAACCCGCAGCTCGCCGCGAGGCAGGCTCGATGCCCCGGTGGGGACCGGGCGAACGATCATGTGACTGTTACGAAACTTTTACCCCGGGGAACAGGTCGAAGGCGACTGTTGGGCGAAAGCTTTCGCTGCAAGAGCGCGAGGAACCGAGGGCTATAGATGCGTTGGTTGGATTTTTTGCGTGCCGGCTCGCACGGCGCGCTAGGTATAGGTTTGTTCGTTTGTCTGGGCGGTGCCCATGCAAACCCGTTCTCGTACGGATCGAGTGCAGGCCTGCACGCCGCTGCTTTCAATAGCTCGGGCGTTCTGGGTGCCCACCAGTCGCGTCCACTGCTGACCGATCAACTCGAACACGACGAACGACAGGCACTGCTCGCGAAAAGCGCGCCCGAGATCACGCCCTGGCAGGAGATCACCGTCGCGCCGGGCGATTCATTGTCCAAACTGTTCTCTCGAGCCGGATTGCCGGCCCGTGAATGGGTCGCCCTGCTCAATCTCGGCGAAAAGGTTAAGCCCCTCGAAAAACTTCGACCCGGCGATACCCTCGAACTGCGCAAGACCACCAGCGGCCATCTGGCCGAACTGCGCTTCAAACTCAACTCCGTGGACACGCTGTCCGTCAGCCGCAGCAACCTCGGCGGCGGGGGCAACAACCCGGGCGAGCTCGAAGCCGAGATTGTGCATCTCGACACCCATACGCGTCGTCTGAGCGTGCGCGGCACGGTCGACGGCTCGCTCTCCCAGTCGCTTTCCAGTGCTGGCGTGCCCCCGAACGTGGCAACCCAGCTGGCGCATATCTACCGCTATCGCGCCAATCTATCCCGTCATATGCATCCGGGCGATGCCTTCAGCGTGGTCTACGACGCGGAGTATGCCGACGGCAAGCGCGTCGCGGCGGGCCCGGTCATCGCCGCCAGCATCACGACTGGCGGACAGAACCTCAAGGCGTTCCGCGCGGTGAACGACGACGGCGAAGTGCGTTATTACGACGCGACCGGCAAGCCCTATGAGCCGTCCCTGTCGCGTCACCCACTTAAGTATTCGCGCGTCAGTTCGCCGTTCAATCCCAGCCGCCTGCATCCGATCCTGCGGGTACGTCGCCCGCACTGGGGCGTGGATTTCGCCGCGGCCCGCGGCACACCGATCCATGCGGCCGGAGACGGGGTGGTCACATTCGTCGGCCGCAAGCATGGCTATGGCCGCATCGTGCAGCTGCGTCATTTCGATGGTTACACGACCCGCTACGGCCACATGTACGAGTTCGTCGACGGTATCGAGAAAGGAGACCGCGTGCGTAAGGGCCAGGTCATCGGCTATGTCGGCGCGACCGGCGAAGCGACCGGCCCCCATCTGCATTACGAAGTGCGGCGCGACGGGCGCGCGCACAATCCTCTGACGATGAAACTGCCCGACGGCGAATCCTTGCCGCAGGCACGCCTGGCCGCCTTCACGAATCGTATCCAGCCGCTGATCGCGCGACTCGACGACGTACCGGACATGCCGAATACGCTCATCGCCTCAAGCGCGAGCGTGGATGCGCGTCACGGTTGCATCCGCGCCAGCGGCGTCAACGCCGCATTCGCGCTTGCCCCGAAAAACACTCGCAAGCGCCATTCGCTGGCGGAACTGTTTTGCGTGGCCTCGTCCGACACCAACGCCTGACGAGATAACGGCCGGGTAAGCAACCAAAAGAAAAGCCGGTTGGCGAGCCACCCGGCTTTTTTTCTGCGCGTTCTTTGGAATTAGAGGTCCGTCAATGACGGCCTCATACCGCGTGTTCTAGTGATGACGGCGGTGCTTGCGATGTTTGCGGTACTTGCGATGATGCTTGCCGTGGCCGCGGTGCCGGTCGTGATGGCGGTCATGTCCGCGGTCGTTGTATTCGTTGGCCAGCACGGCACCACCGGCACCGCCCAGACCACCGCCGACCACAGCGCCGGTTGAGCCATAGAGCGCCTGCCCCACCGCCGCACCTGCGGCCCCGCCGAGTCCTCCACCGATCGCCGAATTGAGCGTGTCCCCGGCCATACCGGCCGTGCTCGCAAACGACAGCGCGGTACCCGTTGCCAGTATGGCGATAGTCTTCTTCATGTTCTGCTCCCGACAGGATTGGTTGTCTGCGCCCAATCTAGCCAGAAGGCGTGAACTACCGCTGAACCAAACAGAAAGGCCGCGCCGGAAGCCGGCACGGCCCGCAATCGAAGAAGCCCTGTTCGACCGATCAGCTATCGGTTTGCGAGCGCTTGCCTTCGTCGTCGGCGTCCTCGTAATCGTCATCGTCCCAGACATCGTTGAGGATGTCGCGGGCTTCAAACGCGTCGGCGCCGACCGGCATGGACTCATGTTTTTCGTACAGATCCATGAGCATGCGCCGCCTGTCGTCCCGCAGCTCGCGGGTGAGCACGAAGACCATGAAGTACAGGATCACCAGAAACGGTAGCGCGGCCAGCAACGAGCCTGTCTGCAGACCCTTGAGCCCACCGGCCACGATAAGCGTCAGGCAGATCGCCGAAATCATCAGGCCCCAGGACAGGCGCTTGTAGAGCGGCGGCTCCAGCGAGCCTTCGTCGGTCATCTGGGCAACGATATAGGACGCTGAGTCCGCCGAGGTCACCAGGAACACGAAGATCAGGCACATGGCCAGAACCGACAGCACGTTGGTAAACGGCATCATCTCGAAGAATGTGAACAACGCCGACGTGATGTTTTCGTCGACCGCACTGGTGAGCGTGCCGGCGGCATCGCCGAACAGCTCCATATGCAGGGCCGCGCCACCGAATACGCCGATGAAACCACAGGCGAGCAGCGGCGGAACGATCAGCACGCCCATCACGTATTCACGGATGGTGCGCCCTTTCGAGATACGCGCCACGAAGGTGCCCACGAAGGGCGACCACGCAATTACCCAGGCCCAGTAGAAAACCGTCCAGCTCGAGATCCAGTCCTCGCCCGTGTCCTCGAACGGGTTCATGCGCAAGCTCATGGCGATGAAGTTTTCCATGTAGTCGCCAATGCCGACCACGATGGTGTTGAGGATGAATATGGTCGGGCCGGTGCACAGCACCCAGCCCATCAAGCCCAGACACAGCGCCAGGTTGATGTTCGACAGCCACTGAATACCCTTGTCGAGGCCCGAGTAGCTGGACATGGTGTAACAGGCGCACATCACGCCAAGGATGATGAACTTCCAGAGCGTGGTGTCCGGCACGCCGAACATCTGGTTCAGGCCACCGTTGATCTGCAGCACGCCCAGACCCAGCGAAGTGGCCACGCCCATCACGGTTGCCACTACGGCAAAGATGTTGAGCGCGTCGCTCGTGGGCTGGCGTGCGCCCTCGGGCAACTTGTCGGTCATCGGCTCCATCACCGTCGACACCAGGCCCGATTTCTTCTTGCGGAACTGGAAGTAGGCAATGATCAGACCGACGATCGAGAAACCGGCCCACTGGCTGATGCCCCAGTGGAAAAAGCTGTACTGGATCGCGTAACGCGCCGACTCGGGGGTCGAGCCCGGCATGTCGTTATAGGGCGGATTGAGGTAATGGAGGATCGGCTCGGCCAGCCCGTAGAACACGAGCCCCACGCCGAAACCTGCCGCCAGCAGCATGCTCACCCAGGAGAAGAAGCTGTATTCGGGCTGGCTGTAGGGTTCGCCCAGTCGAATCTTGCCGTAGCGGCTGAATGCCAGCCCGACCAGAAAGATCACGAAGCCGAAAACCGAGATCAGATAGAGCCAACCGAACACATGCGACACAGAGCCGAGTGCCGAATTGGCAAAGTTGCCGAAGCCATCGGGAAAGACAGCGCCAACGATCACTAACGCAATGATCACGAGTGCCGAACCGGTATAAACGCGCTGGCTACGCGTTAGCAGATTACTCAAGAAACCCCCGAATATTTCAATTGAATGCACCCACCGAGAGATCTCGGTCTGCAAAGATGAGGCGAGAGGAGCCGACGCAATACGCGTGGCGTATGCAACATTACTAGCACTTAGCCTCGACGCCCGCAAACGCCCGCCAGGTATTGATGCGTCTTGCCACGAGTGATCGAGCAGCCCTGGTCGGGAAGACGGTTCCGCGACCGATGCGGGCCTGCACGACGTGCCCCACGCCTTTATATCGACGCGAGATGACTCGTCGTTTCGCGCCAACCGATGCGTAGTCCGGCTCGCCCGAAATCAGGCCCGCAGCCTACCACCTGCCCACGCCGGATATTAGAAAACCAGCGACTTACGACATTCGCAATTATCCGATTTCTCCGGCGTAAGAGGATGGCTTGGCTCGACTCTTGCGGCAGCTCTGTCGGTATTCATTCATCGACAGACGAGCCTCTATGAAACGCCATCTCGCCGGCGCCCTTGCGCTATGTTGCAGCACCCTGCCAGCCCAGGCCGCCGCTGACAGTTTCGAAGTACTCCAGCCCATGGCGGACAAGCCGCAGAAAATGACCACGGGCGACTACGCCGGCAACTTCTATGTGCCCTCCACGACCGACACCGTGCGCTGGGGCTATCTGCCCAACAACAGTGCAACGCCGGTACTGACCGTGCCCTCCGGTAGCACAATCACCTTCGACACGATCTCGCACGAAGGCATCCTCGAGGATCAGGGCCGCGATCCGGTGGCCTATTTCGCCACGCACGACATTGCAGAGAAGGCCGTGCTCAAAGACGCGATCGCGATCACCGGCTCCGACATGAAACACGATTTCTTCGGCGACGGTCCGCACATCGTGACCGGCCCCGTCGCTATCAAAGGCGCCGAACCGGGCGACGTGCTCAAGGTGGAAGTCGTCAAACTCGAACCACGCGTCCCTTACGGCGTGATCTCGAACCGCCACGGCAAGGGCGCGCTACCGGGCGAATACCCCAGGACCGAGCCCCAAGAGAACCCGAGCAGCGAATATCCCGACCGCTATGCCAACGTATCTACCTTCACCCCGATCGAGAAGGACGGCGACCAATGGTTCGGCGTGCTGGACGCGGGTGAGAAACGCCAGATACGTTTCCCGCTACGTCCGTTCATGGGCATCATGGGGGTCGCCCCGGACACCGCCGATCCCGTGAATTCCGTGCCGCCGTCCCGTATCGGCGGCAACGCCGACATCAACGATCTGGGCGCCGGCAGCACCGTCTATTATCCGATCGCGGTCGAAGGCGGGCTGTTCTATACCGGCGACAGTCATTTCACCCAGGGTGATGGGGAAGTGGCACTGACGGCCCTCGAAGGCTCGCTGCGGGCAACGCTCAAGCTCACCCTGCTCAAGAGCGGCAAGGCGGAATTGCCGGGCAAGAAGGTCGACAAGCTGCTCGGCGAGACAAACGACTACTGGATCACGGTCGGCCTCGACGAGGATCTGGACCTCGCGATGAAGGACGCAGTACGCGAATCCATTCGCTTCCTGCATGCCCACTACGGGATCGACGAAGCTCTGGCGCTCGCTTACCTGAGTGCGGCGACTGACTTCGAAGTCTCTCAGGTGGTCGACAAGACCAAGGGCATCCACGCGTTGATCCGGAAATCCGACTTCGACGATTTCGACGCGTCCGAATAACTTTCTTCGCCCGGTCGCGGCCGATGCCGCGGCCGGGTTCAATCGACTCGTTCAGGTCTGATTCGACAAATGCCCTAGGATGGAGGTCTGACACTCCATTACCGAATCATCATGGACCTGATCCGCATTCTCCTTTCCATCCTGCTGCCGCCAGTCGGTGTATTCCTGCAAGTCGGCATCGGCCTGCATTTCTGGATCAACATCCTGCTGACGCTGCTGGGCTATGTGCCGGGCGTGATCCACGCGATCTACATCATTCTTAAACGGTGATGAGTTCAAGGCTGTAAAAACCGGCGATCGTGCCCACTATCGATACAGCTTTGAATCCACGGCACGCGGCTGACGCATCATGAAGGCAGACCTCTCCGTTCTCGATCTTGTACCGGTGCCCAGTGGCATGGACGCGTCGGACGCCGTGCGCTCGAGCATTGATCTCGCGCGCACGGCCGAGCGTTGCGGCTACAAGCGCTACTGGATCTCCGAGCATCACAGCATGCCGAGCATTGCCAGCTCGGCGCCGGAGGTGCTGCTTTCGCGCGCCGCGGCCATGACCGACCACATCCGCGTGGGGTCGGGCGGCATCATGCTGCCCAACCACGTGCCGCTACGAGTGGCCGAGATTTTCCACACGCTGGAAGCGCTGTATCCCGGCCGCATCGATCTGGGCCTGGGTCGAGCACCCGGCTCGGATGCCCGCGCCAGTCGCGCCCTTCGTGCCTCGTCGGGCGAGCAGTTCGCTGACCTGCTCAACGAAATGCTGGCGCTGTCTCGGGGCACGCTGCGGCGCGGCCATCCCTATCACGGCGTGACCGTGAGCCCGAGCGACGTATCGCTGCCGCCAATCTGGATTCTCGGTTCGAGTGGCGCAAGCGCGCACGTCGCGGGCAAGGCCGGCATGGGTTACAGCTTCGCGAGCCACTTCAGCCCGGTCCCGGCCGAGCCGGCGCTACGCCGCTATCGCGGGGCATTTTCGCCGTCGCCGGGGTTCCCCGAACCGCACGCCATTCTCGGAGTATCGGTGATCTGTGCGCCGACCGACGAAGAGGCCGAGCGTCTCGCCTCGACGGTAGACCTGATGTGGCTGCGTCTTCGCAAAGGGGAGTTTTCGCCTCTGCCTTCGCCCGAGGAAGCCTTGGCCTACGAGTACACGGACATGGAGCGTAATGCGATTTTGGAAAATCGTGACCGCCACGTCATCGGCAGCCCGGAATCGGTTCGCAATCAACTCAACGAACTGTTCGCAGACGGCGAGCCGGACGAAATAATGATCGTGTCTAATATCCACGATCCACAGAAACGTCTGCAGAGCTATGAATTGGTCGCCCAAGCCATGCAATAATGCGGGTGCGCGTTGATTAGACAGTTGAAAATTTCATAACCGCGCCGATGAATTCGGGATATTTATCCCAAATTGCATTTTAGTTCGCGCTCGCGGAACAAAACCGTCACAATGACATCAGCACATTTGACCGGATCCGACCGTATGGGCGTCTCTCCCGAACGCGACAACGACAGCCTGCCCGTACTCAACGAGCAACTGTGCTTTTCCCTGTACACCGCTACCCACCGCATCATCCGCGCCTACCGCCCCCTGCTCGAACCGCTGGGGCTGACCTATGTCCAGTATCTGGTGATGCTCGTGCTCTGGGAACAGGCACCACGTTCGGTCGGTGAACTCGGCCAGCAGCTGCATCTGGATAGCGGCACGCTGACCCCGCTGCTCAAGCGGATGGAGAAATCCGGCCTGGTTCTGCGCGAACGCGATAGCGAAGACGAACGCCGGGTTCTGATCTCGCTGACCGAGGAAGGACGCGACCTGCAGCGCAAGGCCAACGAAGTGTCCGATTCCATGTTGTGCCAGATCGAACTGTCGCGTCCCGATGCCATGGAGCTGCGTGCCCGCATCATGGAGCTCGCCGACACCCTCGGCTAAAACGCACGCCAGCATCTGCCGCGCCAGGCACTCTGAGTGTATCTACGCATGGCGCGCCACCATTGATTGCTACAGAATTGCGCGCCTTTTAGACGCAGCAGAAAAATAACCATGTGGCAATGGATCAATCAGAACGCGCAGGCGTTGTCGTTCTTCGCCAGTCTCGGCACGCTCGCCGTGTGGCTTTTCTACGCCCACCTGCTCTTCTCCGGATTCAAGCGGCAGCGCAAGGCCCGCATCCTGATCACTCAGGGCTGGGGGCAACAGGTCGACTCGGTATGCCTGATCAGCAACATGAGTCAGGAGCCGATTTACGTCCACAGTCTGCTCATGACCATCCGCACGCAGGACGGCGAGTACACCGAATCGATTACCGATTTCGATACCGCCCAGCCGAATGACAGTGAGGATCGCCCCCAAGAGGTCACGCGTCAGGGACCGCTGCGCGCCGGCGAGCAGATCAATCTGGGCACCTTCCGCTCGCTTATCCGGCAAACCGGCAAGCGGCACAAGAATCTCGAACACGACGACAAGAAGCCGATCCGCTCGCTTGAGGTCGAGAACTTCAAGATCACCGTAATCGCGAGCTACGGCCCGGAGGGCGGCGTGGTCGGCGCGCAGCGCAAGTTCATCGTGCGCGGTGACAACAACGAACTGATGCGCCCGGTCGCGACCACCACCAAGCGCATGGCCAAGCGCAGCGCGCGCCAACACCTGCAGCGCTGGCTGGAAGAACAGCTCTAGGCCATCCTAGACCACTACCGGCTCTAGCAGCGGCCCTTCTTGGCCTGCCCGGGCGGGCAATGGCCGCCACCGTGGTAGTCGTGGCCACCGCGGTGATGATCGTCGTCGTCGGTGGTGATGGCAGCGCCACCAGCGGCGCCGGCTGCACCGCCGAGAATGGCGCCCGTGCGGCCACCGACTTCGTTGCCGATCGCCGCGCCCGCAGCACCGCCTAGGCCGCCGCCTACGGCAGCGTCGACGGTTTCGTCATCCAGCGCCATGGCAGGCGCGCTCACGCTCAGGGCCATCAGACCCGCGATCAGACTGTTACGAATCGTGTGCGTTGTCATTCTTTTATCTCCCGTATCAAAGCGCCGCGCTCTCACGACGCGCCTAGATCTGGCGCAGAGTAGACAACGCGCGGACTGAATCGCGCATGAATCATTGCGCGCTCAGCATCGCGAGCCGCAAACATTAAAAAGGCCCGCCCGGCAGATCGCCGAACAGGCCTCAACGCGCGTCGCGACGGCGCGCTATCCGGCTAGCCGAACGCCTGGATCCCGGTCTGGGCACGGCCGAGAATCAGCGCGTGCACGTCATGAGTGCCTTCATAAGTATTCACGGCTTCCAGGTTCATCACGTGACGAATCACGTGATATTCGTCGGAAATACCGTTACCACCGTGCATGTCGCGCGCCTGGCGGGCGATATCCAGCGCCTTGCCACAGTTGTTGCGCTTCATCAGCGAGACCATTTCCGGCGACCAGTTGCCTTCGTCCATCAACCGTCCGAGACGCAGCGCGCCCTGCAAACCGAGCGTGATGTCGGTCTGCATGTCGGCCAGCTTCTTCTGAATCAGCTGAGTGGCGGCCAGCGGGCGACCGAACTGCTTGCGATCGAGCGTATAGCTGCGTGCTGCGTGCCAGCAGAACTCGGCCGCGCCCATCGCACCCCAGGAGATGCCGTAGCGAGCCTTGTTGAGACAGGAGAACGGCCCCTTCAGGCCTTCCACGTCGAGGCGGTTCTCGTCCGGCACAAAGCAGTCGTCGAGCATGATCTGGCCGGTGGTCGAGGCGCGCAGCGAGAACTTGCCTTCCAGCTTCGGCGTGGTCATGCCGCCGAAGTCGCGCTCGACCACGAAGCCGTTGATCTTGCCGTCCAGGTTGGCCCAGACGACCGCCACATCGGCAATCGGCGAATTGGTGATCCAGGTCTTGGCGCCGTTGAGCACATAGCCACCGTCGACCTTCTTGGCCTTAGTGCTCATCGAGCCCGGATCGGAACCATGATCGGGCTCGGTCAGGCCGAAGCAGCCGACCCATTCGCCGGTGGCGAGCTTGGGCAGGTACTTCTTGCGTACGGCTTCGCTGCCGAAGGTGTAGATCGGAAACATCACCAGCGACGACTGCACGCTCATCGCCGAGCGATAGCCCGAGTCCACGTTCTCGACTTCACGCGCGAGCAGGCCGTAGCAGACGTGGTTGAGACCGGCGCCACCGTATTCCTCGGGAATGGTAGCGCCGAGCAAGCCCAGCTCGCCCATCTCGGTCATGATCTCGCGATGGAAGATCTCGTGGCGGTTAGCCTCGAGCACACGCGGCATGAGGCTGTTCTGGCAGTAGTCATGGCCCGCGTCGCGGATCATGCGTTCGTCTTCGGACAGCTGTGAGTCCAGGCTCAGCGCGTCCGACCATTGGAAATCCTTCATGCCTTGATCCTCTCGATGAGCATGGCCACACCCTGGCCGATGCCGATGCATAAACTGATGAGCGCGTAACGACCGTCCACGCGCTCGAGTTGGCGCAGGCCGGTCAACGCCAGCCGCGCGCCGGACGCGCCGAGCGGATGCCCGACCGCGATCGCGCCGCCGTTCGGGTTCAGGCGCTCGTCGTCGCCCTTGAGACCGAGTTCGTGGCAGCAGCCCAGTACCTGGGCCGCGAACGCCTCGTTGATCTCGATCACGTCCATATCCTTGAGCGTCAGCCCGGCACGGTCGAGCACCTTCTGGCAGGCACCGACCGGGCCGAGACCCATCACCCGCGGCGGCACACCCATGACGCCACCGGCAAGGATACGCGCTCGGGGCGCGATACCGGCCGCTTCGCCGGCTTTTTTCGAACCGATGATGAGCGCGCCGGCGCCGTCGTTGACGCCCGAAGCATTGCCAGCAGTGATGATGCCGTTACGCACGATCGGCGGCAGCTTGGCGAGCTTGTCTGCCGTGCTGGTCGGGCGTGGATGTTCGTCGGCGGCAACCGAGACCGGCGGTTGCTTGCGCCCCTGCGGCACATCCAGCGGCATGATCTCGTCGTTGAAGAAGCCCTCGGCCCGCGCGGCCTCGTAGCGGGCCTGCGACCGGGCCGCGTAAGCATCAGCGGCTTCGCGGCTGATGCCGAAATCCTCGGCCACGTTCTGGGCGGTCTCGGGCATGGCATCGGCACCATATTGCTCGAGCACCTTCGGATTGGGAAAACGCGCGCCGATGGTTGAATCGAACACCGACATATTGCGCGAGTAGGCCTTGTCGGCCTTTGCCATCACGAACGGCGCGCGGCTCATGGATTCGACACCGCCGGCGATCACCAACGCGCCCTCGTCCACGGTCACCGCGCGTGCGGCATCGACGGTGGCAGCCAGGCCGCTGCCACAGAGGCGATTGACCGTCTGGCCCGCCACCGACACCGGCAGACCCGCCAGCAGACCGGCATGGCGCGCAACGTTGCGCGCGTCTTCGCCCGCCTGGTTGGTGCAGCCGGCGATCACGTCCTCGTAATCGACAGTGTCGAAGGGATTACGCTCGACCAGCGTGCGGATCACGGCCGCCAGCATGTCGTCGGGACGCACCGGCGCGAGCGCGCCGCCATGACGGCCGAACGCGGTACGCAGGCCATCGTAGATATAAGCGTCTAGCATTGGATCTCCATCAAGGATCGCAACAGCCCGGGGCGGCCACCCGGGTCAAACGGCGGTGAAGCTGCGGTATTTTCGACCGCGCGATACCGTCTGCCGTTCCGATCCGAATCGCACCTGAAATTCCGCCTACGCCGTGCGTTGTCTCCGCACTTCCGTCATAAACGAAACGCTGTTTTAAAAAAGTCGCCGGCAAGAATAGGCGGTGGCTGTACTCAACGCAACCTCGGTCTGGTCGCCTTTGATTGCCCTTATGCTGCGCTCTGTCGTATGGCGCGCTGCAGCAATCTATAGATCGGCACGGTGACCTTCACCATGGCCTCTATAACCGGCCTGCCGAAGCCGTCACCGAGCGCCTGAAGGACATGCGCGCCAACCACGATGAAGATCCGCTGCCGCGATTGACCCGCGGCGAGGCAAGGTCTAATTTGCTTGCATAGCGAAATCGAATTCCATAATCGAACTGTCCGCTTGAAGGAGGAGTCACCATGGCGAATGCCGCAACCGATCGTTCCCACACCATGTCCGAAGCCGAATGGGAGGTCCGCAAGGATCTGGCCGCAGCCTATCGGCTTGTCTCGCTCTACGGCTGGGACGATCTGGTGTTCACCCACCTGTCCGCACGCGTACCTGGGCCGGAACACCATTTTCTGATCAATCCCTACGGTTTCCTGTTCGACGAAATCACGGCATCGTCGCTGGTCAAGGTCAACGAAGACGGTGAGATCGTCGATCCGGGCGCGACCAATCGCGTGAATCCGGCCGGTTTCACTATTCATAGCGCTGTGCATATGGCGCGCGAGGAAGCCGGCGCGGTACTGCATCTTCACGCTGCCGATGGCGTCGCAGTGAGCGCGCATCCGGACGGCCTCCTGCCGCTCAGTCAGACCGCCATGCTGTGCATTCCGCATATCAGCTTCCACGAGTACGAAGGCGTGGCACTGAACCTCGACGAGCGCGAGCGTCTGGTTGCCGACCTGGGCGATCACGACATCATGATGCTGCGTAATCACGGCACACTGACGGTCGGCAAGAACGTCGGCGAAGCCTTCACCTATATGTACTTCCTGATGAAGGCCTGCCAGATCCAAGTGCGTACTCTGGCGATGGGCCCGGGCCACGTGCCGTCTCAGCAGGCGCTGGATACTACCGCCGATCAGGCCCAGAGCCTGGGCGCGGCACACAAGCTGGCCTGGCCGGCGCTGATCCGCAAGCTCGAGCGTATGGGTAGCGACTACGCCACCTGATTGCTCGCTCTAGCACGCGAAAACGTAAGCCCTGGTTCGGCAACGAACCGGGGCTTTTTTTTGTGCTGTATTTACCCCTCTCGCGTAGCGTCGAGGTCGAATGCGACGAATCGTGCAAGACAGGGTGGCCTTTGTTTTCGCGACTTGTATTTAGGCGAAGAATAAAAGCAGCTCTCGCGGTTGCAGGAAATCCCGAGTCGCGTGAACTCCAGATGTGGACTCGAAATGCCGCGGGCTGAGGCCACCAGTCTTTCGGCACTCACGAGTTTGACGGAGCTTTTATTTCGCACTGCTTTGCGACTGTCTTTCGTTTGCTTGTCCAAACGAAAGGAAGCAAAGGAAAGGACACCCGGGCACAGCGTCGGCGCTTCGCGCCGATGCTCGCAGCGAAGGGATGCTGCCAGAACTCGCGTCGCTTTAGCGACGCTCAAACAGGCTGGCCGCACCGGCGTGGTGCGCCGGACACACTTCGCCGCTGCGCGTCTCCGTCGCCGTGCAACGCGCCCAATACAGGCGTCTGGCCGACGACCAGAGCAGACTCAACTGCCGAACTGCAGTTCAGCGCGCGACTCCGTTCTTGTCGGACTAGGCGAGCTCTGAATCCGACAACAAAGGGCACGACCTTGAGCGAGCGACAGCGAGCTTGTCTGTATTGGGTCCCTTGGGCGTAGCGCCGAGCAGCGGAGTCAGGACGAGAAGAAGCGGCCGGATGTCTGAGCGAAGCGAGTTCCGGCTGCGCTCGTCCTGGCGAGCAGCGCAGGGCACCGATGCGTAGCATCGGCGCAAGACAGGGTGCCTTTTGTTTTGGTTACTTTTATTTTGGGCAAGCAAATAAAAGTGACTCGCACAGCAGTGCGAAACCCCAAGCCAAAATCCGCCTAAAAAGTTAATTCAGAAACCATGACTTTCATGGCATAAGCTTTTCGCAAGCAGTGCGCTAGCGCTCGGCCCTAGTCAGCAAACACCCGCTTCAGTCGTACACCACATTCCTCAAGACACTCACGCGCCACATCAAGCACGCCCGGCATGTTGATGAACCCGTGAATCATCCCCGGGTAATGCAGATGCTCCGACACCGTCCCGTGAGCAAGCAGCTTCTCGTGATAGGCAATGTCCTCGTCACGCAGCGGATCGTAGCCGGCAGAAATCACCAGTGCCGTCGGCAGGCCCGACAGATCCGTGGCGTGTAGCGGCGAGGCATGGGGATCATCGGGATCGACTGGTTCACCGCTGAAATAATGATCCATGAACCAGTCCAGCAACGGGCGCGTGAGCCGATAGCCCTCGGCCAGTTCGGCATGGGAAGCATGACTGCGACTCTTGTCAGTGCCCGGATAGATGAGCAGCTGATACACGAATGACGGTCCGCCGCCATCGCGTGCTTTCAGGCACATCACGGTGGCGAGATTGCCACCGGCACTGTCGCCACCGATGGCGATCCGATCGGCCCGGGCACCGAGCGACGCCGCGTTTTCGGCGATCCAGTTCACCGCGGCCCAGCAGTCGTCGACCGGTTCGGGATAGGGATGCTCCGGCGCCATACGGTAGTCGACCGATACCACGATGCAATCACCACCGAGCGCCAGGTGACGACAGGGTATGTCGTGGCTGTCGCGGCTACCGATGACATAGCCGCCACCGTGGATATAGATGAGCATGGGCAGCGCGTCGCTGCCCGCGTCCCGCGGCGCATAGACACGAAGCGGAATCGGACCGAGCGGCCCGGGCGCCTCGGTATCGCGTACCGAGAAGACCGCAGGCGGCTGGCCGCCGACGATCACAGCGCCTTTTTCATACTGACGGCGCGCCTCGACCGGCGACAACGTTTCCAACGGCGGCAGGCCGCTCTGCTCGGCCGCTTCGAGCACGCTCGCGGCCTGGGGATCGAGTGTCATGGGTGGTCCTTATGCGACAGTCCAGCGCAACGCGCGCTCGCCGACCGTGAATGATGCGACGCTCAACCGAGCCGTTCGAGAAACGATTCGATCGCGGCGTTGACCGGTTCCGGATGGGTGAGATTGGCGGCATGCCCACCACCGGGCACAACCACCAACTCGGCGTTCGGCAGGTTGTCCGCCAGCTGTTCTGCGCGCTCCATCGGAATCGCCATATCGGCATCGCCGTGTACAACCAGCGATGGCTGGTAGATTCGCGATAGCTGATCGGTGATGTCGTCGCGCGAGGCCAGCGTCTGAAACGCTGCGATGAGATTGTGCGCCTGCCAGCCACGCCACTTGTCCTGCCACTCGGCCGTACCCGACCAACCATCGCCGAGAATGATGCCGGCAATCGTGTTCGCAATCTCGTCCGGCAGCCCCTGGGTGGCCCAAGTCTCGATCATCTGTTCGTAGCCCGGCATATTGTCCGGGTTCTCGAGCCCGGCCTGGGTGTCGAGCAGGATCAACGCACGCACACGTTGCGGATGTGTCAATGCGCAGCGCAGCGACAGAAACCCGCCCTGGCTCATGCCGGCGAGGATCGCCGTTTCGATACCCAGGTGATCCAGCAGCGCCGCCAGGTCGTTGGCCGAGTCGTAGTAGCTGAATGCCGCGGGCGGTTCATCACCGGCGGTCTGGCCATGGGCGCGTTCGTCCCAGGCGATGCAGCGATAGCGGTCGCTCAGCGCTTCGACCTGTGGCGCGAACATCTCGCGGTCCATGAGCAGGCCGTGCGAGAACACGATCGCCGGGCCATGCCCGCCGCTGTCCTCGTAATACAGGTTCTGACCGTTCACCGAAGCGACAGGCATCGCAATCTCCTCTTTTCTATTGGTATTTATTCTCGTGACTCGAGATTAGCACCCGTGGCGACCCGGCGCTCGATCGCCTCGGCAAGTCATCTCATTCGTCGCGCATATCCCTATCGACGCTCGAAGAAGAAGAAATCGGCGAAGGAACCGGTCTCGGTTGCGGGATCAAACGGATATCGGTTGGGCACTTGGCGAGTGAGCACCCACTGCGGCCGATGCGCGGCGACCCAATCGGTGAAGACACGATGACGCACATGAGGGGCCTGATCCGGTAATTGTTTCTCACTGTTCGACGCATAGATGATGACGTGATCGTCTGCCGAGTCGAACAGCCGCGCCATGTATGCCTCGAAAACCGGGTCCTCGACGAGGTGATAGACCACATCAAGCGACAGCGTCAGATCGGCACGTTCCCCATCGTAGGCATCCATGCGCTTGAAAGTCTTACTCGTATCACCTGCGAAGCGCGCCTCGCACAGCTCCAGCGCACGATCGCTGACGTCAAAGCCAGTATAGATCGGGTATTCGGCCAGCGAGAGCTGATTGCCGTCGCCACATCCGTACTCGATAACCCGGTCGACACCCTGCTCTTTCACAAACGCATTGAGCACCTCCGCCTTGAACACGGCCAGCTCGTTATACGAACCATCCCCCGAGTTTCTCCCTTTCTCGTAGCGCCGCTCCCAATACCGGCGCGAACCGACAAAGCCGTCGTTCGATTTCACAGCAGTGGTGTTGAGGCGTTTATAAAAAGATCGAATCAAGGGCATCAAAGCTTTCCGTGGTAGGCAACGTTAATGGGAGTCTAGTCGAGCACGAATGTTTCCGGCAGCTTTCAAAGAGGCCAGTCACCACGTTTGTATGCGCGCTTGCAGGCCGTGCTGCAGAAACGCACCTGCGGCCAGTCGCGTGCCCATTTTCGCCGCCACTGGAAGGGCTGCGCGCAGTGCAGGCAGGTCTTGGAAGGCAGGTCGGCCTTCTTGCGCATGCGGGCCATTACTCGAGCGCCTTGTTCGTATGGTGGAGCGGCTTACGCGCTTCGCCGCGATCGCGGATTCCCGCGTTGCGCTTCAGGGGTAGCGCAGCACATCCTCACCATGGAACCGCTGGCCGGTATCCTCGAAACCGTGGCGCTCGTAGAGTCGGCGCGCGGCTTCGTTCTCGGGCGTAAGGCTGATGAGAATCGGCGCATCTTCATGCTCACTTTTCAGCGCATCGATAATGGCGCGCAAGGCCTCGCCGCCATAGCCGCCACCCTGCCAGTCTATATCGATCATGAAACGGGGGATGTTGTATGCGCCGGTGGCAGCAATGAATTCCGTCATCGCGAAACCGATCATGGTGTCGCCAGCATAGATCGCGCGCGGCGTGCATTGGGGCTGCACGTAGGCCTCGGCGAGCGAGTACAGATTGGACGCCACGCGGCTGGCCTGCTCCGGCGACAGCCGCAGGTGGATACAGCGCTGCCAGTTGTGGGTCGTGACCGGATGCAGGCTGATGGGCAGGCGTTCGTCTTGCGTCATCGCAGCATCATTCCATGTCGGCGAAGGCCGATCGATGGAACTCTGCCATCTCGGCGACTTCGGCCACACCGGGCTCGCGCACGGTGGCCGGCTCGCCACCGGCCATCACTTCCAGCACGCGGTGCGTACAGCGCGCCAGCGTATCGGGGTTGTAGCCGCCTTCCAGAGCCATGACCAGCCGGCCGTCACAGTACTTGTCGGCCAGCCGCTGGACGATTCCGGTCAAGGCGCTGTAGCCGTCATAACTCATGTTCAGGCACAGCTCGGTGCGATGCGCATCCATGCCGGCCGAGACCAGAATAAGTTCCGGGTCGAACCATTCGACTGCAGGCACGAGAATATTCTCGAACGCGTTGACGATGGCGAGGTCACCGGCGTCCTCCGGCAGCGGTACGTTCACGGTCGTACCCTCGCCCAAGCCCTCGCCGATTTCTTCCAGGTCGCCGGTGCCGGGATAGAACGGCGCCGCGCGGTGGGTGTCGAAGAACATCACGCTGGGATCAGCCGCGAAGATATCCTGCGTACCGTTGCCGTGGTGGGCATCCCAGTCGATGATCAGCACGCGCTCGATATCCCAGTGGAACTGGGCATGAGCGGCGGCGACGGCGATGTTGTTGAATAGACAGAAACCACGTGCGCGCACGGCATTCGCGTGATGACCGGGCGGTCGGCTGATCACGAACGCGGACTTCGCTTTCTTCTCGAATACCGCATCGACAGCGGCGATCGCCGAACCGGCCGCCACTTCGGCCGCGTCTAGGCTGCCGGCCGAGATCGCCGTGGTATCGACATCGAGCCACGCCTGCTTGCCTTCCAGATCGTAGAGGCTCTCCAGATACGATGAGGTATGAACGCGATTGAGTTGTTCGCGCGTCGCCGCCTGGCCCTTGGCCATCTTCACGCCGGCGATCGGCTCGGCCTGAAGCAGTTCGTTCACTGCGAGCACCCGCCCCGGGTGCTCCGGGTAGCTCCACTTGGCTTCCAGGCCAAGGCCGTCGAGGATGCCGCGGATACGCTTGTTCATGCGTCCGGGCAGGAATTCCTCTGCAGCTTCCGGCCGGTGCGACAGCACCCGCTCATCGTAGATCACCAGCACATCACGATCGCCGATCACGGCATGCACTCCTTGGCAAACATCGGGCAAGCGTAGCAGTCAGCGCGTATGCGGGGACTGCCAAACGTTTCGATGAAAGAATCTCCTCGTCATCCATCTGTCCGATCGACCCGCTTAATTGTCCTTGGCGGCCTGTACGTCGCGCATCGCAAGCGCTGCGCGCATGGTTTCGAGCCGTGGCACGGCCACGCCGTGTTGCTGGGCTATGGCCACCACGTTGCCGAGAATGGCGTCGATCTCCATCGGCCGGCCATTGAGATAATCCAGCGCCATGCTATTGCGATAAGCGGGCATCTTGCGCGTACCGGCAATGTTCTTGTCGATGGCGTCCTCGGGCATCGGGTGCCCGTCCGCAGCCGCGACCGCCACCACTTCGGCCATCATCTCGCGCACCAGCGCCTCGCCGCCCTCGGTGTCGAGCATGGTCACCGTATCCGCACCGCCGGCGAGCACGGACAACGGGTTGAACGGCGTATTCCAGAGGCTCTTGCGCCAGCGCTCGGCAACAACCGATTCCGACAGCTTGATGTTGATGCCGCCAGCTTCGAACAATGCCGCGATCGCACGGCAGTCGTCCGAGATGCCGTCGGGCCAGGTGCCCATGGTCAGCTGGCCGAACGCCTTGTGCTCGATACGGCCCGGCTCGGTGCGGCTGACCGCAATAAAGGCCAGGCAGCTGATCAACGGATTGGCAGGAAACACGTCCGCGACCGCACGCTCGATATCGATACCGTTTTCGATCAACACGATCCGTGTGTGCTCGCCCACCCAGGGCTTGAGCAACGCACCGCGATCGACACCCGGTAGTACCTTCACGCAGCATATGACGTAATCGGGCGCCTGCTCAAGCGTCTCACCGTCGCGATAGACCGCGTCCGGCTGGTAGGACAGGTCGCCAAGCGGGCTGTCGATAGAAAACCCCTTTTCGCGCACCACGTCGTATTCCGAACGCAGCACGACGCTGACATGACAGCCGGCGCGCTTGAGAATTGCGCCGTAGAAACTGCCGATTGCACCCGCACCGACCATGACCACTCGAGTGGCTTCACTCATCGCTATTTCCTTGCATTCTGTTATCCCTGCCCTGCGACTGCCCCGCTAGTTCGAGCAGCCCGCGCCAAGGCCAGGCCGACCAACTGCAGATTACAGCAATCGCCCCCGAAACCGGCGTAAAACCTACCCCCAGCCGGATCGAACCCATAAAAAACGGGTTGCCGGCAGAGGCCGACAACCCGTTGTTCACACCATTCCAATCATTCGATCAGGCGGCTGCGCTTTCCTCGCCCAGCTGATCGATCAGACGATCGAGGTGATAGTTGCGATCCCCCAGATAGTGGTCGATCAGCACGATCCGCTTGGCGTAATGGGAAACCGATGATTCGTCCATCATGCCCATGCCACCGAACAGCTGGATCGCTTCCTCGGCGACGTGGCGACCGGCCTTGCCGACCATGTACTTCGCCGCGGCCAGGCGCTGACGACGCTCGGCTTCCGGCGCCTCCAGCGAACAGGCCGCCCACAGCGTCATGGAGCGCACCTTTTCCAGCGAGATGCGCATGTCGACCATGCGATGCTGCAAGGCCTGGAAGCTGCCGATCGGCACGCCGAACTGCTTGCGCTCCTTGATGTAGTCGAGCGTCAGGTCACAAGCGACTTCCATCGCGCCCGTGGCCTCGGAACACAGCGCAACCACGCCACGATCCAGCGCGTGCTGCAACGGCGCAGCGGCCCCGCCTTCGCTGCCGACCAGTGCATCCGCGCCCACACGCACGTTAGCGAGCGTGATCTCGGCGGCACGGTGGCCGTCGAACGTCGTGTAACCCTCGCGGGAGACGCCTTCGGCATCGCCTGCAACCAGGAAAGCGCTCAGACCATTGGCCGACGGGTTGTCGCCACTGCTGCGCGCGATCACGAGCAGCTGATCGGCGCTATCGCCGCCGAGTACGACCGCTTTCTTGCCGTCGAGCACATAGCCCTCGCCGTCTTTCTTCGCGGTGGTTTCGATCCAGTGCGGATCGTAACGGCCGTCCGGCTCGTAGCAGGCCAAGGCGTAGCGCTGCTCACCGCCGATAATTGCTTCGAGGGCGCCGGCCTTGGTGTCGTCGGGCAGCGCGGCGTCCAGGAAGGTGCCGGCCAGCACGACGCTGGACAGATAGGGCTCGACCACGAGACCGCGACCGAAACCTTCGGCCACGACCATCAGTTCGGCACCGCCGCCGTCGAAACCGCCCGCAGCCTCGGAGAACGGCACGGCCAGCAGACCGAGTTCGGCGAACTGGGCCCAGACGTCCGGCGAATAGCCGGCATCCGACTTGATGATCTTCTCGCGCTGCTCGAAGCCATACTGGTCGGCCACGACGCGGTCGACCATGTCCTTGAGCATCCGCTGCTCGTCGCTATAGGAAAAATCCATCTTGTATTCCTCTTTCCGGCAACCGGCCTACAGGCCCAGGATTGCCTTGGAAATGATGTTCTTCTGAATCTCGTTCGAGCCGCCGAAGATCGACAGCTTGCGCAGATTGAAGTACGTCGACGCCGCGGAGCCGCTGAAGTCCGGACCGATCGCGTCCTCGATGATCTCTTCATCCGGGAACGGCAGCGCATAGGGCCCGGCCAGTTCGCGATACAGGTCCGAGATCTTCTGGCGCACTTCCGTACCCATGATCTTGAGGAACGAGCTTTCCGCGCCCGGCACGCCGCCGGCTTCCGCGGCCGAAACCACGCGCAGGTTGGTCATCTCGACCGCCATCAGCTCGAGTTCCAGCTCGACCAGCTTCTCCGCGACCCGCGGATGCTCGATCAGCGGCTTGCCTTCGGCCTTTTCATTGCGCGCGATCTCCGTGAGATGCGCGAGCGCGGCCTTGGAGATGCCCACGCCGGCGATGCCGGTACGCTCGAAGGTGAGCAGATACTTGGCACAGGTCCAGCCCTTGTTCTCTTCGCCGACCAGGTTCTCGACCGGCACCTTCACGTTGTCGAAGAACACCTCGTTGACTTCATGTGCGCCGTCGAGCGTGATCAGGGGGCGAACGGTCACGCCGGGCGTGTTTTCCATGTCGACCAGCAGGAAGGAAATACCTTCCTGCTTCTTGACCGTGGTGTCCGTGCGCACCAACACGAAGATCATGTTCGCGTGCTGGCCCAGCGTGGTCCACGTCTTCTGGCCGTTGACGATGTAATGATCGCCGTCGCGTTCGGCACGGCACTTCAGGCTGGCCAGGTCCGAACCGGCGCCCGGCTCGGAATAGCCCTGGGCCCACCAGTCTTCGCTCTTGAGAATGCGCGGCAGATAGTAGTCCTTCTGGGCCTGGGTGCCGAACTTGATGATCACCGGGGCGACCATGTTCAGACCGAAGGGCAGAATGCGCGGTGCGCCGGCCTCGGCCGTCTCTTCCTCGAAGATATGCTTCTGGATCGGGCTCCAACCCGGGCCGCCGTGCTCTTCCGGCCAGTTGATCGCCAGCCAGCCTTTTTCGTAGAGCGCGCGCTGCCAGGTGATCATGTCGTCGGGCGAGACGTGTTCGGAAGACTTGACCTTGTCCGAGATGCTCTTGGGCAGCTTCTCGGCGACGAAGGCGCGAACCTCGTCGCGGAAGGCGAGTTCGGCTTCGTTGTATTGAATATCCATCGTGTACTCCGTAATTCAGTCGTTACAGGTCGCCGAACTTGCGACCTTCGCTCGCGAGCTTCTCGAGCAGCGGCGACGGCGCCCATGCCGCATCGCCCGATTCGTCGTGGAACTGCTTGACCTTGGCGTGAATGGCGTCGAGACCGACCTGGTCGGCCCAGAACATCAGGCCGCCGCGATAGACCGGGAAGCCGTAGCCGTAGATCCATACGATATCGACATCCAGCGGACGCATGGCGATGCCTTCCTCGAGGATCTTGGCGCCTTCGTTGACCATCACGTACAGGCAGCGCTCCAGGATTTCCTGATCGCTGACGTCGCGGGTCTCGATGCCCTTTTCCTTTCGGTATTTCTCGATCTCGGCCATGGCCGTATCGGACGGGCGCGGGGTACGATCGCCTTCGGCATAGTCGAACACGCCGCCGCCGGTCTTCTGGCCCCAGCGTTCCTGCTCGGCCAGCGCGTCCATCCAGTCGCGCTCGGGCGCGTTGGCCGGATCGTCTTCACGCAGGCCTTCACGGATACGCCAGCCGACATCGAGGCCGGCCAGATCGGCCATCGCGAACGGGCCCATCGGCAGGCCGAAATCGAACAGCACCTTGTCGACCTGCGACGGCGTGGCGCCTTCGTTGACCAGCTGAACGGCCTGGGCCTGACGCTTGTGCAGGATACGGTTGCCGACAAAGCCGTTGCAGACCCCGACCAGCACGCCGACCTTGCCGATGCGCTTGGACAGGTCCATCACCGTGGCGATGACCTCGTCCGAGGTTGCTTCACCGCGAACGTTCTCGAGCAGCTTCATGACGTTGGCCGGCGAGAAGAAGTGCATGCCGATCACGTCCTGCGGACGCTTGGTCGACTGCGCGATCTCGTTCACGTCCAGCGTGGAGGTGTTGGTGGCCAGGATCGCACCGTCCTTGCAGACGCGATCCAGCTCGCCGAACACCGTCTTCTTGACCTTCATGTTCTCGAACACGGCCTCGATCACGAGATCCACGTCGGACAGGTCGTCATAGGACAGCGAGGTGCTGACCAGTGACATGCATTGCTCGACCTGTTCGCTGGTGATGCGGCCCTTCTTGGCGGTCGCTTCGTAGTTCTTGCGAATGAGCGCCACACCCTTGTCCAGCGCTTCCTGCTTCATCTCCAGCATCTTCACGGGGATGCCCGCTGACAGGAAGTTCATGGCGATGCCGCCGCCCATGGTGCCGGCGCCAATGATGCCGACCTGCTTGATTTCGCGCTTGGGCGTCTCCTTGGAGATGCCGGGCACCTTGCCCACTTCACGCTCGGCGAAGAACACATGACGCTGAGCCGCGGATTCCGGCGAGTTGAGCAGTTCGGTGAACAGCTCGCGCTCGCGCTTCATGCCGGCTTCGAAGCTGGACTCGGTCGCGGCGGCCTGCACGGCCTTGATGCAATGGAACGGGGCCAGGAAGCCGCGCTTCTTGCGCGCGATGGACTTCTCGAACTCGGAGAAGACGTCGTCGCTTTCCTTCTCGACCGGCAGCTCCGAAACCTTGCGGCGCGGGGCGTTGTCGGCAATCAGCTTCTCTGCATAGGCAATCGCTTCGGCTTTCAGATCGCCAGAGACGACATGGTCGACCACGCCCATCTTCTCGAGCTGGGCCGCCTTCATCGGCTTGCCTTCGACGATCGCCTGCATGGCGGCCTTGGCGCCGATCAGACGCGGCAGACGCTGGGTGCCGCCGGCGCCCGGCAGCAGACCGAGATTGACTTCCGGCAGGCCCATCTTCGCCGAGTCCAGGGCCACGCGATAATCGCAGCCGAGGGTGATTTCCATACCGCCACCGAGTGCGGTGCCGTGCACGGCAGCGACGAGGAGCTTCTCGCTGTCTTCGAGCGTCTGCACCACGTCCGGCAGGCCCGGCTCCTGCGGCGGCTTGCCGAACTCGCGGATATCCGCGCCGGCCGGGAAGGTGCGACCGCCGCCGATGATCAGCAGCGCCTTCGCGCCATCATCTGCGATGCCCTTGTCGAGCGCATCCACGATGCCTTGACGCACGGCATGGCCGAGCGCGTTGACCGGCGGATTGTCGACGGTGATGACGCCGACGTCGCCGTCGCGTTCGTAGGAAACCACTTCACTCATAACCACTCCTTCTCTTTGACGGTTGCCGGCCGGCGCGACGGGCGCGCGGGCCGTTACTTGTTCGTTGTCGTCCGGCCGGCTCAGCTGGCCTCCGGCCACTCCTGCTCCTGCAGCGCACGCCACATCACCTTGCCGGTGGGCGAGCGCGGCAGCGTCTCGCACAGTTCGACCACCCGCGGCACTTTATATGCCGCCATGTTTTCGCGACACCATTCGCGAATTTCGTCGGCGCTGGCCTCGCCTTCGTTATTGAGCACCACGCAGGCTTTCACCGTCTCGCCGCGGCGCGGATCCGGCGTGGAGATCACGCAGGCTTCGCGGATCGCCGGATGACGATACATCAGGCTTTCGACCTCGGCCGGCCAGACCTTGTAACCGGATGCGTTGATCATGCGCTTGACGCGATCGACGATGAAGAAATAGCCCTCTTCGTCGTAGTAGCCGATATCGCCGGTGCGAAAGAACTGCTTGCCATCGATGTCGATGAATGCCGACTCGGTCGCTTCCGGACGGCGCCAGTAACCGGTGAAGATCTGCGGGCCCGCAGACACGATCTCGCCGACCTCGTTGGGCCCGAGTTCAGTGAGCTGGTCCGTATCGATGATGCGTGAATCCACATCGAAGACAGGGATCCCCAGACACTGGGGCTTGGGCGCATCGAACGGATTGATATGCGTGCCCGCGATCGTTTCGGACAGGCCGTAGCCTTCGATATAGCGCAGGCCCGTGAGTTTGAGCAGTTTGTCCGACACCGCTTCGGGCATCGCTGCCCCGCCGCCGCTGATGCTTTCCAGACTCGACAGATCGAACGACTCGATCTCCGGATCGGACAGCATGTCGATCGCCATGGTGACAATATTGGTCCAGCGGGTGATGCGATAACGCTCGATCAGCTTGGCTGCAGTCTTGCGCTCCCAGCGCGTCATCAGCACCACGGTCGAGCCGATGAAGATCGGCGCGTTCATGCCGTTCTGCATGCCGGTGACGTGGAAGTACGGCAGGGTCGCCAGCGACCGGCCTTCCGAGGTGCTGCGACTCCAGTAGATACTGTGAACGGCGGTGGCCATCACGCTGCGATGAGTATGCACGCAGCCTTTCGGCGCGCCGGTCGTGCCCGAACTGTAGGGCAGCACGCAGAGATCGTCTGGGCCGGCCTCGTGTGCACTGGGCACATGGCCCGCGTTCAGGGCCTGGCTCCAGGCGACAGCCTTGTCGCTCTCGATCGGCTGGACATCGGCCTGTACTTCCGCGGGCAGATCCAGATCGGTCGGCTCGGTCACGTAGTCGCCATAGGTCGCGACGATGGCGTGCTCGAGCTTGCCGGCATCCAGCAACGGCGCGACGGCCTCGTAGCGTTCCTGGCCACAGATACAGATTGTGGCGTCGGTGTCCTCGACATAATGTTCGAGTTCGACGCTGCGATTCATCGGGTTGACCGGCACAACCGCGGCATCCGCACGCAGAATGGCGTAGTAGCCGACGACGAACTGCGGCGCGTTCTGCATGAACAGCAGCACACGATCGCCGCGTTTGACGCCCTTGGACTGCAGATAGCCGGCCAGCGCGCAGACCTGGGCATCGAGTTCGCGATAGCTCAGCGGCGTGTCGTAGTAGACGATGGCCGGGCGATCCGGGTAGCGGCGCGCAGAAATCTCGAGATTGGTATAGAGACTGGTCTGTGGCAGCGCCAGCGTATGCGGCAGATTGGCGGGCCAGACGGCATGATGCCGATCGAACATGACGATTATCTCCTCGTTTTCACGACTGCCACCGGGCTCGCACTCTCGAACGGTGCGATTGCCGACTGGCTTGAAAATTGGCGTCCGGCAAAGCCCATCGGGCGCTGCGTCAACGCGGCACGGCGACGGCCCGTCCCGGGCTAGTCACCTCGAGTCTGAAACAGTGTTTCGTTTTAACAGCGGCTTTTTTACTCCGCGTGATCGCTGATGTCCAGTCGCCACCCGCCGTCCGCGGCCCGGCGTTCGAACGCACGTTCATCACAGCGACTGCCATGCAGCGGCGTGGCCGAGACATAGCCATCGCGCAATGCGACCACGTCTGCATCCGGATCCACCACCGTGGTGGTGTCGCGCTCGAAGCCCAGCCAGTGATAATCCAGCCCGCGGCCGTCCGCGCCGTCTATCAACTGCGGCGCCACGATCGCCCCGCCCGCCTGGCGGGTAAAGCGCAGACCGCGCACCTCCGACGGGTCGAGCATCGGGAAATTGATGTTCCAGCAGCAACGGCCTTCGGCCTCTCTCGCGGCCCAGAGCCGAGCCACGGCTTCGACTGCAAATGCTTCGGTGGCGGCGAAGTCGAGTGCGCTTCGATCGTGGAACGCCTGGCTCAAAGCAACCGCCGGGAGTCCCAGATGGTCGGCCGCGAGCACTGCGCCGACGGTGCCGGAATACATTACCGAGTCCGACAGATTCGCGCCCCAGTTCACGCCGGAGAGCACCAGATCGGGCGGGCTGTCTCGTAACCACTTCGCCATGGCCACCATCACGCAGTCGGCCGGCGTGCCGGTCAACGCATAGCGGCGCGAGCCGTACTCGGTTACCCGCAACGGGTGATGCATGGAAATGCCCTGGCCGACGCCGCTCTGGTCGGCCATCGGCGCCACCACCCAGACCTCGTCGGCGAGCTCGGCGGCGAGGCGTTCGATCACCGCCAGGCCAGGGGCATCGATGCCGTCGTCGTTGGTTACGAGTACGCGACCTATCTTGTTCATGGGCATCCGGGCTTCATGGGCATCGTCTGCTGTTCAGGAAAAACTGTGCGGCCTTCAATCGTGGGCACGCGCCACGGCCCAGCCACGCTCGGCAATCAAGCCGGCGCGCCGACCGACATCAAGCGCATCGCTATTGCTGGCATTGCCCTGCACTGCGCGCGCATACACGCCCTGCAGAATCGCCGCCGTACGGAACAGCGAAAAGGCCACGAAGACTGGCCACTCGTCAATGCCGGCAATCCCGCGACGCTCGCAGTACCGGGCCAGCTGGGATTCCTCGCTGGGGATGCCGTGCGCCGCGAGATCCAGGCCTTCGATACCGCGCACGCCCTTCACGCCGTAAGGCAGATAATAAGGCATGCAGGCATAGGCCAGATCCGCGATCGGATGACCGATCGTGGCCAGTTCCCAGTCGAGAATCGCGGCAACCGACGTCGAATCCGGCGCCAGCAACAGGTTGCCGATACGGAAATCACCGTGTGCGATCGCCGGCCGGGTATCGGCCGGGATATGGTCGGTCAGCCACCGGCCGAGGGCATCCATCGCCGGATCAGTCTCTGTCGCCGAGGCTTCGTACTGGCCACGCCAGCGCTTGATCTGGCGTTCGACATAGCCGTTCGGCCGACCAAATTCGGATAGCCCGACCTCGTCGACATCGACCGCGTGCAGTGCGGCCAGCGTATCCACCAGCGAATGGTAGACGCCGGCACGCTCATCCGTGCCGAGTTCCGGCAGCGCCGGATCGCCGAATACCCGGCCGGGCACGTAATCCATTACGTAGAACGGCGTGCCGATGACATCGGCATCCTCGCAATGGACATGCATACGCGGCACAGGCACGTCGGGCGCGTCGGCGAGTGCCGACATCACCTTGTACTCGCGATCGATACGATGCGCCGACGGCAGGATCTTGCCCGGCGGCTGCTTGCGCAGCACGTAATGGCGCGGCGCATCGGCCGTGCCGGTCGCCAGGAAGAACGTGGGATTCGACTGGCCACCCTGGAACTGGCTCACTTCGAGCGCGCCGTCCAGCAGGCCGTGATCGTTCAGATATTTTTCCAGCGCTGCGAGATCGAAGCGATGCGCTTCGCGTATGGCCACGATCTCGGGCGCGCCGGCTTGATCGCCAGACGCCATATCAGCAGATGGTTTCGCCGCCATCGGCGACGAGCGTCTGGCCGGTGACATAGGCGCTGGCAGGCGTCGCCAGGAACATCGCCACGCCCGCGATATCCACCGGCTCGCCGATACGCCGTACCGGCGTGCGCTGCTCGGCCTGTTCGAGACGCTTCGGATCCTCGACCAGGGCCTTGGCGAAGTCGGTGCGGACCAGACCCGGCGCGATGGCATTTACGCGGATGTTCTTCGGCCCCCATTCGACGGCCAGATTGCGCACCAGCGCGGCTTCGGCTGCCTTGGATACGCCGTAGGCGCCGATGACGGTGTTGCCACGCATGCCGGCGATCGAAGACAGCACGATGACGTTACCGCCGCCCTGCTTGGCCATGTCGGGCAGGACCATGTTGCACAGCCAGAACGTGCCGCGCACGTTGGTTTCCATGATCTTGTCCCAGGCTTCGTCCGACAGTTCGGCCGTGGTGCCATAGACCGGGTTGGTCGCGGCATTGCAGACCAGGACGTCGATCTGGCCGTAGACTTCCTTGGTCTTGTCGACCAGATTCTGCAGGTCTTCCTTCTTGCCGACATGACAGGCAATCGCCGTGGCGTCGTAGCCGGCAGCGCGCAGTTCTTCGGCGACCGGCTCGCAGGCCTCGGGCTTGCGGCTGGAAATCACGACCTTGGCGCCATGAGCGGCCATCTGCTCGGCGATGGCCTTGCCGATACCGCGGCTGGAGCCAGTGATGACCGCGACCTTGCCGTTCAGATCAAAAAGACTGGACATGGGGTTCTCCTCTCGATTCGGGGCAGGTGCCGGCCACGATCGGACCGGCACGCTTTTCTTCGGTTTATCAGCCGCGGGCGGCGCGCTGGCGACGCAGCTCGAGCTTGGCGATGCTGTCGAGATGCACCTCGTCGGGGCCATCAGCCAGACGCAGGGTGCGGACATTCGCCCAGGCCGAGGCCAGGAAGCTGTCCTGACACACGCCCATGGCGCCATGGGCCTGGATCGCGCGGTCGATGACGTTGAGCGCCATTTCCGGAGCGATCACCTTGATCATGGCGATTTCCTGGCGGGCTTCCTTGTTGCCCACCTCGTCCATCATCTTGGCGGCCTTGAGCGTGAGCAGACGGGCCTGCTCGATCTCGATACGCGAGCGCGCAATGTTCTTGCGGATCGAATCGAACTCGGAAATCTTGCGGCCGAAGGCTTCACGGCTCTCGACGCGTTCGCACATCGCTTCCAGCGCGCGCTCGGCCAGGCCGATGGTGCGCATGCAGTGATGGATACGGCCCGGACCAAGACGGCCCTGGGCAATCTCGAAACCGCGGCCTTCGCCCAGCAGCAGGTTCTCGGCCGGCACGCGCACGTTGTCGTAGTGAATCTCGGCGTGGCCCTTGGGCGCATGGTCGTAGCCGAATACGTGCAGCGGCCGCTCGATCTTCACGCCGGGGGTATCCAGCGGCACGAGGATCATCGACTGCTGGCGATGCTTCTCGGCGGTCGGGTCGTTCTTGCCCATGACGATGGCGATCTTGCAGTTGCGCGCCATCGCACCCGAGGACCACCACTTGCGGCCGTTGACGATGTACTCGTCGCCGTCGCGCTTGATCTCGGTGGCGATGTTGGTCGCGTCCGAGGAGGCCACGTCCGGCTCGGTCATCGAGAAGCACGACTTGATCTTGCCGTCGAGCAGCGGCTCCAGCCATTCCTTCTGCTGCGCTTCGCTGCCGTAGCGGGCCAGCACTTCCATGTTGCCGGTATCCGGTGCGCTGCAGTTGAACACGATCGGCGCGATCGCCGAACGGCCCATGATCTCGCACAGATGGGCATAATCGTAGTTCGACAGGCCCGCGCCATATTCGCTTTCCGGCAGGAACAGATTCCACAGGCCTTCGGCTTTGGCCTTGGCCTTGAGCTCTTCCATGATCGGCGGCCAGGCCCAGCGGTCGTCGCTTTCGTCGTGCTGCTGCTTGTAGACCGCTTCGGCCGGATACACGTGTGCGTCCATGAACGCGAGTAGCCGGGAATGTAGATCCTCGGCTTGCTTGGATAGCGCCAGCATGGCATCTCCTCTTTGTCGGGCTGTCGTGCGCCGGGCCGATGGCAGGGCCGATCGTGCCCGGCGTGTTGTTATCGAAGCAGAAAACTGACACAGCGCTGAAAGGTCGTCAATTTATTGAAACGGCGTTTCACGCTGTGTGTGAACGCTTGATTCCGCTTCGTTTGGGCCACCCTCGCCGCAAGGCATACGCCTTCTACCGCCTGGGTCGCGCTCGAAACCGAACGATCGTTCACCGCCGAAGCCTACGCCTATTCGCAGCGCAATTCGACTGTTTTCTATTACCCGGTTAACGGCCGGCCGGCACGCTGTGAATGTCGCCCATCCGCAAACCCCGGGCGCGCGCTAGCGACGCGCACACGGCCACATCCCGCGCGCTGCGCGAATCGGGATACAGCCAAGGATCGCACCGACGCCGGACGGCGTCGCGCGCTTATTCGTCGATCGGAAGACCTTCCGGGCCTTCGCAGCCGCTGCGCAGCCGGTAGGTGCCCTCGCCCATCGCCAGCAGGCGGTCGTGCGAATCCACGATATCGACACTGGAATTGAAGATGCGGCTGCCCCCGGCTCGACGCCGGCCGACCGCACGCACATGGCCCTCGCTGACCTGACCGGTAAACGTCGTGGTCATGGACAGCGTGATTGCCTTGCGGATGCGCCCGGGATACGGGCAATAGCTGCCGGCCGCTGCACCCGCTATATCGAGCAGCGACGCCAGGATGCCGCCGTGAAGCACGCCGGCGAGATTCAGATGCCAGTCCTGAATTTCCAGACCGAGCACCGCGCGCTCCGGCTCCCATTCGAGAAACTCGAAGCCCAGATGCGCAGCAAAGCCGCGGTCGTAGCGCGCATTGGCATGATCGAGGGTGAAGGCCGTGTCCTGCGCCCCACCATTGCGGTCGTCTTCGGATTGCGACGGCGAACCGCCGCCTGCGATGTTGTCAGTCACCACCCACCACGAGTTGTCGAACCTGATCCACCACCTCTTTGAGGCGTGGGCCGAGGTTTTCGATCATGACTTCTCGCGTGAGTCTTTGCGAGGCGCCGCCACAATTGAACGACATCACCCGCTGGCCGTTCTCGAGCACCAGCGGCACGCCGACGCCGCTGATATCGCGGCTCCAGGTGCTTTCGGTCATACAGAAGCCGTAGCGTTCGTAGTCGGCATAGGCCCTTTCGAGCAGCGGCTCGATTTCCGACCATGGCACACGCGACTCCTCACGGATCTTTTCGTAGTAGACCTCACGGTCGGCTTCGTCGTGCGCTGCCAGAAAGGCCAGCCCCATCGACGACAGCGCCATCGGCACGCGCGAGCCGACCTGCAGACGCAGGATCAGCGGTCCCTTGCCCTGGCAGGTATGGGTATAGGTGAGATGGGCGCCTTCCGGCACGCCGATCGCGACCATGCAATCGGTGGCATCGGCCAGGTCCTGCATGAACGGCTGGGCGATACCGCCCACGCCCTCGCTGGCCAGATACCGATAGCCGAGATCCAGCACGCGCGGCCCGAGGCGATACTTCTCGAGATGCGGCATGTACAGCAGATAACCCAGATGCGTCAGCGTTGCCGTCAGGCGCGAGACGGTGGGGCGTGGGATATCCGTGCGCTTGGCCAGTTCTGCATTGCCCAGATACTCGGCCGCATCACCAAAACAACGCAGCAGTTCGAGGCCACGCGCGAGCGCCGTGACGTAGTTATGGCCCTTGTTCTGATCCGGGCCATCGGCTAACTGTGTCTTTCGCATCGTATCTTGCTCCCCGAAGCATTATTTTCCTGTCGCGTCGGCCGTGCAAGCACGATCCCGCGTAAATTTCATTCTTCTATCGTGAGACGGCATCCGATCCGCGCGGCGGCGCCGGCACTCGGTAGCCCGCAGCCATGCGCAAGCCCGACCCGCCGACCCCCAAGCCGCCGTGTATCGGTTACCGAGTCGAGACATTAGGCACTTTCCCATGCACGTGCCATACCGAAAAAGTCGCAGTTGACACGGACGCTCCGAAAAAGGGTACAGATTTTTTATAAAACACTGTTTCTAAATTTTTTTATTATTTCGGGAAATCGCCGTTGAATGTGCACATCGAGGCGCACCGAGCGCTTTAGTGCTTCCGGGTCGGGAAACTGCGCCGTATTCTGCGCAGCTGCAACATTCATGCATCAAATTCAATGCAGCGAGCTGTTTGCCGACCGAACAGCGTAACCGCGCTGATCGGCGCGCCCGCGGCACTTCCACACGGGCGCAACCACCCGCAATATCCGCTCAGGCGTCCACGGCACGGCGTGCCTGCGCGAGCCGATACAACGGCCAGTAGGCGATCACGAAAAGCAGCGCGAGCGCCATGAACGCGTAATCGAACCCCGCTTCGTACACCGCGGCCGGGTCGAGACCGGGATGACGCATCCGCGCGAAGTCGCTGGTGTACTGGGCAAGTACCGCGCAGAGATTGACACCCAGCGCGCCGCCGATCTGTCGCCCGAAGTTGATGATGCCGGAGCCGCGATCGAGCTGACCGTCCTCAAGCACGGTAAGACTGGCGGTAGTGACCGGCGGCATCATCAGCCCGACGCCAAGGCGCCCGAACAGCGTCCAGATCACAAGCCAAGCAATCGCGGTCGTGGTCTCTGACAGGCTCAGCAGCACCATACTGGCGATGAAGAAAGCCAGCCCCACGCTGACCATGCGCGAGATCGGCACCCGGTCGGAAAGATGCCCGGCGACCGGAAAGACAAATGCCATGGCCAGGCCTGCCGGCACCAGCATCATGCCGGCCGCCGACGCGCTCATGCCTGCCGACTGCTGGAAATACAGGGGCGCCAGATAGGTGCTGGCGAACAGGCCTGCGCCCATCACGATCGACAGCGCAAAGCCGCCCGTAAATCCCGGCCGCCGAAACAAAGACAGGTCCAGTAGCGGCTCGCGGCAGCGGCGCTGCCAGACTACAAAAACGACAGCCAGCACCAGGCCTGCCACCAACACGCCATCGAGCAGCGGATCGAGCACGCCTCGCCGGTGCAGCGAAGCAACAGCCCATAACAGGGCCACCAGCGACAGGCTCAACAACACGAGCCCGCCCCAGTCCAGCGCGACCCGCCGGTCATCATGCCGTCCGGGCAGAAACCGCCATGCCATGCCCATCGCCAACGCACAGGCCGGCATCACGGCAAAGAACGTCGCGCGCCAGGAAATGACGTCCACCAGCACGCCGCCGAGCGCCGGCGCGATCGCCGGGCCCAGAATCACGCCCATGCCGTAGATGCCCATCGCCTGACCGCGACGATGCACTGGAAAGACCTGAAATATCACGATCAGCGCATGCGGCTGAATCATGCCGGCAGTCAGCCCCTGCAAGGCCCGGGCCCCGACCAGCACGCCGAAATCGCCGCTCAACCCACCGATGAGCGAGGCGATGATGAAGCCCGCCATGGCCAGCGCGAAAGCGCGCCGGGAACCGAACCGGGCAACCGCCCAGGCGTTGAGGAGCATGCCGACCGTCATCGCAGCCAGAAAGCCGGTCGCCAGCCAGTGCACCTCGTCCTGGGCGACGCCGAAACGACCCATGATCGCCGGGACCGCGACGTTGATAATCGTCGCTGCCAGCACCACCGAGAACGTGCCCAGCATCACCGTAGCGGTGACATACCACTTGTAGGCGCTGCCGTAGTGGGCGATCAGGCCCTCGATGGTGCGCTGGTTGTCCGGCGTTGCGTTCACCCGCGGATACTAGCCTCGCGTCGGGTCGGGGGCGACCTGGACCAATAGTTTGCCGCGATTGCGCCCCTGCAGCAGACCCTGGAATGCGTCGACCGCGTTCTCAAGGCCGTCGACGATATCTTCCTGATAACGCACTTCACCGGAACGTACCCAAGCGCTCATATCGCGCTGGAAATCACCGTAGCGGTGCTTGAAATCAAACTGGATGAAGCCCTGCACACGCAGCCGCTTGACCAGTACCTGGCCCATGAACGCCACGAGCCGATCCGGGCCGGGCGGCGCTTCGCTGTCGTTGTAGTGGGCGATGCGCCCGCAGACCGGAATTCGGGCGAAGTCGTTGAACAGCCCCCGTACCGTGTCGAAGACCACGCCACCAACATTCTCGAAATAGACGTCGACCCCGTCCGGACAGGCTGCCGCGAGCTGATCGGCGAAATCGTCTTCCTTGTAGTTCACACAGGCATCGAAGCCGTAGGCATCGACCACGTGCCGGCACTTGTCTTCGGCGCCGGCGATGCCGACCACACGACAGCCCTTGATCTTCGCAATCTGGCCGACGATCTGGCCGACCGCCCCGGCAGCGGCAGAGACGACAACGGTTTCGCCGGCCTTGGGCGCGCCGATCTCGTCGAGCCCCGAGTAAGCCGTGAAACCAGTCATGCCGAGCACGCCTACCGCGGTGCTGATCGGTGCGTTGTCCGGATCGAGCTTGCGCAGCGTGGTGGCCGACTGCACGGCATATTCCTGCCAGCCGCCGTGGGCAAGCACGTAGTCACCGACCGCGAAACCGTCGTTGTTCGATTCCACGACCTCGCCCACCGTCGCACCTTCCATCACTGCGCCTTCGGCCACGCTCGCGGCATAGGACTTGGCGGCACTCATGCGGCCACGCATGTAGGGGTCCAACGACATGTAGATGGTCTTGACGAGCACCTCGCCCTCACCGGGGCTGGGCATCGCGCCGTCCTGCAATTGCAGGTGGGTTTCATCGGGCATGCCTTGCGGACGCTGCGCAAGAATAATCTGGCGATTGACAGTCATATCTGAAGCTCCTGAATAATAACGATCGCGGCCTGATACCGCGGCCGTCTGCAAAAAGTGTCCCGCAAAGAAAACAGGGGCACCGAAGTGCCCCTGAATTGCGGGAGCGTCCCCTTGGGACTCTATTCGGCGTCGATCTCCGAGATCTTGCGCAGTTCTACCTTACCGTCCATGACTTCGGCGATTTCGACGTCAACCGCGAGGTTGCCGCTGTCGCTGATGTCCTTGACTTCGTAGGGGTTGTGCTCCGTTGCGACGTTGCCCAACGCGGCCGGAATAGCCGCACGGATCGCCTTCGCATCCTCCACACTGCCGGCCTCTTCCATGGCCTTGGCCACGAGATGCATGGCGAAGTAGTTGTAGGCGGTTTCCGAAGTCGGCACGCCGTCGTGATCCTTCTCGTAGAGTTCCACGAAATCGGCCGCACCGGGGTTATCGGAGTAGACCAGCGGGGTCACGCCCACGCCGCCCTCGACCGCTTCCATGCCGCCAGCGACCTTGGCCACTTCATCGATCTTGGCCTGATCCATGATCACGAAGCCGCCTTCGAAGCCCAGTTCACGCGCCTGGCGCACGACCAGACCGGTCGGCTCGGAGGCGCCGCCCACGAACAGCACGTCGGGATCGGCGGCCAGCACCTTGCTCACGCCGGTGTAGAAATCCGCGGACTTGTTGTAGTCCATCGGATTGCTGGCGACGACTTCACCGCCGGCGGCTTCCCAGGCCGGCACGAAGGCCTTGGTCCAGTACTTGGCGTAGTCGTGGGTGGCATTGGCCACGCCGAGCTTCTTGCCGTAGCGATCCATGGTGAGCTTGGTGAACGGCTTCACGTAGTCGGTGAAATTCGGCGGAATCTTGACCGTCAGCTCGTTGCCCTTCTCGGTGACCGAGGGGATCGAGGTATAGGACATGACCAGGAAGCCATCACGCTCGTTGAAGGCCTGCAGCGCGAAGGTGCCGCCTGAGTGCGGAGTGAACACGATCGGCGTGCTGTACTGCTGCACCAGACGCTTGCCGTTCACGGCAGCACGGCTGGGCGAATACATGTCGTCGAGGCTTACGATGTTGATCTCGTACTGGGTGCCGTCGACATCGACGCCGCCGCCGGCGTTGATCTCTTCAGCGGCCATGCGCAGGCCTTCCAACGTGTTTTCGCCGTAGAGCGCGGCGCCGCCGGACAGCGGCCCGGTGAAACCGATATTGACCTTCTCCGCGGCCTGAACCGCACCGACCATACCCATGGCCAGAGCCGTGGCAACTGCTGCCCGGCGAACCGTCTTCTTAAATGTCATCTTTATCTCCCCTCGTTTTATACGGGTTGGGTTGCTACAGCTCGTGGGTCACGAGATTTCTTGTAATCACATGAATGACGCCCGGAATCAGGCGCCGATATAAGCCTTGCGCACGGCTTCGTTGCCGAGCATTTCCTCGCGGTCGCCCTGCATTACCAGCTTGCCGTTCTCCATCACGTAGGCACGCGAGGCGATCTTGAGTGCCGCGTAGGCATTTTGTTCGGCCAGCAGCACGGTCGTACCTTCGGCATTGATCTGTTGCACGGTCTCGAACACCTGCTTCACCACCAGCGGCGCCAGGCCGAGCGACGGCTCGTCGAGCATCAGCAGTTTGGGCCGGCCCATCAGGGCACGCCCGACCGCGACCATCTGCTGCTGACCGCCGGACAGCGATCCCGCCGACTCGTCCTTCTTCTCGTCGAGAATCGGGAACATCGCCAGGATGCGTTCCAGTGTTTCGTTCATCCCCTTGCGATCGCGGCGATGCACATAGCCGCCCAGACGCAGGTTCTTGAGCACCGACATCCCGGCGAACAGCTTGCGCCCTTCCGGGCACTGCACCACGCCCGATTGCACCAGCGCCGAGGGCTTGCGCCCGGTCACGTCCTTGCCGTCGACGCTTATACGCCCGGCCGCCGGCTTCATCAGCCCGCTGATGGTGTTGAACAGTGTCGTCTTGCCTGCGCCGTTGGCGCCCAGCAGGACCACCAGTTCGCCGCGATCGATCTCCATCGAGACGCCGTCCAGCGCCTTGAAACTGTCGTACTTGGCGTCGACGCCCTCAAGCTTCAGCATCTTCTTTCCCCAGATAGGCTTCGATCACGACCGGGTCGTTCTTGACTTGTTCGGGCGTGCCCTCGGAGATCTTCTCGCCGTGGTCGAGCACCATGATCTTGTCGGCGATGCGCATGATCATGTCCATCTTGTGTTCGATCAGGCAGACGGTGACGCCGTGCTTGACCATCTTGTGGATCAGATCGACCAGACCATCGGTTTCTTCAGGGTTCACACCACCGGCGGGCTCGTCGAGCAGGACCAGTTCGGGATCGGTCGCCAGCGCCAGTGCGAAGGCGATGCGCTTGCGCTCTTCCTGGCTGGTGTCGGCTATATAGCGATGGCCGATATGCGACAGGCCAACGAAATCCAGCACCTCGGCCGCCCGCTCTCGGCAGCGCTTTTCGTCGGCGCGAAGGCGCTTGGAGTTCGTGATCACATCCCACAGCCGCGATTCGGTACGCAGACGGTGACCGACGATGAGGTTGTCGAGCACGGTCGACTCCTCGAACAGCATCGTGGTCTGGAACGTGCGCGCCACGCCGAGCCGCGCGATCGAATCCGGGGATTTACCGGCCAGGTTCTGACCTTTGTATTCGATCACGCCCTCGGTCGGCGCCATGGCGCCGGCCACCAGATTGAAGAACGTGGTCTTTCCGGCGCCGTTGGGGCCGATGATCGCGTTGATCTGGTTGGCCGGGAATTCGACGCTGACATCGTTGACCGCTGCCAGGCCGCCGAAGCGTTTCGTGAGATTGCGGATACTAAGCATTGTTGCGCGCTCCTTCGGCCGGGCTGTCGCCTTCGCGTTTGCTGTCCAGCTTCGACTGCCGCACCGAGCGCGGCGCCTGACGGGCGAGACGACGTCCACGCCAGCCCAGGAAGCTGCCGACCAGCCCACGCGGGAAGAAGATCACCAGCAGCACCAGCATCGGGCCGAATACGATCATCCGGTACTCCTCGAGCGACTGCACCGCCTGGGTCAGCCAGGTGATGATCAGGGTGCCGAGCAACGGCCCCATCAGGGTGCCGATCCCGCCAACCAGCAGGTAGGCGATCATGTCGAAGGTGTGAATGAAGTTCGCTTCCTCGGGACCGATGAAACGCACCACGCCGGCATAGAGTCCGCCGGCCAGCGCCGCGTATACGGTAGAGATCACGAACGCCAGCACCTTGTTGCGCATCAGGTTGATACCCAGCGACTGGGCCAGATCGTCACTGATACGGATGGCGCGGAAGGTCCGCCCAAGCAGGGACTCGGAAATACGACGCGTCAGCCAGATCGCCAGCGCCAGGAACGCCAGCACCAGGTAATAGAACGGCACCGTCTCGGTGAAATCGACCAGACCGAAGCCTTCCGGCGGCGCGATGTTGATGATGCCCAGCGAGCCGTGGGTGAGTTCGCCCCACTTGTCGATCAACAGATAGATGATGTAGCCCACGCACAACGTGAAGATCGCGAAGTAATGCTCCTTGAGCCGCAACGCGACCACGCCGACGATCAAGCCGAACACGGCACCGAAGATGCCGGCGACCACGAAGGCCGGCCAGAACGCCCAGCTGTGGTCGACTGTGAGAATCGCGACAACATAGGCGCCGATCGCGAAGAAGCCGCCGTGCGCCAGATTCAACTGGCCACAGTAACCGGTGACGATGTTCATGCCGTAGACGGCAATCGCCCAGATGAAAGCCAGCGCCATCACGTAGATGTGGTACTCGCTATCGGTCACCAGCGGGAACAGGATCGCCAGGCCAAGCAGCAGCCAGCGCATGGTCGAACCGAGAAAGAAATCGATCGCGCGATTCATTAGCGGACCCCCTTGGTGAACAGGCCGGTCGGCTTGATCGACAGGATCACCACTAGCAACACGAACGCGATCACGTCCTTGTAGGTGCTCGAGATATAAAAGCCGCCGAGCGCTTCGGAAAAGCCGATGATCAGGCCGCCGATGATGGCCCCCGGAATACTGCCCATGCCGCCGAGAATGATGATCACGAAGGCCTTGAGCAGCACCAGATGCCCCATCGCCGGATAGACCAGGTTGATCGGAGCGAACAGGCCGGCCGCGACCGCCGCCAGCGCACCAGCAATAGCAAACGTCATCATCGCCACACGGTTGGCATCGATCCCGACCAGAAACGCGCCTTCACGGTTCTGCGCCATGGCCACGATGGTCGCTCCGGTCATCGTCTTCTTCAGGTAAAGATGCAAGGCCCCCATCAGCGAGAAGGCACCGACGATGATCAGCAAACGCTGGGCCGGCAGGGTCAGCTCGCCGATACGCAGAATCTCGGTATAAGGCGTGGGGATACGACGGAAATCCGCACCCCAGTGCATCTGAACCACGGCTTCGAGAAACAGCAGAATCCCGATCGCCGCGATCTTGTCGTGAATCGGCGGCGCGTGCCGCAGCGGATGGAAGACCAGCCGCTCACAGATCACCGATAGCGCGGCGACCACAACAGCCGCCATGCCGATGGCAAACCAGTAGTTCAGCCCCAGCTCGGCCATCGTGAAATAACAGATATAGGCGCCCACCATGTAGAGCGCGCCATGGGCGAAGTTGGGCACGTGCAGAATGCCGTACACCAGGGTCAGCCCCAGGGCCACAAGCCCGTAGATACTGCCGAGTGTCAGGCCGTTGAGAACCTGCTGTAGGAACAAATCCAAGACGGTTTCCCCCTGTAGAAAGGACGGTTGCTAGACGGAACAGGACGCCTGCCGGATACGGCGGACATCTCGGAAGGCAACGTGGATGGGGCTGGCATTCGCAGCACGCGAACGCGGCCCGGCTGTTGGAACAGCCCTGTGGGGAACGGCCGTGAGCAAACACCGTGTGTTTGCGCTTGCCGGCTGACGCGAGTCGGGCGCAGCGAGCGCACGCAACTCGACCGTCGACCGCAACCTGACCTGACAATCGGTCATGCGGGGTATCTCCTCATCCAGTTTGAGCGCCGCAGGGATGTCGTTCCGATCTATGTCGGTTGGCTCGGCGGCGCCGTTTTTATTATCTCTCGCAGCCAAAGCTGCCACGGCCCCACACCGGCGTCAACAGTATTTTGAAACCACATTTCACTTAGTGATCGCCGAATCCGTGGCAGCCGTTGTGCGGCGTGCATATCCGTTTCAACGCCTTGATACGGAACCTTAGCCAGCCCGCTATCGAACGTTCGTTCGAGCGTGATGCAAGCGCGCGTTCAGAGCTATAAGACCAAAGCAGAAGGGATCGTAGTAGACCGGCCTATTACATCGTCGGCGCGCATGACCGACAGGTCGAAAACGGCGCCCTTACCGGTACGTAACCCGCGCGACCAGCATGCGCACGCCAGGGAAAACTGCGGGTTACGCCGCCGCGCACCGATAGGCAGGGGCTCAGACTTCGAGCCACTCCTTACGTATCGCCGCGTCGTCCTCGAGATCCTTGGGCGTGCCTTCGAACACGATCTGCCCATGTCCCATCACATACACCCGATGGGACACGCGCATGGCGATACTCAGCTTCTGCTCGACCAGCAGGATCGATACGCCGCTGGCAGCGACTTCGAGCAGGAAGTCCCCCACCTGCTCGACAATCTGTGGCGCCAGCCCTTCGGTGGGTTCGTCGATCATCACCAGCGACGGGTTGCCCATCATGGTGCGGCACATGCTCAGCATCTGCTGCTCACCGCCCGACAACAGATCGGCCTTGACCTCCGCCCGCTCGGACAGACGCGGGAACAGTCGGTAGGCGTCATCGATCGACCAACGCACGTCGGCACCGGCCTTCTGTACGCCCATTTCGAGATTCTCGCGCGTGGTCAGCCCACTGAAGACCAGCCGGTCTTCCGGGACATAGCCGATCCCCTTGCGCGCGATCTTGTGGGCGCTCAAGCCGGCGAGTTCCTCGCCCTTGAAACGGACCGAGCCGCGCGGCGGCACGAGCCCCATGATCGACTTGCATGTCGTCGAGCGGCCCACGCCATTGCGACCGAGCAGGCTCACGATCTCGCCCTCGCCGACCTTGAATTCGACGCCCTGCAGGATATGACTCTTGCCGTAATAGGCGTGCAGATTCTCTACTTCGAGCATGCGTGATCTCTGATGTTTTAAGCGCGCAAGTGATGCGCAAACTGTTCGTTTCTAGGTGCCCAGATAGGCCTTCTGAACCTCGGCATTGCCACGGATCTGGTCGGGCTCGTCACTCGCGATGATCTGGCCGTAGACCAGCACGCTGATGCGGTCCGCCAGATCGAACACCACCCCCATGTCGTGTTCGACGATCAGCAGTGTCTTGTCCACCGTGACGTTGCGAATCAATTCGATCGCATGGTCGCGTTCGGTAAGACTCATGCCGGCCGTGGGCTCATCGAGTAGAACCACATCGGCGCCGCCGGCGATCGTCGTGCCGATCTCGAGCGTGCGTTGCTCGGCATAGGTCAGGAGCGACGCGGGCACGTCTCGTCGATCCTGCAGCCCGAGCTTCTCGAGCTGCTGTTCGGCCTCCTCATTGAGCGCGGCCTGCCGGCCCACCAGATGCCAGAACGAATAGCGGTAGCCACGTGCCCAGAGCAGTGCACAGCGCAGGTTCTCGAACACCGTCATCCGCTGGAACAGATTGGTGATCTGGAAACTGCGACTCAGGCCGCGTCGATTGATCTCGTACGGCGCCAGCCCGCTGATCTTGCGGCCGTGCAACTGCACCTGGCCACCACTGAGCGGAAAGCGTCCGCTGATCAGGTTGAACAGCGTCGATTTGCCGGCCCCGTTCGGGCCGATGATCGCGTGTCGCTCACCCGGCGCGAGCGCCAGGTCCACGCCGCGGATGATCTCGGCCGGGCCAAAGCTCTTCTTGACCTGCGATAACGTCAGTGCGTCCGTCATTGTTTCGCCCTCTGCGCATCCATCGCCTGATTCACTTCACCCCAGCGCAGGCTTATTCGTGTAGCGGCCCAGCGAAGAGCCATAACGCCGACGCCAAATGCGGCGACGGCCACGACCCAGGACACGACGCTTGTCGCGGTGATCTCCATGCCGAACAGCTCGATCGGGCGCGACGGGTCGTAGGACAGCGACAGGTGATAGCCCATCTCGATCATGGCGACCAGCCCGGCCAGTGTCAGCAGCGCCGGCACGAACGCCAGCGCGTACGGGACGGCAAAACGATGCATCAGGCCAGCCCGCAATGGCGGACCGTGGCTGACGATCACGCCAGCAATACCGTTGGGCACATACATCACCATGAGCACGAACATCAGGCCGAAATACAGAATCCAGCCTTCGGAGAAGCCGCTCAATGCGATGTGCATGTAGGTCACAAGCACCGCACCGATGATCGGCCCGAAGAAGGCGCCAAGGCCCCCGATGAAGGTCATTAGCAGGACTGACCCGGACTGGATCAGACCCACGTTGGGCGCGGTCATGATCTCGAACAGGATCGCGAACAACCCGCCCGCAATACCGGCGAATAGACCGGACAAAGCGAACTGGATGAAGCGCGCCATGGTCGTGTTGTAGCCCACGAACTGGGCACGCTCGGGGTTGTCTCGCACGGCATTGGCCATGCGCCCGAGCGGCGTCTTGGTCAGCAGGAACATGAGCAGCGCAGACACGACGGTCCAGGCGCCGATCAGGTAGTAGACCTCGACCTGCGGCCCGTAAGAGAACGGCAGCAGAGTCACGTCGGTCACGCGGTTGCCGGATATCCCGCTTTCACCACCAAAGAAGTTGGTGAACATGTTGGCACTGGCCTCGACCATCGCGCCGATACCAAGCGTGATCATGGCAAATGTCACGCCGGCGCGCCGTGTCGACACGGTGCCGAAGACCACACCAAAGAACAGGCCTCCGAGACCGCCAACGAGCGGCATCAGTTCGAGCGGGAAAGACCACGCGCCGTCGTTAACCGCGCGGATCGCGTGCAGGGTCAGAAACCCGCCGAGCCCGAAATAGACCGCATGACCGAACGACAGCATCCCTGCTTCGCCCAGGAGCATGTTGTAGGACAACGCGAACACGATGAACACGCCCATCTGACTCATCATCGAGATCGAACTGCTCGACGTGAACACATAAGGCATGACGATGATCACCACGATCGCGGCGATCCAGATTGCGGAATGGCGAAGCAAGGCGCCACCGGGAAGATTGGATGTACTCATGATTCGCGTGACCCCATCAGTCCGCGCGGGCGGAATATAAGGATCAGCACCATCAGCAGGTAAGGCAGCATGGGCCCGAAGCGCGAGAGGTTGATCCCGAGCACGCTGTCCTGGCCGAAGGCGATACCGACCGAGGCCAGCATGTCGGCGATCGAATAATTCATACCCACCGCAAATGTCGTGACCAGGCCGATGACCAGCGAAGCGACCAGCGCCCCGCTGAGAGAACCCAGTCCGCCGAAGACGACGACCACGAACACGATCGGTCCCATCGCAAACGCCATGCCCGGCTCGGTGATGAAATAGTTGCCTGCCATGACGCCGGCCAGCCCGGCCAGACCAGTGCCGAAGGCGAACACGAATGTGAAGATGCGCGGCACGTTGTGGCCGAGCGCACCGACCATGTCCGGATGCGAAAGCGAGGCACGAATGATCATGCCAACCCGGGTGCGCACCAGAAGCAGGTAGATCGCGGCAAACATCGCGACCGCCATGAACAGAATGAACCCGCGATAGGCCGGAAAATCGCTGCCGTAGAGCGAGAACAGAGTGAAGTCCAGCGCTTCCGGAATCCGATAGTTGACCGGCAGCTGGCCCCACACCAGCACCACGAGCTCGTCGATGACGTAGACGAGCCCGAAGGTGAACAACAGCTCAGCCACATGGCCGTGCTTGTGCACGTTTCGCAGCCCGACCCGCTCGGTGAGAGCGCCGAGCAGCCCGACCACGATCGGTGCAAGCACCAGCGCGCCCCAGAACCCCAGCACCTGGCTGATCGAGTAGGCGCAATACGCGCCGAGCATATAGAAGCTCGCATGCGCAAAGTTGAGCACTCCCATCATCCCGAAGATGAGGGTGAGCCCACTCGCCAGCATGAACAGCAGCATGCCGTACAGCACACCGTTGAGCAGCGAGAAAACAACAGATTCAATCATGACGGCAGAGGTTCCTCTTTAACTGGGCCGCCCAACGGGCGGCCCGATCCAGCGCAGACGCGTCAGCGTGTGCTCAGGACGTACGCTCGGGACGCTTCATTTCGCAGGACGTCTCGACCGCGGTCTGGTCGGCCGGGATCTCGGCGTCCATCTTCCAGCCCAGACCGGTACCCTCGGAGTCGTATTCGAGGAAGTCACTGCCAAAGGTGGACATGAACAGCGGCTGCATCAGCTGATGGTCATCCGCACGCATGCTGGCAGTGCCGAACGGCGTGTCGATGGACAGGCCCTCCAACGCGAAAGCGACAGCCTTGGGATCCGCCGAGCCGGCCTTTTCCATGGCCTTCTTCAGCATGTCCATCTCGGTCTTGACGCGCAGGTAATAGAACTCGATGCCGTCGTAGCGGGTCTCGAACTCTTCGAGCATCGAACGCAGCTCGTCTGCTTCGAAGCGAACGGCCAGGTTCTCCTGCCACTCGGTGATCATCTTCACCTTGCCGTCGGCCGCCTTGCCGAGCGATGTCGGCGTACCGAGCCCACCGGCGTAATAGGTGTACCAGTCCACATCGAGCCCGGCCTGATCACCCGCCTTCACGAGCAGCGAAAGATCGTTGCCCCAGTTGCCGGTGATCACGGTATCGGCGCCCGAAGCCTTGATCCGCGAAATATAGGGTGAGAAATCCTTCACCTTGCCCACCGGGTGCAGCACGTCACCGACCACTTCGATGTCCGAACGCTTCTCGGCGAGCAGTTCCTTGCCGGCCTGGGAAATAAACTGGCCATGCGAGTAGTCCTGATTGATCAGGAATACCTTCTTGATCTTCGGCTGATCTGCCATGTAATCGGTGATCGCCTTCATCTTCATCGCGCTGTTGGCATCAAAGCGAAAATGCCAGAACGAGCACTTCTCGTTGGTCAGCGTCGGATCCACCGCGGCGTAGTTGAGAAACACGATGCGGTTGTCGGGATTGCGACGGTTGTGCTTCTCCACACCGTCCACCAGTGCGCCCGCCACATGCGAGCCGTTGCCCTGGGTGACGTAATGAATGCCTTCGTCTGCGGCTTCGCGCAGCATCTGCAGTGATTCCTGGGCACTGGACTTGTTATCAAAGCCCACGATCTCGATATCGCGACCCAGAATGCCGCCCTCGGCGTTCATCTTCTCGGCCAGATAACGAAACTGTTTGAGACCGGCATCGCCGACATTGGCGAACGGGCCGGACAACGGATCGATATACCCGATGCGGATCGGCTCTTCGGCCGCCATAGACACGGAAGGCGCCACAAATGCCAGCGCAGTGGCCGACGTAAGGATCGCGCCCACGGCAGCCCGCTTGAGGGCCAGTTTAAGCTCGCTCATGATGTTCTCCCCTACTCGCGAACCCGGCCCGATCCCTCGAGCGACGGGTTGTTCTGTTGTTATGCCTTTATCAAGACCCGAGCGTCTTGCGCGCCCGGGCCTGTTATCCCCGTCCGGTGTTTTCAGCTACCGCTGCGTTCCGGTCGGTCCATTTCGCAGGACGAGGCCACTGCGGTTTCATCTGCAGGAATTTCGGTGTCCATCACCCAACCCAGACCCGTCTCCTCGGCGTCGTACTTGGCGTACTCCTTGCTCAGGGTCGAGATATAGAGCGGCTGCAACAGCTGATGGTCCTGGGCCCGCATCGTGGCGTCACCCATGGCCGTCGGCACACTCAGGTCTTCCATCGCATAGGCGACCTTCAGCGGATCACTGGAACCAGCCTTCTCCATGGCGGCAACCAGCATGTCGAGCTCGGTCTTGATGCGCAACACGGTGAAGTCGAACGGCGAATAGCGCTCGGAGAAGGTCTCCACGATCTCGGTCAGCTCTGCAGAGTCGCGATCCACTGCGAGGTTTTCCTGAAACTCGGTGATGATCTTGACCTTGCCAGCGGCTGCCTTGCCCAGTGCACGCGGGGCGCCCACGAGCGCGGCGTAATAGGTGTAATAGTCGACATCCAGACCGGCCTGCGAGCCGGCCTTGACCAGCAGCGCGAGGTCGTTGCCCCAGTTACCCGAGATGACAGCGTCCGCACCCGAGGACTTGATCTCGGAGATATACGGCGCGAAGTCTTTGACCTTGCCGAGCGGGTGCAGCACGTCGCCCACGATCTCGATATCGGGGCGCTTCTCTGCAAGCATTTCTTGCCTGCTTTCGAGATGTACTGGCCGTGCGAGTAGTCCTGGTTGATCAGGAACACTTTCTTGATCGCTTTCTCTTCGGCCATCACGTCGGTGATCACCTTCATCTTCATCGCGCTGTTGGCGTCGAAGCGGAAATGCCAGAACGAGCATTTCTCGTTGGTGAAAGCTGGATCGACCGCGGCGAAGTTGAGATAGACGACCCCGTTATCCGGGTTGCGGCGGTTGTGCTTTTCCACACCGTCGATGAGCGCGCCGCCTACATGCGAACCCAGCCCCTGGGTGATGTAGTGGATGCCATCATCGGCGGCTTCCTTGAGATTTTGCAGCGACTCTTGCGCACTGCCCTTGTTGTCAAAAGGCACGATCTCGATATCGCGCCCCAGCACGCCACCGTTGGCGTTGATGCGTTCGGCAAGGTAGCCGAACGTCTTCACACCCAGATCGCCGACATTGGCAAACGGGCCCGACAGCGGATCGATCAAACCGATCTTGATCGTGTCCTCGGCGGCGCTGGAAATCGTGGGCACTACCAGTGCAGCAGCCATCGTCACGCCAGCCAAGGCCTGGCGCACAAGCCCCCTGTAGTTCTTCATTACGTCTCCTCCGGTTTGGTTGCGGCGTTTTTGCCGCTTGTTATGGGGCACCCTCGCTGTACCCGTTACCGGAAGCTAGCACCACGATGGAGTTCCGGCAAAAGTACGTGGTGAATACGGCTTTCTGCATAAAAATCATGCTGTACCGCAGCATTGGCGCCAAGTGCGTCGTTCCAACGAACCCAATAGCCTCAGGCGTGAAACATCGTTTCAGATTTATTGACGCTCTATCGGCCTTGTGTAGAATTCGACGCGCGATAACAGGAGAAAAAAAAGGATACAAAGGCGCCATGAAACGATTCGAAAAGAAAGTAGTGATAGTCACCGGCGCCGCCAGCGGCATCGGCCGCGCCGCCGCGACACGTTTCGCCGATGAAGGCGCAACCGTCGTCCTCGTCGATCGTGAAGAGGACGCGCTGCAAGCCGTGCTCGGCGAACTGACCGGCAACGGCCACGAGGCCGTGGCCGTCGATGTGCGTGACGAGCCCGCGGTTACCGCCCTCGTAGATCGCATCGCCGAAACCCACGGGGGTATCGACGTGGTCTGCAACAACGCCGGTATTGCCGGCGGCGACTATGCGCCGGTCACCGAGAACGATCTGCAGAACTGGCGCGATATCGTCGACGTGAATCTGTTCGGCACCATGCATTTCACCCGCGCGGCCGGACGCCACATGCGCGAAGCCGGCGCCGGCGCGATCGTGAACACGGCATCGGTCGCGGGCGTGCGATCCGGCGCGGGCGGCAATGCCTACAGCGCCTCCAAGGCTGCGGTGATCAACCTCACCCAGACCAGCGCCTGCGATCTCGGCCAGTACAACGTGCGCGTGAACGCAGTCTGCCCTGGGCTGATCAAGACCGGCATGACCAAGCCCGTTTTCGACTACGCCGAAGCCAACGACAAGGCGCATAAGCTCGGCACGCGCTGCGAACTGCGTCGCTTTGGCCGACCCGAGGAGATCGCCGCCGCGATCACCTTCCTGGCCAGTGACGATGCCAGCTATATCACCGGGCAGTTCCTGCCCGTCGACGGCGGCAATACCGCCTCGTTGAACATGCCGGGCATGAAGGTCTGACCCGGCTCCGGCGGCCATCTGCGACTTGTGCATAGAACAAGAAAAGCGCCCCTGTCCAAATGGCCTTTTGACATCATCGGTGCCATCATTGCGCCGATAATCAGCGCCCGCGAAGCCCGCGTCGGGCATGCCCACGGCAGGCCCGCGGTGCGCATCTTCTTTGGAAGAGCATCCGAGAGCGACCACGTATGAGTGAAGAAATCGAACGCGACGTGATGGAGTACGACGTGCTGGTCATCGGCGCGGGCCCTGCCGGCCTGTCCGCGGCCTGTCGGCTCAAGCAGAAGAATGCAGACCTCGAAGTCTGCATCGTCGAGAAAGGCGCCGAAGTCGGCGCGCATCTGCTATCCGGCGCGGTGTTCGAGCCACGCGCGCTCAATGAGCTGTTTCCGGACTGGAAAGAAAACGGCGCGCCGCTGAACGTGCCGGTCACGCGTGACGAGATCTATTTCTTCACCGGCGAGCAGAAGGCCACGAAGATGCCGAACGCCTTCGTGCCCAAGCCGATGCACAACGAAGGCAACTACATCATCTCGCTCGGCCAGCTCGGCCGCTGGCTCGGCGAACAGGCCGAGGCACTGGGCGTGGAGATCTACCCCGGATTCTCGGCACAGGACGCCATCGTCGAAGACGGCGTGGTCAAGGGGATCATTACCGGCGAGATGGGTGTCGGCAAGGACGGCCAGCCCAAGGACAGCCATGTGCCCGGCATGGAACTGCGTGCGAAATACACGCTGTTCGCCGAAGGCTGCCGCGGCCATCTGGGCAAGCGTCTGATCCGCGAGTTCGAGCTCGACAAGGACGTGGACCCGCAGCATTACGGCATCGGCCTCAAGGAAATCTGGGAGATCGACCCGAGCAAGCATGAGCCGGGGCTGGTCATCCACAGCGCCGGCTGGCCGCTGGGCAAGGAAAGCAGCGGCGGCTCCTTCCTGTATCACCTGGAAGACAACATGGTGGCGGTGGGTCTCATCGTCGACCTCAACTACACCAACCCGTATCTCTCGCCGTTCAAGGAATTCCAGCGCCTCAAGCATCACCCGAAGATTGCGCAGTACCTAGAAGGCGGCAAGCGCGTGTCCTACGGTTCACGCGCCATCACCAAGGGTGGCCTGAACTCGCTGCCCAAGATGACGATGCCGGGCGCGGCGCTGATCGGCTGCGATGCCGGCACGCTCAACTTTGCCAAGATCAAGGGCAATCACACCGCCATGAAGTCGGGCATGCTCGCCGCGGAAGCCGCAGCCGATGCGCTCGCCAGCGGTGGCGAAGGCGGCGATGAACTGACCGGCTATACCGAAGCGTTCAAGAACAGCTGGGTCTACGAAGAGCTCTATGCCAGCCGTAACTTCGGCGCGGCATTGCACAAGTACGGCACCTTCACCGGCGGCGCGCTCAACTACATCGAGCAGAACTGGTTCAAGGGCAAAGCCCCGTGGCAGATGCGCGACACCACGCCGGATTATGCGGCGACCAAGCCGGCCGATCAGTGTGAGGAGATCGAATATCCGAAACACGACGGCAAGCTGTCGTTCGACATCCTGTCGTCGGTGCATCTGTCCAATACCGGCCACGAGGAAGACCAGCCCTGTCACCTCAAGCTCGAGGATCCGTCGATCCCGATCGAGCACAACCTGCCGAAATACGCCGAACCGGCACAGCGGTTCTGCCCGGCCGGTGTCTACGAGGTGGTCGAGGACGATGCGGGCAAGCCGCGCTTCCAGATCAACTTCGCCAACTGCGTGCACTGCAAGACCTGTGATATCAAGGATCCGGCGCAGAACATCACTTGGGTACCGCCGGAAGGCGGTGGCGGGCCGAAGTACTCGGCGATGTAGCGGCAAGGAATGCCGCTCGCATGCACGCGGGCCTGGTCCGTGCGTGCATGCTGATCGAGGCAGTCATCGATCAGCGGATCTAGATTCTTCCAAGAATTAGCGACAAGAGAAACGACACATGAAAGTACTGGTGAGCGTAAAGCGCGCGATCGACTACAACGTGCGCATCCAGATCAAGCCGGACGGCTCCGGCGTCGTCGAGAACGGCGTCAAGCACAGCATGAACCCGTTCGACGAGATCGCCGTCGAGCAGGCCATGCGCTGGAAGGAAGCCGGCACGGCCGAAGAAGTCGTGGCCGTGACCATCGGCCCCGAGGCCGCCAAGGAACAGCTGCGCAGCGCCCTGGCCTTTGGCTGTGACCGCGCCATCCACGTCAAGACCGACGAGCCGGTCCAGCCGCTCACCGCGGCGCGCGTGTTCGAGGCCATCGCCAAGAAGGAAGATCCCAAGGTCTTCCTGATGGGCAAGCAGGCCATTGATGACGACTCCAACCAGACCGGCCAGATGACGTCTGCCCTGCTGGAATGGCCGCAGGCCACGTTCGCCTCCGAGATCGAGCTCGACGGCGACACCGCCAAGGTCACCCGCGAGATCGACGCCGGCCTGGAAACACTGGATATCGACCTGCCCGGCGTGATCACCGCCGATCTGCGCCTGAACGAGCCGCGCTATCTCAAGCTGCCGGACATCATGAAGGCAAAGAAGAAGCCGATCGAAGACACCAGCCTCGACGAACTCGGCGTGGAACGCGCCGCCATGCTCGAAACCGTCAAGACCACCGCGCCGCCGCAGCGTGAGTCGGGCGAAATGGTCGAGTCTGTCGACGCACTGGTGAGCAAACTCAAGGAAAAGGGCCTGCTATGAGCAACAAGATTCTGATCGTCGCCGACTATCTCAACGGCGAACTCAACCAGTCCACCGCGCGCGCTGTCACCTGTGCGCAGCAGATGACGCCGACCGCCATCGACGTACTCGTACTCTGTGACGACGGCGCCAACATCGCCGCCCAGGCTGCCAAGCTCGACGGCGTGACCAAGGTGCTGCAGGCCGACAACGCGGCCAACGCGCATCCGATGGCCGCCACGCTGACTCCGCAGATCGTGGCCGCGGCCCAGTCCGGCGAATACAGCCACGTGCTGGGCCCGAACACCACCTACGGCAAGGACCTGATGCCGCGCGTGGCCGCCAAGCTCGGCGTTGCCATGATCACCGACATCATGGCCGTGCACTCCGCGCACGAGTTCGATCGTCCGATCTATGCCGGCAACGCCGTGATCACGGTCAAGGCGCCGGAAGACCAGACGCTGGTCGCCTCGGTGCGTTGTGCTTCCTACCCGGCCGCGGCCGAGGGCGGCAATGCCGAGATCGAGACGCTGTCGCTGGATGCCGAGCTGCCGACGCATACCCGCTTCGTCAATCTCGAGCAGGCCAAGAGCGATCGTCCGGATCTGCAGACCGCGCCCAAGGTCGTTTCCGGCGGCCGCGGTGTCGGCAGCGAGGAAAACTTCAAGGTCATCTACGACTTTGCCGACAAGATCGGCGCCGGCGTGGGTGCTTCGCGTGCCGCCGTCGATGCGGGCTTCGTGCCCAACGACATGCAGGTCGGCCAAACCGGCAAGATCATCTCGCCCGAGTTGTACATGTGCTTCGGCATCTCCGGTGCCATCCAGCATCTGGCCGGCATCAAGGACGCGGGCACGATCGTGGCGATCAACAAGGATCCGGAAGCGCCGATCTTCGAAGTGGCCGACATCGGCCTCGTCGGCGATCTGTTCACTATCATTCCGGAACTCGACGCCGCCGTTAGCTGATAACGGCCTCGCCGATGTCCGTCTGACCGGTACGCGCCGCTCCCTTTGTGGGCGATACGCGTACCGGTTTTTTTATGCGCCAATCCCGGCGCCCCGTGGGAGGAGAAACCGCGTGCAGATAATCGAAAACATGGAAGCACTGGAAGCCTTTGTCGGCCAGGAAGTCGGCGTCAGCGACTGGCTGACCATCGACCAGGAACGCATCAACACGTTTGCCGACGCCACCGAGGATCATCAATGGATCCATGTCGACGTCGAGCGCGCCAAGCGCGAATCGCCGTTCGGCGGCCCGATCGCCCACGGCTTTCTTACCCTGTCGCTGTTGCCGCAACTCACCAGCCAGATCAAGCGCATCGAAGGCGTGACCACGACCGTGAACTACGGCCTCGACAAGGTTCGTTTCATCGCCCCGGTGCCGGTCGACGCTCGTGTTCGCGCGCGCCAGAAACTCGAAGCGATCGAACCACGCGGTGACAACCGCTACATGCTGCGCAACACCGTCACCATCGAGATCGAGGGCGGCGACAAACCCGCATGCATCGCCGAGTCGCTGTCCCTGATCGTGTTCTAAGGAGAATTTCATGCCCCAACCCGAAGTCGACAGCGGCTATATCCGCGCCGAATCCCGCGACGGCATTCTGCGCGTAACCATCGACCGCGCCGACAAGCGCAATGCACTCACCGCTGCCATGTACGACGACATGTCGCGCTGCGTCGAGCATGCCGGCGCCGACGACAGCGTGCGCACCCTGCTCATCGACAGTGAAGGCGACATGTTCTGTGCCGGCAACGACGTCGCGGAGTTTGCGGCGGCCACGCCGGAGAACCGCACGCCCGGTAGCGCCGGCCCGGCGCTGAGCTTCATCAAGCGCCTGCGGGCGCTCGACAAGCCGGTGGTGATCGCGGTGCAGGGTCAGGCCACCGGCATCGGCACCACCATGCTGCTGCATGCCGATCTGGTGATCGCCGGCGAAAGCGCGCGTTTCTTCACCGCGTTCATCGATCTGGCGCTGGTGCCCGAAGCCGGCTCCAGCCTGCTGCTGCCGGGCCTGATTGGCCGCCAGAACGCGGCACGTCTGCTGCTGGCCGGCGACACGCTGGAATCCGACGAGGCGCTGCGCATGGGCCTGATCGCCTATCGCGTGGGCGACGCCGAGCTGGCCGACAAGGCCATGGACCTGGCCAAGAAGCTCAGCGCCAAGCCGCCGGAAGCGATCCGTCAGACCAAGCAGCTCTTGCGCGAGGGCCTGGGCAACGACGATGTCGACGGCCAGATCGAGCGCGAGGCCGAACGCTTCGGCGAAAGGCTGTTCTCGGATGAAGTGCGCGAGATCATGAACCGCTTCCTCAAACGGTCCAAATAGAGCTGGCCCGCAGCGTCAGGCGCATAAAAAAGGCCGCTCCGGATACCGAAGCGGCCTTTTCTTTTCGAGCCCGATTTAACGGGCTGCGCGGCCCTGATTCGATCAGTCGATCAGGCCGAGCAGCTCGTCACAAGCGGCGGCACAGGCGTTGCAGGCCTCGGCACACAACGCGCAGTGCTTGTGATGCTCGCTATGGCCTTCGCAATGCTCGGCGCATTTCTGACAGGCATCGCGGCAGGCCTTCACCTGCGTTGCGGCCGGCGATTCGCCAAAGGCGGTCTGACGCGACAGCACGCGCCCGGTGGCCGTGCAGATATCGGCACAATCCAGATCGGTACGGATACAACCGCGCAGGTCGGCCACACTGTCTTCTGCGAGGCAGGCATCCGCACAGCTGGTGCAAAGCTGCGCACAGTCAAAGCAGGCGTCGACACAGGCGGCCAGCGCATCCTGAACAGACAACGGATTCGGGTGGGTCTTGAGCATGGCGTGCGATTGCATGCGATCTCCTTCCTGAACAGCCACCGTTTAAGGCCGGCATGAAATAATGATTGCCGAGAACCCGATCGGGGCCCCGGCAGAACGGGAAGGATGAAAACCGCTGACGGCATCAAGCGTATATGCGCAGTCCTACGGATTCGCCGCAGCAAGTACGGCGTGAGCGCGTATGACGCACCGCTCGGCCCGATGGACGATCAGGCTAGAACAGGCGGCACGAGGCTATACGCCCGTGCCGCGCGCCGTTTTTGCTACAGCCGTCCGAGTGCGGCGCGATACTCGTTATCGAGCCGATCGACGATCTCGGCGGTCGGCAGGATGGAATCGATGCTGCCCACACCCTGACCGGCGCCCCAGATATCCTTCCACGCCTTCTTCTTCTCGCGGTCGCTGCCGAAGGTCATGGCATCCTTGCCGGATTCCGGCAGGTCGGTCGGGTCGAGACCTGCATTGGTGATCGAGCCGCCCAGGTAGTTGCCATGCACGCCGGTGAACAGGTTGGTGTACACCACGTCCTTGGCACTGGAGCTCGTGACCATCTCCTTGTAGCCCTCGACGGCATTGGCCTCCGTGCTGGCGATGAAGCGCGTTCCCATATAAGCGAAATCCGCGCCCATGGCCTGGGCTGCGAGAATATGCTCACCGCGGGTGATCGCGCCCGACAGGATCAGCGGGCCATCCCAGAACTGGCGGATCTCGGAGACCAGTGCGAACGGGCTCAGTGTGCCCGCGTGGCCGCCAGCACCGGCACAGACCACGATCAGACCATCGACACCGGCTTCTATCGCCTTCTCGGCGTGCCGCACGCTGATCACGTCGTGAAAGACATGACCGCCGTAGTCCTTGGCCACTTCGACCGCCGGATGCGGCGCGCGCAGGCTCGTGATCATCAGCGGCACCTTGAAGTCCGCACAGGCCTTCAGATCATGATCGAGCCGGTCGTTGGAGGCATGCACGATCTGGTTTACCGCGAACGGCGCGATTTTCGCCTCCGGGTCGGCCTTGCGAGCTTCGTCCAGCGTGTTGGTGATCTTTTCGAGCCACACCGGCAGTTCCTCGGCCGGGCGTGCGTTCAGCGCGGGAAACGAACCGATCACGCCGCTCATGCACTGGGCAATCACGAGATCCGGATTGGAAAGAATGAACATCGGCGAACCGATGACCGGCAGACGCATGCTTGCCTTGAGTTGATCGACCAGCGACATGAAGACTCCCTTGTTGTTCTCGAAATAACAGCGCGATATCGAACGATCGTTCGCCGCGTGTAAGATACCCGATCGAAACGCCGCGTGGTATGCACGGCAACGGATCTCGGGCGAGCGTCGCGCCATGGCGCGACGGCCAGCAGGGCCGTTGCTTGACGCTTTTACGGTCGCTCAACATACTGCGGCACGAGCTTTTTCGAAAGACTGTTTCGGAAAAGCGCAAGAACACGACGCGCCTGCGCCCGGTCGGGGCGCAGAGCCGCGACGGCCTCGACCCGGATTATGACCGTCGAGCGAACAAGAAACTGTCATCACAAATCGACCCATGAGGAGCCCCATGCGCCAAGCTGTCATCGTTTCCACTGCACGCACGCCGATCGGCAAGGCCTATCGCGGCGCGTTCAACAATACCCAGGGCCAGGCGCTGGGCGGCCATGCGATCGCCGAGGCGGTCAAGCGCGCCAAGCTGGAAGGCGCCCACGTCGACGACGTGATCATGGGGGCCGCCCTGCAGCAGGGCTCCACCGGCCAGAACGTGGCTCGCCAGTGCGCCATCCGCGCCGGCCTGCCGACATCCGTGCCCGGCATGACCATCGACCGCCAGTGCGCCTCCGGGCTGATGGGTATCGCCACTGCCGCCAAGCAGATCGTGAACGATCGCATGAACGTGGTCGTCGGCGGCGGCCTCGAGTCCGTGTCGCTGGTGCAGAACGAACATCAAAACACCTTCCGCGCCCGTGACCCGTGGCTGGTCGAAAACCAGCCGGACATCTACATGTCGATGCTGGAGACCGCCGAGGTCGTGGCCGATCGCTACAACGTCTCGCGTGAAGCGCAGGACGAATACGCCTATCAGTCCCAGATGCGTACTGCCGCCGCCCAGGAGGCCGGCAAATTCGACGACGAGATCGTGCCGCTGACCACCATCAAGAAGGTGCAGGACAAGCAGACCGGCGAGATCAGCGAAGTCGAAGTCACCCTCGACAAGGACGAAGGCAACCGCCCGAGCACCACGCTCGAGGGCCTGCAGGGCCTGAACCCGGTGTTCAAGAACGGCCAGCAGATCCAGGAAGGCCGTTTCATCACCGCCGGCAATGCCTCGCAGCTGTCGGACGGCGCTTCGGCCAGCGTGCTCATGGAAGCCGCCGAAGCCGAGCGTCGCGGCCTGGAACCGCTGGGCGCCTATGTCGGCATGGCGGTCGCCGGCTGTGACCCGGACGAGATGGGCATCGGCCCGATCTACGCGGTGCCGAAGCTGCTCGAGCGCTTCAACCTCAAGGTCGACGATATCGGCCTGTGGGAACTCAACGAAGCGTTCGCCAGCCAGTGCCTGTATTCGCGCGACTTCCTCGGCATCGATCCCGAGAAGTACAACGTCAACGGCGGCTCCATCGCCATCGGCCATCCCTACGGCATGTCCGGCGCGCGCATGACCGGCCACGCGCTCATCGAGGGCAAGCGTCGCGGCGTCAAGTACGTCGTCGTCACCATGTGCGTCGGCGGCGGCATCGGTGCGGCCGGTCTGTTCGAGGTGTTCTAGACACGGCCCGCCACGGCGGATTGTTCGAGGCGTGCCGGGTTCCGGCACGCCTTTTTTATGTCCGGAACCCCCGCATTACGCCACTCCAGCGCCGCCTCAGTATTTTCCACAGCTCTACCGGAAACTACGGTTTCCGCGACGACGAGCGAAGGCGATGATTCGCGATTGTCGATCCTCTCGCCGCCTGCCCAGGCGGCCCATCGCGCATGTCCAGACCTATTACCTTCTTCGTGCATCATCAAGGCCGCGGGCACGCGCGGCGCACCATGGCCATCGTGCGCGAACTGCCGAAATCCCGCCCAGTCAGCGTGCTGACCGCCGACCCTTCGTTGTTCGATGGCTTCGAGCGCGATATCGAGATCGTTACCCTGCCGAACATGATCGGCGCGCCTGTGCCCACCCCGGCACTGCACGACCAACCCACCCCATCGACCATGCACTGCGTACCGCTCGGACTGCGGCCGATGCGCCAGACCATGCGCCGTATTCTCGATCACCTCGACGAGCGCGACAGCGGTCTTTTCGTGATCGATGTATCAGCCGAACTTGCCCTGCTTGCCCGCATCGCCAGCGTGCCCGCGATCAAGATCCGCATGCACGGCAATCGCTGCGACCCGGGACACCGCGCGGCCTACGAAGCCTGTACGGCCATGCTCGCGCCCTACGACGCGCGTCTCGAGCAATCGGACTACCCGGCCTGGGCACGCAACAAGACCTTCTATACGGGCGGCCTGTGTACCAGCCCGACAAACAGCCACGACAAAGTCGCTGCACGCTCAGCTCTCGGCCTGCCGGCCGATCGCGAGATCGTGGTGGTCATGACCGGGGGCGGCGGCGCCGGCACGCCCTACGCGCCACTCACCATGGCTGCGCGTGCCGCACCCGATACGCTATTCGTAACCGTCGGCCCGCTACATCGCGAAGGCCACGAGACCGATTTCGCCAATCTCGTGAACCATGGCTGGGTCGAGAACAGCAGCGACTATCTGGCAGCGGCCGATATCGTGCTCGCATCGGCCGGCGACAATACCGTGCATGAGATTGCCCGCGCCGGCCGCCCCTATATCTGTGCGCCCGAGTGGCGCTATTTCGACGAGCAGCAACGCAAGGCCGAATCTCTGGCTGCATTGGGCGCCGCGATTCACCTCAAGATCTGGCCCGGCGACCTTGATGGCTGGCGCGAGCTGCTCGAGCAGGCACGCGCCCTCGATGTCGCTGCCCTGCAGCCGCTACACGATCCTCATGCCGCGTCTCGTGCAGCCGTCTGGCTGGAAACGACACTCGAGCGCCTCTGGGCCGGCGCCGATGAAGACCCACGAATAGCAGCGCCCACGTTGAGCGCGATCGCCCGCTGAGCGGTGACGAAAATCAGCCGAAGCAGACATCGTCGTTGAGGCGCGCCTGATCGATCTCCTGCATGGAAGGCTGGCGAAGCACGCGAATCTCGCTCGCTACGGGTGACCACTCGATCAGCCCGGCATCACGGAACATGCCCAACCAGTACTCCATGCACCAGCGACGCCAGCGCGCATGGAATCGCCGGGCGTTGGAAATGATGGCGTCGAAGTGCGGATAAGGCGGCCGATAGAGCGGATGGTGCTGATGCCACGCACGTGCGCCGCCGACCCAATAGAACGGAACGCCCGCGGCCGCTAGTCGCCAGGCGTAGTCGGTTTCCTCCCCGCCGTAGCCTTCGTAGCTCTCGTCGAAACCACCCGCACGTTCGTGGTCGGCGCGCCTGAGCGCAAACGAAAGCCCCCAGAGCTGACCCGGGTCGGGTTCGTTCTCGAGCCCATCGTTGTTGAACACAGGCCGCGCCGGATGCGCCTGGGCGAGTGTCTCCAGGCGAGCAAAATCAATCTCGCCGGTCGCCTGGAGTCGCACCGCGCCAGCCGGCAGATAACTCACCTCGCCCATATAAAGCGCCGGGTCGCGGGCGAGCGCTTGTTCATATCGCGCGACCAGCGAAGGCGACGGGATGCAGTCCACATCGAGGAACACCAGTCCCTCATGGGCGGCATGGGCGGCCGCTTCGTTGCGTGCCCGTGCCAATGGCAGATCCCGCCCCGACACACGCAGCTGGCGTACCGGAAATTCAGTCGCCGGCAGATCGGGCTCGATCTCAGGCTGCATGCAGGCGATGACCAGTTCGTCGGGCGGCTCTTGCTGCGCGTTCAGGCCATGAACGAGGTTGATCAGGTGCGCGCGGCGATCGCGTACCAGCGTGAGCACACTTGTTTTCACGACGCGTGGCTCTGAGCCTGGAAGTGCTCCACGCCCTCGATGACACCACGCGCATGACTCGCCCGCGCCAGATAGGCATGGGCCAGACCGGACGCATCGATCAACCCGTCGCAGTAGTTGGCCACAATGATCGCGCACGGCAATGCCCTGAGCATTTCGACATCGTTACCCGAGTCGCCGGCCACGTACACGCGTTCGCGATTCACCGCGTAGCGGTCCGCCAGCCATGCCACCGCCGCGCCTTTGGACGCACGTTCGGGAAGTACGTCGACGCAGCGGCCGTGGCTATGAATCACGCGCGCCGCCAACCCCCGGTCGGCGAGCACGTCCTGCAAACGCGGCGCGATGTCGGTATTTGCTTCGCAGAGATAGCTGATCTTGTGTTCACGCTGCTCCAGCGGGGACTGCGAGACCAGTTCCGGCATCTCGGCGAGCACATCGACGATCGCTTGGCGCGACCAGCCCTCGGCGATATGGGCCTGCCACTGCGCGTCGCGACAGTAGGTCACACCGTCCGCCGCCAGACGGTGAATCTCGGCGCCCACGGAGCTGACGACAAAATCCGGCCAATCGATACCGGTCTGTTCGAGAATCTGCAACGCGCTGTGAAAACTACGGCCGGTGGCCACGCCAAAGGTCATATGCGCCTGACCGGCATACCAGCCATTGAAGTCCTGCACGCTTGTCGCACAGCCCACCAGGGTGCCGTCGATATCGCAGGCGAGCAGCGCATCGCGCTGGGGCGGCACGGTTCGCCCACGGCGTACCGGCTGCGGGTCACGCATGCGGACCAAAAGACGATGGTAATAATCGATATGGCGCGACCAGTCGAACAGTGCAATCGCTTCGCGTCCGTTGGTCTGACAGGCCTGCCAACGCTCGCGGTCTTCGAACAGGGCCAGCGCCGCCTCGGCTATGGCGTTCGTTGAGCATGGATTGACCAGCACGCCGTTGTGGCACTGCTCGATAATGTCGTTCGGCCCGCCGCTATCGGTCGCAATGACCGGCAGTCCGGCAGCCGCGGCCTCGAGCAAAGTCAGCCCGAACGGCTCGTTGAAAGCGACGTTTGCAAACAGGCCGCGGCGTTCGCGTGCCCAGGCATAGACCGCCGGCACGTCGGCCATGCTGTGCTGCTTCGGATACGCCACCCGACCATAGAGATCGTAGTGGTCGATCAGATGCAGCATTTCGCGCAGGTTGTCGGCGATTTCTGGCTCGAGCGCGTCCAGAGACTGCCGCCCGCCGGCAAGAATCACCAGGTTGGCGCGCGCCTGCAGGGCCGGCGATTCACCGTAGGCTCGAATCAGGCTCGCCAGGTTCTTGCGCGTGACCGGTCGCGCGATCGCCAACAGGGCAGGCTTGTCCGGCTCGACCAGAAAACGCTGCAGCATGCGCCGCACTTCCGATGTGGACTCGGCTTTTTCGAACACCTGCAGATCACTGGCCGGCCGGATCACGCGGATTCGCCCCGGCTCGTAGTCGGGGTAATCCGCATACTGGATCTCGGCTTCGTCGCGCGAACTCGCAATCACCAGATCGGCTTGCCGCAAGGCGGTATTCTCGAAACCGATACGGCGCTCCAGCGCCTGTGTATCCGCGGTTTCCGTGTCCACATCCTGGCCCGCGCGCGCGGCGCATTGCCGCTTCGGCAGGCCCAGCGAGTGGGCCGTGAAAACGAACGGCAGCCCGCGGCTTTGCTTGACCTGTGCCGCGACGTCCGCGGCATCCGCGTAGTGGGCATGGAGCACGTCGGGCGCGCGTTCGAGGCCATCGATGTAGTCGATCAGCGCCGCCGTGAAAGCCGGCAGCTGATCCCACAACGCTTCTTTTGTGCGGTAGTTCGGATCTGGCGTCGGCAGCCGCACGATGCGTACCTTGGGATTGAGATATTCGCAGGCTTGGCGATAATCGCCTTCGCTGAAATCGGTATCGAAGGCCCGGGTGACGATATCGATCCGCTCGACTGCATGGTCACGCGCCGAAGCCTGCGCCAGTTCGAGCAGGTAGCGAATATGCCCGCCGGTATCGGCCGTGATGCCGTACTCGACATCGTGCGCGCGCAGGCAGCCCTGCAGAGCGATGTGCATGATGAACATGGGCGCTTTTAGTCCTGTCCTGCTGAAAATCGATAAGTCGACATGGAACAAACGTCTGACCGTCTACGCATCGCTCAGGTTTCCCCTGTGATTCTGCCTTTGCCGGCTCACGAGGCCGGCGGTACCGAGCGCATCGTTGTCGACTTGAGTCACGCGCTCGACAATCTGGGGCATCACGTTACGGTCTTCGCGCCCACGGACAGCAATCTCGATCTGCCCTGCGACGGCGCATTGCCCAGCCTGGCCTGGTATCAAGCCGGCGACACGCCTGTCCCGCCGGGCCTTCCCGGTGTACTCGAGGCGGCGCTGCTGGAACGGTTGCGTGAGCGTCTCGATGAATTCGACATCATCCATTGCCACGGCGAGTTCTTCCATGCCGCCCTGTTGGGCACTTACCGCGCGCGAAGCCTGACCACCATCCACTGGCGCACCGACGAACTCGACCGCCAGCTGTTCTTCAAGGCGTTTCCCGATCTGCCGGTCGCCGCCGTTTCGGCCAGCCAGGCCGAAGCAATCCCGGAGACCAACCAGGCCGCCATCGTGCCGCATGGCCTCGACCCCGCCCGTTTTGCCGCGCCGAGCGCAACGCCAGGCGCCGGTAACGCCCTGCTCTTCATCGGTCGAATGACCGATCAGAAGCGCCCGGACCGGGCGATTGAAATTGCATGGCGCAGCCAACATGCGCTTAAGCTAGCCGGAAGTGTGGACCCGGGAAATCCGTACTATTTCGAACATCACGTCGCGCCGCACCTCGGCAAGGACATCGAATACATCGGTGCAATCGACGATAGCGCCAAACGGTCGCTGCTCGCCGCCGCGCCCGCGCTACTGTTTCCCATCGACTGGCCAGAGCCCTTCGGCCTCGTGCTGATCGAGGCCATGGCCTGCGGTACGCCGGTCATCGCCTGGCGCAACGGTGCCGTGCCGGAAATCGTCGAGCATGGCATTACCGGCTTCATCGTCGACAACATGGACGACGCCGTCGCAGCCGTAGCCATGCTGCCCAAGCTTGACGGCGAGGTTATTCGCCGGCGCTTCGTCGAGCGATTCAGCGCTGCGCGCATGGCGCGCGACTATGTGGAGGTTTACCGACGACTACTGGCGGATGCCGATCGGCGCGAGCCGGTCCAGACCGCATAACTACGCATTATCGGTCTCCTCACGTCTCGGTAGCATGATGCTGTATGCCAAGCCCACGACATGTCACGCGCGAAACGCCCACATCGGCGTTTGCCCCCACTCGCGTGGGTAGCGATGCAACCGAGCAGCAGCGTATTGCGGTGTGCGTACCTGTCCGCGATGAGAGTGCGCACCTGACGCAACTGCTTGACGCGTTCGCCTGCCAGACCGCGGCGCCCGAGCGTTTCGTACTCTGCCTTCTGTTCGACGGCTGCAACGACGACGGCGAAGCCCGGGTGGCCGCGCGACGACCTTCTCTGGCGTTCGAGGTCATTGTTCACCGTATCGAACGCGCGCCGCAGGCCAACGCCGGCCGCGCGCGACGTGCCGCCATGGCGCTGGGCCTGAGCGCGCTCGCCGGGGCGCCGGATCGAGACGACAGCCCGGGCTTGCTGCTATCCACCGACGCGGATTCGGTGCCCGCGCCCGACTGGGTCGAAGCCAGCGCGCACGCGCTTGCCAGCGTGGACGTGGTCGCCGGCTATATCGAGCGCCCCGACGCACCGCCGCAGGACGTGCATCGCCGCGTGGAGCGCTACTGGGAGCGTCTGCGCTGCCTGCAGCGCACGGTCGACCCGCTGGAACACGACCCGGCGCCTTCGCACCCGTCGCAGGGGGGCGCGAGCCTGGGATTCCGAGCCGAGGTTTACCAAGCGCTTGGCGGCTTCGAGGCGCTGGCCAGCCATGAAGACGTCGGGCTGGTCACGGCCGCGCGACGTGCCGGCTACCGGGTGCGCCACGACCGCACAGTGCGGGTGGCCACTTCCTCACGTATCGACGGCCGGGCCAGCCGCGGCCTCGCCTACACACTGCGACAACGCCAGACCTGCCCCACCCCGCCAGCTGTTCAGGATCCGGAGGCCGCCCTGCATCGCTATCGCGTCTGCGCCGAGGCGCGGGCAGCATTCGCGCGCCTCGACGACGACGCCGTCGCGCAGGCGCTCGCAACCACGAGCCGGGTTTCCATGACTCGACTACGCCATCTGGCGGCCGAGTCCGGCAACGCCGAGGCTTTTACGATGTACCTCTTACCCGAGCCTGAAGACACCGAGGAAATCGCCCTCGAACAGGCCGAACAGCGCGTCGCCCTCCTCGAAAGCACCTACGGCTGCCCTTGCCCATGACCGATATCACTGCATTGCTGGCCGATCTCGATCCTGCAGCCCCGAGTTACATGGCCGAGGGCATCGCTCGGCTGCAGTCGAGTCTTCCCTTGACGGATCCCGGCGATCTGGAAGCTTATCTAACCCTGCTGGGGCGTCTATACGGGGCCGGCCGGGTGGACCTGCCGCTCGCGCGACTGTTCGAAGGGCATATGGACGCGCTGCAGATTGTCGCGCGTTACGGCGACGCGCAAAGCGCACGACATCTGCACGGTAGCGCACGAAACGGCGCCCGATTCGGCGTCTGGAATGCACCGCTGGCCGGCGAGCCGCTACGCCTGCACAGCGGGATGATCGACGGCGGCAAGGCGTTTGCCTCCGGTGCCGGCCTACTCACCCATGCCCTGGTCAGCGCAGATGTAGACGATTGCCAACACAAGCAGTTGCTGGTTATCGATCTGCAGCACACGCCGCCTGTCATCGACCGGAACTGGTGGCAGGTGCTGGGCATGCAGCGCTCCGAAACGCATCTGGTGCGCTGGCAGAACGCGCCCCTGGGCGCAGGCGACATGCCGATCGGCGCGCCGGGCGACTACGAGCGCGAACCCTGGCTAAGCGCGGGCGCGCTGCGCTTCGTGGCCGCACAGGCGGGCGGGATAGCCGGTCTGTTCGACGGCGTGCGTGCGCACCTGGTTGCCAGAAACCGGGCCGGCGATCCCCATCAGGCGGCCCGCCTTGGCCGTCTCTACGGCCTGGCGGACAATGCTGCCGCAGTGTGTCGCAGCACGGCTGCGGCCTTGTTCGACACGCCAACCGATAGCCATCCGGCGCGCGTGGCAAGCGCCCGCAGCACGGTTCTGGAAGCCGGCGAACAGGCGATTCTCCTCGCCCAGCAGTCGGTGGGATTGTCTGCATTTTTCGAGACCGACCCGCTCTGCGCGCATATGGCCGATCTGATGGTGTATCTGCGCCAACCCGCGCCGGACGCGCAACGCGTGAAGGTCGGCGCGGCTGCTGCCTCGCAATCGATCGAGCTGTCGCTATGAGCGCGCTCGATCTCGATCGCGTGGTGCGCGCTCATATCATCGCGCCGCATCCAGACGACGAAGCCATCGGCGCTTTTGGCCTGATCACCGCGTTGCGCCGCCGTGGTGCCGTCGTGGATGTGACGCTCGTCACCGACGGCGGCGCTTCCCATCCCGGCAGCCGCGCCTGGCCGCGCGCGCGGCTCAGCGCTGCCCGCTACGCAGAAACGCGCCGCGCCATGCGCCGTGCGGGGGTGCGTCGCCAGGATCTGCGTTTCCTCGGCTATCCGGACGGCGAGCTGGGCTTTGCCGGCTCGCCAACTGAAGGTCGACTGGCCCGCGATCTGGCCCGGCGGCCGCGCCCGGATCTGATCGTCACGCCGTCGATGAACGACAACCATGCCGACCATCGCGCAGTGGCGCGCGCTGTTGCCCGTGCCTGGCCGGGCGGCATACCGCGGCTGTCCTATCTCGTATGGCCTCGGCTCGTACCGCACCGGCCGCGTCCGCGCGGCCGCCAGATCGCAGCGCGACTAGGCAGCCATGCGGCAATGAAACGCGCCGCTCTGCGTCTTTATCGAACCCAGACCGGCGGCGTGAAAGACGACCCGGACGGTTTCCTGCTCGACCGTAACCTGCTCGTACGTTTCGGCCGCCCGGTCGAGCGCTTCGGTACCCGACCATGAGCCTGAAAGCCCGCCGCGCAATCGATCTCGTCGGCTTCGAAGCCAAGTTCCGCGCACTCGGCGACCCTTGGCACACCTTCACCGCACGCGACGAGGCGATCAAGCGTGATCGCATCGTGCGCGCCGTAGGCAAGCGACCGGTCGCCCGACTACTGGAACTGGCCAGCGGCAATGGCTCCAACAGCCAGCGTCTCGCCACGCGTGCACTGCGTCTGGATGCCTGCGACGGCAGTGCAAGTGCCACGGCACTTACCCGCAAGGCCCTGAAGAACTTTCCCCATGCGCACGCCTGGCAGATCGCACTGCCGGCGCCGCTACCGGGCAATCGTTACGACGCCGTGGTGATCGCCGAACTGCTGTATTACCTGTCGCCACGCGACCTGAAACGCCTGGCCCGCGACGTGGCCACGGTTCTCGCGCCGGGCGCAACGCTGGTACTCGCCCATCACCAGATCGAATTTCCGGATAACGCGCAGCGGACCGCCGATATTCATGGCCGCTTCGTTTCGGCGATGGCACGCAATCTGAAGCCTGGCCGTCGCTGGCAGAGTCGGCGCTGGCGCGTCGACGCCTGGCACGCACCCCGCTGAAAACAGAGCCGCCCGCCTACGCGCACGATAATCAACGCCTGACGGGTTAGAATCCCGAACGTGCATAGCGACAAGGGACAGCCGGCCGCGCCGCGCGCGCGAATCGAGCCGGGCGAGGGTGCGATGGATCCGGATTTCGAGCAGTTCAAGCAGATCGTCAGCGTTTCGAAAACCGACATCTGCACCACCCTCTATCGCCAGAACCGCGAGATGATCCGGATCAAGAAAGAGCACGTCGCGGTGAAGAACCTCGTGCGCATCATCGACTCCACCCTGCGACTCGCCAACACCACCGGCTTCTCGGCCATGAGTCTGCGCGACCTCTGCAACGACTCCGGCCTGAGCATGGGCGGGCTCTATGCCTATATCCGAAACAAGGACGACCTGATCGGGCTGATCCAGAGCCACGGTTTCATGCTCACCAAGCGCACGCTGCTGGACTTCACCCAGGACATCTCGGAACCGCGCGAGAAACTCTTCGTCGCCATCAAGAGCCATCTGTTCCTAAGCGAGCTGATGCGGCCCTGGTTCTACTTCTCCTACATGGAAGCCAAGCACCTGGCCGAATCCCGCAAGCGTGATGCGGTGAACGTCGAACTCGAAACCGAAAGCATCTACCGCGACATTCTCGTCGAAGGCATCGACGCCGGCGTGTTCCGCGATATCGACGCCCGCCTGCTCGCCTCGCTGATCAAGGCGATGCTGCAGGACTGGTATCTCAAGCGAGGGAAGTATCGTGACCAAGGAACGTCGGTTACGACGTATGCGGAGACGATGCGCGACGTTCTGAACGGGTATTTAATAGCGTCGACAGATTGAAAACCCAGTTCGTGAGATTGGCGACGCGTTTTATGCAGCTACCTATCTGAAACTTTTTGGAGGTCGTTATCCAGCGGCCGTTGCACTCGCGTATACCAAAGCGTATACCCAAGCCCAGCTAAGCCGGCGCCTATAAAAAGCGTTAACCAGCTCAACCATTCAACGCGATTAGTGTGACGCCGTAGTTCCCGGACGAGGATTATTTTCCCTTCCAAACGAATGTCCGCTTCCCGAAGCTGATCAAGTTGATCTAATACATCGACAGTCATCTCATCAAATCCTTCTGAAGTCGGCGCATCATTCCTGTCACGTGCAGCCTCACGTTCGAAAGTTGGATCAAAAAACTTTCTCTTTTCACTATCTCTAGCGAGTGCACCGGGAAATTGGGACTCTAAGTCGCGATACAGCTGGTCTATTCGCGCATCCAGAACTTTTCCTTCTTCCTCGAGTGTTACTTCCTTTTCCAATGCTTCAAAACCAACATGTATTGGATAATAAACGGAAAAGAGAATTATCACCGTCCCACTCAACGCCATGAACTTGTAAAGATTGTCAGTTGGAAAGTTCGGAAGCATAGCGGTGCCAAATCCAGTTGCTATAGAACGTTACACGTTCGCGCAACTTACCCTACTGCGTTTTTTGAAACAGCCTAAACCCGGTCGCAATTATCACGACTTTCGTTCGCTAGTGCCGACTAGTCTTAGATGTCAGTCCAACCGTGGCGCGCGAAGAAACCTTAACTTCAATGCACTTATCTTCGTAGCCTTGGCCCGCCGTCAAATCTGCTCGCGCAACACATTCTTGCGAATCTTGCCCGTCGCGGTCTTCGGCAACTCGCCAAACACGACGCGCTTGGGCGCCTTGAAGTGGGCCATGCGTTCGCGGCAGAAGTCGATGATCTCGCTTTCCTCAACCCGCGCATCGGCGCGCAGGGTGACGAAGGCACAGGGGATTTCGCCCCACTTCTCGTCCGGCTGGGCGACGACGGCGGCTTCGGCCACGGCATCGTGACCGTAGAGCACGTCTTCGATCTCGAGGCTGGAGATGTTCTCGCCGCCGGAGATGATGATGTCCTTGGCGCGGTCCTTGATCTCGATATAGCCGTCCGGATGGGTGACGGCGAGATCGCCGGAATGGAACCAGCCGTCGGCGAATGATTCGTCGGTCTTGGACGGGTTCTTGAGATAGCCCTTCATCACCGTGTTGCCGCGAATACAGATCTCGCCGAGCGTCTCTCCGTCGAAGGGCACGGGCGTGCCGTCATCAACGCTGAGCACGGCAAAGTCGTCTATCGCGAAGTTGGCCACGCCCTGGCGTGCCATGCGCGCGGCGAGCGCGTCGACGTCCAGGCCTTCCCATTCCGGCTGCCAGACACACAGCGCCGACGGGCCGTAGGTTTCGGTGAGCCCGTAGAGATGGGTGATATCGAAGCCGATGTCCTTGGCCTTGCGGATCACCGCGGCGGGCGGCGCCGCGCCGCCGAGCGCATAGATCGCCGGTGAACTGAGCGTGATGCCGCGGGCGTCGAAATCGCTGATCAGCGTGTTGAGCACGATCGGCGCGCCGCACATATGGGTAACGCCGTGGGTCTCGATACGCTCGTGGATGAGCTCGGCGTCGATGCGATCGAGACAGACGTGGGTGGCTCCTGCGGCAGTCACCGACCACACATAGCCCCAGCCGTCGCAGTGGAACATGGGCAGCGTCCACAGGTAGACCGAGTCGGCGGTCATGTTGAACGCCATGGCGTTGCTCATCGCCGCGAGATAGCCGCCGCGATGGTGGTAAACCACGCCCTTGGGATCACCGGTGGTGCCGGACGTGTAGAGCAGCGTGAGCGCATCCCATTCATCGGCGATCTTGTCCCAGTCGAACGCGGCATCGCCGTCTTCGATCAGGTCTTCATACGGCTCGCCGTAGAGCTCGCCGGTCGCGCCCGGATGACTGCAGACCACGACCATGTCCGGCGGCGTCTCGAGACGCTCCAATGCGGGGCCGACTTCGTTGCCGAAGGCGTGATCGCAGATCAGCAGCTTAGCGTCGCCGTGCTCGAGAATGAAGCCGATCGCGCCGGCATCCAGACGCGTATTGATCGGGTTCATCACAGCACCCAGCATCGGAATCGCGTAGCGCGCTTCCAGCATCTCGTGCGTGTTGCGGCAAATCACGGCCACCGTATCGCCGGTGCCGATGCCACGGTCGGCCAGCGAACTGGCCAGGCGTCGACAGCGTTCGTCGAACGCGCGATACGACAGCTGCATATCGCTGTCGATGACGGCCGTCTTGTCCGGATAGATATACGCCGAGCGCCGCAGAAAGCTCAGCGGCGTCAACGGCGAATGGTTCGCTGGGTTGCGTTCGAGTGCCGCGTAATCAGCCTGCGCCACGTTATTCTCCTCCTACTGGCCTTTTATTGCCGGCTTTGGTCGGCGCGCGTTCTATGCGCGCTTGGCCGACATTGGCCTTAAAGCCCTGTCAGTTCCAGTGCCAGAAATCGGTGCCCTCACTCATGAGCGTGCGCGAGAACACCATCTTGTGCACTTCCGAGGCGCCGTCGACCAGCCGCGCCTGGCGTGCATAGCGATAGATCCATTCCAGCACCGTATCCTTGGAATAGCCGCGCGCGCCGTTGAGCTGGATAGCGGTATCGACCGCCTTGTGCAGCGTCTCGGAGACATTGACCTTGGCCATGGACACTTCCTTGCGCGCAAAACTGCCCTGGTCGAGCTGCCAGGCGGCATGCATGGTCAGCAGGCGACCGGTCTGGATCGCCATCGCGGCCTCGCCGAGCATGTTCTGTACGCCTTCGCGATCGGCCAGCCGGATGCCGAAGGATTCCCGGTTGGCGACATAATCGGCCGCGATCTCCATCGAACGCCGCGCCAGGCCCAGCCAGCGCATGCAGTGGGTCAGTCGTGCCGTGCCTAAACGAATCTGGGTGACCTTCAAGCCGTCGCCGATCTCCATCAGCCGGTTGCGGTCGGGAATGCGCAGACCGTCGAAACGAATCTCGCAGTGCCCGCCGTGTTCCTCCGGGCCCATGATCGGGATGCGTCGGATGACCTCCCAGCCCGGATCGTCCGCATGGAACAGAAAGGCGGTCAGCCCCTTGCGCGTGTCGTCCGAGGTGCGCGCAATCAAGATGAAGTGCTTCGCCGCGCCCGCGCCAGTGATGTAGTGCTTGTGCCCGTTGATGACCCAGTCGTCGCCGTCCTTCGTGGCGGTGGTCTGCATCATGGTCGGGTCCGAACCGCAGCCGGGCGGCGGTTCGGTCATGGCGAAGGCCGAACGCACGTCGCCGTCGACGATCGGCTGCAGGAACCAATCCTTCTGCTGTTCGGTGCCGACCTTTTCCAGCACGATCATGTTGCCGTCGTCGGGCGCGGCGGAATTGAAGATCACCGGCCCGAATATGGAGCGGTTCATTTCTTCATAGCAAGCCGCCATGCCGACGATGGAAAAGCCGCGACCGCCGCGCGCGATCGGCATTTGCAACGACCACAGGCCGGCTTCTTTCGCCTTGGCCTGCATGCGCGCGAGCAACGCGGGCTCGATGTTTTCGTGGTGGTCGTAGCTGGCCTCATCCGCTTCCAGCGGGATGATCTGCTCGTCGACAAAGGCACGAATCTGTTGCCGCGTTTCTTCGATTTCGGGCGAGAGGGTGAAATCCATGACGGCCTCTTAAAGTGAAGACTGCAGGTGGCCGCCGTCGACGGCGATGGTGCTGCCCGTCATGTAACGGCCGGCGTCCGATGCCAGCAGCAGCAACGCGCCGACGAGGTCGTCCACGTCGCCCAAATGTTTCTGCGGAATACGCTTGATCATCTTCTTACCCGGTTCGGTCTCGAAGAAGTCGCGATTCAGATCGGTCGCGATATAGCCGGGCGCGATCGCATTCACGCGGATGCCGTAGCGCGCCCATTCCAGCGCGAGGCTGCGGGTGAGCTGTTCCAGCGCGCCCTTGGACGCCGCATACGGCGCCACGGCGGCCGCCACCCGGTGACCCAGGATCGAGCTGATATTGATCACGCTGCCGGGCTTTTCGGCAGCGCGCAGGCGCCGGCCGCATTCGACGGCGACGCGCCAGCAGCCGTTGAGATTGACCTCGATGGTCTTGAGCCAGTCGGCCTCTTCCATGTCCATGGCGAAGCTCGCCGCGGCCACGCCGGCATTGCAGACAACCACATCCACAGTGCCGAATGCGCTCTCGGCGCTGTCGAAACCCGCGGCGACGGAACCCGCGTCGCTGACGTCCATGGTGACCACGGCTGCTTCGCCACCGGCCTTTTTTATGGTCTCGGCAACGTCGTCCAGCGGCGCCTGGCGGCGACCACAGAGCACGACTTTCGCCCCCGCCTCGGCGAGCGCCGTCGCGAAGCCCGTGCCCAAGCCGCCGCCGGCGCCAGTAACCAGCGCCACGCGGCCAGTCAAATCGAATCGATCAGTCATAGGTTCTCCTCCTGCGGATGAAAAATATAGCGAGCGCTCGAAATTTACAACAGCGCCATTCGTCGATGATCACTATCGAACAGGGCCAGTCTCGGGTCCATGCCGTGCGCGGCACGGGCAAACAGCGAGGCAGTCACTACCGACCAGGCGGTTTCAGCTCAGCGTTTCACGCGCGATGGCGATGATGCGCTCACGCAGCCACCGGTGCGCCACGTCGTGATGATCGAGCGCGCCCCAGGCGATGCCGATATCGAAAGCCGGCAATTCCACCGGCGGATCGAGCACGGCAAGTCCGAGATGACGCGCCTGGTAACGGGCAATACGCGCCGGCAGCGCCACGATCATGTCGCTGTTGGCGACCAGCTCGCGCGGTAGCTGGTAATGGCGGGTGAGGACGCTGATCTGGCGCGACTTGCCCGCGTCGGCCAACACCTCGTCGATCCGGCTCAGGCCGACCCCGGTCTGGGTGATCAGGATATGTTTCTGGGCCAGGAAGGCGTCGAGCGTGAGTTCCCCGTCGGCTTCGACCAGCGCCGGGTGATCCTTGCGGATCAGGCAGGCCATGCGGTCACTCCACAGCTTGTGCTGGTGAAAGTTGGCCGGCAGCTTGCCGAAGCGGTTGACCAGAAAATCCGCCTCGCCTCGCTCGATCTGATCGATCGCGTCACTGCCGGCACCCAGAATATTGAGCGCAATGTTCGGCGCCTCGCGCTCCAGTGAGCTGACGACATGCGGCATGAGCACGGAGGCGGCGTAGTCGGTGATCAGCACCGTGAACAGCCGCTCGGCAGTCGCCGGCTCGAAGGCGCGGTTCGGCGCGATCGCGGTTTCGAGCTGGGCCAGCGCATTGCGGACCGGCCGCTGCAGCTTGAGCGCGCGATCCGTCGGCTGCATGCCGCTGGCCGTACGCACCAGCACCGGATCGCCCAGCAGCTTGCGCAGCCGACGCAAGGCGTTGCTCATCGCAGGCTGGCTGATATCCATAGCCAGCGCGGCCTTGGTCACGCTGCGTTCGCGTAGCAAAGCATCCAGGAAGACCAGCAGGTTCAGATCGATATCGCGAACATTCATTCGGCGAATATAACCGGCGCACCCGATCGGCGAAACGTATAACGACGATACGCCGAACTCACGGACGCTCGACAAAGGCGCCAGTCGGCCTGCGTTGTCTCGATAGGTAGGCTGTTTGCCAGGCGGACCATTTGTTCGTGCTTACGGCCCGCCGCTCGCCCGCTTGTCGAGGATCGGGTGAATCGACAGACTGCTGGCATGCGCCGCATTGTTGTCATCGCCCATGCCCCGTCCCCCAATACCGCTCGTCTGCGCGACGCGGTTCTGCGTGGCATCGCCCATCCCGATATCGAGCAGATCGAAGGCCGCTGGATCGCACCGCTGGAGGCCGGCCCGGAGGACGTGCTCTCAGCCGACGCCGTCATTCTGGGTACGCCGGAAAACCTCGGCTACATGAGCGGGGCGCTCAAGGACTTCTTCGATCGCAGCTATTACCACTGCCTGGACCACACCGACGCCCTGCCGTTCGCGTTCTATGTTCGCGCCGGTCTCGACGGCACTGGCACACATCGAGCGATCGAAAGCATTACCGGCGGGATGCGCTGGAAGAACGTCTGCGAACCGCTGATATGCCACGGCCCATACGACCCGGCCTTCGAGGACCAGTGCGAAGAACTGGGCCTGACCGTCGCCGCCGGGCTCGATAGCGGTCTGTTCTAGAACGCCGGCAAGCTGCGCCGAGCAATCGTGGGGCATTGCACGGTCGGAGCGCCCTGAAAGCGTTCGCGCCAGCCCCTTCAACAAGCGCTGCTCAACGTCCCGCACCGCTTCAACCGTTACTGATACGCCTTCCTCTCAATAAGTTACGGACGCCGTCGTCGCCCTGACTCTCGTCTGGCACAGCCGTTGCAGACCCGCTTGTATACATCCCTGTATGCAGCGACATGACGATATCCACGATCCCCGACTGGCGTGCCGAGCATGCCCCTTCCAGCCAGCCGCCGGGCGAACCCCTGCGGAGCCTGCGCGACACCCTGAGTAGCGAAGACCCCGCCTGGATTCATATCGTCAGCGCGGCGGAACTCGACGCCCAGTTGGCAACACTCGAACAGCGCCTCGACGCTGCCGGCGGCGACACGAAAGCTCTGCCGCTCTACGGCGTCCCGTTCGCGGTCAAGGACAACATCGACGTGGCCGGGCTACCCACGACCGCGGCATGCCCGGACTACGCCTATACCGCCGAGCGATCGGCGTATGCGGTGGAACGCCTGCAAGCCGCCGGGGCGGTCCTGCTCGGCAAGACCAATCTCGACCAGTTCGCGACCGGCCTCGTGGGGACACGCTCGCCCTACGGCGCGGTGCCGAACGCTTTCAACGACGATTACATCAGTGGCGGCTCGAGCTCCGGCTCGGCTTCGGTTGTCGCACGCGGTCTGGTCGCCTTTTCGCTCGGCACCGACACCGCCGGCTCCGGACGCGTACCGGCCGGCTTCAACAATCTGGTCGGAGTGAAAGCCACCTGCGGGGCGATCAGCACGCGCGGCGTGGTGCCGGCATGCAAATCGCTCGACTGTGTCTCGGTCTTTGCGCTCACCGTCGGCGATGCCGATATCGTGCGCGACGTACTTGTCGACTTCGACGCGGAAGATGCGTACGCGCGCCGCAAGCCGCAGCACGAGCGCCCGGTTGCCGGCGACACATCGATACCCAGGCTCGCAGTTCCGACCGAACCGCAGTTCTTTGGTGACGCACAAGCCCAAGCCTCATTCGAAGCCGCGATCGAGGATTGGCGCGCGCTCGGCGCCGAGATCGTACCGCTCGATTTCGCGCCATTTCACGACGCAGCCGCCCTGCTCTACCAAGGGCCATGGGTCGCCGAACGCTATGCCGCGGTCGGCGAATTCATCGATACGCATCCGGGCGCGGCGGATCCTGTCGTCGCAGACATCATCGCGGGAGGCAAGAACCCCAGTGCAGTGGACGCGTTTCAGGCCCAGTACCGGCTGGCTGAACTCAAGCGTTCCTGCGATGCGCTGATCGACGGCGCCGATGCGCTGCTGGTGCCGACCTCACCGAGCATTTACAGCCAGGCCGAGATCGCGGCCGAGCCGGTCGAACTCAACAGCCGGCTCGGCACCTATACCAACTTCGTGAACCTGCTCGACTACTGCGCGCTCGCCCTGCCCGGAGGATTTCGCGACGACGGCCTGCCAGCAGGCATCACCCTGATCGCACCGGCCTGGCATGACGACCGCCTCGCGGGCCTCGGCGCACGCTGGCAGAGCCATCGCCCCTGGCCCCTGGGCACCGGCGAGCGTCGCGCACCTGAGCTCACGCCCGCCCAATCGGCCGCGCCGGACGAGAACACGATCCGTGTCGCCGTGGTCGGCGCCCATCTGCGCGGCATGCCGCTGAACTGGCAACTCACCGAACGCGGCGCGCAGTTCGTCGAACAAACCGAGACGGCCCCCGAATATCGCCTGCTCGCGCTAGCCGGCACCACGCCGCCCAAGCCTGGGCTGATTCGCGGCGACACGGGCGCGGCCATTCAGGTCGAGCTCTGGGACGTGCCAATCGACGCGTTCGGATCGTTTGTTGCCCTCATCCCTGCACCACTGGGCATCGGCACGCTCACGCTCGCCGACGGGCGCGAGGTGAAGGGTTTCATCTGTGAAGGCTGGGCCGCGGACACGGCGCGCGACGTCACCGCCTACGGCGGCTGGCGGGCCTATATCGGCGACCAAGACGCAGCGGCTCGTGCCTGAACCTGACACGCCTCGCAGCCAGACTCGCGCGAGTCTGGCCGATCGCGTACACGACCGGCTCAAGACGGAGATCTTCGATTTCAGGCTCATGCCCGGCGATCGCCTGTCGGAAAACGAGATCGCCGCGCGAGTAGACGCCAGTCGCACACCGGTACGCGAGGCCCTGTTTCGCCTGCAGCGCGAAGGCTATGTGGAGATGCTCTCGAAAGGCGGCTGGCAGGTCCGGCCGTTCGACTTCGACACGTTCGAACAGCTCTACGACGTGCGCGTGGTGCTCGAGAACGCGGCCGTGCGCCGCATCTGCGAAATGGACAGCGAGCCGGCGCCGCTGACCGAGCTACAGAAAGTCTGGCTCGTGCCCGAGGCGGAGCGGCTGACCGACAACAGGCGCGTCTGGCATCTCGACGAGCAGTTTCACGCCACGCTCGTGGCCGCTGCCGGCAACCGCGAGATGGCACGCATTCATCAGGACGTGACCGAACGCATCCGCATCATCCGTCGGCTGGATTTCACCAAGCCATCGCGGGTGGCCGCGACCTACGACGAACACGGCGAGATTCTGCGCACACTCGCATGCAAGCGCATCGATCAAACCCAGCGGTTTCTCAAGTCGCATATCGAGACCAGCCGCAACGAAGTCCGAAAGATCACCCTGCACATGCTCTATGCAGCCCGGGCGGAGCTGGCCAGCGGACACGGTTGATACACACGTCTCATCAGATGCCGCACTAGCGCTGCGCCGGGGACAACCAAGCGTGTAATCTCGGTGGGATAGCCGCGACGCACGTCGCCTGCCCTGCCGGAGTGTTTTCTGCGCCTCATCGTCTTCAGTCTGCTCGTGCCGATGCTGCTCACGACCGGCTGTGTCTGGCAGCCGCCAGTGACGGATTTCGCGATCCCGCCGCCGCCCGTCGCTCACGGGGCGGCACATTTTCCGCAGCCCGAATCGCCCTTTACAGAACCGGCCAACGATCCGTTTCACGCCCAGCCGAGCGCCGCGGAACTGGCCGCGACCCCGCCCGGAACGGTAATGCGCTATCGCCGTATCGCACCCGAGGCGTACTACTTCTTCAGCGTGAATGCGCGCGCCTGGCAAGTCGCCTATCGCAGCAACGACACGAACGGCATTCCGCAGGCCAACGTGGCCACCATTCTCGTGCCCGACGCGCCCAAGCCACGGCTGCTGTCGTATCAGGTCGCCTACGATGCGCTGACCCGTCGCTGCGCGCCCTCGCACGAAATCCTGTCCGGCTCGATGGTCGAGCACATGCTCATGGACAAGGCGCTGCGGCGCGGCTGGATCGTGGTGCTGCCCGATTACGAGGGCCCCGAGGCGCAATTTCTGGCCGGTCGCAATTCCGGCCAGGGCGTGCTCGACGGCATCCGGGCCACGCGCGCGCTGTTGCCCGAGGTGTGGGTCGACGACGACACCCCGGTCGCGCTGTGGGGTTATTCCGGCGGCGCCTTTGCCAGCCTCTGGGCCGCCGAGATCGCGGCCGACTATGCACCGGAGATTCCTCTTATCGGCGTCGCCGCGGGCGGGCCGCCGGCAGATCTGGCGAGCTCCGCCGAACATATCGACGGCGGCCTGTTTGCAGGCCTGTACTTCGCCGCCGTGGTGGGGCTGTCCCGCGCCTACGACACGATCGACACCCAGGCTCTGCTCAATGCCGAGGGTCGCGAAATGTTCGAAGATATTGGCGCAAGCTGTGTCGGCCAGGAGATGGCCTGGGTGAAAGACCCGCTGCTGTCGGGCTACACCTTCGACAACATGCGCGACTACACCACAGTCGATAACCTGCTCACGGTACCGGCCGTTCAGAAAGTGATCGCGGAGAACCGATTGGGCCAGCGCGGCTTCGACGCCCCGCTGTACTACTACCACGCCTTCTTCGACGAACTCACACCACGCGCCGATGCGCGCAAGCTCGCGCGTCGCTACTGCGACATGGGCATACCCGTGGATTTCCGACAGGCGCTCGGCGAACACATCAGCGCCGCGCTCACACAAGCCTCCAGCGCCGTGCGCTATCTCGACGCACGCTTCGATGGCAAGCCGCCTGTCGATGACTGTGCAGCGCTACGCGACCACCAATAGATCTCGTAACAGGTTCTCAGGTCACGCCATCGAGCCACTGCCAGCCGTCGCCCACCAACTTGTGGTTCGGCCCCACCGACCAGACTCGTCCATCGACCGCCAGTTCGGCGATTGACAGCGTGCGGCCCATGAAGGCGCCGGTATCGAGCCAACGCGTGTTCGCGCTCGCCAGTGGTTTCGGCATGGGCGTGTGGCCAAAATAAATCACGTCCACGCCCGCTACCGCGACCGGCATGTAGGCGCGCGCGCCGGAGCGGCGGCGTTCGATCTCGTGGGCGCTGTCGCGCTCCCAGAGCAGCGTGCCGGTCAGGCGTTCGCTGATGGGCTCGCGCTGTAACGCCTCACACAGAGCCGGCCAGGACATCGCCGGCATCTGCGCATGGACCAGTCCGGCACGCGCGCGATCGTCGATACGCACTTCCAGCGCATACGGCAACGCCGCCATACGCTGTACCAGCGGCTCGCGCTGCGCCTCCGGCACGGCCTTGAACCATTCGCCGCCGTTCATCTGCCAGAGCCACTGCGCATCGCCGCCCTCGGCTACGGCCTCGAGCATCATCTGTTCGTGATTGCCCCGCACGGCATGAAACCAGGGCGCATCGATGAACTCGGCCGCGCGCTCGCTTTGCGGGCCCCGGTCGATCAGGTCACCGACCGAGAACAGCCGATCGCAGCCACGGTCGAACTCGATCCGTTCGAGCAGCGCATCCAGCATCTGGAAACAACCGTGGATATCGCCGACGACGAAATCGCGGCCGGCAGTGTTGGCGGCGAAGGTCTGGATGAGATCGGCCATACGGGCACGCCCTCGGTATTTTTACGGCTTGGACAAGCTCTCGACGGTGACAGAATTCGGTCGTTTGGCAAGTCAGGAGAATCGACCATGGCCGGCGACGACGAAAGCCGCTCCAGCATCAAGGACGAAGCACAGTACGAGGCCCTGCGCGACGAAGGCATGGGAGGGAACCTCTGACGGAATCCCCGCGGTCGCGCCGGCGTGCTTTGCGCGTGGCTGGCAAGGAATGAGGAGAGCAGCGTGCTGATTGCACGCAAACGACGAATGACGCCGTCCAGACGCGCGCAAAGTCCCGGCCGCTAAGCGGTTCGGCCCAAAAGCCGCCGCTACGGCGTTGCGTGGCTTGGTCCGGAAATCACCCGGACGCTGCGCCACGCGCCTTGTATCGACAGCTTTTGGGACTCGAACGCGATCCGCGAGGATTCCACCAGAGGTTCCCCGGAAAAAGGCGCGCGCATTGCCAACACCTCGCGCCAGAAGGCAGGGGAAAAAGGCGGCAAGCACCCCCGCTACGAGGACTGGTCGGTCGAGGCGCTGTACCAGAAGGCCCAGCAGATCGGCATCACGCAGCGTTCGGAGATGAACAAGGACAAGCTGATCAAGGCGCTACGCTCGCACTGAGCAAGCGTGGCCGCGCGACGGGCCTAGTAGAAATCGCCGTAGCCGCTGCGCGCGCGGCGCATCGCGAAACCGACCCAGATCAGGAGCACGAGCTGCAGCGGCAGGCGCGCATAGAGCAGCCACGGCGGGAAAGTCGTGAACTGCTCGGGATTCTGCGCCATGTACACGTTGGCTGGAAATACCGCGATGATCAGCAGCATCAACCCGAAGCCCGCGATACGGCGCGTGCGGGTCATGAGAATGGCAATCGACCCGGCGAGTTCGCAGATGCCACTGATCGCCACCATCAGCGCCGGCGTCGGAATATAGTCGGGCACGATCGACACGAAGAATTCCGGGAACATGAAATGCCCGATGCCGCCGCCAAAGAAGAAGGCAGCTATGCCAAGCAGCGCGACCAGGTGGCTTCGGGAATGGGTCGACAGGGCATGACTCATGGGGCGGGTCTCTCGAGCGGTCGCGGATCAGGATTCTGCGTATAGCCTACGCGCTAGCGCCATGTTTTCTACCTCGGCGTCGCCACGGCCACGCGAGCAGACCCGTCTCGATGCCGGCCGGCCGCCGTGGCACGCCTCGATTCCAGGACGCGGCGCAGCCGCTGATCGCTGTCGGTCTGCGCACCGTCGTCTGGCGTTCTCAGCGCCGCGGCGCGATGGTGAGCCGTTCGTAATCCTTTACCACGCGATCGCCGGGCACCGCGCGCCCGTGAAGCACCGCATGCACACCCGGCGCGAGCAGGCGTGCGGCCATCAAGGCCTGGGCGACGTTCTGGGCTGCGTCGCTATCGGCCACGCGATAGGGCCGCATCGCGCCGGTGAGTATCACCGGCAAATCGGGCGACGGCAGCGCCGCCGTCAGGGAGGCAGCGGTGTCGGCCAACGTGTCGGTACCGTGGGTGATCAGCACCGCATCCGTGTTGCCGGCAGCCAGAACGGCCGCGGTCGCGTCGACGATCTCGTCGCGGTCGGCATCGGTCATGTCCAGCGAATCCTTGGCCATGAGCCGTTCCACTCGGACGATGAAATCCGGCAGATCGAGCGCTTCCAGCAGACGTTCGATCACCGGCACGGCGAGCGTGAGCTGGCCCGAATGGGCGTCGTAGCTTTTCTCGATCGTGCCGCCGGTGGCGAGCAGCGTGATCCGGAACGGCGAGCGCTCCGGCGTGGTTTCGTCGGTCATGGTCTGGTCCCTGAGCTAGAGGGTGATACCGATCTTGCCGAAATGGCGCCCTGCTTCCTGGTGCCGAAAGGCATCGCCGATGTCGTCGAGCGCAAAGCTGCGGTCGATCACCGGCTCGATGCCATTGGCTTCGATCGCGCGAATCATGTCCAGCTGCTGGGCGCGGCTGCCGACCGTGATGCCGGCCATGGTCAGATTGGAATAGAAGAACGCCGCGGTGGGCACTTCGCCGGCCACGCCGGTGAGCACGCCGATCAGGCTGATATGCCCGCCCATGCGGCAGGCCGAAATCGACTGCGCGAGCGTGCCCGGCCCGCCGATCTCGACCACTGCATCCACGCCGCGGCCATCGGTGAGCTTGCGCACCGTCTTGCCCCACTTCGGATCCTCGGCGTAGTTGACGGTGGCGCTCGCGCCCATCGCCTGCAGCCGTTCGAGCTTGGCCTCGGAGCTGGAGGTGGCGATCACCCGCGCTCCGGCTGCGCGCGCAAACTGCAGCGCGAAGATGGAGACGCCGCCGGTGCCCATGGTGAGCACGGTATCGCCGGGTTTGATCCGCGCCTCGACCATGAGCGCCCGCCAGGCGGTGAGCGCAGCACACGGCAGCGTGGCGCTTTCCGCGTGCGAGTAGCCGGCCGGCGCGCGGGTGAATGCGTTCACCGGCGCGGTGACGTATTCGGCGGCCATCCCTTCGCCGCGGTCGCCCGGCGTGCCGTCGCGTTTCGCCGCGGTGATTTCGCCGTCGATCCAGTTCGGGAAGAAGGTGGATACCACGTGATCGCCCGCCGCGAATTCGTGCACGCCTTCACCGACTTCGACCACCTCGCCCGCGCCATCGGACATCAGCACGCGCCCGTCTTCAGTCGGGATGCTGCCGTTGACCACTGCATAGTCGTGGAAATTCAGCGAGCTGGCATGTATCCGCACACAGACTTCGCCGGCGCGCGGCTGGACCACGTCGCGCTCGACGATCTCGATACGCTCCAGCCCACCCGGGGCGCGCAGCACGGCAGCTTTCATTTGTTGTCTCCTGCAAGCCAGGCCGAATTCGGCGGCGGCATGGCTGATTCAATCAAGGGCAAAAGACGATAGCAGTTCATGTGCCCGCACCCGATAGTAATCCGGCGACACGCCAGCGCAATCTGCTAACTTGTCAGCGCGCGGACCGGCAAACGAGGGGCGGACCGCAGGGCCCGACATACGACGTCAATACGGCGACACGGACCCGTTCACGCCCTGTTCTGCCCGAGGTCCGGAATGCCGCCCAAGCTGTTGTCACCCCCCAACGCCTACCGCGCTACCGCGGCCGAACGCTGCGCCTGGTGGCTGGCCTGTCTTTTCTTGGCAGTTTTTCTGAGCTGCCTGCGGCTGACCACGACACAACCGTTCCGGCTGACGACCTTCGAGCAGCTGGTCAACTTCCAAGCGATCGAGCCCTTCCAGCATCGGGTATTGCTGCCGGCAATGGCGGCCGGCATCCAGCAGTTCGCGCCGATCGGCGAAACCCTGTTGTTCGGGCTGCTGGAAGTCATCGCCTGGATGCTTTTGATCGGCCTGGCCTACCGCGCACTCGTGGTGTTCGAGATCGGGCGCAGCGAGCCGGTGCGGCGCCTGCTCGCCTTCACCGTGCTGGTGCCGATGCTGCTGCACCTGGTCGCGCCGGACCTGCAGATGGCAGGCGCATTCAGCGCCGATCACGACCTGCTCGACGTCGGCGGTTGGACGCCGCGGCCGATTTTCTACTACGTCTACGACCTGCCGGCGGCGATGTTCACACTTGCGCTCGTGTTACTCATGGCGCAGCTCGCCGCACAACCGACCGCGCGCCGCTATGCGGCCTATTTAGCGGTCTTTGCAGTCGCGACGGTCAACCGCGAGACCACCGTGTTCCTGCTGCCCGCCTTTCTGCTGGTGATGTGGCCGGTGGTCGGCGCGCGGCGCTGTCTGGGGCTGCTGGCACTTCAGGGGATGGTGTTTCTCGCCATCCAGCTACCGCTGACCGAACTGTTCGCAGACAACGTCAACCCGAATGCACGGCTCGCGCACACGCCCTACGAGTATCACCTCGGCTACAACCTCGAAGCACTCGCGAACCCGCTCTATACGATCACCTATCTCGCTCGCTTCTCGGCCGCGCTGTACATACCGCTGCTGCTATGGCGGCGTTTTCTCGACCGGCGCCTGGCCGGTCTCCTGATTGGCTTCGCGCTGCCACTGGCCGCGGTGGCGCTGGTAGTCGGGCGGATCGTCGAGCAGCGCATCTTCATCGAGATCGTGCCACTGATCTGGCTCGGCGCCCTGCAGGTGATCGCGGCACGCACGTCCGGGCTCGGCGGCGACAAGGCCGCCGAGCCCGGCCCGCAACGGGATTTATAGAACCGTCAGCCCGACGGCAATGATCACGCCGGTGATCAGCAGCTGGACCAGACAGAAACCCATGATGTCCTTGGCCTTGAGCCCGGCGATCGCGAGCACCGGCAGCGCCCAGAACGGCTGCAGCAGATTGGTCCACGCATCGCCCCAGGCCACGGCCATGGCAATACGCGGGATATCTGCGCCGAGTTCCTGGGCGGCCGGAATCATCACCGGCGCCTGTACCGCCCACTGGCCGCCACCGGAAGGCACGAACACGTTGACCACGCCCGCGCTGATGAACGACCAGAACGCCAGCGTGTCGGCACTGGCGATCGACACGAACATCTGCGACAGCGATTCCGCCAGCCCGGAATCGACCATGATCGCCATGATGCCGGCATAGAACGGAAACTGAATCACGATCCCGGCGCCACCCTTGATGCCCTCGTTGAGGCTGTCGAGCAGCGCGCGCGGCGTGCGATGCAGCACGATCGCCAGAAACAGGAACAGGAAATTGACCACGTTCAGGTTCAGCCCGCCGTCCTGCAGCAGGAAATGATCGGCGAGGAAGAACAGCCCGGCGAAGCCCACCAGCCAGGCGAGGATCGCGCTGTGCTCCAGATAGGCCGCCGGCCGGTCGAAGTTCGCCGGCGTCGGCTCGGGTTCGGCCAGCTGCTCGGCGTCGACCATCACGCTCTCGTCCTCCGGCGGCAGCATCAACCGATTGACCAGCGGGATGACCACGAACAGCACCGCCAGGATCACGACATTGAACAACGCGAAGATCGTGTCACTCGTGCCGATCACGCCGATGCTGTCGGCCATGAAATGCTCGGGCGTGGCAATGGTGAGCGGGATGGAACCGGCCAGCCCGCCGTGCCAGACCACGAAGCCCGAATAGGCGCTGGCCACCAGCAGGCGATAGTCGACCCGGATCTGGCGCGCCAGTGCCTTGGCGAAAAGCGCGCCGACAACGAGCCCGAAACCCCAGTTGATCCAGCTGGCCATGATCGAAACCACGGTAACCAGCACGATCGCCCCGCCCGCGCTCGAAACCCGGCCCGCCAAACCGTCGAGCAGCCGCCGCACCGGCGGCGAGCTGGCCAGCATGAAGCCGGTCACCAGCACCAGCAGCATCTGCATCGAGAACTTGAGCAGATCCCAGAAGCCGTCACCCCAGTAGCGCATCACCGCCTGCGGCGTCTGGCCTTCGACAACCATCGCAGCGATCGCCGCGACCAGCGTCAGCAACAGCACGAAGATGTATGGGTCCGGCAGGTAGCGTTCGACCAGGCGGACAGCGGGACGGGAGAGCACTCGGAGCATGGGATTCGGGCCGTCGTTAGAAAACCGCGCTTACGCTAACGCCGGAAGCGAGCCGACGTTAGTGAACATTGGTCAAAGAACGCGCAGCCCGCGGCTTGCCAAGTACGTCGACAGGCGCACAATAAGCGCATGAACAGCGAGCAACCGCGCCCCCGGGGCTGCACCAATTTCAAACTGCGCCAGCTCGGCCGCGTGGTCGCGCGTCACTATGACGACTACCTCGGCCAAGCCGGGCTCAAGGGCACCCAGTATTCGCTGCTTTCACAGGTGGTGACGGCCGGGCCGCTGCGCGCGGGCGAGCTGGCGCGCGTCATGCGCCTGGACAACTCCACCCTCACCCGCACGCTCGACACGCTCGAACGCCAGGGCTGGATCGTGCGGCGCGTGGGCGAAGACGGCCGAAGCCGCGTGATCGAGGCCACCGACGCCGGTATAGCGCGCCGCGACGAGGCCAAGCGCTGCTGGAAACAGGCTCAGCAATCTCTCAATGCCCGTATCGGCGAGGCGGAGGTCGTGCGCCTGCACCAGCTGCTCGACGAGCTGACCGAAGCGCTGGAGGATGACCCGGATCAGGACGACGTCGAGGACGCCGCCGCCTCACGCGCGTCCTGAGTCGCGCCCCGACGCGCCCAGAGCGTATTCACCAGCAGCGCCAGCGCGATGATGGCGGCACCCGCGACGAGCCGCACCACGTCGGCATCGCGATTCCAGATGAGCAGATTCACCGCCAGTCCGGCCGGAATCAGCGCGTTGTTCATCACCGCGAGCGTGCCCGGATCGACACGCGCCGCGCCGTGATTCCAGGCGTAATAACCCAGCCCGGATGCCCCCAGACCCAGCCAGGCCAGCACGCCCCACTGGGTCGCGCTACTTGGCAGCTGACCGGCATCGCCGAGCCAGAAGAACAACAGCAGCGCCAGCGGCCAGGCGCCGGCAAAGAACCAGCCGAACAGCGCGTATAGCGGCACGTCGGCCGGCAGCCCCGGGGCCAGGCGACGATAGGCGACCTGCCCCGCCGCGAAGCACAGGTTGGCGCCCTGCACGATCAGAAAACCGCGCCAGTAATCCGCGCTGACCGGCTGATAGCGGATCACCGCCGCGCCGGCCACCGCGCCCAGCGCCACGAATAGAAACCGCGGATTGAAGCGCCGCGCCAAGCCGTCATCCAGCAGCGCGATATAGACCGGGGTGAGGATCGTGAACAGCAGCACCTCGGGCACGGACAGCCACAGAAACGACTGGTAGAAGAAGACATACATCAGGCCCAGCTCGACCGCGCCTACCGCCATCAGGCCCGCAGCGAGTCGCCAGTCCAGCCCGCGAAAGCGCATCATGGGCGCGAACACCATCAGCGCCAGCGTGATCCGCGTGAGCACCGCGAACGTGCTGTCCACCTGGCCCGAGATATAGACGCCGATCAGGCTGAATGAAAATGCCCACAGCAGGGTCACGCCCGCCAGAATCGCCATGCCCCGTCCTGTTCCGTCCGTAGAATCTGCCGCGCCGATTATAGAGGTCTGGTCGCGCCTGCCCCGCCTCGCGCATCTGGTGTTCACGGCCACGCCCGGGCCACGCTCACGCACCGGCTGGGCGGGCCACGGCGAGGCGCGTATCGAATCCAGCCACGATCCCGACGGTGTCCGCCTGCACGAGCACGGCCTTTTCACCCCGCAGACGACCGGCACGCCGGTGGCATTCCGCAACGTCTACCGCTGGGTGAACCACAGCGACAGGCTGTCGCTCTGGCACGAGCGCTTCGGCCGCGATGCAGCGGTGTGGCTGTTCGATCTGACAGCAACGGACACTGACGAGCTGGCCACGGTCGAAGCACATCTGTGCGGCGCCGATCGCTACGACGCCCGTTTGTCGTTGACCACCGAAGGCTTCGAACTGCACTGGTCGATCACCGGCCCGAGCAAGGACGAGACGCTGGTCTACCGCTACCACGCCTGAAGCCGGGCGAACGCCCGCTCGGCATTGACCACGCGTATGGCGACTGGTATTTGTATCTGCAAATACCTAAGGAAATCTCTCATGCAGGCAAATCGGCTCGACGATTGGTTGGCGGTGGAATCCCGACTGGCACAGGCCGCCTCCAATAACCAGGCAGCCGCAATCGATCCGGCGCATAGCAGCGGGCTCGAGCTGCTACAGGGCGCGCTGGATGGCCCGGGCCTGAATGCCTCGATCGGCCGCACGCTGGATTTCCGGCTCGTCGAGGTGAGCCACGGCCGCGCTGTTTTCCAGGGCGCGCCGTCGCGGGATCACTACAACCCGCTCGGCACGGTCCACGGTGGCTGGTTCGCCGCCCTGCTCGATTCGGCCGTCGGCTGTGCGGTGCACAGCACGCTCGAGGCCGGCCAGTCCTACACGACGCTGGAGTTGAAGGTGAACTATGTGCGCGCGCTCACCGACCGCGTTTCGCGGGTGCGTGCAATCGGCGAGGTGATCCATCGCGGGCGCCGCGTCGCCACCGCCGAGGCGCGACTCGTCGGCCCGGACGACACGCTCTATGCGCACGCCACGACCACCTGTCTTGTCATCGACACGGAGGCCGCCGCATGAGCGCGCAAAAAGCAGTCCTCGTGGTTGGCGCGGGCGACGCTACCGGCGGCGCGATCGCACGCCGGTTCGCGCGTGAGGGTTATGTGGCCTGTGTCGCGCGCCGCACCGCTGCCAGGCTCGAACCGCTGGTCGCGCAGATCGAAGCCGACGGCGGCCAGGCCCGCGCCTTCGGCTGCGACGCACGCGAGGAGGATCAGGTCGTGGCCATGGTCGAGACCATCGAGGCCGAAGTCGGGCCGCTCGAGGTCGCGGTATTCAACATCGGCGGCAACGTGTATTTCGGCATTACCGAAACCACCGCGCGCGTCTATCGAAAGGTGTGGGAGATGTCGGCCTTCGCCGGTTTTCTCACCGGTCGCGAGGCCGCGCGCGTGATGCGCCCGCGCCAACACGGCACGATGATCTTCACCGGCGCGACGGCCTCAATCCGCGGCGGCGCGGGTTTCTCCGCTTTTTCCGGCGCGAAGTTCGCCCTGCGCTCGCTGGCCCAGAGCATGGCGCGCGAACTGGGCCCCGAAGGCATTCATGTCGCGCATACGATCATCGACGGCGCGATCGATACCGACTTCATCCGTGACAACTTCCCGGATCGCTACGCGCTCAAGGACAAGGCCGGGATTCTCGACCCGGACCACATCGCCGACGCCTACTGGCAGCTGCACTGCCAACCGCGCGACACCTGGACCCACGAACTCGATCTGAGACCGTGGATGGAAAACTTCTAGAGAGACCCATGGCCGACCCGACCACTAACAAGACGCTCGAATTCTTCTTCGATTTTGGCAGCCCCAATGCCTATCTCGCCTATACCCAGCTGCCGGCATTGCTGGCGCGCACCGGCGCGCGGCTGGCCTGGCGTCCGATGCTGCTCGGCGGGGTCTTCAAAGCCACGAACAACCAGGCGCCCGGCATGACCGAATGCGCACCCAAGCGCCAGCATCTGCTGGTCGACATGCAGCGTTTCGTCGACCACTACGGCGTCGAGTTCAAGTTCAATGACGCCTTCCCCATCAACACCATCACGCTGATGCGCGTCGCGATGGCGCTCATCGACGACGATCGCTTCGCGTCCTATGTGCATACCGTCTTTCGTGCGATGTGGGTCGAAAACATCGACCTCGGTGATCCGGCCGCCCTGCAATCCACCCTGACCGCGGCGGGCTTCGACTGGAATGAACTCGCCGAACGCGTTGCCGATCCGGCGGTGAAGGACGCGCTACGCGAGGCGACCGAGGACGCCGTCGCCCGTGGCATCTTCGGCGCCCCCAGCTTCATCGTCGACGGCGAGCTGTTCTTCGGCCAGGACCGGCTCGATTTCGTCGAACGCGCGCTAGCCAAGAACTGAGTCGCCAGAACATTCAGCCCTCGGCCAATCGCTCCCATACGCGAGCCACGGCTTCAGCACCCGGGTCGGTCAGGTCGCGCAGCGCTTCTTCGCGCACATAAGCCGAACGGCCAGCGTTTGCATGGGTCATCGAGCGGGTCTCGTCGGCGCCCGCGCGGGCCTGTTCGGCGGCCTTCGCCAGACTGGCGCCGTCGGCCAGTGCTTCGATCGCCGGAATCAGCGCATCGAGCAGCGTACGATCACCGCGCGCGGCGCCGCCGTAGTGCTGCATGCGTTCCACGCCGTAATGCAACGCCGCGGGCCATGATTCGCCGTCGGCCAGCGCCGCGCCGGTGGCCGTGCACAGGATCGATAGCAGTACGCCGCTGGAGCCGCCCATGTCACGGGCGAGGATGTCGCCGATCTCGTGCGCCATGCGGGCATCGTCGCCGCTGGACACCGTGCCATTATCCAACGCCTGGGCCACTGCACGCACGCCGGCCGCGAAGGTGGTGCCGGTATCGCCGTCGCCGACCTTGGCATCCAGGGCGTCGAGATCGTCTTTTGCGTCGACGAGCGTGGCGACCACGGCCTGGATCAGCGTTTCGCGTGCACTGTCGCGCTCGCCCGGCTCGCGATCGTCGTGATCGGTGAGTTTCGGTTCAAAGGTCTGGATCGTGCTCGGCGAACGCAGGCCCGGCCAACCGATCGCTTGCACCGGCGATTCTAGCGCGGCGATGAACTCTTTCTCCGCGGGCAGCAGCGTGACGGAGAAGCCATGCATGTCCAGCGACGTCATCAACGGCGCCGGTACGACCACGCGGGCGACGCGCTCGCCCGGTATCGACTCGAGCAGGCTGTTCATCAATACGCCCATTTCCTGGGTCGAACAGCCGCCAAGATTGTTGAGCAGCACCACCATTTCCGTATCGCGATCGAAGCGTGCGTCGAAGGCCTCCAGCAACGGCTCAAGCACGAGTTGTACGGCCGTGTTGGCGTCCCCCGGATCGACCGCACGTACGCCGGGTTCGTTGTGAATCCCCAGCCCCAGTTCCGGATCGCGCCGATCGACGGTATGGCCGGGCAACGTGCAGCTGGAAAGCGCCAGCGCGAGCGAGCACAGCGAATCGCAGACACGCTGCGCGTGGTCAGCGACGGTATCGAGATCGGCACCTTCAGCCGCGTAGTGGCCGGCGATCTTGTGCACGAGCACGGTGCCGGCCAGACCACGCTGCTGGCCGGCGTCCGGCAGCGCGACGTCATCGGCGACGATCACGCTGCGCACCTTGTAGCCTTCGCGCGCCGCGCGTTCGGCGGCGAGCCCGAAGTTGAGCCGGTCGCCGGTGTAGTTCTTGATCACCAGCAGACAGCCGGCCGGGCCACAAGTGGCCCGGATCGCGGCGAGCACGGCTTCCACACTGGGCGACGTGAATAGTTCACCGGCAATCGCGCCGGTGAGCATGCCGCGCCCGACAAAACCGGCATGGGAAGGCTCGTGTCCGGCGCCGCCGCCGGACAGCACGGCCACATGGTCTTCGCTGCGGTCACGGTCGAGCACAAGCCGAACGCCGTGGGTTTCGACGCTGCGTTCGACCGGCGCGATACGAGCCAGACCGTCGATCACTTCGTCGACCACCCGATCCGGCGCGTTGTAGAAAAAATCCATCAACAGACTCCTTGTCGCCATGGCGCCGACCCGCTGCGGCACCGCGCCCGCAAGCCTATCAGCGCAATCCCCGGGAACGCTCACACGCAATGGCGCTAGTGTAAGTGCGCGCGGCATCAGGATGTCGCGAAAAATTCATCTGAATTCGCGCTTCAAGGCTTGAATCGGTCGCAAAAAACGCCAGACTATGCGGCCTCTGGCCGCCAACGACGCCTGGACCCCGCGTTGGCCACATGATCATCCGTGCAAGGACCGGCCATGTCGGCGCATATTAACGATCGTATCGCGCTGTTTCCCGATGCCGTACGGGTGCGCGTCTGCTTGCGTGAACACATAATCGTGGACTGCGCGGACGCAATTCGACTCGAAGAACGCGGCTATCCGCCGCGCCATTACCTGCCGAGCGCGGCGATACCCGCTCGAAGCCTGGTGGAATCCGCCACACGCACGCACTGTCCCTACAAGGGGGATGCGGCCTACTTCCATATTCTGTTCGACGGCGAGCGACTCGAAGATGCGGCGTGGTCCTACCCGCAACCGCTGCCCGAAATGGCGGCCATTGCCGGGCGCATCGTTTTCGATCATCCCCGGCTCAGGCTGCATCTCGAAAACTGTTGAAGCGATCCCGACGGTAGCGCTTCTTTCAGATCATTCCCGGCCCGTATCGCGATGCGGGCGCCCGAAAACTTTCCTCTTTCTCTTTCTTCCTGCGGTGTTGCTATGACACGACTGGCCACTTCCCTGATCGCCCTCATTGCCAGCATCGTGCTGCTGGTGAGCGGCAATGCCTTTCTGATGACGCTGCTCGGGCTGCGTCTGAGTGTGGAAGGCTTCTCTACCAGTCTGATCGGCTGGATTCTGGTGTGCTATTCGGTCGGTTTCGTGGGCGGCACCGTGTTTGCCGAACGCGTGGTCGAACGGGTCGGCCATATCCGTGCGTTCGCGGTGTTCGCCACCGCGCTGGCGGTCACCATCCAGATCTATCCGCTCGCGGTGAACGCGCCGCTGTGGGCCGCCCTGCGTGCCTTCGGCGGCTTTGCCATGGCGGGTTTGATGATCGTGATGGAGAGCTGGTTCTCCAGCCGCGCGACCAATGCCAACCGCGCGCGCCTGTTCGCGGTCTACCAGATCGTGTTCTTCCTCTCGACCGCGTCGGGCCAGCTGCTGATCAATGTTGGCGCGCCGCAGACCATGTTCCCCTACACGCTGGCGGCGATGTTGGTCACGCTGGCCGTGATCCCGCTGTCGCTTACCCGCATGCACGCGCCGGTGGTGGAAGGCGCCGAACGGCTGTCGCTGCGCGCGCTCTACAAGATCTCACCGGTCGGCGTGATTGCATCGCTTGTGGCCGGCCTGCTGGTCAATGCCTTCTATGCCATGGCGCCGGTGTATGCCGACCGGGTCGGTCTGTCCACCGATCGCGTATCGCTGTTCATGGCCAGCGCGATCGTGGGCGCAATGATTCTGGCCTGGCCGATCGGTCGCCTGTGCGATCGCTTCAACCGGCGCCGCGTGCTCATCGTGGTGCTTACGATCGCAGCCGCCACGAGTGCGGCGATTCCATTTGTAGGTGGCACCAACGCGCTCGTGCTGATCGGCGTGGTGGGCCTCTACATGGGGCTATCGGCGGCGTTGTACCCGGTATCGGTGGCGATCACCAACGACCAGATGCCCACCCACCAGATCACGGCGGCAAGCACCACGCTGCTGCTGGCCTACGGTATCGGCAGCTGCATCGGCCCCGTGGTAGCCGCCACGGCCATGGACGAATTCGGGCCGAACGGCCTGTTCTATACCAATACGGCCTTCTTGGCCGTGCTGGGCATCTATCTGCTCTATCGCTTGCAGCGGCGCCCGGACGTGCCGGAGGACGAACGGGTGGATTACTACACCACCTCGCCCCATGGCGGTCACTGGCTTTATGAACTGGATCCGCGCAACGAGTCGTTCGAAGGTCGCCGCGAAAGTCCGGGCATGGCCGGACTGCGCATCGGCCGGACGGTGCTCGGCGCCGCCGGACGAGCCCATGCGGCGACCCGCGGCCGTTAGCTCGATACGTGGAGAAGCCGTGCGGCCAACTGCCTAAACCAAAGCACATTCTTGCCGATAGTCCGGTGACCCTAGCGATCTGCAGGATTCACCAGGCACCGCATGAACGTGACCCAACAGCCCCGCATCGAGATCGACGACGAAGACCGTGTAGCCGCCGCGCTGGCGTCGTTGCAGCAGGCCAGACACTCTGACCTGCGGCTCGAATGCGTGGCCACCGGTGAGCGTTTCGATATCGAGCATTTCGCGATCGCGGGCAATGGCGAACGCATCACCCTCGACCTCACGGCCGAAGGCCTGCCGCGTGAGCGTTTTGATGCCGGCGTACGCCTGCACGCAAGCCTGGGGGTGGAAGCCCTGCTGTTCAGCGGAATCTCGGTCCATGCCTTCCTGATCGAGAACGAACCGGCCGAACTGGTGATCGCCAAGCCGGAGCGGGTGCACGTTTCCAACAAGCGCGAATCGACCCGTATCCGGCTGGCGCGCGGCATGCGCGCGCTGGTCCAGCTGCAGGCGTACGAAGATCGCAACCCGGTCGACGCCCGACTGATGGATCTGTCGCTCGGCGGCTGTGGCATCGAGATCGAACTGCAGGCCGGCATGCTGCTAAGCGCTGGCCAGGACGTATTCGCGCTGTTCATCGAATTCCCGAACGGCACGCGCGCTTCGCTGCCGGCAACGGTCCGTCACGTGCAATTGGCCGAGCGCAACGGCCATGCCTACGTGGGGTTCGCATTTGCCCGCCGTAGCGACGTGAGCCGCAACGGGGTGGTGCAATGGCTTCGCGAGATGGAGCGCGAGATCGCCTTTCGTGCCGGCCAGGGCAACACGCATCTCATGCAGCCATCACAGTTGTTCCTGGGTGGGCCCGAATCACGCGTGTCCATCCGCCTGAATCGCCAGGAGCACCAGCCGCCGACCAACAGCACGCCGATGGTCGCCTCGCTCCGGCGCGTCGCCCATGTGCTCGGCGATACTGCGATTGCGCTACGCCAGGAGCGGACACCGCCGATAGAGCGCCTTTATGAAAGCGCCGACACGCTCTGTCGCCTGCTGGCAGAGAACCGCTCAGAGTTCCTCTATGCCCTGTGCTGTCTGCCCGAACAACCGCCGCTGATCCAGCACTGCATCGCCGTCGCCGGCCGGCTCGCCGACCTCGTGCAGGCCGAGGACATTCTGGCGCGCAACCAGCGCGATATCACCGTGGCTGCTTTGGTCCACGATCTCGGCAATGTGCTGGCCGCCGGCGCACATACCGCATCGAGCGACCCGCTGATCACCGACCCGTCCAGCCCGGCTGCCAGCCATGTCGACTTGCTTACCGCACTTGGCCCGGCGGCGTCCTGGGCCGCGGGCGGCGCTCGGCGTGCAATCGTGGAACGTCTCAATACGCCGGCCGATCAGCTGCCCGAGGCGCCGGCGAGCGTGGCGGTCGACCTGCTCGCGCGTGCCGCGTACATCGCCGATATGGTCGATGTCATGAGCCGCGGCATCGGCGACCGCGAGCCCAAGGCCCCGCTGCAGATCTTTCGCGAGCTCTACCACGCCTGCAACGAAGACGACCGCCGCTGGCTGGAGCGCTATATGAAGCGCCACGGCATGTATCCGATCGGCAGCCTTGTCCATTATTCGAGCGGCTTTCTCGCCTGGGTGCTGCGGCTGGGAGAGGATGGCTATCCGTCACGGATCCGCGTGGTGCGCGACGTGGGCGGCCAGCGCCGCCTCAACCAGATCCTCGACCGCGCCGATTTCGGCCAAGTGGGCACGATCGAACGCGCCGGCCTGCCACAGCGCTTCGGGGTCACGCCCTACTGAAGTAGCCGACGGACGCACTTGGCGCCGCGCCGGCCGACCAGAGCATACCGGTCAGGCCCTTTCACGCCCGCGTCATCACAGGACCGGGCAACCTGCGTAACATGAAGTCGTTTTTCGTCGGCGCCGTGCGCCGGACTGGCTCATCGGGACGCTCTCCATGGTCATCACCATCGCCCTGATCGCGCTCACCTGCGCGATCTCCTTCACCGGTTTCCAGAATCGGGACATGCTCGAACGGCTGATCTTCTGGCCGCCGGCGGTCAATCGCGGCGAATACCACCGCCTGCTCACCCACGGCTTCCTGCATGCCGACGGCCAGCACCTGCTGTTCAACATGATCACGCTGTTCTTCTTCGGCCGCGCGATCGAGGGATTCTTCTCGCGCTATATCGGTATGACGGGTTTCGCCCTGTTCTATCTGTCGGCGGTGGTGATCGCGATCCTGCCCAGCTATCTCAAGCATCGCGGAGACAGCCGCTATCGCAGCCTCGGCGCGTCGGGGGCGGTCTCGGCGGTGCTGTTCGCCTACATCCTGCTGGCGCCGTGGCAGACCATCTATGTGTTCTTCTTCCCAATTCCGGCGATCATCTATGCCCTGCTGTTCACCGCCTACGGCCTGTATGCCGGGCGCCTGGGGCATGATCACATCAACCACAGCGCCCATCTCTGGGGCGCCGCCTACGGCCTGACCTTCGCGCTGTGTATGGAACCGCGCCTCGGGCCGGTCTTCGTCGAACGCCTGTTGCAGCCCCTCGCGGGCGGCTAGCGCGGCTTAGCCATGAAGTTTCTCTTCGGCCTGTTGCTGTTCTCGTTTCTCGGCTGGCTCGCCGTACGCCTGCTGATCGTGAAACTGCGGCGCATGCGCGGCGAAACGACCCCCGAGCAGAAAGGCCCGCGCACGGTCACCCTCGTGTGTCTGGCGCTGATCGGCATCTACGCGGTGCTCATCCTCTGGCGGCTGTATACCGACGGCTTCTCCGCCTTCGGCTAGGCAGGATCGCGAGAAAGCACTTGAGACATGGGCCAAGGTCGCTATACTGTGCGCCGCACGGTCGTTGCTCCCTTCGTCTAGCGGTCTAGGACGTCGCCCTCTCACGGCGAAAACACGAGTTCGAGTCTCGTAGGGAGCGCCATCCGTCACGCGAACTTTCGCGACGGATCGGACCGCTCACCCCCGCCTCAGACCATCCAAGCTGGCGCTTCCGCTGACTACAGCGGCCTAGCCGGACCCAGCCGCGCGCTCGCCTGGTCGGATGAACTGACGCCAGCGCGCTGCCATCCGGCGGCGGAACGTCGGTTCGGACTCGAGTTCGCGCAATGCCCGGTAATGTCGTGTCGCCTCGACGTGGCGATAGACCAGCAGCTCGTCGGTGACACCGCCCGACCGGAACGTCACGCGCGCCCTTTTCCGGACTTGAACGGCGAGCGGCTATCGGAATCAGGATGGGTCGAGCATATCCAGGCGTCGGGCCGCGGATGCAGAAACAACGGGTGCTCATACGCCGAGAAATACGGCCCATGCTGTGAATCGTGCGCTCCGAGGGCGTGAAATAAGCCCGTCCTATGGCGTTACCCGGATACCCGATCGGCTTGATCCGAAACCCCCGTTCTGTCGCCTGCAGATACAGGCCATTGGGCAACTCGGAATCTTGTCGCTATTGCCGGCCACCGCGAGCACTCCAGGTCCAATGGCCGAAACCGCAAGCTTGCGGATATACCGTAGCGCCGGACGCGAAACCGGAACACGGTCCACGAATACGGCAACCGCGGGTTGGACAGTCAATGGCCTATGAACCGGCCTCGGGCGCGATCAGGCGCTCGCGATCCGGTCTCGCCCGTCGGCCTTGGCGCGATACAACGCCTCGTCGGCGCGCCTGATGATCGCGTCCGCCGTTTCGTCGCAATGGGAGGTCGTCACCCCGGCGCTGACTGACAGCGGCACGCGCTCACCGGCGACGTGGAATTCAGCCAAACGGAGTCTTTCGAGCAATCGCGACAATGAACTCACGGCTGAATCGCGCGCTGTGTCCGGCAACAACAGCAGGAACTCCTCACCACCCCAGCGCCCGATCGCATCGGCGCCGCGCAGCGTCTGCGTCGCCATTTCGGCGAACAGCCGCAAAGCGGCGTCACCGGCCGCGTGACCGTACCGATCGTTTAGCCGCTTGAAATGATCGAAATCGACCAGCGCCACGCTCAGCGCTCGAGCTTGGCGGCGGCCGCGCTCGATCTCGCGGTCGAACTGCTGTACCAGCATGCGCCGATTGCCCAGGCCCGTGAGTTCATCCAGCGTCGCGATTTCGTTGAGGCGATCATGCGCTTCCTGCAGTTCGGCATGGGCAGCGTGCAGTGCGGCCAGATCCCGCTCGCGGCTCAGTTCGTGGCTGAGCCACTGGCCAAACATGCCGACCAAGTCGAGATCGGTCTGGCTGAATTCACCGGTCGCCGAAGGGCTGGAGAAATTCAGCGTGCCAACAACCTGGCCATCCAGCGCGACCGGTGCGCCGATATAGGATTCGAGCTTGAAGCGGCGATAACAGGGATGGCTGCATATCTTGCTGTCACCGGCGCGGTCAACTGCGAACGGACCTTCCGCGGCAAGTACGTGGCAGCAGTAGGTATCCTCGATCGGGAACACGGTACCGGCGACCAGGCCACCATTCGGATCGATCGCATCGGCAATCACATAGCGATCGGCATCGATCTCGCTGACGATGCCTATCGGCATGCCGAAATATCGACAGCCCAGTTCAAGTATGGCGCCGCGTCGCTGTTCGTAGCCCATCTCGGGATTCGATGTGATGGCGTGCAAGGCCGCGATGGCTTTATCGGCAGCCATGCGTGAGCTCAGGTCCCGGATGATGCCCAGATACATGACCCCGGCATCGCGGGTGCCACGTATTGCGCCGCCGATGGTTTCGCCGTCGAACACGCTCCCGTCGCCACGGCGATAGCGCATGAAATAGCTTTGATGTTCTCCGCCTGCCGACCTGTTGTAACGGGTCCGACCCTGCTCCTCGAAGTCCGCCGAGGACTCATAGAGATCCGCACTGGACCGACCGAGCAAGCCGTCGTGCTGATATCGAAACAGGTCGGTGGCAGCCGCGTTCGCCATGATGATCCGTCGATCCGCGTCGGCAACGAGCACGGCCTCCGGCATGTCCGCAAACATATGCCTCAGCACCGTCTGCAGCGACTCCCCGTCGAAGGGAAACGATTCGGTATCGGCGAAAGGGTCGCTTCGGTGAATCAAGACAGTCTCACGCAGGGGTGGGGTTGCGGCCAACAGACCAGCGAAAAGGCCGACACAACGATTTGCGCCCGGATCATACGCGGCATCGATCCCGTTATCCCGCTGGGCTGCTCCAGAATAATGATCGCCGGGTCAGTTACGGCGCGCCGCTCAGCCGCGCTCGACACAGCCCCGTCCGGCCGCCTTGGCGCGGTAGAGCGCGGTATCGGCCCGTTTGATGGTGGCCTCGGCGCCTTCATCGGTCGAAAATTGCGTGACACCGGCGCTAGCGGACAGCGAGATCGCGTGATTCTCGGCCGCGAACGGCTGGTGGCGGATCTGGTCAAGCAGGCGATTGAGCGTGGTCAAAGCCGCATCGACGGCGGTGTCCGGCAGCAGCAGCAGGAACTCCTCGCCGCCCCAGCGACCGACGAGGTCGCTGCCGCGCAGACTGTCGCGCAGGAGGTCGGCGAAATGGCGCAGCGCCGCGTCACCTGCCACGTGCCCATAGCTGTCATTGAGCTGCTTGAAATGATCGATATCCACCATGGCCACGCTCAACGGCTGCTGCTGGCGGCGTGCGCGTTCGATCTCGTGGTCGAGCTGCTGCACCAGCAGGCGGCGATTGCCCAGGCCGGTCAACTCGTCGACGGTGGCCACACGGCTGAGTTTTTCGTGCGCATCGGTCAGCGCCGCGATACTGCGCTCCATCCGGATTTCCTGGCCGACCCACTGCGCGAACATGCCGATCAGATCCATATCGGCCTGGCTGAACAGACCGGCGTCGTCCGGGCCCCAGAAATTGAGCGTGCCGTAGAGCTCTCCGGCGACCAGGATCGGGCTGCCGACGTAAGTGCGCGTTCCGTAGCGCTGGTCCGATAACTCGGCCGCCAACCGGGCGCGATTGGTCCCGTCCATGCCGAAGGGCCCGCCTTTGGCCAGCACGTGCCAGCAATAGGTATCCGCAATCGGAAAGACATCGCCGACCTGCAAGCTATTGCCGGCATCGAGCACATCGATCACCCGATAGTCGCCCTCCTCGACCCGGCCGACAACGCCGACAGGCAGGCCGAAATGAGCGCAGCCCAGCTTGAGGATCGCCTGCCGGCGCTGGCCGAAATCCAGGCTCTGGTCGGAGGCGATGCAGTGCAGAGAATGCAGCGCTTTCTCGGTCGACAGCCGCGCGGTGACATCGCGAATGATGCCCAGGTACATGATCCGCCCGCTGGCCGGGTCGCGCATAGGTCCGGCAATGGTCTCGGCATCGAAAACGCTGCCATCACGGCGCCGATACGCACACAGATAACTCGTATGCTGGCGGCTTGCGTCCGCATGGAAACGGGTACGCCCTTCCTTTTCGAACACCGCCGGATCGGCATAGATCTCGCGTGCGCTGCGGCCGAGTATCTGGGCCTCGTCGTAACCAAACAGCTCGAGCGCAGCGCGGTTGACCAGAATGATCTGGCGCTGCTCGTCTGCGACCAGCACCGCCTCGTCGATATCCGCAAAGACATGCGACAACACCGTCTGCAGCGATGCCTGTGGCAAGGATAGCGCTTCGATCGAATCCGCGACGCGATTCTCGTGGGTCAAGGTAACGGCCTTTTCTGCGTTTGGTCGCGAACTGCGCCAAACGCCTCCGGAAAACTACTGATTGCGCGTCTTTATAGCACGCCATCGGCGATCAATGTGCGGCGCGTCGCAGTAACCAAATCCTTTGATAATGCACCGAATCGTCCCAAGCCTCAGTCGTAAATGGCTTCGCTAACGAATCGCTATATGACACAGGAAAACTCGCAACTCTGGCGCCAACAGGCCTATGTCGGCGGGCGCTGGATCGACGCGGACGAGAACGCGACCCGAGCGGTCGATGATCCGGCCACGGGCGAGATCATCGGCACGATTCCCGACCTCGACGCGCCGCGACTTATCGGCGCTATCGACGCAGCCCATGCCGCATTCGAGCGCTGGCGGGAGACCTCGGTGACCACGCGTGCCGACCGACTGCTCGCCTGGTATCAGGGGATGCACGACAACCGCGAAGCGCTGGCACAGATGATGACCCGCGAGCAGGGCAAGCCGTTGGCCGATGCGCGGGGCGAAGTGGACTATGCCGCGAGCTTCATCCGCTGGTTCGCCGAGGAAGGCCGCCGCGCGACCGGCGCGAACATACCGGCGGAAAACCCGGATGTGGCACTGGGCACGGTGCAGGAGCCGGTCGGCGTGGCCGGCATCATTACGCCCTGGAACTTTCCGCTGGCGATGATCACGCGCAAGGCCGCGGCGGCACTCGCCGCTGGTTGCAGCGTGGTGGTACGCCCGGCCAGCGAAACCCCCTTCTCCGCGCTCGCATTGGCCGCACTGGCCGAACAGGCAGGCCTGGACGGCGGCGAGTTCAATGTGGTCACGGGCAGTGGCCAGCGGGTCTCGGAGGCGCTTTGCGACGACACGCGCGTGCGGGCACTCTCCTTTACCGGCTCGACGCCGGTCGGTCGCACGCTGCTCCGCCAAGGGGCGGATACGGTCAAGCGCACGTCGATGGAACTGGGCGGCAACGCGCCGTTCATCGCCTGTGAGGACGTGGACATCGACACCGCGGTCGAGGGCGCGCTCGCCGCCAAGTTCCAGACCAGCGGGCAGGACTGCCTCGCAGCCAACCGTATTTTCGTGCATCGCGACATCTACGAGACGTTCGTGGCGCGCTTCGCCGAGCGAATGGACGCACTGCAAGTCGGCAACGGCTTCGACGACGGTACGGATATCGGCCCGCTGATACATGAACGCGCGGTCGAAAAAGCGCAGGCGTTGGCAGACGACGCTCGCGATCACGGCGCCCGTGTCATGGGCCGCTCGCAGTCGGATGCGCCGGGGGCACGCTTCTTCATGCCGACCCTGCTAGCTGACGTTACCCCGGGCATGCGCATCTTCTCGGAGGAGGCCTTCGCGCCGCTGGCCGCGATCTGCCCCTTCGATGACGACGAGGATGTGATCGCCGCCGCAAACGATACCGAATACGGCTTGGCAGCCTATGTCTTCACCCATGCCGATGCGCGCATCCGCAAATTCATGCGCGGACTCGACTACGGCATGGTGGGCATTAACACCATGGACCTCACCGGGCCGCACGTGCCGTTCGGCGGCGTCAAGCAATCCGGCCTCGGCCGCGAAGGCGGCCAGGTGGGCATGCACGAGTTCCTGGAAACGAAGTACTACTGCCTGGGCGGTGTACCGGCGACGTGATCGTCCGCGGCGCCCCGCGACCGGGGCGCCGCTTCCCGTCAGCCTAGTCCACACGAGGGCACTGCGACATGACCCGACCATTCGAGAATCAGCCCAACGCCCACCCGACCCGACGGCATGAGCAGGTCTACGGGCGTTACGAAAAGCTGTACACGGTCAACGACTTCTGCGCCGCGTTGTTGTTTCTGGTCGGTTCGGTCATGTTCTTCTACAAGAACTTGGAGTATCCCGCGATCTGGTGTTTCACCATTGGCTCCGTGAACTTCATGCTTCGACCAACCATCAAGCTGGCACGCGAATTCCATCTCGCCAAACTGCCGCTGCCGGGCGACGACAGGCCACTCCCGTCGAACGAAGATGCCTGACGGGCAAGCGCTCTATCGAGCAAACGCGGCGAAAAGCTCAGGCCGTCAGCATCTGACCGATGCGGCGTAGTTCCGGTAGCGTGTCGATGAGCAGTTTCAACTGCATGGCAATCAGACGCCGCGTCGGCTCGTCGTCCGCCGGCCAGTCGCCGAGCGCAGTGCGTAGCTCGGCCTCGCGATCGCTGTCCACCGGCATCCGTTCGTTGCGGATCAGCGCATAGCCCGACTCTTCCAGACTGTCGGCAATATAGTCGACCGCCTGTGCCAGCAGGTTGTTGCCGGTCTGTTCGGCCAGCACCGCGCGATGGGCGCCCAGGGTCGACAGATGCCCAATGAGCGTCTGGGCACAGGTCAGTACGGCCAGCGCCTCGCGGCTATCTGTTCGCGCGCCGTGCGGGTCCCGCAGGGCGACTGCCACATGCGTGCTCACGGCGGCGTCGGCGTTGTGCGCGTCGCGGCGCGCGATACGGTAGTCGAGATCGTCACGCTTGCCGCTTCGGTACTGGGCAAAAATCGCCCGCAGATAGCGACTGTGGGCCGACAACGTATCCGCCAGCAGCTGATGCAGTTCCCGCTCGCGCCAGTCGGGCAAGACCAGCAGCATGACGGCCGCGGCTATCGCGCCGCCGATCACGGTATCCACGAGCCGGGGCACGATCAGATCGAAGCCGTTGCCGACCTGATTGAAAGCCAACAGCACGAGCACGCTGATCGCTGCAGCCGCAATAAGGTATCGCCGAAACCGCGTGGCAAAGAACACCACGCCGGCCGCGACTGTCAGCAACAGCTGGATTTCGGGCGACGGGAACAATCGCAACAGAGCCCAGCCAATGATCAGCCCTATGGCCGTTCCGCCAACACGCTGGGCGAAGCGCAGACGGGTCGCGCCATAGTTCGGTTGGCAGACCAGCATGGTGGTCAGCAGAATCCAGTAGCCCTGTTCCGGGTGCACCAGATTGAGCACGATATAGCCGGCGAGCATGGCAAGGCCCAGACGCAGGCCGTGACGAAAGCGTGCCGAGGCCGGCGTGAGTTGTACGCCGATGCGCCGCCAGCTCTCGGTCAGCGATGCCGGACCCGGGTTCTGCAACACACTATCGGGCCAGGCGTCGGCGGGCGCCCGCCTTGCCGTGACCTGGTCGGCCAAGACGTGCAGGTTGTCGCGCAGTTCGGTCACCGCATATTCCAGATCATGCGCCGGGGCCGTGGGCGTGCGCTGTTGATATGCCACGGCCGCCTCGAGATCCTCCAGCGCTTCGTCGACCGGCTCCGAATCGCGGAAGCCGTCGCCGACTCTCAGCGCGCTGCCGCGAGACCGGCACGCATTGCCCATGCGGCGCAGCAGGCGTTCACAGCGAAACATGAGATCGCTATGAAAGAACGCCTTGGTGAGCGCCTGATACGGATAATGCGACGAACTCGCGCGCTCGTGGATGTCCTGCGCGGCCAGATAGAGACGCAGGTTCTCGTCCATCGCCGAGCGCGAGCGCCGACCTTCCAGCCGATCGATCAGCGCCAGACGCGTATCGTTAAGCGCCGCAACGACCCGAGCATTGATCTGCGCCAGGGCCATGCGCTTGCCTGCGATATCGGGCTGGCGCACCGGTTCGAACAACCGCGCCTTGCCGTCCAGATAATCACCGAGCGCATCGTAGAGCCGCCCCAAGGCGTGGCGTACCGGCCGATGCACGAAGATGGCGTTCCACGATAGCGCCAGCAGCCCGTACCAGGCGGCACCGGCGACCAGAAGCATCGGCTCGCGCCAGAACGGCGCATCGGGCATGGCGTGCTGATCGACGCCGATCATGGTGTAGACCGCCAGCAACAGCGTGGCGTTGGCAATGGTGGCGTAACGGCCGCTGACCGCGCCCATCATCACCAGCACAAAACAGCCTGCGAACAGCGCGAGTCCGAACAGCCAGGGCTGCTCGAAAAGCCCTTCCACCGTAAGGGCCGCGAGACTGAAACAGGCCAGCGTGACGATCAGTGCCGTGGTCCGCTTGCGCCAGCTGTCGTCGGTTTCGGCAATCGCACTGGCGATCACGCCGAGCAATAGCGGGATCAACTCGTGCGGGTTGTCGCGCAGACCGGTGTAGAAGATCACCCCGCTCAGGGCGACAAGCACACGCAGGCTGTCGGCCAGGCGATCGAGAGCGGCGATATGTTGCAGACGAAACATGCGCAGCGAGTGACCGAAACCACGGCACCTTCGACAAACCAGAACGCTCATCTTACCGATGCATCGAATCGATGGCCGACAGTCGGCCACGCCGGCCCGCGAAGCCTGTCGTCATACGGGAGCGATACGCTATATGCCACAGACACGAACGGGTACCCTTGCGCGCTCTGTGCAGCGCGACCATCCATCCACGAGACACGGCTTTGCAGATCCTACTTTTCAACCTGGCCGCGCTGGCGGGCGCCTGTGCGCAGGGGCTGACCGGGTTTGGCTCGGGCACGCTCACCGCGACGCTGCTGGTGATGATGTTCCCGTTCCGGGAGGTGATCCCGGTCGTGGCCATGGTCGTGCTCGTGCCCAATCTCATGCTCGCCTGGCTGACCCGCCACGAAATGGACTGGCGTCGCGGGCCGATCGCCGCCGTTGGCCTGTCGCTGGGTATTGCCATCGGCGGCCAGCTGCTCGCGGTACTGCCGCCCGAGCTGCTGCGGCGCGGCCTGGGCGCGGTGATCCTGATCTATGTCGCACTCATGCTCTGGCGCACGCCCACGCCCGCCGAGGCGCCGGCGCTGTCGCGGCGCGACGATGCGGGCCTGGCCGGCTGCGGCCTCATGGCGGGCGTGATCGTCGGTGCAGTGGGCGTTTCACCCATTCCCCTGCTGATCTACGTGAGCCTGCGCTATCCCAAGAAGATTGCGCGCGCCGTGCTGACGATGGCCTTTCTGTTCGGCACCATCACCCAGAATGTCGTCTATTTTCAGCTGGGCCTGCTCAACGGCGAACTCGCGCTCATGGCGCTGCTCACCGTACCGGGCATCGTCGCCGGAATTCTTGTCGGGCATCGCATGCACTACAAGATCAATCAGAAGACATTTTCCCGCGCGCTCGCGCTGATCCTGTTATTGCCGGCAATGCGGCTGGTCATCGGCTGAAACGCCACGGTCGCCATCGCCGGGAGACAAGCCGTAGTCTGGCCGTGCAGCGCCTGCGCAGGTACTGGCGCGCTACCGGGCGTTAAATATCAGGGCAGCATCGATGTCGCTGGGCTGGCAGAATGCTATGCCGTTGAACGCACGCGGCTTTTGCGTGGCAAGCGCAAAACGCGCGCGTCGGGATTCTTCAGGCTCCCCGGGGCGGGGCAGCCGGGACCGGCGGTTCGCTCTTGTGAACCGTCTCACCTGACTGTTGTCGGGTGAATAAGCGATGCATTCGACCAAAAGATCCGTATTCTTCCGCTCCGGATTGCGAGAAAAATTCGTGTATCGTGAATTCGGCGCGCGATAATGGCGGTACACAATAAATCTGCGGTAGCGCCTTGGCGCAGCCGGCGGATTCGTACGCACGGGCTGCCGATTCGGCCAACCAATGAGTTCCTTCATGCGCAAGCTTGCACTGTTGTTATTGATCGTTCTGTTCGTCTTCACGCAGACCGGATGCGCGGCGGACTCGCCTGCCGATCCCGAGCCGGTGCCCGACGCGGGCGGCGGCACAGCCGAGGGCTATACCCCTCTGGTGCCGGACGATAACCAAGGCGAGATCGACCGCGAGATCGTCAAGCAGCTGCAGCAGAACCACTACAACAAGGTGAAACTGGACGACGCCTTCTCGGAGAAGTTCTTCAACGCCTATATCGAAGAACTCGACGGCACCCGCGGCGTGTTCCTGCAGGACGATATCGAGCGCCTGCGCGACAAGTATGTCCACGCGCTGGACGACGAGCTGAAGAAAGGCCAGACCCGCGCAGCCTTCGATATCTACAACACCTACCAGAAGCGCCGCATCCAGATCGACCAGTGGGCCCTCGACCGCATCGCGCAGGGCATCGACAGCCTGAATATCGAGGACGACGAGAGCTTCGACGTCGACCGCGAGAACGCGCCCTGGCCGGCCAATGCCGAAGAACGCGCGACGCTGTGGACCCAGCAGCTGGAAAACCAGGTCATCAATCTCAAGCTCAACGATCTCGACACCGCCGAGATCGAGAAGCGCCTCACCCAGCGCTATTCCAACGAGCTCAAGCAGCTGCGCCAGACCGAGCCCATGGATGCCTTCTCGGCCTATATGGACGCCTACACGCACAGCTACGACCCGCATACCGACTACTTCTCGCCGCGCCGCTCGGAAGACTTCAACATCGACATGAACCTGCAGCTGCAGGGCATCGGTGCCGAACTGCGCAGCAAGAACGGCTATGCCGAGCTGGTACGCCTGATTCCCGGCGGGCCGGCGGCCAAGTCCGGCAAGCTCAAGCCCACGGATCGCATCATCGCGGTCGGCCAGGATGACGACGGCGAATTCACCGACGTGGTCGGCATGCGGCTGGACGAGACCGTGCAGCTGATTCGCGGCGAGAAAGGCTCGACCGTGCGCCTGCAGATTTCACCGGCCGACAACAGCCAGACCAAGACGGTCACGCTGGTACGCGACAAGATCGAGCTCAAGGATCAGGCCGCGCGCAAGCAGATCATCGAACTCGATCGCCAGGGCCAGCAGGTGGACGTCGGTCTGATCACCCTGCCCTCGTTCTATAACGGCACCGCCAAGGACGTGAAGAAGCTGGTCGAGGAACTCAAGAAGAACGAGGACCTGGCCGGCATCGTGCTCGACCTGCGCAATAACGGCGGCGGCGCGTTGGGCGAGGCCATGAAGCTCACCGGCCTGTTCATGAACTCCGTGCCGGCAGTCCAGATTCGCGATGCGGACGGCAACGTACAGGTGCTGGGCGATCGCAACGACGGGCCGATCTACGACGGCCCGCTGGCCGTCATGGTCAATCGCCTGTCTGCCTCGGCCTCCGAGATTGTGGCCGGCGCACTGCAGGACTACGGCCGCGCGATCGTGCTGGGCGGCCAGACCTTCGGCAAGGGCACCGTGCAGACGCTGATGCCGCTTTCCGAAGGCCAGATCAAGCTCACCCAGGCCAAGTTCTATCGGGTGAGCGGCGAATCCACCCAGGATCGTGGCGTCACACCGGACATCACCTTCCCGGCCGCTATCGACCCGAGCAAGATCGGCGAAAGCGCACTGCCCAACGCCCTGCCCTGGGACCGGATCAAGCCCACCACCTTCCCGTACTCGGATGAGATCACCCAGCTCATGGGGACGCTCGAACGCGGTCATCGCATGCGAGTGGAAGATGATGCCGACTACCAATACCGCGTGAACCGTATCCGCCTGGCCCGTCAACAGACGGAAAAGACGCGGGTATCGCTCAATCTCGAAGAACGGCGCGCCGAGCAGGCCGCACTCAAGCAGCAGAGCCTCGAACTGGCGAATACGCATCGCGAGGCGACCGGCAAAGAGCCGTTCGAGGACTACAAGGCGTTCGAGGAGAGTGAGGAAGGCGAAAGCCCGCAAGAGCAGGAGCTCGGCGCGCATCCCGGTGCCGATCCGGACGAGATCGATGCCTACCAGACCGAAAGCGCCCGCGTGCTGCTCGATCTCGTCGAGGCCTTCATCCGCGAAAAGGAAGCCGGCGCCGCCTAGCCACCGGCAGATCGTGCGGGGCGGGCACCGTCCTGCCGGCACGACACCCCGGCGATTTCTTGCCGGACGGTAGGCGCCACGCATAACAGCGAGCTATGCGTGGCGCCATCAATCCCTATTGGACAGGGTGTTTCTTCAGGTCGATAGTGGTGTTGACCCGCGACACAGCGGGCGGCCTCTTCGCGTGTACTCACGTGAAGAGGCACACATAACAACAACACCGTGCGAGATTCGGCAGGAGAGGAACATGTTCAAGAAGATCATCGACGCGCTTACCGGCAAGAGTCACGACGACACACCGCCCGGCGGTTCGCCGTCGGCCCCGAAAAGCCCGGGCCTGACTTCGGGCGGCAAGCCGTCCATCCACCCTTCTGTCGACGAGGGCTTCAAGCCCGGCAACGACAGCTTCGGCGGCGGCATACTCACCTGCCATTGCAGCAGTGACCCGGTAAAAGTGAAGGTCGCAGCCCAGACGGCCCATAATCACGCCTGTGGCTGCAGCAAGTGCTGGAAGCCTGAAGGCGCGCGCTTTGCAGTGATCGCGGTGGTCTCGCGTGACGCGGTCGGCGTCGAAGCCAACGAGAACAAGCTGGAAATCGTCGACAAGTCGGCCGCGATCCAGCGCCACGCCTGCAAGGCGTGCGGCGTGCACATGTTCGGGCGGATCGAGGACACGAACCATCCCTTCCACGGACTCGACTTCGTGCATACCGAGCTCTCGGACGAGGCCGGCTGGTCCGAACCGCAGTTCGCGGCGTTCGTGTCGTCGATCATCGAGACCGGCGAGAACCCGGACAACATGAGCGCCATCCGCGACCGCCTGCGCGAGTTGGGCATGCCGCCGCACGACGTGCTCGCGCCCGGACTGATGGACGCCATTTCGACCCACAAAGCCAAGCAGTCCGGCGCCCTGCCGAGCTGACCGTGAGTTGGCGGCGTTCCGGTCGATCCGGAACGCCGGCGCTTGCCGCCGATCGCGGCTGAGGCACAATCGCGGCGTCATTCATATTGATGAAACGCCGCGCATGAGCATCCTGCAGCTGCCCCACGCCGAACCGACGACCATCCTCATCGACTGGCACGCCACGCTGGTCGACACCCACGACGCCATGTATCACGCCGTGGACGACGTGTTGCCGCGACTCGACGATCTAGGCCTGCTCGACGAACTCCTCGCGCCCGACGAATCCAAGACCATCGAAGACGCGAAGCTGGTCAAATACGTGCGCGACAACCGCGCCCTGCACCCGCGCATCGTCAGCGAACGCAAGATCTCGCGTACCGATATCTTCGAAGTGCTGTTTGGCGACAATCCTGACGCCAAGCGCCGTGCCCACGGTGCTTTCGACGAGTCGTATCGAAAGTACGTCGGCGAAGTCACCCCGCTGGAACCCGACATCCGTGAAAACCTCCAGCGCCTACGCGATCTCGATATCACGCTGGGGCTGATATCCAACCGCAACCGCGAGTTCATGAACCACGAACTCGCGATCGTGGACGGCACCGGCTGGCAGGATCTGTTCGACACCATCACCTGTGGCAGCGACGTGAAACACCGCAAGCCGCATCCGGATCTGCTGCTCAAAGCCCTGGAACAGATCGGCCGCAAACCCGACGAACACATCTGGTATGTCGGCGATTCCACAACCGACGTGGTCGCGGCCAAGCGTGCCGGCGTGGCCGCGGTGTTCTATAACGGCGCCGGCTGGGATCAGGCCTGGATCGACAAGATATTTCCCGGCACCGTGCGTCATCCCCACCAACCGGATGCCGTGGTCGACAGCATCGGCGAGCTGGTCGAGCTCGCCCGCCATATGCTCGCCCAGCATATTCGTGTCGAACGGTCGCAGGATTAGTGCGGCCTGCACGTTCACAGTGCACCCTGACGGTGCATCCGCACACAACGGCCATCCAGGAACATCAGCCTGGAAAAGGCCAGACCCGGCCAAGCCCTTGATTACCAGCGTGCAAAACCAACTGGCAGGGTTCCTGCATTAGCCAGGGCGAAGGAAGTACAAACGGGTACCGGCAGCGCACGCTGTCGCAAACAACCAGGTTTCCAATGGAGCGCTAGGGTTCCGGTTGCTCAAGAACGCAACGACTGGACCGAGAGCACTCGACCTGCCAACCGGCATGCCGGCGCAGGTTACACGGCGGGATAAAAGCCCGGGAGGTCACCGAGCAGCACGCTGCTTGTCGGTACCCCCGTGTCTTTAAGTCGAAACCGGAGGCCTCATGCCCGCCCGCTCCCGTATCGCCCCCCTCGCACGTCTTGCCATCATTGGCGCGCTCGTCCTCGCCCCGTTGGGCTATGCCCATGCCGCCAGCGGCCCGCGCGACAACTTCAGCGTGTGCTGGTCCATCTATGCCGGCTGGATGCCATGGAGCTATGCCGATTCCAGCGGCATTCTCGACAAGTGGGCCGACAAGTACGACATCAGCATCGACTTGGTTCAGGTCAATGACTATGTCGAGTCGATCAACCAGTACACCTCGGGCAATGTCGACGGCTGCGCGATGACCAATATGGACGCGCTCACCCTGCCCGCAGCCAGCGGCGTCGATTCCACCGCGCTGATCATCAACGACTATTCCGACGGCAACGACGGCATCGTGCTCAAGGGCAGCGACGATCTCGCCGACATCGCGGGCCGCAAGGTCAACCTCGTGCAGTTCAGCGTCTCGCACTACTTCCTGGCACGGGCGCTGGAAAGTGTGGGCCTGTCCGAACGCGACGTCGAAACGGTGAACACCTCGGATGCCGATATCGTCGGCGTGTTCGTCAACGACGATGTGGATGCTGTGGCCGCGTGGAATCCGCAGCTGATGAGCATTGCCGACATGCCCGACGCGCATGTCGTATTCACCTCGCACGAAATCCCGCGCGAAATCCTCGACATGATGGTGGTCAGCACCGAAACGCTGAAGGCCAACCCGGACTTCGGCAATGCGCTGGTCGGCGCCTGGTACGAGGTGATGGAAAAGATCGCTGCCGGTGACGAAGCCGCGCTGTCGGCCATGGCCGAGGCGGCCGGTACCGACCTGGCCGGTTACAAGAAGCAGCTCGAAGCCACGCATCTGTATACCGACCCGGCAGAAGCCGCGAAGCTCATGAAGAGCCAGGAACTGCTCGACACCATGCAGCGCGTTGCCGAATTCAGCTACAAGCACGGCCTGCTCGGCGCGGGCGCGCCCGGCCCGGACTTCGTCGGCATCGAGAACCCGGCGGGCGTTTACGGCACGCCGTCGAACGTGCAGCTGCGTTTCGACCCGACCTATACCGAAGGCTACGACAAGGCGCAGTAGCCCGGCATGAAACCGGCCGCGGCGTTCACTCGCGGCTGGTCGCCGGCCCGATCTTTCCAAGGACCTTTCCATGAAGCGCCTGATCAATCTCAAGCCCAAGCGCCCGGCACGCGTCGCACTGGCTCTGCTGCCGTTCATGCTGATCGCCTTCGTCTACCTGAGCGCCTCCAGCGCGCGGCTGGCGGAGAACCCGAACGACCGACTGCTGCCCTCGCCGGCCGCAATGGGCGAGACCTTCTACGGCCTCGCCACCGAGGCGAACGTACGTACCGGCAGCATTCCGCTCTGGGCAGACACCTTCGCCAGTCTCGAGCGACTGGGCATCGGCGTCGCAATCAGCGCGCTGGCTGCCCTGTTCTTCGGCCTGTTCAGCGGTGGCCTGCCCCTGTTCCGGGCGCCGTTCTCGCCGCTGATCACCGTGGTCTCGCTGATCCCGCCGCTGGCCATTCTGCCGATTCTGTTCATCGCCTTCGGCACCGGAGAGCTGGCCAAGATCGTGTTGATCGTGATCGGCATCACGCCGTTTTTGATCCGCGATCTCACCGGTGAGGCTTTACGCCTTCCGGACGAACAGCGCATCAAGGCGCAAACGCTGGGTGCTAATTCCTGGCAGGTGATGCTGCGGGTGCTGCTGCCCCAGCTCACCCCGCGCCTGATCGCCGCGACCCGGCTGGCGCTCGGCAGTGCCTGGCTGTTCCTGATCGCCGCCGAAGCGATCGCCGCGCAGGAAGGCCTCGGCTATCGCATCTTCCTCGTGCGCCGCTATCTGGCAATGGACGTGATCCTGCCCTATGTCGCGTGGATCACGCTGCTCGCCTTCATCATCGATCAGGCCCTGCTGTGGATCTCGCGCTGGTCGTTCCCCTGGTACCACGTCGACGAAAAGGCAGCCGGATGAGTCTCGTTCAAGCAAAAGGCCTCGAGAAACACTACGGCGACGATGTCGTGCTCGAGCGACTGAACTTCTCCGTCGAGCCGGGAGAGTTCGTGACGATTGTCGGGGCCTCGGGCTGTGGCAAGACCACGTTCCTGAAGATGCTGCTCGGCACCGAATCGATCACCCGTGGCCAGCTGCTGGTCGACGACAAACCGATCCCGGGCGAACCCGGCCCGGATCGCGGCGTGGTGTTCCAGAAATACTCCGTTTTCCCGCATCTGACCGTGCTCGGCAACACCATCATCGCCGAAGAACTGTCGCGCTCGCATGTGTTCGGCAAGCTGTTCGGCGCCGGTCGGCGCAGGGCCAAAGAAGCAGCCATGGAACGCCTCACCCAAGTGGGCCTGCAGCACGCGCTCGACAAGTATCCGCACGAGCTGTCAGGCGGCATGCAACAACGTCTGGCCATCGCCCAGGCGCTGATGATGAAGCCGCGGATTCTGCTGCTGGACGAGCCCTTCGGCGCGCTCGACCCGGGCATCCGCCAGGACATGCACGAGCTCGTGGGCAAGCTCTGGCGCGAACAGAAGCTGACCATCTTCATGATCACCCACGACATCGAAGAAGCCTTCGCGCTGGGTACGCGCGTGTGGGTCTTCGACAAGTGGCGTGACGATCCGCAGGCGCCGCAGGCCTACGGCGCCACCATCACCTACGACCTGGACGTGGAACGCAACCGCGAGGACGCGCCTTCCCAGGCCACGAAACTTCAGGAGGACATGACATCGTGAGCGAACCCGCCTATCAAACGCACCTGCCCGGCGGCCAGCACTGGTCGCTGCGCCTGCGTCGCGGTACCACCATGACGCTGACCGCAAGCGAGCCCGACACCAACGTCGGCCTGCTCATGTACAACCCGGAGAACCTGCTCGAACGGCTGAACCTGCCGGACAGCCTGAAATGTCAGCACACCTTCAAGCTGACCCGCGGCAACTGCCTGTATTCGGATATGGGGCGGATCTTCGCCTCGATCATCGAGGACGATCTGGGCTGGCACGATCCGGTCGGCGGCAATCTCCACGCCGGCCACATGATCGACAAGGGCTGGCAGCCAGTGAGCTTTCAGGCTGCGCTCAATGACTGGACCCAGACCGGCCACGACAGTTTCCTGATCGAACTGGCCAAGTACGGCCTGGGCAAGCGTGATCTCGCCGCCAACCTGAATGTGTTCTCCAAAGTCGCGGCCGACGACGACGGCCATCTGTCGTTTGTGCCCGGCCACTGCAAGGCCGGCGATTCGGTCACGCTGCGTTTCGAGATGGACACGCTGGTCGCACTGCACACCTGCCCGCACCCGCTCGATCCCGCCGCGGAATACCCCAAGCGCGGGGTGGGTATCGCGCTCGGCACCGCCGCCGCCCCCGACGAGAACGATGTCTGCTGGCAGCACTGCGACGAGAACGCGCGCGGCTTCGCCAACAACCGTCTCTATCACCTGGGCGCCGGCTGAAACCATCGACAAGGAGCACGCCATGACCATCGCAAGCCAACAACGCGAAGAAAACGCGATCTTTCGCCAACTCATCGATGCCGGCGACCACTACATCGGCACCGTCAAAGCCGGCCAGACGATTCGTATCGTCGATGTCGAAGGCAACGAAGCCGCCGACACCCTGTTCTTCAACGCGAACGACCCATCCGAGCGCTACAGCGCGGTCGATACCGTGCGCGAACAGGGCAAGGTCTATCTGACCACGGGCACCGAGCTGCGCTCGAATCTCAACAACGTGATGCTGATGATCAGTGCCGATACCTGCGGGCGCCACGACACGCTCGGCGGCGCCTGTGCCAGCGAGTCCAATACGGTGCGCTACGACCTGGAAAAGCGGCATATGCATTCCTGTCGCGACAACTGGATGCTGGCGATCGCCAACCATCCCGAGTACGGCATCACCAAGCGCGACATCGCCCACAACATCAATTTCTTCATGAACGTGCCGGTCACCGCCAACGGCGAGCTGTATTTCGACGACGGCATCTCCGGACCCGGCAAGTACGTGGAGATGATCGCCGAGATGGACGTCGTCGTACTCATCTCCAACTGCCCGCAGCTCAACAACCCCTGCAGCGGCTTCAACCCGACGCCACTGGAAGTGCTGATCTGGGACTGATCGGCATTGCCGATCGCGACCGGCGCCGGGACGACCCGCGCCGCCGACGACAAACCGCGGGACGACCCGCCGTTGAAGGCATTGCCCTATGTTTTCCAAAGTCCTGATCGCCAACCGCGGCGCCATCGCCCGACGTATTCAGCGCAGCCTGAAGGCCCTCGGCGTGGCCTCGGTGGCCGTCTATGCCGAAGCCGATCGCGATGCCCTGTTCGTGCAGGAGGCCAACGAGGCCTACTCGCTGGGCAGCGGCGGTGCGAGCGATACCTATCTCGATCGCAACCGGCTGCTGGCCATCGCTGCCGAGTCTGGCGCCGAGGCGATCCATCCCGGCTACGGCTTTCTCTCGGAGAACGAGGATTTCATCGCTGCCTGCGAAAAGGCCGGCGTGGTTTTCCTCGGCCCGACCGCAGAACAGGTGCATGCCTTCGGCCTCAAGCACGAGGCCCGCAAGCTGGCCGAGAACGCCAACGTGCCGCTCGTGCCCGGTTCCGGGCTGCTCGACGACGTCGCCGAAGCCCGGCAGCAAGCAGAGCGTATCGGCTACCCGGTCATGCTCAAGTCCACCGCGGGCGGCGGCGGCATCGGCATGCAGGTCTGCGAAACGGAGGGCGAACTCACCCGCGCTTTCGACTCCGTACGCGGCCTAGGCGAGCGCAACTTCGGCGACGCCGGCGTGTTCGTCGAAGCCTATATTGCCCGAGCCCGTCATCTGGAAGTCCAGATCTTCGGCGACGGCGAAGGCAAGATCGCCGCCATCGGCGAGCGCGACTGCTCCACGCAGCGCCGCAACCAGAAAGTGCTGGAGGAATGCCCGGCACCGGCTCTGCCCGAGGCTGTACGCAACGCCCTGCTCGATACCGCCGTGCGCCTGGGCGAGGCCGTGAACTATCGCAGCGCCGGCACGGTAGAGTTCATCTACGACGCCACGCGCGAAGATTTCTTCTTTCTGGAAATGAACACGCGCCTGCAGGTCGAGCACGGCGTGACCGAAGAAGTCTACGGCGTGGATATCGTCGACTGGATGGTGCGTCTAGGCGCCGGCGAACTGAGCGACTTGGATGCCCTGACTGCCAACCTCATTCCACGCGGTCACGCCATCCAGGCCCGGCTCTACGCCGAAGATCCGCACCAGGATTTCCGTCCCAGCGCCGGGCTCCTCACACAGGTCATATTCCCAACCGGCGACGATCTGCGTATCGATCATTCCATCGAAGCCGGGCTGGAGATCTCGCCGCTGTTCGACCCCATGCTGGCCAAGGTCATCGTGCATTCGACCGATCGCGATACGGCACGCGCCCGCCTGGCCAAAACGCTGGAAGACAGCGCCGTCTACGGCATCGAAACCAACCGAACTTGGCTGGCCCATGTGCTGGCCGACGAGCGTTTCGCGACCGCGGATATCCATACCCGCTGGCTGGCCGACCTGGAATGGTCGCCGCCGACCATCGAAGTGCTCGATGCGGGCACGATGACGACCATTCAGGACGTGCCCGGACGCACCGGGCACTGGGACGTGGGTGTGCCGCCGTCCGGTCCGTTCGACAACTGGTCGTTCCGTCTCGGTAACCGCCTGCTGGACAATGCGCCCGACGCGGCCGGTCTGGAAATCACCCTCACCGGTCCGACGCTGGGCTTCAATCGCGCGACCCAGATCGTGATTGCGGGCGCGCCGATCGCGGCCACGCTGGACGGCGTCGAGATGGCTGCCTGGCAGGTGCTCGACGTCGCCGCCGGCGCCGAACTCAAGCTCGGCAAGATTAACGGCGGCGCGCGTTGCTATCTGCTGATTCGCGGCGGTATCGACTGTCCGGCCTATCTGGGGTCGCGTTCGACCTTCACGCTCGGCCAGTTCGGCGGCCATGCCGGGCGCGCACTGCGTAGCGGCGACGTGCTTCCGCTGGCGCCGCTCGACGCCGTCGAATCGCGCACGCTCGCCGCCGATCTCCAGCCCGAATACGGCACGCCCAACGAGTCCGGGCGCCACTGGCAGGTCGCCGTGCTTTACGGCCCGCACGGCGCGCCGGATTTCTTTACCGAAGACGACGTCGACACCATCTTTGGCCACGACTGGGAAGTCCACTTCAACTCCAACCGCACCGGCGTGCGCCTTATCGGCCCGCGCCCCGAATGGGCACGCGAGGACGGCGGCGAAGCCGGCCTGCACCCGTCCAATATTCATGACAACGCCTACGCCTTCGGCACGATTGATTTCACCGGCGACATGCCCGTCATCCTCGGCCCGGACGGCCCTTCGCTCGGCGGCTTCGTGTGTCCGGCCACGACCGTGCGCGCCGAACGCTGGAAGCTCGGCCAACTTGCAGCGGGCGATACCGTGCGCTTCGTACCCGTCTCGCTCGACACCGCGCGGGCGCTCGAAGCACGCCAGAAGACCCTGCTGGCGACCCTCGACGAAACGCCGAAGCCGGCGTTCGCCGCAGACCGCGACAGCCCGATCCTGCGAGAACTTGATACCGAAACCGCCGGCGAGCAGCTGGTCTATCGCCGTGCCGGCGACGACTTCCTGCTGATCGAATTCGGCGAGATGCAGTTGGATATCGCGCTGCGTTTTCGCGCCCACGCTTGGATGCTGTGGCTACAAAAGAACCCGCTCGACGGCATCGCTGAACTCACGCCCGGCATCCGCTCGCTGCAGATCCACTACGACCCGAACGTGCTCTCACTCGATGCGCTGCTCGCCCATCTGGAAACCGCGGAACGCGAGCTGCGCGACGTCGAGGACCTGGCCGTCGAATCACGCGTCGTGCATCTGCCGCTATCCTGGGACGATCCCGCCTGCCAGGAAGCCATCGACAAGTATCAGCGCAGCGTACGTCCGGATGCACCCTGGTGCCCGAGCAATCTCGATTTCATCAAACGGATCAACGGCCTGAACAGCCAGGACGATATCCGGGATATCGTGTTCAACGCCCGTTATCTGGTCATGGGTCTCGGCGATGTCTATCGCGGCGCGCCCGTGGCCACCCCGCTCGACCCGCGCCAGCGCCTGGTCACGACCAAGTACAACCCGGCGCGGACATGGACGGCCGAAAACTCTGTAGGCATCGGCGGCGCCTATCTGTGCGTGTACGGCATGGAGGGCCCAGGCGGCTACCAGTTCGTTGGTCGCACGCTGCAGATGTGGAATCGCTACCGCGAGACCCCCCACTTCGAGAAGCCGTGGCTGCTGCGTTTCTTCGATCAGCTACGGTTCTACGAGGTCAGCCACGACGAGCTCACCGAGATCCGCCGGGAGTTCATCCACGGGCGGTTCGATCTCAAGACCGAGACGGTCAAGTTCTCGCTCGCCGAACACGAAGCCGCGCTCGAACCGGTCCGCGACGAGATCGCCACGTTTCGCGAACAACGCGAACAGGCGTTCCAGGAGGAAATGGCGCACTGGCGCGCCAACGGCCAGTTCACCTTCGAGGACAACACGCCCGAAGTCAGCGAAACCGCGGAGCTGGCCGCGAACGAGACCGGCGTCGACAGTCCGGTCTCCGGCAGCCTCTGGAAATTGCAGGTCGCTGAAGGCGATGCCGTCGAGGACGGTCAGGTCGTTGCCCTGGTCGAGTCCATGAAGATGGAAGTCGAAATCGTCGCTCGTCAGGCCGGCCGTATCGCGCGCCTGCCAATTGCCGAAGGCGGGGCCGTGGCTGCGGGCCAGCCGGTGGTGATTCTCGATACCGACGATGCTTGAAAAACGACACGAGGCTGAACGTAGAACCGTTGATTCTATGCCACGAGTCTTTCGGCACTCACGAGTTAGTCGGACCTTTTGTTTCGCACTGCTGTGCGACTCACTTTCGTTTGCTTGTCCAAACAAAAGTAAGCAAAGGAAAGGACACCCGGATTGCGCGCCGACGCGAAGCGCGTCGGTGCACTGCGATGCTCACGCCGAAGGGATGCGGCCAGAACTCGGATCGCTTTGGCGATCCTCAAACAGGCTGGCCGCACCGGCGCAGTGCGCCGGACACCCTTCGGCCCTGCGCTTCTCGTCGCTCCACACGGGGCCCGAATACAGTCAACCCGACCCGAAGTGTTTCGGTAGACAAGCTGTCGAGTGGAAATTGGATCCAGCGACTTGGCCCGGTCAGATTCGCCTTCGGCGCCGTCCGACCCAAAAAACCGCTGAGCGATCTTGGCGAGCGCAGGGAGCTTGTCTTCATTGGGTTCCCTTGGCCAAGCGCCGAGCAGCGGAGCACGGCCGGGGATCAAGCAGCCGGGTGTCTGAGTCGCGCGCAGCGCGGCGAGTTCCGGCTGCGCCCCGGCCGGGCGAGCAGCGCAGGGTATCGGCGCGTAGCGCCGACGCGAGAGAGGGTGTCTTTTTCTTTGCTTCCTTTCTTTTGGACAAGCAAAAGAAAGGGAGTCGCACAGCAGTGCGAAACACCAAGTCAAAGCGCCCACCGAAAGCTGAGGCAACTTCACACACCGCCATACCCATTTGAAAACTCGAATTGCCAGCGCTCCAACAAGCGATGCAACAAAGCACGAATTCAGAGGTTTGATATGAGCACCCGCCAACCCACCGCCTTCGAATCCATCCCCGCCATCGACATCGCCCCGCTGTTCGGCAGCGATACCGCGGCGCAACAGGCGACGGCCGAGGAACTCGGGCGCGCGGGCCGCGACGTCGGTTTCTTCTACGTCGTGAACCACGGCATTTCCGAGTCCTGCCAGCAGGCGCTTTTCGACCAGACCAAGCGCTTCTTCGACCTGCCATTCGAACGCAAGATGGAGCACTACATCGGCAAGTCGAACAATCACCGCGGCTATGTCCCCGCCGGTGAGGAAGCCCCGGATCCGACCAAGGCCGACGCCAAGGAAGCATTCGACCTGTCGTTCGAACTGTCGGGCGACCACCCTGAGGTGCGCGCAGGCACGCCGATGATGGGCGCCAACGTCTGGCCCGATCTCGACGGCTTCGCCGACGACGTCTATGCCTATTACCGGAACGTGTTCGACGTCGGACGGGCCCTGATGCGCGGCTTCGAACAGGCACTCGGCCTGGAAACCGACGCCCTGCTGGGTAGGGTCAACGAACCGCCGAGCCAGCTGCGCCTGATTCATTACCCCTATGATCCGAACGCCACCGACGCCCAGGGCATCGGCGCGCATACCGACTACGAATGCTTCACCCTGCTGCGCCCGACCGCACCCGGCCTAGAGGTGATGAATGGCGCCGGCGAATGGATCGACGTGCCCTACCGCAAGGATGCACTGATCGTGAACATCGGAGACATGCTCGAGATCTGGACCAACGGGGCGTTCGTGGCCACCTCGCACCGGGTACGTAAGGTCAAGGAAGAGCGCTACAGCTTCCCGTTGTTCTTCGCCGCTGATTACCACACCGAAGTGGCGCCGCTGCCGGCGATGTTGGACGACGGCGACACGCCGAAGTACGAACCGCTGGCCGCGGGCGATCATCTTTGGGCGCAGACGATTCAGACCTTCAACTACCTCAAGCAACGGCTGGCGGCTGGTGAGATCGAACTGCCGGACGGCGCCCGAGGCGCCGGCACGCTGGGCCAGCACGCCCGCCACAAGGACGACGTCTGATCATGGGGCACGTACCGCTCCGCTATCACGGTCTGTGGCAACGCACGCTATATGCCGAACCGGCCAACGGTGAGCCTACGTACGTCGACCGCGATACACAGGTGTACTGGCTGCAGGCGGGCGACTGGCATGCAGACCTGCGCGTGCCCGGCGAGCGACCCGATTTCAGCGGCGTCGGTTCGCTGGACGATTGCAGCCACGAACAGTTGATCTGGCTCGCCGGGCAGACGGCGTTCGCCGGCATCACCCGTGTCGAGGGCCACTTCTGCAGCTGGCACCGGCTGGTCGATCTGTCGCCAGGGCTGGAGAAGGACCTTGGCGTCATGCGATTCGTCGACGAAAACACCCTCGAAGAGCGTCAGCCGGTGGGTCGCTACCGGGAACTCTGGTCGCGTGTATCGCAGAACAGGAAAGCCGAGCCGATCGTGCAATTCGATGCCGACGGCCTGCCGGCCTGGCTCGAATACGGCGATCACGCCATGGCTGTCACGGCCCGCGCCGGCATCGCCCCCGCGCACGATCTGTTGGCCGATCCAGCAACGCTCACAACAACTGTTCTCCGGGAACGCACTGCGCTGGAAATCAGCTTCGCGGAACGCGCAGACGACGGCTGGCAGATCAGGCTATCGACGCTGCCCTGGCTCGAAGGCCGCTCGATCGCCGGCTGAAAACACCAGCCATGCCTAGGGCCGATGTCGAGCCGCGCATCGATCAGTGTGTCGCGCTCTTGCCGGTCCATTCGGCAATCACTTCCGGATGTTCGTCGATGAATATCTGGGCCGCTTCCTTGTAAGACGTCGCTTCGGCATTCACCAGCATCGTGTTGATCTGATCGAGGCTGTAGTGCATGCGCTTGAGCATGGCGTGTACGTCGGGCTCGCTCTTGGCGAGGCCTTTGCTCGCAATCGCGTCCACATGCTCGCGCCCGCCGAGCAGGCCTTCAGGATCGTCGAGATAACGCAGGTCGAAGCGTTCCCACATCCAGTGCGGACTCCAGGCGGTGACCGCAATCCATTCCCTGTTGTCGATCGCGCGTTTGAGTGCAGCCGTCATCGCTGCACTGCTGGCGGTGATCAGACGATAGTCGTCGTCGAGGCCGTAGCCGTCGATGGTTTCCTTGGAGACCTGCATCAGCCCGGCGCCGGCAGAGATGCCCTGAATCGTGCCGCCGAGCTTTTCCTGCACTTCGGGTTTCTTCATGTCTGCGATGCTCGACAGCTGATCTTGCGGCACATAGGCGGGCACGGCCCAACCCAGGCGCGCGCCGTCGAACAGCTCACCCAGGTTGTCGACGTCCTTGCCCACGCGATCCATGTAATCGCCGTGGGTGCGCGGCAGCCAGGCGACGAGGAACAGGGAGCGGTCGTCCTTGGCGACGCCCAGAAACGCCGGGCCGACCGACACCGTCTTCAGCTCGACCGGCACATCGTATTCGGACTCGATGACGCTTTTCGCCACATGGCTCATCACCTGCCCTTCGGCATACTCGTCGATATAGATCCGGATCGGTTCCGGTTCGGCGGCCGAGGCGGTAGTGACCGACGCCACAGCCAATACGAGAGCCGCGGCAACAAGCACAAAAGATAAACGCTTCATGGCGATAGCTATCACTGGGGTTCGCTTAACGGTTACCCGAGTGTTCGGGATATGGATGCGGGCCGCAAGGCAGGCGATAGCGAGCACACGGCTGTTGCAGTAGGCTTTGGCGCCCTCGACCTTCGTCCGGGCGGCGCTCCGCCGGCTCGGGCCATCGAAAAAACTCGACAAGGATTGCGAATGAGCACCCACGCCACCGCCATGCACTGGACGATCTATCTCTCCGGCGAGATCCATACCGACTGGCGCGACCAGATCCGGGCCGGCGCAGAAGCGCGGGACCTACCGGTCACCTTCGTCTCCCCGGTCACGGATCATCCGGCCAGCGATGCAGCCGGCGACGTTCTCGGCAAGCCGGACAACGGCTTCTGGCGCGACCACCAGTCTTCAAAGGTCAACGGCATCCGCACCAAGAGCCTGATCGAGAACTGCGATATCGCCATCATCCGTTTCGGCGATCAGTACAAACAGTGGAACGCCGCCTTCGACGCCGGCTACTGTGCCGCGCTCGGGCGCCCCTACATCACCCTGCACGGCGAAGACATCGTCCACCCGCTCAAGGAAGTCGACGCCTCTGCCATGGCCTGGGCGCAGTCGCCCGAACAGGTCGTCGACGTGCTCGAGTACGTGACGATCAAGGCCTAGACCGCAGGCCGCCCCGCTCGCCCGGTAGCAATCGCCCACACATGAACACGGCAAAGCGGTGGCTCGTCGGCCTGCTGATTATCATCGGCCTGGTGGCGTCCGGCCCGCTGCTCATGCTCGCCAGCGACGAGATCCGGCTCGGGACGCCCTGGCACGCCGCAGACCGCTCGACGGCTGGGCTCGCCCCGGCCGCGGCCGATACGCCACAAGCCGTGGTTCAGGTCTACGCCGCCCGCGCCTTCAGTTGGCGCGGCCTGTTCGCCGTGCATACCTGGGTTGCAACCAAGCCGGCCGGCGCGCAGACCTACACCGTTCATCAGGTCACCGGCTGGAACAGCCCGGCGCTGACCTCCCGAATCGGCATGCCGGACCGCCGCTGGGTCGGCGCCACACCGGATATGTTGCTCGACCTGCGCGGGCCGGTCGCCGAGCAGGCGATCCGCAGCATCGAGAAAGTTCTGCCGCAGTATCCGTTTCCCGATTACCGGATCTGGCCCGGCCCGAACAGCAATACGTTTACTGCGTGGCTTGTCCGACGGGTCCCGGAACTGCAGGTCGAGCTGCCCTCGACCGCGATCGGCAAGGACTATCTCGCCGGCGACCTGATCAGCGCAGCACCGAGCGGCACCGGATACCAGCTGTCGCTATATGGTGCTGTCGGTCTGCTCATCGCTTGGGACGAAGGTATCGAGATCAACCTGTTCGGGCTGGTCTGGGGGATAAATCCAACCCATCCAGCACTCAAATGGCCCGGACTCGGCACGATTACATCCGACGACATCTATCCGCGAGAGCAGGAACTATAGCCGGACTGCGTTACTCGTAGGCCGCCGCGCCGCGTGAACATGCCAGTAATAGTGCATACCCTGTATCCGCAGGTCGCGCGTACGTGGCCCGCTATACGTTTCTCACGCTGCTGGTCGCAGCACTGGCATTGACCGCCGTCGGCCTAAGCATTTCCGACCGGCTCCAACCCGGTCGTTTCACCGATCTGCCGCTACGCCCCGCCGCGGGGACACTTGCCGCCGTGCTCGTCGCCTGGCTCGCCAGCCGTACCGTCGATCGGGTGGCAGACGGTCTGAACGAAGGCCGTTATCGCTGGCAGCGGCGGCTTCGCCACATGCTGCGCGTCGAGCACGACGAACGCTTTCGCGAGGCAGAGCTGTTCGCGGCCCTCATCCACGTGCTGATCTGGCTG